>NZ_JCAPSW010000004.1:0-716488 GCF_059587045.1 Niastella sp. sgz303648 | reverse complement strand
ATTGCTTACTTAACAAAAGCTTTTCAACTTCCCGGAGGGATACAGTTGTTTCACCTAAATGAGCATATGTATAACCATTATGCGCTGACTTTTGAATAGTATCTGGTAACTCAGAAAAAGTGAATGAATGGGCATTTCTTAAAAGTCCTTGTGAGCTGGGTTTTTCTTTTGGAACAGGATCAGATAATAAGTCGCATGAGTAGACAAACAGCATGACAAGCTAGAGAGAGCATATTTCATGTGGCAAAAAGAATTAATTGTTTTATCCCCATGTAAGTTAAAAATTTGACTAAGATTAAAAAAAGCCACTGTTTAAAAAGGGTGTTAGTCACGTATTTAGTTGAACTTTTTGGGTCGTAGTCGATTTATGGATGCTGATGAGTACTGTGGTCGTTGCCATGTTGTTATAGTTTAGGATTGCTTGATGAGAAAATTTAAATAGATTCTTCAACCCGTTTGAATTGTTCAACTGAAAAAAGCTTACGTGGGCCACCCTGTTTATGATGTTTAAAAAAGCTTACTTTTAAAGGGTAACTCACCTTGGCATTAATCATCTGCCTGAGTTAGATCCATTTGCATTTCTATTTTATGCTTCATAAATCCCCTCTTCTTATATGCTTTAATCGTGACCTGGTCAATCTTTATTTGAACGGTTGTTAGCAGCCGGTCTTCTGTTACCAGTTTTTCTTCCTTTTTACAAGAGAGGAATAAACAGCCAGTTAGCAGATACAGCATAACTTTTTTCATACGATTGGGCCATGAAATACTGTTTTTACAACAAGACTGCAATGGATGGGCGATTTTTAACATGTTTCATTGGGGAGATTTTTGTTGCCCGCTAAATAGAGAGGGGAAGTTTGCTTTCACACTTATCGCCAAAAACTACACGTTTATTGGTCAAATCAACACGCGTATTAAATTAATTTGGTTGAACAGTAAGTTCAATTAATTTTGGTCACGCCTCACTGTTAGTAAGTAATCAATGTATTTTATTTGACCTTCTAAAGAATATGTTCAACGAATTCATCATTCGTTGCGGGCGTTTTTTTGAATATTTTTTAATCACAAAACCTTTTTTATGAAAGCAAAATTCTACTCGCTTAGGTATTTCCTATTATTTGCCTTGCTATCGTTTAAAATTACCGTGAACGCGCAATCGCTAGATCTGGATTTGATTGTTGAGAACCCGACAACCGGTAACTCCGGTTCCCTAGCCAAAATAGACCAGATACTTCAATATACCGTTACCATCACAACTGGACCAGTTAATTTGGACTATGGCAAGTTAACTTTTAACATTCCGGCTGGTACGGAGTATGTGCCGCATACAACAACTTTGGATGGAGCAACGATGTTTGAATTAAATGGTATTATGCCCTTTGCTAATGGTGAATATCTGACCCCCGGCGGGGTAATGGGGGCTGGTCGCGTTTTTGTAATACAGTTCCAGGTTAAGGTTACTGCCAATGGTGGCAACATTAATGCTACTGCTTTGGTAACGGCAGATCCTGGTATTAATGAAACTCGCAGCGTTGTTACCTACATTACTGAGGATGGGCCCTGTAGTGTTTTTTGGGAGGTGACGGGTAGTGCCGCTAATATCAGTTCTGCCTATAATCAGATCAAGTCAATGACCCCAACAAACGCAGTATCCAATACAACGATCTATAATGGTTCAACAGGGGCTTATCAAGCATATGACGGGTCAGCAATAGCAGGTCCTATATTAACGAATGTGTCTGCTATGGCTTTTGACCGGCGTGTTTTATATTTTGTGAATAACTCTATCGCTGGTGACCAGGACCTCTGTTTTGTTGATGTAGTAAAATTTAAGAATACTTCAGCGGTTAAGGCATACAAATTTGTGGGCGCCAGGCTTGAGTCAACTGCCGGTACGGGTTATAATATTACCCGGATGACAATGGTTTCAAATTATTCTGATGGTTGTAATAATATGTGTATTCAAACTCTCACTAGCGTAGGTTATGCACTAACAGATAATGGCCTGGATCTTATAAAATTTACTGTAGGTGATGTAACTGATCCCAACATGGTGCCAGTTATTCAGCCATTAGGACGGCTTGCAAACGCTTCCACTAATGGTGCCCATGATGTATTGACCGAAACCGGCGGGGATATTATTAGTGATGGGAACACTAATTTATACCTGATCCCTAATTCAGGTAACGTATATAAGATCGATCCAGGTACGCGGATCGCTACTTATATGGTTACGGTAACTGGCATGCTGAATACTCAAGGCATTAATTCAGTAGCAGTTGATGCAAATGGTAATATATATGCGGGCGGCAATGTACAATGGATTTATAAAATTAATTTGCTAACTATGGCTGCGACCCAGGTTAGTACCAAATCGGTTGTTTGGATGAACGGAGACTTCGCGAGCTGCGGTTTACCTGTAAAACCTTTGCGCGTGGCCACAAATGAAAATACAACGGTAAGCAATTCCGATGTTCCCCGCCTTAGTGATGGGGTGTTTGCAAAAGTTCAACCCAATCCTTTCAATAAAGAATTGAATGTGCAGGTTCAGTTAAATACAACAGAAGTGGTAAAGGTACGGTTGATCGATTTTTATGGAAGAACCGTTTATGCCAGTTCGGAAAAATTAGGAACAGGCGCCAATTCACTGCACATACCGGTTCCGGGTGGTGTTGGTTCAGGTATGTATGTGCTGGAATTGTGGGCTGGCAACAACCGGTTGTTGCAGAAAAAATTGTTGAAGAAATAAGATTGAAGGTAAGTATACAACAACGGGGCTAACCAAAAGGGTTAGCCCCTGTTTTTTTAGATTTATCGCCAAAACTACACGTTAATTGATCAAATCAACACGCGTAATAAATTAATTTGGTTGAACCGTAAGTTCAATTAATTTTGGACATGCTTCACTGTATAAGATATTCAAAATGGCTTTAATGAATAAACTGTATTACCTATAGAATCTATTGAAGCATAGGTGATGACAGGCTTTCCATCACCGTGAATTAATATATCTTGCCATTTTGTTATTTCACCTTCAAATTCGTTTTCATTGTCTGCAACAAATATGTCTAAATGTCCCGTGATTTCTGATTTGTATTTCCTTATTATTACTTTAAAATATTGTCATTACTTTATGAGCTAACCTGCCGGCATATTCGATTTTTACGATGCAGGAGGCGCAGAATTGTTGAGCTGATAAAACATCGCTACTCTGACCATCCCCTTTTCTTAATGCCTGATCCCTGAATTACAAACCAGCGGGCGGCAGCCTTTTGAAGTTCGATGCAATCCGGGTCGTTGTCAGAAGCCCAGGCGATAATACCATCAGGGCGTATCAGTACAGCGCTCAGGCCTAATTGTTCTTTCGCCCGGCCCGAAACATACTTTATCCGGTCGCCATATTCACCCGCCAAAGTTTTAAGTGAAGCGTTCATATTAAAATCAAGCAGTATTCCCTGGCCATCGTGCATTAACCCGCCAATTTTTGCACCGTCTTCGAACTCAAAGTTGGGAACGCTGTGGCCTACCAGCGGGTGGTCGCTACCGGGATTGTAGTGTGTGAAAATACCCCACACCCTTCCTGCAATATAAGTGGCGCCATCGCGCGTATTCATAAGGTCGCGGATAATTGCATTCAGCGCCCGGGCATGCGGGCTTGGTTTCATAATGGCAACCTGGGCGCGTGACCAATCCAGAACCTGTGCTCCAATTGGATGCCGTTCGGTATAATAACTATCTAACAAACCTTCGGGAGCATTCTCTTGAATGGTTGCGGCGAGCTTCCAGCCCAGGTTCATGGCATCGCCCAGCCCAAGGTTAAGCCCCTGTCCTCCTAACGGTGAATGAATATGCGCGGCATCGCCGGCTAAAAGTATCCGTCCGTTGCGGTAGGTGGTGGCCTGCCGTGCCCGGTCAGTCCAGGTGGTTGCGAAATACAGGGCGCTGATAGTAACATCGGTGTTCGAGATGCGGCGTAGCACCTCCTGCACATGTTCAAGCGTGACTGGCTTTTCTGAATGATGAAATGCCCCGCCATCAAAATCCTGTATTATTACGTAACCTGGCTGCGATTGTAAGTACATGCCTGTTGGTGTTACGTTTCGGCCCGGGCTGAGCTTCTCGGGGTTGGCAATGTCAACCTTAGCAGAGTAGCCGGTAAATTCCGGCTCCGTACCGGCAAATTCAAAACCGCCTGCTTTGCGAACAACACTGCGGCTTCCATCACAACCCACGAGCCATTTACTTTGGAAAGATTGGTCACCGCACTGAACAGTTACCACGTCTTTGGTTTGATGAAAACCAGTAATAGTAAGCCCGCGCCTGATTTCTACACCCAGGGCTTCTGCGCGGTTGGCCAACACCGTTTCAAGCTCCTCCATTTCAGAAATTAAAATGGTGTCAGTCGAGGATGGCAGGCGATACTTCCATTGAGAGGTGTCAATATCGCCATCATGGAATGGAATGCCGGCGAAGTGTCCGGCCTGACGGCGTGGCCCTTGTACGGCGTTTTGGTGGGGGTTTTTAATGTGTTTATGTACCTCCAATTCTTTTAGCAACCCGCGGCGGTAAAGCGCTTCAACAGAAAGGGCATTAAGCCCCCGTATTCCGAAAGGAAGTTGCTTCATTGGCGAGTGCGGATTCTCAGCCTTTTCCAGTATCAGGACTGAACATTTGGCCAGGGCCAGTTCGCAGGCGAGGAATAGACCTACAGGCCCTGCGCCGGAAATGATTACATCGTGAATAGAATGATTTTGTGCGGATTCTTTGCTTTCAGGTGTTTCTTTCATATAGATAATTGAAACACAAAATTCCGGAAAGCTCCTGCATCAGGCTTGTACAAACGCGACAAAATCGTTGCTTACTGCCTGTTGCCCTTTCTTTGCTTTTCGCGCGAATGCGGCTGGCGTAGTGCCGCTGTAGCGCTTGAACTCCCTGCTTAGGTGTGATTGATCTGTATAGCCCAGCTCATGAGCTAAGCCGGCAAGGTTGGAATTCGGATTAAGCCATAATTGATTTCGTACCTGCTCAAAGCGCATCAGCCCCGACACGTCTTTAACAGTATAGCCGGAAGATTGCCTGAACTTCCTTTCCAATGTACGAACCGTTGCATGCGCCGCCGCCGCTACCTGGCTTACCGGCATGGTGCCGTTTGCTTCCCTCATAGCAACTCCCGCTTTGAATAGCATACTGTCGGTAGCAATCTGCGATCGTGCATTCAGGAAATACTGATTTACCTGAGCCAGCGCTTCATCGATCCTGCCAGCATGAACACACGTAGTCAACGCAGATTGAAGCCGGGCGATAGGATGCTCAAATATGTGCACACTGTCTTTACCCGACGGCAGTCCGAGCAAATCGAACACGGTCCAGGGAAAGCACCTGATACCAATGATTTCTAAACGGTTTTTCGTGTAAAAAAGAACAGGCTGATTGAGCAGCCCCACCATAAACGGTGATGGCAATGGCTGCAAGTCTCCATTATAAGAAATGCTACAGCCGCTTCCGAAATGAAAAATAATTTCAGCGTAGCCATCAGGTAGTACCTCAAAACCCGATTGTAGTTCTCCGAAGTCTCTTCTGTCGTACCAAAAGCACTTTATGGTATCCCGTAGCGCTTCAGGAGGTTCAAATTCCAGATGCTGCATATTGAAAGATAGCATATTTGGGTATTGGATACAAGAAGTTCATGCAGTTCAATATAGCGGAGTGCTGTAATCTGAAAGTAACAATAAAAAAAGGCGATGCCAAAATTCAGTAACGAATCCGGCATCGCCCCTTTTTGGTTTTTCGGCTACTTGCCCAGCAATTCTTCAAGCCGGGTGCCAAATGCGTCTGAACCGCTGCCATTTCCTACATAGCGGCCAATAACTTTGCCGTCTCTGTCGAGCAGTATTTTGGTAGGAAAAGCGGTAACCTCAAATTCTTTCACGGCATCGAATTGCGCTAATTGTTCATTGTTGAGCACCTGCAACCAGGTAAGGCCGTCGGCCTGAACCGCATCGGCCCATACTTTGTGACTGGCTTCGGGAGTAGCTGCATGTTCCATGGCAATACCTATTATCTCAAAACCTTTGTCTTTATACTTACTGTAAAGTTCTTTCAGGTGTGGATGGCTGGCGCGACAGGGTCTGCACCAGCTGCCCCAGAAATCGAGCAATACATATTTTCCTTTCAGGGTAGCAAAATTAACGGGCGCTCCATTGATATCTTTTTTGGCTGCAGCAAAGGCATTGAGCTTGCTTTTATTAAAGGTATTTACTGAATCTACCATGTGCTGGTAAAAGGCAGCTCCGCCTTTTGCTTTAGCTGTTTCAGCTTTAATATCGGCCTGTATTTTTTCCGATACTTCTTCACCAGCAAGGTATAAACGACCTAAAACTGCAATCGCTTCTTTGTGACGACCGGTAGCAGCCAGCGCCATTCCGTAATCATATGAAAGGTTATCGGTTATCTGATAATTCCTGTTTACCGTACGGTTCCTGGCATCGGTAGGGAACTTTTGTTTATTAACCTCATATAAAGCACCCAAATGGTAGGCAATTACATCCTGTTTGCCCAATGCCAGCAACGTCTTTACATATACCGGCATCATGGCATTGTACAGATCTTTTGCCGTGCTATCTTTTTTAAACAAATTGCGGGCGCTATCTACCAGCGGTTTCAATAAGGCTTCTGCTTTTACCGCATTATTTTTTTCATCCTGCTCTAACAGGTAACTACTCCATCTGAAAGAAGTTTTGATTTTTCCTACGTTGGTATGCATTTTATTCCACCAGGTGTATCCCGAAACACTATCACCTGCTTTCAGATAGGCAAAAACAATTTCAGACCGCAACAAATCGTATTGATCTGCTAATTTGCCCTGTTCCGGCTCAGGAATCGCTGCATGAAAACTGTCGAGCATCGCTATTTTCTGATCCACGGGTATCAAATAAAATTTACTTCCCACTATTTTATGCACCAGCGGCAGGTCTGATGTATCTCTTTGTGCAACTGCTTTTGTTTGCGCAATTGCTGTGGTGGAAATAACAATACAAACCAAACATCCAAATAGCCGTAATTTTTTCATTGTTTACAGTAGTTTTTATAATACATGTAGTAATTGCTCAGATAATCATCCCGACTCGTCGGGACCCCGGAGGGACGTTGATTAAACATAGGTGACGGACTATGTAAAATCGGTTTGCCTGTTGTCCCTGACGAGGTCCCGCCGTTACGGGAAGGTTATTGAAATAATGATAAAGGATAAATATTTTGATTTTTAACTTTTGTAGCCGTGTCACGGTTCGCTTCTGTCGCCAGGGTTCTTCGACTTCGCTCAGAACCGTGGCACGGCTTGCTTATTGTCTATTGCCTGTTGACTTACGGGTTGTTCTCCATCCCGGGGTTTTGCGATATTACAGCCAGCGGCAAACGAAGCGTTAATCTTTCAGGCTTCAACGTAAAGGTGGAAGTTAACGTACCGGTTGTGCTGTACAATCTATGGGCATAGGTGGTTGATGAATATAAAGGATCTACCGAAAGTCGTCGCATATCGAACCAGCGGTATCCCTGCAAAGCGAACTCGCGAATACGTTCGTTCAATACAAAATCAATGAGTTGTTTTTGTGTAAGGCCTACAGGTACAGTGGCATCGGCACTGCTCATTCTTTTCACACGCAGGGTGAGTAGATCGGCTTTGGCGGTTGTTGTATCACCGAGGCGGGCTGCGCATTCGGCCCGTAAAAGATATAACTCCGGTATGGTCATGCCGTTCTGGATGATACTGGGGCCATTGCGGCGCAATGCTCCTGTAATCGGATATGTACCCGAAGATTCAAGATAAGGCCTGATCGTAAAAAAATTAAGGCGTTTATCGGATGAAGTGAACAGACTATATGTTTCGGGGCTTATGGTATACTCGCTTAAGGTGTACGCCCAATAATTGGTTCCCGATTGCTTAACGCAGATATTCTCTGTATTGATCTGCCCGATAGGTACCCCGCTGAAAAAGGAAGCAGCAAGAGTCGTTTTCCAGCCCCAGGTGCCACCTGCTATCATGGTTGTATTCAGGTCATATAAGCCCATAGCAGTAAGGGAGCTTCCGTTGCTGGTAGATGCCAGGTCGGTGAGTGCAGCATCGAGCTGCTTTTTGGCTTCATCAAATTTTGCCATAAATACATATACTTTTCCCAACAGCATTTTGGCAGCGGCCTTTCCCATTCTTATACGGGCTTTAATGGTAACCGGTAAATAAGGTATTGATTCAGTGATATCTTTCAGAATAAAATCATACATTTCCTGTACAGAGGCTCTTGTAAAGGAAGTTGCTGATACATCGGCTGCTGTTACAATAGGGTAGCCGGGATCAGTGGCCGCAGTCGTTGCATTATAGGGCTTGCCATACATATTGATCAAACTGAAATTGAGATATGCCCTGTGTACCCTGGCTTCGGCCAATATGGCTAGTTTCTGCGCATCGGTTCCATTGGTAGATGACATCACTTCGTTGATCACTTTGTTGCATACATACACGCCGTTCGCAAGCGTGGACATTTCATTGGCAAAGGTGGCATCATCATATATATCATCGTCCCAGCGAAACAGCCGTTGACTGCGTAGGGAGGCAGCACTGGAAAAATAATTATCGAAAGCTATTATTTCATCGCCCATGGGAACACTCACATCTCCACCGTTGGTTGCACCTGCTGAATTCAATATCAGGTCATAATCGGATGTGGTTTTGGCAATTACTTTTCCCTTGGGTTGCACCTCTAAAAAATCCTTGCTGCATGAACCAAACAGCGTGGCAGCTGCTATCATAAATAAACCTATTATATATTTTCCTGTTTGCATTGTTTTCATTGTCTTGAATTGAAAGGGTTAAAACCTGAGGTTAGCGCCCACGGCAATGCTGTGTTGGGCAGTAGGCACTGCCCGTGCTCCTGAGCCTGAATTATGAAACTCAGGGTCGATGCCATAATGATTGGCTTTCCATAACAAAACGTTCGATAAGGTTAGTCTGAAAGTAAGATCATCGGCCCTCAATAGTTTAATTAAAGCAGTAGGGATAGAATAACCGAGGTTTATATCTCTCAGTTTAATATAGGCGCCATCAAAAAAATTAACATCACCATAAGTATAATAACTGATATTCCGACGAGTGCTGTTAAGGCTTGAAGAGGGTACATAAGAGGGTATATTGGTGATGGCTTCATCACCCGGCTTTTTCCAGCGGTTATTAAAATCGCTGTACATATTTCCCAAAAAGAGGCCGGCTGAATTCGACGTTCTGCCATAAAGGTTAGCAGTAACTGTACTTAATCCAACAGCATCACGTCTGAGGGTGGAACCAAAATTATATACCATGTTTATGGAAAGCTGGAAGTTGCGGTAACGGAAGTTATTGGAAAAACCACCCGTAAATTTGGGTTGATAGGTACCCATGTACACGAGATCAGCTGCTGTAGCAGCACTCGGCGCCTTGGTAATTTTTCCATCTGCCAGCTGTATCAACGGATCACCCAGGGAGTCTAACCCCATAAATTTATAAGCGAACTGTGCAAATGCAGAATATCCTTCTACAGTGTTCGCAAGGGCCATTAAGAGCGCACTGGTGACGGGACTTTGAACATACAGCTTCGTAATTTTATTAACATTGTATGATACAACCAGAGAAGTTGCCCAGGTGAAGTTTTTGGTTTTTATGTTAACGGAAGTAATTTTTCCATCAATGCCCCTGTTTTTGATTTCACCTAAATTACCATTCACGTTAGTCGCTACGCCGGTAAACGCATTTGTTGGTATTTTGCCCAACAGATCGGTGGTGTGCCTTAAATACACATCCAAACTTCCACTCAATCTGCTGTTCAGCACAGAAAAATCAACCCCAAAATTTTTGGTTCTGGTGGCTTCCCACGCTAGTTTACGATTACCATAAGTAGAAATGCCGAGACTTTGACCACCATAGGCATACTGATTGGGATAAACGCTTAGAATGTCGTAAGATGTGCCACTGCTAAATCCTCTCAAATCGGGTTGATTGCCCGATAAGCCGTAGGTAGCCCGCAAAGCAAGATATTTGATCCAGGGCAAATTTTCTTCAATGAAATATTCCTTGTGTAATTGCCAGGCAAGCCCTACACTCCAGATCGGTTTATTTTGTAAGGACTTGTCTTTTCCAAACAAATTCGATTGATCTTTTCTGGCACTTCCGTTTATGGTGTATTTTCTCAAAAAAGTATAAGCTGCATTTCCGTACCAGGAGCGTGTTCTTGAATCTGATTCAGTTTCAGTATATGCATCGTTCGTAAGTTTGCTGCCTCCTATGAGCGAATTTGAGAATACAGTATTTGTAACACCCTTTGTTAATGTATCCCAATCAACATACTGTGAAGTAAGCGATTGTGGATCGTATCCCCTCACCACTGTGGAATTGGAATTGTTCAAAGCATCGGTTACTTCATATCCCCCCAATAGGGTCAGTTGATGCGTTTCATTGGGTGAGGTAAAATCATATGCAAACTGGTTGCGTACCGTCCAGTTATATTGATTCCCATTGGTAACTGTTAACTGGCCTCCCCGCTGGGGCAGAAAATACGTTGGTACATTACCGGCAGTAGTTGCCGGAACGGTAAAGGCTGCCAGCTGATTTCTTATGAAAAAGCTTTGCTCGCTGTCGAAAGCAGTGGTTTTTGAATTTCCTTTCGCATAACCGTATACACCTTCGAAGCGAAGTCCTTTCCATATTTTAGCAACAATACCGGCAGTTAAATAAGTTCTGAATGCATTGCTTTTGGTATTACCATAATTCATTTCGTCAATCGGGTTATAATTGAGGTTCAAACCGCTTTTGGATTCATATACTGCTCTGAGCGAATCGGTACGATAAATCCATGGCATGGATATACTATTTCCGTTAGCATCTTTAAACAACTGATAGGGTACAAAACGGTTGGTTACACTTGCCGGTCGGCCGGCAGAGGTTTCGTTATCGACCACGTTGGTAATCAGGTAAGCTGAAATATTTTTATTAAAGGTGAAATCGTGGCGCAGATTCAATTTATAGGTATGGTTTTTTTCGCCGGGTGTGCTGCTTACTGTATTGGTATAGGCCAGCGAGCCGTACACACTGTAAATACCGGCGCCACCCCGTACGGAAATGGTGTGGTTCTGAAGTGAAGCAGTGCGGTACCACAGGTCTTTAATTTGCTTCATATTATCAATACTTGCCAAACTATCGAGCTGTGCATTCATCGTAGCTTCAGAGATAAGACCTCTGTAATAATTATACAGGATGGTTTCATGGGGCGCTATCGAGGCAGTTCCGTAAAGTAAGGTATTAACCCCGGCCCAGGTATATGCCTTACGATAATTCGAATCGGCATATATTTCTTTCATGGTACTGATGAATTCTGGGCTGCGCATATAAGGCAGATACTCTATATCGGGTTTACCCTGAATGTTTACGAAACCATTGTACTCCACTTTCAGCGGACTGTTGCGGGCTCCTTTTTTGGTAACAATCACTACCACCCCGTTACTGGCGCGGCTACCCCAAATGGATGCGGCGGTGGCGTCTTTTAACAAGGTAACATCCTGCACATCGTTGGGATTTACATCATCTATGTTATTAACTATAAGGCCATCCACAACATATAAAAGTGAGGTATTGGCATTAATGGTACTTAGCCCCCTCACTATGATACTTGGATCTGAACCGGGCGCATTGTTTATCACCATGCCAGGTACAAGGCCGTCCAGCCGTTGTATCAGGTTCATACTGGTACTCCGGTTTTTAACCGTTTCCATGTTGCTTTTGGTGAAGCTGCCGGCACTGCGGTCACGCGAAAGCACCTGGTAGCCGTTATTGAATACTGTTACCTCTTCCAGCTTCTCAATAGATGGCTGAAGCATAATGGTAATGAGCGGCTTCATGTCGGGGCCTACGGTTACAGGCGTCTTTTGTATTTCATAACCAACATAAGATACCTCCAGCACATAGTTGCCGGGCTCTACTCCCGGAATAGAAAAAAAACCGCTTTTATCTGTTTGCGCAACTACATTGCCGGGCCGTAAGTATACCGAGGCGGCGTACAGAAAATCGCCGTTTTGGTTGCGTACCGTACCGCGTATAGTAATGGGAGGTGCAGCCGTTTCCGCAGCAGTAACCGTTGCTTTCGGTTTGGCGCGAATAAAAATCGTTTGGTTCTGAATCAGGTAAGTTAAGGGTTGATCTTTGAACAGTTGTTCGAGAAATGATTGCAGCGGAACATGATCTGCCTGGATGGTAACCGGTTTGGCTTCCTTCAGTTGCTTTTGGTTATAAAAGAAGTAGTAACCGGTTTGGGATTTTACTGCATTTAACACTTTTTCCAGCGAAGTATTATTCACTGAAAGAGTTACATTTTGTGCAGTGCCGGTAGCACTTACATTAACAACAAAAACAAACAACATGAAGGCGGTTAATCTCATAACTCGAAAGGCTTGGTTGAGGAACCGGGAGTTGCTTTCCCTTGTTCTGCCTGAATTATAGGCCAGGGTACGGGTAACAACAGTCCGGTTACAAAAAGCAATTAAATGCATACTTTTGTAACAGTTTTGGTTAAAAAATAATGGGTCTTTACCGAGACTTTATGATTGAACCCAAAACGCCTGCCGGGAGTGTTCCAGCACAACCGGCATTTTTATGGGCTACAATTACTCTTTTAGATTACCGTGTTTTACTTAGGCTAAGCAGTACTCCGAAAGGGACCCATGCAGGGCAGGGAAACACATAGTTTTAATCAGAGCTTTAACCATGTGAATCCCGGTAGAGGTACCGGAATTATATTTCCACTGCCCGCAAGGTCCATGGAGGGTTGGTTCTCAAAAATTCAATTATGGCGTAACCAGTAATTTTCTGCCTTCTTTTTTTAGATGTACGCCCATACCGTCAAGTCCTTTTATCATTTGATTAAGACTTAGGTTGTTTTGCATGGCTCCATTAAATAGTTCCGAAACAGGGGCGCCCTTTTCATAAGTTATTTCTACATCATACCACCGTGCCAGTTGCCGCAAAACTGTTTTAAGTTCAACCCCGTCAAATACAAACAGTCCGTTTTTCCAGGCCATAACCTGGGTGGTATTGGCATTTTTATCTATGGTGAGTTTGTTATTTTCAACGCTTAGTTGTGCCTGCTGGCCAGGCTTTAATATTTCAGATCTCCGGCTTTCGGTTTCCGGCTTCTGACTTCCGGCTTCCGACTTCACGTTTACGCTGCCTTCGAGCAGGGTGGTTTTTACTGTTTCTTCATCTTCATAGGCATTGATGTTGAAATGTGTTCCCAACACTTGTACTTCCTGAACGATACCGGATGATTTTTGCACCTGTACAATGAAGGGTAACTTTTGGCCTTCCCCTTTGCCTTCGGCCTTCGCCTTTGGCGCATTGCCGTAGGCGAAGCCGGAGGAATTCAGGGGTATGCTTTTTACTTCAAAATATACCTCACCGGTTACTGTTACTCTGCGTTCGCTGCCGGTAAATGCAACAGGGAATTGAATACTCGAAGCCGCATTCAACCACACCTGTGTTCCATCGGGCAGTAACAACTGATATTGACCACCGGCGGGCGTGGATAGTTTGTTATAGGGTACGGATTGCTGGTTTCCCAATGAATCAGTTGTTGTATGGTAGATTAATTTACCGTTTTCGTTATTCACTTCTGTTAACCCCTGCCGGCTCAGTATACTGTTCGCTGTACTATCCAGTGAAATAAGCCGTCCATCGGCAAGTAAAAGGGTGGCCTTGTTGGTGCCGGGCGCAATATCATCCGATGAGTGCTTTTGAGATACCTGTACAGGTTGGGTAACATCAGGCCTTAACCAATACCAAATGCCTGCACTCATCATCAATAATATGGCCGCTGCAACAGACAAGCGCCACCAAAACCCGGAGCGCGGCGTCATCATAACCGTGTCCGTGGTACTTGCCGTATCTGTTTTAATATATTGTGTTATTTGCTGAAACCGTTGTTCAAGCTGCTCCTGCAAAGCGGTATCGCTATGGCCTTCCGGAAGGTCTTTCAGCATGTATTCCCGTAACAGTTCTTTTGTGACAGGTTCCTGGTTATCATCTTCCAGCATCGCCATTAACTGGTCTACCTCTTCCGGTGAACAGGCGTCATTAATATATTTATCAAAAAGTTCAGCAAAAGAAGGTTGTTCCAAAATAAGCGCTTTATAGCTATGACGCTCGGCGGGGAAAGATCATCTGCTCCCGATAAAAATATTTTTTGTTTTGCATTTTGAACCGGAACTGATGAAAGAATTGCAGCGTGATTCCAGGCCCTGAGCGAAGCCTGCCCGACTATCGTGCGGGTCGAAGGGTTATTTATTCGTTAGGAGTAAACTAAACAAAATCAGGATGTCGAGATTCTTATTGTGAAAGAAAATATATTGGCGTATGCTTCGGGTGGCTTTTACTATATGATCGTTGATGGTAGAAGTAGAAATATTTAGTAAAGCGCCCACTTCCTGGTAGCTTTTACCTTGAATTTTGCATAATTCGAATATTTGCCGGCGCTGTGGCGATAAAGAGGCAATCGCATTTTGCAGTAACCGGGCATTTTCCCTGAACAACAAATTTTCTTCTATATGGCTATAATGTTCTATTGCAGCGGCTTTTACATATGCATATAAAAATTTATCGCGTCGAATTTTCCGGTAAAAATCATATACTTTGTTTTCGCCGATGCGAAAAAGGTAGGCCCGAAAGCTTGTATGAATTTCAATAGTTTGTCGCTTTTCCCAAACCTGTATAAATATATCCTGTAACAGCTCTTCGGCGGTTTCGGCATGCTTAACCATCTTTAGCAGGTTAAAATACAGGCGTTCGCCATACAGTTTATATAACCGGGCAAAAGCATCCTGATCGCCTTGCCGTAAGCTGTTCAATAGCGTTTGTTCGTTATATAAATTTGCCGTATCCAATAATGTAGAAATATAAAATATGTAACAAGCGAAGTCTCACGACAAGATAAAATAAAATCCTGATTTTAATTTAAAAATAATGCTTCCTGCAGGCAAAAAACAGATGAAATATTATTGTGTGCGCCCGGCATGATTATAAACCTGAAGGTGCAGGTTTTTACATGCCCTGATAAAATATCACCGGCCAATTGAAGTAGTTACTCTGCACCTCAATTGGCCGGTGATGTCATATTGAATTATAAACTATCTGTCACGTCTTATTGCTTAAGTAATTTTTTCTGCAATAACCGGTTATTGCCGGCCCGGCATTCGAGCACATAGATACCTGCGCTAAGACCTGCCGGAACCTGTAAGTGAATAGAGTTGACACCGGTTCCCAATTTTTCTGAAGTTGTAAAAACAGTTCTTCCGTAAAAATCAATTAATCGAACCTGTACAACTTCTGCATTGTTTAACTGCACCTGCAGGTTCAGGTCTTTCACGAACGGATTGGGTTGCACTTTTGCAGATCCCATTACGCCAGGCTGAATCCGGTTGGAAATGGCTACACGGGCTCCATTACCTGCACTCGTATCCGAATAAAAGCAGGTTGAATCCTGGTCACCCGGTTGTGCAGGGTCATCGGAAATAACATACATGGTATTGCCATCTGCATCAGCATATGTAACATTAGACTGATTACAGATTGTTTTATTCGGTTCAGTTATTACCTGGAATTTTATCACTACTTTATTGGCTGCGCCTGGCTTAACAACACCGGCTGGTTCAGAGGGTGAATTAATAAACTGACCACCACTTATCGAAAAGGGCATTAATCCGCCAATATCCGCTATGGCTACACCATTTATTGTTGTGGCATTGCCTATGTAATAGCTGTTCGCAGGAATAGCATCGTATAATTTTACAGCTGCTGCAGTAATATTTCCGGTGTTGGTCACTTCAATAGTATATTCAATCGTATCTCCTGCTATTAATGCGCCACCATTTAAATCTGTGTATGTTTTATTGACCTTTAATGCCGGCGCCAGTACCGGCAAAACACAACCGGCGTAATCGCTACTCTTCCAAACATTGGAAGTGGTGCTTATAATAGAGGTTGCGCTCATAGTAAAAAGATCAACTTTAAATACATTCTGATAAGCGCCTCCTATATTTACACTACCTGTTTGATCTGTAGCTACAGAAGCGGCGCCCGATGCAGGCATAGAGCTTATGGTGCCCAGGTAAGTAGCTAAACCAGTGGCCGGATTGATCCTGTACATTTTACCTGAATTAGGGATCAGATACAATTTACCTGATCCATCGCTAAAAATATCACCACCAGTTTCAGTAAGTACATCATTAATGCCATTATTGGCGTCATTAACAAGTGATCCTAACTGGTTAATTACCGGAAGGCCGGTGGATGGATTAACAGAAAAACGTATAAGGTCCTGTGCATTGGCGGTAAGAGCATATCCGTTTCCGTCAGCAGCAAAAGTCATGCGGTTAATATTATAACCTGCATTGGTATTTGTTTCGAGCGGGTAACCAACAAACTTTTTTGCAGAAACAGGACTGGAGCTCAAATCAATAAAACATAGGTCCTGCGCGGGGCTATTGGTTGTATTATTAATAAAGTACAAACGGTTTGAATTTACGTCATAGGCCATAGCTTCAGCATCTGTTACTATGCTGCCTGTTGGTAATATTGCACCGGTAACAGCATTATAACAGGGCCCGTTAGGACCGGTAAAGATGTTAGTGCCCGCTGTTCCGTTTGAAACACTCAATGTTTTGATATACCTGTTAGGGTAAATAGGTAGCGAGCCACCAGGAACAGAGGGGCTGCACTCATAAACAGTATTGCAATTGCCGTCAGTTTCCAGTGCTGTAGTTACCGTATTGGAATTTAGAAGAATACCGGCTGAGTTTTGTGTTCCCTTTAGAGTAGCATAATAATTTATATTGCCCTGATTGGCAGTTACCCGAACCCTGAATATTATTTGAGCAGAATCATTGGCAGATAAGATGCCCGGCCCCGACGAAGCCGGATTAATGGAACCGCCCAAACCGGCAAATGGCATTTTACCATTTACATCAGGCACAGAAACCCCATTTAGATATGTTGACCCTGTTACATAGGAAGTCCCAGCCGGAATATTGGCATAAATCCATGAATCGGTAACACCAGTACCTGAAGTATTACCTGCAGTAATGACATATTGCAGTATATGCCCCTGGGCAGTAAATGAGCCATCGTTGGCATAGTCAATGTCTTCGGTTTTTGCCTGCAACCTGACTTGCGCGTTTGCAACATTTCCAATACCCATTGATAACAAAAAAGAAATAAAAAAGAACCTGACTGAATAAAATTTGTGCATAAAAAGGATTATGGTTAATAAATGATAGGAGTTTTTGAAGATGCAAAAATCGATCAATAACAATTATGCAAACCCTAAATTAGAAGAAATATAATTTTATCAGGTTACAATTGACAGGTGTGTTGTTTTTGGCAAAATGTGTGTAGTTTTTGCAAATAAGTGTGCAACCACTAATAAGTACGCATACCCGTAATATTCGCAAAACCATGTTAAATAAATAAACCGGGTGAAGACGTTAGATATGATAATATTAATTTTATTTTTCTTGCGCTCATTATTGAAAAGGTTACGGTATGCAATATCCTGATTATATAACCAGATATATTTTGCAACCGGCAGGTATGAAGGCTACCTTTTTCCCAAAATTTAATTAATCCCGGCAATCGGAATGGCAACAGTTTTGGATTGGGGTGGATTATTGAAACCGATACTTCTTTCGGTAAAGTTGTACGGGGCAGCGGTGGCATGATTGGGTTGCGCGCCAGTTTTATACGCAATATTTCACGCCATCAAACGATCATCCTGGTTGATAATAATCAAAACGAAACCGACAATATTGGCAAGTCTATTCTAAAGATCATTAACGGGCAAAGTGTACCTGCCTGGAGAAAAAGCCTTGCAAGGGGGTACGGCTATGCCGGCTATTAACTAAGCAATCTTATTTTTTATGCAGCAATTGTTGCCGGTAAATTGTCTCCCATGTAAGTACCAACCACCTTATACTGCATTAATTTTGAGCTGATTAAGTTTAAAATTTTACCCCTTGAATATCGCGTAGTTATAATCCCTTCCTGCTACGATTAATCGAAGTACTTTGAATGCGATGGTTTTTTAATCAGTATCCCGCCATTTATTGTTCACTTCAAAACAACCAGCATGCAAAACTTTAAACGATTGCAGTTATTATGCTGCCTGTTTGCGCCATTATGGGTATTTGCCCAGGTAAACGTGTCGGGTACTGTTGTTGATAGCAAGGATAACCCGATACAGTTTGCTTCTGTAAAACTTAAAAATGCCAATCTGGGCACTACTACCGATGCCAATGGAAAATTTAGTTTAAACCTGCCGGGGAAAGGTGGCCTGGTGGAAATTTCCTACATAGGGTATATATCCCAAACTGTTTCGGTGAACAACAGTTTATCTGATCTTATGGTGAGGATGCAGGAAGATGTAGGCCATCTGGAAGAAGTGATTGTAACCGGTTTGGCTTCCTCTATTAAACGATCCAATCTGGCTCACGCCGTAGGTACTATTTCGGCCAAACAACTTGTTGGTACCACCACGCAGGCAACTATCGACGGAGCCCTTTACGGCAAATTCCCCGGAGCAATTATTTCGGCCAACTCAGGCGCCCCGGGCGGTGGTATTTCTGTAAAATTACGGGGCATTACCTCTTTGGTTGGTAATTCGCAACCGCTGTTTATTGTTGATGGCGTTTATTACGATAACTCTTCCATCCAGGGTGGATTGAACTATATATCGAAAGCGGCCGGACAGGGAAATACCAATTTTCAGGATAATCCTTCTAACCGGGTCGCCGATCTTGACCCCGAAGATATAGATCGTATTGAAATACTGAAAGGCGCTTCTACTGCCGCCATTTATGGCGCAAGAGCTGCCGCCGGTGTGGTGATCATCACCACCAAAAAAGGAAAAACAGGTAAACCGAAAATTGAAATTGGCCAAACAATCGGATGGCAAATGCAGCTACGTAAACTGGGACAACGTTCATGGGATACCGCCAAAGTTCGGGCTGCCTATGGCGCAAATGGTATTGCCGTGTTTAATGACAATGGAGGAAAAGTATATAACTATGAAGATGAATTATACGGCAACAAAGGATTTATGAGCAATACCCGGCTTAGCATAAGCGGCGGTAACGACAAAACATCGTATTACGCAGGATTTACCTACAGGGATGATGAAGGTATCGTAAAACACACCGGTTATCGAAAATCTTCTTTCCGGCTAAACCTCGATCAAAAAGTTACAAAATTCCTCGACCTGTCGCTGAACTCAAACTACGTTGAATCAAGCGCCGATCGCGGTTTTTTCAACAACGATAATACCAGTACCACATTGGGTGTATCGTTTGTTTCAACTCCTTCGTGGGTTAATTTATATCCCGATGCCAATGGCAACTTTCCCAATAATCCGCTGGCGCCTTCTAATTTTATTCAAACCCGCGATCTGATCACGAACAATGAAAAAGTGAACCGGCTATTGTTGGGAGCAAGGGCCACGTTTAAATTGTATAGCACACAAAAGCACGATGTTAAAGTGATTGCCCTTGGCGGTATTGATTATTATACACTGAATACAAAAGCCATTTTCCCGGCTGTGCTGCAGTTTGAGAAAAATGGCAATGGCACCAATGGCGCATTGATTTATGGAACAACCGTTACCACCAACACCAATCTTTCTGCTTTGGCAGTGTACGACTTTAAGCCGGGTAACAACATAGAGTTTACAACCCAGGCAGGCATCAATGCGTTTAATGTTGACCTCAATACAATTGTAAATACGGCCACACAACTGATCGGTACACAAACCAACCTCGACCAGGCCGGGTCTATACAGGTTGAACAGAATAAGAACATTTCGAAAGACCGCGGTTTTTTTGTTCAGGAAGAATTCAATTTCAAAGATAAGGTTATTGCTACCCTTGGTTTACGGGGCGATAAATCGAGCCGTAACGGAGATGCTGATAAACTTTATTATTATCCCAAAGCCTCACTGGCCTTTAATCTTCTTTCAGTTACTTCGGTAAAAACTTTCAGCCTGCTGAAAGTGCGCGGGGCTTATGGCGAATCAGGAAACTTTGCACCTTTTGGCGCTATTTATACTTCATTGGTGCCGGTTAATTTTAACAGCACTACCGGCTCGTTAGTAGATATAACAAGGGGCGCTGCCAATCTGAAACCCGAACGGCAAAAGGAGCTTGAACTGGGATTTGATGGCGGCATTCTGGAAAACCGTGTTGGATGGGAAGTCACCTGGTATAAAAAAGACGTTGAAGACCTGATTTTAAAAGTACAAACAGCCAGTTCAACGGGTTTCGCAACTGCCTGGAAAAATGTGGCTGCCATTCAAAATAAAGGCGTGGAAATTGGATTGAATGCTGTACCGGTGATCAGTAAAGACTGGCGATGGAACCTTCAGGTTAACTGGTGGAAGAATAAGGCAAAGGTTACCCGGCTCGAAGTGCCTGCATTTAATGTGGGCGCATTTGGTGCAACCTTAGGTACTTACCGTATTGAAAAAGGCAAAAGCCCTACTCAAATGGTAGGTATTGGCGATAGTGCCGTAGATAAAATTGATCCAACTACAAAACTGGCCGTGTTTGGCAATGCCGAACCTGATTTCAATCTTTCATTCACAAACAATGTTACCTGGAAGAACTTTGAATTAACGGTATTGATGCATTGGAAGAAGGGAGGCGACAATATTAACCTCTCCACTTTGTTAAGCGACATTTTTGCCACCTCACCCGATTATGATAAAAAAGGTCTTGATCCCAAGGGACAAAAAACAAATGGAGCTTACCGCTTATCTATTTTGGGTGTTACTGCACGTCCGTGGATAGAAGATGCTTCTTATTTCAGGGTTCGTGAAATAGGGCTGAGCTATACATTGCCCGGCAGCTGGTTCAAAAATATTGCTAAGGTAAAAGTTGGTTTTTCGGGAAGAAACCTGATCAATATTTTCGATTATAACAGTTATGATCCCGAAGTATCCAACTTTGGTATAGATGCTATTTCGAGTAATGTTGAAGTAACGCCGTTCCCATCGGCCAAAAGTTTTCACTTTAATGTATCAGTTACTTTTTAATCAGTCAACTTAAAAGTTTGTTTATGAAATATCAAAATAAACTATACCGGCTTAATTGGGTGGCCCTGTTAATTTTTATACTCTTTGGCTGGTCGTCCTGTACAGTTGATGCCATTCTTGATCCCAACAATCCCAGCACCAATGGGATTACCCAAAATGCTTCGTTGGGCGAATTACAAAATCTGGCAGTAGGAATCGAAGCCGGCATGCGAAATAATATAAACTTTTACCTCGATGGGGTAAGTGTTATTGGCCGGGAGTATTATCGTTTCTCTACTTCTGACCCCCGTTTTACATCCGACCTGTTGGGCAAAGGAAGCGCTACGCTCGATAACAACACTTTTTATACTACCAATCCGTTCGATGCACGGTATCGTGTGGTAAAGAATACAAATATTCTTATTGCAGCATTGCAGAATACAAAAGCAACTATCAGCGATGCACAACGGAAAGCGGGTATTGCTTATGCCAAAACTGTACAGGCCTATGAATTGCTGATGGTGTTCAATCAGCAATATGATAATGGCATCAGGGTCGATGTTTCGGATCCCGATAAATTAGGCCCGTTTCTTTCAAAAGATGAGTCGCTGAATGCCATACAAACTTTGCTAAACGATGCCAATGCCGATTTAAAGGGCAATACTGCTGATCTTCCATTTTCAACGACCCTGTTTAGTAAAAAGGCCAGTGAGTTTTCGAAATTCAACCGCGCTTTGGCAGCGAGGGTAGCTGTTTATCGTAAAGACTGGAGCTTGGCCAGTACCGCACTCACAGAATCTTTTTTTGATTTAAACGGAAGTCTTACCGATGGAGTGTATTATCTGTTTTCAACCGGGGGCGGCGATCTGCTGAACCCTGTATTCTTTCCCCTGAATACACCACCGGCCGAGGCCCGGGTAGTGCAACCTTCTTTTATTACCAATGCCGAAGCGGGTGATACCAGATTGAGCAAAGCGCCGAAGCGTACTTCTACCGCATCGCAGGATGGATTAACAAGTGACTATGATTTTTTTGTTTATAAAACCAATGTGGCCCCGATACCTATTATTCGAAATGAAGAATTGATATTGATCTATGCCGAAGTGCAGGCGCAGTCAGGCAATTCATCGAATGCCATAACGGCCATCAATAAAATTCGCAATTCGGCCGGGTTGGCAAATTATTCAGGCGGCAGTGATTTGAACAGTTTGATTACAGAAATATTAAAGCAGCGTCGTTATTCCTTATTTGGCGAAGGCCATCGCTGGATCGACATGCGTCGTTATGGCCTGTTGAATCAACTGCCTATCGACAGAACGGGTGATGATGTTTGGGTGCAGTTTCCGCGTCCGGCAACGGAATTATAGGTTATTCAATATATCGTTAATAAAAAAAGCGCCCCGATTCATCGGGACGCTTTTTACTTAGAACTTAATACTTAACACTTAATACTTTCATATTGTCAACCGGCCCTTTGGCGGGTACCAGGTAAAATTTGTAATGATATGGTTTGGCCGGAACCTGGTATTTTTCAAGCGGCGCTGCTACATCACTCCAGCTATCGTTGCCGCCTACACCCATTTGAATAAGATCGATATTCAACGTAATGTAACCGGCATCCTTTAATTTATTGGTGTGTTTGGCAGTTTCGAGGTTCTCTTCGGTATATGGCCATGCGCTCATGCTTAATAAGCTATCGGCAACGATCAGTAAACCTTCACTTTTTTTATTAGCAAGGAACATCCAACGCACATCTGTTCTGTTGCCATTTTCCTGCGGCACGGCATAGGGTTCCATAAAATTGTATATGTTCTGCGCGTATATGGCCGCATCAAAGGCATAATTGCGGTCGATGTAATTTTCCATGGGGCCTTTGCCGTACCAGGTAATGCTGTCGTAGCTTCCTGCAATACCTGTTTGCATACCTACTTTGGGTATGTTGGGCAGACCGGGTTGTACATCTAATGTATAATCAACTTTTATTACGCCATTTCCGGTTATGGAATAATTCACTTTTACCCGGGCGCTGTCGTTGATCATTGAATAGTTGCTTGAAATAATTATGTTTTTACTATCGTTTGCATCTGCAACTGAAATGTTCACCAGCTTTGGAACGGCTTCGTACCATTGACGCAGTTTTTTGTTGGGCTTCCAGCCGCGACGGTCGTTATCGGTAAGCGCACGTTTGAAATGTGGCAATAAAGGCTGCATCAACTGTTCTTTGCCATTGTATTTGTATGATGTTAAGGCTCCGTTCTTTTTATTGATAACAATCTGAAAATTTTTGCCGCTCAGTAAAAAGCTGTCGGGTGCTTCTTTCAATAAAACCGGTGAATTGCTTTTGCCTGCATTCGTTGAAGCGGCTAAACCTGTTAGCGCAAACTGATTGGAGGCTACTTCAAAACCTTTGGGAGCCCAGGGTTCATTTTGTAGCAGGTAAAAGTGGATGTCGGTTAGGTACTCACTGCCTTTTTTTAATACAGGTAAATACGAAGCGATGCTGATAATGGTATCTTTTCCTGCCGCGAGGGTAATGGCCGGCAATGTTCTATTAACTATCACTTTACCATCTTCACGTATAATAAGTCGCGCTTCATAGTCGCCTAACGATTTAACAGCATGGCGATTGGTGATCTTTATCAATGCTTTTCCGGCATCGGTTAATTCAGTTTCGGCGCCCTGATAAATTCGTTTGCATTCATACATGGCGGCTTTGGGTGTACCGTCAGAGGCAGCAATGCCCTTGATGGTAAAGTTGTCGAAATATTTTTCGCCGAAGTCGCCTCCGTATGCATAATACTTTACACCGGCGCTATCTTGCTTTAATAATCCCTGGTCTTTAAATTCCCAGATTGCGCCACCAATAACACGTGGCGTTGCACGGAACATATCCCAAAAATCTTTCATGTTGCCATTGGAGTTTCCCATGGCATGCGAGTATTCAACAAAAAATATCGGTCGTTTGTCGCTGTTGTTTTGTTCGGCCAGCAATTTGGGTGTGTAAATTCCGGGATACATGCGACTTACGATATCAACATAGGGTTGGTCCTGCGGATTTTGTAAACGGTGCGAATGATCGTTGGGTTTTAAATACCGTGGGTCTGATGGATCGATGTATCCTTCGAGCCTGGGATTACCCATGGCCGGTTCATAATGCACGGGACGGGTGATGTCAAAATCGTGTATCCACGCCGCCATCGATGCATGGTTCGGCCCACGACCGGCTTCGTTACCCAAACTCCAGATGATGATACCCGGGTGATTTTTATCGCGCAGCACCATGCGATTGCTTCTTTCGAGGTAAGCGCCTGTCCAGGCGGCATCATTGCTCAGTTTACCACCCAGTCCGTGTGTTTCGAGGTTGGCCTCATCGATCACATAGATGCCATATTCATCGCACAGATCGTACAGGTAAGGATCCATCGGGTAATGACTGGTGCGAATACAGTTGAAGTTAAATTGTTTGATGGTGCGCACATCCTGCAAAATATCTTCGCGCGATAATGCCTTTCCTTTTGTTGGATGATGATCGGGCCGGTTAACACCGTATAAATAAGTGAGCTTTCCATTGATCAGCAGTTTGCTGTTGTCTTTTGAAAACTCAATCGATCTGAATCCGACTTTGCAACTCTTTGCTTCGAGCAACTTACCGGTACTGTCTTCGAGCGAAAGCACCAGCGTATACAAGTTGGGTATTTCATCACTCCATTTGTCGGGATTGTGAAGGTTTGCTTCCAGTAATCCGAATTTCACATTGT
The DNA here is from genome assembly GCF_059587045.1 of Niastella sp. sgz303648. Lineage (NCBI taxonomy): Bacteria > Pseudomonadati > Bacteroidota > Chitinophagia > Chitinophagales > Chitinophagaceae > Niastella > Niastella sp. sgz303648. The sequence goes on along the minus strand of NZ_JCAPSW010000004.1, from coordinate 691,608 downwards.
CGAGCCTGGGATAAATTTCATTGATGATGCTTTCGGCTGATCTTTGTAATGGCTTTTCGAAAATTGATTTGCCGGTTTTGTCGTACAACTGTGCCTTTACCACATAGCCTGATACTTCTTTTCCGGTTAAATTTTCGATGCGCGGCCTGATGCTTAACACAGCATCTTTATAGTCTTTATCGAGTTTTGTTTGCCAGTGAAAATCTGCAATGCGCAGCGAAGGTTCGGCAAGCAGCATTACTTCGCGATGAATACCGCTCAGGCGCCACTGGTCCTGGTCTTCGAGAAAGCTGCCATCGCTCCAGCGAATGACCCATACAGATAATATATTTTCACCCTCATTCAGGTAAGGAGTGATGTTGAATTCTGAAGGAAGAAAACTGTCTTCGGCATAACCAACGAATTTTCCGTTGAGCCATACTTTATAGGCAGAACTTACACCGCCAAAATGCAAGGTGATATTCATGTTCTTCCACGAAGCGGGAATGGTAAAGGTTCTCTGGTAACATCCAACACCGTTATAATCTGTGGGAGGGTAGGGCGGATTAACAGGCCGAAACGGATATACCGCGCTTTTATAAATCGGCTTATCATATCCTTTCATTTCCCAGCTTGAAGGTACTTCAATTTTTTTCCAGCCGCTGACGCGGTTCTTATAAAAATCAACAGGCGCATCGGCGGGTTTTAATGCAAAGAAAAAATCCCAGTCGCCGTTCAGCGACAGCATGCGCGATTTATTTCTGTCGCCCGAAAGTGCATCGGCGTTATTGCTGAATGAATAAGCGGTTGTGCGGGCTGCATCGCGGTTGATACCGCTTACCAGTGGGTTCTGCCAGGGTTCGGCGTTGTAAATGGCAGGCACATTGGGAATAGCTGCCGGCGTTTTATCTACCAGCTGTGCCTGCAATGGTGCGGTTATCATGAAGCCAACAGTAACCAGGCCCCATGTGCTCATTTTGTTTTTCATTTGGGTGCAAATATAAGGCGACAGGGTACAAGGTACAAGGGAGCAGGATGGTACAGGTTGCCGTTAATCAGGAAAGTGCAGGCCGGGTTCCACTCTTCCATCTACCAGCTCAATAATGCGTTGCGATTTGCCTGCAAAATCGCGATCGTGCGTTACTGTAATGATGGTGTTTCCCTGTTTTGCCAGTTCATTTAAAATTGAAAATATGATGGTTGTATTGGCCGAGTCGAGATTGCCGGTTGGTTCATCGGCCATAATGATATCGGGGTTGTTGATCAGCGCTCGTGCTATAGCTACGCGTTGCTGCTGGCCGCCTGATAGTTTTGCCGAAAGCTTTGATGCATATTTCTCCATCTCCATCTGACGCAACTTTTCCATGGCATTTTTTTCAATTGTTTTTATATCCCATTTGCCCAGCTTCAACGCAGGTATCATTACATTTTCGAGCGCCGTAAATTCAGGCAGCAAAAAATGGAACTGGAATACAAATCCTATATGCTCATTGCGAAAGCGGGCCAGTGCATTTTCACTGAGCCCGGTTACCTGTACGCCGTTGATATCAATGGTTCCTTCATACTCAGTATCCAATGTAGAAAGCAGGTATAATAAGGTTGATTTGCCACAGCCCGATTTACCCATGATACAAACAAATTCGCCCTTGTTTATAGTCAGGGAAACATCATGCAATACATGGAATGTATCGGGTTGATGAAAATATTTGTTCAGCTTTTCGGCTTTTAACACTTCTGTGGGCATACATAATCTTTAACCGCGTAATATGGCAACCGGATCTATTTTCGATGCTTTCAGGGCGGGCATCAGCCCGGCCAGCAAAGTAGTAAGTACTCCGAAAGCGGCTCCTGCAATATAATAGCTGATTTCAAAATTCACGGGAAAATGATCTATAATGAAAAACTCATCCTCGGGCCAGGGAACTTTCGACAGGGCATATGATGAAACAAAACCTAATAAAAGTCCTGCCAGTGCACCAAGCAGTCCTATAGTTAATGATTGTGATAAAAATATCTGCACGATATCTTTTTTCCCGAAGCCCTGTGCTTTCAAAATGGCAATGTCTTTCATTTTACCTGTTATCATCATGTTCATGATATTGTAAATACCGAAACCGGCTACGAGCAACAACGTAAAACTTATTACATAACTGAATACATCGCGGATGAAATTTCCCGCTTTAATAGAAGCATTCACGGTTTCCCAATCGTCGGCCTTGTAACCGTATTTTTGCGCAAGAACAGGTGCGAGCGCCGGTGCGCGATTCATATCTTTTAATTTAATGCGGATGTCGGTGACATAATCGCGGGTTTTGCCCAATAACTGTTGCATCGATGCAATGCTCACATATGCTTTAAATTCATCCATCGTTGAAATACCGAATTTATAGGTGCCTACCACTCTAAAACGCATTTGTTCGCCCGTTGGCGATGTGGCGGTTACCAGATCACCCTGCGTAAGATTTAACTTATTCGCCAGTTTATATCCGAGTATAATTCCATTGTTGGCGGTCAACAGGTTTTCGGTGCGGCCGGTGCTCATTTTTTCCGACAGGTTAAACAATTTATCTTCCTCCCTGATGTCGACCCCATCGAGCATGGCACCCAGTTGTACTGGTCCGTAATTGAACAGTATCTGTGCCGATACAAGCGGCGATACGGCAATTATTTCATTGTTTTTTTTCAGATCAGCAACAATACCCGGAGCGTTTTTAATATTCATGTTGATTTGTTTGGGCCGCGGATGATGAACAACGACCCAATTGGTGGTATTTTTTTGAAAGTACCTGACGGCAACAGAGGAGGAGTAATCGGTTTTAAAATCGTTGTAGATACGAATATCCGGTGTAACAGATACCAGAATGTTCTGGAAGAAATCGTTCATCCCCTTCATAAAGCTAACGATGAGAATAAACATGCCTATGCCGAAGGTTACTCCCAGCATGGCAACGATCGTTTGCCGCTTTCGTGAAAGCAGGTGTACTTTAGTGATGCGGAGGTTTACCGGTAAAATCATGGCGTTCTATTTTTGAATGAGTAACACGGGCGTTTTTTCATCTATTCCCGACAGAATTTCTACATAATCAAGGGTTGAAATACCGGTTTGTACGTGTGCTTTAGTTTCCTTTCCTTTTACATGAATTAAAACAGTATCATTATTGACAAAGGCTGTACGTGGCAATACCAATGCCCTGTTTTTGGTTTGCACGATGATATTCGCTTCTATTGAGCTGTGAATAAATGATTGTTCAGGCAGTTGTATAAAACGGGCATCAACACGAAAAGTTTGATCAGCTTCGTTCATTACCGGATAAATGCAGGATATCGCTGCTTTGTAAATGGTGCTGCCGGTTATATCGGCCTGAAGCAACACCTGCTGGCCGATTTTAATTTTATCAATATCCTGCTGATCTACTGCGAGGCGAATTAAACGATCGCTGCGCTCGCCCAGTAATGCAACTGTTTCATTGCTGTAAACAGTTTCTCCGGCTTCTTTATAGGTTTGATAAACTACCCCATTTGTGTTGCTTCTGATAAAATATTCCTTCAGGTCTTTACCGGCAGCGGTGAGCTGGCTTTGCGCGTTGCTATGCGAAACCTGTAAATCGTTCAATGCGGTGAAATATTTTTGTTCGGCGATCTTTTTCTGGTTCAGCGAGATCAGATAATTGGTGTATGCATTGTCGAGATTGCTTTTGGTGCCGATATTCTTTGTCCACAGGTTATTGTAGCGATGCCAGGTTGCGGAATCATTGGTGAATTTCACCTGCGCATTTTGAACCGATAATTTAAGGTCGTTCAGCAGCGGTGATTGTTCCGAAAGGTTTGTTGATACAACATTATAATTTTTTAATGCAGCATTAAATTTTTCTTTTGCGGCATCATGGCTTATAATGTACAACAATTGTCCCTTAAGGATAGTATCTCCGTCTTTGACCAGTTTTTTTACAATGGTTCCACTGATAAGTGACGATACTTTATACTCGTTTTCGGAAATGATTTTACCCGATGCATACACTGTTTCAATTATGTCCTTCCTTTGTGGATAGGTGACCGGCGCTTTATTACATCCGAACCAACAAACTAATACTATCAATACAATTGCATTCCGGGTATGATGTATTAATGTATTCATAACAGGAAAATATTACTGTAATTTAATCCTGTTACTATATACAAGCGAATGATGCTGGTCACAGCAGGCAATGAGATGTGTCACAACGCAAAGTGATCTGCACCTGCGGAGGATTCTCAGACCGGTTTGCACTGCATCGGTAACAACTACAATGTCAGCGTTTTAATGAATTAATCCGGGCTGTTTGGTTTACCACCATTTAACTTTTGTATCGTTGGATGTTTTGTTGCCGGTAGATTTTTCGATGATGGGTATAAACCGGATGCTGAACGAATCTTCGGTTTGTACTACGAATGGCGCAAACTTATTGCTGTTGCTGTCTAAATAGGTTTTGTCGTTTGCAAAAGTGGTGATATCCCATTTCCGGGCACTGCTGCGAATTTGCTGTACGTAATTCTTAAAGTCGTTTGGAAGCTCTTTTGGGGCATTGCCAAGCGAAATCTCCGTTTCGGGCAAAGAGGAAGATCTTAATTTGTAAACGGCGTTTATTACCACGTCGAAGTACCACGAATTGGTTTGCTCGAGGGCCTCCAGCGAAAAAGTATCTGCAAAGGCTACAATGGCCTGTTGTGACGAAGTGTTGGCATCGAGGATCAGATTAATGCCTGTTGATTTTGTCCATTCAGCTTTTTCGCCTGTTTCACCATTTTTACTAACTCCGTAAAAGGTAATGGCATATTCAAGGGCTGAATTAATTTTTTCGTCTTTATAGTTTATAGGATTATCTAATATTTGCTGAGGCACCACGTTCATCAGCTTATCGAAAATTTCGGTATTTTCTGTGAAACTTTTTGCGGTAATACCAATTCCGGGCACGCTTCGGCAACCCTGCCGGTATAAAATTCCATTTCTGTAAATTTTCATATGAAGCGTTTCCTTTCCATCTAACTTAACTAATATGTGTATTTGCTCAATCTCCTGTTTGTTCATAGTCAGGTTTTCGTTATTAATAGGAATGGTACTATGGTAACAATTGTTGGAAAACGAAAGGTTGCACTATATATTATGTATGGGATGGAAATTTAGGCTTTTGGAGTATCAGCAACAGCTGTTTTATTTTCTGTTGCGGCAGAAGCGACTTTTTCTTTATTGGGCTTGGATTCACAGGCCAGCAGACTGAATGCGGATAAAATAATTATTAATTTTCTCATTGGTACATTTATTTGTTCATATGGTATGCATTAATCCTGCTCCCATTTTCTCCTTGGCGATCCTTCCTGTTTTACAATCCGCCAGCCATTTTCTTCGGCTTTTTTTAATAAGCGTTTTCTGAGTTTTTGCGGGTAGAATATTTTTTTGGAGGTTGTGAATTCCGAATAAGGTTGTACAATATGCAATTGGCCGAGTATTTCGTAGGCTGCGGCGCCGCAACGCATGCCCAATAAGGCATAATCGTAAGGCGGTTCGCGCAGGTATTCCGTGGCTATGCTGTCGAACTGTTGTTTTTGTTGCGGTGTAATGGGAATATACACGATGGCTTTTTTAACGCTATCGCCGCTGCTGCCTAATATGGTATAAAAGTTATCGGAGTTGAGTTCGGCAAAAGTGCTGTGTTTATCGTTTTTTTTGGCAATCCAGTGAAATTTACCGTTTGGCAAAAAGTTCAGTATTTTATTGCTGTCGCCCTCAATACCAACATGGCCACCCAATACGCCGCCAAACCATTTTTGTTCTGTGTCCTTATATTGTTTCAATGGTTTTGAGCCGTAAAGGAAATGAACTTTTAAGTAGGTTGTGTCCTGTGCAGCAGCCCGGGTTAGGGTTACACTAAGAAGGAGTATTAGTAAATGTGATGGTTGCATTGGACCGGGGTTTTGTTTGTAATCCTACGTCCTATCTTTCCGGTTATATTCACCAATTTAGTACATATTTTAATCAGCCTGGTAGATTGTTTTTATCTTCTTCTTCATCCAGTTTGATCAGCATGGTGAAAAAGTCTTTATGTAAACTGATATTAATACAAATAGGATAAACAGGATTGGGCGTTTTGGCATTGGGGTTGGTATTGTGTTTAACCTATAAGGGTTATAGAAAAAAGAATCGGCGCCCGGTATGGTTATCCAGGGTGCCAATTAAAGTTTAGTTTGTCTTAATCTTATAAACTACCTTAATTTCCATCGGGTCATCCGGAGTTGCTTTCTTTGTATCAGCAAGCATAACCAATTCTCCTTCTTTTAAGGAAATGATGCTTGTATTACTGTTTCCATTAATAGTTAGCTTTATTATTTTTTTATTTAAATCATAGCTCCATGTTCCCTTTGTTTTCTCTTTCGAGTCTGTCATTAAAAATGTTTTGTTTTTGTTGAACTCGTAAATTAAATTGGTTGTACCGGGCATTTTACCAATTTTCATTCCACCCATCATGGCATAATCAACTTCCCATTTTTTGCATAGCAGTGTTGCAATGCTGTCTGGGGGTAAGGTAATAGATTGTGCAATTGATTTTAAGTTTGATAAAACCAATAAGAGGATAGCGGTTACAATGAATTTTTTCATAAAACGGGTTTATCGTTTATAAATGTTAACTATTTATTCTCCTCCTCATTATAATGCCATGATAAAGCACCGGTTGGGCATCTGTTTACCTGTTCCTTAATAGCATCAGAATCGGCGCCGGTAATGGTTACCCAGGGTTTGGTTTTTAAATTAAATACTTTGGGTAGCTGGGTAACGCATCTACCCGAATGTTTGCACAACTCAGGTTTCCATACAACCGTTATATCGCCGTTGGTATACTTAATCTTTTTGTCAACATCCTCCTCGTGATAGATGTAATTCCTTACTTTGATATTGCCTTCGAGTATTTTCGAAACGGGGCAGTTCTGCGCAATTTCAAGTAAGCGGTCTTTCTTTTCAGATTCTATTGCTTTTGGAAATAAAATATCGCGGTCGATATAGGTTGTTGTATTTTCTCCGTCTTTTGTCTGGAATAAATTCACATTCACCCGTATTTCAGGAATATCCCATTCCTTCCGGTCGATATACATACGCAGCGTTACAAGTGTGCAGGTGGCCAATGACGATAAAAGCAGGGTAAAAGGATCGGGCCCTGTATCTTTTCCACCATTTTTTACCGGTTCATCTGCAATAAATTGTCCGTTACGCCATTCAATAGTACACTGATATTTTTCTGTGCCGATAGTTCCGTGAACGGGTTTTTGCAGTTTATATTCCATATTAAGTTTTTTAAGGTAAGCGACAAACATCACTCCGGCAATTTAAGTTATGCAGGCTATTGTTTGTAACATCGTACCTAAAAAAACGATGATTTTTTCGCTAAATATGCACAGAAATCAGTGGCTGAACGCTTTCATGAGGAGTTTACATGAAATTAAAACTGCAGGTGACGCTGAGGCAGGGAATAAATCCGGAATGCAGGTTTCCGAATTACATTGATGATTTGATAGTGCTAAACAGCTATTTCAAAAAGGCTGGCAGATTCCTTACCGTAATGCAGCGGTAGATGGCCGTTTGCTTCGGGCCAGGCAGTGCCCAGGTAGGTAAAACCGCACCTGATGTAATAGTTGGTCAGTTTTTCATTACTGCTCCAGGTGTCCATTCGTATAAACCGCCTGCCATTGTTTTTAGCATAATCCTTTGCCCAGGCAATAATGTGCTTCACATATCCATTACCACGGAATAACGGGTCGATTGCAATACGATGGATATATATTGAAGGGTCTTTATCTTTTTCTTTCCATATTAGGGGATCGTTGAATGTAGTGGCAAAAATGCAGGCAACTTCGTTGTTCTCGATTATTTTCCATTGACGCTTTTCTCCAATTTCTTTTTCAATAAACGATCTTTCAAAACCCTGCCAGTGTTGTCCGGCAACCAGTTTCTGGTACAGGGTGCCTTCTTCATACAAATAAAAAATGAGTTCGATATCGTGCATGGTGCTGTTTACAATTTGCATACCTGCGGTTTTTGATTTCAACTGTAAAATTGAAAAATGCTTTGTATGTAAATCAGATTCAGTTTTGGGCGTTTTGACTGTATCAGTTTACAGGAAAGCTGCACCTCATTATACTTTCAAACTTTTAAGGTATATTCAATTTTAAATTTCCCGCATTCATGAACGGCAAAACGTTGATTGGCCTGCTTGCTGCTTTGTTAATTGTACTATCAGGTAACGCGCAGATATTAAACATCGATAAAACAGATACATCGGATTATACCCGCAAAACAAAGATCGCCTTCAATTTTAATACAGGGCTTGAGATCGATAAACAAAAAACAACCTTGTACGACGCCACCAATACGGCAGAGCTATCATGGCAGCAGTATAAAGAGTTATTCATTTTTGCGGCGAGCTACCGGTTTACCTACAACGGTCCGGATGATATTTTGAATGCCGGCTATTTTCACCTGCGCTACAGGCATGGGTATAAAAATAAAATACAGCCCGAACCTTTTGTGCAATTCCAGTGGGATAATAAACGGGGCATTATGCATCGGGCCCTGGCCGGCGCCAACATGCGCTACAATTTCATTAAGGGCGATCATTTTGATTTTAATTGCGGCCTCGGCCTCATGTATGAAGAAGAAAAATGGAATTATACAGCTGTGGATTCTTCCAAAATTCCGGTTGATGCCGTACCGGTAATAAAGGACCTGGTAAAGGTGAATACCTATGTACGGTTCGACTGGAAACCCAATGCCAATAATGATGTAACCTTCAATGTGTTTTTACAATCCCGGCCCGACAGGTTCAAACCCCGCATAGCACCGCATATTCAATGGAACATACAGGCTGGTAAGCACATCGATTTCTCGGTTGCATTTACCGGTATGTACGATACGGCGCCGGTTGTTCCCATCGAAAAATTTTATTACAGTTTGAGTAATGGGTTGTTGCTGAATTTTTGACAGGCCGGCTCTCCAACCTCCCAACACGTAGGGAGGCGCCCTCAAGGACGGTGCAGGATGGCTGTTACTGTTGAATGGGGTAACTTAATTGAAACTAACGATTACAGCCATCTATGAAAAAAAATCATGCTGCAGCAGCATTGCTTTTGCTGCTTATGGGATTCCTGCATTCCCCCGCTTTTTGCACAATATATTATGTAGCCACCAATGGCAACGACGCCAATGCCGGTACCATCAGTTCGCCCTTCCTAACCATAAAAAGGGCGCAAACTTCGGTAGTAGCGGGTGATACCGTATACATTCGCGGTGGTACTTATACAATGACCGAATCACAGATAGCACAGTACTCCGGCATCTGGGCATATGTAACCCTGCTGAATAAAAGCGGTTCTTCGGGTAAGCGCATCAATTACTGGGCTTATCCCGGTGAAAAACCGGTGTTTAATTATTCAAATATTAAACCGGCGGGCTACCGCGTACATGCATTTCAGGTTACCGGTTCATGGATTCATATAAAAGGACTTGAGGTAACCGGCGTGCAGGTTACCATTACCACCCACACCCAAAGTGAGTGTTTTGAAAACCAGGGCAGCAACAATATTTATGAACGGTTAAGTATGCACGATGGTAAAGCCATTGGCTTTTATCTTACCAAAGGAGGTAATAATCTGATCCTGAATTGTGATGCTTATAATAACTGGGATAATGTGTCGGAAGATCAAAAGGGCGGCAACACCGATGGTTTCGGATTCCACCCTAATAACGATGGAGTAGGGTATACGAATAATGTTTTCAGGGGATGCCGGGCATGGTTTAACAGCGATGACGGTTTCGATTGCATCAACGCCTTTGAAGCTGTGACAATCGAAAACTGCTGGAGCTTTTACAATGGCTACTCTACTGCATTTGCCAGCCTGGGCGATGGCAACGGTTTTAAAATCGGCGGTTTTGGCGTTTCTGATTTCAGCAACCTGCCGGCCACTATTCCCCGCCACGTGGTTCGGTTCTGTTTAGCTATCCGAAACAAGGCAAGCGGTTTTTATGCCAACCATCATCTTGGTGGAAACAACTGGTTCAACAATTCGGCTTATAACAATGCGGTAAATTATAATATGCTTAACCGCAGCGCCGATTATTCGTCGGATGTACCGGGTTACGATCATAATCTTAAAAATAACCTCGGCTATGGAGCTCGCAGCACCGAATACAGTAATCTTGATTTTTCGGCAAGCAATGTCAGCACCAACTATTTTAACCTGTCGGTAACAGTGAGCAGCGCCGATTTTTTAAGCACTGATCAAAGTTTACTTACCGCTGCCCGCCAGTCAGACGGCAGCTTGCCGGTTAACAATTTTATGCGGCTGGTATCATCGAGCGACCTGATCAATAAAGGGGTAAATGTGGGACTTGCATACAATGGGTCGGCGCCCGATCTGGGATGCTTTGAGAGCAGTGTAACCACTGTTGCCCGTGTAGCTGTTGCTGATAATTCAGCAGCAACAGCATTTTCGGTATTTCCCAATCCTGTTCACGGAACAATCAGGGCTAATTACAGTTTACAACAACCATCCGATGTACAGCTCAGTTTGTACAATGCCGAAGGTGCTTTAATAGGTATATTAATGAACCGGAAAGAAAATGCCGGTGTTCATAGTTTTTTGTTCAACGACGGGCATTTAAAAACAGCGGGCGTATATTTTTTAAAACTGATTGCCAACGGCAGCGCGCAAACAATACCACTGGTGAAATAGTATGTCAGGCTATTTTTCCGAACTGCGGGCAATAATTATCTTTTTTAGGAAGCGTTGTATTACCATTGCGAATGAGGTCGATAATGTTATACGATTTGGTATGGCAAAAAGGACAGGCATGTACATCGCCGGCTGAGTCGATATAAACGCTGCGGCTGCCTGAAAAGCATCCTACCCGTCGCTGATGAAAGCCATGGTACATTAAGGTTGGATAGCTGCTGTATGCAGGGGAATGATTCACTTTTTTAAAGAATTGTTCCAGTTGCAGAATATGCTTTTCTTCGAGTAGTACATCCTGACCGCCGTAATGACCAATGTTGCGGGGTTCCAGTACCTGTACAAACTGCACGCCCAGCTGCCATGCAAAGTCAACATAAGGCTTCAGACTGCCCTGGTTCAGGAATTGTTTGGTGGCGCATACGCTTACAGCCGTCACCAAACCTTCGCGTCGTGCTACTGCAATGGCGTTTACTGCCATGTTGAATGAATTTGCATGTCCGCGAAACAGGTTGTGCATTTCGGGAATGTAATGATCGATGCTTACCACAATGCCCTTGCAACCTGCCTGTTTCAACAACCGGGCATTGGCGGTTGTGAAATTGAATCCTGAGGTAAGAACCCAGCATTCGCTTTTTTTACGGGCAAAAGCAATAATGTCGACCAGGTCTTTAATGCGCACCATAGGTTCGCCGCCGCTGAAGTGTATCTGCAATACATCCTGTTGCTGGAATAATGCAACAGTTTGCAACAAGTATTCTTTGGTAAAAGTTTCTTTCTGGTTCAGGTTGTCCCATTCAAAACAATGTTCGCAGCGCATAGGGCATTTACGGGTTATGGCCAGAAAAATAAAGGAAGGTTTTTCGGCCGACAGGTTGGGCGATGTGTGCCTGAGCAACTCCCGCTTTATTACATTGTTGTAGGCTTTTGAAGGCCAGCCCGGCGCATAAATGCTGTAATAATAGCGGCCATCGACTTTGTAAATTTTGGTCATGTCGCCACCCCAGATAGTATCTCTGAGTGTTATCATTTTACGGTATACTTTCCGGATTTTATGCGGATAACGCAACCATATTACCGATAGCAGGAAGATATTGCATTTGATTGCCCAATTGATCAGTTTGCGTTTGAATCCTTTGGGCGCGCCATTGCTGTCTGAAAAATTCAATGCTTCATCGTTCAGTTGGCTGGAAGTCATGCCTGGTTGAATAGAGGGGAATTTCATAGCAGATGATTTAATTTTTTGAAAAGATCTCCAGTTCCGATTTGCTGAGCTGTTTAAAGCGTTCTATGCTAAAAGCGGTAAAGGCCCCGGGCTTTTTAAATTGTTTCAGAAATACCTTGTTGATACCGCCTTTAAAATTCCTTACATGGGTATAATATCCCTTTGTATGCAGAATGCAGGTTTGTGTTTTTGTGGTGTCGGTCAGCGGTTCGTAGTTGTAAACGATAGTGGCGGTATTGCCAGGTTCGGGTTGCTCAAGATAAAGACCGTCTTCTTTCATCAGCAGGGGTAAAACATCTTTGTTCAGTTCGTCGGTTGCCTTAACAGGCGCACACTCTTTTATGGCAAACGAATTGTCATCAGAAAAATCTATACCGGCGTAATCGATTTCCCAGAACATAAAACCGGCAGATAATTTTACCTCAACCATAGCCGCATCCGGTTCTGGTATATCAACGGGTACTACTATTTCCCGGTTAGCCACAGGGCCGATGGTTGTAACCGTTGTAATGGTTTGCCAGCCGGCTGCATTTTTAACGCTTACTTCAAGAGGTATTTGCTGATCTTTTACCCATTGTAATAATTCAGCTGCCGGTTTGTTGCGTTGCTGTTTTATATAAGCGGGATAATATTTGCCAAAGCCTTTTGCCAGTTCGCCGTACAGATAATCGAGCCAGTATGAATTTTTGAGCGAAAGTACCAGTTTGGCTGTACGGGCTTTTGATGAATTGCTGAACTGTAAACGCATTTCGTTGTGCCCATTGGTAAAGCTGGTATCGTTCATATAGCATTGTGCATTGTCGTTTTCTTTTTCCAATATCGTGAGGGGCAGCTTTTGATTATTCAGCCAGGCTTGTTCAGGTGAGCGGGGTAGTGATATACTGTATAACTTTCCTTTTTCATCGCTCAGGATCCTGGTGTTTTTGTTATGTGTAACGATCAGCAGGTTGGCCATATCGGTATATTGCCGCTCCTTTAATTCGTTGCTTATTTTTAAACGCAGGGTACCATCGGCAGCAGGCGCCATATTTAATGGTAAATAATCATGTCGCGCCAGTTGCGGATAGATGGCCCCGCCAAAGATCTCTCCCTGCAATGTGTAATTCTCCCCATCCCAGGCGCTTACAAAAGGACAGGAGCTTTTGGTAGCTAAAATAAAAGCGGTTATCAAAGCGGCAGAAGCAATGGTTAAACCAATAGCACCGGTAATATAACTGTTGGCAGTACGTTTTTTATCTTTCTGTATCACTTCAATTTTTTGTACCTGGCGGGGCGAAAAGGCAAACGACCCTATGGTAATGGTTGAATCGGGCTGAATGTACAGGTGTACTTCGTTCAGTACTGCTACATCTTCGGTGTGTTCTTTATATCGTTGTTTTCCCTTGAGGCCATTATTGAGGTGCAGCATGTGCAGGTACGACAACGTATCGAGCCTGCAGGTGAATGTTTGCTGATCGGCGCTTAGCTGCAGGTTTTTCATTGCATAAGCATCGTAGCCGTTGCGCAATATGAAATACCTTGCATGTAATTTGAGGCTATCGAATTTATGCTTAAGCGCCTGTTCGGGCAATGGCTTTACGGTCACCGCCTTGTAGTAATTCATACAGGCTGATAATGTGATGCAGCATAATATTGTAATAGATAACTGCTTAATTCCTGAGAGCGTAAAGTGCAGGAGATTACAGGCCATAACGAAAGCTTAATGGTAAATGATAAATAGTAATAGTTTATCGTTTTTCTGCGTACGAAAACAATACTTCAATAGGGAATGATTGTAGTTACGGGAATACAGGAATCTCTGAAGAATATCTTTTTGAGGTTGCAGTCTTTTGCAGATAGTTATAACTATAACGGGAGCGAATCAAATAATAATTAAATATAAGATATTTTAATATATGTTTGAAATTTTTATCCGCACAATTTAATTGCACATTATCAGTTGTTTCGTAGCTTACTGATGCCTGAATATACTGCCAATGAAAATAATCAGATTGTTACCTGCTTTTATCTGTTCCGTATTGCTGATGCATTGCAGGCAATATGATACCGACATTTTTGATTCAGTAAAAAGAAATGACATTGCCAGCGTTGAACAGTTTATAAAACATGGAGTTGATATCAATAAAAAAGATAGCGAGGGCCGTACGCCCCTTATGTGGGCGGCGCTTATGGATCAAAAAGATATTGCTCACCTGCTGGTAAAAAACAAAGCACTGATAAATGATAAAAACAAATTCGGTGAAACTGCTTTGGCGATAGCAGCTATGAAAGGGCATGCTGATGTTGTTACCATTTTAATTGAAAACAAGGCCGATGTAAATCCGGTTAATGTAGATAGTGTTACACCCCTGATGTACAGCGCCAGTTATGGTTTTGAAAAAGTGGCCGCCCTGCTGTTGCAACACAAAGCGCCGGTTAATGCAGTAAGTAAAGAAAAATTAACGCCGCTTGTATATGCCTCCTTAAACAATCATTACCTGGTGGCTAAATTGCTGATTGAAAAAGGGGCCGATGTTAATTTCATCATGCAGGATCATGAAACCATATTAATGATGCTGGCCACCAAAGGCTTTACCGATATGGCAAAACTACTCATCGATAACGGCGCTTCAGTAAACGCTGTAACCACATATGGGGCTACCGCATTAATGGCCGCCTGCCGCAACCGCCATGCAGGCATGGTAAAATTATTACTGGCATCGGGCGCTGATGTAACTATTAAAGACGAGAATGGTGAAACGTCGATGGATCATGCGAAGCGGGCAGGAGAGTTGCAAATAGTTGAAATGCTGCAGCAGGTACAGGTACGTAAGAAATAAAAAGGCACAGGGCACAAGGTACAAAGCACAGGAAATGCTGCTCAGGGCTCAATTTCTACATTCAAAATTCAATATTCTACATTCGTTATTCGATATTAATAAACACAGGCAATTACCAACAGGTAGACCCCTCTGGGAATACTCATTGGCAATTGCCTGATGTTTATACTATGGAGTACAGATTAATAAATTCTGGTCATCAAACCTGAACCGTTACCGGTACCACCGCTTCCGGTAATGGTTATGTGCCCGGTATTACCATTGCCATCATAACCCCACGCTTTGTTATAGCTGGCTGTGCAATTTGTAACAGTATGAGGTACGCTTTGTCCTGCACTGCCCAGTTTAAAGCCATTGCCATCGCCATTTGTACCATAGCCGTGATTGGTAGATGTACAACCGGTTATTGTAACTGTATAGGGTTGACCATATAAATCCCAGCCATCATCAGAGTTGTGATTGGCTACGCAGCTCGAAAATTTGTTGCCGGCGCCGCCCGATAATTTACAGGCAAAACCATCGGCATTTTCGCCTCCGTTTTGAGTGTCGTAATTTTCATTCGAATGACAACCGGTTACATTGTTGTCGTGCGAGCTGTTGTAAATCTGAAGACCTGTGTCGTGATTACCGGTTGTGGTAACGTTGCTCACATAATTGTAACCACCGGCCTGGAAAACAAGCCCGGCATCGGGACCATTTTTAATGGTCATATTGGTAATGTTCCAGTAGCTGCCGTTACATTTAACTACCCAGCCCGATGATATGCCCGAGCCATCGAGAGTGCCACCTGTGAAGTTGATCTTTGAGCTGCTTGTACCGCTGTTGAGCAGCTGAAGGGTACTTGTTAATTTAATGGTACCGCTTACAGTAATAATATCGCCTGCTTTGGCATTGGCAATAGCGGTTTTTAATGCTGATTCGGTAGTAACTGTGGTGCTCACTGCTGCAATAGTTGATAAGGGTGTTGCTTCTGATTTTGCAGCGTTCGAAGAAGAGGAAGAAGGTGTTTGAGGTTGCTCTGTAACTTTTAAACAACCGGCAATAAAGATAAGGAGCGCGATGGCGCTAACGTGTTTTTTCATACTTAGTGGCAATTTAATCGTTTAAAAAAAAGGTTCCTGATAAATTTAACATATGCGCAACATAGTTAGACTAAGCCATGCACATTAATTTATGCAATCGTTGCCGGTAACGTTTGCAGCTTGCCACCTCGTTTGTAATCTTAAAAAACACTGATGCCGGAAAGTTAGGTATCCCTTCAATCTGTTATACATCACCATTCTTTTCCATCTATATTATAAAAGTTGTAATCGGTCATAGGCGCATCGGTAAACCCAAGGTTACGGCCAATGGTAACAATTTGTCCGCGATGATAGGTGCTGTGATTGGCCACCTGCATTATATACTCGAAATTTTTGAAATCGCACTGGAACCAGGGGCTTACGATCAGTGTTTTGTCGGTCATGTTTTCTTCGGTCATACCACCGATATAGGCAGCCAGTTCAGCAGAGGTGGCAAGCAGGGTATTGAACGCTTCGTTCACTGTTCCGCTAAATGGCGTATGGTTTATTTCGGATTCTTTTTTAATGATCGAAAGCCAGTAGCATTCGGTTTGCCATATATGAAGCAGGGTAAGTTTTATGGTGGGGAAGCTCGATGGCACTTCTTTCTCCAGTAAATAAGCCGGTTTGGTTTTTAGCCAGTTTATGAGTGTGGTATTAGCCCAGAGATTGTAATTCGCATAGTTTTTCATTAAATAGGCCAATGCGGTTTCTTTTGAAACGGGAGTGGTTTGTTGTTGTACCATTTTTATTGTTTTTGATGATACAAAGAAAATAGCAGGTAGTGACAACGGTATGTCAGCAGGAAACGGGAAAAAAAGAAAAATTTGAAAAATATATATTCTAAAAAATGTATTTTATCTTGGGGGATATTTCTTTTAATATCTATGAAAATTTACCCATTAACCTTGTTTTTGATTGCCTTCTTTGCTTTTGGCGCATATTGTCAAACCGGCGCCGCTCATGACCCGGGCGAAGACCTTCCGCTGTGGCTGAAACCAGGCAAACATATGGCCGACATCATGAGCATAAAATCGAAAATAACACCCCGGCAAATAGAGCTATCGGGTAAGGTGGTAAAAGCCATGAAAACGAACGCGGCCTGGTTTCGCGATTCGGCTGAAAGTGTTACCGATTCAAGTGCGTTCTATGAAAAATTGGGATTAACCAAAGACGAGTTTGAAGAATATTCGGGTATGAGTGACACGAAATCAAAAGCACCCGAACTGGTAAAATCGGGCGAGGAAGCTCTGCTTATAAAGCAAAAAGGAAATATATATTCTTTTCAGGGCGCCGCCAGACTGAAAAACCTCGATTCACTTCAGTTTGATATAACAAAAAACATTGCTGTATACAACGGTAAAGAGCTGGCCTTCTCCAATCCGGCCGGGTCTGAAGATGATAACAATCCTTTTAAAAGCCCCTGGCATGGGTATCATTATTCTTTTGAAGATGAAGAAGCTGAACTTGACCCTTCGGATGTTAGTCATCTTAACTCAACAAGATATTCTTTCGATATCGGTCAGCTGAAAAGTAATGGTAAAACCATCATCATGTTCATGGCCATGAAAATCAGGAACGGAGCGCCTGTTCAAAAGCTGATGACGATATGCATGTTTGAGTAAGTCATCTGAAGTTTTGATTGGCAGGTAAAAATCACTTTTTTCACCATGGTGGTTATAATTATATTACTTGTTTTTCTTTCGTTTACTATAATGGTTGCCCATGCGATTTCTACCAATGTATTTAAATCACTTCAAAAGAAAGGCAATCAATATGCCTGGGTCGTACGGGTTATTACTTTCATAGGCAGCTTTTTAATTGTTTCGTATGGCATTCTGCTTTTAATGTGGAAGTAATCTTTTTTAACCCACGGGCATTGCTAAAAATGTGGCCGGGTAAGGAATTATTCTTTTCGTAATTTGTGATCATATATTTTTTTATGAAGTGGATCACCCGTGAACGGCCTAAGATCGACCGCATTGCCTGCCCATGGCTGATTAAACGGTTTATCGATACAGAGGCAGAAATTATTTATGTGCCGTTTAATGAAGTGATTAAAAAAGCCGGTGAGCTCAATGCAATACCCTTCGATGTGCCCGATGTAAAATTCACGCACTACGGCAATCATTGCACTTTTGATGCCTTAATAGATGAATATAAGATCAAAGATCCTGCTGTGCATGCCATGGCGGTGATTGTTCGGGGCGCCGATACCGACCGTCATGAACTGGCTTCCCAGGCTTCGGGGTTGTGGGCTATTTCGGCCGGACTTGCCTATAATATTAAAGATGATCATGAGCTGCTCGATAAAGGCATGTTGTTATATGATGCCTTATACAGCTGGGCAAAATATCTGCAACAGGAAAAACATACGCAAAACCCGGTTGAACATTTACTGGTAGATGTGTTCAATAAGTTCATTAAACAAAAACCCGGCTCACCCAAAAAAGAGCCCGCCTGGGCAAAAGAATTAAAAGAAATTATTCAGGACCAGATAGATACCAATCTTAGTTTGAGTTTAAAAAATATTTCCAAAGAACTGAATGTGCATCCGGCTTACCTGTCGCGCGAGTTCTCGAAATATTTCAACGATCTTTCATTCGGCGAATACATTCGCAAGCTACGCATCGAAAAAGCCATGCACCTGCTGCATACTTCGCAATATTCACTGGCCGAAATCGCCTACCTCACCGGTTTTTCAGATCAAAGTCATTTTACCCGCATTTTTAAAAAGTTCACCAGTAAAAATCCTTCGGAGTACAGAAGGGAAATCAAAAATAAAGAGTAAAGCACGGCTTCGCTCAATGCCCCGGAGTTCATTCCATCCTTCGACCACATTCAAAACGCTCAAGGGTAAAAGTAAAGACTGTTCAAAAAGGTCAATTCCGTTCTATTTTGAAAAACTGAATTGTGTGAAATTGCAGGTTGGTTGAAGGCAGCGTTTCGACCCTTCGGCTACGCTCAGGGCGCTCAACGTTTAATACAAATCCTTCGACTACGCTCAGGATGAAATGGATTACCCGTGAACGGCCAAAGATTGACCGCATTGCCTGCCCCTGGCTGATTAAGCGGTTTGTTGATCCCGGGGCTGAATTTTTTTATGTTCCAAAAGAACAGGTATTTGAAAAAGCAAAAGAATGGGATGCGATTCCGTATGATATACCAGGTGCAGAGTATTCGCATGAAGGAGAATACTGCACGTTTGATTACATTATTAAAAAGCACCGGTTAACCGATCCGGCCCTGCTGCAACTGGCTGTAATTGTTCGCGGGGCAGATACCGACCGGTTTAACCTGGCGCCGCAAAGCGCCGGCCTGTGGGCCATTTCGGCCGGATTAAGTTATAATTATAAAAACGATTTCGAAATGCTCGAAACCGGAATGAAATTATATGAAGCCCTGTACAGCTGGGCAACATATGTGCATGATGAAAGACACACGTGGATTCAATAGGCAATAAGCAACAGGCAATTGACAAATGAAACGTTGCTAATTGTCCATTGTCTATTGCCAATTGCCAGTTGCTTATTGCTTATTGTCAATTGATTTATGCAACCAACATATACATTACAACAATTAATCCTCTATTTCCTGAAGCTTGGCACCATTGGCTTTGGAGGGCCTGTGGCATTGGTAGGGTATATGCATAAAGACCTCGTTGAAGACCGGAAATGGATAAACGAGTCTGACTATAAAGAAGGACTGGCGCTGGCGCAATTGGCGCCCGGTCCGCTGGCAGCCCAACTGTCGATTTACATCGGGTATATTGATTATAAAATTATTGGCGCCACCCTTGCCGGAATTGCCTTTGTATTGCCTTCATTTATCATGGTACTCGCATTGGGGTATGCTTATATACATTTTGGCGGATTACCGTGGATGCAGGCCGTGTTTTATGGCATCGGCGCTGCTGTTATAGGTATCATTGCGGTGAGCAGTTATAAGCTGGTAAATAAAACACTGAAGAAAGATTGGTTATTGTGGGTTATTTTCACGGTGCTTACTGTAGCAACCACTATTACCGAAACCGAAAATCTTTGGCTGATAATAGCCGGCGGTGTGGTTACCTGGCTGGTAAAATCGCCGCCCGAAATAATACGTAAGCGCTTATCTTTTTTCGTGTGGCCGGCGTTGTTGCAAATTGGCGCCGGTGTTTCGAACAATGAAAAGCTGACTCAAATAGCCTGGTTCTTTTTAAAAGCAGGCGCTTTTGTATTTGGCAGCGGACTGGCCATTGTACCTTTTTTGTATGGCGGAGTAGTGAAAGAATATGCCTGGCTAAGTGAGCAGGAATTTTTAGATGCCGTAGCAGTAGCCATGATCACCCCGGGCCCTGTTGTAATAACCGTTGGATTTATCGGCTACCTTGTTGCCGGATTTTGGGGCGCCTGCGTGGCAGCGCTCGCCACCTTTTTACCCTGTTACCTGTTTACCATAATACCGGCTCCCTATTTTAAAAAATATGGTAAACATCCCGGCATCAAAGCCTTTGTTGATGGCGTTACCGCCGCAGCAATAGGCGCCATTGCAGGTGCTGTATTGGTGTTGGCCAAACGGCAGCTCACCGATGTTATTACAATTGTTATTGCCCTGCTGGTTGTTATAATATTGATTAAATTTAAAAAAATTCCCGAACCGTTTATCATTGCAGCAGCGGCTGTAGCGGGGTTGATGATAAAGTTTTTATGAGTTTGGGATTCGCGGTGAACAGTACAAGTTACAGGTTATAAGTTGCACAAATTTATCCAAAGGTTTTCCCTGAAACCTGTAACCTGAAACTGCCAACCTGTAAAATCGGGCGTTAAATAATACATGTACTTAAAAAATCTTTTGGTATGAATCGTAAACAGTTTCTTTCTGCCTCGGCTGTGCTTTCAGCAGCGGGTATTTTACCATCGCATTCTGCTCTGGCAAATCATTACGACAACAACGGGCTGGATAAATTAACAGATGCCGAAGGAAATTTTGTACACCTGCCGTTGCCATATAACAAGAATTTTCTGGAACCTTATATGGATGAGGAAACCGTTTACCTACATCATACTTTTCATCATGGCGGTGCAGTGAAGGCGGCCAATACCGATTTGCAAAAGATTCACAAAGCCCTCGATGAAAATAATGTTGAAACGGTTGATTACTATACAAAAAAGCTATCGTACCATTTTTCATCGCATGTGTTGCATACCATTTTCTGGACGAACCTTACCAATAAAAAAGCCGATCCCAAAGGCGACCTGCTAAAGCGGATCGAAAAAGATTTTGGCAGCTACGATAAGCTGAAAGTATATCTTTCCAAAACCTCGAAAGATGTAGATGGTAATGGTTGGGGTATATTAGGCTATCAGCCATACTCTGATAAGCTGACCATTCTGCAATGCGAGAACCACGAAAAATTAACCCAATGGGGTGTTATCCCTTTATTGGTGGTTGATGTTTGGGAACATGCGTACTACCTGAAATACAAAAACAAACGCAATGATTTTGTAGATACGATGCTGCAGATCATTAACTGGGATAATGTGGCAGACAGGTTGAATGTGGCGGTGAAGCTGCGGTGAGGCGCTTCATTACTTCCCCGCGTTCACCGTATCCATAGCGCGCTGATATAATTGCGGATTGCCTTTATCCATTTTTTGTAACAGGGCCCGGCACTCCCGTAAAAAAATTGCTGCAAAGTCGATGCTTTGGGTTGCAAATTCGGTGCAGTTATCAATGATATCGGCATACTTGATCGTTTGCGCATCACTACTGGTATTGGCAAGCCGCTCTGCTTCCATCGTTTTTCTTTTCCGCCGGTTCCACATCGGATAGTTTGCCTTTACATACCGGTCGGTAAGCTCCTCTACCAGATGCAGGGTCCTGTCGGCTTTGTGCTTTTCCATTATGGTTAACAGAAAGTCTTTTATCTGTTCTTTGGTCACTGGTGTATCTTCCAGTACATCGTGTAAAAGTGCAGCAGCCAGTATGCAAACGTCTTTTGTAAATGTCGCACATAATTCCATTACCCGTATTGGATGCACTATATAAGGTTCATCTGCAAATTTCCGGCGTTGCTCACCATGTGCCCTGCCCGCAAATTCCTTTACCTGTTCAAGAATGTCTTCCATACTATATCTGCTATAATCTTTATTATTTTAATCAATGCGATTGATGCAGGCAGTTAACATAAGCATAACAAATAAAAATAATGTGCCCATATAATTGTCTGCAGCCTGTTTTTTGTGCAATTACCTTAAAATTTTTATCATGATTGAGGATTTTATTACCCAAACCAATTGTGGTAAGTCACAAATTTAGTTGAATTAGCTCAATGCCTTCAGGTGGTTGTAATTGTGGAAAACCTGTTTAAAGCCGGTTTATTGTCAGTTCAACAAATCTTTTAAAAGTTAGAAGGGAATTGAAAAGGAGCGGTTCATTAACAATTGAAACCGGTGGATTTTTTACTGTTAAAACCGTTGTGGCAAAAGCGATAGGGTTTTAACAGGCTTATAATTTGCATTTAACATATAAGAATTGTAAAACTAACGTCTGAACAATAAAGAACAAACAGTAAGGGGAACCGATTATTAATTTTATTGTACAGCGTTTTTTAACACTAAAAGGTTTAAAAGGGTAATTGTCCATTTTCCATATGAATAATCAGCGGTTGTTATGCAGTTATAAAATGCAACTTATATTGTTTGTGGGGGCAAGCAAATTTCTTTCACATGAAATACCAGGTAGAAGCGCTGATTAAAACAGAAATTGAACACGTATTCGGACGCAGTATTGTTTCATCAAGGGATTGTATACAGCTGAGCTATGATGTATACGAGAAAACAAAATGCCAGCTAAATCCCAACACTTTACGGCGTTTTTTTGGCCTTGTAAAGGCCATGTATCCGCCTTCGCATTCTACACTTACCATTTTATCGAAGTATTGCGGTTTTCATTCGGTTGACGAAGTTATCACTTTGAAGAAAGAAGAAACTGCCACGTTGCCCGACCAGGAACAGGTGCTCCTTTATATGGTTTCGCTGTTTCGTGATGTTACAGTTTGCCATGAAAATGATAACACCTTTGCGGGTGTGGTAGTTAACACACTTACCTTTTTAAACCGCAACCCTTTTTTGGCAGATAAATTTCAAAGTCAGATTGCCAAAACAAAAAACGGTCAGGAATTTTATTTTGAGCAGTTTGTTAATATCGATAAACTGAATTCGTATTATGGCGACGGATTGCGTTATTATTATACCGAAAAACAAACTGTAAGTGCACAGATATTTGCCTATGCCTTATTAACCTTCAGGTATTGGCTAACAGGTAATGATACGCTGGTACAAAAACACGCATCTACGGTTATACAACAACAAATACAGGAAACTACCGAACCTTTTATTTGCGCACGGTACTTTGCTACTTTATTATATCACGTACATGCCATGCAATTACCTGCAGATAACATAATAATAGAGGCCTGGAAATATCACAGTAGTCTGGAAGGCACCATTAATAAATGCATTTCATTTCCCCGTTTTGAGTTGTATATGGCAGAAGCGCTTATTTTAACCGGTTGCTATGAAGAGGGTTTGTATTACATTGATTATGCTGTTAAGAATTATAAAGAAGAAAATGATGATTCCGGCCGCAAAAAGTTTCTGCAGAATTTTTATTTATTGAAAACAATCGCCTTATATAAATCGGGTAATTTGCCGGCGGCCAATGAGCTGTTCGATAAAATTAATCCCACAGACTTTTACTTTCTGCGAAAAAAATTCAGCAACATACTTTATCTGTTATTAAATGAAAAGCTGAAACGGCAAAATAACAGGCACAGTCAGCAACTGGCAGTATTGTTGCAGGATACAGGCTACTATCGATTGCAGGCCACATTTTAGGTACAACTAACAATTATTCGTTTAGCAATAAAAAAGCACGTATGCAGCGATCTACGTATGTAATTATTATGGCCGGAGGTATTGGTTCAAGATTTTGGCCGGTGAGCAGAACAGATTACCCAAAACAATTTCTTGATATACTGGGTACGGGCGAAACATTGATACAGCAAACGTTTAAGCGTTTTGTAAAGTGGGTACCCGAAGAAAACATTTATGTAGTAACTTCTACAGATTATGTAAATATTGTAGAAAAGCAATTGCCGGCTATGCGCCGGGAAAATATATTGGGTGAACCAGATAGAAAGAATACAGCGCCCTGTATTGCATATGCATCGTTCAGAATATTGCAAAAAGATCCCAATGCCGCTGTAATAATAGCACCATCTGATCACCTGATTGTTGACCAGCATGCATTTGAAACTGTTTGTATAACCGCGTTGCAGTTTATTGATAAACACGATGCATTGGTTACCATGGGTATAACGCCATCGTACCCCAATACGGGATATGGTTATATTCAATTCAATAAAAATGAAGAAAAGCCTTTGGTACATAAAGTGAAGGCATTTACCGAGAAGCCCGATACCCAATCGGCCACAAAATTTGTAAACAGTGGGGAATATTTGTGGAACTCAGGAATTTTTGTGTGGCGGGTACAATCAATTATTAATTCAATTGAAATGTATTTACCCAATCTGCATCAACTGTTTAAAAACAAACAAAGCTGGCTGGGCACAAGTTTTGAGAGGTTATTAATCGCTGATATATATGCGGTGTGCGAAAACATTTCGATTGATTACGGCATATTGGAGCAGGCAGATAATGTGTTTGTGGTTCCCGGTTCATTTGGCTGGAGCGATTTGGGAACATGGAACAGTGCCTGGGAAAACATGGGGAAAGATGAACAGCATAATGCCGTAGCAGGAAATGGCGTACTAACAATAGATACCGCAAAATGTGTAATACGTGCCGAAGATGAAAAGCTGGTAGTGTTACAGGGGCTTGAAAATTATATAGTGGTAGATACTACCGATGTGCTGTTGATTTGTCAGAAAGAAAAAGAACAGGAAATAAAGAACTATGTTAGCACCGTTAAAAAGATAAAAGGCGAAAGATACCTGTATAGTGTTAACAACAATATAAAAACGAATACAATGGGTATTGAACGGATTTATTAAGTAGAAGAATTTAAGTGTTGAAAATCATATACAACAAGAACAAAAAAGAACACAAACGAAAATTTTATTTATGGTATCTTTCAAAAATTGCAGGCTTTTTGATATAAACTCCTGACCTTAACAATTCCCTTTGCTTGCTTATAATAACACCAAACTGTCCTGTGGTTTTTTTCTCCTGATTTACATTGTAGTTTTTCCATAGCGTGATTGCTTGTTTGTATAACTAATTAAATAGTATATGGCATATATGACAAATATAGCCTGGCCGCGTATTGGGCGGGCTTTGAATATTAATAGTATTATAATTATTGTAATCATTATGCTGGGAAGTACATCCTGTGTAAATACAAAAAAGGCAGTGTACTTTTCAGACCAGCAGAATGGTTCCTTTAACGCACCCGCCATTCCGAAACTGGTCATTCAGAATAATGACCTGCTAAGTATTTCGGTAAGCAGTTTAAATCCTGAAGCATCTGCCATATTTAATCAACCGAATGGTGGCAACAGTGCGCCTTCGGTTAGTAATACCACACCAACAACTACAACTACTGCTTCGGGTTACCTGGTCGATGGATCAGGCAATATTCAATACCCGTTTCTGGGAACAATAAAGGCAGCTGGTTTAACTAAAGATGAGCTGAAAGATAAAATAACAAAGGATCTGGTGGATAAAAAACTCCTCGTTGATCCGATTATAACGGTTCGCTTCCTGAATTTTAAAGTTACAGTACTGGGCGAAGTAGCACATCCTACTGTTGTAACTGTGCCCAGCGAAAGAATTTCTTTGCTTGAGGCTATAGGCCTCGCAGGCGATTTAACCATTTATGCCCAACGTGATAATGTACTGGTGATTCGCGACGAAGATGGTAAAAAAGTGACCAAAAGATTAAATCTGAATTCAACTGAACTATTCGATTCCCCGTACTACTACCTAAAATCGAATGATGTGGTATATGTGGAACCGAATAAGAATAAAGTTGCCAGTACAAGCCGCTCCCTGCAATGGATACCTATTATATTAGGCGCCTTGTCGCTGGGAGTAATTGTAGTAGATCGTGTAACAAGATAAAAAATGATTTTATGCAGGTAACTCACAAAAGCGGACTCGAGATGGAGAATAAGACAACCGGTATTAACCAGTTATGGAATCGTTATGTTTCATACTGGCCGTGGTTTGTATTTCTGTTGTTGCTGGCAGTGGGAGGGGCTTTCGTTTATTTACGCTATGCCATTCCCCAATACGAATCCACAGCAAGGTTGCTGATCAAAGACGAAAAGAAAGGGGTCGAAGACTCCAAAGGACTTGAATCGCTCAACCTCATTTCTACCAAAAAAATTCTGGAGAATGAAATGGAGGTATTACAGTCGCGTACGCTGGTAAAGGAAGTGGTAAAAAACCTGAACCTGTATGCGCCGGTGTATGAAGAGCGCAACATCAATTCCAAAATCAATTCCTGGATAAATTCCAATAATACTTCCAATAAAATTACCTCGTGGTTATCGGCGAAAGGAGTTTCTCCTTCGGGCATACCCGCTTATGCCACATCGCCGGTAATGGTGCAGGCAAGAAATCCCGATAGCATTAAAGATGCGAAAAAGGTATTGTTTACCTATAATAAAGATGATAATAAAGTCATCATGGGAGCCGATAGTTTTCCATTGAACAAATGGGTTGAAACACCTTATGGTACTTTACAGTTTGTGCCTAACACGCACATTGCCGATTCTGCCGACACAGCACAGGGACAGTTATATTTTACCCTGCAGGAACCTAAAAAAGTAATATCAGATATTCAGCATCGCCTTGTGATCGCTTCAGCCAGCAAGCTGTCATCTATTTTAGATATCAGCATCCGCGACGAAGTGCCCCAGCGTGGTGAAGATATTTTGAACGAGCTGCTGGCAACCTATAGTATTGCCATGCTGAAAGATAAAAATACCCTGGCGGCCAATACGCTGAAATTTGTTGAAGACAGGTTGAATCACGTATCGCGCGATTTGAGCGGTATTGAGCAGAAAATAGAAAGATATAAATCTTCGCAGGAAGCAGTTGACGTGGGCGAACAGGGTAAATTGTTTTTGGAAAATGTAAGCCAGAACGACCAGAAGCTGAGTGAAATAGATATGAAGCTGGCGGTACTTGACCAGGTTGAAAATTATGTAAAACAAAAAAATAACAGCAGCGGTATTGTTCCCTCAACCCTTGGGGTAACCGATCCTGTACTATCGAATTTGCTCGGCAAGCTAAATGAGCTGGAGCTGGAATATGAGAAGAAGAAAGCCACTACGGCCGAAAATAACCCATTGCTGTCTTCGATAGACGATCAGATAAATAAAGTTAAACCGGGAATACTGGAAAATATACAAAACCAGCGAAGAGGTTTGCAGGCCAGCAAAGGCAACCTGGCTGCTACCAATACTTCATACACCTCGGTATTGCAAACAATTCCCAAAAAGGAACGCGATTTAATTGAAATCAGCCGTCAGCAAAGCACCATGCAAAGCATTTATGCTTTTCTGTTGCAAAAGAAAGAAGAAACGGCTCTGTCCTATGCAGCCAATGTATCGGATAGTCGCGTGGTAGATAAAGCTTCGACAACTGTTTTACCGGTTTTTCCAAAATCGCCTATTGTGTTTGCTATTGCAATCATTGCAGCCCTGGCGCTTGGCATAACCTGGGTAACATTGAAAGAACTATTCAGCAGAAAGGTAATGTACCGGCAGGATATTGAACGGTTAACCAATCATCCGGTGATAGCTGAAATTTGTCACGATAAATCGAAGAATCCGATAGTGATCGGTGTAAATAACCGCACATTTGTTGCAGAACAGTTCCGTAAGTTGCGAGTGGCCCTCAATTACCTCGGAGTTGATGCCTCTCATAAAAAAGTGCTGGTAACATCGGGTATTTCGGGTGAGGGTAAAAGTTTTGTGGCCACCAACCTGGCCTTAAGCATGGCGCTTACAGGAAAAAAAGTGGTGTTGCTCGAAATGGATCTGCACAGTCCGGCTATCAGCGATAAACTGAAAATTGCTTCTGATTATGGCATATCGAGCTATTTACTGGGGGCGCGTGAGCCGGAAGAAATCATAAAACGCACCGAAATAAACGACAATTTATTTTTGATCCCGGCTGGCCCCATGTCGGCCAATCCTACTGAATTATTAATGAGCAATAAGGTGCCTGAACTGCTCAATTATCTCGATGCCATCTTTGATTATATTATCATAGATACCGCACCGGTAGGGCCCGTAACAGATGGCTACATTATTGCACCGTACTGCGATGCCACCCTGTACCTGATCAGGCACCGGCATACGCCTAAAGTACTGGTTGAACAAATAGATAAAAACAGTCAGGTTAATCAGTTAAAGAATATGGCTATTGTATTCAATGGTATCCGTCCGCGTGGGTTTGGCAAACAACATTATGGATACGGTTACGGATATGGATATGGCTATGCCTATGAAGAAAAAAGAAAGCGCAAATCATCGTTTAAGCCAGTATAGTAGTTACCGGTTTCCGGTTTCCAGGTAACTGGTAACCGGAAACATTCTAACCAGAAACCTACCTGCCGGCAGGCAGGATGTAAATCACGATCTACAAACAACCAATTGCCAGATACAGGGTACTGTAACTGAGATGGGCGGAGCCTTTTTTAAAAAATAAAATCAGCATATGGATACTACAAGCAAGAAATGGTACGCAGTGTATACACGGCCAAGATGGGAGAAAAAAGTGGCAGATCTGTTAACGAAAAAGCACGTGGAAAATTATTGTCCGCTGAACCGGATTGTACGTCAGTGGGCCGATAGAAAGAAACTGGTGTACGAGCCTTTATTTACATCCTATGTATTTGTAAACACTATGCCGGAGGAGCATCTTATCATAAAACAAACAGATGGCATTTTGAATTTTGTATACTGGCTGGGGCAGCCGGCGGTTATAAAAAATGAAGAGATAGATACGGTTAAACAATTTCTCGACGAATACCAGAATGTGCAATTGGAAAAGATCGACGTGAACATGAACGACCGGGTTAAAATATCCAGCGGCCCGCTGATGGCTCGTGAGGGAAATGTTATAGAAGTGCGAAACAGGACCGTGAAAGTGCATTTGCCCTCACTGGGTTATGCCATGACGGCTGAAGTTGAAAAGAGCAATGTTGAAATTATTCCTATAACTTCTTCTTATACGAATAACTATTTATACAATGCTTTTTTCAGATAAAGTATGAAGTAGCCGTGCCACGGTTACTCTGGCGACGTTCCGCTAAATCGGGTAACCGTGGCATGGCTTTAACTATTCACCATTCACTATTCACCATTCACTAAATGAAAACAGCTCTTATTACAGGCGTTAACGGCCAGGATGGCGCTTACCTGGCAGAATTATTATTGGAAAAAGGATATATGGTGCATGGCGTTAAGCGGCGTTCATCGCTGATTAATACACAGCGTATTGATCATTTGTACCAGGATCCCCATGAGAAAGATGTTCGATTTCGCATGCACTATGGCGATATGACTGATAGTACCAACCTGATCCGCATCATTCAGGAAACGCAGCCCGATGAAATATATAATCTTGCTGCCATGAGCCATGTAAAGGTGAGTTTTGATACTCCTGAATATACCGCCAATGCCGATGGCATCGGTACCCTTCGGTTACTTGAAGCGATCCGAATTCTGGGGCTTGAAAAGAAAACACGCATTTACCAGGCTTCAACATCAGAATTGTTTGGGCTGGTGCAGGAAGTGCCGCAGAAAGAAACAACGCCTTTTTATCCAAGAAGTCCTTATGGCGTGGCTAAATTATATGCTTACTGGATCACCATAAATTATCGCGAGGCCTATGACATGTTTGCCTGTAATGGCATTTTATTCAATCATGAAAGTCCGTTGCGCGGCGAAACTTTTGTTACGCGCAAAATAACCCGCGCTGTGTCGGCCATTGCGCTCGGGTTACAGGATTGTTTGTATTTGGGTAACCTGAATGCAAAGCGCGATTGGGGACATGCGAAAGATTACGTGAAGGCTATGTGGCTTATGTTACAACAGGATAAACCCGACGATTTTGTGATTGCTACAGGAATAACCACCGAAGTAAGAGAATTTGTTCGCATGGCCTTTGCCGAATTAGGCATTACCATACAGTTTGAAGGCGAAGGGGTGAATGAGCGTGGTTATGTGGTTGCCTGTTCAAACCACATGTATCGGTTGGAGCCAGGAAGGCAGGTGGTTGCTGTTGACCCGAAATATTTCAGACTTACTGAAGTAAATCTGTTGATAGGTGATAGCAGTAAAGCCAAAGCCAAATTGGGCTGGGAACCCGAATATGATTTAAGCATGCTGGTAAAGGAAATGATCGAAAACGACATAATAGAATTTGAAAAAGCCGGAAGAGTACAGATGGAACATCTTCTTAGTTAATAAGTCGGCAAATAAAGATCGCAAGTCGAAAAGTCAGAAAGTCCGAAAGTTTGAGGCAAAGTGATAGTCGCAGCGTGATTTCTTCCGGACTTTCCGACTTGAGGACTTTCCGACTAAAATAAAACATATGAAATCTTTGATGGTGGTTTTAACCATCGTAGCGTTACTGGCGTTTTTTGTTTGCCTGTTGTTTGGCAAACGGCCGGGAAGAATGTACCTGCTATTTATGCTGTACGCCTTTCCTGTAATTGATCTGAAATTAACGCCGGCGGCATGGGGTTGGGGCGGACTGTCGATATTCGAAGGGCTTTCATATATCATTCTTTGTATGCGGTACAAAGACTTTTTAACCATCTTTAAGGCGAACCGGTTTTACTTTATCACCTTTTGCACACTGATGTTTTTACTGATTCTGGGAAGCCTCACTTCTGAATTTCCGATAAGTTCTTTACTAAACAATTTATTGATCATACCCATTTTTATTTATGCCCGCTTGCTGATATTGGAATGTGTGCAGGATGAATCGTTCTTAAATAAAATGATCACCGGTTTACAGGTCGCCTGTTTGATTTCTATAGCATTTCTGACGGTACAATTGGTTGTAGGACTTCAATTGAGATTTTATTCCGAGTTAAACCCAAATACCTTAGACAGCAATGGCGTACGGTATCCCAGTTTTTTTCACGACTCGCAAAAGTATGCGCAGTTTCTGGCCATGTCGGCTTTTGTATTTCTGATAAATAAAAAGAATATCCAAAAGCCCGGGTTCAAAAATCTGTTTTTCTTTTTATTGGTAGCTGTTGCCATTTTTTTAACCGGAGGAAGATCGGCTTTTTTGGGATTGATTGCCGGAACGCTGTTTTTGTTATTGTTTGCAGGCATGCAATATAAAAAATATATAATAGTCGGCTGTTTGGCGGGTGGTATTGTGATTGCATTCTTTTCGCAATCGCTTATTATGTTTAACCGTCAGGACAATTTCAATAATTCATTCGATTTCAGGGCTGCCATTTGGGAAGAAGCATACGGAATTTATAAGTCGCATCCTTTTTTAGGTATCGGTATCGGAAATTATAAAGATTATGTATCGAAGTATGCACAGGACCAATACCTGGTGCTTGAAAATGATGAAATAGTGTTTCTTGATCAGCCCGAAAACGGCTACCTGAAAATTCTTACTGAATTTGGCGCTCCCGCATTTATAGTGGCCTTTGCATTAATTCTGGGTGCAGTTTTTGGCGCTATGCGCGCCTGGTATAAACAGCAAACCGACGGACGGGTTATGTTGTTTATAGCGGCGATCGTTTGCTGGCTCGTGTCCTTTGTGTCGTTGTACTCAATAATGGACAGAAGAAATTTATTGGTGGTTTTGTGTATGACCTGTTTTCTTATCTATTTGTCCAATCGCTCAAAAATCGTTAATGAAAAAGAACCTGATACAGCATTCAGTGACCCTGTTTAAATCGCGATTGATCAAAAACAGTTTTTGGGGCATTGCAGCCAATGGCTTGCAAACCATATTGCTTAGTTTATTTTTTGTGATTGTTGCCAGAAAATATACTACCGGTGAGTTTGCATTTTTTTTAATTGCCAATACCATTTACCAGTTCCTAGCGGGCTTTTCAACATTAGGGCTTGGCCAATGGTTTACACGCGAAGTAGTAAATACGCCCGACAGGCAGGAACTACTGGGCCGGTTTTTAAAAATGCAGCTGTACAGCGGAACCTTTTTTTATGTGTGCAATATAGGGGTGGCATTTTTATTGTACCACGATCCGGTATTGCAATACCTGATCGTATTGATGGGAGTGAACATCATTTTCGATAATATTATTTATGCCATTAAAGCATTAAACGTAGCAGAGTTCAATCAAAATAAAACATTTATTATTCTCATCATTGATTCAGTTCTCAGATTTATCATCGGTTGCCTGCTGTTCATTTTTCCGTTATCGATCATAACCTTATCTTTTTTATTGATTGGTGTGCGCTTTATAACGCTCAATTTTTTCCTGGGGTTCGGTTCGTCAAAGACCATCGGCCTGCGCTACCTATGGAATTACCCGCTTTCGTGGAAAGAGATCAGACAGATTGTTTTTGCGAACTGGCCCTTTATTATTATTGGAAGCGTGGCCATAGCGTACTGGCGCATTTCGAATATAATAATTTCAAAAACGCTCAGCCTGGCCGATGTGGCCAATTTTGAAATCTCATTCAAGGTATTTGCCATAGCGCAGGTATTGCCGCTCATTGTATCTATGTCAGTGTTTCCTACGCTGGTACAATTGTATGGCACAGGTAGTATAAAAAACTTCAGAAACTATTACAGCAAAGTATTTATTTACTATTTGCTGTTTGGTGTGTTCACCTACACCTTTATTTATTCCTTTGCCGATAACCTCATTCCATGGGCGTTTGGGGCTACTTATAACGGCACCGGCGTTTTTACGAAAGAAATGTTTTTAACCATATTGATATTTCCTACTGCCCTGTTGCAGGCCAATGTATTGGTGGCAATGAATATGGAGCGGGCCGATATGTGGTTTAACGTGGTGAGCCTGGTATTAAATGTGTTGTTTTGTTTCACCGGATTTTTGTTTGCAAAAGATCTCACGACCGTAAATCTGGCCATCTTTTTTTCTTTTCTGATTTTTCACATTTGCCAGGATATATTGCTGTTGCGCAGGGGAATCGTAACAATATGGCATGTATTGAAATTTTACTTTATTACCGGCGCGCTGGCAGGTATATATGTGTTGTTATCATCTGCCTTGCCGCCTGTAGTATTGTTTGCAACGTATTGGTTGTTGATAGCAATTATTTTAATCATCAGTAACAAAGTTCCGATAGCACAGGATGTAAACGAGCCTGTAGTTTCAACAGGTTTAAATAGAACTTTGGGTGTTTCAAATCTCCCCCTCCACCGGAGGGGGAAGGGGGGAGGCTTATGACAGTAGTATATTACATACAGGTTGCTTTTTTAGATACATGTGTTGAAGTGGTCAAAGTGCTGAAGAAGTATGTAAATCTGCATGTATTGATCGAAATAACGCCCCATGGCAAAAACCTTACGATTCTGGATGTACAGCGCATCCCTAAAGATAAAACGCTGGTGCACCCTTCGGAAATATTAACCGAAAAAGGGTATGATTACATGCAATCTTATTTCGACGGAGTTGCCAGTGTGCATTTTGTTGTTCATCCGCATCCAACAGGATTTTCGTACAGCACATTTCAAACAAACTACAGGGTATGGAAGTACATTAAACAATTTAAACCGGATTGTTTTCACTTCGAAACAATTAGTCTTCGGGCTATAGGTTTGTTACCGTTTTTAACAGCATTTAAAAATGTATGCATTACCATTCACGATCCGTTACCGCATACCGGAGAAAATACCTGGAAGATGTGGCTGCCCAGAACGTTTTTCTTTCACTTACCGGTAAAAACCCGTTACCTGTTTTATTCAAAGTTTGCAAAAAAACAATTCGAAGAGCACTATAAAAAAATCAAGCATCCTAAAATGGTGCTGCAAATGGCGCCTTATTCATACCTGGCGCAACTTTTATCAGATAAAAATGTAAAAAAGAAACACATTTTATTTTTTGGTCGCTTATCACAATACAAGGGAATTGATGAGTTGTTAAAAGCTATGCCTGCGGTTTTTAAAGAATTTCCCAATGAACAGCTGATCATTGCCGGTAAAAAGGTTCCGGGATTTGTTATTAATGAAGAAATAATAAACAAATACAAAAATAATATTACGCTTATCGAAAAACATATTCCCGTTGAAGAACTGGTTGAACTGATACAGCAGGCAAAATTTGTTGTTTGCCCTTATAAAGATGCTACGCAAAGCGGCGTATTGATGACATCATTCGGGTTAAAAACACCGGTGATTGCTACAAATGTGGGTTCATTCCCTGAATTTATACAGAATGATGTGAACGGCCTGCTTGTACCTGGTGATGATGCCCAAAAATTAGGTGAACAGATATGTTATGCCCTGCGTAATGATCATTACAAAATTTTTGTTCAAAATATTAATAACAATAATGTACATGATTTATGGAGCCAAAACGCAGATATATTTTTAACTGCCTATGCTTCGTGATACAGATAGCGGATAGCAGTTGATCAGCACCCTGTATAGCTAATCTTATTATCATTGCCTGCCATATGGTTCAATTGGCCATTACTTGCTGTAGCCGATTGATACCCCCTTCCTGAACTGTAATGATCGTTAACGCCAAAATTACAGTTATGCATTTTTTCAGGTTTGTATTTCAGGACTGGGCAGCAAATAAAACCAGTACCAAAGGACGTATTATTACCCTTCTATTCAGAATTGCAAATTTTTGTTCAACCCGTAAAATCTATCGCTATGTAGGCCTGCCGTACCTCGTGTTTTATAAAGTATTGGTGGAATGGATTTTTGGAATTGAAATTCCATGGAATGCAAAAATAGGCAAGGGGCTTACCGTTTATCATGGCCAGGGCATCGTATTGAGTAACCAGGTAGTCATCGGCTCCTATTGTACGTTGCGGCATTTTACTACCATCGGAAACAAACAAAAACCAGGTGGAGGCAGTACTTCATCTCCGGTAATTGGTGATTATGTAGATGTTGGCAGTAATACCTGCATTATCGGCGATATCAAAATTGGCAATAGTGTTAAAATCGGTTGCGGCTCGGTGGTTACTAAAAGTATGCCTTCGAATTCGGTAGTGGCTGGTAATCCTGCAGCTGAACTAAAGAAAAAGATGCAGGTGGTAGTAGTTGAACAACCGGTTTCAAACTTTACCCGCTATTATATAACAATCAATAAAATGAATTTTCGAATACCCGAAAGCACCGGCATTCAGAAGTATCACCTTATTAAAGAAAAAGACATTTCCAAATGAAAAAGGTTTTATTAAGTGCCTATGCCTGCTCACCTATCAGGGGAAGTGAGCCGGGCAACGGATGGAGCTGGGCGGTAAATCTTGCACGCAAAGGGTATGATGTATGGTGCCTTACCAATGTAGAAGATAAAGAAAGTACAATAGCAGAACAAAAACGCCTCGGGTTATTAAACCTTCATATGGTTTTTGTTGAGTTGTCACTGGGACTGGATGGCAAGCTGCTGAATACTTCTTCAAAAACCATCTATTTTCATTATTATTTATGGCGCCTGAAAGCAGCCGGTATAGCATTACAGCTGCATAAAGAAGTTCATTTTGATATTGCCCATCACGTTACGTTTGGAAGTTTTCAACAGGGAACATTTTTATGGAAACTGAAAGGTGCAAAAATCATCTTTGGTCCGGTAGGAGGCGGGCAGGAAGCTTTACCGGAGTTTAAAGAATATTTTGGCCCCGCCTGGAAAACAGAAAAGCTTCGAAGCTTTATTTCGAAGTTTAGTATGAAATTCAGTTCGAATTTAAAAAATACTGTTTCACGATCAGACTATATACTCGTAACCAACCAGGATACTGCAGAAATAGTAAAAAAGATGCGGTCCGATTTGAATGGAAGCGTTCACCTCGTTTTGGATAATGCCATTCCGTTTTCGATGCAGGATATGAAATATATTGATCGGCAACCGGGCAAACAACTGAAGTTGTTGTGGGTAGGCCGAATGCTTCCCCGGAAAGGATTGAACCTTATTCTGCATGCATTATCAAAGGTGCCTGAACATGTTGACTATACGTTTACCATTGTAGGTGGTGGCGAACAATATAAGCTGGTAGACGGATGGATCAAACAATACGGATTAAATCCGCAACGGATTCACTTATTGGGTCAGATACCGTTTAACGAAGTAATTCACCATTATGAAAAAGCAGACGTATTTATTTTTTGTTCTTTGCGCGACTCCTGCCCTGCACAATTGAATGAGGCCATGGCATTTGGATTGCCTGTAATTACCCTCGATATTCATGGATCTTCACTGGCCGTTCGTGATAATTGCGGCATTAAGATAAAGCCTACTACAAAAGAAGACACTGCCTCGGATATTGCGAAAGCAATTACCAGTTTTTATGATGACACTGAATTGAGAAAAAAATGTTCGGTCAATGCCTTTAATTATGCCAAAGGGAATACCTGGGAACATAAAGTTGATTTAATCACATCGCAATTTTATAATTAAATGAACAAACGGATATTGGTTGGCGTACCGCCAAAGCATCATGTTCTTTTGTCTTATGATGAAATAAACGGGTTATCTGAACTGGGATACACTTGCAGGCCTGTTTTATATGGCCAAAACAACAATTCCCTCAACAAAATAACCAGGGCGCTCGGGGTAATTGCAAGAGCCATAAACATCGTAAAGGAGTTGTACAGGTTTAAACCCCATATTTTATACCTGAACTCACGGTTTGAGCCGGTAGCTACTACCCGGGATTTTATTACTGCATTTGTCGTTAACCTGTTGTATATACGAAAACTTAAAATCGTAATAAAAACACATGGTTCAGATGTGTCTATTTTGAAAAGCCCGTCTTTCTTTTATAAACAGGTAGTAATTCCGTATCTGGTAAAACATATCGATGCATGGTTCTTTCTTTCGAATGAAGAAAAAGAAATGATCCGGCAATACAATCCGGCTTTGGCCAACAGAATATTTATTACTGCCAACATTGTTGATCCCGAACGGTCGGTAGCATCGCTTGAATTCCAAAAAAAGTATTCGCTGAATGACGCCCGGTTTAAAGTGCTGTTTGTAGGACGCATTGTACGTGAAAAGGGCGTGTTTAGTTTGTTGCAGAGCATTCCATTGCTCGATTGTAAAGATGATTGCCTGTTTTTGTTTGTGGGAGATGGTCCTGATTTAAAGGAGCTGGTTCAGTTATCAGAAAAATTAAAAGTGTCGGCCTATACCCGTTTTTTAGGATATATTCCTGATGAAGAATGCGATCACTTTTATGCGAATGTTGATATACTGGCATTTCCTACCTTCTTCAATGAAGGATTTCCTATGGCTTTGTTTAAGTCGATTGCAGCTGGCTTGCCTGTGATCACTACACAGATCAGAGCAGCCAAAGATCATTTAACCGCTCCCGATAATGTATTATGGGTTGATGGCGAATCGCCCGAAAGCGTGGCCGATGCCATTACCGCTTTATATAAAGATAATGGCTTACGGCTAACCATGTCGCAGAACAACCGCCTGATAGCGAAGAAGTTTTCGCGTGAGCATGTTTGTTCCGAAATGAGTGAGGTCATTCTTTCAATATAAGATACAAGTACAAGATTCAGGTTAAAGGTACAGGGAATGTGTTACCAGTTACCGGTTTCCGGTTTCCGGGTACCGGGTACCTGGAAACCGGTAACCGGCAACCACCCGGCCACTTTCTAAACGTAAAAGAAATTGCCATGATTATTGATAAGCTTTTAACCCCCGACCTGGTGTATTTGCCTGGACGTAATTTCCAGTCAACCCGAAAACATTCATCTATGTGGATTGTAAAGGTCATCAAGGGATTAAGAGATTATTATTTGCGAAAAATTGTTTACAGACGGTTTAATATAAGTGAAGGATTTCATGCAGGATTGCGGGTACGCATCTGGGGCAGGCAAAAAGTAATTATAGGAAGGAACTTTTATATAGGCCGGGATTCATTTATTGAAACAGATGTTGTGATTGGAGATAATGTAATGTTTGGTAACCGGGTAGCCATTATAGGACGGTATGATCACCACTACCAGCAGATAGGAATGCCTACACGTCTTGCTACACAAATTCGCGATCCCGAATACAACTGGAAAGGCGTGGGTATGGTTACCATTATTGAAAATGATGTATGGGTCGGTTATGGATCTACTGTTATGAGTGGTATTAAAATAGGCGAAGGCAGTATTATAGGCGCCGGCTCCCTGGTAACCAAAGATGTAGAACCTTATTCGATTTATGCAGGTGTTCCTGCCCGTAAAATACGTGCACGCTTCGATAACTGCGACCAATTGCATAAGCATCTTGAAATCGTTCAATCTAAATACCGCGGTATTCTGTAAAAACTTTCATCCCAAAAATCTTAAATGTATGGAACGAAAAAGCATTATCAACTTTCCTATTACAACAGGTAATTATTCTTCTTTCGTTAGCCACATTGTTTCACTGGCCAATCAAAAAGAATCGGCTAATGTATGTGTGGCCAATGTGCATATGTTTGTAGAGGCTTACAAGGATGAAAATTTTAAAAATATTATTAACGATGCCACTGTGGTAACTCCCGATGGCAAGCCGCTTACCTGGGTATTGAATTATGTGTATGGTATCAGGCAGGATAGGGTGGCAGGTATGGATTTGTTGCCCGACCTGTTACAACAAATGATGTTAAAAAAATTACCGGCTTTCTTTTATGGCGGCACGCCCGCTTTGCTTGAAAAAACCGAACATTATTTAAAATATGCATTTCCCGATTTACCAATAGCAGGCATGTACAGTCCGCCATTCAGACCGGCTACACCTGAAGAAGAAGAAAAACTGGTTCAGAAGATCAATAATTCAGGAGCTACCGTTGTATTGGTAATACTGGGTTGCCCCAAACAGGAAAAATGGATGGCTTCAATGAAAGGCCGCATCAATGCAGTAATGATCGGCGTGGGAGGGGCTTTGCCCGTAATGGTTGGCATGCAAAAGCGGGCCCCTGCCTGGTTGCAAAGTCTTGGACTGGAATGGTTATTCCGGTTGATGCAGGAACCCCGCCGCCTGTTCCGCAGGTATTTTGTTACCAACTCGTTTTTTATTTTTCTATTCTTCAGAAAGATCGTCAGGAATAAGTCCGGCCGCGAACAATTGACCATTCACCATTGACCATTGACGAAAAGATTTGTGTATGAACAGTAGATTTTTGCGCCATTTACAACTAACATTGCTGGCATTGGATGTGCTGGCGATCAATATAGTGTTTTTTACAGCCCAGTTCTTTTTCAGAAAAGAAATGCTCATAGAGGCGTATGTTGAATATACTTATTTTGGCTTCTTTTTAACCATCGCCTGGTTGCTGGTAACTTTAACCGGCAACGTATATCATGAGCGGAATATTTTTTCATTTGAACTGTTCGCAGGCCGGTCAACACGCGCTTTTTTATATTTTCTCTTAATGGTATGTGCCTTCCTTTTCTTCTCACACTTTTATATAATCTCCCGGTTGTTTATTGGTGTTGTAATCTGTGGCATACCGTTAATGTTAACAGGTAACCGGCTTTTATACCTGGCCGTTTACCATTATTTTAAAAAGAAAGACTTCTTTGTAAATAAGGTAGTGGTTATAGGATATAATAGTCTGTCGAAGAAATTGGTTGATTACCTCGAAGAAGATGGCGTGAACAAAGAAGTGGTAGGTTATTGCGATGAACTGGAAAATATTCATGAACTATCGCGCTACCCCATATTAAGTAATATCAATGGGGTGCTTGAGGTATGCAAAAGATTTGGGGCTACAGAAATATATTCAACCATTATTCCCGAGCAAAACCCCGGCATATACCGGCTTATAAAAAAAGCCGACCAGAATTGCATACGCTTCAGGATCGTACCTGATATAGGCGCTCTGGTAAAACGCCAGGTGTTTATCGATTACTTAAACGAAATTCCGGTTCTTTCGTTACGTAAAGAACCATTGGATGATCTGGGCAACAAAATCAAAAAAAGGTTTTTCGACCTGGTGGTAAGCGCCCTGGTTACTTTGTTTATACTTTCCTGGTTAATTCCACTCATTGGCCTATTGATTAAACTGGAATCAAAGGGGCCGATATTTTTTAAACAATTACGCAGCGGGCAGGACAATAAAAGTTTCTGGTGCCTGAAATTCAGAAGTATGCAGGTGAACGATAATGCCAATGTGCTGCAGGCTACTAAAAACGATGCGCGCATTACACGAATAGGGCAGTTTTTACGCAGGACCAACCTCGATGAATTTCCGCAGTTTTTGAACGTGCTCATGGGCGACATGAGCATTGCTGGTCCGCGCCCCCATATGTTAAAACATACGGCAGATTATTCAAGGATCATTGACGAATACATGATACGCCAGTTTTTAAAACCGGGTATTACCGGATGGGCCCAGGTAAACGGATTCCGTGGTGAAACAAAAACGCTTGACCAGATGAAAAAAAGAGTAGAATACGATTTGTGGTATATGGAGAACTGGAACTTGTGGCTGGATATAAAAATTATGTTTCTCACGGTCTTTAATACTATAAAAGGAGAAGAAAATGCATTCTGAAAGCAAAGTGTCGAAAGTAACAAGGTATTGGTATGATGCCCCGTTTAAGATGATCATGTTTGTATTGCTGCTTATAATAACGGGTTTGTTTTGTGAATGGCCCAATTTTCATCCCGAGCATTATTTCGGAGCCAATTATCACTGGTGGCTCGATATGATCTTCCATGGCGGATATTATTTTGTAATTACTATTTTACTTTATATTCTTTTTTGCAAAGGGCGGCAAATTGCTGTTTTTTGGATATCCGTATTGTTATCGTCTTATGTGTTTGAAGTATTACAGATTTTTGTACCCGGCCGGTCTTTTACGTTATTGGATATGACAAGTAATTTGATTGGCATATCCTTAGCGACAATACTATGCACCCTGTTTTACAGATAAACTAAAAAAGTTACCCACCCAAAACCACCCCTTTTCTCCTCAACTTTATTTCCCTTATCCATTCCCTTAATTCACCGCTTCCTTTTCCCGCACCGGTAAGCTCTTTCCCCCTTACCTGCTCTTATTCCTATTCCTGTTTATCGTTGTTACTCCCCCTATGCTGAAACACTCATTTGTTTCGGCATCTCAAAATCCTTTCCGTTTTATTATTCCCCATGTGTTTTGCAAAACCCATGGGTCTGATTTGTTTGTGTTTATATTAATTACTACCACTCTGTATTTCAGATGGGGCAGTTTGCATTTGTACTAATGCGCTGGTAAACCAGGCGCAGCAGGCAGGATGCTAACTGCTAATCTAAACGCATTCATAATGACAAAACAACAAAGGAAACCACGGATTTTGTTTATCGTTCAGCTTCCTCCTCCGATTCATGGTGTTACTCTTATGAATAAGTACGCCATAGAAAATCCATGCTGGAAAAAAGATTTTGATGTTAAAACGCTTCCCCTGCATTTTGGCCAGAAACTCGATGATATTGGCAAAGTTACACCAGGCAAGTTGCTGCATATGTTTCGTTTTATGATGAAGCTTTGTGGTACGCTCATTTCCTTTAGACCATCCCTGGTTTATTTTACTATAGTGCCAACCGGAAAAATATTTTACAGGGATGCTTTGTTAACGGGTCTTATTAAGATTTTTTGCCGGCGCATCGTCTTTCATCTTCACAAAAAAGGAGTGGAGGAGATGGCAAATGACTCTTCTCACAAAAAATGGTTGTTGAAAACAACATTTAAAGGCGTAAAAACAATTTGTCTTTCAGAAAAATTAACGGAAGATATTCGAACTATTTATGAGCCGGAGCCATTTATATTACCCAACGGCATTGATGTAGTAAATAATAATGTTCGTAAACGGGAGAATGAAATCCCACAGATAATCTATTTGTCGAACCTTGTAATAAACAAAGGCATTGAGGTTTTCCTCAAAAGCCTTGTTGATTTATATAATCAGGGTTGCCGTTTCATGGCAAGAATTGTGGGGGCGCCGGTAGATTATACCATTGAACAGGCAAAAGAATTTTGTGAACAGGCGGGCATAGGACATGTTGTAGATGTAGTAGGGCCGAGGTTCGAAAAAGATAAATTTGAAGAACTAAAGAAGGCAGATATTTTTGTGCTTCCCTCTTTTAGCGAGTGTGCTCCTTTATCTATTTTAGAAGCTATGCAATTTGGATTACCGGTAATTGCTACGCATGTAGGCGGTATACCCGACATTATTTGTGATGGCGAAAACGGATTGCTGATACCACCGGGCAATGTAAAGGAATTAACTTTTAAAATAAAGCAATTACTGAACGATAAAACATTACGAAAAAAAATGGGTAATAACGCCCGTGAAAGTTTTATTCAGAAATATACCCTCAGCAACTTTTACGAAGGGCTTACGGGTATTTTCAGACAGGTGTTGAATGATAAACCTGAAAAGCGGATAAAACAGAAAGGGCATATCAACGTTACATAATGTGCCCTTTGTGTTTGTTGTAAAGTGATTATTGACTTATTGTTTTCTGTGTGCTATCCGCACGCTGGTAATTCCAGCACGCATGTGCGCCTTGCCTGTATCTGAAAAAGCCGCGGACCATAATAGCATTAGTCGCAATAAAAACAACGATAGCTAAAATAGCAGCCACTTTTGTAAAGGTGGTTAAGGTAGCGCTTCTCGAAAAGCCTCCGAATACATACCCTATAATAAATACCATACAGGCTGCAAATAAAATCCGTAATAAAATGACTCCGATAAACATAATAATAAATTTTAATGATGAATTGATGAATGCTTCGTTTGCTGAAACAATAGCATGGCCAGGTATATTTTTGTGTGTATATTCATATGCTGAACTTTACAACACAAAATTATTTTGATATCACAGGCGGCCTTGCCAACAATAGCTGTTCAGGGAATTTGAATAGATGTAGGATTAAAAAGAGGCGATAACAGGAAAAGGTACAAGAAACAAGGCACAAGGAGCAAGAAGCAAGGTACAAGGCTCAAGGCGCAAGCGAATACCTGATAGTCATTATATTTGTAAGGAGCAGCTATTCACTATTGACCATTCACCATTCACCATGAAGCTATACAAAACAACCAAAGGCACACTATTACAGTTCAGGGAAGAATATTATGTGTTGCAACAGGATTGGGATGAACTGATTAATCGCAATGATTTGTACATTTTTTTGTCAGAAACCAGTTTGAACGGTAAAACCATACCGGCCTCAGAGGCCGAAGCATGGTGTGCTGAATACCTGCTACCTCCAATCGGAATGCAGGAAGTTTGGGCTGCAGGCGTAACGTATTTGCGAAGCCGCGATGCACGTATGGAAGAATCGAAAGAATCGGGTGGGGCCGATTGCTATCAGCGTGTATACGAGGCCGAGCGCCCCGAATTGTTTTTCAAAGCATTGGCACACCGCGTGGCCGGTCACCTGCAGGTGGTAAATATACGAAAAGATTCATCCTGGAATGTGCCTGAGCCCGAACTGGCGTTGTATATCAATGCAGCCGGCATTATTCAGGGATATACCATCGGCAATGATATGAGTTCGCGAAGCATAGAAGGCGAAAATCCATTGTATCTGCCGCAGGCCAAAGTGTATGAAAAAAGTGCCGCTTTAGGCCCCTGTCTGTATATTACCGAATATCCCATTGCTCCCGAAACAGGCATTCATATGACCATTCATCGCCACGATAAAAAAATGTATGAAGGCGATACCACCATCAGTCGTATGAAGCGTTCATTGCCCGAACTGGTAGCTTACCTGTACCGCGAATGTGATTTTCCGCATGGCTGCTTTTTAATGACCGGCACCAGCCTGGTGCCACCCAATGATTTTACCCTGCAATCCGGCGACCGTGTCACCATCAGCATCGATGGCATTGGAACAATGGTAAATACCGTGCAGGAGAAAAATTAATGGTTCAAACCTCTTCCATCACGAATGCACCATTGGTATTATTTAACCATCTCAGAACAACAACTTATTTTCATTTTTCTACAGTTTATTACATGTTTATTACCGATTGCCTGTTTTCACTTGAATACTGTTGGGTTCTTCTCTTATTTTGATCATCAATTAAAAACAGGGTTTCAAAATGAAAACACAAACAATTTCTTCCGATCTATTGAACGAATTATTTGAAAAAGGACCGGAAGTAAAGGATTATCAATTCCTGAACGAATTTTTTAATGATGAGTATGCAAAAGATTCGACCGGTTTTTTATCACAATTTGAAGATATCAGAAAAAGGGTGCACGCATTTAGTTCATCAACATCTATTGCGGGATTTTGTTACCTGCAACCTTATGGATACGCAGGAGACTTTCAGTTGATCGACAGGCTTTATACGAATTATAAAGGCCCTGGTAAATGTATTCAAAGATGGGATGATTTTGCTCAGTCACAGCCTGCGGCACAGGCCGTACGTAACAGAAAGGATTATTTTATCAATTTACTGCAAGCTGGCAAACCCGATAAGGTATTGAATATTGCCAGCGGTCCCTGCAGAGATATTAAAGAA
This sequence comes from Niastella sp. sgz303648, assembly GCF_059587045.1. Classification (NCBI taxonomy): domain Bacteria; kingdom Pseudomonadati; phylum Bacteroidota; class Chitinophagia; order Chitinophagales; family Chitinophagaceae; genus Niastella; species Niastella sp. sgz303648. Next base: position 647,101 of record NZ_JCAPSW010000004.1, on the reverse strand, counting down.
TATTATGACAATAACCCGTATGTTACTACCCTTATTGATTGTGTAGAACAAGACGGCAGGGCTATTCAATATGCGCAGCACATATTAAACGATGATGCCAGGGTTACATTTATTCAGCAAAACATATTAATGTATAAAACTGCCGGAAAGTACAGCCTCGTTTGGTCTGCAGGCCTGTTTGATTATTTTACCTCTACTATTTTTGTAAGAGTATTGAGGAAGCTGCTGGCTTGTGTTAAAGCGGGCGGTGAACTCGTAATTGGCAATTTTTCGGATGAAAACCCTAACAGGGCTTTTATGGAAGGAGGGATGAATTGGTTTCTGCATCATAGAAGCTCGCAACAGTTAATTGATCTGGCCAGGGAGGCAGGAGCCGCAGCCTGGAAACCGGTTGTTAAAAAAGAACCAGAAGGTGTGAACCTGTTCCTGCATCTCAGAAATCCTTATATAAAATAAAAACATACAATCATTACAAACAAAAATACCACACCCACGCCATATACACAGGTTGAAAAAACAACCGTGAAATATTGTAAAAGTTAGGTTTGGTACGCGCCACATAAATATTTGCAGGAAATACAGCTATCAATAAAAGCAATAAACCCCAGGCTGCTATCATGCGTGTGGAAGCAAATAATAGTAAAAATCCAAATATTATTTCTGCAGCGCCGCTGATGTAGTTCATGGCCCGGCGATAGGGCCAGTGGGCGGGGATCATCGCTTCGAGCTGAGCGCGTTTCGCAAAATGACTGATGCCTACCAGTACAAACATCATGGTAGCAGCAAAAACTCCTTTATCGTTCAGCGTAGCTAACGAGGCGCCTCCTGAAACAAGATCAACAAGAAATCCAACACCAAAAAAGAATAACAATCCAATTAAAAAAGCCATAGTATTAAATTTTGTAATTCACCATCTACAAAATTGATAATAAAAGCAGAGCAGTACGATAACCTGTGACAAGAAGTAAAGGAAATTTATTAACCTGGGTTAACGTGAAAATCAGAAATCAGAAATTAAAAATTAAAAATGAAAAAGTGAGAGCCTTGTGAAGGAGGTATTTACTTTTTAATTTCTCATTTTTCATTTATTATTTCTCATTAATTTATTGCGTATACGGCTAAGGCTGGGTGCCTGTATGCCCAGGTATGAAGCGATATAATGTTGCGGCAAACGTTCTACGATTTGCGGCTGGTTGTTTATTAATTCAATGTATCGTTCTTCGGCCGTTTTTAACAGCAGTGATTTATACTCGTTCATGGCTAATATATAAATGTACTCGGCAATCAGCCGGCCGAATTTCTCGTAGTGGGCGCCCAGTTTATACAGTTGCTGCATCTTGTCGTACGACAGGCAGAATACCTCACAGTCTTCCAGCGCCTCCACATTATTGGCAGCCGGTTTTTTGGTAAGAAAGCTTTCATAATCGCCGATCCATTGACCTTCGAACATAAAATGCCCCGTTTGCTCACGCTCCTGATAAGTAAAATACATGCGAAAGCATCCTTTAGTTACCACGGCCATGTCGCGGCATACCTGTCCTTCTTTCACAAAGAAATCGTGTTTGGCAATAATGCGGTGTTCGAGCTTGCTGATAAAAAACACCATTTCTTCTTCGGTTAAAGAAGGCATAATGCGTAGCAGGGATTGTTTGATGATGTCGAACATCCGCCCAAGTTATGGATTTTGAGATTTTGGGATTTTTCGATTTCTGGATTTTTTGAATTTTGGGGTTTTGCGATTGCATTTGGCAATGCGAACGAAAGAAATCTCAACATCTCAAAATCCCGAAATCTCAAAATTGCTTATTATATTGCTGTATGCACAAATTAATTACGGCCTTATTGATTGCGTTGTCCGGTACCACTATGGGCCAGGTTTCTGTTCAAATGACAACAGCCGGCAATGGCTGGGCTGCCAATTCGGTGAATACGGTTGTATTTCGCCATAATTCACTCACTACTTTTAAAAATACCCAATACATCGCTTATTACGATTCGGCACAGCGGCTTGTGATCGGCAAACGAACCATCGGTTCCCCTAAATGGATCATTCAACCCACACAGTATACCGGTAAAGCCACCGATGCGCACAACACCATCAGCATTATTACCGACGGCGATGGCTACCTGCATGTAAGCTGGGACCATCACAACAACGAATTGCGGTATGCACGCAGTGTGGCTCCGGGGTCGTTGCAGCTTACCGATAAATTACCCATGACCGGCCAAAAAGAAAATAAAGTTACCTATCCCGAATTTTACCGCCTGCCCAATGGCAACTTGTTGTTCCTGTACCGCGATGGCGGCAGCGGCAACGGCGACCTGATGCTGAACCGGTACGACCGCAAAACAAAACAGTGGACGCAACTGCAAAACGGATGGATCAATGGCGAAGGACAGCGCAATGCCTACTGGCAGATGACCATCGATAAAGCAGGCATCCTGCATTTGTCGTGGGTATGGCGCGAAAGTCCTGATGTGGCATCCAATCACGATATGTGCTATGCGAAATCAAACGATGGCGGCCGCACCTGGCAAAAAAGCACCGGTGAAAAATATACCTTGCCCATTACCGCTGCCACTGCTGAATATGCCTGCCGTATTCCGCAAAAAAGCGAGCTGATCAACTCTACCTCCATGGGCACCGATGATGCCGGCCATCCGTACATCGCCACCTACTGGCGGGCTGAAGAAAGCACCATACCACAATACAGATTAATATATAACGACGGTCACAAATGGATCACGCAACAAGTAAGCGATCGTAAAACGCCTTTCAGCTTATCGGGCGGCGGCACCAAACGGATACCGATATCGCGCCCGCGCATTTTAGTTGCGAATAAAAATGGTAAAGTGCAGGGCATACTCATTTATCGCGATACAGAACAGGGCGACAAAATAACCGCGGCCATTTGCAACGATATTACAAAGGGCAAGTGGCAGGTAAAAAATCTTACCGAAGCATCTGTTGGTTTATGGGAACCCAGCTACGATACCGAATTATGGAAAAGCAGTAAAGTGCTGCACCTGTTTGTTGAGCGGGTTGAGCAGGGGGATTCGGAAACCACTAAAGAGATTGCGCCGCAACCGGTTCAGGTTCTGGAATGGAAGCCGTGAGCCGCACTATACTTACACTACCTTTGAGCTATACTTAGTCTATACCAACACTACCCCTTAGGTAGGCTTTGAGGTAGCCCGGAGGTAGAGAAGAGGTAGGCAAGAGGTAGGGCAGAGGTAGCTTTGAGGTAGGGACGAGGTAGCCGGGGGGTAGCAAAGAGGTAGACATGAGGTAGCAATGGGGTAGCGTCGACAAAATTAAAATTTCATGAGGTAGCCGCGAGGTAGGGAAGAAGTAGACAATGGGTTCTATCGGCTTGTAAAAGAACAGATTGTAGTAGATAGTTTGCCTGATATACCGCATATTTAAAATGCATGAATAAATAATTAAGCTTTATTACAGATCGCGGAAAGAGTTCGCCATTTTCAAATAATCAGTATATTTGAATAGATATACAAACTACCAGATGACCAGGTTTTGCAAATACGCCGCATGTTGTTGTTGCTGTTGTACGGCAAAGAAGGTTATTATGGTGGAGGATAACCATATGTAGATTAATATACTTTTATATAAACAGTATTAAAGCTCCACACAACGTGGGGCTTTTTTATTTTAATACCTTCTCCCATGTCGTCGACTATTATAAAAGCAACACAACCAGATGAGCAACTTGTCGAAAGCTTGCGGTTGCTCCAACAACAAATAGGCCACACGCCCCTTTACCGCATTACCCGGTTGTTTAACAAACCCGGTGTAACCATCTATGCCAAAAAAGAATGGGAACAATTATCGGGCAGTGTAAAAGCAAGAGCAGGATATGGCATTTTCAGGGCAGCGATCGAAAGCGGCGCTTTAACCCGCCAAATAACCTTGCTCGATGCAACCAGCGGCAATACCGGCATTGCCTATGCCACCATTGGCTACCGGTTAGGTGTGCCCGTTGCCTTGTGCTTGCCCGAAAATGCTTCGCCCGAAAGAAAAGAAATACTGCATTCACTGGGCGCTGAAATTATTTATACCTCGCGCTTTGAGGGCACCGACGGCGCCCAACAGGTAGCCAAAGCACTGGCAGTCGAAAATCCCGGTAAATATTTTTATGCCGATCAGTATAAAAATGATAATAACTGGAAAGCGCATTATCATTCAACCGCACCTGAGATACTCGAAGCGCTGCCGGGTATTACGCATTTTGTAGCGGGCCTGGGTACAACCGGAACATTTACAGGCACCGGCCGCCGGTTGAAAGAATATAATCCGGCCATCAGATTGATTTCATTACAACCCGATAATCCTTTGCACGGACTGGAAGGATGGAAGCACATGGAAACGGCTATTGTACCCAAAATATACGATGCCAACCTGGCCGATGAAAACCTTGAAGTGGCAACGGAAGACGCCTGGGAAATGATAAAGGCGGCTTACCATTATGAACACCTGCTGTTAAGTCCTTCGTCGGCCGCCAACCTGGTAGGCGCGATTTCAGTAGCAGAAAAATTAAACGATGGCATTGTGGTAACGGTGTTGCCCGACAATGCCGATAAATACAGTGAAGTAATTAAAAAACTATTGTAACATGATCATACTCGAAATACAGGCACAAAAAGTAATAATGGATGATGCCGTACAGGCATTTCCTGATGAATGCTGCGGTTTTATTTTTGGTTATGAAGATGCGAATGGCCGTCGCGTTATTACCTATGCGCAGCCGGTAATAAATGTTAAAGAGGGCGACAAGCGCCGCCGGTTCGAAATTGCGCCGCACGATTACCTGCAGGCAGAACAATATGCCGAAGAGCACCAGATTGATTTGCTGGGTGTATACCATTCGCATCCCAATCATCCGGCCGTTCCTTCTGAACATGACCGCGCCGCCGCACAACCATTTTTCTCATACGTCATTATTTCGGTAAATGATAAACAACCGGGCATCATCCGTTCCTGGCGATTGAACGATGATTTACAGTTTGAGGAAGAGAATAATCATTTGCTGGCGATGTGAAAACATGTGCTGGTTACCAGTTACCAGCAACCGGTATCCGGTAACTGGCAACCACAAACCACAAACAAACATTATTAATAACCATTAAACAAGCAACTAAACACATGCCTACAGTAATCATCCCAACACCATTGCGCAGGTTCACGAACAACACAGCAAAGCTGCAGATCAATGCCGACACCATTGCAAACACAGTGAATGAATTAACCCTTAACTTTCCTGATTTGAAAAAACACCTGCTCGACGACCGGGGGCAGATCCGATCGTTTGTAAATATCTTTGTAGGAAATGACGACATTCGCAACCTGCAGCAGGAGCACACAACGGTAAAGGCTGATTCGGTGATTAGCATTGTGCCGGCGATTGCAGGAGGAGTTCCGGCCTTCAGGCCGGAGAGGCAGTAGGCAATGAGCAATAGGCAAAGGCCAATAGGCAATAGTTTTCGGGGTACAGGTTACATGTTACAGGGATGCTGTAATAATGAACCTGCCTGCCTGCCGTAGGTGAACAATATGCAATAAGCAGCTATATAACAGCAGGAATTTTTACCTGTTCCCTTTTGCCGATTGCCGTTTGCCGATTCACGTTTGCCGTTTCCCGTTTCACGATTTAAAAATATTACAATGAATGATTCTGCTATAACATTTTCAAAAGAAGAACTTGCCCGGTATAACCGGCATATCATTATACCCGAATTTGGGCTGGCAGCCCAGCAAAAATTAAAGGCCGCCAAAGTACTGGTAGTAGGCTCGGGCGGATTGGGCAGTCCGGTTTTATTATACCTCGCTGCCGCCGGTGTTGGCACCATTGGCATTGTTGATTTTGACGTGGTAGATGACAGCAACCTGCAACGACAGGTATTGTTTGGGGTTGATGAAATTGGCAAATCAAAAGTGGAAGCTGCAAAAAAAAGACTTGAATCATTGAATCCGCATATACGTTTTGTTTTGTACAATACGCAGCTCACTTCGCAAAATGCCCTCGACATTATTAAAGACTACGATGTGGTGGCCGATGGTACCGACAACTTCCCCACACGCTACCTCGTAAATGATGCCTGTGTGTTGCTGGGAAAACCAAATATATACGCATCTATCTTTCAGTTCGAAGGACAGGTATCGGTATTCAATTACCAACAGGCCAACGGCGACCTGGGACCGAATTATCGCGACCTGTATCCCACACCGCCGCCACCCGGTTTGGTGCCCAGTTGTGCCGAAGGGGGCGTATTAGGCGTATTGCCCGGTATCATTGGCAGTTTGCAGGCGCTTGAAGTAATTAAAGTTATTACCGGGGTAGGGGAGCCGCTGGCAGGGCGCTTTTATATTTTCGATGCCCTGAATTTTGAAAGCCGCACCTTTAATATCTCACGCCGCGATGATAATCCGCTGAACGGAAAAAATCCAACCATAACGCAACTGATCGATTATGAACAATTCTGCGGGGTAAAAGCAGTGGAGAAACCTGTTAAAGAAATTACGGCAAAAGAATTGTACGACCTGCAGGTTAAAGGCGAGCCCTTTCAACTCATCGATGTGCGCGAACCATACGAGTACGATATTGTAAACATCGGCGCCGAACTGATTCCGCTGGCCACTGTTGCAGATAATGCAGCAAAGATCAATAAAAATCAAAAAGTAATTGTGCACTGTAAAATGGGCGGCCGCAGCGCCAAAGCCATTCGTGAGCTCGAAGAAAAGTTTGGGTTCGATAATCTGTATAACCTCAAAGGGGGCATCATAGCGTATATTGATGAGGTGCAACCTGAATTAACGAAATACTGATTGCATAGAGGCTGTATCAAAGTTTGATGCAGCCTTTTTTTCAGGTACCTGATGCCTGATGTAAGATATTTCTTTTTTTGTTTGTAACATTTCTTCTCATATAATTACTTACCTCCTGTATTTTCAGATTTCGCATAAATATAAAACCTAATAAGTGTTGAAGGAAAGTGAATGCCAGACGAAAGTATGGTAATGGGGATGAACTATGTCCCGGATTGTTCACTTAACAATTGTAACAGCTTGAGTACAAAAGAAGCCCGTTTTCTGCAGCAAATGAAAACACATAACGGGATATTGTACAAAATATGCCGCATTTATCAGGATGATCCCGAAGATCAGCGTGACTTATTACAGGAGATCCTGTTGCAGCTTTGGTTATCGTATGATTCATTTAAAGGCGAAAGCCAGTTCAGCACCTGGATGTACCGGGTTGCATTCAATACGGCTATTGTATTCTTCAAAAAAGAAAAACGAAGAAGGGATGCTATTACAACGACTGAATATAACAACCTGCCTATCGAATTAGTTACTGTTTATGAACAGGAAGAGCAATTAAAAATATTTTATTCAGCAGTAAAAAAATTAAATAAGGTAGAAAAGGCATTGATCTTTCTGTACATGGAAGGGCAATCAGGAAATGAAATGGCGGTTGTGCTGGGTATTACACCGTTAAATGTAAGGGTGCGGTTGAACCGCGTTAAGGATAAATTAAAGTACATTATTAAAACAATGGGTTATGAATATTGATAACTTAAAAAATGCGTGGGCAAACGATAAAACAGAAGGCAGCCCGCTGCCATTTAATCGAATACCTGCCGGTAAAACTTCCTCTGTGGTATCGAAGGTCAGAAGGAATATGAAAATAGAATTTATTGGTCAAATAATGGCCTTTATATGTTTGATAGGGAATTTTCTCAACCATAATAAAACGCCTTTGTCGGTATTGATCTTCACCGTATCGTTGTTGCTTTTACTGATGCAAACTGCTTACTATTTCACCAGGTTTTATCTGTTGTATAAAAGAACCAACCGTTATGACCTTACTATAAGAAAAAGTATTTACAAAATCATTTACGAATTAGAGCTGAATCTTGAAATCTATAAAACCTTTAATTATTGTGCGTTTCCATTGGTTGTACTGGTTATTATTGGCGGCAACGTGGAATGGACTTCTTTTATACAGCAGAAAATAACCAACGGCTTTGTGATGAATTACCCTTCTTTATTGCTGATCCTTGTGGCATTGATTGCTAACCAGATACTTTTTATGGCATATTTGAATTGGCATATTCGCATCCGTTATAGTCGTTACCTCAGGGAACTGAAAAAAATAACGGAAGACCTTGAAATGGAAGATCAATCAGCTATCGTGTGAACCAGTGTTGAATAGCGAACCGAACGTATCCCGCACTTTGCGGGACGACGCAACCGGAATTTCATAGTAGCACAATAGCCGGGAACAAAATCACCAGGCAATGTGCAATATCTAATCTATTAGGCAGAACATTTAAAGATTCCCGGCGTATAGAAAAATTGATGGTGTATCCAATGCATCCCAACAATCCCATTAATCCCAGTTTAGACTACATTCCTCTTCATCCTGCTCAAAAACTTTTGACGGATGACGGTTTCGGTGGCCGGTATATTATCCATTTTACTTTCGAGCCAGGAAATGATGTCGAGGTAGGCAAAAGCACGCGTTTCAAAACGGTTGGCCTGCAATTGTTTTAACTGCTCGAGCAATTGGGCAAATTCGGGTTTCAGCTGACGGGGCGATAAATGGAAGGTGCGGCGAAGGAAACGGAATATTTCTTCTTCCACCACACTCAAATTGCCCATTTTAGCCATAAAGCGGTAAACCGATTTGAAAAGATATTCGAGCAATTGGAAATTGCCCAGCTCATAATGGGCTATCAGGTGCAACAATCGCGAGTAGCATTGCAAATCGGTACGCAGGTCAACCTTCCAGTTAATGATCTGGTTCAGGTAGTCAATGGCCTGCTCGTATTTGCCGCTGCCAAAATACAGCGACGCAATTTTGTAATAGAACACCAGAATGCGGTGCCTGTCGAGGTATATTTCGTATTCTTTTAGCTTTTCTTCAATATAGGGCACCAGTTGCAGTCCTTCGGTAAACGTGCCCTCCATAAAATGCTTGTTGATCTTACTCAGGTGCAGGTAAACAAAAGTTTGAATGCGGTTATTGTGATTGTTGATCACCAGGTCGCTGTTCGCAAAGGCTTCAAACTTTTCCAGCGATTCCTTCAGTTTTACATAATTCTGCAGGTCGAAGTGGGCGCCCATCAGGTTGTGCATGCCTTTGATGTAGTGGGCGGTTTCTACTTCGATCATAAACTTCTCTTTTTCAAACAGTTCTACCCATTTTTGGGTATAGCGGTAGTATAGCAGAAAGTCCTGGCGAATAAAGGCATACCAGCAATAGCTCTGGTACAGGTACAGCCGTTCATAAAAGCCTTTGGCCTCATCGGCGCCGGGCGGAAAATGCTGGTCGAAGAACTGCTGCACCACCTTTTCATCGTTCTCATCACGGGCGTGGCCGTTCTTAATGTACCAGCTGTATAACAACAGCGACAGGTTCGAGAGCTTGCTGATCATTACCAGCCGGCGGTTGGTTTCATCAACCTCGCCGGTGAGTTGTTCGGCGCGATCGGTCATACTGCGCGTGATGTGCAGGGCTTCTATCTTCTTTTCAAAAAAAAGCACCTGCAACAGGTATGTGACCTGGTTATTGGCCCGGGCCAGCTCCTTCATGCGGTCGAGCATCTTCAGGCTTTGTAAATACAAACCCTTATTGTACAATATACGCGCATGGTCCATCATCTCATGCAGCTGAATATCAATGTTATTTTCGTTCTTAATCAGCCGAAGGCTGCTGAGGATCTGCTTGTACAAATGCGCTTTAATATTGCTAAGCTGTTGCTTTTTAAGCTCCTTATACCTGCTTAATAGTAGATTTTCGTCGTAAGTTTCCATTTTGTCGAGCGCATCGAATAACTGCACGATCTTCAGGTTTTCACTTGAAGAATTACGTTGAACATACAGCTTGAAATTGCGTTTCTCCGATTTTTCAAGAGACTTTACAAGCTGAAACAAAGCATCTGTTGACCGGTTGGGCATCGTAATCAAATATCGTTAAAGTCCTTGACCAACAAGGGTTTTGATCAGGTTGGTTCCTTTTAAATAATGTAAATTAGGTACAAATTTGATTTCTGCGGTTAAATAAACAGGAATAATTTCGGATCAGCAGGTTGTTATTCTCTTTTATAGCAAGCAACAACAAAATCAAACAGCCTGCTATTTTTTTTATAAAATCCTACTTTACCGAACTGATACCTATGTCAAAAGACAAAGTCTATATTTTCGACACAACGTTAAGAGATGGCGAGCAAGTGCCCGGATGTAAATTAAACACGAGGGAAAAGATAGAAATTGCTTTGGCTCTTGAGGAGCTTGGCGTTGACATCATTGAAGCAGGTTTTCCCATTTCATCACCTGGTGATTTTAAAAGTGTTAGCGAAATAGGCGCAGTAATAAAAAATGCTGTGATATGCGGTTTGAGCCGGGCTGTACAGAAAGATATTGAAGTGGCCGGCGAGGCTTTAAAAACGGCCAAACGCCCACGTATTCATACCGGGATCGGTACTTCCGACTACCACATTAAATCGAAATTCAACAGCACCCGCGAAGAGATTTTACAACGGGCTATTCAGTGTGTAAAATGGGCGCGCAATTTTACCGATGATGTGGAGTTTTATGCCGAAGATGCCGGCCGTACCGACAATGATTACCTGGCAAAAGTAGTAGAAGCTGTGATTGCTGCAGGCGCTACTACGGTAAACATTCCCGATACAACAGGTTATTGCCTGCCGCATCAGTATGGCGAAAAAATAGCTTACCTTACCAATAATGTTCCCAATATCGACAAAGCGGTGATCAGCTGCCATTGTCATAACGACCTTGGTTTGGCTACTGCCAATTCTATTGCAGGAACGATGAATGGTGCGCGACAGATAGAATGTACGATCAACGGATTGGGCGAAAGAGCGGGTAATACCTCGCTCGAAGAAGTGGTAATGATCATAGAACAACATCACTCCCTCGGCTTTTATACAGATATTAAAACCCGTCAACTAAACCCATTAAGTCGCCTTGTATCCGATACCATGCGGATGCCGGTGCAACCGAACAAAGCTATTGTAGGCGCCAATGCCTTTTCACATTCATCTGGTATTCACCAGGATGGATTTTTGAAAGATGCATTGACCTACGAAATCATCAACCCCGAACAGGTTGGGGCAGATGGAAGTAAAATTGTTTTAACAGCGCGCAGCGGCCGCAGCGCATTGGCCCATCGCTTTCAGAAACTCGGTTTTCAATTTAACCGCAACGACATCGACGTGTTGTACGAACAGTTTTTGAAAGTGGCTGACAGAAAGAAGGAAGTTGAAGATGAAGATCTGAAGATGTTAGCCAATCAGTATCAGGCCGCCACAGTTTAGTGAGCAGTATTTTCTCATAATCATGTAGTTTTTGTTACGCGTGGTGCGTCTGCACCACGCTTTTTCTCAAACCCACCCCTTCGCCAGAAGGGGGAGCATGAAAATGAAAAAGGAAAAGAATGAAAGAGTCATCAAATAAAAGTGATAAGAGCGATAAGGGTCAACGCCCTTCGGGCGTTGGAGGTAAAACTTTATTTGAAAAGATCTGGAATAAGCACATCGTACAACAAATCGACGGTGGGCCTTCAGTAATATACATCGACAAACATTTCATTCACGAAGTAACGAGTCCGCAGGCATTTCAGGGACTTGAAAAAAGAGGTCTTAAGGTTTTCCGTCCGCAACTGGTAGTAGCTACTGCCGACCATAACGTTCCCACACTTAATCAGCATTTACCAATAAAAGACGAATTATCGCGTAACCAGGTGCAGCAACTGATCGAAAACTGCGCCAGACACGATATTGAGTTATACGGCCTTGGTCATCCATTTCAGGGTATTGTGCATGTAATTGGTCCCGAACTGGGCATTACCCAGCCGGGCATGACCATTGTTTGCGGCGACAGTCATACCAGCACGCATGGCGCTTTTGGGTCCATTGCCTTTGGCATTGGTACCAGCGAAGTTGAGATGGTAATGGCTACGCAATGCCTGATGCAAACCAGGCCCAAACTGATGCGTATAAACGTAGAAGGCACGCTGAACAAAGGAGTAGTTTCAAAAGACATCATTTTATACATCATTTCATTGATCAGCGCCAGCGGAGCTACCGGTTATTTTGTTGAATATGCCGGCTCGGCCATTCGCAGCTTATCGATGGAAGCCCGCATGACCATTTGCAATATGAGTATTGAAATGGGCGCTCGGGGAGGCATGATCGCTCCTGACGATATCACGTTTGAATACATCAAGGGCCGTTTGTTTGCTCCCGCGAACACACGGGACAACAACCAGTGGGACCGCAAACTTGAATACTGGAAAACCCTGTATTCAGATGCCGATGCGGTATTTGATAAAGAAATTAATATCAACGCGGCCGATATTGAGCCCATGATCACCTATGGCACCAACCCCGGAATGGGCGTGGGTATTACCGGTCATATTCCTGCCGAAAATGAGATCACCGAATCAGAGCGCCCTTCATTTTTGAAGTCGCTTAACTATATGGGTTTGCAACCCGGCGCCACCATAAAAGACAAAAAGGTTGATTATGTATTCATCGGCAGTTGTACCAACAGCCGTATCGAAGACCTGCGCATGGTTGCATCTTTTGTAAAAGGAAAGCATAAAGCCAGCGATGTTGAAGTATGGGTTGTGCCCGGCAGCAGGCAGGTTGAAAAGCAGGCGCGTCAGGAAGGCATTGATAAAATATTTGAAGAAGCAGGCTTTCAGCTACGCCAGCCCGGCTGCTCGGCCTGTTTGGGAATGAATGAAGATAAAATACCGGCTGGTAAATATTGCATCAGCACCAGCAACCGCAATTTTGAAGGAAGGCAGGGGCCCAATGCCCGCACATTCCTCGCCAGCCCGCTAACTGCAGCAGCAGCTGCTATTACGGGAAGAGTTGTGGATGTAAGGGAGCTGATTTAAATAAGCAGGTAGGGAGTGGGATGAAGTAGGAAGGATGAAGTAAGACGTAGGAATATGTTCACGAGTTAACAGGTTGACAAGTTGATAAGTTAACAGAAAACTGAGCGTATTGCCGTTTCACGATTGACCATTGACCATTCACCATTGACGTAAATGAGCAAGAAGATAAACATAGTGACCAGCACCGTGGTTCCGGTTAATATCGAAAACATCGATACTGACCAGATCATTCCTGCGCGGTTTTTAAAAGCCACCAGCAGGGATGGATTTGGTAAGAACCTGTTTCGCGACTGGCGTTATAATAATGACGATGAGCAACAACCGAAAACTGATTTTCCGCTGAACAATCCCGTTTATAAAGGAAAGATACTGGTAGCAGCGAAAAACTTTGGTTGTGGTTCAAGCCGTGAACATGCTGCCTGGGCCATAAAAGACTATGGCTTTGATGTGGTTGTGAGCAGCTTTTTTGCTGATATTTTTAAAAATAATTCGCTCAATAACTTTTTACTGCCGGTTCAGGTAAGTGAAAATTTTCTGCAAAAGATTTTTGCAGCAGTAAAAGAAGATGCAAATACTGAGTTGGAAGTGAATCTCGAAAAACAGACTATTAAAATATTAAGCGGAGTGTCGCCAAACTCCCCCTCCACCGGAGGGGGCCGGGGAGAGGCCGCTGAGGAAACCTTTGAAATAAGTAATTATAAAAAGACCTGTTTGCTGAATGGGTATGATGATATTGATTACCTGCTCAGCCTGCGTGGCGACATAGAAGCTTTTGAAGCCGCGCGCCCTTAATCCCCCTCCCCACGAGTCGGGAGGGTCGGGGGGAGGCCCCCGCCCTGAAAACACTATATATGGAAAAGAACATTGTTATTATTGAAGGTGATGGCATAGGCCCCGAAGTAACCCGGCAGGCCGTTAAGGTTTTGAATGCCATTGCCGAGCAATTCGGTCATGAATTTAATTACCGCTATTGCTTAATGGGTGCAGATGCCATAGATAAAACCGGCAATCCGCTGCCCGACGAAACGATTGATGCCTGCCTGCAAAGTGATGCTATATTGTTTGGCGCCATCGGCCATCCTAAATACGATAACGATCCTTTGGCCAAAGTACGCCCCGAGCAGGGCCTGCTGAAATTGCGGAAGTCGCTGCAATTGTTTGCCAATATACGACCGGTAACAACATACCCATCGTTGCAACATTTGTCGCCTTTGAAAGCGCAGCAATTAGAAGGCGTTGATTTTATAATTTTCCGCGAACTGACAGGCGGAATTTATTTTGGAAAGAAAGAATTAAGTGAAGACGGAACACGGGCCTCTGACGATTGCGTATATACGCGCCCTGAAATTGAACGCGTGGCACGACTGGCATTTCAGTATGCACAGCAACGGCGCAAAAAGTTAACGCTGGTAGATAAGGCCAATGTGCTCGAAACATCGCGCCTGTGGCGCAAGGTGGTACAGGACATTGCCGCAGAGTATGCCGATGTAAAGGTTGATTTTTTGTTTGTCGACAATGCCGCCATGCAAATCATTCTGAACCCCAAACAGTTCGATGTAATTCTTACCGAGAATATGTTTGGCGATATCATCAGCGATGAAGCCAGTGTGATCAGCGGTTCGTTGGGGTTACTGCCCTCTGCCTCGGTTGGTACGGGCGCTGCTTTGTTTGAGCCGATACACGGTTCATACCCGCAGGCAGCTGGTAAAGACATTGCCAACCCATTGGGAAGCATTTTATCAGCAGCCATGTTGCTCGATCATTTTGGTTTGAAGAAGGAAGCCGAGGCTGTACGCCTGGGTGTAGAGTGGACGCTGGTAAATGGCTTTGTTACAAAAGATATTGATACTGTTAATTTTTATTTCACCTCTACCATTGGTGAGCTGGTAAGTGATTATGTGGCCAATCGCATACCGGGTGGAGTGAATAAAGCGAATATCGAATTGAGGAAGTCGACGATTATCTGATGACGGAAGTCGGATGTCAGAAGACTGAAGTCCGAAGTCAGATGTCTGAAGACGGAAGTCGGAAGTCAGAGATTGGGTGAGGTTGAATTAGTATTGAAGGATTCATTATTGGGTTCAATCAGACTTCAGACCTCAGACTTCAGACTTCACGATGGCTCGGTTTCAAAAAAAATTGGTTACAATAGCTCTTTTTATTAACCGGCGGGTGTATATTTGTGACAACACGAGTCCTCTTATGCAAAGAAGCAGATTAAATAACATCATCTCTGTCGTAACTGCAATAATAATTATTGTGGTGGTGGTGATTATTCCTGCAACGCACGGAGGTGGTGTATAAGTATACGAAAAAAACTAAGCATACAAGACCCGCCTCCAACGAGGCGGGTTTTTTGTTTTAGGCCCCTGAGTGATTGCCCTGAGCGTAGTCGAAGGGGCGAGATAGAGATTCTGAGCGAAGTCGAAGAATTGCCTGGGCTCATTGGATCCTGAGCGAAGTCGAAGAATTGAAGTGGCCGCGAACGATCCTGAACAGCCGGCCTTAGCGTAGTCGAAGGGCCGAAGTGCCGCAAGGTCGAATAACCGAAAGGGGCCTGCGCCTTGAAACCTGAAACTTAGAACTTACAACTTATAAGAACCTTATCAACTATAACCATATGGCATATTATAACAACGATACGATCATTTATCTCAACGGTGCTTATGTAAAAGCATCAGAGGCAACTACCGACTATTACAGTCAGAGTTTACATTATGGCTATGCGGTATTTGAAGGCATCAGGTCGTATAAAACAGCAGATGGCAGCACTAAAATTTTTAAAGCAGCCGAACATTACGACCGCTTAAAAAATTCTGCCGATGCATTAAATATGCCTTATCACTGGCTAACCAATGAACTGATTGATGCCACCTATGAAGTATTGAGCCGCAACAACCTCCAAAACGCATATATACGCCCGGTAGTGTACGCGCCGGCCAACATGAGTTTCAACCCCAATAACGAATCATATATACTGATCGCAGCATGGGAAATGGGTTTGTTCCTCGGCGAAAAATTACTGCGGGTAATGACCTCTTCATTCCAGCGCCCCAATCCCAAAGGGTTCAGGATTGAAGCAAAAGCCAGCGGACATTATGTAAACTCTATACTGGCCAGCCAGGAAGCAAAAGCAAAAGGATTCGACGAAGCGTTGTTAACCGATATGAACGGATATGTGGCTGAAGGTCCCGGTGCGAATGTGTTTTTTGAAAAGAACGGCAAACTGTTTACACCGCCAACAGGAAATATTTTACCCGGCATAACACGTGCCACGGTAATAGAAATATGTAAAGAACTGAATATACCCGTTGAAGAACGCTTATTCACAACCGATGAATTAAAACAGGCCGATTCCGCATTCTTTTGCGGCACCGCTGCCGAAGTGATCGGCTGGCAGTCGTTAGATGAAGCCCTGTTTCCGAAGAACTGGAACGATTCATTGGGAAAGATTATTCAACTGGCGTATAAGAACAGGGTAACAGAAACACCGGTTACAAAGGAGGCTGTTGCATAGGGAAAAAGACTATTTCGCGCAAAGGCGCAAAGCGACTTTTTTGCGGTCCTGAGGCGTTGAAATAAGTGGAGTGATTTTGTATCTGAGGTTTTAAATACGCGAACAAATCAGCGCCTTGGCGCCTTTGCGAGAGATTATTGGCGGGAAACTAAAGAACTAAAAGCTGACTACATAAAAAACTGAAATGGCAGAACTGAACAAATATTCAAAGACGATCACGCAGGATATAACACAACCTGCGGCCCAGGCAATGTTATACGGCATTGGCTTAACCGATGAAGATTTAAAGAAAGCGCAGGTAGGCATTGTTAGCATGGGCTACGATGGCAACACGTGTAATATGCACCTGAACGACCTGGCCAAAATTGTTAAAGAAGGCGTTTGGGATAACCAGCTGGTAGGATTGATTTTTAATACCATTGGTGTAAGCGATGGCATAAGCAACGGAACAGAAGGGATGCGCTTTTCGCTGGTTAGCCGCGATATCATTGCCGATTCTATCGAAACAGTTTGCGGCGCTCAATATTACGATTCACTGATTGCTATACCTGGCTGCGATAAAAATATGCCCGGCTCGGTAATGGCCATGGGACGTTTAAACCGTCCGGCTATTATGGTGTACGGCGGTACCATTGCACCTGGACATTATAAAGGGCAGGACCTGAACATTGTTTCGGCCTTTGAAGCACTGGGGCAAAAAATTGCCGGTCAGTTAAGCGATGCCGATTTCAAAGGCATTGTGCAAAACTCCTGCCCCGGCGCCGGCGCCTGCGGCGGTATGTATACAGCCAACACCATGGCATCGGCCATTGAGGCACTGGGTATGAGTTTACCTTTTTCTTCATCGAACCCCGCATTAAGCGAACAAAAGAAACAGGAGTGTCTGGAAGCGGGTAGGGCCATCCGTTATCTGATGGAAAAAGATATCAAACCCCGCGATATCATGACCCGCAAGGCTTTTGAAAATGCGCTCACCGTAATTATGGTACTGGGCGGAAGCACCAATGCTGTATTGCACATGATCGCCATTGCAAAAAGTGTGGATGTACCATTAACGCAGGACGACTTCCAGAAAATAAGCAACAAGGTGCCCATGCTGGCCGACTTTAAACCCAGTGGCAAATACCTGATGCAGGACCTTCATGATCATGGCGGTTTGCCATCGGTAATGAAATACCTGTTACAAAAAGGATTGCTGCATGGCGATTGTCTTACAGTGACTGGAAAAACACTCGCCGAAAACCTGGCCGGTGTTCCTGACCTGAATTTCGAAACACAAAAAATTATATATCCGCTCGAACAGCCCATCAAGGCCACCGGTCACCTGCAGATATTGTATGGTAACCTTGCCGAAAAGGGTAGTGTGGCAAAGATCACCGGTAAAGAAGGCGAACGCTTTGAAGGACCAGCCCGCGTGTTCGATGGCGAATTTGAACTGATTGCCGGTATTCAGAACAAAAGAGTGCAACCCGGCGATGTGGTGGTGATAAGGAATGTGGGTCCCAAAGGAGCTCCCGGTATGCCCGAAATGCTGAAACCCACTTCGGCGCTTATTGGTGCCGGTTTGGGAAAAAGTGTAGCCCTGATCACCGATGGCCGTTTCAGCGGTGGCACCCATGGTTTTGTGGTAGGGCATATAACGCCTGAAGCATTTGACGGTGGTACTATCGGACTGGTACAGGATAACGACATCATTGAACTGGATGCTGTTAAAAATTCCATTACGCTCAAAATAAGCGAAGCCGAACTGGCCAAACGTAAGGCGGCATGGAAACAGCCTGCATTAAAAGTAACAAAAGGTGTTTTATATAAATATGCGAAGCAGGTAAAAGACGCTTCGGAAGGATGTGTAACGGATGAAGTATAATTTCTGATTTTGAGATTTATTGATTTTGGGATTTAAATCACAAAATCTCAAAATCCCGAAATCAGCAATGTTTAAAATCGACTCTATTGAATCATTAAAATAAGTTTATGAGTACAATCGAAAAGGCACCTGCCAAAGCAAAGACAGACAAGAAGCCAGCAGTAACAAATATCAGCGGCTCGGTCGCTGTGTTGGAAGCATTTCTGGCAGAGGGTGTCGATACCATTTTTGGGTATCCGGGTGGTGCCATTATGCCTATCTATGATGCGTTGTATGATTATCAGGATAAACTGCACCATATTCTGGTGCGTCATGAACAGGGCGCTACACATGCCGCCCAGGGATATGCGCGGGCATCCGGTGATGTGGGTGTGGTATTTGCAACCAGTGGCCCCGGTGCAACCAATCTGGTAACAGGTTTGGCCGATGCCCAGATCGATAGTACGCCGCTGGTGTGCATCACCGGTCAGGTGTTTGCTCATTTGCTGGGAACAGATGCTTTTCAGGAAACTGATGTGATCAATATTACTACGCCGGTTACCAAATGGAACTACCAGGTTACCGATGCCACCGAAATTCCCGCCGTGCTGGCAAAGGCATTTTACATTGCCCGCAGCGGAAGACCCGGTCCCGTGTTGATTGATATTACCAAAAATGCCCAGTTACAAAAATTCGATTACGAAGGATATACCAAATGCGATCATGTGCGCAGCTACCGGCCTGCTCCTATTGTGCGTAAGGAATATATTGCCGAAGCTGCCAAACTGATCAATGAAGCAGAAAAACCTTTTGTAATATTCGGACAAGGTGTAATTCTTGGTAAAGCCGAAAATGAATTTAAAAAATTTATCGAAAAAGCCGGCATTCCAACTGCCTGGACCATCATGGGTTTAAGCGCCCTGTCTACAGACCATCCCCTGAATGTAGGTATGCTGGGCATGCATGGTAACTACGGCCCCAACGTATTGACCAATGAATGCGATGTGTTGATTGCCGTGGGTATGCGTTTCGACGACCGCGTTACAGGCCGCCTCGATAAATATGCCAAACAGGCCAAAGTAATTCACCTTGATATAGATCCCGCAGAAATTGATAAGAACGTAAAAACAACAGTTCCGGTTTGGGGCGATTGTAAAGAAACCCTGCCCATGTTGACCGAACTGATTGAACAAAAAGTTTATCCACAGTGGTTGCAGAAGTTCAAAGAGTATATGAAACAGGAAGAAGAAACCTGCATCATCCCCGAACTGAACCCCACCGCCGACCAAATGACCATGGGTGAAGTAATTAAAACCCTCAACGAATTAACCGGTGGCGATGCGATTATTGTAACCGATGTAGGGCAGCACCAGATGGTAGCCTGCCGCTATGCAAAATTCACACAATCGAAAAGCAATATCACTTCGGGTGGTTTGGGAACCATGGGCTTTGGCTTACCAGCTGCAATGGGTGCTAAAGTAGGAGCGCCCGATAGAACTGTAGTAGCGATTATTGGTGATGGTGGTTTTCAGATGACCATTCAGGAGCTGGGAACCATTATGCAATGCGAAATTGATGTTAAGATCCTGATCTTAAACAACCAGTTCCTGGGCATGGTGCGCCAGTGGCAGCAGCTCTTCCACGACAAACGCTATTCGTTTGTTGATATCGCCAGTCCTGATTTTGTACAGGTAGCCAAAGGTTACAGAATCCCCGGGCAAAGCGTGTCGAAAAGAGCCGATCTGAAAAATGCATTGACCGAAATGCTCAATACAAAAGGCGCTTACCTGCTCGAAGTAATGGTAGGTAAAGAGAACAACGTATTCCCGATGGTTCCCCAGGGTTGCAGTGTTGCTGAAATAAGATTGAAATAATAAAAGTAAACAACCAATGGCCGCCACCAATGAGATGACCTGGAACGCTTCCCTGTACGACAACAAACATGATTTTGTTTTTAAGTACGGAGAACACCTGGTGCAATTACTTACGCCGCAGGAAGGAGAACGGATACTGGACGTAGGTTGTGGTACCGGATACCTTACAAATCTGATAGCATCATCAGGCGCTGTGGTAACAGGAATGGATAAGTCGGTTGATATGATTGCGAAAGCGAAAAACGATTATCCACACCTGATGTTTCAGGTGGCCTCTGTAACCGACTTCAGGTTTAAGGAGCCGTTCGATGCCATATTTTCCAATGCCGTGCTGCACTGGGTAACCGATAAGGAAAAGGCTATTCGTTGCATGTACAACACGTTGAAACCCGGTGGAAGGCTGGTGCTTGAAATGGGCGGTAAAGGAAATGTGGAAAGGATTGTGAATGCGTTAAAAACGGCTTTACGAAACCACGGATATAAAAAAAATGCAGCCCGGGAAATATGGTATTATCCATCATTGAGTGAGTATACCGGTTTGCTCGAAAAGCAGGGATTCAGGGTTACCTACGCTACGCATTACAATCGCGATACCGAATTAAAAGATGCGCAGCAGGGGATCAAAGACTGGATACTGATGTTTGGCGGCGCCTATCTGGAAGGGATCGATAAAGCAAAAACAGATGCTATATTGGAAGAAATACAGGACATTTTACGGCACACACAATACAGGAATTATAAATGGTATGCCGATTATAAAAGGTTACGGGTAGTGGCCATCAAAGAAAATTAAAAATAGTAATTGTAGTTATTCATTTAATGCCCTTTGGGTTATATCATGAAACAGGAATTCACGGTTACGGTATATACAGAAAACCAGATTGGTTTACTCAATCGTATTGCGATTATATTTTCGCGCCGTAAGATCAATATTGAAAGTTTGAATACTTCTCCTTCGGAAGTTGAAGGTATTCACCGCTTCACCATTGTGATCAATGAACTGGAAGAGGTAGTGAAAAAGCTGGTGCGCCAGATCGAAAAACAGGTAGAAGTATTAAAAGCCTACTACAATACCAACGAAGAAATTGTTTGGCAGGAGCTGGCTTTGTACAAAGTATCTACCGATGAAATTGCTGAAAAAGTAAAAGTAGAACGCCTGTTACGCGAATACGGCGCCCGCGCGGTAGTGATCAGAAAAGATTACACTGTATTTGAAACAACAGGGCAGCGCGAAGAAACCGATAAACTGGTTGAAGTGCTGGAACCATACGGACTGATTGAGTTTGTACGCAGCGCCCGCGTGGCTATCATCAAAGCCAGCAGCGGTTTTCACGACAAGCTGAAAGAATTTGAAAAAACCGAACCCGGTGAAGAAGTTATAGAAAACGAGTACCTGGGTAAAGGTGATGAAGTGTTTACTATGTAAATAATGAAGTTCTTTATTTCTACATTCTACATTTAATATTCGATATTCAATATTTTTCTTTAATAAATCTAACAGTAAACAACAATGGCAAAATTAAATTTCGGCGGTGTGGAAGAAAATGTAGTAACTCGCGAAGAGTTTCCACTTGCCAAAGCGCAACAGGTATTGAAAAATGAAACCGTTGCAGTGATCGGCTACGGCGTTCAGGGACCTGGCCAGGCGCTGAATCAGAAAGACAACGGCATCAACGTAATTGTTGGTCAACGTAAAAATTCAAAAACCTGGGATAAAGCGGTGCGGGATGGATTTGTACCCGGCGAAACATTGTTCGAAATAGAAGAAGCATTACAACGCGGTACCATTATTTGCTACCTGTTAAGTGATGCTGCTCAGATCGCATTATGGCCTACCGTTAAAAAACACCTCACACCCGGTAAGGCATTATATTTCTCTCACGGTTTTGGTATTACCTTCAACGAGCAAACCGGTATTATACCTCCCAAAGATGTGGATGTATTTCTGGTTGCCCCCAAAGGTTCAGGTACTTCTTTACGCAGAATGTTTTTACAGGGTCGCGGCCTGAACAGTAGCTATGCTATTTTCCAGGATGCTACCGGTAAAGCAAAAGAAAGAGTAGTTGCCTTAGGTATTGCCGTAGGTAGCGGTTACCTGTTCGAAACCGACTTCAAAAAAGAAGTATACAGCGATTTAACAGGCGAAAGAGGTACTTTGATGGGCGCTATTCAGGGAATTTTTGCTGCCCAGTACCAGGTATTACGCAGTAAAGGACATACGCCTTCAGAAGCATTCAATGAAACTGTAGAAGAGCTGACCCAGTCGCTGATGCCACTGGTAGCTGAAAATGGTATGGACTGGATGTATGCCAACTGCTCTACTACTGCACAACGCGGTGCATTAGACTGGTGGAAAAAATTCCGCGATGCAACTTTACCTGTATTCACCGAATTATATGAAAGCGTTGCTACCGGTAAGGAATCGCAACGTTCTATCGACAGCAACAGCCAGGCCGACTATCGCGAAAAACTCGATGCAGAACTAAAAGAACTGCGCGAAAGCGAAATGTGGCAGGCCGGTAAAGTGGTACGCAGCCTGCGTCCCGAAAACCAGCACGTAGAAGCTTAATGCCCAACGCCGAACGCCCAACGCTGAATGCCATTGTAATCGATGTATTGCTGCGTTGTGCGTTCTGCGTTCAGCATAAAATGTATTAGCCACCGTATGTATTAAGCGTTTAGCGTTATGTCTTCAGCGTTGAGCGTTTCGCGTTCAGCGTTTTGCAGCGTTTTGCGTTTTCTGATAACTAAAACAGCGGTGGCTATTTTTTTTAACTCAATATCTACATGGGCACATCAACAGATAATCCTGAGCGTAGTCGAAGGATAGAGTGGAATCAGGACCCTGAGCGTAGTCGAAGGGTCGGTGAAGACCGGATGGAACTGGAATTTCACAAGGCAGCATTGCGGTTGAAAAAAGTGGTGCATAAAACACCGCTGATGTATAACCACAACCTGTCGCGCAAATACCAGTGCCAGGTGTATCTGAAACGGGAAGACCTGCAGGTTGTACGTTCGTACAAATTGCGCGGTGCGTATAATATGATGAGCAGTTTACCTGCCGATCAGTTACAACGCGGCGTGGTATGTGCAAGTGCCGGTAATCATGCCCAGGGTTTTGCTTTCTCGTGCAAAAAACTCAACGTAAAAGGCGTGGTGTTCATGCCGATTATCACACCCAAACAAAAGGTGAATCAAACCAAAATGTTTGGCGAGGATAATATTGAAATACAACTGGTGGGCGATACCTACGATGATTGTGCGGTGGCCGCCAAACAATTCACCGAAGAAAACGGCATGACCTTTATTCCTCCGTTCGATGATTACCGCATCATTGAAGGACAGGGAACTGTTGGACTGGAGATCCTTGAAGAGTTATCAGACATCGACTACCTGTTTGTGCCGGTAGGCGGCGGCGGATTGAGTGCGGGTGTTGGATCATATTTAAAAACCTATTCACCCAAAACAAAGATCATCGGGCTCGAACCCGAAGGCGCTCCCTCGATGCTCGAAGCATTAAAGGCAGGTCAGCCGGTAACGCTGAACACTATTGACCGTTTTGTTGATGGAGCTGCTGTGAAGAGAGTAGGGGATATTACGTTTTCCATTTGTAAAGAAGTGCTCGACGAAATGCACCTTGTGCCCGAAGGAAAAGCATGCTCAACCATTTTAAAGTTATACAACGAAGATGCCATTGTTGTAGAACCGGCCGGCGCCTTATCAATTGCCGCCCTCGACGACTACGCTGATGTTATAAAAAACAAAACAGTTGTTTGCATCATTAGCGGCAGCAATAACGACATCGACCGCATGCAGGAAATTAAAGAGCGCAGTTTGCAGTATGAAGGACTGAAACATTATTTCCTGATTCGCTTTGCACAAAGGCCCGGCGCTTTAAAAGAGTTTGTTAACCATGTACTGGGACCCAACGACGACATCACCCGGTTCGAGTACATGCAAAAGCACAACAAGGAAACAGCCCCTGCTTTGGTTGGCGTTGAGTTAAAAAACAAACAGGATTACGATATTCTTTTACAAAATATGCAACGATATAATATCGACTATACAGCGTTGAATAAGAATGATACGTTGTTCGGATATTTGGTATAAAAATCCTGAGCGAAGTCGAAGGATGACTTCGACAATGCTGAGCGTAGTCGAAGCGTGAGCGAAGTCGAA
Source organism: Niastella sp. sgz303648 (assembly GCF_059587045.1). Classification (NCBI taxonomy): domain Bacteria; kingdom Pseudomonadati; phylum Bacteroidota; class Chitinophagia; order Chitinophagales; family Chitinophagaceae; genus Niastella; species Niastella sp. sgz303648. The sequence continues at coordinate 622,735 of NZ_JCAPSW010000004.1, read as the reverse complement.
ATACGAATTCGGATATTTGGTATAAACATACATGTTATCTGTTTCTATGTGGTAGTCTCCCGGCCGTCGGGAGACTTTTTTATGTTGAGCATTCTGAGCGAAGTCCCGCGCGAAAGTCCTGAGCGAAGTCGAAGGATGCTCATACTTCGGCTGAGCGTAGTCGAAGCCGAAGTTGCAGCCGATACCAAAACCAAAGAGCAAACACCAGCCACTACATAAAACTACTTATCGACCCCACACCCCGGTTACCTTATTGGGAATTTGTTCCTTTAACAGGACATCGTACCATTTACACGTATGTACGCAACAGTTTGATTATTAACAGGCTTCAGGTTTGGCACGCGGTTCGTTTATATACTATCAGAATATGAGTTGCGAAAATAACCCGCACCAACACACTAAAAACGATATTATACTATAAACATACTAAAAGGGTGATCAAAGGTTCCAAATCAGTAGCCCCGCTTTTGCGGGGTTTTCTGTTTTATACCAAAAATATAGAAGAGTCGTATATTTAAATACACTTAAACCGAACTGAACCGAAGGTTCTTCCGACTTCCGACATCAGATTTCGGGCATAAAAAAAGTCCCGCCAAGCGGGACTTCAGTCATGATATCTGACGGGTGATCTTTTTAAGGATACTGCGATAACGGCGAACGAAATCGCACCTTTAGCTACGAAATGATTTTTTCACGGATACTGTATTACATCATAGTTAACACAGACGGATATATATAATCATCATAATCATTTAAAGTGAAAGCGAAGAATCGCTTTCATAGTTAACGGAATCGGCTTTGCACAGATATTGGATTAGATTCTAATTAAGGTTAAATAGTGCATATACGAAAACCCACTTTGCCAACGGTCATTGCATAGATATTGGATACTTTCAATAAACCCACTTTACATGAATAGCGAACGAATTCGCCTGAAACAATTAGGGACGGCTTTACACGGATATTGTTAAGTTATAAAACACCTTCACATAAAAGCGATGAATCGCCTGATAGCTTACGAAATGGTCTTTTCACGGATACTGTTAACTGATCAAAACTAAAAACAAGACTGATATTGATTTACTTGCGGATCCACTTAGATGCCGAACGCATGTAACGGCGGCGATACCAAAGCTGGGCAGCCGTAAAATTCTTATGTGCTTTTTGTTGGTTCGCTTCAGGGAGTGCAATAGTTTCTTTTACTTCCCTGGTCAGCTCCAATAGCTCTTCTTTGGTTAACTGAACAAAATCAGACATAGCATCTTCATTCATAAATTATTGATTTATGGTTATAAAAAAATTCTGAAAAAAAGATTACTATGGCAGTAATAAACAATGGTTAGAATAATGGCAGAGTAGTTTGGACAATGGGCTTCGGGCGTTATATTGGATTTTGCGCTGCAAAGTTACGGCGTTACAGCACAGCAGACAAATGGTGGACGTAAAAGTTATCAACATTATAACTGTTCAAAGCACACGAAATACAGCTTGTAACTTAACTCACTGATGATCGTTAGTTATTTATGATAACCATTTTACAAGTGTATGCAAATAAACAGCAACAGGGTAAGCAATACATAAAGAATAGGATGCATGTTTATCTGTGAAGGACTCCACACCAAAGTCACATAAAACGGGGTTTTGTTAAAAATTGTTAAAATATAACACGTGTCCCCAAAATGACCATAAAAGCGGCCCATCCGGCTCTTCAGCCAGTGGGCCGCAGTATATACACACTCAAATTACCCGCTTATGGTTGTATGAAAATTTGTTCGCTATTTACCTTTCCATTGTTATAAATCATGGCTATGTACATACCTGCAGGCAGCGATTTATTTATTGTAAAATCATATCTGTTCTTCCCTTTATTCGCTGTCCACCATTTGTACATGACTTCCCTTCCATCGCTATTAAACAAACGAAGCATTACGGGGCTGTTTGTTGAGGCGGTGATGCAAAGAGTAGCGTTTGAATGAATGATTGATGGAAATAATTCAGGTGCACCACCGGTTTGGTCAGGTTGTATAATATTGGATGATGCAACTGCCGGTAACGAAAGAACAGAGTTGGCGTAGGTAAACTTTTTGAAGTACAAACTTTTTTGCCGGTAAAGGGTTGAAATATTCGATTGGTTATTTACACCCGTACGATAATTAAAGGAAGACGTGTTTGCATTTACAGTTGTGATCATGACCGAAGTGGCAGTGAGGCTGATGCCGCCATATTCTGAACCACCGGTATTGAGCGCCTGCACCCAGCCGGCCGAATAGGTAATACCAAGCTGTCCGCCAAGCATATTGTAATCAACATAACTCGATGCGCCCAGGGAAATGCCATCGTATTCATTCAGCGGTCCGCCCCATAACGCATTGTTGCCATCAATGTCAATGGCCGAGGCTGGTATTTCGCTTTGCACCATGGCCGTGCTGGTACCGGCAGTTACAAAAGCTATATGAAACTCGGCATAGCCATTGGTATGTGCAGGCGCCAGTAATTCGGGTTGAAAAGCATCAAGGTATCCGGCGCCACCGTCGTTGTCGAATTGCGATAAGGTGCAGCCTGTTGTAATAAACGTAATTGTTACCAGCGCATCAACACCGGTTTTTACATTACTGAAGCGATAAACCGCGCCGGTTTGTAAGGCGGTGCCCGATTGAAGCACAGCCGATTTGAAAGAATAATCAGGCTGGGCTGTTAACAGGCAGGGTAAAGAAAGAAACAGGCACACGAATGCACTGCTGACCCTTTTTAATAAAGAGCAGGTTTTCATAACGAACGGGTTTTGCGGGTTTGGGTTTTACCTGAATGTTGAATTAATCAAACAATGACATTTCAATCAGTGTTAAGTATTAGCCGGTAAATGTATATAAGTGATTTTGCTTATGAAATCCAATTACTTGTATTTTTCTAATTCGTAATACATATACCTATCGTAATCACTGCAATTAGTAGTAATAAATAATTTAGATTTATAGCATGAATTGTGAAACATACACTTGTAAAGCGGTCATATTTTTGTACCTGTTGAATAAGTGACCTGCTGTATAAGTGTGATGCGTACAACAATTTTAATCGCTGTTTGTCTTAACTTTGTAAGCAACCAATCCAGTGAAAAGCCTATTGGGGAAATGGCACTTACAATTAGGTTGCACATATCATTTTTCAAACATTACATAATCAGGTATACCGACACTTTAAAATGGCAGCACAGTCGACCATTTTTGTGGAAAAAATTGCATAAAACACCGGTAAATACGGAGTTTTTTTCGTAATTTCATTCGGTTGCTTGCTATGTATTTAGAAATTATACAGAGAAATTGACTATTTATTGAATATTTTCAAAAAACTATTGCATTTCCATGGCAAGTAATCTTGGTCTATACCATCCTTCCTTTGAGCATGATGCCTGCGGCATTGGATTCGTAGCAAACATTAAAGGGCATAAAAGTCATCAGACGATCAGCGATGCTTTAACCGTATTGGAAAATATGGAACACCGCGGAGCCTGTGGCTGCGAAAATAATACGGGCGATGGCGCCGGTATTATGATTCAAACGCCCCATGAATTTTTCTTCGACGAGTGCATTAAGCTGGGTGTTCATTTACCGGCTTTCGGACGTTATGGGGTAGGAGTTATTTTCTTCCCGCGCGAAATCCGTTTACGCGAAGAGTGTCGCGATATCTTCAATCGCGCTGCCGAAAAAATGGGTCTTGAAGTACTGGTTTACCGAAAGGTTCCTGTAAATCCCGATGGCATCGGTCCTTCGGCGCTGAGTGTTGAACCCGAAATGGAACAGGTATTCATCGCCTGCCCCGATCACATCAACAATCCCGATGATTTTGAACGTAAATTATTTGTACTGCGCAACTATGCCAGCCACACCATAAACAACACGGTGAAAAAAGATGCGATCGGCTTTTACATTGCCTCGCTTTCTTACAAAACCGTTGTATATAAAGGTCAGTTAACCAGCGGCCAGGTTCGTAATTACTTTAACGACCTGAGCAATAAAAGAACGGTATCGGCCTTTGGTTTGGTTCACTCGCGTTTTGCCACCAATACATTCCCCAGCTGGAAACTGGCGCAACCTTTCCGTTTCATTGCTCATAACGGTGAAATCAATACGCTGCAGGGTAACCTGAACTGGTTAAAGACCAGCGAACACGGGTTTACCTCGCCCTATTTCACCAAAGAAGAAATGGAAATACTGTTGCCGATCGTTACCGAAGGACAGAGCGACTCGGCCTGCCTCGATAACATGATCGAACTGCTGGCTTTAACAGGCCGTTCATTACCGCATGTGATGATGATGCTTATTCCCGAAGCATGGGATGGCAACGAACACATGGATCCGGTGAAGAAAGCCTTTTATGAATACCATGCCTCTATCATGGAGCCCTGGGATGGCCCGGCTTCTATTTCATTTACCGATGGAAAAATTATCGGCGCCACGCTCGACAGAAACGGTTTGCGTCCTTCGCGTTATTGCGTAACCAACGACGACCGGGTGATCATGGCTTCTGAAACAGGCGCATTGCCGGTTGATCCTTCGATCATCATCGAAAAAGGCCGCCTGCAACCCGGTAAAATGTTTGTGGTTGATATGGAACAGGGCCGCATCATCAGCGATGATGAACTGAAAAACGATATCTGCTCACGCAAACCTTACGGCGATTGGTTAAATCAATATAAGATCAGGCTCGAAGAGCTGGATGAACCCCGCGTTACATTCACCCACTTGTCTGATTCTTCGATAATAAAATACCAGAAAGCTTTCGGGTATACTACCGAAGACATCGAAACCATCATTACGCCCATGGCCATAGATGGTAAAGAACCTATAGGTTCAATGGGTACCGATGTGCCGCTGGCCGTACTGAGCGATCAGCCGCAACACATCACTTCTTATTTCAAACAATTATTTGCACAGGTAACCAACCCGCCCATCGATCCCATTCGCGAAAGAATGGTAATGAGTTTGGCCGCTTTTGTTGGTAATAACGATAACCTGTTGCTCGAAGATCCCAAACATTGTCATACAGTTGCTTTAAAGCATCCCATATTAACCAGTACCGAACTCGAAAAACTGCGTAGTATCGATACCGGTATCTTCCAGGCAAAAACGCTGCAAACCTATTTCAGGGCCGATGGCAAACCCGGATCGCTGAAAGCCGGGCTCGACAGGCTTTGCCGCTATGCCGAAGACGCGGTGTACGATGGTTTTGAAGTATTGATCCTGTGCGACCGCGCTGTAGATTCTGATCACGCAGCTATTCCAACCTTACTGGCTACCGCCGCTGTACATCACCACCTTATTCGCAAGGGATTGCGTGGTAAAGTAGGTATTGTGGTAGAAGCCGGCGATGTTTGGGAAGTACATCACTTTGCCTGTTTGCTGGCATTCGGCGCTACTGCCATCAACCCATACCTGGCACTGGCTACCATCCGCAACATGAAAGTGAACAACGTGCTGCAAACAGATTTAACCTGGGACCAGTTACGTAAAAATTATATCAAGGCTACCTGCGATGGCTTACTGAAAGTATTCTCAAAAATGGGTATCTCAACCCTGCAATCGTACCAGGGCGCTCAGATCCTTGAAATACTTGGTTTAAATAAAGATGTGGTAGATAAATACTTCACCGGCGCTGTTAGCCGTATTGAAGGAATTGGTTTGGATGAACTGGCCAAAGAAGCGCTTGCCAAGCATTGGTTCGCCTTCAGCCGTAAAGATATTCCGGTTGAGCGTTTAACCGTAGGCGGTGTTTACCAGTGGAAACGCAAAGGCGAGTTTCACCTGTTCAATCCGCAAAGCATACACCTGTTGCAATACGCAACACGGATGAACGATTACAATACATTTAAAAAATATTCAAAACTGGTAAATGACCAAAGTGAAAAAGCAGCTACTTTGCGCAGCCTGTTCCAGTTTAAAGTAAACAGGCCGCCCATTTCAATTGATGAAGTAGAATCGGCCGAAAGCATTTTAAAACGCTTTGCTACCGGCGCCATGAGCTTTGGTTCTATTTCGTGGGAAGCCCATACCACACTGGCTATTGCCATGAACCGCATTGGTGCTAAAAGCAATACCGGTGAAGGTGGTGAGGATGAAGTTCGTTACACGCCGTTGCCGAATGGCGACAGTATGCGCAGCGCCATTAAACAGGTGGCCAGTGCGCGCTTTGGTGTAACCAGCTATTATCTTACCGAAGCCGATGAACTGCAAATTAAAATGGCACAGGGCGCTAAGCCGGGCGAAGGTGGTCAGTTACCGGGCCATAAAGTTGATGAGTGGATTGGTAAAACACGTCACTCTACACCCGGTGTTGGATTGATCTCTCCGCCGCCGCACCACGATATTTATTCAATCGAAGACCTTGCACAGCTGATCTTCGATCTGAAGAACAGTAACCGCAAAGCCCGCATCAACGTTAAGTTGGTGTCGAAAGCAGGGGTAGGTACTATTGCTGCCGGTGTGGCCAAAGCCAAAGCCGATGTGATACTGATTTCGGGTCACGATGGCGGTACCGGTGCATCGCCCATCAGTTCAATTAAACATGCCGGTTTGCCATGGGAGTTAGGTTTGGCCGAAACCCATCAAACACTGGTAAAAAATAAATTGCGCAGCCGCGTAACCGTTCAGGCCGATGGCCAGATGAAAACCGGCCGTGATATAGCTATCGCCACTTTGCTCGGAGCCGAAGAATGGGGCCTGGCAACTACAGCACTTGTTGTAGAAGGCTGTATCATGATGCGTAAATGTCATTTAAATACTTGTCCGGTTGGCGTTGCAACCCAGGACCCTGAATTGCGCAAACGTTTTACAGGTAATGCCGATCACGTTGTGAACTTCTTCCGTTTCATTGTTCAGGAATTGCGCGAGATCATGGCCGAGCTGGGCTTCCGCACCATCAACGAAATGGTAGGCCAGGTCGATTGCCTCGAAGTACGCGAAGGCATCACCCACTGGAAATACAGCAAGCTCGATCTGAGTCCCATTTTATATAAAGAACAGGCCGGCGCTTATACCGGTTTGTACAAAATGGAAGAACAGGATCATGGTATTGCCGATGTGCTCGACTGGAAGCTGCTCGAAGCTGCCAAACCGGCGATCGAAAAACAGGAACGCATAGCCGCTTCGTTCCCGGTTAAAAATACCGACAGAACGATCGGTACTATATTATCGAACGAGATTTCGAAAAAATATAAAGGCGACGGATTACCCGATGATACCATTCACTTTAACTTAACCGGTACCGCAGGGCAAAGCTTTGGCGCCTTCAATACCAAAGGGGTTACCCTTGAACTGGAAGGTGATGCCAACGACTATTTCGGAAAAGGCTTAAGCGGTGCCAAGCTGATTGTATATCCGCCCAAGCAGGCCAGTTATGTGCCCGAAGAAAATATCATCATCGGTAACGTGGCTTTCTATGGCGCTACTTCGGGTGAAGCTTACATCAGAGGTAAAGCCGGTGAGCGTTTTGGTGTTCGTAACTCAGGCGCCCGTGTTGTTGTGGAAGGTGTTGGCGATCACGGTTGCGAATACATGACCGGTGGTAAAGTGGTAATTCTTGGTGCTACAGGCCGCAACTTCGCAGCAGGTATGAGCGGTGGTATTGCCTATGTGTATGATGTAAAAGGACAATTTGCATCGCTGTGTAACAAAGAAATGGTTGACCTTGATCCGCTGGGTGCCGAAGATATTCAGTTACTGAACGACATGATCACCCGACACTATGCCTATACCGGTAGTACCGTTGCCCGCTTTGTACTGGATGATTTTGAAAACCAGTTAAAGAATTTCGTCAAAGTATTCCCGAAAGATTATAAGAAGGCGCTGCAGGATAAGGTGAAGGTGAAACAGAGCGCAAAAAAGAAATAAAATATTGAATATTGAATGATGAATGTCGAACATCGAAGTTGCATTCACTTCATCATTTAATATTCGACATTCGATATTCATCTGTTCAGATGTTGGAGTAGGTAACCAAATTAACTTAGAACTTAAAACTTACAACTTAGAACTAAAATGGGTAAACCAACGGGTTTTTTAGAATTTACCAGGGAGTTGCCTGGTAAAAAACCAGTAGAGGAAAGGTTAAAAAATTACAATGAGTTTGTTGAGCGGTACAGCGATGAAAAGCTGAACCAGCAATCGGCCCGTTGTATGGATTGCGGAATTCCTTTTTGCCATAGCGGATGCCCGCTGGGTAATGTAATACCTGAGTTTAACGATGCGGTATATCGAAAAAGCTGGCAGGAAGCTTATGAAATACTGGCTTCTACCAACAACTTTCCTGAGTTTACCGGCCGTATTTGCCCTGCGCCCTGCGAAAGCGCCTGCGTACTGGGCATCAATCAACCGGCTGTAACGATCGAAGAAATTGAAAAGCATATTATAGAAATAGCTTTCGAAAAAGGATTTGTAAAACCACGCGTACCAAATGTGCGCACCGGTAAAAAAGTGGCCGTTGTAGGTTCGGGCCCTGCCGGTTTGGCCGCTGCAGCCCAGTTGAACTATGCCGGTCATACGGTAACTGTGTTTGAGCGGGATGATGCGCCCGGTGGTTTATTACGATACGGTATACCCGATTTCAAGTTGGAAAAATGGGTGATCGACAGAAGGATTAAACTGATGGAAGAAGAAGGCATAACCTTCAAATGTCATGCAAATGTGGGTGTGAATGTGCGCATCAACGACCTGCTGCGCGAATACCATGCTATTGTACTGGCAGGTGGTTCAACAGTGCCCCGTGATTTAAAAATTCCGGGCCGTGAGTTGAAGGGCGTGTACTATGCCATGCAGTTTTTGAAACAGCAAAACAAGCGCAATGCCGGCATCGATCCGCTGGCCAATGCCGCTGTTGAAAGCAATATTTTCACTGAAAACTTACTGGCTACCGGCAAAAATGTAGTGGTAATTGGTGGTGGCGATACGGGTAGCGACTGTGTGGGAACCAGCAACCGGCATAAAGCCAAATCGGTTACCCAGTTTGAGCTGTTGCCCAAACCGCCGGATGGTCGTACCGAGTTTATGCCCTGGCCTACGTATCCCATGATATTAAAAACCTCTACTTCGCATGAAGAAGGTGCCAACCGGCACTGGGCTATTGCCACCAAGGAATTCATCGGCGATAAAAAAGGTAACCTGAAGGCATTGACGGTGGTTGATCTGGAGTGGAAAGTTGAAGACGGTAAGCCTGCGCAGTTTGTTGAAAAAGCCGGTTCCGAACGCGAATTACCCTGCGAGCTCGCCCTGCTGGCCATGGGCTTTGTGCATCCCCAGCACGAAGGGTTGTTGAATGAGCTGGGTGTTGACCTCGATAGCCGGGGTAATGTACGGGCTACTGAAAAAGAATACAAAACCAGCATTAATAAGGTATTTGTTGCCGGTGATATGCGCCGCGGTCAGAGTTTGGTGGTATGGGCCATCAGCGAAGGACGCGAATGTGCACGGAAAGTTGATGAATTTTTAAATGAAGGCGTGTCGTACCTGGAAAGTAAGGATAAAAACATAGTTTTAGCTATTTAGCATAAAGCATAAAGATTTCAAGGCCTTCCCGTGATTCCGCGGGAAGGCTTTTTTATGCATACATGATAAAAATTTTGTTCTGTGATGCACCATGGACAAGGGGTTCAGGCATTTTGACCCTGAAAAATAAAGAGGTGAATTTTTGAAAAAAGACGGCGAATATCGATAACGATTAAATAACAACACACTTTTCGTAAAATAGCTTAAAACTCACCCGATTTTTGAAAGCTGTCCAAAAAGGATGGCTTTTTTGTTTTCAAAACGGCGATTTGTTTAATTACTGGTGCTACAATGAGTTACAACAAGTATAAAAGATAAATAAGATACATATTATAAATAATAAAATGTATGTTTTATGTCAGGTTTTTTGTTGAAAAAACGATATTTTCGAGTTGATAACATTAGATATATATTTTTACTAATATCTATAACTAAAACAACGGAAAAAATGAAGCTCTCATTAAAATCGGTTTTACCGTTCCTGATTCTGGTCGGGGTGGCAGTGGCCGCGATGTTTATAACCCCGGAAGCAGATTTTCCCCCAGGTCCTAAAGACACACCTTATAGCACCGCAGATATAGCCTGGGTGTTGGTGTCGACTGCATTGGTATTCTTAATGACACCCGGCCTGGCCTTTTTCTATGGCGGTATGGTGCATCGTAAGAATGTAATCTCTACCATGATCAAAAGCGTAGTTGCTGCCGGTGTGGTAGGCGTTTTATGGATCACTGTTGGTTTTAGTTTAAGTTTTGGTGATTCAATTGGCGGTTTTATCGGAAACCCGGGTACTTACCTGTTTTTTAAGGGGGTCAAATCCGGCGCCGCCTGGCCGCTGGCTCCAACCATTCCTTTAGGTTTGTTTGCCCTGTTTCAACTGATGTTCGCCATCATTACTCCTGGTCTTGTAGTGGGCGCTGTTGCTGAGCGCATACGCTTCACTTCATACATATTATTCATTGTATTATTCAGTTTGCTGGTATATGCTCCGGTAGCACACTGGTCATGGCATCCGAACGGATTTTTGGCCAAGATGGGCGCCTGGGATTTTGCAGGTGGAACTGTGGTTCACATAACTGCAGGTTGTGCCGCCCTTGCCGGTGCTTTGGTATTGAAGCGCAGAAAGGCCCATATTGATCAGAAAGAAATTCCACCGGCCAACGTGCCTTATGTATTGATCGGAACCGGTTTACTGTGGTTCGGCTGGTTTGGTTTTAATGCAGGTTCTGCTGTTGGCGCTTCAGGATTGGCTGTAAATGCTTTTGGTACTACCAATACAGCAGCTGCTGCTGCCGGTTTGGCCTGGATGTTCTTTGATGTTGTAAAAGGCAAAAAACCTTCTGTATTAGGTTTCTGTATTGGTGCAGTTGTAGGACTTGTAGCCATTACGCCCGCAGCAGGTTTCGTAGGCATTCCTCAAAGTATTATTATTGGTTTGGTAGGTGCGCTGATCTCTAATATCGCAGTTGGGATCAAACAAAAATCTACACTCGACGACACACTGGATGTATTTCCCTGCCATGGTATTGGTGGTATGACCGGTATGTTACTTACCGGTATATTCGCTAACCAGCTGGCACATGGTATTAAAGATGGTCCTCAGGGTTTATTCTACGGAAACCCCGGATTCTTCTTCACTCAGTTTAAAGCGATGGCAATTGTTGTAGTGTACAGCTTTGCAGTTTCTTTTGCCATCTTTAAATTCATAAACTTCGTACTGCCCTTGCGTGTAACTTCTGAAGAAGAAGAGCTTGGTTTGGATGAATCACAGCACAATGAAAAGTATATGCAGGGAACCTTACTGGTTAACGGCGAGAATGGAAAACTTGTTGAAAAGCAGGTAGAAGCATAAAAAAAGAAAAAGGTACAGCACCCATAAAATTGAACTTCTGACACAAGTTCAATCCGAATAACCGTACCCTTTTCATATTAACACTTAAAATCTAACTGCAATGTTAAGAAAAATTTCTGCATTGGCCATCATTACCGTGGCCGTAACTCCCTATGTTAACGCTCAGGATTCTACTAAAAAAAGCGCCCTGAACATCACTGGTTCTGTAGATGCGTATTATAGATATAATTTTCACAATTCCAAAGATTCAGGAGTAACCAATAACTACACCAGCTTTACCAACTCCCAAAATTCATTCGAGTTGGGTATGGCTTCAGTAAAAGCCGAGTATACCATGGGTAAGGTAACCGGTGTGGTTGACCTGGGTTTTGGCCGAAGAGCAGATGAATTTTCTTACAATGACAAGGGAGGATTAACCGCTATAAAACAGGCCTATATATCAGTAGCCGCTACCGACAAGCTGAAATTTACCATGGGTAAATGGGCAACACATGTGGGCTACGAACTGGTAGATGCTTATTTGAATCGCAACTACAGTATGGCCTATATGTTCTCGTTCGGTCCGTTCTTTCATACCGGTATCAAGGCCGAATATACTGCCGGCAGTTTTGGTTTTATGTTGGGTGTTGCTAATCCCACCGATTATGTTTCGGCCAGTTTTGGTAAGAAAATGATACTGGGACAAATCAGCGCCGGAACCGAAAAGGTAAAGGCCTACCTGAATTACCAGGGTGGTAAAGACATTGCCAGCAATACCATTAACCAGATCGACCTGGTGGTATCGGGCACCGTAAGCGACAAATTCAGCATAGGATATAACGGTACCATGCAGGCGGTTAAACCCAATGGTAAAAGCAGTGGCGACTCGTGGTGGGGATCTGCCGTGTACCTGAATGTTGATCCCACCAAGGTATTCGGTATCACGCTGCGTGAAGAATATTTCGATGATAAAAAAGCCGTATCCGGGTTGTCGGTTGCAAGCGGCGTAGGCACCAGCGTGCTGGCTACCACTTTATCGGGCAATATTCGTATCGATAACCTGACCATTATTCCTGAGTTCAGGCTCGACAATGCGAAAGACGCGATTTTTTCAAAAAATTCAGGTGAAACAGTGAAAAGTACAGGCACCTTTATTTTAGCTGCCACCTGGCATTTTTAGAGCATATTAGTTACATCGGTAAAACAGGTATTCGATCACGATTGCTAACATAGATGTTGAGCTGCATTTTTATAATGTATGCCATCGGCTATTGTGATTGAATACCTGTTTGCTTTAAGACGTTTATAACCAAAACTAACTGTTTCTTTTTACCACATCCGTATCACTGAAACAGGTTTTACAAGAACCGGAGTTGAAGCTCTTTATTGATTGTGTTATGTATTAGTATTGAAGCTATCAGAAGATTGTTTAGTGTTTTTAAGGTTGGGCCTCCGGATTTGATTCACAGGTGTTGAATAGTTTGATCATCTTATATGTGTCAGATATAAGTTTAAACCATAAAGAAACGACCGGCGAGTAATAAGTTAAATTGGCCCGACCGCCAGTTGAACTTGTATTGTTCACCCCAACTAAAACTTTAAAAACATGCAAACAAAGTTTGCCAGCCTTCCTGGCGTTCTTCCTTTTTTTACAAAACGAGGTAAAAATTTGCTGAGCCCTGCCGTTCAGCTAACGCGCGCTGAAAAGTGGCGACTTGGGTCAACCATTTTCATAGGGAAGATGATCGGCCTGTTGATTGTTTTTTTAGCAATGATCTTTTTGCCCGGTATACTGGGCACACCTGCCCATGCGCAAACCGGTTATACGCCACATGAAACGGCACTTGTGAATTCGGTAAATACCGTTTGGACACTGGTGGCTGCTTTTCTGGTGTTCGGCATGCAGGCAGGTTTCGTTATGCTCGAAGCCGGATTTGCCCGTCAGAGAGAGACCGTTAACGTTTTAATGGAGTGTATACTTGATACCTGTTTATGTGGTATCCTTTTCTGGGCTATCGGTTATGCATTTATGTTCAGTCATGGCAATGGATTTATAGGCACCCACTGGTTCTTTTTGTCGGGCGCTCCTGATACATATGAAGCTACCGGCGTTCCATTACTGGCGCACTGGATATTTCAGTTTGCATTTGCCGATACCTGCTCAACCATTACTTCGGGCGCTATGATCGGGCGTACCAGTTTTCGGGGCGACATTCTTTACAGTCTGGGTGTAACCGGTTTTATATATCCTATTATCGGCCATTGGGCCTGGGGACCAGATGGTTTTCTGGTTACCATGGGTAGTGCCGGTAATTTTCTTCCTTTTTTGGGGCAACCTTTCCGTGATTTTGCAGGATCTACAGTGGTGCATACCATTGGCGGAGTAATATCATTGGCAGGCGCTATGGTGCTGGGGCCTCGTCTTGGGCGTGTTTTTGCACGCGACGGTGGCGGCATGCCTGCTCCTCATAACCTTACTGTGGCAGCAGTAGGGGGCTTTTTATTATGGTTTGGCTGGTATGGTTTCAATCCCGGTAGTACATTATCAGCATTGGATGCTCAGGGTATTGGTCGTGTTGCGGCCAATACCACGCTGGCAGCCTGTACAGGCGGGTTAGCCGCTATGCTGGCAGCTTTCTGGTGGGGTTCTACAAAAGGAAAATTCGACCTGGCTTTTTCTATCAATGGATTTCTGGCCGGTCTTGTTGCCATTACCTGTCCCTGTTATTGGGTAAGCCCGCTGGGAGCCATTTTGCTGGGCGCTATCGCAGGTTTTGTAGTGTATGCAGGTGCCTGGCTTATTGAATGGTTTCGTATAGATGATCCTGTAGGAGCGGTTGCGGTGCATGGTTTCGCCGGTATATGGGGAACCTTGTCGCTCGGATTTTTTGCTTGCGGAAAATATGGCGCTACGGGGCCTTTTGGAGCCGATAATTCTGCTCCTGTAGCAGGTTTATTTTATGGCGGAGGATGGTCTGTGCTAAAAGCTCAGTTCGTTGGCAGCGCCATAATAACGGTGGGCACCTTTGTGGTTGCATTTGCGCTGATGTGGATTATTCGCCAGTTGCCACATCCGTGGAATCTGCGGGTTGAAGCAAAAGGCGAAACCAGTCCCGGCGGCCTGGATGTGTTTGAACATGGTACCGAGGCCTATCCGCATCAAGGCACTGTAGTACCCACGCCGGCATACAAAACCGGGCACACCGAACACCAAAGTGAACCGGCCTACTCATAATAAGTGAAATTTGACAAGGATATTTCCTGAATATGGAAGGAAATATCCTTGTCAAACTACATATTATAATTAATTTTATATAGTATGTAGTTTACATGATGACACAAAAAAATGGTATTTTTGAAAAGGGCATATATATGTCTGTTTGAAATTGATACAATGTGACTTAATTATTTCCGTTTTACACGTATTGTATTATTTTTAATATTAAAATGGGTGGTTATGGGGGCTGTTTCAATTTCGCAAAGGAAGCTTACACGCCTGATCAGGGGGTTCTTGGTTGATAGCCGTGCAGTTGGAGTTATTTTAATTGCATGTACTGTTATCCCATTACCTGCCTGTAGTTTACCTGCCACCCCAATTGCTTATATTTCTTTCTTTCAGCATACTGTTCATTTTTCTTTTGCAGGGTTACACCTGTCCCAAAACTATCTGCTTTGGATCTGCGGCGTTTGTATTACCCTTTTCTTCTTTCCGGCAGGAATGAAGATTGGGTATAGGCTTATCATAGCCAAACAACAATGCCGGTCCATGGCAGGTAATTTTAGCATCTGTGTTAGCCGTCCCGGCTTGTTGCACGCAAAACCGTGCAATACCCGCGCCTGGCATCATTTCACCGATTGCATATAAATAGAAATTTGAAGAAGAAGAAAGCTGCAAAGTCAATTGGCAATTTGCAATTGGCAATTGACAACGGAGATCGATGTTTAAAATTTTTCATTTGCAAATTGCCTGTTGGCAATTGCATATTGATATTATTACGCCATAGTTTTTATAATTAACAATGACCCAAACTAACTAAATGCTGTGCGGTAATATAATGAAATAGTATTTAATGCTTTTTTTCATTACCGTTGTTTTAGTTATCAGAAAACGCATCCGTTTCGCCGGGTGCGTTTGTTTTTTTGGTCAATGGAATGGTCAATGGTGAATGGGCTCTCTAATTAGAACTGCACGTTCCCAATAGGTACCAACTATTGACCATTGACTATTCACCATTCACAACTACGCCGAATTTCTTCCCGCATTAATAATTCCAAACGAACTGCGGATAACCAGCTTTTCAAATATTTCCTTGTGCTGCGGTTGCGCCATTTGCTCTTCCATTTGCCTGATGCGTGCAATGGCAAATTGCTGAATGGTAGTAAGCGGCAATACGATGCGCTCACGCGTTTGAACCGATAACTGCTCAACCGGGTAGTCGGCCATCAGCTCATTTTTACCCGACAATTGGAAAATATACCGTTGTGTTAGCTCGTATTCTTTATAAATCATGTTCCATACTTCGCCGTAACGCGGGTCCTGGCTCAGGTACTCGGTTAAGGGAAAGAAACATTTTTTCATGGCCATTTCACAGTTATCCATAAGCGTTTTAAAGAACATCGAGTGGCGATATACTTTTTTGATATCACCCAGTCTGCCCTTTTTATCCAGAGCCTGCAAAGCAGTGCCCACGCCGTAATAACCGGTTACATTTTGTTTCAGCTGGCTCCAGGCGCCAACGAAAGGAATAGCCCGCAGATCTTTCAACGATAACTTCGAAGAGGAACCGCGTTTTGCGGGCCGGCTGCCGATATTGGTTTCGCTGTAAAACCTAAGCGGACTTACATGCGAGAGGTAATTTAAAAAATCGGGATTGTTCTTTAAGTCATTATAGGCTTTTAAACCTTCCACGGCCAGTTCGCCTATCAGGTCTTCTTCTTCTTTGGAAAGAATTTTATCATTGTCGGCCAACACATCGTTCGATATGCCTGCATTTAACAACTGCTCAATATTGAACTGCGCCGAATCGATGGTGCCGAAATTCGAACTAACGGTTTGTCCCTGTATAGTGAGTTGTATTTCCTTGTTCGAAATATTTTTTCCCATCGAGGCATAGAACTTATGCGTTTTGCCGCCGCCGCGTGCGGGTGGGCCTCCACGGCCGTCGAAGAACACCACATCGATGCCATACTTTGCCGAAATGCTGGTAAGACTTTCTTTGGCTTTATAAATGCTCCAGTTGGCCATCAGGTAACCGCCGTCTTTGGTACCGTCTGAAAAGCCCAACATGATGGTTTGCCGGTTGCTCCGTTTTTTCAGGTGAGCGCGGTAAACTTCATTCTCATACAATTCCTGCATGATGTCGGCTGCTTCCTGCAAATCATCGATGGTTTCGAACAGCGGTACAATATCAATGTTCAGCTCATCTTTTTTCCATCCGCTGAGTTTGAATAATCCAAACACCTCCAGTACGTTCAATGAACTGTTGCACTGGCTGATGATGTAGCGGTTGCAACCTTCCGCACCGTTGTATTGCTGAATTTCTTTGATAGCTTTTATAGTGAGCAGCGTATCTTTTACGATACCGTCTTCGAAAACATGTCCGCCGATATCGTCGCTGGCGGCAGATAATAATTTTTTCTTTTCACCATCACTCAGTTCGGCATAGTTACCGGGAAGTATATCTGATTTTTGGGCAATGGCTTCCAGCACTTTGTTATGAACGCTGCTTTCCTGGCGAACATCGAGCGAAGCGAAATGCAGTCCAAACACATTTACTTTATTGATCAGCCCGTCGACCAGGTGCTGAAACAAACCGTTGTGTTGGTAAATCAGTATCTCACGAATTTTATATAAGGCATCCAGAATACCCTGCTTGCTGAGGAAGGTACGCTGACCGGGAATGAAAATATTTTCGTACAACTGTTTTTCGAGGTCGGCCAGTATGGTATCTACACCTTTAAAAGTGAGCCTTCTTTTTAAACGCCGTACATCGAGGTAATAGCATTTAATAATACTGCCACGCAGGGCATCGGCTACTTTCAGAGTGGTATCGGCTGTAACGTTCGGGTTGCCGTCGCGATCGCCACCGGGCCAGAATCCCATAGTAATTACCGGGTTTTCGTCGGGTATCATTTGCGGGAACTGGCTTTTCATGAAGTTCACAATGCGGCCCGCTGCCTGGTAAAATACATTTTCGAGATACCAGATAAGGCTAATCGCCTCATCGTATGGGGTGGGTTTTTGTTTTTTAAAGAAAGGCGTTTTGCCCAACTGCTGCAGGTACATATTGATCTGGCTGGCATTGTTTTCGGCCAATGCTTTCGACAGATCATGAATGATACCTAAAACAGGCCCGGGATAAAACTGAGTGGGGTGGGCCGTTAACACCATGCGAATGGAAAAATCCTTCAGTTTTTCAGACAGTTTTTCCTGGAGGTTCTTTTGCGTTACTTCGGCTTCGAGGTATTTTAAAGTGCCAATGCCACTTAAATCATTGATCTCCTTAAAAGAAGCATCTTCCAGCGCATCGAACAAAACTACCTGCCGTTCAACGTATTGAACAAAGCGGAACAACAGGTCGAGCTTATCCTGCTCCCTGGTATAAGCAGTATGCTTTTCAAAAAATTCCTCGATAATCTGTTCGGGGCTTTGCTTCTTCTTGTATCCTTCTTCACAATTATTTAATAATAGCGAAAGCAGAATACCGGTCTTTTCAATGCGATGAAATGGAAGAGAGGTAAACAGGCTGTTGTAGAGCTGAAACTTAATGCCTACGTAATTTTTAAATTGCTGCAGTCCTCTTGATGACTGATGATCCATGTAATTTCAAGTTTATGGCAATTATGCAAAAATACAGCAAGCAGCAACCAAAATCGGGGAATGAAAGTACGTTATAAAAATTAATTTGAGCACCTTCATATGAATTTGTTTTACGTGATGACATAAAACCCGTGCTGCCACTGCATTTTAAGGGCAGTGAAAAAATGCCGCCGGGCAAAAAAAACTGAAAACTAACAGTTGTTATCGGTTGTTCGTGTTATCTTTGATTGTATTCAAACAAAAAAGTGGTAATTAGTCGTCATATAATTTCATCCTCCTGCGTAGCATCCACTGCTACAACAACGACTATTACAACAACCCGTTAAGGGTTGTACATTTCCATATTACCAACTGGGGTTTTTGCCTAACTTGTTCTCTGAAAGAGAATTGTGATGAGTGCATTCGAAAAGGCAGCATTTAAAATTCAAAATCACATTTCAGTCGAAATACAACTAATTTCAAATCAAATTAATTTTCAGGTTATGCAGGTTTTAAAATTCGGCGGTACTTCAGTAGCAAATGCCGAAAACATTAATAAAGTTACCAGCATTGTACAGCAGGCAATAGGGCGCTTGCAACAAGGTAAAACGATTGTGGTGATATCGGCTTTGGGGGGTGTTACAGATGTTTTATTACAAAGCGGCGCCCTGGCTGCATCGGGCGATGAAAGTTACAAAGAGCTGCTTCAGAAAGTTGAACAGCGTCATCTTGAAGGCGTGAAAGCACTGATACCCGTTACACAGCAAAGCAGTGTATTAAGCTGGGTAAAACAACGCTGTAACGAAATTGAAGACATTTGCAACGGGGTGTTTTTACTGGGCGAACTAAGCGCCCGCACCAAAGACCGTATTGTAAGTTTTGGTGAATTATTATCTTCAAAAATTGTTGCTGCCCGGTTGAATGCACAGGGTGTTGAAAGCAGTTGGGTCGATTCGCGTGAATTGATACGCACCGACTCAAATTACGGCCATGCCACAGTTGACTTTGCCGTTACCAATTCACTTTGTAACGATTTCTTTGCGGCAACCGTAAGCAATTTATGTATTGTACCGGGTTTTGTGGCGGCCGATGCCAAAGGCAATACCACCACGCTGGGCCGCGGCGGCAGCGACTACACTGCTGCTATTATTGCCGGCGCCATAAACGCTCAATCACTTGAAATATGGACCGATGTAAGCGGTATGATGACTGCCGACCCACGGTTAGTGCCCAACGCTAAAATTTTACCGAATATTTCTTACCAGGAGGCTATGGAGCTGTCGCACTTTGGCGCCAAAGTAATTTATCCGCCAACCATTCAGCCCGTAATGAGTAAGAATATTCCGGTGTGGATCAAAAATACTTTTGCACCCGAAGATCATGGTACGCTCATAGAAAATGATGTACACAAAAACGGAAGCAATATTCGCGGTATCAGCAGCATAAATAAAATTGCACTGCTTAGTCTCGAAGGAAGCGGCATGGTAGGCATACCCGGTTTTTCGCGCCGATTATTTGAGTCGCTTGCCAACGACCTCATTAACGTAATTCTGATTACACAGGGTTCTTCGGAACATTCCATTTGCGTGGGTATAGATGAAGGCCTTGCCGATAAAGCGAAGCTGGCCATTGACAAAACATTTGCCCATGAAATAGAAACCGGCAGGGTAGAGCCATTAAGAGTTGAAAAAGGACTGGCCATTGTAGCACTTGTGGGCGACAATATGAAAAGCCACCCCGGTATCAGCGGAAAAATGTTTGGCGCCATTGGCCGCAACGGTGTTAATGTACGCGCCATAGCCCAGGGATCTTCTGAAAGAAATATTTCTGCGGTTATTTCAGCTGCCGATGTAAAAAAAGCCATCAACGTATTACACGAAGATTTTTTTGAAACTACCTATAAACAGGTTAACCTGTTTGTTGCAGGAACCGGAAATGTAGGCAGTAAGCTGCTTGCCCAGTTGCATCAGCAGCAACTGTATTTGCAACAACATTTGCGATTGCAGGTACGCATAGTAGGTATGGCCAACAGTAAAAAAATGGTGTTCAGCGATGAAGGCATTGATCTGAATAACTGGCGTGAACAACTCGATAAGGGCGAAGCAATGGACCTTTCTAAATTTATTGAAACCATCCGTTCAAAGAACCTGCGCAATTCGGTTTTCGCCGATGTTACTGCCAATGAAATGGTGGCGCAGGTATATGATAAGCTGCTTGCCAAAAGCATTTCGGTAGTAGCCTGTAACAAAGTAGCCTGTTCTTCGGCCTTTGCCTACTATAAAAAGCTAAAAGACCTGGCGCGCGAATACAATGCTTTCTTTTTGTTCGAAACCAATGTAGGCGCCGGCTTACCCGTGATAGGTTCCTTAAACGACCTCATGCGCAGCGGTGATGTGGTGAACAGGATCGAAGCCGTGTTAAGCGGTACGCTGAACTTTGTATTCAATAATTACGATGGCACCCGCAGCTTTGCACAGGTAGTAAAACAAGCGCAGGATGAGGGTTACACGGAGCCCGATCCGCGGCTCGACCTGAGCGGTACCGATGTAATGCGTAAAATAATGATCCTTGCACGTGAAGCAGGTGAGCGCATCGATATGGAAGATATCAGCAACAAAACATTTATGCCGCCTTCGTGTATGGTAGGCAGTGTAGATGATTTTTATAAGGAAATGGAGAAGCAGGAAGCGCACTTTAAGGAAATTTACAAAGAGGCGTCTGAAGCAGGAAAGAAACTGAAGTTCGTGGCCCGGTACGAAAACGGGAAAGCATCGGTAGGCTTGCAGCATGTTGATCCGAAAAGCGATTTTTATCACCTGTATGGTAAAGATAATGTGGTGCTGTTTTATACCAACCGCTATCCCGAGCAACCGCTTGTTGTAAAAGGGGCAGGAGCTGGTGCCGAAGTAACTGCATCGGGGGTGTTTGCTGATATTATCAGAGCAGCACATTAGAATTTGAAAATTTGAAAATGTGCAAATTTGAAAATGGAAAAATGTAAAATGTCAGCGAGGGTGGTTTACTCACACTGACTTAAATAAAGTCAAACGATTCAAAATGGCAAATGAGAAAAGTATTTTAAAGGATGGAAGTATAAAAGTTTTTGCACCGGCCACCGTGGCTAACCTGGTTTGCGGATTTGATGTGCTGGGTATGGCCCTGCAGGAACCTCAGGATTTAATGACCTTACGATTGCGTAATGAGCCGGGATTGGTGATTCAGCACTCCGACGGTTACAAATTACCGGTAGAACCTGAAAAAAATGTTGCCGGTGCTTCATTGCTGGCATTAATAGAAGAATGTAAAGAACCGGTTGGCTTTGAAGTAATCATCGACAAACGAATAAAACCAGGCAGTGGTTTGGGTTCAAGCGCGGCCAGTTCGGCAGGCGCCGTAGTTGGCGCCAATCAATTGCTGGGCAATCCGTTTTCGAAAGAAGACCTTGTGCGTTTTGCCATGAATGGCGAAAAAGTAGCTTCCGGCGTAAAACATGCCGATAACATTGCTCCCTGCATTTATGGAGGCATAACGCTAATACGCTCAATTTTTCCGCTCGATATTGTACAGTTAACAGCGCCCCCTTTATATGTAACGGTAGTGCATCCGCAAATAGAAGTGCGTACTTCCGATGCGCGGCAAATACTACGCAAAGAGGTGCAATTGAAAGCTGCTATTAAACAATGGGGAAATATCGCCGGCCTTGTAGCAGGATTTATGAAGAACGATTACGACCTGATCGGCCGTTCGCTCGAAGATGTGATTATTGAACCGGTGCGCAGCATACTGATCCCCGGCTTTGATGAAGTAAAAAAGAACAGTAAAGAAACCGGCGCGCTGGGTGGCGGTATTTCAGGTTCGGGTCCGTCGATCTTTATGCTGAGCAAAGAAGAATCCGTTGCTCAACATGTAGAGAAGGTAATGATCGATGTGTACACGAAACTGGGCATTGAGTTTAAGACTTATGTAACCATGATCAATTATAACGGGGCGAAGTGTGTTGAGTTATAAGTTTTAAGTAATAAATTATAAGTAATAAGAATGAGGTGCTGAGTTTCGGGTTGCCGATTCACCATTGACCATTCACGATTGACTATTCACCATTCACGATTCACCATGAAATACTACAGTTTAAATAAACAATCACCTGATGTAGATTTTAAAGAGGCTACTATAAAAGGACAGGCGCCCGATAAAGGCCTGTATTTCCCTTACGAAATTCCCGTTCATGAAAAGGCTTTTTTTGATAAGATCAAAACCTTTAGTAATGAAGAGATAGCCTTTCGCCTCATTCATCCTTATGTTGCCGGCACTATTCCCGACGATGCCTTGCGTGGTATTGTAACAGAAACCATCAACTTTCCCATTCCACTGGCGCCGGTGAATGACAACATATTTTCACTGGAACTTTTTCATGGTCCAACCCTTGCGTTTAAAGATGTAGGCGCCCGTTTTATGAGCCGCTGCCTGGGATATTTTGCAAAGGAGCGTAGTGGAAAAGTGGTAGTGCTGGTAGCCACATCGGGCGATACCGGCGGCGCCGTTGCCCATGGTTTTTATAATGTACCCGGTGTTGAAGTGGTGATACTGTACCCCTCGGGCAAAGTGAGTTCGGTTCAGGAAAAACAGCTCACCACATTGGGAAAAAATATTCATGCGCTTGAAGTAACCGGCACATTCGACGATTGCCAGCAATTGGTAAAGCAGGCATTTGTAGATGAAACGCTGACTAAAAAAATATTTTTAACCTCGGCCAATTCAATCAATGTAGCGCGCTGGTTGCCGCAGCAGTTTTATTATGCATTTGCATACAAACAATGGTCCGATAAAAACAACCCTCCGGTGATTTCGGTTCCCAGCGGAAACTTCGGCAATATATGCGCCGGTTTGCTGGCTTATTGTTCAGGCTTACCGGTAAAACATTTTATCGCTGCCTGTAATGCAAATGCGGTAGTGCCTGCGTTTTTGCAAAACGGAGAATATCAACCGAAAAAAGCCATCGCCACCATATCCAATGCGATGGACGTAGGCAACCCCAGCAACTTTGTTCGCATACTCGAACTGTTTCATCATAAATTAGGCGATTTAAGAAAAGTGTTAACCGGCTACAGTATTACCGACGATGAAACAAGAGCGGTGATCAAAGAAGTATACGCGCAATTTAAGTACCTGCCCGATCCGCATGGCGCTGTTGGCTACCTTGCATTGCAACGGTATTTGCAGCAACATAGCAATGATAAGGGCATCTTTCTGGAAACAGCGCATCCGGTAAAATTTTACGATGTGGTAGAGCCTGTTATTAATGAGCAGGTGCCGGTTCCCGATGCCATTCAGGCGCAACTTCAACTGAAAAAGAAAAGTCATGTTATGGCGCCGGATTATGAGGCGTTGAAGAGCCTGCTATTAAGTAATTTTTAATTTGTTATACCGAAGATACGCGGCAAAGCAGTTTATGGTTTGAGGTTCTTTAATTCAGTTTGAAGTTTGAGGTTTATGGTTTGTGGTTCTTTCAGTTAATCTTGCCGTGCAATTATTATCCTGTTGCACTGAAAGGTGTGGA
Organism: Niastella sp. sgz303648; assembly: GCF_059587045.1. Lineage (NCBI taxonomy): Bacteria > Pseudomonadati > Bacteroidota > Chitinophagia > Chitinophagales > Chitinophagaceae > Niastella > Niastella sp. sgz303648. The sequence continues at coordinate 599,018 of NZ_JCAPSW010000004.1, read as the reverse complement.
GTTTAACAATGAGTTTCCAAAGCGCGGCAGCAACCACAAACCGTAAACTACAAACCAGAAACACAATTTAGTGCGGCAGCAACTACAAACCCCGTCCGACCGGGTCATCCGGGCGGGCATAAACCTCAAACCATAAACATAACATTTGTGGCTCTAAAGGCCTTTGCGGGAGCTTTTTTAAAATCCTAAGGGTTTCTATCTGCTGGTTGAAAAAATAATGGCCTGAAACTTTTTTATCTGCCGGAAAGATGCTTAATTGTGACAGAGCAAAGCCCAACCAACCAGCAAATAATGAGAGAAACCAGTTTTCTGTGGATTGTCATGCTCTGTTGCTGTACAATCCGTACCAAGGCAGGAGATCCGTTACAGGCCACAAAGCCGCCGCTGCAATACGAGACCGGCGTGGTGCGTGTTGCCAAAGGCATTGTACAATTAACTATTCCCACCGGATATAAATTTCTGAACGCCGAACAAAGCAAATACATCATCAGTGAAGTATGGCACCGGTCGCCCCAGCCCGATCTGGCAGGTATGCTTTTTCCCGAATCGCAGGATCCGTTTGCAAAAGATTCCTATGCGTTTGTTATTAAATATGAACCAAGAGGGCATGTGAAAGATGGCGACGCCAACAAAATTGATTATGACCAGGTGTTAAGAAACCTGCAAAGAAATGAGGTTAATGAAAATGCTGAACGAAAAAAGTTGGGGTATGCACCAATACACATTGTGCGCTGGGCGCAACAACCTGCTTACAATAAAAATGATCACATTTTAAGCTGGGCAAAACAAGTTCAAACCAATCAAAAAAGCGAACCTTCTTTCAGTTATAATATACGGGTGCTGGGCCGTAGTGGCATAGTATCATTAACTGCAGAATCCCCGGCAGCTCAACAACCGTTATTGAAAAACGACATGCAGAAACTAATGCATATGGTGTCGTTTTCGGAAGGAAATGCCTATGCCGATTTTAATCCGAAAGCCGATAAAGTTGCCGTGTGGACCATTGGCACCCTGGTAAGCGGTAAAATTGCAGGCAAAACCAATATTTTTGCTTTATTGGGCAAATACCTCAACCTCATCGTATCGGGTTTTGCCATAGTTACCTTATTGATAGCAAATCTCCTGAAGCACAGGGCAAATGGCCAGCAATTCTGCTGTGAAATGGGGCTCGCCCGCGAAGAAGTTCAGGTGAACGCATAACCTTCCAGGTAACCAGATCCAACACCGGACTATTTTGAAGCATTAAGCGGTAGCAAAAAAGCTTTAAATGATCGATTTGATCAATGAAATCATCAATTTGAAGAATTAAATAATAGCAAAATTCTTCAAATGAGCTATTTAAAAGATTAAATGACCGGTTTGAAGGATTAAATGATAGCATTGAAGCTTTAAATGACTGATTTGATCAATTAAATCGCTGATTTAAGGATTGAATTATCCGATTTGAACTATAAATCGCTCTTTTAAAGAATCAAATGACCAAATTGAAGAATTAAATCGCTGATTTAAGGTTTGAATTACAAAATTGAACCATTAAATCGTTCATTTAAAGGATCAAATGACCAAATTGAAGAATTAAATCGCTCATTTAAAGGATTAAATCATCAATTTGAAGGATTGAATGGCATATTTGAAAGATTAAACGACCGTTTTGAACGATTAAGCAAAAGCAAAAAGCTCAAATAATCGATTTGCTCAATTAAAACTTGCCGGGTAGGAAAAATGCAGGACTACCGGATTTCTTCCTAAATTACCTTTATAAACCACCCCATATGATCATACGTAAAAACCTTTTCCTGCCGGTTTTGCTTTTAGTGGCTGCTGCCGGTTTTGCACAAACTACACCGCCGCCTGCCAATGCTGTGTTGAAAGATGCCATGAATCGTGCCGGCAAAGAACATAAGAACGTATTCATTATTTTTCATGCCTCATGGTGCGGCTGGTGCCATCGTATGGATAGTCTTATGAACAGTGTTGACTGCCGGAGTTTTTTTGCTGATAATTATGTGGTGGAGCATCTTACCGTAATGGAATCGAAAGATAAAAAGGACCTCGAAAATGCAGGTGGGGAAGAGGTGCTCAAAAAGTACAACGGCGAAAAACAGGGCATTCCCTTCTGGCTTGTTTTTGATGCAAAAGGAAATTTACTGGGCGATTGCCAGATGAGGCCCGATGGAGCCGGTTTAGATACGCGTGGTGAAAATACCGGTTGTCCGGCAACGAAAGAAGAAGTAGCCCATTTTATAAAAGTGCTGAAAAAAACGTCTTCACTGAAAGCTGATCAACTGGCGGTTATTGAGAAGAAGTTTTTGAAAGAATAGTGCGAAAGAGTCCGAAAGTCCGTCCCGATAGCTACCGGGAGGAAAGTCCGAAAGAATCTTACATTAAAAGTATCTTTCTTTCGGACTTTCGGTCTTTACTGACTTTCGGCCTTGTATTACTTGTATTAAATTATTCCAGCTAATTCAAGACTCTTCTTTTTCAACTTGCGTACTTCCACATCTTCAATAATCGGATCGGGGGCCAGAATGAGCGAGGTTTTATTTTCGCGCCACCAGCTATTTTGCACCAGCTCATTAAACGACAATACACCAACCAGATATTTGCGGTCGGTTTCAGCATGCCACTCTTCAATCCACTCGAATTTTTCTTTGGGAATGTATTGCCAGTCATCGAAACTTACATATACCCGAACATAAAAATCGTTTGTAAGCTCATTGGGTTTATGGTGATACAATTTCTTGTACTCATATTTATATTGGTAACGAAGGGCCGATAAATCGCTTAATACGGCGGATGCTGTAGGAAAGCTGCCGGCGCCTTTTCCATAAAAGAATTGTTTATCGGCAAAACCGCTTTCGATCACAACGCCATTGTATTCATTCTTTACAAAGGCCAGATGGTCGTCGTGTTTAACAAACTGGGGTAATACAAAAGCGGCTACTTTGCCGTTTTCGAGTTTTTTAGCCTGAGCTACCAGTTTAATATCGTAATGTTTTTCGGTAGCTACCAAAGCATCGCTTGCATGTATATGCTGAATACCGTTAAATACAAGGGTGTCGGTTGTGGCTACAATTCCATAAGCATGGGTAAGCAGGAATGTCCATTTGTTGGCTGCATCAAAACCTTCCACATCAAGTGAGGGATCGCTTTCGGCAAAACCCAGTTGCTGTGCCAGCAACAGGGCCTGATGATAATCGAGTTTATCTTCAAATATTTTGGTAAGAATGAAATTGGTAGATCCATTCACAATGGCCTTGATGGAATGCAACAGGTCGTTATCGTAATACTCTTCGAGGTTGCGTATAACCGGTATCGAAGCGCAGGCGGCTGCTTCGTACAGGAAAGAGCGTTCGGTGATTTTTTGCAATCCCAGTAATTCGGGTAAGTGTTCAGCAATCATTTTTTTGCTGGCGCTTACCACATCTTTACCGTTTTTTAAAGCGGTAGAAACGATGTCGAAAGCAGGTTCCGATTCATTGATCACTTCAACGATCACATTTATTTCAGGATCGTTCAGCAATTCATCTTTGCTGGTAGTGAACAGGCTTGCCGGAGCATTGCGCTTTTTGTCGGGGTTCTTTATACAGACTTTTTTTATAGTGGCTTTCAGGGAAGGCGTTTGTTGTAAAACTTTATAAAGGCCTTCTCCCACTACCCCAAATCCGAATAAACCGATTGTTAATGGTTTGTGTGCGTCCATATTTGTAATTTGATAATTAGCTAATTTGAAAATGCTTAACGCTAAATGCTTAACGCGCAACGCTTAACGCCGAACGCAAAATGCAGAACATCCAATGCTTTAAGCGTTCTGCGTTAGGCGTTCTGCGTTCCGCGTTTTTTACATTCTTACGATCCATTCATCTTCCAGTTTCCAGTCGTTGAATTGTTCTTTACCGCCACGAATTTTCCAGTCAGAATCAATGGTCAATTTTGAGCTGATGCCGCCGCGCGGATTACAGATCATAACCAGCCGTAACCGTTCAGGTTCATATGCTGCACACAGGTCGTCATAAATAATATTGATCAACCGTTCGTACGAGGTTACAATATTGCGTAATTGAAAAACGTATTGTTTCAGCGATTTCAGTTCAATTACTTTTTTACCCGGATAAAACGTTAGATAAATAACCGCAAAATCAGGTTGTTCCTTAACGCCCAAAAAAGTGAATTCGGGTATTTTTATTTTGATCTCATACGCTTTATCAGTAGGGTTTGGAATACCTTTTAAAATACTACGGTCTATGTCTTTAAAGGTTCTTATTGCTATCTGTTCTGACATGATGCTTTTATGGTTTGTTTTAAGCTCTTGTTTATATGAAGTCTGAAGTCAGATGTCTGAGGTCCGAAAATTGCGTTATAAAGAAAGAAGGTATTTACAAAATTTGGGTTCTTCCGACTTCCGACCTCCGACTTCCTGCTTCCACATTAGCACTGCACTGTATTATCAGCAGACACTACCTCAGTGATACTGCTCAGCTCAAGCGTCTGCTGCAGGTCCTGTATCAGATCGCCGTCATCTTCGAGGCCAATGCTTAATCGGATAAGGCTGTCGGTTACACCGGCTGCCCTGCGTTTTTCGGCAGGAATGGTTTTATGCGTCATGGTAGCGGGATGGCTAACCAGGCTTTTAATACCTCCCAGGCTTTCGGCCAGTTTAAACAAACGGGTACCGGTAACAAAAGCTTTTGCTGCCGCTTCGTTATCGTGCTTTAGGGTAAACGAAACAATACCTCCGAAACCTTTGCTTTGTTTTTTGGCTATATCATGGTTAGGATGATCTTTCAATCCCGGATAATATACTTTATCAACTGCCGGATGTTGTTGTAAAAATTCGGCTACAGCCTGTGCACTGCGGCAATGTTGTTGTACGCGCAGGTGCAGGGTTTCAATGCCGCGAATTACCAGCCAGCTATCGAAGGGGGCCAGCACGGCGCCGCAGGCATTTTGATAGAATTTAATTTTATCGCCCAGTTCTTTTTCTTTTGTAACCACCAGCCCTGCGATCAGGTCGCTGTGGCCGCCTAAATATTTGGTGGCGGAATGCACTACAATATCAGCTCCCAGCGAAAGAGGTTGTTGTAATGCGGGTGAAGCAAAAGTGTTATCCACGCAAAGTAAACACCGGTTGGCTTTGGCAATTTTAGCAATAGCCTCAATATCACTGATCTTTAAAGTAGGGTTCGTTGGTGTTTCGAGCCATATGAGGCGTGTGTTGGGTGTAACCGCGTTGAATACTTTTTCGGGATCGGTAGTATCAACAAAATTTATTTTAACCCCAAACTGCTGATATACCTGGGTGAATAACCGGTACGCACCACCGTAAATATCATCTACGGCAACAATTTCATCGCCGGCTTTTAATAATTTGGCAACGGCATCAATGGCAGCCAGTCCGCTGGCAAATGCAATACCTACCTGTCCGCCTTCGAGTTGAGCGATCAGGTTTTCGAGTGTAGCGCGGGTAGGGTTGTTGGTTCGTGCATAATCAAAGCCTTTGTTTACACCGGGTGCTTCCTGTACAAAGGTGGAGGTTTGATAAATAGGCACAGAAACTGCGCCGGTTAACGGATCAACAGGAATGCTGTGAATTAATTGTGTTGTCGCTTGCATGATAAACATTTTTTGCCTCCATCTGCATATCCAAACCGGGATATCAGTAGCAGGAGCGTGATTAATAATTTGTTTAGACAGTTGTACTGAAAATGATACTTCGACTTCGCTCAGTATCATTCGCTGCATACTTCGACTACGCTCAGTATGCTCAGTACATTGGTTGCGACAGCACTTATCAAGATGAGTTCTTACGGGAGGAGTTGATTTATTACAGATTTCGACTGCGCTCAATCTGTATAATTGGTCCTTCGACTTCGCTCAGGACCAATAAAAAAGCTCTTCCGTAAGTCAGAAGAGCTTTCAATATGTTGAATTTCAGTATTGTAGAAGCTTTTATCTGACTTATCTGTCCCGCCTTCCGCGGGATGGAGTTGGCACCTTACGCTTCATGTTTGTTCAACATGAATGCAGGTTGTCAAGGCTTCATCGGGCCATTTCCCTCAGCCTTTCTTGATAAGCGATGTGTAAAGAACTGACGCAAAGATAATGACGAAAATTAAATTGTCAAATTTCTTTTTAACACCATGTGTGATTTTTTAAAAACGATAGCCCACTGAAATACCAAAGCCAATATTTTTATAGGAGGTTTTATCGTTGGTGTAGTCGGTAATTTTTGGATCGATCTTTACAGGGCCCACCTGGGCAATATAACGCAGGCAGCAAAGTTTTTGGTTTCATTATTATCGGGTGTTTTTCGGGGTAGTAAAATAAAAAAAGGCTGCAAAATGCAACCTTTTTAAAAATGTTTATGCATGGGCTTTATTAAGCTTAGCAAACCAGCATAGTATGTTTAATTCAGGCGATAGCCAACAGAAAATCCAAAGCCGGTATTTTTCAATGACCTTTTGTCGTTTGAAATATCAGTAATCTTTGGATTGATCTTTACCATCCCCAACTGAGCATTCAATTGAAAAGAAACTTTGTTGCTCAGTTCATAACCAGCCAACAGGTTTCCGCCAAAATCCATGCGTTTTGCATAGGGAGTAGAAAGTTGAGAGTACGTTATTTCATTTTTAAATTTATAACTGGTACTATTACCACCCTGTTTTACTTTACCACCTACGGCAATACCAATATAAGGGCCAACACCCAGTAATAATTTGCCCGGGCCTAATGTTGGTTTGTACAAAAAGTTAATCGGGATTTCGAAGTAAGAAATGTTATACTTAATATCATCGCCATTATTCACATCATATCTGGCTCCTTTGGTGGAAAATAATAAACCGGGTTGCACATAAAATTCAGGGGCAACAGGTACTTCTGCGTTTACCCCGATATGAAACCCTGTTTTTAAACTAAAATCAACATCTGAACCATCAATACTTTTTCCATTGATGTTTTGAAAGTTAATACCGGCACGTATGCCAATTGATGCTTTTCCCTGGGCATTCGATGTTAGTGCAAAGGCTGTGGTTGCTAATGCAAGCATTAGAACTTTTGATTTCATAATTAAACGTTGTGGTTTAAAATGTAAATATCTGGAACTTAATTATCTCACTTATCTGTAATAAAAAAATCTGCCTTATAACGTAATAAGTATATTTAAATTGCATACATGCTTACACGTATTACAAATCATTTTTTACACAAACGTTATACATCCGGGGTTAATTAAATGTTCATGCCGGTAATAAAAAAGTTTGCAATAAATTATCGTGTTCATTATGCATAAAAAAACCTCCCGGCTTGCCGGGAGGCTTTTTATAAAAACGTTGAGGATAATTTGCACTGTATATGTCACATAAATTCAACACATATATTACTCAAAGTCGATAACCTAACGAAACACCAAAACCGGTGTTTTTGTATTTGGTTTTATCGTTTGATACGCCATCAATTTTGGGATTGATCTTTACCATACCCAACTGGGCATTGAGCTGTGCCGATATTTTACTGCTTAGTTCATAACCAAATAATAAATTACCGCCAACATCAATGCGTTTAAAGTAAGGATCAGACAGGAACTCTGCTGCAGTAATACTGTTTTTGAATTTTATATCCGCTTCCTTGCCGTTTTGATCTGTATATTTTCCACCTACTGCAAAAGCAATATAAGGCCCAATGCCCAATAACAATTTGCCGTCGCCCAGTGCAGGTTTATACAGGAAATTAATGGGAACTTCAATGTAGGAGAGATTGATTTTTATATCGTTATCATCTTTACTTTTGGCGCCCTTGGTGCTGAACAAAACACCGGGTTGCACATAAAAATCGGGTGCAACCGGAACTTCTGCATTTACACCAACATTAAATCCTGCTTTTAATTTACCATTCACATCGCTTCCATCATACTGTTTTCCGGTGATGTTTTGGAAATTAATACCTGCCCGTATACCAAACGTTGCAGATTGCTGCGATTTAGCGACAAATGCGGCCGTGCTTATTGTTATTGTAAGCACCAGAACTTTTGCTTTCATAACTAAATAGTTGTGGTTATTAAAATAAAAATGCTAAGCGGCGGTATTACGGATTATTGAAGAATCGCTTATTACTGTTTCTGTGCTTCTTTCTTGGCGTCTTCTTTCATTTTGTCGTTGGCAGTGATCAAAAAGTCAACGCGGCGGTTTTGCGCACGTCCTGCATCGGTTTCATTGCTGGCAATAGGAGCTGTTTCACCAAAACCTTTTGTTTTGATACGACCACTTGCAATGCCTCTTCCACGTAAATAAGTGGCAACGGCCGAAGCTCTTCTTTCAGAAAGTTTCATATTATAATCATCAGCACCTTTGCTGTCGGTATGACCCTGAATTTCGATATCTGTGTCAGGATATTGCTTTAATACATCTGCCAGTTTACCTAAGTTAGATTCAGCAGTAGCAGAAAGATCAGAACGATCGAACCCGAATAATATCTTTTCATTGAATTCAACCACAATACCTTCACCTACACGATCAACTTTTGCACCTGGCACTTTGCTTTCGATTTCTTTTGCCTGCTTATCCATTTTGTGCCCGATAACGGCACCGGTAACACCACCTACTGTTGCACCAACGATAGCACCCAGTGCTGTATTACCTGCTGCTTTTCCAATTATAGCACCAACAGCGCCACCGCCTGCTGTACCAATAATTGCTCCTTTTTGTGTTTTGTTCATGCTTTTGCAACCTCCAAGAATAATAGCTGCTGCAACAATGGCTGTCAGGGTTTTTTGGATTGATCTCATATATATTGTTTTAGTAAAAACTGTTTTATGTCTGTGCACAACTTTCAAACTTTGTACCACAATTCACCAATTAAACGCTATTCAGTTGATTATGAGGCGCAAATATCTTATAACATAATCAACTTTCCTATACTTTTTTTGTTGTTATCTTTGACAAATTATTTAGTAAAATGTTGTGATAAGTTGTACTTTCCCGAACAAATTTTGCGTGTTACAACACAGGTAAAGGCAAATTGTTCATGTACCGTTTAAAAAAGCGTAATTAAAACAACTAAAAAGGTTCACTTATATATGGCAGAGGTGAAAGGCAAAAAGTCAGTTCAAACAAACGATGTTCAAACCGTTCCTGTTGAAACCGATGAGTTTATTAATGTGTTTGGTGCACGTGTTCATAATCTTAAGAACATTGATATCAGCATTCCTAAAAATAAACTGGTAGTTATTACAGGTATCAGTGGCAGTGGTAAATCGTCACTTGCTTTTGATACCATATATGCGGAGGGGCAACGCCGTTATATGGAAAGTTTTGGTGCTTATGCCCGTCAGTTTATTGGTGAAATGGAAAGGCCCGACGTAGATAAGATTACCGGTTTGTCGCCCGTGATTTCCATTGAACAAAAAACTACCAATAAAAACCCCCGTTCAACTGTAGGAACTATAACAGAAGTATATGACTTTCTGCGTTTGTTGTTTGCCCGCGTTGGGGAGGCTTATAGTTACAATACGGGGAAAAAAATGGTCAAGTTTAGTGAAGAAGAAATTGTTGAAAATATTTATAAGAAATTCAGTCGCAAAAAGATAACCTTGCTGGCCCCCCTCGTAAGAGGTCGTAAGGGACATTATCGCGAACTGTTCGAAGATATACGCAAAAAAGGTTATCTCAAAGTACGGGTCGACGGTGAAGTGAAAGACCTTGCCCCGAAGATGCAGGTCGACAGGTATAAAATACATGATATTGAAGTGGTGATCGACCGCATGGCCGTTACAGATGATATGAAAGTTCGGCTAAGTCAAAGCGTGCAAAAGACGCTGCAAATGGGGAAGGAGCTGATGTTTTTGCTGGTTCAGGATGCCGGTACTGCCACCGGTTCCAAAAACGGTAAATCGCAGCAAGGTAATAATTCCCCTTCCACCGGAGGGGGTAAGGGGGAGGCGCTTGTTCAGTACTCGCGGCAGCTGATGTGTGAAGACACAGGTACCAGTTATGAAGAACCTTCGCCCAACAGTTTTTCTTTTAATAGTCCATATGGCGCCTGCCCAACCTGTAAAGGTCTCGGCAATGTATACCAGATCAGTCTGGATGCCGTTATGCCCGATAAATCGCTAAGCATTAATGAAGGTGGTATTGTTCCATTAGGCGAAGAAAGAGATACCTACGTGTTTGGCCAGGTACAGCGAATGGCAAAGAAATATAAGTTTAGTCTCGATGTGCCATTGAAAGAAATGCCTAAAAAAGCATTGAACCTGGTTTTATATGGCAATGAAACCGGACCGGTTGAAGAGCATCTTGATTTTGATACCATTGAACCGGGCGCTAATATATATACCGAAGAATATGAAGGATTGGTGCCTCAGCTGAAACGATGGTTTGCCGGCAGCTCAAGCGACTCAATACGTCAATGGACAGAGCAGTTCATGGAATTAAAAACCTGCACCACCTGTAATGGCGCCCGTTTGAAAAAAGAAAGTTTGTGGTTTAAGGTAGATGAAAAAAATATATCGGAGCTGAGCGAACTGAACCTCGATAAAATGATGCAGTGGTTCAAGGGTATTGAAAAAAGATTATCGACCAAACAAAATGCCATTGCCAAAGATGTGTTGAAAGAAATTCGTGAACGGTTGCAGTTTTTGCTCGATGTAGGGCTAACGTATCTTACCCTGAACCGGCCTTCGCGAACTCTCAGTGGCGGTGAATCGCAACGCATACGGCTGGCCACTCAAATAGGGTCGCAATTACAGGGCATCACTTATATTTTGGATGAACCGAGCATTGGATTGCATCAACGCGATAATCACCGGTTGATAGAAGCATTGAAAAACCTGCGCAATATTGGCAACAGTGTGCTGGTGGTTGAGCATGATAAAGATATTATGCTGGCAGCCGATCATTTGGTTGATATTGGTCCCAAAGCCGGTTTTCATGGCGGCCGCATAGTAGCGCAGGGCGAACCAACCGCTTTGCTGAAATTAGATACGCTTACTTCGGCCTATCTGAATGGTATACGTGAAATTGCTGTTCCCAAAGAAAGAAGAAAAGGAAATGGAAAGGTGCTTGAACTGATCGGCGCCAACGGCAATAACCTGAAACAGGTTACGGCAAAATTTCCATTGGGAAAATTCATTGTGGCAACCGGCGTAAGCGGCAGCGGTAAATCAACGCTTATTATCGAAACGTTGTATCCTATTTTAAGTAAGCACGCTTACAACTCAAGAATGACGCCCCTTGAATATAAAACGATCAAAGGGCTTGAGCTTATTGATAAGGTTATTGAAATCGACCAAAGTCCCATTGGCCGTACACCACGCAGTAACCCGGCAACCTATTGTGGCTTTTTTACTGATATACGAACGCTGTTTGCATCGGTTCCCGAGGCAAAGATCCGCGGGTATAATGCAGGTCGTTTTTCGTTTAATGTAAAAAGCGGCCGTTGCGATGTGTGTGAAGGCGGTGGTATGCGTGTTATTGAAATGAACTTTTTGCCCGATGTATATGTGCATTGCGAAAAATGCCAGGGTAAACGCTATAACCGCGAAACACTTGAAATACGGTATAAAGGCAAATCGATCAGTGATGTGCTGGATATGACGGTAGACGATGCCGTAGAATTTTTTCAGAATGTGCCGTACCTGTACCGTAAGATAAAAGTATTGCAGGAAGTTGGGCTGGGTTATATTACACTCGGGCAAAGTGCAGTAACATTAAGCGGGGGAGAAGCGCAGCGGGTGAAGCTGGCCACCGAACTATCGAAGAAAGATACCGGTAAAACATTTTATATTCTTGATGAACCAACAACAGGGTTACACTTTGAAGATATTCAGCACTTATTGGATGTGTTGAATAAGCTGGTCGACCGTGGCAATACCGTACTGGTTATTGAGCACAATATGGATGTGATAAAAGTGGCGGATCATATTATTGATCTGGGCCCCGAAGGTGGCGATGGCGGCGGGCAAATATTGTTTGAAGGTATACCCGAAGACCTGCTGAAAGTAAAAGCAAGCCATACAGCAAAGTTTTTAAAAGAAGAATTGAAATGATATAACAATGGAAAGAATCATAATCGATATGGATGAGGTTATTGCCGATCCTATGGGCGCTATGGTAACATGGTATGAAAAAGAGCATGGGTTACCGGTAGATTTCAGTAAGATGAAAGGATCGTGGCTGGTTGGTTTTCCCGAACAGCATCACAAAATGATCCGCGAACGGTTATATGAACCTGGTTTTTTCAGAGACCTGCCGGTGATGAAAGATGCCGTGGATGTGTTAAAAGAAATGAATCAGCGGTATGAGATATTTATTGTTTCGGCTGCAACTGAGTTCCCCAACTCATTAAAAGATAAATATGACTGGTTGCTGGAGCACTTTCCCTTTTTTACCTGGAAGCAACTGGTGTTATGTGGCGAAAAGCGCATGGTGTTCGGTGATTATATGATCGATGACCATGTTCGCCACCTGCAACATTTTAACGGAAAGAAATACCTGTATACTTCTCCCCACAATAAAGATATTACCGGTTACGACCGCCTGAACAACTGGCAGGAAGCTGCAGAAATTTTTTTGAAATAGTTAGCGGTTGCCAGCTATCTGCTTCCGGTTGGTGGTTACAGGTTACAGGTTTCAGGTTACAGGTTGCAGGTTGCAGGTTGATAAGTTAGTCAGCATGTTAATATTACTCAGGTTCTTCTGACTTCTGACTTCTGACTTCCGACTTCCGACATCCGACTTCAGACCTCTCTAAAAAGCAAAGGCCGGCAATTGTTCATCGCCGGCCTCTGAGGATACTGGTGGATTTAACCAGAAGAATTTAAAAAGCCAATAAGCAAGCGCAGGGAGTGATTAATAAAATCTTTGTGTTTCAGGGTACTTAATAATAGGGAACGGATCAGGTTTTGACTCAACCGGATATATGGATTTTACTAATTTCCCTGCAGCTTATTGGTTTATTAGTTATGCAAACAAAGAGCTTTGTTGTTACTTTAACTTGTTAACCTGTAAACTTGTTAACTTGTCAACTTGTAACCGATTTATTTTATAATCACCTGTCCATTTTCAATGCGCTCGTCATCACTGAACACTTCGAACAGGTAACTTCCTTTTTCAATATTGTCTAAAATGGTAGTTTGTTTGTTTTTAACATTGGCCTGTTTTACCAGGGTGCCCTGCACATCAAACAAAAACAGCTGGTACACTTTCCCTTCAAAGCCACGTGCGCTAAAGAACAGCACATTCTGCTCCTCGTTTGGGTAAAGTTTGATTTTATGCTTTTTACTGGTAGTTTGTTTTTGTACCAGAATGGTATCATTTTCGTAAAATGATACAGGTAAGGGACAACCGAAAGACGGGCATGATATAGCCTGCAGCATTAAAAGTGCAAAAAGAATGGACACACTATGAGCAGCTCGTTTTCTTACGGTTCCGGTGGTTTTCATGGGTTTAAATATTGCAGCCTAAAGGCTTAAAATTTTCAAAAGGGTACGGATCAACAAATATCTTGTATACGGATTATTAGTGCAAAGTTGCAATTAGAATCTAACCGGGCAACGGGTAGAGCTGTTGTATCTGTTTCCACCCTGACCTAATCTGATACCTAACTTAATGTTTATTGAATAGTATGCATCATTATTAGTGGCAGTTCCTCTTTTATCACCAACCGCATAGGGAGTGGTTGTTCCATTATGACCGCTTTTGTTGGCCATTCTTTCTGCCAGCTGTGCCTGTGCAAAAGGTAAGTGAGCGTAAAAAGCACTGGGATCAATATACGTAGTGCTTACGTCATCAATATAATCAGTGAAAGTTGTTCTGTGTAAAATTTCGAGGCCAATGTTTACTGTTTCACTCAGGAAATACTTGGCGCCAATACCCATGGGAACGTTCATTTGGGTTAATTTGTATTCCTTGCGACCAGGATATTCGGCAAATCCCTGACCTTCGGTGTGTAAAGGCTTCAGATCAACCCAGGCGCCTGAAAGAGGATCAGTTCCCTGCGGATTGAAATGAAATACACCTATACCAATTGTTGCATAAGGCCTTAATCTCATAAATACATCAGAAGGATCGCTTTCTAAAAATACTGTAGGATAAATCTCGGCCAGTAACATGGCTTCGGTTATCCGCGAACGGAAGTCGGAGTTGCGGTACTTACGGGCTTCTTCATAGCCGCCTTTGCCTTTGATGATAGCATCATCACCTTCTAAAGTTCCTCTGTTAACAGCCAGCCTGAATCCCAGCCATTCATTAGGCTGATACGTTAAGAACGCACCAAACATGAATTTGGTCATCGGGAAGTTGTTGTCTTTGATAAACTTGGTACCTTTTCCCATATTACCTCCAAGGTCGCCCAGGAAGTTAGAGGGGCCCATGGTAATACCAGCTTCAAAAAATGAGGAGCTTTCGGTTTGGCTGAAAGAAGGTAGATGATTACACACGCTAACGAGTAGTAACAAGCCACACCGCCACAAAGGGTGTAAAATTTGTTTCATGAGAATATCAGATTTAGTTTTCAGATGGTCAATGGATTCCGGCGCTAAAATAATAAACACCAGTTACACAAACAATAAACGCACAATTGTTTCTTTTTTGTGTGTGACTTTCAAAAAAATATACAAATAAGTGTTTTGGCGTACGATTTTCAGGCTAAATCCTGTAAAATCATTTTGATATGATCGATGCCGTCCTCAATGTAGACTTCACTTTTCTGCTGAAAACCGAGTGATTCGTAAAATTTACGCAGGTATAATTGCGCCCCAATAGTAATCGTAGTTTTCCCCCACAGGTTGTATAATGTACGAATAGAGAATTGCATTAATGACCTACCTAATCCTGTGTTTCTTACGGTAGAAGAAATTACTACTCGTCCAATAGATGGTTCTGTATAGGCAACACCGGCGGGAACCAATCGTGTATAACCAACGAGTAAATTATTTTGCCACACCATTATATGATATGAAAATTGATCTTTATCATCTGCATCCAGAAAAACACAGTTTTGTTCAACCACAAATACTTCGCTGCGCAATTTTAGAATGGCATATAGTTCATGTGTAGTAAGTTGCGCGAATGACTTGTATGTAAAGGTAATGTTATCCATTTTTTTGTTTCAGGTTACAAGTTACAAGTTACAGGTTTCAAGGTACAGTAAAAGTCCCTGTAACCTGATCCCCTGTAACCTGTAACAGCATTTAGTATCCGTATTTTTCTTTCCACAGATTTTTTAAATACTTTCTTAGTTCTTCTTCGCGTGCGTTTTTGCCGGGGTTGTAAAATTTATTTCCTGCAAGCGGGGCAGGCAGGTACTCCTGGTTTGAAAAATTTCCTTCGTAATCATGTGAGTATTTATACCCTTTACCATAATCGAGCTTTTTCATCAGCTGTGTTGGTGCATTGCGAATGTGCAGGGGCACCGGCAGGTCGCCATGTTCACGAACAGCTGCGAGTGCCGCATCGATAGCAACATAAGAAGCGTTGCTTTTGGAAGATGTAGCAAGATAAATAGCGCACTGCGATAAAATAATGCGCGCTTCGGGATAACCTATTTTATCAACTGCTTCAAAAGTGGCATTGGCCAGCACCAGTGCTGTTGGATTGGCATTGCCTATATCTTCACTGGCCAGTATCAGCATGCGGCGTGCAATAAACTTTACATCTTCGCCGCCTTCGATCATACGGGCCAGCCAGTATACAGCGCCATTGGGATCGCTGCCACGCATACTTTTAATAAAGGCCGAAATAATATCATAGTGCTGCTCACCGCTTTTATCGTATAGGGCAATACGTTGCTGCGCAATTTCCATTACGGCATCATCTGTTATTATTACGTTATTGCCCAGGGCATCTGCCACCAGCTCAAGCAGGTTGAGCAGTTTGCGGGCATCGCCGCCTGATATGGTAATCAATGCGGCCGTTTCCTGCAGCTCAATATGTTTTTGCCGAAGCGTTTCGTCTTTTTCAATAGCCTGTTGCAGTAAATTGATCAAACTTTCTACCTGCAGGGGTTTTAACACATACACCTGGCACCTGCTTAGTAAGGCGCTGTTCACTTCAAAGGAAGGATTTTCGGTAGTAGCGCCGATCAGTGTAACAATTCCTTTTTCCACTGCACCAAGCAGGGCATCCTGTTGCCCTTTATTGAACCGGTGAATTTCATCGATGAATAAAATGGCACGTTCTTTTTCTTTGGCCTCTGCAATTACTTCGCGCACTTCTTTAACTCCCGAACTGATGGCGCTGAGCGTATAAAAAGGAACATTTAATGTGTGAGCTATAATGTTGGCGATGGTAGTTTTACCCGTGCCGGGTGGTCCCCATAAGATCATGGAAGGTACTTTGCCCTGTTCAATAGCAGTTCGTAAAATACTTCCCTTACCGGTAAGGTGCTCCTGGCCTACCAGTTCATCCAATGTATTCGGACGCAACCGTTCTGCAAGTGGTATTGATTGCATAACTGACAATAGAAAAAATGAAAAAAGCCGTGCCACGGTGGCGGTATTCCGGCATTTTTAAAATTAGTCTTTTTTATCAAACTGCTGATACCAGCTACTGATGGTGTTTTGATAAATAAGTCTTCGTAATCGAAACATACCTGCCAGAAAAATCAGATGAACAATGAAAATGACCCATGAAAACAAAAAGAGGGCAGCGAGCGTATACGAATAAAATCTGATGGTGTTGTTGATGCGAAATACATAAGGCACCAGCCACCATGTATTTACTATTTGGGCAAACAAATAAGCGATCAGCAAAAAGTTAATGAGGTACAGCACATTAAAAGAGCGCTTTTGTTTAACAGACAACGGTATGTCGGGATAATTATAATTCAGCATCGACAAACCGTGATATACAAAAAGAAAAACCAATCCATAGGCAAGGGTATCTATAATACTTATAAGTATCTGGCTTTTATAAAACAGCTCACTGAATGCCAGCATGCCTTTAAATGCCACCAGTATGAGCTGTATAATACAAATAGCCCTGAATATTTTCCATGATGTGGTTACCTTGCTCATAGGAGGTTTAAAATAAGTGAAGTCTCCCGACTTGTTGGGAGACTTCAAAATACAAGTAATATTATTTTATTGCAAATTCAGCTTTATCTGCAATTCATTTAACTGCTTTTGATCTACTGAACTGGGGGCATCGAGCATTACGTCGCGGCCGCTGTTGTTTTTGGGGAAGGCGATAAAGTCGCGAATGCTTTCGCTGCCGCCCAAAATAGCGCACAAACGGTCGAACCCATAGGCAATACCACCGTGCGGAGGGGCGCCATATTCAAAAGCGCCGAGCAGAAAACCAAATTTGTGCATGGCTTCTTCCTGGCTCATGCCCAGTGCCGCAAACATTTTTTCCTGCAGATCGCGCTGGAATATACGAATAGAACCACCGCCAATTTCATTACCGTTGAGCACCATGTCGTACGCATTGGCCTTGATGTTAGCGTAAGGATGTTTCAGGTATTCAGCCGCATTGTCGATAACCGGATTGTTTTTGATCATTATTTCAATATGATCGGGCTTGGGCGAGGTGAACGGATGGTGGCGGGCAACCCAGCGGTTATCTTCCTCGCTGTATTCGAACAAAGGAAAATCGAGCACCCACAATAATTTGAATTCCTCTTTTTTGCGCAATCCCAGGCGTTCGCCCATTTCGAGCCGCAGCTCGCTGATGGCTTTACGGGTTCTTTCTTCATGGCCTGCCAGAATAAACACCAGGTCGCCTGCTTTGGCGCCGGCAGCATCGGCAATGGCTTTCAGTTTATCTTCTGTAAAAAATTTATCTACGCTGCTTTTATAAGTACCGTCGGTATTGCATTTGATGAACACCAGCCCCTGCATACCGATCTGCGGACGTTTTACCCACTCAGTCAGTTCATCGGTTTGTTTGCGGGTATAGTCGGCACAGCCGGGTACTGCAATGGCCACTACGGTTTCGGCTTCTTTAAATACTTTAAAATCGCTACCGGCAATCAGTTCACCGTTTGCCTGTAATTTACCTTCTTTTGTAAAGGCCGATTTTATATTCAGCACCTGCATGCCAAAGCGAATGTCGGGTTTGTCGTTACCATAGTGCCACATGGCATCTTCCCAGCTCATCCGCTGCACTTTTTCGGTAATGTCGATGCCTTTCACCGCTTTGAAAATATGTTTGATCATGCCTTCGAACATGTTCAGAATATCTTCCTGCTCAACAAAGCTCATTTCGCAGTCGATCTGCGTAAACTCAGGCTGGCGGTCGGCCCGCAGGTCTTCATCGCGAAAACATTTCACCACCTGGTAATAGCGGTCGTACCCGCTCACCATTAGCAATTGTTTAAAAGTTTGCGGCGATTGCGGCAATGCATAAAACTGACCGGGATTCATGCGAGAAGGCACCACAAAATCGCGGGCCCCTTCGGGAGTTGATTTAATAAGGAAGGGGGTTTCAATATCCATGAAATTGTTTTCGTGCAGGTAGTTGCGGGCTGCACGGTTAACGGCATACCGTAATTCGAGGTTTTTCTTCACGGCATTCCGGCGCAGGTCGAGGTAGCGGAATTTCATTCGAAGATCATCGCCGCCATCGGTATCGTCCTGAACGGTAAAGGGAGGTGTAGCAGATTTATTGAGAATGGTAAATGAACTTACTTTGATTTCGATATCACCGGTTGGTATATTAGGGTTTTTATTGCTGCGTTCGGCAACCGTACCGATGGCCTGTATAACAAATTCGCGACCAAGGGGCTGCTGATCGAGCTGGCTGTTCAACTCTTCGCCCAATAATAATTGCGTAATGCCATAACGGTCTCTCAGGTCGATAAAAGTAATACTGCCAAACTTTCTGATGGTTTGCACCCAGCCGGCCAGCGTTACCTGCTGTGCTGCATGTGAAATTCGTAATTCGCCACAGGTATGAGTTCTGTACATTCCTATAATGATTTTAATATTCTGATAAGCAATGATAATCCGTGCTTCAGCACAAGATTGCCCTGCACTTTAGCGCGGGGTGCAAAGGTAATTTAAAACGGAATGCTTTCAACTTTGCACTTATTATCTATCTATTTCGATTTATTTGATTTTCAAAATTTGACCAATACTAAAAAGCCCTGCAAAAAAGGCTTATAAACAATAAATTATCAAATTTTTTAATAATGATCTTTCCTTTTTTAAGCGACCTCACAAAGTGGTAATTTTGTATTTTTCCTGCGATGCCACCCGATACCACCTTGCATATTCTTTTACCCAATGGGGATACCATATTAATGCAGCAGTCGGAAACAGATTCTATTATAAAGCTGTTGCCGGGGGCGGAGCATCAAAATGATATTAAGGACCCTGCGGCATCGAATGGGGATATTGTAGGTCCCGGGTTGTTTGTAGCCCTGATGTTTGTTTTAATCGTGGCATCCTTCACCTGCTGGCGTTTTATTCGCAAAAAATACCGGGCAAGACAGGCGAAAAAAATGTATGATGATAAACACAATACCTACGACACTATTTTACAACAATATATTCCTTACTACTGTAACCTCGATGCATCGCTGAAAGACCGTTTTTTGAAAAGGACGCTCATTTTTATGGCCTCTAAAAAATTTGAGTTTGTTGAAATGGAGGGCGAGGAGCGCATGCCGCTGCTGATCAGCGCTGCCGCCGTTCAGCTTACATTCGGTTTGCAGGAATACCTGATGGACCATTTCAGTACCATTTATGTGTTGAAAAACGATTACCACTACGGCTTGTTTAATATACCATTTCAGGGGCATGTGAACGACGACGGCATTTATCTTTCCTGGAATAACTTTTTACAGTCGTATGCCAATTATACCGATGGCGATAATGTAGGATTGCACGAAATGGCGCATGCCCTGGCCTATGTAAATTTTACGGCTAAAAACGGAGAAGATGAAGGGTTTAAACAGCGTTTCTGGCGGTTTTCAAGAGTAGGCAAAGCTGTTTTTAGAAGCATGCAGGCTGGTGAAACTACCTTTCTGGGAAGCTATGCGGCTACCAATTACGAGGAATTTTGGGCGGTTTGCGTTGAAAACTTTTTTGAGCGGCCGCAGTCGTTTAAAATTCAATTGCCCGAATTGTACGAGGCCATGTGCAATTTGTTAAATCAGGATATGTTAAAATCAGGGCTTTTGATGTCGCCGGTAGCGGAAGAATAGCTGCATGTTGCTAACGTAAGTATAAAATTACCCTCAGGCTCTTTATTTTTTAAAATTTTCTTTATATTTTGTAGCGGAATTTAAAACCTCCTGTTGTTCACCACCCTTTAATTTGCTTTCCCCTTCCAATTCCCTGGAAACCGTAGAATGATCCCAAACTCTATGTAAAGACCATCCAATGTTGATCTGATCCCCGTACAACATCATTTACGGACAAAAATGAGCCTTATGGAAATTTTGATCATTTTCATGGTGGTCTTTGGCATCATCATTTTACAGGGACCTGTTATCAGGTGGTACAATTATTTGTATGAAAAAAGGCAGTACAAGTTGTTTCTTGCCCAGGAAACCTTTTTTCACTCAATAGTTTCGCAAAATTTAAAGTACTACAACCGGTTAAACCTGCAGGAACAGCATAAGTTCCTTTTCAGAACATATCTTTTTAAGAAAGCCAAGAAGTTCCACTATATCGAAGTGCACGAGCAGGCCGAAATGCCGGTGCTCATCAGTGCTGTTGCCGTTCAGTTAACCTTTGGGCTGGAAAAATACCAGTTCAATTATTTCAAAGACATCTATGTACTGAAAGACGATTACCACTATGGTTTTTATTCGCGTCCTTTTCAGGGGCATGTTGATCACAGCGGCATTTATTTATCGTGGGATAATTTCATGAAGGGATTGAAAGGGCTTACCCCGAATTGCAATATGGGTTTGCACGAAATGGCACATGCATTGGCGTATGTAAACTTTATTACACAAACCGAAGAAGACAAGCATTTCAAAAAAGAATTCAAGAATTTTTCAAAAGTGGCCCGGCCAATTTTTGAAAGTATGCAAAACGGCGCCAAAAATTTACTGGGCGATTATGCGGGCACCAATTATCATGAATTTTGGGCAGTGAGTGTAGAAGTGTTTTTTGAAAGCCCGGTTCGCATGCGTCACGAGTTGCCTGAATTATATGCTGCCATGAGCCATTTGCTGCGTCAGGACCCGATTGAAATTTTAAGTGTGAATAAACTGGCTGCCTAAAGATCAATAATACTTTTTTAAACTTTATTGTTTACTGTAATGCCTCAAACCGGATTGTTTTTTTCGGTGCGAGGTTTTTTTTATTTGGGAGCTTTCTTACTTTTTATTGGCTCGAACCGATGTGTTATTTTCGGGGTGAGATTTTTTATGTTTGATTTCTTTCGAAAAAAAGCACCTTCAACTACATTACAGGAATATGCCGCCATCATCAGCCGGCGCTTTCGTTACTTTAATGAACTGACTTTACCGGAACAACAGGTGTTTCTGCAACGCGTATATGATTTTCGCAAAAGAAAAAAGTTTCACTACGTGGGTCTTGAAGCGCAAACCGAAGCCGAAGTATTGATCAGCGCCACAGCTATACAACTGACTTTTGGACTGAAGAAATATCACTTTTCATTTTTTAAGCATATTTATATTACTGCCGATGAATATACTTTTGGATTTAGTGTTACCCCATGGGCAGGCCATGTAAACCGGCAGGGCATTTATATTTCATGGAAACATTTTTTACAAGGTTATGCATCTTCCAATACCAGAAATAATGTAGGACTGCACGAAATGGCGCACGCATTTGAATATGAAATGGCCGTTGGCGACTATGCCGATAACCAGTCGCTGCAAACGCATTTTGACAAGGTAATGCGTAAGGTGGGGGGAATTTTATTTGACGCGGAATGGAATATTGGAACTTACTTCAGTAAACAGGGCTACAGTAATGTACATGAATGCTGGGCCGAAAGCGTAGAGCTTTTTTTTCAGGAACCGGATGAACTGCACAGGCGCTATCCTGAATTATATAACAGCATGAAGCAATTGCTTAAGCAGGACCCATTAAGTAAGAAGCGGTCGTAACCGGATGCTACACTTTTTCAGAAGCTTCCAGTTGCACCGGCACTAATTTCTCTTTTCGTTTTTCGCGGGGCAGAATGAACAGGTAGTAAGTGGCTATAAAAAACAAACCGATGCTAAAAGGAATAGCCGTGTACACACGCAGCTGCGTATCGTATCCAAAAAACTCAATGATCATCCAAAAACCATTGGCGCAGATCCAGAAAGCAATGG
This sequence comes from Niastella sp. sgz303648, assembly GCF_059587045.1. NCBI lineage: Bacteria > Pseudomonadati > Bacteroidota > Chitinophagia > Chitinophagales > Chitinophagaceae > Niastella > Niastella sp. sgz303648. The sequence continues at coordinate 576,785 of NZ_JCAPSW010000004.1, read as the reverse complement.
CCAGGTTATGAAATAACTCGGCTGCCAGCTTACGTGTTTGCCAGGTGATTACGATGGCCACCACCAGGGTAGGTACCAGCATGGCCATGCCCAAGGGCCTCCATAACATAGCCCAGCTAACATCTTTCATCAGCCAGAATAAAATGTGCAGGTTTTCGGTACGCCTGAAGCGCGCAGGAATGGAATACATTTTTGAGTTGGACATGATCCCCGTTTTAAGGCAGCAAATATACCAGTTTCCGGTTACCGGTTTCCAGATGCCGGTTACCAGTTACCTGTTGCCGGTTTCCAGATGCCGCGTTCCGGGAAGCCTGGTAACTGGTAACCGGGAACAAGTTACCTCGACAGCATTCGCTGAAATCGCCTTACATCTGCCTCAGGTTGCAATGGCTGCCCGTGCTGAATATGTTGAATCAGTTGGGGCGCAAACCAGGGGGCAAGTGAACAACCTTTGGTTCCCATACCGTTAAATATACCAATGGCCGGGTAGGCAGGATGAAACCCAACAAATGGTCTTCGCTCAATGGTGGCGGGCCGCACCGATGCCTTATGATCGAGCAATTTTATGGGGGCTTTTATCCATTGTTGCAGGGTGGCCATGGTTCTTTCGCGAAATGCATCGGTAGGCTGATCGCTGTTGAATTGCCATTCGTACGATGAGCCAACCCAAAAAATATTTTCACGCCAGGGAACCCAGTTAATACCTTTTTTAAAAATATGTTGTGTTGGCATGCCGGGCGCTTCTACCAGCAATGCCTCGCCTTTATTGGGTGCAAAGGGCAGTTTTGAAAACCAGGGGCTATTAAATGAGGCAATGCCATCGCAAAAAATAATGGCCTGTGCAGTGATGTCTTTATAATGGATCTTTTCTTTTTCGATCTGCAGTAAAGAATGATCGAAATTTTCTTCGAGCAAATGGTTTCCCGCTTTCAGGTAACGGCGATAAGCCGGTAGCAGCTCCGGTAAATTTACCAGATAGCAGGGTGTTATGGTACCGTAACCGAAATCGTAGTTGAAGTGATCTTTCCACCTATCGGCGTCGCCCTGCAGGGAAAGGTATTGAGTGTCTTCTTCATAGCGTTTGGCAAATGCATGTTTCATTTGTGGGGTAGGAAAAAAATCAACAATGTCTTTTTGTTCGATGGCTGTTATTTGCAGCAGATTACCCAGTTGGGTATACTGCTGAAGCGCAAAGGGCATTACCTCATCTATCATCCATGTTTTTACAATGCGCCGGCCGGTAACAGGATTGATAATACCGGCTGCAACTTTTGATGCCGTATCATCGCGCACCTCATCAATCAACAGAAAAGAATATCCTGCCTTTTGTAGCTCATGGCTTAAAAATGTTCCGCAAATGCCCTGGCCTATTAAAAGAAAGTCAACATGCATGGTGCAAAAGTAAGTCCGGAAGTCAGAAGTCGGAGGTCTGAAGTCGGAAATTCCGGAGGACTATAATTGCTAAATGGGGTTTAAAACAGGATTTTAAAAAAGAAAAGTCCGAAAGAAAATACCTTTCTTTCGGACTTCCGGATCTGCCGGCTGCGCGCGTAGCTTCAGCGAAGCAAGGCAGGCTGCCTTTCCGACTTCTGACGTCAGACTTCCGACTTCTTTACTCCACTTTCACTTTCACTCCTTCACTATGACTGGTAAATTCGGGGGCATACATACACTGAATGGTTGTTATGCCATTGCTGAATGTACCGGTATGGGTAACAAATAAAGGATATTCAAATACATAAGTGCCTTTGGGTAACCAGCCAAAGAAAAAGTTGGTGCTGGCATCTTTGGTACTTTCATAATAACCAAGGCCACCCTGCCATTTGTACTCGCTGATCACATTCACCGGTTCCATACAGGCGCCGCGCATATCTTTCATATGCACATACTCCATGTTGCGGTCAACTCGCAGTTCAATACGCACTTTTACTTTATCGCCTGGTTTTAGAGCATCGCCTTCATTAACGGGTTGTAACACCGGACCGCGATCGGTATTCTTTTCAACAAACAGTTTTTTGCTTAATTGTAAAGGTGTGGCGGCAGGTGTTATTTTATCGAGGTCTTCGAAATATTGCCAGTAAACGGCTCCCCAGCTTACTCCCGCACCATTTCCACCGGTGGGTGAAGATACGGTTACCTTCACATTGCCCATTTCGGGTTTTACCTGCTTGCCATCGATTACCTTTTTAAAGTAACCTGTTCCCGCTTCCTGTTGCTGGTCTTTACTGCGAATGGCCGTATTACCAAGGTCAATGGTTACTTCGGGTGTGCCTGTGAGCCAGTCTGTTCCCTGTAACAGCAAGGCGTAGCAGGCGTCGGCGGTGGCTTTGGTCGTTTTCCAGTTTTGTGTTTGCTTTTGTTTTAGCAACCATACTTTCATATCATTCACTGCTTTGGTATCCTGCGTAACTTCATTGAATGTTTCCATCAGCAGCGATTGTGTTTCAACAGGCGCCTGGTACCAGTAATAACCTCCGGTAACTTCTTTCCAGTACATGCCCATTTCGTCACTGTTCAATGCATTTTGTTTTAATGAAGCAACAATATTGCGGGCGGTTTGCACATCGCCGGTTCTAAAGAGCGACAATGCAATCATGCCCTGCAAATACCGGCTTTGATTAACCCAGTTTTTCTGTGATTGGGTACGATAATAATTGAATGCTTTGTATACATTGGCCGGAACGCCATTGTCGATAAAAAAGCTACGCATATACAGGTACTGAATATGCAAAGCGCTGATGCCATCATTCAACGGCTGCTGCTTATTATATTTCAGCATGTTTTCGTAATCTTCTTTAATCCGCGCATCAAGGTAGGGGATAGCCATTTTGATAATGGTATTTATGTTTTGATCATTGGCCGGCAGTGCATGCAGTTTTTTAAGATGCCCAATGCCGGTAAGAATGTATTGTGTCATATACCGGTCGTCCTGTCCGCCTTTAAACCATACAAAACCGCCATTGGTGCTTTGCAGCTCGCGCAGTTTATTGATATTGGCTTCAAGTTCTTTGCTCATGCGTACCAGATCGAACAATAACGCGATATTCTTTTTTTGCTCGCTTTCACTTTTTGCCTGCAATACCCATGGTGTTTCTTCGAGCAATACCGATTTCAGCTCCTGGTTCTTTTGCAAATTGCTCAGTAAGGCTGCGGTATCGGCTGTTTTCCATTTTTCAAATATTTGTTTGATTTTGGGCGATGCATTGGCTATGGTGCTGGCCAGTGTATTGGCATAATACCGGTTGAATATTTGCTCGGCACAATCATACGGATATTCCATTAAGTAAGGCAACGCCTGTACCGCATACCAGGCCGGGTTGGCAGTAAATTCTACCGTAACAGCATGGTGATTCAGGGTTTCGCTGTTGCCGCTTTTCAATAATTTTTCAAATACAAAGTTTTTGGTGCCATTGCCACGAACCGGTAAGGGCAGGCTTTCTGTTACCAGCATACGATTGCTTACTACAGGCAGCATAGCCTCTTCTCCGTCTGATGCACCTTCCTGACCGGCGGCTGCATTGGCTTTGGCAACCATCCGGTAGGTAACCGGTTTGTTATACTGATAAGGAATTTCAAGAGAAAAACTAACCGGTACGCTTTGTTTGGCGCCAACTGTAAAATACTGGTTGGGAAACATATTCCTGAACCATCCGTCGATCGGTTGGTTGTTGGTAGCATCGAATAATTGCAGCTGTACCTGCCCGGTAATTTCTTTATCGGTAAGGTTAACGATCTTACCGCTGAAATCGATGCGGTCGCCTTCGCGTAAAAAGCGGGGGGCATTGGGTTGAACCATCAGGTCTTTTTGTGTAACGATGGTTTTTTCATCATAACCAAACGCCAGCTCTTTGGTATGTGCCAGGCTCATCCATTTCCATTGGGTCACTGCTTCGGGCATTGTAAACGAAAATTCAATCACGCCATTGGCATCGGTATGTAAATCGGGGAAGAAGAAAGCGGTTTCGTTAAAGTTTTTGCGAATCTGAACAGCAGCATCCTGCGCTTTTGGTTGTTGCAGGGTATCCATTTTTTTTACTTTTTCTCCCTGAACATTCATGTCGCTTTGTTGCGTTTTAAAATTGTAAGATATACCTGCTGCGGCAGGTGCTGCGGCTTCGAGCGCTACATCTTTTGCTCTTCCATCATTTACGATTGATTTTTTCATCAGGCGGCCACCTCCTGCACGGGCAAGCATACTTCCATTTTCTAAACCAGGCACGCCCAACTGGTCATATGTTTTATCAAAGTAACTATACTTCTCGTCGTTATTATATTTTTCAATCGACTGAACGCTCATGAAGCCAGCAGCGCCGTCCCATTTATGCATCTGGCTGAAATAATCCCATAATGATGGTTTTTCCCACTTATGCGGTTTAAACTGGTCGAGCGACGCATCGTACATGGCTGTTAACATTTCGGCGGTTACTTTATCGCCTTTATAACCGCTGATCTTTACTTTCCATTTTTCTTCACTGCCGGGCAGGGTTTTATCGCGGAAGGTTTCGTAGGAAATATTAAGTTCTTTATTGTTATAAGGAACAACAAAGGTTTGATTGTCGGTATACTCCCGGTTATGTTTTACAAAAGCGATCTGTACGCCAAAACCGCCACGGTCTTTTTCGGTAACCGGCAGCTCAAACGAACGGCTGTTTTTAGATAAGGTCAGAAATGTTCTTTCATCCTTATTATCTTTCTTAGTTACCTCATGAATTACAAAAGCATCGGCTACCGTAGTGCTAACCTGGTATTTAACAGTTTCGCCGGGTTCGGCCACTGTTTTATTGCTTTCGATACCGCCCGAGGCCATTGGACTTGTTATAGACTGATCATATAACTGCACATATCTTATATCTTTTACTTCTTCACCATATTTGTCTTTGGTAACAGCTTCAATAACATAAAATCCGGCAGCGAATGATGAATGATCGATGGTGAATGAATCACTCTTTGATGTGGCGCCTGTTTTTTCCCAAACTTTTTGCTCTTTAGGCCAACGGGCGGGATTGTTTTCATCTTTATACACGTCATAAGGGAACAGGCTGTAATATTCCTGCTGCGATAGTACGAACGTGTCGGGTTGTGGCCAGTAGCGCTCGCGGAAAAGGCGGTCGGGCGTTTTTAATTTATAGATAGAAACCGTTGCGGTTGTTTGTTCGAATACATTGTTCAGGTTGGTGCTGCTTAGTTTGATATTTTTCAAACTATCGACATGCAATTTTTCAGGCACAGTAAGGGTAAGCTTTAACGCCTGGTAACCAACCGCCACCTGGGTGTTACCACTTCTTGTTTCGCCGGCTGCGTCGGTTACATCGGTGGTAATTTCATAATAAAAAATGGGTTGTTCCTGTTTCGGAATGGCTCTGTCGGGTAATGCTTTAAAGGTGATATGAAATTCGCCTTTGGTATCGGTGGTTGTTTGTCCATGCGCAATTTCAACCTGCTCACTGCCGTATGGCGGCCATATCATTTTATAAAATGAGCCGAACAACCACATGGGCATAATTACTTTTCTTACTACCCGGTATTTTACAACAGCGCCATCAATATTATTACCGGCATAAGCTTTGGCTGTACCTGTAACCTGTATATCATCGTTTATTTTGTAGGTGCCGGAAGGTTTACTGAGCTCAACCAAAAATTTTGGCCGTTTGTATTCTTCCACCGAAAAAGAAATATTGCTGTGCGTAGTATTATCCGTTAAACTAAACGCGCCGTTTAATAATCCGGTTGGCAATGTGAATTTGCCCGAATAAGCGCCAAATTCATTGGTGGTAACAGGAATGGTATCTACCTGTTGTCCATTGGCATCAGAAAGTATAACACTGGTAGCATAATTGGGAACAACCGAACTTTCGCTGGTTTTAGTATTTCTTTTTACGATTATTCCTTTGAAGTAAATGGTTTGTCCGGGCCGGTAAATCGAACGGTCGGTAAACAGGAAGGTACTTTTTAGTTCTTTTTCCTGTGCTTCTGTTTCAGAATCGTACCGGTAGTTATACTGGTAATCATCCAAAAACAAACGATCATTACCGGTGGTTATTTCGAGTTTATAGTTGTTTTGATCATTGGCTTTACCCGTAATTATTTTTGTATAACCGTTTGCGTCGGTAGTGCTGCTATTTCCTTTGCTTTCGGTATATTTTCTTACGTTATAATCATAGGAACGATACCATACCTGCACCTGGGCATTGGCAATAGGGGCGCCTGTTTCGCGATGCAGCACAAAGTAATCGGTGCCTTTGTTGATAAAAGCAATGTTCGAAACATAAAAAAATTGTACGGCCAGCTGATTATTCGATAAGCCGAAATTATTGTTTACGCTGGCAATCAGTGCATATTCACCAGCGGGCAATGCATCGGTTTTTATTTCGGTTGAGTGTTGCTGATAATCTTTGGTATCAGGTAATGTTTGGTCAAAGGTTTTAAGTACCGGTAATTTCAATAATTTTTTCCAGTACTCATCATCCCAGGTGTCGTTACCTATGACATCGTGGGTTTTGCGGTCCATTTTTATCAGGCGAAAATTCAGTTGTGTAAAATTGCGCCAGGTAATCAATGTGCGGAACGGCTGATCGGGTACATTTACTTTTTCAGTTTGCAGGTTCAGCTCTTTATCCAATATCTGTTGCAGAAGGCTTACACAATTTGCTTTTCCTTCGCTGTTTTCGGTTTGCGCCATTACTTTTTCGCATATCTCTTTTGCCTTTAAGTAATCGAACCGGTTCGAATCGCTTTTTAACGGATTATACTGTTGTGCTTTGTTGCTGTACCACAAAGCTGTTAAATACCATGCCTGTGCAGCGGCGGGTATCAGGCCATATTCATTGGTTATTTGGTCAAGCGCCTGTTTGTACAGATTGTCTTTGTTCTCCATTACCCCGTGATCGTTTACAAATGCAAGCCGTTCAATGTTGGCGTCTAACAGGGCATCGGGTTTGGCGTCATTGATATGAAACGATAAAATACGTTGAAACAATTGCAACGCTTTAAAGTATAGTGATAAGCTGTCGCGGGTAGTAAATGTATGTTTTGTAAAAGTTTTAACAGCTGCAAAAGCGGCTTCATCATCTATTTCAAATGCATATGCCGGTTTTGAAATAGTGCGTTCATCATTTTTAAAATAATCAATGGCACGATGAGCGAGCAGATCGAACAGGGTAGGGCGTAAATAACGGGCACTACCTTTTATAATAATGGGGTCAAAAACATCGAGCCGGGTTTGCTGTAATATTTTTTCATTACTAACCGAAGCAAGGTATAATTCACTGATCTTTTTATGAAAATCATCGGTGCTCCAGGTAGCTATATCATCTTTTTTAAAGTTAACAGTTTCGGTACGCCGGTATAATTGCCAGCGATGCTGCTGAAACCAGGTCCAGTAATTACCGGCGGTTATGCTTTGTAAAATGGAGCGAACAGGTTCTTTGGCCGTGGCTGTTTCTGCCTCCAGTTGCTGTATGTTCGTTTTTGTCGCATCTTCCTGTTTTATGTTTTGTAACTCCAGGCGATATAATAATGCTTTAATTACCTGCGCATCATTTCCTTCTTTTTTGGCAAGCGTAAAAATTTTATTTACTTCTGTAAGAGCCGATTCGGTAAGTCCCTTTTTTAGTATTAAGGTGTCAACCTGCTTCCACTCCGTGTCGTAAGTTTTCATTTTTTGCTGGGCGTTGGTGATTAATGTGAATAAGGTTGCACACACTACTGATAAAATTCTCTTAAATATCATTAGTCCAAATTTTATACAAGTTATCAAATTGCATGGATATACTCTACGATGCAGTTAGTAAACATATTGCATAAAATTGAAGTCGGAAGTCGGAAGTAAGAAGTCTGAAGAGTTTTCGGTTTAAACATTACTATATTTTTCGTACGCTCAATTTCGAATATCCGACATCGGACCTCCGACTTCCGACTTCGGACCTGTGATATGATAATAAAAAATATGGGTGCCGGTATTTTTTGATTTTATGCAACGTTGGGGATTGAAATTACGTTTAAAGAAAAGCAACATTGGCCTTTAACCCAATACAACACATCATGAAAAAACTGTTTACCCCTTTCTTTTTCTTTATAATTGCTTTAACTGCCCATGCAAATCCCGATGATGGCATTATAAGCATTACCAATTTAAGCCCGCAGCGAATAACAATTGAGGTAGATGGCCGCCGTTATACTGATAACAATAGCATCACTATTGGTGATCTTACTACGGGATATCATATGGTAAAGATCTATGGCGACAGGCCACGGGTAGGTGGGTTTTTAAAGCCAACTATTATCTTTAATAAAAACGTGTATGTAAAACCTAAATTTTATGTAGATATTATAGTTAACCGGTTTGGAAGGACTTTGGTTGATGAACAAATGATGAATGATTCATGGTGTAAAGATAACAACCAGCAAACGGTGCCTATTACAGATGACAACATTCCCCGGGCCATAAATGATGAAACGTTTGCCGCATTAAAAGAAACCATAAGTCATGAATCTTTTGATGATTCGCGGCTAACAATCGCCAAATCGATGATCGATCAGAATTATTTTACTGCCGCCCAGACAAAGCAACTGGTACAATTGTTTGTTTTTGAATCGAACAAAGTACAGATAGCCAAATATATGTATGGCAAAACGATAGATAAGAATAACTATTTTGTGGTTTACAGCGCATTTACATTCAGCAAAAGCAAAGAAGAATTGGCAGAGTATATCAGGAATTTCAAATAATTGCGTTATATACAAAATCCGATGTCATGCGAATGCTTTTTGTTACTGTTTTTGCCATTATTTCAGGTCGCATCACAGCACAAACACCCAATGCTTACCAGTTTATTGAACCGAATGTTTCTTTGAAGTACGATAGTACCCTGGTAAAACCTAAAGACAGGTTTACGAATTCGGTATACGGTACCGAATCGTATGGTTTTTCGTATACTTTTCCCAACAGAAGTAAAACGTATATACAAATCACTACGGGGCTGCCCCCTAAAAATGCCGATCAGCGATACCAGGATAGCGTGGCCAATGCCATCATAAAACAAATTAACCGTTATGCCGGTGATAGTATAGTAATTAAGGCAACACGCCCGGTGCGGTATAAGGGTTTTTCGGGCTATGGATATATTACCTGGCGTAAAAAAAGTAAGGTTTACGACATTGCCTATGCAGGTACCCGTTTTTTTGATGACGGACTTTGTAAATTATATTACATATCATCTACCCCAAACAACATTGACGGCTTTGATAAGGATTCTGTAGTGGTAACCGCTTTAATTGATGGTATCGAATCGTATTCAAAAAAATATTTCGAAGAGGAAGAAGCTGCGTTAAAACAGAAATACGCGATCGTAGTAGATTCAATAGCCAAACCTTCGGGTTTTCCTATTGAAGGCACTTTCTTTGGCCTGGTGAAATTGAAGGGTAAGCTCGAAAACACCATACAAAGTGTTGATATGGGATATCAGCAATTTTTTCCCGATTACAGAAATGAAATACTGGTGTACTTTAATGATGCCGGTAAAGGGGTGATTGAAAAGCAAGGGCATCTCATTCTGTTAAATAAAGTGGGTAAGCAGGTAAGGTTACCGTTTACATTTTCTTACTACAATAAATAACAATTTTTGGATACGGGTAGGGCACTTTCTTAAAAGTGGCTCACCCGTTTCACTTTTAAAATAAAGGGTGAGCCTCCCCGGAAAAGGAGGCTCACCCTGGAATATACAATATCGTGTAATTACTTTTTGATCACTTTGGCCATAGTAACGCCAATATCGGCCGGGCTTTGTACTACGTAAATACCGCATTCTTCCATGATCTTCATTTTGGCTGCAGCAGTATCTTCGGCTCCGCCTACGATAGCGCCGGCATGGCCCATACGACGACCGGGAGGTGCAGTTTGACCGGCAATAAAACCAACAACCGGTTTTTTACCATTTTCTTTATACCAGCGGGCTGCTTCAGCTTCCATACCACCGCCGATTTCACCAATCATAACAACGCCTTCGGTTTCAGGATCATTCATAAACATTTCCAATGCTTCGCGGGTGGTGGTGCCAATAATAGGGTCGCCGCCAATACCCACCGCAGTAGAAACGCCTAAACCAGCTTTGGCAACCTGGTCAGATGCTTCGTAAGTGAGTGTTCCCGATTTTGAAACAATACCAATTTTGCCAGCTTTGAACACAAATCCTGGCATAATACCCACTTTGCACTGGCCGGCGGTGATTACACCGGGGCAGTTGGGGCCTATCAGTCTTGTTTTGGTGCCTTGCAGGTACAATTTTGCCTTAACCATGTCCTGTACGGGAATACCCTCGGTAATACAAACTACCAGTTCAATTCCGGCATTCGCTGCTTCCATAATAGCATCTGATGCAAAAGCCGGTGGTACAAATATGATCGACACATTCGCGCCCGTTTCCTTCACTGCTTCCGCTACGGTATTAAAAACCGGTCTGTCTAAATGCAATGTGCCCCCTTTGTTTGGCGTAACGCCTCCCACCACATTGGTACCATAATCTATCATTTGGGTAGCATGAAAGGTACCTTCTGTGCCGGTAAAGCCCTGCACCAGGATCTTTGATTGTTTATTTACTAAAATGCTCATCAGCGGAATTTTAAAAGTTGGGCAAAAATAGGGGATAATCGGCAATCGTCAATCGGCAATCGACAATATGCAATCCAATGGGGAATGTTTGGTAATTAATATTTATAACAATTATGTACACGGCCGCTGTATTACTATTAATATTGTGGTTGCGTCGTCCCACAAAGTGCGGAATACGCCTTGTTCGCTATTCAACAGTTGCAGCCTTCCGGTTAGAAAATGCATCATCCCCGGCCTGGTCAAATTCAATTAGTAAATTATAAAGCGCGGCTTCAATTGCTCATTGCCCATTGACTATTGCCCATTGCCCATCAGCTTATTCATATCCCGGTTTTCATCAATTTTACCGGTTTGTTCAAGCATACGCATGTCTTTGGCATCTTTTAAAAACTCTGAGGCGAAGATGAATTCGTTGAGGCGTTCGTTTTTATTGAAGATGATTTCTTTGTTACTGCCTTCCCACTCTTTTTTTCCCTGGAACATAAAAACAATGTGGTCGCCGATTTCCATTACACTGTTCATGTCGTGCGTATTTACCACAGTGGTAATATTGTATTCGGTAGTAATTTCTTTTACCAGTTTATCAATAACCAGCGAGGTTTGCGGATCGAGCCCCGAGTTGGGTTCGTCAACGAACAGATATTTAGGATTTAATACAATGGCCCGTGCAATACCTACCCGCTTTTTCATACCGCCACTCAGCTCGGCCGGGAATTTTTTATTTACATCTTTCAGATTTACCCGATCAAGCACTTCATTTACCCGTTTTAATTTTTGAGCATAGGTGTCGCGGGTAAACATATTCAGGGGGAACATGATATTTTGTTCAACCGTTAAGCTGTCGAACAATGCCGATCCCTGAAATAGCATACCTATCTGCTGGCGTATTTCTTTTTTTTCTTCATCGTTCAGCGTAATGAAGTTTTTGTTGTTGTAACAAATTTCGCCTTCATCGGGTGTAAACAAACCTACCATGCATTTCATGAAAACCGTTTTTCCACTACCGCTGGCGCCAATGATCAGGTTACATTTACCTGCTTCCATATTAGCGCTTACACCATTGAGAATGGTTCTATCGCCAAAACTCTTTTTTATGTTTTTTACTTCGATCATTGTTTATAAATTCATTACCACTGATTCTTCGTTTTATTGTAACAGCAACGCCGCCAGCACATAATCGGCAAATAATATGGCCACACAGCTCACGACTACGGCTTTGGTGCTTGAACGACCTATTTCGAGAGCGCCGCCCTGAACATGGTACCCGTAAAAAGCCGGAATGCTTGAAATAATAAAGGCAAACGTATACGCTTTTACCAGCGCAAAAAAAACGTTGTACTGTTGAAAATTATACAACAAACCTGTTTCATATTGATTAGGCGACAGAATGCCCGACAAGGTAGCTGCCAACTGCCCGCCATAAATTCCCAATGCAGCTGAAATTACTACCAGCAGGGGGATCGTGATCAGGGCTGCCAGTATTTTAGGTAAAACCAGATATGTTTTGGTATTGATACCCATAATTTCCAGTGCATCAATCTGTTCACTTACCCGCATATTACCCAGTTCACTGGCTATTTTGCTGCCTACCACACCTGCAAGCACGATACATACAAGGGTAGGTGCAAACTCAAGAATAACTGTATCCCGTACAATTTGTGCAACGGTGCTCATGGGAATTACGGGGCTAACCAGCTGATAGGCTGTTTGTAATGCAGATACCGCTCCCATAAAAAACGATATGATCACTACTATGCCTAATGACCCGATGCCAATTTCATTACATTGATGCATGAGCTCCTTCCAATACATTTTCCAGTTTTCCGGTTTGGAAAACATGCCTTTTATCATCAACAGGTAACGGCCGAACTCAGTAAATAAAGTCATGATAATTAAGCAATAATGAGAAGCAATAATAGCTAACTAACTCATTACTGACAAGTTAATTAATAGTTTATCCGTAAAAATACATTTAAGTCGGCAAACGGCAATCGTCGGTCCCGTTATGACGGGGATGAAATATGAAGCACGCCCGATAGATTCGGGGATGTGAAGCTCAACAATCGAAACCAACAAAAAGTTGCAGGTTTCAGGTTACAGGATTTCCCGAAAGGGTGTTCCTGAAACCTGTAACCTGAAACAAAAAAATTAAACCTTACTCTTCTTTTTCCACCACGCAGGTTTCTTCGATGTATCGGAATTGTTGTTGCGGCATTTTAGTTGTGCGTCGATTACCGCAATCAGCGCCATATTGTAAATACTGCGTACCGAGCTGCCCAGCTGCAGTACATGCACCGGCTTTTTTAAACCGAGCAAAATAGGGCCAATAGCATCGGCGCCACCTATTTCCTTCATCAGGTTATAGGCAATATTACCTGCTGCCAGGTTAGGGAAGATGAGCGTATTTACTTCCTGGTCTACCAGGTCGCTGAAAGGATAGTTATCGCGCAGGATCTCCTGGTTAAAAGCAAGACTTGCCTGCATTTCGCCATCTATAACAAGTGTGGGATCTTTTTCTTTTACAATGTCTTTTGCCTGTGCTACCAGTTTGGCTTCGGGCGAATCGCTGCTGCCGAAGTTCGAATAACTGAGCATGGCAATACGGGGCGTTAAATTAAAACTGCGCACTTCTTTGGCCACCAGCAGGGTTATATCGGCCAGTTCTTCGGCCGTGGGATTAAAATTCACGGTGGTATCGGCCAAAAACAGAGGACCTCTTTTGGTAAGCAGCATATACATGCCGGCAATTTTTTTCACCCCTTCTTCCATGCCTATAACCTGTAAAGCCGGACGAATAGCTTCGGCATAGTTGCGGGTTAAACCCGAAATAACCGCATCTGCATCACCGTTCTCCACCATCATGCAACCGAAGTATAAACGGTCTTTCATGATCTTGTTCGATTCGTACAGGTTCACCCCTTTACGCTGACGTTTTTCGAAAAGCAATTCGCCATATTGCTTACGCTTATCTTCATACTCATCGTTACGGGGATCGATGATCGGCATATCATCGATGTCGATATTATTTTCAGCGGCAATTTGTTTGATCTTTTTTTCGTCGCCCAGCAAAATGGGATATGCTATTTTTTCTTCAAAAGCGATCTGCGCTGTTTTTAATATTTTCTGATTATCAGCTTCGGCAAAAACAAGCCGTTTGGGATTACTGCGAGCTTTATTACCCAATACACGCATCAGTTGGTTATCAATACCAAGTCGCTTATTCAGATCAATCGAATAGGTATCCCAGTTATCGATGGTAGTCTGCGCCACACCACTTTCAATAGCTGCTTTGGCAACAGCAGGGGCTACCGTAGATAATAACCGCGGATCGAGGGGTTTTGGAATAATATAGTTAGGGCCAAACGATAAACTTTTTTCGTTGTAGGCAATGTTCACGATATCGGGTACCGGCGTTTTAGCCAGTTCGGCAAGGGCTTTAACTGCGGCCAGCTTCATGGCCTCGTTTATTTGCGTGGCACGAACATCCAGTGCACCACGGAATATAAATGGAAACCCAAGCACGTTGTTTACCTGGTTAGGATAATCGCTGCGGCCCGTTGCCATAATAATATCCTTACGGGCTTCGGTGGCATTTTCGTAAGTAATTTCAGGATCGGGATTGGCCATAGCAAATACAACCGGATTTTTGGCCATGCTTTTTACCATTTCCTGCGATATTATATTGCCTTTGCTGAGGCCGATAAAAACATCCGCATTTTCAAAAGCCTGCGCCAGCGTGTAATTTTTCCCTTTTACAATAAATTGTTTTTTCAGCTCATCCAGATCGGTACGGCTTTCATGGATCAGTCCTTTACTATCAAACACCAAAAAGTTTTCGCTATTGGCGCCAAGGGCCTGATATAATTTAGTACAGGCAATAGCTGCTGCACCGGCGCCATTTACTACAAAACGGCATTTTTCGATTTTTTTCTTTTGTATTTCCAGTGCGTTCAGCAGGGCGGCTGCGCTGATGATGGCAGTACCATGCTGATCGTCGTGCATCACCGGAATTTTCATCTGTTTTTTCAGATGCTGTTCAATATAAAAGCATTCAGGTGCTTTAATATCTTCGAGGTTAATACCACCAAAAGTTGGTTCCAGTGCTTTTACGATCTGAACAAATTTTTCGGGGTCTTTTTCATTTATTTCAATATCAAATACGTCGATGTCGGCGAATATTTTGAATAATACCCCTTTCCCTTCCATTACCGGTTTACCGGCTTCGGGGCCTATATCGCCCAAACCTAAAACAGCGGTGCCATTGCTTATAACGGCAACGAGATTGCCTTTGGCGGTGTATTTATAAACAGATTCAGGATTTGCATGAATTTCAAGACAGGGTTCTGCAACGCCTGGTGAGTAGGCAAGCGACAGATCGCGTTGGGTTTTAGCTTCTTTAGTAGGGATCACTTCTATTTTGCCGGGTCGTCCTTTGGCATGGTACTCTAATGCTGATTCCTTTCGCAGTTCTTTTTTCATATTAACGATTTAATCAACAATTGGCGCGCAATTTACGAACTAATGGGCGAGTAAAGACAAATAAGGAAAATGATTAAGATCATGTGAAAAGGGGATAAAAAGCAGCAAAAAACCGTTTTTCCGTGCTTCAAACCACTCATCAATCAAGCAATACCCAAACAACTGGTTTTTTAAAGAAAGATTTGGATTAACAAAAAAAGAACTTATGTTTGTGTGTACTATTTAACTAATACACTAAAACGCCAGGCATGATAAACATACATGACCTTCACTTTGGGTACCGTAGTAAAAAAATATTTACCGGACTCAGTTTGCAGCTACAGGCTGGTCATATTTATGGATTGCTGGGAAAGAACGGCACCGGCAAATCGACCCTGTTAAAAAATATGGCTGGTTTGTTATTTCCCGATAAAGGAACTGTTGATGTGCTTGGTTTTGCACCAGGCAAAAGACAACCCGATTTTTTGAAAGACATATTCATGGTGCCCGAAGAGTTTTATTTGCCCGATGTGCACATAGAGCATCTTGTTAAATACCATGCTCCTTTTTATCCTAAGTTCAACGACGATCAGTTTAACAGGTACATTACTGAATTTGACATACCCCGTTCAAACACGTTGCAGAAAATGAGCTATGGCCAGAAGAAGAAAGTGCTTATTAGTTTTGGTTTGGCCTGCAATACATCGGTGTTGTTGATGGATGAACCTACCAATGGCCTTGATATAATGAGTAAAAGCCAGTTTCGAAAAGTGATGGCCGGCTGTATCGATGAAAACAAATGTATTGTTATCAGCACGCACCAGGTAAAAGACCTTGAGAACCTGATCGATCGTATAACCATCATTGATGAAGGCCGCATTTTATTCGATCAAACGGTTGATAACATTACCCGCAAATTATCATTCCATATTTCATTCGACAGTGAAGAAGTAAAACAGGCCCTGTACCGCGAATCGTCGTTGCGGGGCAGTGCTGTTGTTACCCGTAATACCGAAGAGCAGGATAGTAAACTTGATCTTGAACTATTGTACAAGGCCATTATTCTTAACGGAAAAGCCATTGAATCTGTTTTTAACGCTTAAACTATTGCTATGAATGCTGTTTTTGACTTCAACCGCTGGTTATTATACATTGGTAAGCACTGGAATGAAAATAAAAAGAAATACCTGCTATCGCTTGGCGCCATCGCCGGATTGCTGGTGCTTTGGTTTTCGTTTGTTATTCTGTTTGCCTTCAATCATTCTTTGAGATCTGACACGCAGGTAATTGCTTATTATGTTGGTTTGATTTTAACCGGTTGTTTATATGCCAGTTTGATGTTTTCTGATTTGAATGAAGGGGCAACGGGCATTCATTTTTTACTGGTGCCGGCATCGACATTGGAAAAATTATTGTGTGCCTTGTTGTTTAGTGCGGTGTTGTTTTTTATCAGTTACACGCTGATTTTTTATGTGACTGATTTTTCAATGGTAAAACTATCTAACAGCCTTACTGAAGCGGCTGCAAAGCGCGATCATGTTCCGGCTATAATACAGAATGTTATAAATGTTTTTCAGTCACCTCCCGAACAGGGCGATAATTTCTATCTATACTTTTTAACACTATTCGTAGGCGTGCAATCAGCTTTTCTGCTGGGGTCGGTATATTTTGTGAAATTTAATTTTATTAAAACCACTGTTTCGGTACTGATCATATTCGTTGCATTTATGCTTGTAGTACATAAGTTAATGGATCTTTTTATGCCGATGGGTAATTTTTATGAACCTTTCAGTATTTACCGGGTGTGGCAACCTGATAGTACCCAGGTGGCTATATTATTACCTGAGTGGCTCAGTAATATTTTGCTTTTTCTTTTTAAGTACACTTTAGCGCCCGTTTTTTGGGTTGTCACGTATTTCCGTTTAAAAGAAAAAGAAGTTTAACGCTTAAATAATTAACTATGCAATTCCGCGAATCGCAGGCTATATACTTACAAATTGCCGATTATGTGTGCGAGAAGATTTTGTTGAAAGAATGGAAGGCCGAAGAGCGTATACCATCTGTACGTGAACTGGCGGTGCAGCTTGAGGTAAATCCGAATACGGTAATGCGCACTTTTGAATTTCTACAGCAACAGGAAATAATTTATAACCAGCGGGGTATTGGCTATTTCGTAGCTGCACAGGCAGTAAAGAATGCCCAGCAATACCGCAGGAACGATTTCGTTGAAAAAGATCTGCCGCAGGTTTTTCGCACTATGTACCTGCTGGGTATGGAGCCTGATGAGCTGAAACCAAGATTTGAAAAGTTCAAGAAACAGCATTTTGCGTAAAAGGCTGAAGGCGGAACGCTGAACGCTAAATGCAAAACGCTGAACGCTGAACGCAAAACTCAACACTTAACACTCAGAATTTTAATTAAGCTGATATGAAAAAGAGCAATAAAATACTACTAACATATTTTCTTTTTGCATTGCTTGGTATTACAGCCGTACATCTTACGTTGTACGCCAAATACAAACGCGGTGAGTATGTTTCATTCGATAAAGTACGGGAAGAACGTATGGACGAAATTTCATTGCCCGGTATAAAATATGTATCAATAACGGGCCAGCAACGATGTAATATTTATCCGGCTACTTCACCAAAAATGAAAATAGTTCATATGCCCGCAAGCCGGATGAAGTATAGCATTGTAAATGATACCCTGATCATTATCGGCGATACGGCGCTTACCAACCAGGACCTTAATGAAGAAAGGCGGGGATACCAAACGGTGAATTTGTATTTGCCCGGAACACCAAAAATTAATGCACTTTTTACCGAATTGGTTCTGAATGGCGCTCCGGATTCAATATCGGCTCAATCCTATGTAATTAATCTTTTTGGTCACACGATCTTAAACACAGGCGATACGGGCAATAAAAAAGTCTTTTTAAATGGATTGCAGGTTTATGCCCTTGGTTCAAATGTCACATTCGATGGAGAAACGGTCATTAAAGAATTGAATCTGGAATCTGCCTTATCAAATATCAATACCAAAACAGTTCATATCAGCCATTTTCAATTGAAAACAGATAGCAGCTCAACCATTACTTTCGATGGTAAAAATATAAAAGATGTACAAGTTGTAAAAGAATAGCCATGAAAACAGCCATTATCGAAACCGGGCACCTTCATTTTGCTTTTACTAAAGGGCAAAAGATATTAGACGATCTTAATTTGCAGGTGCCCACCGGCAGTATCTACGGATTTTTAGGTCCAAACGGCGCCGGTAAAACCACCACATTGCGATTATTGCTGGGCTTGTTAAAAAAGCAGCAGGGTAATATCACTTTATTTGGAAGAGAATTTCAGCAACACCGCATGGAAATATTAAGGCGCATTGGTTCTCTTATTGAACAACCTTCGCTTTACCTGCATTTAACAGGCAAAGAAAACCTCGAAGTGTTTCGCTTAACCTATCGTTGCGATAAAAAACGCATAAACGAAGTACTTGAAATTGTTGGCCTGGTACATGCAGCCAATAAAAAAGCAAAGAATTATTCGCTGGGTATGAAACAACGGCTGGCGATTGCCATTGCCCTGTTACACGATCCCGAACTGCTGATACTCGATGAACCCACCAATGGATTAGATCCCAACGGCATTATTGAAACCCGTGAACTGATCAAACAGCTGAATCGCGAATTCGGAAAAACCATTCTTGTTTCGAGCCATCTGCTGGCCGAAGTTGAAAAAATGGCTACACATGTAGGCATTATACATAAGGGAAAGTTGTTGTTTCAGGGCAGTTTGCAACAGTTGCAGCAATTACAATCACAAAAATCGGCTGTTGAAGTTGAAGTAAATGATACGGCTATGGCGCAACTGGCCATACAGGATTATTTTCCGGTAAAGCATATAAATGGCAGCCGGGTAGTGGTAAATTATGAAAGCCGGGAGCGATCGGCCCAACTGAATAAACTGCTGGTGCAGCAGGGAGTGGAAGTATATCAGTTGGCTGTTACTCAAAACGACCTTGAAAATTTATTCATTCAAATCACTGCCCAATAATATGGTTACCTCTTTTATACTTAATACAAGATCTGAATTCCTGAAAAGCAGGCAAACCGCGGCATTTTGGCTAACCGTTATAGGTGCTGTTTTTATACCTGTTGTAAATTTTATTAAGCTGGTAGCGCGTCCCGATCATTTTGTGCCCGCTTTTAAGGAGGATCCCTGGCAACTTATTATAAATGATAACTGGCAGGACGCCACCTTTTTTCTGTTGCCTATGTATGTTATACTGGCAACAAGTCTTGTTGTGCAAATAGAATATAAGAATAACACCTGGAAGCAGGTGTATGCTTCTCCACGAACCATGGCCGATATCTTTTTTTCAAGGTTCATTGTCATTCATTCACTCATTTTATTTTGTTTTATATTATTTAGTGCAGCCATCATTCTTTCTTCCTGTGCTGCCAGCCTGGTTCAAAGGCAGTATACGTTTTTTGATCATCCGGTTCCATGGAAGGGCTTGTTTTTGTTAATTGGAAAAACTTATTATTCTATTCTGGCTATTACTGCCATTCAATATTGGCTAAGTCTGCGCTTTCGAAATTTTATTATACCGGTTGGCATCGGGTTGGGCTTATTGATAACAGGATTTATAATTCACGAATGGGAGCATCTGTATTTTCATCCGTATATGTACCCCCTGATTTCTTTCCTGCCTTCTTTTCAAAAAATTTCAGGATTTGTTTTTAAAGCGCAGGTATTGAATGTGAGCTGGTTTGTGATTGTGTTGCTGGCGGCGTTTTGGGATATGACCAGACGCATGGAAAAGGGTTAAGCAGGATGCCGGAAGCCGGAAAACAGGAGTAGATAATTATGAATGAATAAACACCTATTTTATGCAACACCTTATGCTGGCATTGGCCATTTTGTTGCTTGTTGGTATTGCTGATAAAAAGTACCATGGAGCAACAGATGCAAACAACTCCATTTTAATGCAGATGGAAAAAATGCAGGAAAACAAAACTAATATAACAGAAGACGAGGAGGAGAGCGATGATGATTTTTGCATTTATGGCGCCCCTGCCATTTATGACAGCTTTCTTTGATGATGCCATTAACAAACGGAACTAAGAACATTGAACTTAGAACTCAGCCTTTCCTCCCAGCCAGGCCATCATGCCCATACCTGTTTCAATAGCATTTTCATCGATATTAAAAGTAGGTGTATGCACACCCGAAGTAATGCCTTTGGCCACATTCATAACTCCTAACCGGTAAAAGCAACCGGGAATATGCTGTGTATAATAACCAAAATCTTCGGCGCCCATGCGTACTTCGGTAGTTTCTACTTTTTCTTTACCCATATAATCTTCGGCCAGTGAGCGGGCTGCATTACTTAATGCTTCATTGTTATAAACGGCCGGATAGCCAACATCGATATGCAGATCAATTTCAGCGCCCATGCTGTGCACCAGCTCGGTAGCCAGTTTGCGAATCAGTTCATGGGCTTTAAAACGCCATTCTTCATCAAGGGCCCTGAAGGTGCCCATCAGTTTTACTTCGCTGGGTATTACGTTGGTGGTATGTCCACCCTGGATTGAACAAATAGATAACACCGAAGGTGCTAAAGGATTTCTGTTGCGGCTGATGATCTGCTGCAGGCTAACAACCAGATGCGATGCAATGAGAATGATATCGGCCGTTAAATGCGGGGCTGCGGCATGACCGCCTTTGCCTTTGATGGTAATATAAATTTCATCGGCGCTGGCCATTACCTGTCCGGCGCGAAAACTCAGTTTGCCGATTTCGAGTTGCGGATGTACGTGCAAACCAAATATGGCCTGTGGTTTGGGATTTTCCAGAACGCCTTCTTTAATTAAAATGCTGGCTCCGCCGGGATTTCTTTCTTCACCGGGTTGAAAGATCAGTTTTACGGTTCCTTCCCATTCGTTTTTTAACTGTTGTAATATTTTGGCGGCGCCGAGCAAACAGGTGGTATGCACATCATGTCCGCAGGCGTGCATTACCCCGTCGTGTTTCGATTTATAGGAAATATTATTTTGTTCGGTAATGGGCAATGCATCGATATCGGCCCGCAGCGCAATTACTTTTTTTTGTGGATTTTTTCCCTCTATCAAACCCACTACGCCGGTTTGCGCCATTATTTTATAGGGAATACCAAATTCAGTTAATTTATGCTGAATGAAGCGCGAAGTTTCAAATTCCTGATAGCTCAGTTCGGGATGCGCATGCAAATGGTGACGTATGTCAATAAATTCGGATGCGTATGTTTTTGCCAGGCTTTGGATCTTTTGCTGTAAGGTGCTCATAGCCACAAAGATAGTTGGAAAGACGGAAAGACGAAAAGTCGGAAACATCTTTCGGTCTTGCAGACTTACCGTCTTTCGGACTATATTACAAACTTCCCGACTTATCAGGATTCACTTCAATTACATCGCGAATGATATATACGCCCGTAGGGAAAAATCGTTGTATGGCCGACAGGTATGGTTCTGCTTCTTCACGGGTTTTAAAATCGCCCACTTTTAATTTCATAAAAGGCGACTGCCACATCAGGTAAGCTTTTAATTCGGGGAACTCCTGGTAAATTTTTGTTTTTGCATTCGTAGCCTTATTGCGGTCGTTTGTATTCATTACCAGGATGCGATATCCCTGAACAAAACGGCGTGCGTCGCGGGTAGTCAATTCATTAACCTGAATTTGCTTTTTCACCAGCAAATCGATCCGGGGATCTTTATGCACTACCACCGAACCGGAATCTGTTTGGGCTACCAGGGACAGGGACAGGATTAATAATACGCTACTAAATATATATTTCATCTGACATGTGAATTTTAAAGGCTCTACGGTTATTTATGCAAAATGTTCGCCAAAGATAGTTTAACGGGTTACAGGTTGCAAGCTTTCGTTGGTTACCGGTTACCAGTTACCCGGAATCTGGCAACCGGTAACCGGTAACTTTTTAATAGCCTCCTGTTGAGCTGTTTTTCTCCCCATTCACAATCGCCACACTGGCACTGCAACCCAGCCGGTTAGCCCCGGCCTTAATATATTGTTCGGCCTGTTCCCAGGTACGAATACCACCCGAGGCCTTGATCTTAATAGTAGACGGAAGGTGCGCCCGCATCAGTTGCACCGCTTCTACTGTAGCCCCTGTTTCGGCATAGCCGGTAGATGTTTTCAAAAAATCAACTCCGGTTTGGGCATATAATTCACAGCATTTAATAATTTCCTCATTGGTTAATATGCCGCTTTCGATGATCACCTTCACCAGTTTGTTATTGGCATGGGCAACCTCTACAATCGATTTCATTTCAAGTTTAAGGTATTGCCATGCGTTATTTTTTAACGCTATGAGGTTAATCACCACATCTAATTCATCGGCACCATCCTGTATTGCCTGTTGAGCTTCGGCCAGCTTGGCACGGGCAATGGAATATCCAAACGGAAAACCGATAACCGTAGCCGTTTTGATGCTGCTTTCTGCAGTGTTTAAAATATTTCTGGCATTTTTAACAAGAGGTGGAGGCACGCAAACGGCATAAAAATTATACTGAAGCGCTTCTTCACATAATTTTTTTAGTTCCTGCATGGTTGTAGCAGGCTTTAGCAACGTATGATCGATGTATTGTGCGATGTTCATGGAGCGTATTGACCGGTTAATAAGTTTTTAACCCGTGTAAATTACTTCATTTACCTAAATTCGACCTTTGTTCCGATTTTAAAACCAAATGCACATGAGAAAGTACTGTTTCTTTCCACGGGGAAAGCTTTTTTTCCTGGTGGGCCTGTTATTGATAGTTTATTCAGGCGCCCTGTCGCAGGTAACGTTCCCTGTTAACGGCATCGCCGATCCTCAGGTTAAATGTTACGCCTTCACCAACGCCACTATTGTAAAAGATGTACAAACCACCATTACCAATGCCACACTGGTTATTCGGGAAGGTAAGGTTATTGCTGCCGGCAATTCGGTAGCCGTTCCCAAAGATGCAGTTGTTATTGACTGCAGCGGCAAATACATCTATCCATCGTTTATTGACATTTACAGTGATTATGGTATTCCGGTTCCGCAAAGAGCAGGCGCCGGCTTTGATTTTCGCGCACCAGCCCAGTTAACCTCCAATACCAAAGGCGCGTTTGGATGGAACCAGGCTATTAAATGCGAAACAGATGGTGCGCGGTTGTTTACTACCGACGATACCAAAGCGAAACCTTTGCGTGAAGCTGGTTTTGGTACTGTGTTAACGCATCTGAAAGACGGTATTGCCCGGGGAACCGGTGCGCTGGTAACACTGGCCACCGAAAAAGAAAACCTGGTGATGGTAAAAGAAAAAGCTTCAGCGCACTATTCACTGAGTAAAGGTACTTCAACCCAAAGCTACCCTTCGTCGATGATGGGAACCATTGCTTTGCTGAGGCAAACTTACCTCGATGCCCAATGGTATAAAACCAATCCGGGCGCCGAAGGGGTAAATCTTTCCCTGAAAGCATGGAACGATATACAGGGATTGCCGCAGATATTTGATGCCGGTGATAAATGGAACGATCTGCGTGCCGATCGTATAGGCGATGAATTTGGCGTGCAATATATTATTAAAGGCGGCGGTAACGAATACCAGCGCATAAAAGATATTGCCGCTACCAAAGCCACTTATATTCTGTCGTTAAACTATCCACAGGCTATGGATGTGGAAGATCCCAATGAAGCCCGTTTTGTGTCGCTGACCGATATGAAACACTGGGAACTGGCGCCAACCAATGCAGCAGCTTTCGAAAAAGCGAATATTCCCTTTTGCTTAACCGCTGCAGAATTAAAAGATACCAAACAGTTTTTAACCAATCTGCGCAAAGCCATCGATAATGGGTTAAGTGAAACAAAAGCCTTTGAAGCGCTGACTAAAACACCCGCTGTTGCATTAGGTGTTTATGATAAAGTTGGAAGCCTCGAAGCCGGTAAGCTGGCCAATTTCATCATTACTACCGGACCTGTTTTCAACGAAAAAACGGTGATCCTTCAAAACTGGATCCAGGGCGATAAATACAACGTAAAAGATGAGAACTGGTCGCCTGTTGCCGGTCAGTATACCATCAACCTTAAATCGGCAAAAGGCAACACCAGCTACACACTGGATGTAAAAAGCACTACCGATGCAAGCATCATTGCAAAAGATACCATCAAAGCAAAATTCAGTTACGACGGCAAACTGGTAAACATCAGCTTTGCAACCGAAAAACGCCCGCGTGCTGCTTCCATCAGATTAGGCGGCACCGTGAACGGTGATGCCTGGAATGGTAACGGAGTAGATGCCGAAGGCAATAATTTATTGTGGACGGCCAGCTTTTCAAAAGCCGGTACGCCTGCACCCGATACCAGTAAGAAAAAACCATCGGCCCCATTGGGTAAAGTAGTGTATCCTTTTGACGGATATGGATGGGATAGCCTGCCTCAGACGCAAACCATTCTTATTAAAAACGGTACCGTATGGACCAACGAAAAAGAAGGCAAGCTCGAAAACACCGATGTGCTTATAAAAAATGGTAAAATAGCGCAGATCGGAAAAAATTTGTCAGACGCTACTGCCAAAATAATTGATGCCACCGGCAAACATGTTACACCGGGTGTAATAGATGAGCACTCGCATATTGCAGCTGCTTCTATCAACGAAGGCGCTCAGTCGGTTACTTCAGAAGTGCGCATAGGCGATAACCTCAATCCTGAAGACATTAATATTTACCGCCAGCTCAGCGGCGGCGTAACCACTTCGCATATTTTACACGGATCGGCCAATACCATCGGCGGACAAACACAGCTGATCAAACTGCGCTGGGGCGCAAATGATGAAGAGCTGAAATTTAAAGGCGCCGATCCCTTTATTAAGTTTGCGCTTGGCGAAAACGTAAAACGTACTACTTCACAAAACAACAACCGTTTTCCCGATACCCGTATGGGCGTTGAGGAAGTATTGATGGACGCCTTTACCCGCGCCTGTGAATACGAAAAAGGTTGCAAAGAAGCAGAAGCCACTACTACAAAGAAAAAAGGTGCTGTTACCACGGCTGTTGCTCCCGTAAGAAGGGACCTTGAACTGGAAGCGCTTGTTGAGATCATGAACAAAAAGCGCTTTATTACCTGCCATAGTTATGTGCAAAGTGAAATCACTTCTACCATGCGGGTAGCCGAAAAATTCGGTTTCAGGGTGAATACTTTTACACATATTCTCGAAGGCTACAAAGTGGCCGATAAAATGAAAGCGCATGGCGCCAATGCCTCCACTTTCAGCGACTGGTGGGCATATAAAATGGAAGTACAGGATGCTATTGCCTATAATGCAGCCATTATGCAACGCGTAGGGTTGAACGTTTGTATCAATTCAGATGACGCTGAAATGGCCCGTCGCTTAAATCAGGAAGCTGCCAAAAGCGTGAAATACGGTGGCATGGCCGAAGAAGATGCCTTTAAAATGGTAACGTTGAATCCTGCTAAAGCATTGCATGTAGATGATAAAGTAGGAAGCTTAAAACCCGGCAAAGATGCCGACGTGGTGGTTTGGAGCGATAACCCGTTGAGCATTTACGCAAAGGCCGAAAAAACAATTGTTGATGGCGTCATTTATTTTGACCTCGACCACGATCAGGAGTTGCGTAAAAAGATTATAGCAGAAAGAAACCGTTTGGTGCAAAAGATGCTTGGTGAAAAAAAGAGCGGCGGTCCTGTACAACCTGCTACACCCAGTTTTCAGGTGGTGTTAAGCTGTGGCGATCATGGCCATCACGATGGATTGATCACTGTTGATGTGGATGAAAACGATGCCAACTCCAATTAATTTGAAAATGTAACAATTTGAAAATTTAAAAATGAAAAAATTAATTATAGCAATGCATTGCATAGCGTTTGGTATGGCAGCGGTAGCACAGGAAGATGTGTATCCGGCCAAAGCCTATGCAGGCAAAATATATATCACCAACGGTACCATACATGTAGGCAATGGTCAGGTAATTGAAAATGGAACGATAGAAGTAAACAACGGCAAAATTGTTCAGGTAGGGGCCAATGTTAGTGTGCAGGCAGGTGATGCCAAAGTGATCGATGCCAAAGGCAAACAGATATATCCCGGTCTTATTTTACCGGTAACCGATCTGGGATTGAAGGAAATCGGGAACGGTGTAAGAGGCTCCAACGACTTTCAGGAACTGGGTGATTATAACAGCAGCATTCGTTCGATAGTTGCTTATAATACCGATTCAAAGATCACTAACACATTAAAAGCAAATGGTATTTTGCTGGCCGGTGTAACACCGCAGGGTGGCACCATCAGCGGTTCTTCTTCGGTTGTTCAGCTGGATGCGTGGAATTATGAAGATGCAGCCTATAAAATGGATAATGGCATTCATTTGAACATGCCTACATTCATCAGCCGTCCTAACCGGTTTGCTATCTTTTTGGGAATACAGCAACCGCAAACCGATCCAACAAAAGAAGCGCTGAAGAAAATTGATGACATCAAATCACTTTTCCGCGCAGCCAAAGCATATTTGCAGGAAACTACGCATAAAGAAACCAATCTGAACTATGAGTCATTAAAGGGATTGTTCAACAAAACACAAAAGTTGTTTGTGCATGGCGATCAGGTAAAACAAATGCTGATAGCTATTGATTTTGTAAAGGAGTTTGGTTTTGATGTAGTGATCGTTGGCGGCAGCGAAAGTTTTCAGATTGCCGACCTGTTAAAGCAAAACAATATTGCCGTTATACTGCAGGATGAACATGCTTTACCTGCAACCGACGATGACGATGTTGATCAGCCGTTTAAAACACCTGCCATGTTGCAAAAAGCCGGGGTGTTGTTTGCTTTAAACGACGAGCATGCCGAAAGCCGTTACCGCAACCTGCCATTTAATGCGGGTACTGCTGTTGCCTATGGTTTAACCAAAGAGCAGGCATTACAGGCTATTACACTTAATTCGGCCAAAATATTAGGTGTAGATGATAAAACAGGTTCGCTCGAAGCCGGTAAAGATGCCAATATTGTTATAAGCGAAGGCGATATACTCGATATGCGTACCAGCATCATTTTGCATGCATTTATCCAGGGCCGCGAGGTGAGTTTGGATAACAAGCAAAAGCAGCTGTATGAGCGGTATAAGTATAAATATGAGCTGAAATAATATACAAGGCTCAAGGCACAAGAATCAAGGCACAAGAAAAATACAGAGTGGGTCATCCTCATAAAAGGGTGACCCACTTTTTTTTTGATAGCGCAGGTATTTTATAATCCTGTATCTTCATCATGATAAACATTATCCGTTATGAATACAGCTTGCATACGTAATTGTGTTATTTGTTTAATTGCAATAATAGCAATCGCTTCGTGTCATAGTCCGCATGACGTACAGGCCCATAAAAAGGGCTGGGTATCGCTTTTTAATGGCCGCGATATCAACGACTGGATCGTTAAGATCAATCACCATGAAGTTGGTGATAATTTCGGAAACACCTTCAGGGTTGAAGATGGTTTACTGAAAGTACGGTACGATCAATATAGCGCTTTTAACAACCAGTTCGGCCACCTGTATTTTAAAAAGCCGTTTTCTTATTATCATCTTGTAGTGGAGTACCGGTTTACCGGTGAATGGAGAAAAGATGCGCCTTCGTATACTTTACTCAACAGTGGTGTAATGTTCCACTCGCAGGATCCCCGCACTATGCCTAAAGATCAGGACTGGCCTATTTCGATCGAATTTCAATTGCTTGGCGGTTTAGGTGATGGCAAACCGCGGCCTACCGGTAATATGTGTTCGCCGGGAACTAATATTGTGTATAAAGGCCAGCTCGATACCAGGCATTGCATTGAATCATCTTCAAAAACCTATGATGGCGATCAGTGGGTGAGGGCAGAGCTGATTGTATTAGGCGATTCGCTGATTACGCATATCATTAATGGTGATACGGTATTGCAGTATTCAAAACCGCAGATTGGTGGTGGCGTAGTAACCAATTATGACCCGAAGATCAAACAGGATGGCAAGATATTATCAGAAGGATTTATTGCCCTGCAAAGCGAAGGGCAGCCGGTTGACTTCCGCAAAGTTGAGATTATGGATTTGGAGCAGGAAGTAAGACGAAAGAAGTAGGAAATTGAGGTCCGAAGTCGGAGGTCTGAAGTCAGATGTCGGAATACTCAGAAATTTGAAAATCCTAACCAGGATTAAAACCGCAGGTTCTTCAAACTTCCGACCTCTGACTTCCGACATCGGCATCTATGAATTCAGCAACCTGAACGGCGTTAACCTTGGAAACCACCGGGGTACATGCTTTTTGTACCTGAGGTAATCGCTTCCAAAGCGCTGCATGAGGCCGGGTTCTTCGAACAATATAAAATAGAAAGTATTGATAATAAAAAACAGTACTGACCAGGCAATGATGTTTACAGAATACAACATTAAACCTTCACCAATCAGCATAAAAAATACACCCAGTATCATTGGGTTGCGGCAATACCGGTAAGGCCCTTCAACGATCAGTTTTTGGGTGGGTTGCCAGGGCGCCAATGTTCCCTGTCCGATTACTTTAAACAAAAAAACAGTGTAAACAAATATGGCAGAACCGGCAACTGCTATCAGCCAGCCTGTTAATTTAATGCCTAAACTATGCGGTATCAATCCATCCTTCACTTCATACGCGTATAAAAAATAAGGAACAATGAACGTAACGGTAAAAGGCAACAAAATGATATCACGTAAATGTTTTAAAATCGACGGCGACTCCATAACTCAGTGGGTTTTTAATTTTTAATTGCAAAAGCTACACGGTAAAATTCATATCCCTTCTCAGGGCGGTCGGGCAAGTATTTATCGCGGTAATCTGATGCTCCGGAGTCTTCAAGTAGTACGAAATTATATTGTTGCAGGTAAGCGGATAGTTCTTCAGGATTGAATCCAAAGGTCCAGCGTTCTTCAAGTGCCTCAAGGTCTTTCAGTAATTTCGATGCACCAAAAAAATGTTGTGGTTCATGCAAAACCTGTTGATGCACATAAGTAAAAATGATATAGGACCCACTGGTAAATTGCTGTGCAAAGGCAAAGGTACTGTTAATGGCTTGTTCATTGAGGTAATTGGTTACTCCTTCCCAGATGATTGTTGTTGGTATGGAGAAATCGAGTTGTTCCCTCGCTGCCAGTTCCTGTAAGCCTTCTTTATTAAAATCAATTTGCCAGTATCGGATATGGTTTGGCAGGTGCCCGAGTAACTTTTTCAGTTTCTGCGTTTTTTTGCGGGCTGTATTAGGATGGTCTATTTCAATAACAGGTATAGTGGATAAGAAGTCGAGTCGCAATGCCCGGGTGTCGTAACCGGCACCCAAAATAATTACCTGTTTTGCTTTATGTTGAACTGTTTGATGCAACAGGTCGTCGATATACCGGGTTCGTGCAATACCCGACGACATGGCCCCGGGTATTTTTTTGCGAATAGTATTTTGAACATACCTGCGTACAAATGAAATAGGAGCCAGGCGGGTGGCTACCTTTAGTTTACCATCCAAAAATGATATAGCGTAAGGGTCAATAAAAAGTCTTTGATTCTCAGGAAGCGTTGTTTCAAGTGCCCGGAATAAAGCCATATATTGAGCTGTTTGGCTTGCCTTGTCTGCCTTCATCTCCTAATCTGCATTTGAAAATCTAATATACACCGTTTTGATACAATTTGGTGTGCTTTATTTACAAAATTACCAGTAAGTAGTACGACGAAAATAGCATGCTGATGTTTAATTGTATCAATGAAAATTAAAAATTTAAAAACAGTCCTTGATTACCAGAAACTTCCGGCTGAAACCTTCATTGATGACCTTTACCGTGTATTGGCAGCAATTGCAATTATTACTCCAAAATTTCCGTCGGTTTGTATCCGGTTTTTTTAGGTAGATAAGTTCGCGAAAAAAAATCCGTCGGGATATAAGGCATTTTTACAACCCTGGTTTTTAACTAACAGCTATATTTTGATTTAATTTATAATGTTTGTGTTCATGTAAAAGTTGCCTGATAACCACCAGGTGTGCAAATAATACCAACGGAACTATACACGCCGGAAGCCAAACAAATGGAAAATATAAAACGGCAATATTGGGTTGCTCAAATGCTAATTGTTGAAAGGGTAGGGGCGCCGATAAAACTGCCAGGGTAACAATATTGATCAGTAATCCGAGACAGATAAAATTCCATATTAACAAAATTGCTTTGGTTTGCACCTGTTTCGTGAATGCGAAATAATAAATAACAGGAGCTGTGATGCCGGATAATATATCAAGGTTTCGTCCTTCAAAAGTCATTATTTGCGGTATTGTTTTGTGTATGAATAACCACAACAATACCAGTTCAACAGGTATTCTTACCAGGTGTAAAAGCGTAAGCATTTTTTTGTTGAGCCCATCTATAAATGCGCGGCCTTTGGGTGTTGCAAACAATATAATAATCAGCAGCAATGGTGGAAGTATAGTTAAAAGAAAGCGGGGAGGAGTGGTGTTGGCAATGGTATAAAATCCGCTGAGGCCAATTGCTGCCTGAATTGCCAACCAGCTAACAAGTACTATGAGAACAGTTTTTGATTTATGGCTTGCTGCATAAAAGAAATAAACGGGTATTAATGTGGTAATTATAAAAATAATGCTGATGTAATCAGGTAAGTTTTTCATGTTTTGTGCTTTTGTGTTGCACTACAAAGGAAAAACAGATACCGAACTTATCTCTTGCCATTTGGCAAGTTCTGTTCACCTGCACCATTTTTATTCATGCGTTGTGTTTTTTAGCAAAGTCTTTTCTGATGCGGCTTAATGAAGTATCGGTAATACCCAGGTAAGAGGCTATGTATTTCAGCGGTGCATTTTGAAAAATATCAGGATTGGTATTTATTAGTGTGGCGTATCGCTGCTCGGCGGTTTCCTGTATCATGCTTAACATTCTTTGTTTAAGCTGGGCATACAAATTAACGAGGATGGTTCTTCCAAACTCACGAAATTCGGGCATGGCGTGAAAAATGGTTTGCAACTGTTCAAATGTGATGTAATGCAGTTTGCAATCGGTAAGCGCCTGAATATTTTCTTTTGCAGGCAGCCGTTTAAAAAAAGAAAATAGTTCGCAAACCACCTGGTTGTTTGAACAGAATGCTATAGTTACATCATTGCCTTCGTGATCGTAGGTAAAGGCGCGCATATAACCCTGTTCAAGAAAACAATACTCGTTACAGATTTTTCCTTCGGCCAGCAAAAAATCATTTTTAGATAATTCTTTTTCCTGAAACAAATTTACAATCGTTTCCGAATGCTGTTGCGGCATCGGAAATGTTGCCTGAATAAACTGGTTAAGTGCTGGGTTCGTTTGTGGCATTAACAGGAGCAGCCTTTATGCTTACTTTTTAAAGTTACTATTTTTTCAGTGATGCTGTTTAACTGCCTGGTTGATTGGCCGATAACTCTTTTGGGGTTAACCAAACCACATGCTGTTCCGATTTATGCGGCTGTGCTATAATGTTACCATACAACTCAGGGCGCCGGGCTTTTATATATCGGTAACCACCGGCCTGTGTAAGTTTTTCGGGTGTTAAAGTAGCGGTAACAAAATCGTCGCCGGGTGTGCGGCATTCGGCAATTACATCACCAAACGGATCGATGATCATCGAGCATCCATTTTTCAACTGATCGTCATCCATGCCAATGGGATTACTGAAAACTACATAAACGGCATTGTCATATGCGCGGGCGGGCAGCCATTTCATTAACCAGTCGCGTCCTTTCATGCCATCAAACTCTAATCGTAATGAGGTGGGATCTTTTTCGCGGTTTGTCCATAATACAGGATCAACAAAACCGGCGCCCGGCCGGGTCGAGGGGGTGCACATGGTAACGTGGGGCATGAAAATAATATCAGCACCCAGTAAGCGGGTAGCCCTTACGTTTTCGATGATGTTGTTATCGTAGCAAATGAGTATGCCGCATTTCCATCCATTCAATTCAAAAATACAGTATTCGTTTCCCGGCGTTAAATACGGATTAATGAAAGGATGCAGCTTGCGGTATTTTGCCACCAGTCCGTTTTTGTCAACGCATACATAGGGTTTAAACAGGTTATCACCGGCATCTTTTTCAAAAAGTCCGGCAAGTATGGCAATATTATATTTCCGGGCAATATCAGTTAGTTGTTTAATGCTTTCTCCATTTGGTATATGTTCTGCAAGGTCAAGCATTTGTTCTTTTGAAAGATGGCGTGTAAATGTGTAACCGGTTACAGAACATTCATGAAAGGCAATGGCATGCGCTCCTTTCGAAGCAGCATTTTTTGCCATTTGATCAATAACAGAAAGGTTATATGCTTTATCACCGCTTTTGTGTTCGAATTGCGCGGTGGCTATTTTGATATTTTGCATGGCTGGTATAAATTATTAAGCTACAATTTACCCTTTGATTCTTTATAATCAAGGTACATTTCTACCAAACTGCCAAAGTTTAATACAACGAATATTATTAATAACAATAATCCAAACGGATTCAATGCCGGTGTCCAAAGGGTTAATGGACCGATTCCAAAACTAAAGCTGGTTAATATACTTACCGTTAACGAAACAACATTTATTGTTGCAAGCAAAAAATAGATGCCTGTTGCAATAAGTCCTTTTTTCAGGGTTTTATCTATATACCAGAAATATAAAACGGGGATAAATAAAATCAGGGCGAGGTAATGAGAAATTCGCAAAGTATAACCATTTACAAGCAGTACAAACCACGAATGCACCAGCAAACAAATGATGATAACTAATGGGATGAGGAATGCAATAGTTCTTTTGGTCATAATAAGGTTGGTTTAGGATTGCCTGTAATTTATAAATTTTTCTACAGCAGTACCATTTCCGGAAACCTATTTAAAAACTAACCCTTTATAACGTAAAAAGCATCCACTTTCGTGAATGCTTTTTATAACTGATTTCTTACTTGTGTATTGTGCCTTGTTTCTTTACACTACATCTTTACCATGACAGTTCTTAAACTTTTTACCACTGCCGCACGGACAAGGATCATTGCGACCAACTTTGGGGCCTACACGAACGGGTTCCTGTTTAACAGGATTGGGATCATATTGGTCGTTTTCGTTGGCAGCATAATCTTCTCCACGGTGTTCAATCTCTTCTTTATTGGCGCGCATGCGGCTCATGTCGGTTTTTTGTTCGCGGCCTTCACGAATTTGTCCATCACCCCGTTGTTCAATCGGTATGGCGGCATGGCACAGGAAGCTGATGATATCTTTGTTTACATCGCTATCCATTTGCTTGAACTGATCGTAGGCGGTGATCTTGTAAATAACCAGCGGATCTTTTTGTTCAAGGTAAGCGGTTTGCACACTCTGTTTCAGATCGTCCATAGCGCGCAAATGCTCTTTCCACGCTTCGTCAATAACGGCCAGGGTGATCTGGCGTTCCAGGGCGCTGATCAGTTCGCGGCCGCTGGTTTCGAGTGTTTTATTCAGGGGAGCCAGTACCTGCAATCCTTTTTTGTTATCGGTAAACGGAACCACCACGTTTTCGATGTGGCTGCCCTGTTCATTGCGTATATTCTGGAAAACGGGCACCGCCTGCCGTTGCAGCTCAGATGTTTTGTGCTGATAACGGCCAATAGCTTCCTGATATAATTTTTCGGCAAGATCGGCCGGTTTGCCCTTTTCAAATTCCTCGGCTGCAATGGCGCTATCGATTCCAAAGTTTACAATAGCGGCCAGTTTAAATCCTTCGTAATCGTTTTGCTCCTGGAACGAATTTACCAGTCCTTCAGCTACGATATAAAATGCATTATCGAGGTCAAGCGCCAGCCTGTCGCCAAACAATGCGTGGCTACGTTTTTTGTAAACCACGTTACGTTGCTTGTTCATTACATCGTCGTATTCGAGCAGGCGTTTACGTATGCCAAAGTTGTTTTCTTCAACTTTCTTCTGCGCACGTTCAATACTTTTTGTGATCATGCTGTGCTGAATCACTTCGCCTTCTTTATAACCAAAACGGTCCATGATACTGGCAATACGTTCACTGCCGAATAAACGCATCAGGTCGTCTTCGAGCGATACATAGAATTGTGTAGTACCGGGGTCGCCCTGACGGCCGGAACGACCGCGTAACTGGCGGTCAACACGACGGCTTTCGTGACGTTCGGTACCAATGATGGCCAAACCACCGGCATCTTTTACACCGGGGCCGAGCTTGATGTCGGTACCACGACCGGCCATGTTGGTGGCTATCGTAATGGCGCCTGCCAATCCGGCTTCGGCTACAACCTGTGCTTCACGAGCGTGTTGTTTGGCGTTTAATACGTTGTGCGGAATTTTTTTACCCTGCAGCATCTTGCTCAGCAATTCACTTACTTCAACCGAGGTAGTACCTACCAGCACGGGCCGGCCGGCATTACGCAGGTTTTCGATTTCATCGATAACTGCTTTGTATTTTTCGCGTTTGGTTTTATACACCAGGTCTTCCTGATCTTTACGAATGGCTTGTACGTTGGTAGGAATGGTTACCACATCGAGTTTGTAAATATCCCAAAACTCAGCGGCTTCGGTTACAGCGGTACCCGTCATACCCGCCAGCTTGTGATACATACGGAAGTAGTTCTGTAAAGTAATGGTGGCATAGGTTTGAGTTGCCGCCTCGATCTTTACACTTTCCTTGGCTTCAATGGCCTGATGTAAACCATCACTGTAGCGGCGGCCATCAAGAATACGACCGGTTTGCTCATCTACAATTTTTACCTGTCCATCCATTACTACATATTCCACATCTTTATCGAACAGGGTATAGGCTTTCAGCAATTGCTGAACGGTATGAATACGATCGGCTTTTATGGTGTACTCGTTCAGAACGGCTTCTTTGCGTTGCAATTTTTCTTCGGACGTTATATCGGATTTGTCTATTTCGGCCAGGTGTATTCCGATATCGGGCAGAACGAAGAATTCAGGATCTTCACCGGCTTTGGTAATCGCCAGCAAACCTTTATCGGTTAAATCAACCGAGTTGTTTTTTTCATCTATATGGAAGAAAAGCTCTTCATCTACCACCGGCATTTGCTTTTGCTGATCGGCGAGGTAGTAGTTTTCGGCTTTTTGCAATTTTACTTTTATACCGGGTTCGCTCAGGAATTTTATCAGGGCGCTGTGTTTGGGCAAACCACGCCAGGCGCGCATCAACGACAAACCGCCGGTTTTAGGATCATCATTTCCTTCACCAAACAGTTTTTTAGCATCGTTCAGGTTTTTATTAATAACCTGCTTTTGCATTTCGAACAGATTGCGTACACGGTCGCGCAGTATATGATATTGCTGATCTTCGCCACGGGGCACCGGGCCCGAAATAATGAGCGGTGTACGGGCATCATCGATCAATACGCTATCCACTTCATCAACCATAGCGAAATGGTGTTTGCGTTGCACCATTTCTTCAGGCGTGTTTACCATGTTATCGCGCAGGTAATCGAAGCCAAATTCATTGTTGGTACCGTAAGTGATATCTGCCTTATACGCTTTTCTTC
Organism: Niastella sp. sgz303648; assembly: GCF_059587045.1. NCBI lineage: Bacteria > Pseudomonadati > Bacteroidota > Chitinophagia > Chitinophagales > Chitinophagaceae > Niastella > Niastella sp. sgz303648. The sequence continues at coordinate 541,149 of NZ_JCAPSW010000004.1, read as the reverse complement.
TTTCAGCACTATTGGGTTGATGTTTATCAATACAATCTACGGTAAGTCCAAGCCATTCAAAAATAGTTCCGTTCCATTCAGAGTCACGTTTGGCCAGGTAGTCGTTCACGGTTACAATATGTACGCCTTCTCCTGCCAGTGCGTTGAGGTAGGCGGGTAAGGTACTCACGAGAGTTTTACCTTCACCGGTAGCCATTTCGGATATTTTACCCTGGTGCAATACGGTACCACCAATAAGCTGTACATCGTAGTGAACCATGTTCCAGGTAATGAGGCCGCCACCTGCTGTCCAGCTGTTTTTATAAATAGATTGATTACCCTGGATGGTGATGTAATCTTTTTTTACGCTGAGGTCGCGGTCGAGATCGGTAGCGGTAGCAACTATTTCGGCATTTTCCTTAAAGCGGCGGGCTGTTTCTTTCACCAAAGCAAAGGCTTCGGGCTGAATTTGTTTCAGCACCTCTTCAATTTGCTTATCGCGCTCTTTGATCAGAGCATCTACCTGCTGGTAAAAAGCATCTTTGCCTACGATATCGCTGAAGGGCAGGGCTTCGGCCTGTTTATTCAGATCGGCAATTTCATCGTCTGTTTTTTGCAGGTGCGCTTTAATGCGTTGTTTAAATTCCTGTGTTTTATTGCGCAATTGGTCGTTGGTCAATGACTGGTAAGCAGCAAAGTTTTTATTGATCTGTTCTACAGTTGGCAGAATCAGCTTAATATCTTTCTCCGACTTGCTTGCTCCGAACATTTTTGAAAAAAAACCTAACATGATATGGCGATTAATAAATTTAAAAAAACGTAAAATAAATAGCTGGTCAAAAAGGGTGCTACACTTTGGTAGTGAGCCAATTTGACAGGGACATCAAAGGTAAGAAAAAGCAGCGGGATGATCAGAGTCAATCCTTCGATTCGGTTCAGGATCAATAGAGAATAGGCAATGGGCGGTAGGCAATTGGCAGTAGGCAGGGCAGGCAATTAATGTCGCGTTAGTTAAAGGGTAGAGGGCCTGAAAGGTGTTGCCAGGCCCCATATATTGGTAGAAAAATGGTCCGGATTGATGTTGTTCCGAAATGATGAAACCTCGTTGATTAAATTCCTGTGTTTTTAATCTTTCTGTCAGCATTATGTCCCTGACAGGACATTTCCTGAGTTTCAATGAATTGTTTTTCAATATATTAAAGGCTATTGGCGCCTTCTGCGTGCCCTCCTGGTGCCTTAATGGTGCCCCCGGCTTGCCCTTTTGGTGCCCCCTTCGTGCCCTCGTGGTGCCTTAACGGTGCCCTCCTGTTCGTATTTGCGTGCTATTGTCTTGTCCTTTTGTTGCCCTTTTTGTGCCCTAAGGGGGCACGAAAAGGGCAAGGCAATACGACCACAATACGACCACAACCCCACGAAAACCCCATGGAAGTCGGGCGAACTGCGTTCAGGATTGAACCGTCAGGATCCTTCGACCCTTCGACTACGCTCAGGGCGTTCAGGATTAAACCGCACAGCCCCTTCGACTTCGCTCAGGGGGCTCAGGGTACCAGCTGGTACATTTTTCCGGGGAGCGCCTGCACCACATTTTGCAATTCGAGATTCAGAATAGCGGCGGCCATTGAACTGTTGCTTAAACCGCTACGCAGATTTATTTCATCGATATGTACCAGCGGCTTTTCGTTTAAAATATCAACAATGGCTTTTTCATCGGCATTTAACTCAATGAATAATTCTTTTTGCTTATTGGCATTCTTTTTTGCCGGAGCGCACCAGCCCATAATTTCCGTGAGCTCCTGTGCCTCGGTTAATAAAATGGCCTTGTTGCTTTTGATAAGGTAATTGCAACCCGCGCTTTTTGCATCAGTGGTTTTTCCGGGAAACGCAAATACATCGCGGTTATACCCGTTGGCGAGGTCGGCCGTGATCATGCTGCCTCCTTTTACGCCGGTTTCAATAACAAATACTAATAGGGGGTATAAAATATAAGATTATATTTGGGTATGAAACAAGCTGCAATCATAGCCCGCGTTTCAACGCAAACGCAAAATTTTGAACGCCAAATTGCCGATCTCAAATCTTTGGCAAAATCTCTTGGTTATAACGTAGCTGATAATAATATATATGCCGAAAGAATTTCAGGTATGGCTGACAGAAATGACAGAGGCGAATTAAATAGATTAATTTCTGACATTCATGCAGGACAGAAAATAGAAATGGTATTTGCAAGTGAAGTATCACGTATAGCCCGTGACCCTGATATAGCAACTGATTATATAAAGGAATTGCTTAAACTAAAAGTTGGTACTTTAATTCAGAATATGAACAACCTGTCTTCCATGAATTCCAACGGAACAAGGAACAGCATGTTTTTTTTAATTCTTGGTATCCTTTCTGAATTTGCCAGAACTGAATTGGAATATATATCCAGCCGCATGAAAAGTGGAAAGAAAAAGAATTTTAAGGAAGGTAGAAATATGGGTGGTGGATTTATTGTATATGGATACGAAAAGGGTAATAAAGATGATGAATACAAAGCTGCCAAACTAATAATAAATAAAGAAGAAGCAAAAGTGGTTAAAACTATCTTTCGTATGACTATTGAAGGTGCTGGAATGAAAGCTATTTCAAATTATCTCAATTCTAAAGGAATTAAGACTAAAGGTGGCTTTGATTGGCAAATTGGAAGTATTGCGCAAATACTTGCAAATACAATTTATTATGGTGACAGAAGATACAATATCTATGGCAAAAATGAGGCCGGGGAACGTGTAATTGAATCAACAGAGATTTATGAAGGTATAGTTCCAGCTATTATTTCCAAAGAAGAATGGGAAGCTGCTAATAAAGCAAGCAAGGCTCGTAATGTGAATCCTGCGCGGAATGTCAAATATTTATATCTTCTTTCTGGCAAGGTTTATTGCTCCCGGTGCGGTAGTTTGTATTGTGCTAAGTTCAGACCAAAGAAGCATTCCCATTATATGTGTAGCACAAGAATGAATGGTAAAAAATGTGATAACTGTGGAATTGGTATTGGTGCCATTGAATCACTTGCATGGTCACTTGTTAAAAATGGCGATGAAATCATTAAATATTTAAAGAATAGTAATCAACAGGTAATAAGAACTGAGCAAGACATAAAGAATCTCCAACTTCAACTTGATTCTTATGAGGCTGAAATTGAGAAAAAGACTGAAGAACGACGCAAATGGTTGAGGTTATTCACCACTGAAAGGATAACTGAGGAAGAATTGAACAAGGAAGATAACAGTATTAAAAAAACATTGAATAATCTCAATGATAAGATTGCTAATACCAAACAGGCCATTGAAATCAAACAGGAATGGATAAAGAAACATAATACTTTGGATACTTATTCCAGTATGTTAAAGGATATTGGTACAGATAGGGTTAAGATTAATGAAGTATTACCGCATATCCTTGATAAGTTAATTATAACTTCTGTAACCACAGGTGAAAACTGCAATTGGTTTATTTTTACTGCTTATATGTTTGGTGATACAGAAATGCCTTTTAGGTCTGTATTATTTAATAAAAAAACCTTTGAAGTATATGATAGCCCATACGGTAAACTTAGGATTGAATACGATGAAAAAGGACTATTTAATTTTGATGTTAATAAAGTAGTTGAAGGCTTCAGACAGCCCTATATCGGTACAGCAAGAGATGGGAAAAAATCATTAATTGAACCATCCCATAAGATTCAATTAATCCCGTTTACCAGACTTAACACTTTAGACGAACTAAATCCTGTTAAATAATTTATTCATTATTAATGCAATTGCTCCTGATGCAAGACTAAAGACGATAATTATAAATAAGTTGAAATGGCTGGTTACTATCAAGAAAATCAATGTAGTCCAAAATGAGGCGCATGGAGAGCAATCGAGCGGTTTAATTCGGAAGTATCGGTACTGGGTTTGTTTGGTGTATAATCGATAAAATAAGAAATACTTCAATTGGTCTATTATTCCGCTCCATTCTGTGAAGAAGTTAATCCCAAGAGGAATTATAAATAATATTAACAGTAACATCATATTTTGTTATCCTCAATCTCTTTTATTTTTTGACTTATTTCTGTTCTCAATATTTTCTTGGTTTGGTTTAAACATTCAGAAATGTGATTACTGGTCAATTTATATTTTTCAGATACTTTCTTAATTGAAAAATTTTGCTTCATATAATCCTTAAGTATATTTTTATTATAATAAGGCAGATTATCTATTGCTATTTCCAATTGATCTAAATATTGATGTTTGGTTTCAATTGTAAAATCAAATTCATCAAGAACAGATTCAATTATATTATCATTAGAATTATTATTTTGGAATGATTTTACCTTTTTATAAAAAGGTGATGATTTTAATTTAAACATTTTATTCAAGGTGCTGGCAATATATCCATTCAATTTGCCTTTATAAAGCTCAATTAATTTATTTTCATTCATCTCACATAATGCCAAGAATAATTCCTGATACAATTCTTTTTGATAATAAGAATTACCTGTAAGATTGGCAATATAATTTTTAATATCCTTCCTCTTGGTTAATTGAAAAATAATTTGTTCTTTGGTCGGACTTGGAATAATATCGAATTTATCTAACTTAATCATCATTTACTTAGTCTACCCTCACACGATAATTCAATACTTTTGAGACGTAAGTTTGAGAACATCCCATTATTTCGGCAATACCAGCCTGTGAAATATTCTGAGCTTTTAATTCTCTCATTTTATCCAAATCCTTATCAGAAAAAAATACTTGTTTAACTTTTTTCTTACCTGCTTTACTGATATAAGTTTTTGATTTTAGTTTTGATTTAAGCAGTCCACAATTATCTTTTTTGTATTTAATTGCATCACCATGTATTGCCCATTTGAGGTTATCAAGTCTATTATTCGTTAAATCACAATCTTTATGAATGATTGACATTTTACCTGAACCTTCAAGAAGGGGTTGGAAGGTTTCTAAGACCAATCTATGAACATAAGTGTTAATCTGGTATGTTGGGGTTATACTTAACTTAGCTGTGCATCCTGCCGTTCTCTTGGGGTTCTGAAGCAAAAAATCATGTAGTATTCCACCTTTCTCAACTGTTTTTCTTAACCTTCCAAAATTGCTTATAAAGTATAAATTATTGGTATTGGCAATTGGTAACCAAACTTCACCCTCAATATAATCTACTTCTTTTGTGCGTGGTTTGTTTGGTTTGGATTGATACTTTAAGGCCAAATATTCAGCCTCAGTTAATGTGATTGTCTTTTCCTGCATAATTATTTAACTGTTATAATATAAATATGCAGTAAAATCAAAAAGATCATTTTTTAAATAAAAAAAGGTGCATAAAAATGCACCTTGCAGAATAAAAAAGAAACGGATAATCTATTTAATTACATCATTTAAATATTGTTTGGTTGGTGACACACCATTATTGTGATTTAAAATTTTAATGGTAACCACATATTCATCCTCACGGAGTTTTACCTTAAAAGCTCCCTTGGAATATATATTCCAATATTCATAGCCATCACTAATGACATAATCTTTTCTGGTATAAATTACATCTGTTCCGATATTATGTGCGGTATTTGTTGTGATTAACAAAGTTGTTTTAAAACTTGAATCAGCCAGCCATCCCAAATCAACATGTCCATTTATACGATTATCAAGTGTAACAACCATCTGTGAATTATTGCCTTCCCAAGTGGCAATGGAATAGGTTTTTGATTTAAATCCATCAGATGGAATATCCAATGATTCATTTGTCTTGGAACAAGATGCCAAGGTTATAACCGCTAATAATGTAGTAATAATCTGTTTCATTTCACAAAGCAACCAACAATTTTTGAGATTAGAAAGCACCGTTAGTACGAAGTAAATATAGCCTTATTTTTAGTGCTGCTTCTTATGATAATCACCATGTTATAACTTGAAAATATTTTCAAAAATCTTTAAAAAATATATAAGAGGGATATCCGAAATTTAATAACTAAATCTAATCTTATTTTTAGAGTATAAAATGAAAATGGGGTATAGAAACACCCCAATTCATTCATCAAAATATTCAATGATATTGGTTTAATGGTTACGGATTTGATTGAGAATATAATTTGATTCCTCTTTTAAAATCTTGAATATTGCAGTTGGTTTCTTTCCTGTTAATTCAGATAATAATTGTGATTGGTTGGTAAGATGAAGATCAATTGCCATCTGAATGAATGCACATTGTTCATACTTTTCTTCAATCTCACAATCATGAAGGTCTTGATTGGCTGCAACTATAAATTGACAAGTATTCTGGTATTGCTGCTCAAGGTATGTTTCGGTTGGTAGTACGTTATTCATATCTAAATAAATATCTCAATTCTTATAAAAAGCCAAATTATTTTGCTCTAACCGAAAGTGTGACCTTGGATGAGAATCTGCCATTATATTGGAATCTCTCAATTACCTTATATACTTCAGAAGCTGCCACAAGCTCATTAATAGCCTTCTGTTCCTTCTTGGTGTAGTTGTTCTTATAATAAATAAATGGCCCTCTTGATGTTCTTATCTCTTGAAGCAACTCAAGATGCATACTGGTTAATTCAACTTCTTTATTTTTCATATTCGAAATATTCTATCTCTTCAAATTCATTATTATCATTGGTTTCTTCCTCAGTCTCTAAATAATAGGTGTGCAGGTTTGGATTGCAACCATATAGCTCAATCATTACGCTATTTATCATATTAATTACGGTTAACACTTCCTCAGAATCACAAATTATACTGTCGTGAATTGTTAATGGAATGATACCAAGACCTTTCAATCTGTCCAAAATCACATCAAGCACTGTTTTGGATTCAAGTGTCTGAAGCTCCTTAGCAAACAGTTTGTGGTCATCCTTTTTCTTCTCCTTAATGAATTCACCAATGGTCGGAAATAATGAGGAAAAGAAGTATTTCTCCAAAGGGAAACTAGGATTCTTGCTGTAATAGATTTTAAAGAGAATGTCTTTCATGGCCTTTCTTCTCTTCTTCTGCGTCTCAACATCCAAATCATCCCATTTAACATTATCATGTTTCTCAACCATGTATTCATATAACCCGGTTGCGCTCTCGCCACTTAAAACCAAACTTCCGTATAGACCCAATTCTGCCTTACCAATTTCTGGTTCATCTTTTATCATGGTATATAAGAAGAAGGGCTGGCTGCTCTTTAAATCAATTTGAAATAGGTTATCCCGGTATTCAATAAACTTCCTCAAGAATGATGGTAATGAAGTGATGTTATGGTCTAATCTACCATTATTCTTATTCCTCTTAAAATATAGGTAACCATCATTAATCCTTTCCACTGACATTTGGTATTGTACCATCCTATGCATGATTGATAAAAATTCCTTTTTTGCAGGTGATTTCATGATGATATTATGCAATGCAGCATAATTACCTTTGTTTTCCACCAGATCACTTATTTCAAATACACCATAGTTAATGTGGTTATTGAATAGTAATACCGAAACCCCTTTGGATGTACGATTCTTAATACACTCCATAGCCTCTTTATACTTAATCTTGAGGGTTTGGAAGTATTTATGTTTGTGTGGCTCAAGTTTGTAAGCTGGTGTGTTCTGGTCATCCAGAACATTCTTTTCTCTAGTTCTGATTAACTTTGGGTTAGTTAAGGTATATCTAACCAATTTGGTTAGATGCTCAGAAGCTATTTTATATCCCTTACACTTACCAGTATCAACATCATAGAAGTCATTTCTTATGATGTAACCGTTATCAACCAAATAATTTATGTCTGTGGTGATTTTGGTTTTATCACCACCAACCAGTTTTTGGAAATATGCAGATGATAATTCGGTATATCCATACCTTTTTTGGGCTTCATTTTTGAAATAACAATTCTTGGAATAAATGGTGCCAATGATGATGTAAAGTTGCTCTTTCCTTTCGTAGTTTAATCTCTCAATGATATTGAAGATTGATGATGGTACATTTACGGTGTGCTCTACCACTGTAGACCGTCTTAATAAGTTCATTTAGTATTCTTCTATTCAATGCCCTTTCGGGTTTATTTCTGGTTCTTCCATTCTGGAGAAGAAGCAGGGGTAATTACCCCCTGCACCAGAATATGACATCACTGCCATATATTATAAATATCCAGACTTATGGAAAAAGCCAAAAAATATTGGATATGCATTAATGTAATGATCCTATTAAATAGTCAAGTGGTTTTATAAAAAAGACTGAAAATTCTGTATTAACTTATTGGAAATCAAAACGCTTATGAAGGTTTCAGGAACAATAGAGAGCTAGTAGATAATTTGTATTCATTAATATCTATCCCTCTATTGTTCCTGAAACCTTTGTATCTATTATGATAATGAATACGTTAATGCAGAATTTTTTGCTTCTTTTTTTGAAATCTGTACTTCTGCTATTGTTCCGAGATACTTATAGTATATGGAACGAAACAGATCATACCCAAATGAAATTAGGATTGAAAATATCAACCCAGATACTGGTGTTACACCTGAACAATTGATTAATCATCTAAACCAATTAACATACATCTCCCATTGGAAGCTTGCAAGAAATCTAACTGAAGTTGAAATTCAGGATGCAATTCATGATACCACATTCAGGATATTGGATAAAATGAAACAGGGAATTGTTCCCAAACATAACTACGATGATTTCAAATCATACCTGTTCATCTCCTATTCACACTCCTTGGGAAGACAATTCCAACTAAGGAAACCAAATAAGATTCAAATGCTCACAAAAGCATTCCCCTATCAGGATATAAATGATGACTTCGAGATTTTCAATCCATTCCAAAATGAAGAGGATGAATATCTCTTAAACCAAAGAAGAAATATTCTTCATAAAGCAATTAATCTTCTTAATGATGAACACAAACTTGTCATTAATTCATTAATGACAGGAAAATCCATATACGAAGTGGCAAACGAAATAAAAAGAACCAAGCAGTATGTTTCCAACATCAAAAGTAGGCTGAAAAAAATAGCAAAGTATCTAATGAATAATCCTAATTACCAATCAAACAATGAAAAAAATAAGAATTAAAGAAAAAGGAAAAAAATAAATGATGTCACAATTAGGTGTGCATATTTATATAAATATGAATGATTATATAACAATTGATAATATAGACCAGATACACGGGGTTACACCTGAACAGTTAATCTCATACCTACATCAGCTTAAAGATAGGTCACACAACATCTACAAATTAACTAATGATCTTCACCAACATGAATGGAAAGAAGCTATCCATAATACTGTAATAGAAATATACGGTAAAATGCAAATGGGCCATGTACCAAAATATAATTTTGATGAATTTAGGTCTATCCTTTTTGTTGCATTTAAGTATAGATTGCTAAACCAATTTGAAAAAAAGAAATATCATCATACAGATATAATTCGTAGAGCTTATTGCTATGATAATGTTATAAGCGATGAATTTAGTATTCTTGAACCTTTTGACGAATTTGATTTAGATGATCAGGAACTGAAAGAATTTAATAAAAAAAAAGAAATTCTTGGAAATGCCATTCTTCTTTTGTCCAAGGAAAAGCAATATTTTCTGGAAGAATATTTCAAGGATAAAGACCCAAAAGATATTGCAAAGGAACTAAAGAGAAGTAGTCAATTCTGGCCCTTACTAAAGAAGGAACTTATTGAAAATGCAACGAACATTCAAGAGAATCCAAATTATTTCAATTCCAAATTCAAAAAAACAAAACGTATAGATAAAGACTATCTCCTTAGTCTAACAAAGAAGCACTCCAAGGCGCAATTAAAAAAGATTTACGAACATCTTGATACTTTATTGAAGTTAGATCAGCAGATTCCTTACTTGTTGAAGAATGGCTTCTCAACGCGATCTATAGCGAAAATCCTGAACTGCACAAGAAATAACGTCTGCGATTATAATAAGAAATTTAAACAAAAAAGTACTTCCTGAAATTCTTGACATATTTATTAAATATGTCAAGATATAATTCAGATAGACCATTTATTCACCTTGAACCAACACCAATAAATGGATTAACACCTGATGTGCTCAGAAAACAATTGCTTCACTGGTCACAGGCTATTCCTATTGTCAGAGCTTATCCTAATGACATTATAGACACTGTAATCAATGATGCAACAATTGATATATGGAATAAGATGTGCGAAAGAACGGTGTCTAATACGTTTATATGCGATTATAAAAATTATGCCATAACAACACTTAAATATAAAATCATTAGCCTATCAAGGTCGAAAGAATTCCTTATCAAAGAAAGGTATAAAATCATCTCAATTGATGATGCATATTATGATGGAGAATTGGAAGATTATAACGATTACACCCAAATCGAACATAAAATTGATATGGAAAACCAGCATAAGCTATTGAATATGGCAATCGAATGTCTTCCAACCGAGAGACAAAACGATGTTCGTCAAGTATTGGCAGGAAAAATAAAAGAAAGAAACCTTGGTAAGAACTGGTGGTATTTCCAATCAATCCAAAATGACCTGAAGTATATCATTGCAAGAATTAAAAATGGAGAAAACATCGATGATATTAAAAAACTAAAGAATTTCAGACCTAAAAAGAATATATATCATCAATACGCTCTATTAAGCTCGTAAAACCATCTCAATCTAAAACTATGTATTGAGATTGATAATATAAATAAGATCAGTAATGAGGTTCTAATAACCTCACAGAATAACTCCTTATCCTATGGATATAACAACACAAAAAGCTATTGAAAAATTACACCCAAAAATCAGACAAAAAGTAACTGATGCAATTAATGAATCTAATACCAAACTAACCGGTAATGCCAAGGTAAGAATCGTACAAGGACTAAGAACAATTGCTGAACAAAACACCTTATACGCTCAAGGACGTACCACCAAAGGCCCTATAGTGACCAATGCGAAAGGTGGCAGCAGTTTCCATAACTATGGATTAGCTATCGACTTCGCCCTTCTAATCGACAATAAAGAGGTATCATGGTCATTAACCAAGGACTTTGATGGTGATGGTTCATCTGATTGGATGGAAGTGGTGAAGGTATTTGAATCATTAGGTTTTGAATGGGGCGGAAATTGGAAAACAATAAAAGATAATCCTCATTTCCAAATGACAATGGGCTATAAATGGCAACAATTACTTGAAAAATATAATGCTGGTGATACAATCACCGATTCAAATGGCATTAAATACGTCAATATCTAATTTTAGCCCTTTTGGGAATTTCAACATATTTATATAAAGAAATAAAAAGATCAATATAAAAGCTTATGGGATACTACTTAAATACAAGAACCGGAGAACGTGGCCATTTTAACGATTTATGGAATAACATTCAAAATGATGATATAATAGATAGTTATTCTGGTGAAGAACCAAATATTCATTATCTCGTAAGCAGTATGGCATATGTTAGTTATCCTGATGGATATAAAAAAACTGATTTTAGAAAAATAAAAAAACAAATGAATTACATCTTTAAAAACCAAAGAACCCATCAAATCGCAATGAACTTGCAAGATTTGATTAAATACACCGAAACTGGTGATGTTATTGAAATAAGAGACAGCAAAGAAGTGTGTTTATTAACCGTAGCTGAGATTGTTAGAGAATATGAAATAAGATTGTATGATAAAATGTATTATCAACCAAAAAGCTAATGATCTTCTATCATAATATCACACATCAAACATCCCAACCCAAAGATATTTTGATTTTTTCCCTTTATCTCCATATTTATTTCAATATGGGAAATTATAAATCAGATTATGAAAGAAGCAGAAAAAGTGAAATTCAATTCGAAAATTATCTAAAAGAAAAATTCAAACTAAAAACTGAGAACTCAAGTAATAAGGGCCAATTTAGTGACTGGGATATCTCAAGTACAGCAAAAACTGGTAGGGTCATAAGGTTTGAAATCAAACGCCAAGCTAAATACTATGACCATGACTTAAAAGGACAAACTGTTGTTATCGAAACGGCTCGAATAATAGACAACATTTCAATACCATGTGGCTTATCACTTACCAAAGCTAATTACGTAGTATTTCAATTTGAAGATGACACCAACTTCTATCTTATTAAAGTTGATATCCTTAAATCACTCTGTGAAAATCATAAACTGAAAGAAAAGAAAGTTATCTACGATAAAAACAACTTCCTGCTTCACATTTTCAATAAACCATTTATTCTCCAATACTGCATTGTAATTTAATAATCAAAATAAGACCGCTATGATAATATCCATGACCCTAAGTGAAACTATCCAAAGCCCAATTAAAGCTTCAAAAAGAAGTAGAAGCTGTACTCAATAAACCTGAACCTTTAACCGTCGAAGACAAGGAATACATTTACGAAAACTATAATGAAGCTGCTATAGCTGAAATAACAACAGCATCTGCTTATTTCACACCCCTTGATCTTGCTTATGATTTTGCCCTATTATCTCCGCGTTATGGGGTAATGGTTGATATGTGTGCTGGCTTCGGTATTCTTTCCTTCTGTGCAAGGGTAAGAGATACCTGTGAACACAATATTAAGTACCAGATTTGTATAGAGCGAAACCCTGAATTCGTAAGGATTGGTAAAATACTGCTTCCTGAAGCTGATTGGATAATTGGAGATATATTCGACAAATCCATTTGGGATAACATTCATTCCAAGTACGGAAGAATAGATTGTATTGTGTCAAATCCCCCATTTGGTAAGGTAAGTAAAACTGATGCTGATAGAAGCTGGTTGAAATATAAAGGAGCTGATATTGATATTGCTGCCATTGAAATAGCTCTAAGACAAACACCAGATGTATCAATGCTTCTTCCCAAAAACTCAATAACCTTCAGATACTCAGGACGGCCATACTATGAAGAATGTGAAAATAGAAAAATAACCAAACTAAAGAAAGAAACAGGAATGAAGTTCATAATGACTAATCCCGGCTTAGATACCAGTGTTTATTCCGATTTCAAAAATACTAAAGTACATGTTGAGCATGTGGATTTCTTGGATTTCAAAATACCTCAGTAATATTTTTGTTTAATCAAGATTTCCATTTAATCAAGATTTATAATTAATTATTAAAAATGCTACATAGTAGTAGAGCAATAACACAATAAATACATTATAAACCACCACTGCATTTTTTTTCCGTAAGTACAAAATGCAATCAGAATTTTCAAAAAACTTAAAAACAGTTTTATTTTTTCAAAAATAAATGAAACCATTTGGTTGCATAATAAAAAATAGTCTTAAATATGAAAACAGAATTAACACAAGCTGAATATGAATTTCTAAACGAACAAAGGGACAAATTTGATTCATTAATAAATAGCCAGTATATATCTAACATAGATGGTAATTGGCTGGGTAAATTTGGTAATCTATTCAGCGAATACTTTAATGAACCATTTAAAAGTAACTGTGGAGCTTGTGTAAAGTCAGCTATGACCAGAATGTATAACAAGATGAAAGAATATCAAGAGAAAAATATAGCTCAGTAATAAGGCTTTAAACGCATTATGGAAACAGGTGTAACGATATATAACGATTATGAAACAGTAATTCCAACTGTAATACAGCCAAAGCAATTATCCAAGATGGAATTAATAAGGATGAAATCAAAGCAATTGGCCAATGGTGAAACAACCATACTTGAGATAGGTAAGGAGCTTAAACTAACCCAAAGACAAGTAGACTTTGCGCGGTATTATACAACTGAAGAATACTTTGGTAATGGTGTTAGAGCCGCTGGTAAGGCATATGGCCTAAATCCAGACAATAAGAACGAAAGGAATAGGTGTTCTGTATATGCTTCTAATAACCTCAAACATGCTGCTATATTAATGCTGATTGATATCCTGTTGGATTCTGAAGGCTTTAATGATCAGTTTATGGATAAGCAGCTCTTGTTAGTAGCTACACAGAATGCAGATTTGAAAGCAAAGATGTTAGCTATAAAGACATATAATGAAGTTACAGGTAGGGTAAAGAAACAGATTGAGATTAACCATACAAAGACATATGACTTCACAAACCTTTCTAAAGATGAATTGGCTGTATTAATAGCGATAGCGGAAAGAGCAAAGCTGGATAACGGGTAAAAATAAGACTAAATTAACTGGGTTAATAACAGTGATGAATATACTAATACATGAAAAACTGATATTCCCACTTGATAGGTAAAAGCTGATGTAATAACTATATAATTTCCCACTGAGAAAAAGTGTCCTTATAATCGGTATTATGTTAAATAGGATTTCTGCTCACTTTTCCCACTTAACCAAATAACAAATAAATCTAATATGATATGAATGACCTCCAAAGGACGTAAAATAAAACCTAAACTTTCAAAAAATATTGAAAATACAGAAAATGAAATAGATTTTTCTACCTCGCCGTCTGAAAACGTTATACCCAGCCCCAAAAAGCAACAGCGTAATTCAAATGGGGGCCTCCCAAAAGCTCCAGCTAAAGGTAAAAAAAAGGTAAAAGCAATTGAATCTGCTGCTGAAAAATTTCCAGAAAATTCAAATGGGGAAATTCCATTCAATAATGATGCGCTGAAAAGCATATTCGATAACATTGATGCTGCCAAAGCTGAATTGTGTAGAAAGGATTTCTATTTTTTTGTAAAGGAATTTTGGTCAATTATAATTAATGAAACCCCTATATGGAATTGGCATATTGAATACTTGTGTAAGGAGCTTCAGGAAATTGGTTTGCATGTAGCACATCGAGAAAAGAAAGTTAATGATGTAATTATTAATATCCCACCTGTTACTTCAAAGTCTACCATTTGTTCAATAATGTTTCCTGCATGGCTATGGACTGTAGACCCCACGATAAAAATAATTAGTGCATCTTATTCTGCTGCATTGGCAATGGAGCAATCCACCAAGAGCAGAACCATTATTGTTTCCGACAAGTACCAAAAATATTTCCCATTTGTTAAGATAAAAGATGATCAGAATGTAAAATCAAACTATCAAACAAGTACAGGTGGTGCAAGGTTGACAACCTCAACTGGTGCAATGGTTACGGGGTTACATGCACATATCATTATAGTAGATGACCCCCAAAACCCTGAGCTTGCTAATAGTGATATAGAGAGGAATAAGACTAATGAATGGATTTCAGGAACCTTATCAACCAGAAAGATTGATTCTGAAATAGCAGTAACTATTACAGTTCAACAAAGATTACATCCATTAGATGTTACAGGATATTTATTATCCAAGAATAAGCAGTATAAACACATTTGTTTACCTGCTGAACTTAATAAAAGCCTTCTTCCAAGCGAATTAAAGGATAATTATAGAGATGGTTTACTTGATGTAGTTCGATTAAGTCGTTCTGTATTGGCTGAAAAGCTGATTGATTTAGGTTCAAAAGGATTTAAAACACAGTTCCAACAGTCACCACAGAATGATGAAGACAGTATTATTAGAGAATCTTGGTTACAAATCATCCCTTTTGCCGATTTCCAAATAATTATTAAAGACGCAAATCCTGTAATTGACTTCTACGCGGATACAGCTTATACCGAAAAAACGAAAAATGACCCAAGTGCAATATTGGCATGTGCCAAGATAGGAGAGATACTATACATCTTGAATGTTGCACAGGTATGGTTGGAATTTCCAAAGCTTATTGAATACATCAAAACATTTACAGTTAATAATGGATACACCAATAGGAGCAGGATATACATTGAACCAAAAGCATCAGGTAAGAGCATTGTTCAATTTATGAAATCACAAACAGCTTTGAATGTAATTGAAGGAGCAGTACCTAAAGGAAGTAAAATTGAAAGGTTAAATGCGATATCTCCAAAGGTTGAAGCTGGAAAGGTGATAATAGTTCAGGGGAATTGGAATAAGGTGTTTATAAGTGAAGTAACCAGTGATTCACCAGCCCATGATGATCAAAGGGATTGCTTCTCAATGGCTGTAAGTGATAAGTTGGTTAAGTCTAAGAACTATGGTAAGTATAGTATAAGATAAGATTATTCGGTGTAATACAAATATTCGGCTGAAGGGCTACAATATATAGAAGGTTATGATAAAAATTAAACAAAGTTGGGAGGAAGTAACAATTGCTGAATTTTTTCAGATTACATCAATTATAAAAGATGATGTATTAAATGATTTGGAAAAAAAGGTTGGTGTATTGGCAATATTGGCTGGTGTGAATGAATCTGAATTAGATAATTATCCAATCCAAGAGATTCATCAATTATTCAGGGAATGTGATTTTATATATGAACAACCCAAGGGTAATATTCAGGATTATTATGTTATTGGTGGTAAGCGATATAAGTTTATCAAGGAAGTGAATAAGTTAACTGCTGCTCAATTTATTGATTTATCCAATTATACAAAGACGGCTGATGACATTATTGAGAATCTACACTTGATATGTGCAACCTTATTATTACCTGCTCCATATGTTGCTGCAAAGCCATTGGGAAGACTAAAAAGATTAAGTAATAAGATTGCTAAGAAAATAAAACATCCCAAGGATAAGGCTTTTATGGCTTCTATTGGGATTAAGGAATATCAATCTGATATTATCAATTTACCTGTAGAGGCATATTTGCAAACACCTCAAGAGGAAACGGCTGAAAATTTATTTAATAATATGAAGGTAAGTGATGCTATGGGTATTGCAGTTTTTTTTTGCCTTCTTTTCGAGGTCTCTTTTCAGATTACAAAGGATTTTTTGAAACAGGAAGTGAAGAATCAGTTGAAGTTAGTTTCTCCGATGTTACAGAATCCGAAGGAGCAGGAGATGATGAAGAAGATAATGCAGGAGATGTAGGATGGTTCCAATTAAAATGGCAATGGATTGCAACGATAGATAGCATTGTTGAGGGGGATGTTACCAAATGGCCATATTTATTGAATATACCAGTAAGGGATTTTTTAACGACAATAATATTTTATCAGGATAAACGAATCCATGATAAACAAGAATACGAAAGACAAATGAAAGAATTTAAAAAATAATGGCAAATAATATAATAGATAGTGTAGAAAATATTCTTCAATCATATGGTGAAACCATTGTTAATGCCATTGAGGGTAAGTTATCAGGTAAGGTTGCAAGTGACAAGATACCGGGAAGTGTAACATTTAATATTGTGAAGTTGGATACTTCAATCAAGTTACAGATTTTGACTGCTGATTTTTTGAATTGGATGGAATCAGGTAGGAAAGCTGGAAAGATGCCACCATTAGAAAATATAATCCAATGGGTAATCACCAAGGGAATTAAGCCAAAAGGATTTCCAAGAAAATCTAAGGTATCAATATTCGACAAACAAAAGAGAATGTCATTTGCCATTGCAAAGAGCATAGCAAATAAAGGTATAAAGCGTAAACCGGTTGTAACCCCAATTGTCGATAAGACTGTAAATAATTTTGTTGTTGATATTGGTAAGGCTATTAATGTGGCATTTGCTGATAGTATTAAAGATGAATTCATTTCGGCTATTAATACAAATAATAAAAAAGGAATTAAAATTATAAAATCTAAATGAGCATAGTGATTCTTAACCAGCCCTCACATGATAGTTTGCAATCAGCAGGAAATGATTCATATTTTACTGTATCCGCAACAACATTTAGTGCTGGTACGGCATTAACAGATTATAAATATGTCGCGGATATTTATGTTAGCACAGATTTAGTTGCAACATTAAAATCATTTCCTGACCCAAATTATAATATTGGTGTTTTCAATTTATATAATGTATTACCAACTTTTATAAATAGTTATATTGATTTTACTTATGGATATTCAACATCATTATCCACATTATTTGGTGAAGTTAATAATGGATATGTAAATGTTTTTTTAAGTATTGGTGAGCAATATTTATTAGATGGTGTTTATGTAAGTGATAAAAATCAATTACAAAGTAATTCGATTAATTATATTAATTCATCTTTAGAATTTTTGGATAATGTAAGATTATCTGCAAGTACAATATCTCAAGTTTATCCAACTGGTACTACAAGTGGAAATTATTTAGGTTATAGTGACCCAATATTTAATACAAAGGATAATTATACTTGGCCTGAAATGAGGCAATATTTATATTTCTTTTTAAATGAAAATAATTCATTTAAACTTCAAGCAGATATAACAACGTATGATATCAATGGTTCTCTTGTTGGAATATATAGAACCTTAACCGGCTATACATTTACAAGTGGAAATACTGGATTGAAATATATTGCTTGTGGTTATACACAATTACAGAATTTAGCTACATCAGCATATACAGTTGTTTCAGGTGCAAGTACAATTATAAATGGGAATGTTGCATCCTATACAATCCAATTAAGAAATCAATCACCGGGAAGTTTATTACCAGCAATAAATAGATTCTATATTAAACCCAATTGTTCAAAATATAAAAGGTGGAATGTGTATTGGTTAGACAAATATGGAAATTATAGTTCATGGAGATTTGATAAACAAAGTTTTGAAAAGATAAATAAAAATCAAAGTGAATATAAAAAGATTTATGGGCAACTTGAAAGCAATGGTAATTATGTAATTAATAGTTATGATAGAAATGCCAAGACTTTTTATACATCAATTGAAAGGTCAATTTTATTAACAACGGATTTTTTAACTGATAATCAAGTATTACATTTTGAAGGATTATTTAATAGTCCTGAAATTTATATTGAGGATTTAGATAATACTGGAAAATTAATTGCTGTAACGATACCTGATAACGAATTTCAAATAAACAAGAGGGTAAATAAAAAGATTTATTCATTGAAAGTAAATTTCAAATATGCTCATAACGATTATACCCAAATTGGATGATTATGGCTGATACTAGATTTAATTTAAGAATTTTTATTGAAGGATATGAAGTTGATTTAGCTGATACGATTGATTTAGCTACGACATATACTATTGCCAATGTACAAGATATAAGTAAGATTAGTTCTAATTATTCAAAATCCATTACACTTCCGGGTACAAAGAATAATAATAAACTTTTTAATTGGTTATATAGAATAGATTCAACTGGTGAAGAAGCTGATCTTGATGATACACTTCCAAATATTGGTTATAATTTCAATTTTAAAAGAAAGGCTAAGACATATATTGTTCAAGATAATCAGGTTATATTAAATGGTTATGCAAAATTACAATCTGCTAATATTAAGAATGGTTATATAACTTATAATATTCAAATAACTTCTGAATTAGGCGCATTGATTGGTGATTTGGGCGATAAAAAATTAGAAGACCTTGATTTATTTGTTCCTGAATTAACCTCTGGTTATACACATAACTTCAGTAATATCAATATTAAAAATAGTTGGAATCAAACGCCATGTACAAGTTATTTTTATCCTCTCTGCGATTATGGAGATTATGATACATTAAATGGTGTTAATTTTTATAAAGAGAATTTAAGACCTTGTTTGTTTGCTAAGCAATATTTTGATATGGTATTTTCTGCTGGTGGATATACATATGATTCAGGATTTATCAATTCAGATTATTTTAAAAGATTGATTATACCATTTAGTGATGGTAATATAACAAGAGCGGCTGATAATACAACAATTACACATTCAGGTTCAACATTAAGTCTTGCTAATGTATCTGCAACAACAGTTAATACCAATTTCTTTAATAATGAAATAAGTGATATACAGAATCATTATACAGCAACTACACAAGTATATGCTGTTTCTACTACTGATGTATATAAATTTGATTTTAATATTCCATTTCATTTTGAATTTCATGCACAATCATATGATGGACATCCATTATTAAATAGTGCTGCAATATCATTTGAATTATCAGTTGATAAATATGCAAGCTATGCAGATTTAGTAAGTAATACAATAAGTAGTAATGAGGTCATAGGAACATTTACATCACCAGTAAATAATACTGTTTTATATGCAACTGATTTTACTTCTTCAACACTAAATCTTCTGGGTTCAAATGTTGCAATCAATTATACTGTTGATCAATATCTAAAATTCAGATTAAAAGCAAATTTTACTGGTAGTCCAGAAAGGATGTGGAAATATAATCTTTATGTTCCGGGGCCTCAAGGGCCTCATGCTCAAATTGTTTATGTTAGTGGCAATACCAATACTATTGTTGAAACTAGAAATGGAAGTAACCCATACATTAGAATATCTAAGTCATATGGATTGGCACCTTATGAATTAACATATAATGATTTTGCAATAAAAAATGTGAAATGCGCTGATTATGTCTCAAGTATTCTTAAATTATTCAATCTTTATATAGTTCCTGACAAGGATAGACCTAAGCATTTTAATATTTATACAAGAGATGAATATTTTGGACTTGGAGATAATAAAAATTGGACTGATAAAATTGATAAATCAGATAATATTGATATAGTTCCTATTCCAAATCTGGATGCTAAGCAATTATACTTTACTTATAAGGAAGATAAAGATTGGTTTAATACTCAGTATACTGCGCTTAATGGTGGTATCTATGGCGATTTAAGACTTGATACAGGATATGAATTTACTAAAGACACTAAAAATGTATTGGATAAATTAATTTTCTCTCCAACACCAATAATTCAGTATGATAATATTGAATATCCATGCGAAGAAACATTTGAATGTAGGAATTCCAATAAAAGCATTCTTTATGTCAGTGGATATAATAATATCACACAAAGTAATAATACCCAACCAGACAAAGGTGGATTTTTAAAAGCAAGGGTTGGTGCTCAAATCAGATATTTTGGTAGTTTATATACGATAACAACAGTCCTTTTAACGCCATATAATTTTAGAATAGATGTTACACCAGACTTATCTGGTCGTACAGGTGGCGCTCATGATGGAACATGGTATACCGTAGCGGATACATTTACTTATGTAACTAATAATGACAAATCATTTCCCGCAATTTATCAGACAAGTGATAATAATGTTACCAGAAAGCCATTAAAAGCTAATCCAAGGATTTTATATTGGGCTGGTAATGTTTCTTGTAATGATTGGGTTTTGGAAGAAAAAACACTCCTTAGTCCGGGGGTAATAAGTCAAACATGGGATCATTTACAGTATTATCCTTATTGTTCACATCTTAATAGTAATAGTGGCGCAACAACAGATTTATTATTTGAACAACCAAAACAATTATTCTTCAATTATCCGGCACAATATCCAATATTTAATTTGTATACTGGCTATTGGAAAAATACAACTAATGAAATATTAGATAATGAAGCTAAATTATTAACTGCCAATTTAAAATTAAATTCTCTTGATATTTCAAATGTTGGTTTAAATGATACAATTTTTATTGATGGAATTAAATATCGTATTAATCAAATTAAAGATTTTAAAGCTGATAATAGTTTGACAACACAATGTGAATTAATAAGAAAACCATTTGAAGATGTAATTGATAATCCTGTTTATACAGCCTCAACAAAAAGTGATTTATCAACAATTAGATATTATAATCAAGTAAGTACTGGATTAACCATTGATAATGTACAAATTGATGATGGGGCCGGTTATGACGATGTGATAATTTTTAATGGCAAACCAATTCCTTATAGTTCACACAATAGGTTTTCTAAATACAAAGCTGGTACATGGAATGTTGCCATATATTTTACTACAAATGGTAACGGATATCATTATTTAAGATGTACTGATTCATTGGGAACAGTAAGTGATTCTGTAATCCCAATTTTATTTAGTGGAAGTGGATCATGGGTGTTTAATAATACAGTTTTTTCATCTTTAAATGATGTTATAATTGAAGTACTGGATGCGCCTTAATAAAGGCTGTAATTAATAGTGTCTCATTGGTACGTGAGACTAATAATAAAAAACAAATCTTATTCTATAATATAAAATGTCACGTGTAAATGCAGAAATAGATATAAATTTTGGAAACCTACCACAAACATTAGGCGAAGTTAGAGCAGAATTTACCGAATTATCACGAAGAATTCAAACACTTACCAGAGACAGTGAAGAATATAATGCTGTTGTTCATCGTTTGGGTGACTTACGTGGAGAAATTAGAAACTTCAGAGATGATTTGAACCAATTAAACCCTGAACAACAATTTAGAGCATTCCAAGGTATATTGAATGGATTAGTTGGTGGTTTTGCTTCTGCGGTAGGAGCTGTTGCCTTATTTGGAGCAGAAAATAAAGAATTAGAAAAGACTTTAATTAAAGTTAATGGTGCTGTAGCATTACTTGGTGGATTCCAATCCATGCAAGATGGTTTAAGAGATTTGAAATTATTATTGGGATTGACTAATGCTGAAATGGTTATATTAATTACGGCATTGGCTGCTATTGCTGGTGGTGCCGTTTATTTAAGTCAATCTTTTGATACATTAACACAGAAACAAAAAGCATTTAATGATGTTCAAGTAAAATCTATTGATGGATTTTTAAAAGAAAAGGTCGCTGTTGAATCATTATTAGCTGAGGCACAAAAGGATAATACTACAAGACAAAGAAAGAAAGAAATTATTCAGGAATTGAATAAACTTTCTCCACTTTATTTTCATAGTATTAGAACAGAAGAAGACCTCCAAAATAAAGCTACTGCTGCTGTTCAAAAATATATCAAAGCAATTGAAATTAAAGCTCAAATTCAAGCAGCACAAGATAAACTTGTTGAAGCTCAAAAGCCAATTATTGAAAGACAAATTAAATTACAAACTGAATTAGCAGATTTACCAAATAAAATCTTTGATTCTGAAGAAAGAAAACAAAAAAATATTGAAGGTTTAAGAAAAAGGATTGCTCAAGGTAACGATGAAGAATTAGTAGCATTAAAGAAAAGAGCTGAACCAGTTTTACAAATTATTGGCGAATTACAAAAACAACTTGATCAGGTTGGTGGTGATCCTACTGGCACAAGGAATGATAACTATGTAAAAGCTGTTGCAAATTATCAAGCATTTCTTGATGAATTGGAGAAAAGGGCTGAAGCAACTGATGCTAAAATCAAATTCCAACAAACACAATTTGTTGACCCAAACCAATTTAATAAATCACAATTTGATGTTTCCAAAGCAACTGGAAAAGATAAACGTAATATAGAAGATATAAGAAATCCAATTACAGGATTAACAGAAAAGGAGACTAAAGAGAAAACTGAAAACGATTTTAAATTACAAGAGAATATTTTGCTTGATCAAAAAGCACAAAAATTAATTTCTGAACAAGATTATCAAGAACAATTATTACAACTTCAAATTTCATCATTAGAAGCTCAAAGACAAATTGCAATTTCTAATGGTGAAAATACTTTAGATTTTGATAAACAAATTACACAATCAAAAATTGAACTTGCTAAAACTGAAACTGATGGAAAAATCGCCCAACTAGAAGCTTATAGTGATGCACTTGGTAAATTGGGGGATATAGTGGGTCAACAAACTGTAGCTGGTAAGGCTCTTGGTATTGCTCAGGCTCTTATCAATACTTATATAGGCGTTTCTGAAGCTTTAGCCGCTAAATCTGTATTACCATCTCCTTTTGATGTAGCTGCAAAGATTATTAATGTCGCTGCTGTTGTAGCAACAGGTTTAAAAACTGTTAAATCAATTGTGGCTGTCAAAGTTCCAGCAAAAGGTGGTGGTGGAGCATTTGGGTCTGTTGGTGGAGCTGCGTCATATTCAGCACCATCTGTTGCGGCTGCAACAAATACAACAAATTTATCGGGTAATTCACTGGAACAAATAAATAGTAGAACAAACACACCAATAAGGGCTGTAGTTGTTGAATCAGATGTAACTAATGCCCAAGGCAGGGTAAGAGGTTATGAAACACAAGGAACAATATAATAACAAAATTTAATCAAAACCTATGGAAAAGAAATTGCCAATTCTCGAAATGCTTATATCAGAAAATGAAGATGATTCAACTGGTGTATTCTCAATATCATTTGTTGAATCACCAGCTATTGAATTGAGATTCTTAAAATTCAATCAAGATAATAAGAAGATAAATTTCAGTATAACCAATGAAGAAAAAAGAATCGTATCGGGGCCTGTATTAGTGCCGGATAAAATGATATACAGGAATGATAATGGGTATGAATATTATGCCTTCGTAACAAAAGAAACAATTGAAGAAACTGTATTGAAATTCTTTAAAACAAATCGAATACAAAACGTAGATATTGAACATGATGGATTGTTATTAAATGGTATTACTTTATTTGAAAGCTTTATTATTGACAAAGCAAGGGGCATTAATACACCAAATACCTATGTTGAAACATTACCTGATGGTACATGGTATGCTTCCTATAAAGTTAATTCTGATGAAGTATGGAAAGCCTGTAAAGATGGAACATTTAATGGTTTTTCTATTTCTGGTCTATTCAATATGGCAGAAGTCAAATTATCTATGAAAAAATCCAATATTGAGATTTTAAATGCATTGGAAGAATTATTTAAAGACGTATAAGTATTAATAGTGTCTTTATTTGCCAAGGCCCAATTCTTTAATTAGGATTGGGCCTCACTATTTATTTGAGGTTATGACAAATAATTGAAGAAAGTACTACATAGTATATGATAGTCTATTGCCTATATATTAATATCCTATGAATTTACTTTCAAAATTAAAAAGAGCAAAGCAATTGCTTAGTTCTGTAAAATTCACAAATGAACCTCTTGTTGATGGCTCCTTGATTGAATATACAAATTTAGAAGTTGGTGGTGAAGTTGTGCTTTTAGATTCTGCTGGAAATGCTTCGCTTTTGGCTGATGGTTCTTACAAAGCTAAATCTGGTTTACAATTCACCATTAAAAATGGTGTTTTCGCTTCTGTTGATACTTCAAAAGTTGATTCTCCAAAACTTTCAAGCAATCCGAAACCACAAGCACAAGCTGCAAAATCAGGTTCTACAAGTGCTGATACAGCTACCTTTAAAGTTGGTGATCAAGTTCAAGTAATCCCCGGAGAAGAACATGATCCTTCACATGCTGGTGTTACAATGGAAATTGCTGAAGTTAATGGGAATGCATATGCTGTAAAATTACCTGATGGAAGCATTCATGAATGGTATACAGCAGATGAATTAGTTCCTGCTACAGAAGCTGCACCAGTTAAACAAGCTGCTGCAATGCCAACTGATATGCCTCCCGCAAGTGGTGATACAGCAATGCCAGAAGCAGAACCTGTAGAACCTACTGATGTAGCAAGTTCAGTTTTCACACTTGAAGCAATTGGAACAATAATCGACAAAAAATTACTTCCAGTATGGGATGCTATTAATGCAATTCAGAATTGCATTATGAACTATCCGGCTTTTTATAAAAGTCATGAAGAAACACTTAAAGCTGTTGATGAAATAGCTGAGACTGTTACCAAACTTTCTAAAGCTCCAAGTTCAGCACCAATTGAAAGACAAATAAATCCTTTTACGGCAGTGCCAAAAGAAATAAAAGAAAGCAATGCCTATAAAATACTTCATGGTATTTAATAACATGAAACAAATAAATAAAAAAATTAAACCTTATATTCTATGGCTTTTGATGTATCAGCGTTACCCGCATACGTAGAACAGAATAAATTTCCACTTTTAAGAAAAGCAATTTTCGGTTCTAAGACAATTTCAATGTTAACCCCACGATTGGGTATTAAATCATCTGAAACGTTAAATATAATTGATGATACTGTATCATTCCAAGATGGTTCATCATGTACATATGTTGCTTCTGGTTCAACAACATTCTCTCAACGAACACTTGTTACAGGTAGACTTAAAGTACAAAAAGAATGGTGTGTTAAAGATCTTGAACCAAAATACTTACAGACGCAATTAATGGCTGGTGCTAATTCAAGTGAATTGCCTTTTGAAACTGAATTAGTTAATGGTCAACTTGAGCAAATTATTTCAAAAATGGAAATTGCTGCTTGGAATGGTGATACAAATAGTACCAATCCCGATTTAAATAGATTTGATGGATTGAACAAGATTATAACTGGTTCTACTGGCTATATTACTGGTAATACTTATATCACTGCAAGTTCTGCATATACTTATACTTCAATTACACAGGCGAATGTTATTTCAGTATTGAATACTGTTTATGCTGCAATTCCTGATGCTATCATCAATAAACCTGATACAGTAGTATTTGTTGGTACAGATGTTTATAAACTTTGGGTATTGGCTCTTACTTCTGCAAATTTATTTGCATATACTTCTAATGGTACGCAAGCTTCAATGGAATTTACTATTCCGGGTACAGATGTACGGGTTGTTGCAGTTAAAGGATTAACAGGTAAAGGAATAATTGTAGCAGCTAGTTTAAGCAACTTATTCTATGGTACCGACTTAATGAGCGATTCAGAAGAATTTGATATCTATTATGATCCAAAATTAAAAACATTCTCTTTTACAGTAGAATGGAGATCAGGAACCCAAATTGCATTCCCTGATCAAGTAGTATTCTTCAAAATACCTTAATAACTAATAATAATAAATAGGAGGGTTATTAACCCTCTTATTTTTATAAATCTTATATCCTATGGCTATTTGTGGCTCATTTTCAAATATTACAATTGGTTGTGATGATAAAAAACAAGGTGGTATCAAAACAGTTTATATCGCAGAATATACAACTGTTACTGGTGTAACCTTGAATAATAGTGCTGATACTGTTTCTGCTATTACAATGACCAGTGGCGCTCAATTCTACACTTATAATTTTGTTAAGCATACAGGAAGTTTTACTGAACCTTCAGAAGTATCAACTGAAAATAATACAGTATTCTATAAACCAGAAATTCAACTTCAATTCTCTAAGCAAGAAGTAACCAAGAGGAATCAGTTTAAGCAATTAGCACAAACAGATGTGGTTGCTGTAGTTCTCACTAATGCTGGTAAATATTGGTTGGTTGGTTCTGCAAATGGTTTGACACTTTCTGCTGGTAGTTCAGAAGCTGGTAAAGCTGCTGGTGATTTCAACGGGTACAAGTTTACTTTAACTGGTGAAGAACCTGATTTGGCTTATGAAGTCCCTTCTGCATTGATTGCAGGATTACTTGTAGCTCATTAATCGACCATTATAAATTAATTATAAAAAGCCCTTCCCGGTACTTGGGTAGGGCTTTTTTAGTAAGACAATAAGATGATTATCATATACCAAAATAGTAAGAACCAAGTGGTGTGTACACTTTCAGAAAAGAAAGTTCATGATACTGATATTTATCTGTTAGAATTTATCAATACAGTTAGTAATGAAAGCTTTTACTGTGTTTGTACTGATAATTCCGATAGTCCATATCGATATCAAAGATTTTGTGTTACACATAAATTCGGTTCTGTTGACCCTTTAGCATCTGAGGTTAATATGCAACTTGAAGGTTTTTATGAATATAATATTTATGAGAATCCAGATTCTTTACTTATTCCAACAGACTTGAACTTAGTTGAAATTGGAAGAATGAAATGTATCGGTGAATCACAAGTAATACCAACATTTGAACCTGCTGATAATACCAGAAAGGTGTTCGACCCTAAACTATGGCATTCATGACTGTAATATATAAAATAACGTCACCAACAGGTAAAGTCTATATAGGACAATCGACTGATATAAAAACCAGATTTAAACAGTATAGATGCACTAAAGCGAAAGGACAAATTATTTTGAATAATTCGTTTTTAAAGTATGGGATAGCTAATCATAAATTTGAAATTATTCATGAACTGCCGAATGATGTTGAACAAGAAGTATTGAATAGATACGAACAATTATACATGGATTTATATAAAGATTGTGGAATTGAACTAATGAACATTAGAGCAGCAGGAAGCAAGGGAAAGCATAGTGAAGAAACCAAAATGAAAATATCAATGTCTAACAAAGGCAAAAAACATAGTGTTGGTACTAGAAAAAAGATGTCTGAGTTTCATAAAGCTCTAACAGGTACAACAAATCCATTTTATGGTAGAAAGCACAGTGGCGATTCAAGAAAAAAAATGAGAATAAAGGCTACGGGTAATTCTAGTAGAGCTAAAAAAGTAATTCAATATTCTTTGAATGGAGAATTTATAAAACAATGGGCTTCAGCTAAAGAGGTAAGCGATAATTTACAAATAAAACATGGTTGTATAACTACATGTTGCAGAGGTGAAAGTAATTCTTCTGGTGGTTTTATTTGGAAATACCAAGAAACTAAGAAACAATATTCGTAACCCAAAAACCCTATGAATGTAAATAATGATACTGAATTAAAGAATAAGATGAAAGCAATGTTGTTTTCAATCAACAAAGCTGATTATGTCTTACCTGTAGTCAAAGAAAATAAATCTTCCGGTGGATATTTAACTTGGGGTGATGATAATGCTTATCCTGAATTTCTAAGGGATATGTTTTATAACAGTGCTGTTCATAGCTCATTGATACTTGGTAAGAGGGATTTTATATGTGGTGAAGGATTGGAAAGTGAATCAGGGAATCAAGATATTGAAGAATTTATCAATTCATGTAACAATAGAGGTGATTCACTTGATGATATTTTTTCTAAGTGCGTTTTAGATTTTGAAATATATGGTGGCTTCACATTGCAAGTTGTTTATGAAAGAATTGGAGGAAGAATAGCTGAAATAAATTATGTTTCTATACCCAATTTCAGGTTCAATTTAGAGGCCGATAAACTAAAATATTCAAGGCATTGGACAAAAAAAGGTAGTTCAATTAAGACAATTGAATATGATTTGTATGATGAAAATGATAAGACAGGCACAAAAATATTTTATTACCGTGGAAGTTTAACTGTAGATCAATATCCAATTCCTTATTATATAAGTTCTTCTGCTGCAATTGAAACTGATATTGAAATTACAAATTTCAATCTTCAATCTATTAAAAATGGTCTTTTCCCTTCAATGATGATCAACTTCAAAAATGGTCAGCCAGAAACAGAAGAGGAAGAAGAAGAAATTGAAGCAAAAATTAATAAAAAGTTTGGTGGTAGTTCCAATACAGGAAAAGTATTAATCACTTTCAGCGATTCAGATAATGATTCCCCTGAAATTACTCCAATACAACAACCTGATTTGGATAAGATGTTCACCATCTTAAAGGATAGTGTACGTGATGCCATTTTCGTAGGTCATAGAATTTCAGCTCCAAACATATTTGGTGTAATGACTGCTGGTAAACTTGGGAATACTGAAGAATTCAATCAAGGTGTTCAAGTGTTCATGAAATCATATGTAAGACCAGCAAGAAAAGTATTATTAAGAATCTTCAATAGAATTATATCTACAAATTTTCCAAATGCTGATTTAAGAATCAAGGATTCTGAACCATTGGATATTGTATTTAAGGATGAAAAGATAATTACTGATAATATGACAACGGAAGAAGTAAGAATCAAGTTAAAGAAGGAGGGTTTTATTACTGATGTGGCAATTCCTGAAGGCCAGCAATTAATCGGTGATATTCCAAAGAATGTAAATGCACCTTCCAGTGGTGCAACTACAGATAACAACGTAATTACTAATTAATAATAACATGCCTATTAATAGCACTTCATTTAAGAATTTATTTATATCAGAACAAACATTGAAGGATAATTCAATTATCAATGATAATATAGATATGCTATTGCTTACTCCAATTATTTCTTTAGTTCAAGAAATTCAGATTGAAAAATTACTCGGAAGCTCATTATATGTTCATCTTCAAGATGCAATTGCTTCAAGTGGTTTAACCGCTGATGAATTATTCTTGCTTGAAGCCTATATACAGCCATGCATGATTTGGGGTATTATGAAGGAGGCACCAATATACATGACATATAAGTTTGCCGGGAAAGGAATTGAAAAAATGTCTTCTGATAATTCTCAACCTGCCGGAAAGGATGAATTAGAAATGTTGGCTGATATGGCTGAATCGAAGTTTGGGTTCTATAGTGAAAGATTGATAAGGTATTTATTATTTAATCAGAATAAATATCCAAGTTATAATCAAATAGAAAGTCCAGTTGATGTATTACCAAAGAGGCATGGATATAGAAGCAGAATTGCATTAAGTAACCCATATACACCGGAACAAAGAGCAAAAGTATATAGGAATTTAAATAATAATGGATATATCTATTGGAATAGTAGATATGGATGTTTTAATGATTATTAAATAATATTAATGACTATGCCATCGTATAACGGTACAAATGCGACATTGAATCAATTGATTGAAACATTCAACATCATTGCTGAAAGGCATGGACAGATTAATAGTTTCTTTCAGGGTGAAGCATGGGATATAACAGCAGAAACTGTAAAGAATTATACTTTATTAGCTGTAACAATATTACCTGCCAATTTTGACTCAATTACAATTCAATACAACTTCAGGGTTTATGTATTGGATTTAGTTGATAAGAATAAAAAGAATGAATTGGAAGTTCAATCAGATACTATAAGAATACTTTGGGATGTAAGACAATGGCTGGAAAATGTTTTTGATTTGGATGTGGTATCAAGTGGTACAGCAACACCTGTTGAAGAATATTTGGATGATTTCGTAGCAGGTTGGTATTTAGATATCGGAATAATAACACCTCAAGAATTTGGCCCTTGTGATGTGCCTGTTAAATAAATGAACTATGTCGAATTTTAATTATAATACAAATAATTTTCCTTGTGGTAAAACAGTCTATACTGCTATTACGCCAAGTGTTATATTTTCAGGTTCTGGTACTATATGTGATCCATTAGCTGCCAATGTAAGAATTTCAAATGTTGCTGGTAATGTAATTGGTATTACAGGAGATGGGTTATATTCAAATGGTACAGGGGGTATTCCAACAGCTTCTGTAACTGCAATTACTTTTAATAATAATATTTTATCCATATTTGATTCAACAGGTGGAACATTTACAACTACTATCAATAATTTAAGTGGTTTAACAGTTAATGGTAGTATAAGTGGTACGACATACTATGGAGATGGTAGTCATTTATCAGGAATATTTGATACAGCAGTTACTGCCGTAACTTTTGATACCAATAATACACTTCATGTAAATAATAACAATGGTAATTCGTATACTACCTTAATTAATAATTTAAGTGGTTTAACTATTAATGGTAGTTTAAAAAATGGTTTTAATACAATAACTTCAGGTAGTTATTCACATGCTGAAGGTAATTCAACAATTGCAAGTAATCAATATTCTCATGCTGAAGGTGAAGTTTCAATGGCTTCTGGTCAAGGTTCACATGCTGAAGGCCAAGGTACAATAGCTTCTGGTCAATATTCACATGCTGAAGGCCAAGTTTCTGTAGCGTCTGGTCAAGGTTCTCATGCTGAAGGATTTCAAACATCGGCAACAACAACATATGGTCATGCTGAAGGATATCAGACAAGGGTAACTGGAAGCCATTCACATGCTGAAGGTTATAATACAACAGCTAATGGTATTGGTAACCACGCTGAAGGCGATTCAACTACTGCGACAGGAACAAATGCACATAGTGAAGGAGGATTTACATTAGCTTCTGGTGTATATTCTCATGCGGAGGGCAATGCGACATCAGCAACAACAACTGGTTCACATGCTGAAGGTACATTAACAATAGCAAATGGATATGGTTCACATGCTGAAGGTCTCAATACTATAACAACATCAAATTCATCAGAATCTCATGCTGAAGGTCGTGTAACTACAGCAAATGGTGAATGGTCTCATGTTGAAGGTTTTAATACTATAACTACAGCAAATGCAAGATATGCACATACTGAAGGTTCTGGTACAACAGCCAATGGTATTGCATCACATGCTGAAGGTATTGGTACGATAACTAATGCTGATGGTCAACATGTTCAAGGTAAATGGAATTCAACTGGAGATACTTCATTTTCATTGATGGTTATTGGTAATGGTACTTCCAATGCCAATAGAAGTAATTTAGCCTTGTTCAATTCCAATACAATTGTATTTAATGCTTCATTAACTGCAACAACAGTTTCTGCTACTACATATTATGGTGATGGTAGTAATTTAACTGGTATTAATACTGGAATAATTGTAACTGCAAAGACAACTAACTATAATTTAACTTCTTCTGATTCTGGTAAATATTTTACCAATGAAGGTGCTTCTGGAACAGTTAATTTTACATTACCAACTGCTGTTGTGAATCTTAATTATACATTCATTGTTCAAGATGGTGATGGAATTACTGTTTCAGCGAATACTGGTGATACAATTAGATCAGGTTTAAATGTAACTGCCGCAAATGGTTCAATTAATTCAACCGATATTGGTAGTACAATTACATTAGTTGCAATTAATTCGGTTGAATGGATTGCAATTAATACACCAAATGGAACTTGGGTTATTTAATAATAAAAATTAAGTGTTTCAATTTTTAATTATGGACTTAATGGAAGATTTTAATTATATACTTATTGCTTTAAAAGCAAAGATTGGAATACTGATTTCAATTATTTCAGCCTTTATTTTCCCAATACAAACACTGATAATACTGGTGTTTTTATTTATATTTTTGGATACAGCTACTGGTATTATTCGTGTAATCAAGAATAAAGAAGGATTTACTTCAAGGAAATTTGCTTCACTGATATCAAAGCTACTTCTCTATAATCTATCATTGATTTCTGTCTTTGTATTGGAAAAATATTTATTGTATGAATTTGTAATACTTCTAAGTTCAATCCCTTTATTAATAACCAAGATTATTGCAATATTTTTTTGCAGCGTTGAAATAGTAAGTATTAACGAGAATGTTCAAAGAGGATTTGGAATTAATTTATTCCAACAGTTTAAGGATATTTTATTTCGCGTTAAACATGTAAAAAAGGAAGTGGAAGACCTTGTCGATAGCGAATAGTAATTGTTGATGTCAGGTATCAATGATAAATGCCGGAATAGTGTTCCGACATTTATGAATAGCTTTATTATTTACTTGCGCTATTATCTAATAGCGATATGCCCAAAATTTCTAAATGATTTGTTGAATCCTTTTTATACTTGATTTTAAATTTTTTGCCCAACCACGTATCATTTTTGGGTGAACCATCCATATTCATTTTACAATTGAATTGAATATTACCCATGCTTGGGTCTCCAAAATTAAATTCGTTTCCATTCTCATCAATGAAAGATGACTGACAATAGTCTTCACATTCACAATATTTATACGTCATTACCTTCGTATAAATTCCTAATTTTTCTTCATTCTTCTCTTCCAAGCCTTCATTTATGAAAGTAGGGCTAACTGTAGGAGATTTTTTGTTGCTGAACGAATCCTTAAGGTATACTCCCAATGGTATAAGTATAATGGCAAGCAAAAGGAGTATTATTTGATTTCTTTTGAAAAAGTTCATAGCTTAAATTTTATTTTTGTTAGCGAAAAAGAATAAAGCAACTATAGCGTTTAGTTAAAATGTGTAACTATATTTAATAACCCCCATTTCGTAAATGTGCTTCTCAATCACAGCACCATCTTCCCTGTAAAAGCAGCTCTCACCATTTAATGTTCCTCTTGTATATTTCTTCTTTGACTTAATTATTCGATTAGGGTCAGTTTGTTCACCCCCGCCCCATTTGGAATGATCATAGTATTCTATTTCCTCACCATCTCTTTGATCATTAACATAATTACATTGTAGAAGTAGGAGGTTCCCATAATGGCTGAATTCTTGATATAACCCGTTCTGGATACCGTTTTTAAAATTTTCGACGTACTGAATACGATTATAACCAACATAAACATCCTGCCAATACGTAATCCACTGCCCATTTTTTATGCCATTGATATAATTTTCTTCCTTTATAACCGATGCATCTGAGAAATATAGCCATTTACCATCCTTCTTTCCATTTCTGTATCTTCCTATTGTTTTTATATGACTCGGATTGGCAGGAAATTCTGCGTATGGTGAATAGTGTTCTGTAATGTAAAATGTAATCCACAAACCATCCGGCAATCCTTCCTTGTTAAATTTATTATACGGGTTGCTTTTGCTATCAAATGTTTTGCTCCCATCATCTTTACCATCATTCCAATAACCTAAATATAAATGTCCGTCAGGATACGTAAGGATACCATAACCATTCCATCTACCTTCTATAAATTTACCTTCCCATTTTCTTCCATCATCTTCAATGGATATACCATATCCATTTTGGCAATCGCCAGAAACACACCCTGTCTGAGAATAGTTTCTTGCTGCATAAGCGCAGAAAAAAAAGAAGGCGAATAATTTGCTGTACATGGCTTTTAAGTTTTTAAAGTGGACTAACTTGAATGATACCCTTATTTATAATTCACTGTTTGTTTTGGAGAGGTGATTATTGAATAAGATGGCCAAAGAATATCCTATTGGTGGAGTAAGGAAAAGGCAAAGGAGAAAGGTTTTTGTAAAGCCAATTTTACTGTCAATTCCCCAAACAAGTGCAATCCCAAGAGATATAAACACCAATATTGGAAAAGAAACCATACATATTATATCCATAATTGAGATTTTTAAAAATCCCCGATCATTAAGCTGATCGGGGATCGGGGGATTAAATTGCTCTGTGAGAAGATTTCAAAAAGAAAATTTATGATTGCTAATAAGCCTTATTTTGATTTGGGAATTGATTATATCGTTTTACCATAATTGTGATTATAAATAAATCCGAAATCAAATTTAATATAATATGTGAAGATTTATGTATAAAAAATGTAGTCAGAATATATAAAAAATGAATTTGTATATATAAAATGTGTAGTGACCTATTATAATTTAATGGGAAACGGTTTTCTTTGAAAAATGGCAGAGGATAAGCAATATAAAATTGGAAAATCTCTAATTCAGGACGGAACTATTAAAACCTTCCGAGATATTTTCGACTATGTTCCTAAGTCTACAGTTGCTAAGGATATAAACATCCACTTTAGTACGTTCGATAAGCGCCTCGAAAATTTAGGAGATTTGACGTTAGAGAATATGACCAAATTGGCAGAACTGTTAGAAATTGATGCAATGGTTATAATGAAGCTGGCTCACACTCAATTTGTTTCTGAAAGAAATGATAAATAATTTATATTTGATAGAAGAACGAATTGTCCTCTCCTTCGGACTAAAATCCCGGCAATTAAAGCCGGGATTTTTCGTGCATAAAAAACTAAAAATATTAGGATTTAAAGGTTTAGATTTGGGTAAATTAGATTCACATGAATTTTGAATTCAATACTGCCACCAAAATAGCCAGACATTATCAGGGTTTAATTGGTAAGGATTTCTTTTCTGATAGACCTTCACGCTATAAGATTTCTCATGTTCTGATTGCGCCTTCCGACAACAATCGGTTAAGTACTTTCTTGGATGTTTTTAATCAAACTGAGGACTATCGAATAGCATTAAATAGAACAGGTTGTGATACCAGTGCAGTGAATGTTCTTTTGGTCCATCTCGATACATGGGGAGGACATATTTTATATACCGAATTAGACAAATATTTAACCACTAATAATATGGGGAAAGCGTATTGATTTCTGAATAAGTTTAAATTTTAATGATGTAAAAAGGTCTTTACAAATTCCCAGATTTCCTTAAAGTGAGAGGCTAAATAGGTTGAACCTGATGCTAATCCTGCTATTGCCCATTTAGGAAGCCAATTATAAGTCTTTTTGAAAATATTGCCTTTTAGTTCTTTCCAAGTTGGTTTTCTTTCTGAAAGATCATGTGAAAGTCCAAAGTAGTTTTTATCATCATTTTTATGATGGTCAATAAATGAATTATATTCAGTATCGTTATATACAATCTTCTCGTAAATAAATTCCTTATCAGGTTGCTCATTTATGGGCTTACCCAAAACATAGTGTTTAAATTTCTCTTTACAAACTAGTACAACTGGATAATTCCTTTGTGCCATAGGACGAACTTATTACCTAAGATAAGTCAATAATTCCTTCAATTAGTTTCAATAATTCTAAAGACTTATTTTAATATTATCTTTAAATTATTGATAATGAATTAGTTACTTAGCCGCCTTTTAAAAATAGTCGTTTCAATAACAACTACTGCATCGCTCATGCCTGCCACAATGCGGTTACGGGTTGGGAAGTTATGTTTGTCGGCTACTGTATTACTGCAAAATTCTGTGAGTAATCCGCCTCCCTGTTTAACCATTTCTTTTGCCAGGTGGGCATGTTCGGGCGGATACAGGGAATCGAGCCCGTGAGCCAGCACTCCAACTGTAGGCAGATTGTATTTAACAGCTGTTTTATGGGCAATGGCATCAATGCCAAATGCCAGGCCGCTTATGATGAGAATATTTAATGGCTCCAGTTCCATTATTAATTTTTCCGTGACAATTTTACCGTATTCGGTATTGCTTCGGGTGCCAATTATGGCTACGATACGCGAAGCATTGAGGTTGGCCGTGCCGCGATAAAAGAGCAGGGTGGGCGAGTCGTAACAATGTAACAGCCGCTGCGGATAATCGGCATCGTTCAAAAACAGGGGTTTGATCTTATATTTTTCCAGAAACGCTATTTCCTTTTCGGCATACGCAAACTGATTAAATGTTTTTATACATTTTGCGCGAACCGTACCGATCCCTTCAATTTTTTCAAGGTCGGCCATGCGGGCTTTGAAAATAGCTTCGACTGTTTGAAAATGTTGTGCCAGCAGTTTGGCATGTACACAGCCAATATGTGGCACCTGCGTTAAAGCAAGCTGGTATAGCAGATCGTTAGTCATGGTCAATGGTCAATGGTCAATGGTCAATGGTCAATGGTCAATGGATCGTTCAATTGCGCAAGTTACAGGTTTCGGACTAAAAAAAGCCATGGATCAGTTTCAAACCGCGCCATGGCTTCATTTATTGCCTATTGCCTATTGCAAATTGTCAATTGCCTTTATTGGCTTATCACTTTCAGCTCGGTTCTTCGGTTCTGCGCTCTTCCCTGTTCGGTAGTATTGTCGGCAATGGGTTGTGTGGCGCCATATCCTTTAAAAGTGAGTCGTTGCGGATCAATGCCCTTCCCGGCAAGATATTTTACCA
Source organism: Niastella sp. sgz303648 (assembly GCF_059587045.1). NCBI lineage: Bacteria > Pseudomonadati > Bacteroidota > Chitinophagia > Chitinophagales > Chitinophagaceae > Niastella > Niastella sp. sgz303648. The sequence continues at coordinate 504,023 of NZ_JCAPSW010000004.1, read as the reverse complement.
CAGCCTGCGCGCGGTTATTCGATAAGGTCATATTATCGGCCGGCTTACCAATATTGTCGGTATGTCCGCTGATCTGAATTTTAACCGTTGGATTTTCCTTTAACAGTTGAAAAATATTATCCAGCTCAATGGTCGATTCGGGCTTCAGATCGTATTTATTAAAGTCGAAGAAAATATTCTTCAATACAATACTTGCATTGGCTTCGATCGGTTGCAGGGGAATGTCGATATTGTAGGTGCTGTCGGGTGTTTTCTGGCTTAAAGAAAAGTTTTCTGAAAAGAACAGATAGCCTTTGCGTTTTACATTAAATGCATAATCTTTTCCAACCGGTAATGTGATCAGGTAATTGCCGCTTTCGTCGGTTTGTATTTTGCTTAATACCTCCTGTGTACTTAAATCGGTTAGCTCAACAGCCGAAGGCAATCCTTTTTGCGTTTTATTATCAAACACTTTTCCTTTTACCCAAAGGGTGCGCGCCGGACGAATGTCTTCCCGCATTTCGAATGTATAAAGATCCAGTCCGCCCTTAGTGTCGGCACGGTCGCTGGCATAATAGGCCGTTTTACCATCTGCTGCAATAACCAGGCTGCCTTCATTTTCGATGGTATTGATGGGATAACCAAGATTAATGGCTTTGCTCCATTTGTTAGCACCCAGTTTTTTTACCATAAACAGGTCACTGCCGCCATATCCCAAATGCCCACCCGAAGTAAAATACAGGGTCTGGTTATCGGCATGAATAAAGGGGGTGCTTTCATCCCCAATGGTATTTACCTCGGGACCCAGATTTTCGGGATCGCTCCAGCGGCCGTTGGCCAGCTGGTGGCTTACATAAATATCCTTACCGCCATAACCGCCAAGCCGACCACTGGCAAAATACAGATCGCGTTTATCGGGCGACAGTGAGGGGGCCGATTCCCAGGCTTCGGTATTGATGCGGTTGCCCATATTTTCGGGGGTGCTCCATCCGTCGGGCGTTAACCATGATATGTACAGGTCGCAACTACCGAGGCCATTCGGAAAATTGCATCCGGTAAATATCAACCACTGCCCGTCTTGCGAAATATTTTGTGCGCCTTCGTTTTGACTGGTGTTAATGTTACCTGCAAGGGCTTTGGCTTTCGTCCAGTGACCATTTACAAACCACGATTCATAAAAATCTTCGTTGCTATAGATCCTTCGTGTAAAAATGAGGTGCTTATCGTCGATGGTAATGGTTGGATAATATTCAAGGTATTGGCTGTTGATGCTGTCGCCCATGTTTTGGGGTTCAAAATGATAATTTCCCATGGGGTGCTGGCCGGCATATTCAACCGCAAACTGGTAGGTTTTGCGGCGGTAATCGCCTGCCTTGCGGCTTTGTTCATTCAGGTTAGGAATAGATAAAAATTCATCAACCGCCTGCAATGCTTTTTGAAAATCACCTTTGCCGGCCAGATTAATAGAGTAAGGAAGATTATAATCCTTAAACCAGCTACTGTCGATTGCTTTTGCTTTTTCGTAATTGTCGATGGCGCTCTGGTAGTTTTTTTGTTCGCTGTATAACCCCGCAAGTGATAGCAAGGCATCAACGTATTGTGGTTCTAATTTTATGGCTTCCTGCAGCGAATTGATACTTTCTTTAAACTTGCTTTCCATGGCAAGGCTATAGGCTTTTTCATACAACGCCTTTGCCTTTTTATTTACTTTATTGGGGTCGTACTGTGCTTTGAGGGGGCAAATACATGCCACTAAAAAGGATATTGTAATTAGCGTTTTAATCATCACAAGTATTTTCGTGAATGGTCAATGGTCAATCGTGAATGATTACACAAAATCAGTCCACTTTTGAGCGTTAAAGATAAAAATTGCTTAAAGCTGTCAAAATAAAGCAATTGATATTATGTATAGACGCTAAAATGACTGCAACAGGTGGGTGGCGCAATTGTTAAATTGTGCTTTCGACGATGGCTGTTTGGAAAATGTAAATGTCTGAAAATCAGCTGTCAGCGAATTTTCAAATTTTCAAATTATCACATTTTCAAATTATCTCAGGGCACATGAATATACTTGTGCAGCTGCAGGGAAAATTCCCATTGGGGATTATTTTTAATATAATCGATGATCAGCGGGGTTACTACAGATGATTTACTCCATTCAGGTTGCAGAAACAGTTTGCAACCGGGCGAAACGAGGGCGGCATATTTTTCGGCCCATTCAAAATCGCTTTTGTTATAGATCACCACTTTCAGCTCGTTCGCTTTTGGTAAAACTTCGGGCAGGGGTGCCTTAAATTTTTTGGGCGAAAGACAGATCCAGTCCCACGAACCGCTTAACGGCCAGGCGCCGGAAGTTTCGATATTGGTTTGAAAACCGGCTTCGTGCAATGCTGCCGTTAATGCATCTAAATTGTGCATAAGGGGTTCACCGCCGGTGATCACAACAAGACGGCCGGGATGAGCAGCAGCCCCCTGCACCATTTCTTCAATAGTTTGTAAAGGATGTTGCGAAGCGTCCCAGCTTTCTTTTACATCGCACCACACACAGCCTACATCACAACCGCCGAGGCGAATAAAGTAAGCAGCTTTTCCCTGATGAAAGCCTTCACCCTGCAGGGTATAAAAGGATTCCATTACGGGAAGTTTTATATCAGTTGAAACGATTGACATTGAATACAAAATTAGCTAATTGGCCAATGTGCTAATTTGCTAATGTCGTTAAGGTTTCTCATTAGCTAATTAGCAAATTATCACATTATCACATTAGTTTTTATCGATACACGCGCGGTAAGTATTTTTCATCAGGGCTGCAATGGTCATGGGGCCTACGCCGCCGGGAACCGGCGTTATCCAGGAGCATTTGGGCGAAACGGTGTCGAATTGCACATCACCTTTTAACGAATAGCCTCTTTTTTTGGTAGCATCGGGTACCCGGGTAATACCTACGTCAATAACAATTGCGCCGTCTTTGATCATGTCGGCTGTTACAAATTCGGGTTTACCAAGAGCAGCTACTACGATATCGGCCTCCAGGCACAGCTCCTTTACATTTTTAGTATGCGAGTGACATATGGTAACAGTACAATTGCCGGGATTGGTATTGGCGCTGAGCAAAATGCTCATGGGGCGGCCAACAATATTGCTGCGGCCGATCACCACGGCATGCATGCCTTTGGTATTGATCTTATAATATTCCAGCATAAGCATAATGCCATGCGGCGTAGCCGGAATAAACGTTGGCAATCCCTGAACCATTTTTCCTACATTCTCCGGATGAAATCCATCCACATCTTTCGAGGGAAGAATGGTATTGATCACTTTTTCGTCTGAAATATGTTTGGGCAAAGGCAGTTGCACCAAAATGCCATCAACATCGGGATCATTGTTCAGATCTTCGATAGCGGCGAGCAACTTAAACTCACTGATAGATTCATCAAGTCTTACGAGGGTTGAATGAAAACCGATCTCTTCACAGGTTTTTACTTTTGAACCTACATAGGTTTCACTGGCGCCGTTGGAGCCAACCAATATGGCGGCAAGGTGTGGAACCTTTTTGCCTTCGGCTATTAGCTGCGCCACCTTTATTTTCATTTCATCTTTTATTGCCTGCGATACAAGCTGCCCGTCTAAAATTTTCATGGCGCAAAGGTAAAGGGCTGATGGTAGCTGCCCTAAACCGGAACAAAATTTTTTTATATTATCTATTTTCAATATGTTTAACTACTGTATTACAAAGCTTGCTGTGTGAAAAAACTGCTATTGCCATTTTATCTTATCCATTGTCTGGCGACTTATGCCCAGTCAATTCATTACTCTCCCGGTACTTTATATACCGGTTTGGGGGCTTATAGCCGCACGTTTACCCAGTCATTTTCCTTTCTTTCGAATCAGGCCGCGCTGGCCGGTCTTCCTCAAACCAGTGCAGGATTATATGCCGAACAAAAATATGGGTTAAAGGAGCTTTCCATGTACATGGCTACTGTAGCTATTCCGGTTGGGCGCGATGGGGTAGGGCTTGCCATGCAATATGCAGGCTTTGGTGATTATAACGAAAGCTGCATTGGCCTTGCCTATGGCAAAAACCTGGGCAAAATAAGCATCGGTGTTCAATGCAATTATAATATGATTCACATAGCAGGTTATGGTGACGATGCGGCATTGGGCATTGAACTGGGCAGTCAATGGCAGATTTCGCAGCGTTTTATTACCGGTATTCATATAGCAAATCCGCTGGGTGCCAGGTTTAAGAACAATAGCAACGAAAAGCTGGCGGCTGTTTACCAGTTTGGTGCAGGATACGAGGTGTCGCAACAATTGTTTTTGAGTGCCGAAGTGAGTAAAGAAGAAGATAAACCGGTAAACGTGCAGGCCGGCATACAATATAATGTAATAGCCAACCGGCTATTTGTACGAACCGGTCTTTCAACAGCTACCACCGAGCCTTTTGCGGGCATTGGCTGCCAATGGAAGAATTGCCGGGCCGATATAAATCTGCGTTACCATCCCCAATTGGGCTTTACCCCAGGACTTTTGCTGTTATTTTTTGGTAAAACAAAAACCGAACAGTGAAACGGGTTTTTTCCATATTGCCGGCATTGTTTGCAGCAACGATTGCTACTGCGCAGGATAAACAAACCGGTTCACCGGTTAATGAATTACAACTCGAAAGCCAGGCCGAACGGCAGGAAGGTGTTACCGAAGATGATACCCAATGGCAGCAACTGGAGTATTTCCAAAAGCATCCTTTGAATGTTAATAATGCAGATGCAGATGATTTGAAACAGTTGCAATTGCTAACCGATTTGCAGATCACTAATTTTTTGCAGTATAAGAAAATGCTGGGACCGTTGATAAGTGTGTACGAACTGCAGGCAGTGCCCGGGTGGGATGTACTTACCATTAAACGACTGTTGCCATTTATTACAGTAAGCAATGAAAAAGCAATCATTGAAAATTTAGGTAAACGGTTATCAGGCGGAGAGTATAGTGCGCTGTTTCGATATGCTGAAGCTGTTAACCAGTCGGCTGAATACAAAAAAACAATGAGCACCTATGCAGGAAGTGCTGCCGCAATGCTGTTCAGGTATAAATACAATTATAAAAATTTATTGCAATATGGCATCACGGGCGACAAAGATGCGGGTGAATCGTTTTTTAAAGGAACGCAGCGTGCAGGTTTCGATTTTTATTCATTTCATTTTTTTGCCCGTAAACTGGGCATCGTTCAATCGCTGGCTTTTGGCGATTTCACCGTACATTTTGGTCAGGGACTGATTCAATGGCAGGGACTGGCTTTTAAAAAAAGCGCCGAAGTATTGAATGTAAAGCGGCAGGGGCCGGCGTTGCAACCATATAATTCGGCCGGTGAATATAATTTTCACCGGGGTGTTGGAATAACCCTTCGCAAAAAAAATGTCGAATGCACATTGTTTGGTTCGTTACGAAAATTAACAGCCAATATAATAGTTGATAGTTTGTTGCTATATGATTACGCATATATTTCCTCAATAAATACATCCGGTTATCACCGCAGTTTATCAGAGATCAGCGACCGCAATAACGTGCAACTGCAAACAGCAGGCGGCAGTTTAAAAATAATGAACGCCAAAGGACATATTGGCATTAATGCGGTGGAATATGCCTGGTCGAAGCCAATGAAACCATCAGGCGATCCCTACGATTTGTATGCGATGGATGGCAGCCGCTTTGGCAATTACAGTCTTGATTACAGTTATACTTTTCGAAACATGCATGTTTTTGGTGAAGTAGCAACAGATAATCAATTTAACCGGGCAATGATACATGGGTTGTTAACAAGTCTTGATCCGGCAGTTGATATGGCTATTGTATATCGTAACATCAGCAGCCGGTACCAGTCGATGTTCAGCAATGCATTTACCGAAAACAGTTTGCCGGTTAATGAAAACGGATGGTATGCGGGAATTTGCATCAGGCTCCGGCATGGTGTGAAGCTGGATGCTTATGCAGATATTTTTCGATTTCCCTGGTTAAAGTATCAGGTCAATGCTCCATCGGGGGGGCATGAATATCTTGTTCAGGTTACATTTAATCCTAATAAGAATGCAGAGATATACAGCCGTTTCAGGAGCGAAACAAAATCTGCGGGTATGTCAGACAGCAGTTCAGCTATAAAATCATTGCCCGATGTTTCAAAGCTAAGCTGGCGAACACAGATCAGTTACCGCGTTAATAGTGCAATTGTTTTGCGCAGCAGGGTCGAAGCGGTGTGGTACGCGAACAATATCCCGCAATTGAAAGAAACCGGTTTTTTATTTTTCACTGATGTTCATGTTAAACCTGCATTTAAACCATTTTCATTCACCGGCCGTGTGCAGTATGTTGAAACCGATGGGTATAATGCACGAATATATGCCTGGGAAAACACCGTTCTATACAATTACTATATACCTGCCTTTTATGATAAAGCCCTCCGTTATGTTTTAAGCGTTAATTACCGGTTAACGAACCATTTGGTAAGGCCGCAAAAAAATAATTTCAACTGCCTGTTATCTTTATCTTTCGCGCAATCGGTTTATCCATCCAAAACAACAGTTGGTTCGGCGAATAATGCATTTGATGATTTGAAAAGATCTGATATCAGGTTGCAGATTATTTTTGCAACGCGATAAAGATTTTTAGCGGTAATGCATGTCGAACGTTATATTAATTATTTTTTAATGTAATGAGCGTTTAATGGTTACTGAATGTCTTACCGGCTGATAATGTTTACAATATATATTGTTAATTGAATGGTTTTGTTAATGAGGGGATTCGGGAACATCTGACTTCATCCTGCAATTAATTGTCATTTACACCTTACAAATTGTTTTCTGTCAATCACAAAGATGATATTGCTGATTGACATAGTAATTTGTTGCGGGTGTGTTTGAAGCGGTTGTTCAATCAAAGGAATAAGCTTTTCGTAAGTAAAAGAACGCAGGTTGATGTTATACTTATCATGATAAAAATTAAAACTTCATTAAAAGGCATCTGTTAACTTCGGTTATGCGTCATACATCAATTTAAAAATTATATCAGGTTTCCGTTCATGTAAAATTGATAAAGTTGTCGTGAGATTAAAAATTGATTAACAGGAAATGTGTCATGTGAAATTTTTATTCCTTTGTAATGCAGTCTGGTAGCGGCTTTTACAATACAATTGACGTGTTTATGCTGCTATGGCGATAGCGATGAAAAGTTTTCATGTTAAAAAATAATGTGAACAGGCTGTTTGCAGCATTTTCAGAATTCGGTTTGTCTACCGGTTAGTAAATTTTTTTTATTTCTCCTTAGTTTAACTTTTTTTTGTAAAAATTTAAAAAACACGTTTTTTGTTTTTGGGGATTCATTCACTTTAAAAAACTACAAGCCTCATGAGAAAAATTCTATCACTACTGGTAGTGTTAGTACTATCAGTTGTGGCACTTGCACAGGACCGTCAGATTACGGGCAAAGTCACAGACGATAAAGGAGACCCAGTTCCCTTCGCTACTATCAAAATCAAAAAAACAAAGATTGGAACCGCCGCAGATGAAGCCGGCAATTTTAAGTTAACTGTTACCGGAAATGCCATTCTGGAGATCAGTGCTTCTGGTTTGGAGACAAGGCAGGTAAGTACAGCAGGACAGGCTGTAATTAACGTTTCACTTACAAGAACTACTAACGAATTGTCTACAGTTGTAGTTACCACTTCATTGGGTATTAAAAGACAAGCCAAAGAGTTGGGTTATGCAGCTACTACTGTAACCAGCAAAGTGCTTAACCAGGCTAAAGCTGTGAATGTTCAACAGGCATTAAATGGTAAAGTATCGGGTGTATCGGTTACCACTGTAAATAGCGGCGTGTTTGAAAATGCCAAAATCAGCATCAGAGGTATCCGCTCGCTTACCGGTAACAACCAGCCTATGTTGCTGGTAGACGGAGCGCCCACACCACTTGGTTTTTTGAATAGCATTCCTCCGGATGATATTCAGGAGCTGACTGTATTAAAAAGTGCGGCTTCTGCAGCCATTTACGGACCTGATGCGGTGAATGGTGTAATTGTAATTAATACCAAAAAAGGTACTACCAAAAAACTGAATATAACCGTTAGCTCTGCTTTGCAGGCCGCCAGGGTTTCTTATTTTCCAAAAATGCAACGTGGTTTTGGAGCAGGCGCCGGTGAAACTACCGACGACTACGGTAACTATACTTACGTGCCATATGAAAACCAGCAATTCGGTCCCGCATTCGATGGCACAACAAGAGATATAGGCGTTAAGCTTGAAGATGGTTCCATTCAACAGGGACCCTATAGTAACGGGCATTACAAAGACAAGGTTAAATTCTGGAACACCGGTTTAACCTGGCAGAATACCATCTCAGTATCGGGTGAAGATTTTTACGCCAGTGTGCAGGATGCTAAAATCAAAAGTTTGATGCCAAATGATGAAAACAGAAGAACCAGCTTCCGTTTCAATGCCTCAAAAAACTATGGTAAATTATCGGTTAACTATGGTTTGAACTATGTATTGCAGAACTACAATGTGGTAAATGAGAACAGTTTTGCTAATTTGTTCCCTGCATACAACGGAAGTATCTTCTTCCTCGTAATGCAAACGCCAAGCAACATTCCCCTGCTCGATTACAAAGACTGGCAAAACAGCAAGTTTGCACAGTATTCGAACTACTATAATGAATTCGCAGTAAACCCTTATTGGGTAATCGGCAACATTCGCCAGCGTGGCCGTGAAGATGACTTCATTGGTAATCTGGATGTTAGTTATAAACTTACCGATTGGTTAAAAGCATCTGCACGACTCAGCACCAACTTAGGGTTTAATAGTTATAAAAATTCCACCGCCCCTGTTGTTGTTTCAAAATGGGCGCAGGCAAACAGAAGCAAAACACAGTACAGCCCAAGACCGGGAAGTGTGTTTGATGATCAGTCGTATTCTTCAAGAATTAACCTCGATTACTTCTTAAGCGGCGACAAGAAGATCAATAAAGATTTAACCGTTCGTTATCTGGCCGGTGGTATGGTGCGTCAAAATCGTGCAAAAGATGTGGCCATTGGTGGTAATAACCTGGTTATACCTTACCTGTACAATGTTGCCGTTCGTAGCGGTGATGCTTCGGTACCGAAATATACCGGTAGCAGTACTACCGTGAATGGCGGTAACAATTATACTGTTGAGTCGAGACTGTTATCGGCTTACGGAAGTGTAGGTTTCAGTTATAAAGGATGGGCAAATATTGAATTTACAGGAAGAAACGACTGGGACAGCCGTTTAAGAAAAGAAAACCGTTCTTTCTTCTATCCCGGCGCCAACGCTTCGGTGGTGCTATCTGATGCCATACCTGCCATTCAAAGCAGCCAGATCTTTTCTTTTGTAAAAGTGAGAGGTGCCCTTTCAAAATCAGGGAACGTAAACCTTGGTGTGAATGCCCTGGAAGCTACTTTCTCGCAATCAGGTGGTTTTCCTTATGGTACTACATCGGGTTTTACTGCTGATGATGTTTATCCCGATCCTAATTTAAAACCTGAGTTCGTAAAAACTACAGAAGTTGGAGTTGAATTAGGCTTTTTACGTAACAGAATTAATGTAGAAGCAACTTATTTCTATCAAAATAATACCAATCAGATTCTGGCAGTTACACAATCTGCCTCAACCGGTTATCCCATCAGCCTGGCTAACGCTGCTGATTTTAAAAACAAAGGCCTGGAACTGGACCTGAACCTGACCCCGCTGGTAAAGATCGGTGAAGGAAGAATTGATTTCAGAATGAACGCTACATACAACGATAACAAGGTTACCCGCACATTGAACGATGCGCCTGTGGTGATTGGTGGTAACTCGGGCTTTATTCAGAACTCAGTAAGTTCTCCCACCGCCAACAATATTGCTGTTGTAGGTAAACCTGCCTTCGGTTTTCAGTTAACCGATTATGAAAGAGATCCTGCCACGGGCAAAGTAATTATTGATCCTGTAAAAGGTCTTCCTTCCCAGGCCAACGAACTGGTAGTAATGGGTCGTTCATTACCGTTGTGGGTATTGGGTTTCACACCTTCATATACAATCGGTGGTTTTTCGGCAAGTATGACATGGGATTATAAAGGCGGTCATAATTTTTATGCCGGTATGGGATCTGATATGGACTTTGCCGGAATTTCTGCACGCAGTGCTCAATACGCCCGTCAGCGTTTTGTATTCCCCAATTCAGTGTATAAAGATGCCAGCGGAAAGTACGTAGATAATACCAACATTCAGGTACAGGATGGTAACTATGCGTTCTGGACCGGTGCTGCCACTAACAACCAGATAGCCACGAATTATTTTGCCAGCGCTGCGGCCTGGAGATTAAGAGAGGTTAACATCTCTTATAATTTACCGCTTAAATGGATCGGCGGAGGCAAAATCATTCAAAGAGTAACAGTAAGTGCAATTGGAAAGAACCTGCTTCTTTTTGTTCCGAAATCAAATCAATGGGGTGATCCTGAATTCAACTACTCTTCTACCAACAACACATTTGGTATCAGCAGTTCGTTCCAGTCTCCCGCTTCAAGATTGTTCGGAGGATCGGTCACTGTTCAATTCTAACCATATTAAAAGCTATTTAGATGAAATATTATAATATAAATAAATCGATGATTGGAATGGTGCTGATGGCCATTGTGGTATGCACCAGTTGTAAAAAGACTTTTCTGGATGTAAACGAGGAAACAAACAGATCGACCGATAAAAACATCTCTGCCGCCCTGCTTTTTCCACAGGGAGCGCATGGTGTGGGAGCCCGGCTGGCCAGTGGTAATTTAAGGTTCCTTCAAAACTGGATGGGATATTTTGCCGCCCCCGGCGATTTTGCCATACAGCAGGATGAAACATCTTATAATGTTGATTTCTCTTTCGGGGATGCATTGTGGTCGAATAATTACAATGCCCTTTACGACCTGTATCTTACCAAAGTAAAAGCTTTGGGTGTACAGGATTCTGTATTGGCCGGTTGTGCCATGGTGTTATCTGCAAGGCTTTTCCAGGATATGGTTGATGTTTATGGAAACCTTCCCTATTCACAGGCATTTCAAACCCTGGTTTACAGACAGCCTGCATATGATAAAGCAGAAGATGTTTATAAAGCGTTGCAGGCAAGTTTAGATACTGCTATTATTTATTTTACCAAAGGCACGCCCACAGAGAAGTTTGGAGATGTTGATATTGTAAATCACGGTAATGTAGCCACATGGAAAAGATTTGCCAATACGCTCAAATTACGCCTGTTGATCCATCAATCTGAGCGTGCTGGTTTTGACCCAACTGCAGAGCTTAAAAAAATCACCGATAATGGTGGCGTATTGCAGGTTGGTGAAAATATTGGTGTAAACCCGGGATATGTAAATGATGAAAACAAACAATCTCCTTTTTATGCCAACTATGGTTTAACGCCTGCAGGCAATGAGGCCAGTACCAGTACAAGAGCCAATGCTTATATGGTGAACCTTTTGCAGAGTACCGATGATGACAGGATCTCCCGCTTTTATCAGCCTGTTGGTTCAAGCTATGTAGGCGATACGTATGGACTTGTTGAAGGAAACCCGCTTGGCGCAGCCAGTTCAAAAATTGGTCCGGGCCTTGCCGGAAGCGCTAAACAGGACCAATGGATATTCCCTGCTTTTGAAAGTAAATTTCTTGAAGCAGAAGCTATTGCCAGGGGATGGTTAACTGGTAGTGCACAAACTACTTATGAGGATGCTGTAGCTGGATCTTTTGTTTGGCTGGGTGTGCCAAAAGGGGATTCAATTGCCAGAAATGGTTATATACCTGATACCGACATTGCCAACTGGGCTAATGCAGGTTCCTCAGTTTCTGAACAGGTTAAGTTTATTGCCTATCAGAAATATATAGCATTGTGCGGTATTGATCCGGTAGAAGCCTGGGTTGATCTGAGAAGGTTAAATATGCTTCCCGATAAAGGATATATTACTGTAAATCCATCTAAAATTTCGAACGTGCTTCCTAACAGGTTACTATACCCGCAAAGTGAGTACACCGCCAATTCGACCAATGTAAGGGCGCAGGGCGATATCAAGCTGTTTACTACAAAGTTATTCTGGCAACCTTAACCGAAAAACAAATTAAAGAAGTATGAAACTTAATATAATTAAATCAGCATTTGCGCTGTCTTTGATAGCGCTGGGCATGACGGGATGTTTGAAGGATAATTTGTATGATGATAACAAAACACAATCAACCCGCCCGTTAGATGGCCAGCCTATGGCCATTGAATTAAAAGTTAGTGCAACCGACCTCACGAAATTTGTAACCCTGGCATTTAGCAATGGTAACAATGATACAGTAGTTAGCCTGGTGCCGGTTACTTTAGCCTGGGGCTCGCCGGCTTCTGAAGATATTAATGTAACGGTAGCATTACAGGACACCCTGGTAACTTCCTATAATAATAACAACGGAACAGCATACGATATACCTACATCTTCTATGTTCAGCCTGGTTAACAATGGTGTTGTTACCATTCCAAAAGGTTCATTTACAGGCTACCTGCAAATAAAAATGAAACCTGTTAATTTTATCGGTCATGACTGGGCGCTGGGTTTTGTAATTAAGAGCATCGATAAACCGGCCTACACCATCAGTGGTAATTTTAACACGGCAGTAGTAAATGTTGCCATCAAAAATCAGTATGATGGTTTATATAATGTAACCGGTTATTTCACGCACCCTACAAATTCCAGGGCAATTAATATCACCGGTGAAAAGGTGAAAACATTTAATGCCAATACAATTTCCAAAGCGTTGGGCGATTTAGGTGATGCTACACCTGTTAATATTGTAATTAATGCCGATAATACGGTTACTATTGGTCCGGGTCCCGGAGCCAGCGGCAGCACTGCGCTTGTTAACAATTATGCCCAGCTCGGTTTTCCCGAATACAATAACACGTATAATCCGGCTACAAAAACCTTCATGTTGTGTTATGGTTACCCCATGGCAACTCCTACGTCAACTCCTACGAGGATCATCAGAGAAAAGGTGGTTTATACAGGATCAAGATAATCGGATCTGATAGAACATAATATAAAGAGGCTGTCTTCAATTAAGGCAGCCTCTTTTGTTTTTAGGATGACCGGGCCGGCCTTCGGCCCGGTTTTTTTGTGTGCGTCATGCACGTACCCGTTTCAAGGATATACAGTGACAGCAGTTTTGCCAGAGAATCACTTTGAAGTGAATGATGTGGTACTACACTGTTTCTTGTACGGGCAATTGTTGCTTTATAGTGATTTTATATTTAATGTAAGAGGAAAAAAACAATAAATACTGTTGTTTTTCCCCTGCTAAGTTTGACCGTATAGGTTAGGTTTGCATTAAATCAATATTATGTGGCTATAAATTGATTTCGAATATTAAGAAAGATATTTTCCTTTATCATACTTTTGAAAAATATACGATTGCGTAGTATTTGTAACGCACTAACCAAGACACCGAAACTAACCTTATCCGAAAATGAACCTTAAACCCTTAGCAGGCCTTATTCTAATATTTTGTGTTCCTGTCGCAGTCCTTTCGCAAAACCAGCCTGCTTTGGTCGATAAGATTGTTAATTTCCCTTCTTCATTTTTTACCAAAGTCAATAATAAGACCACTTATCTTGAGGCACAGCTAACCAGGCAAACCGAAAAATATCTGAAACGGTTATCCAGGCGTGAAAAGAAATTACAACGCAAACTCTCTAAAATAGATTCTGCGGCAGCGCAACAGTTATTTGCGAACTCTGAGCAACAGTATCTTAAATTAACAAGCAGGGTGATGAACGACACCCTCTCCGCCAGAGGAGGCCAGGGGGAGGCAGGCGAATATCTTCCTGCTATAGATTCTCTCAAAACCTCTTTAAATTTTTTACAACAGAACAATCAGCTACTTGCCAATTCAAAGGATTTGCAACAAAAGGTACAAGGTTCATTGGGTAATGTAAATCAATTGCAAAACAAACTGCAACAATCCGACGAGGTAAAAGCATTTATACAGCAGCGCAAACAACAAATGAAAGATGCACTGAGCAAATACTCCAATCTGCCTAAGGGTATTACAAACGATATAACTGATTTTAATAAAGAGGCATATTATTATAGTGCACAGGTTAAAGAATACAAGGATATGCTGAAAGAACCTGATAGAATGGTTGAAAAAGGGCTATCATTATTAAACAAATTACCTGTCTTTCAGCAATTCATGCAGCAGCACAGTCAGCTGGCTTCTTTATTCCGGTTGCCTGATAATTATAGTAGCGGGCAAAGTTTGACCGGTTTGCAAACAAGGGCCCAGGTACAACAACAGATACAAACGCAGCTGGCAGCAGCCGGACCAAACGCGCAGCAATATGTGCAGCAAAATATACAGGCAGCACAATCACAGCTCAATCAGCTCAAAGACAAGCTTAATAAATTAGGCGCCGGCAGTAGCGATGTGGATATGCCGGATTTCAAACCCAATAATCAAAAAACAAAAACCTTTTGGAACAGATTGGAATACGGCACCAATTTTCAAACAGCCAAATCAAATTTCTTTCCCACCACAACTGATCTGGGTTTATCTGTTGGATATAAATTAAGTGATAAAAGCAGCATTGGCATTGGCGCCAGTTACAAAATGGGCTGGGGTAAAGACTTTCGCCATATTTCAATTACACATGAAGGTGTTGGGTTGAGGTCATACTTAGATATGAAACTTAAGGGAAGCTTTTATGCCAGTGGGGGATATGAATATAATTATCAGCCAGGCCTACCCCCGGCCCCCTCCGGTGGAGGAGGAATGGTGAACGCCGATCAGTGGACGCAAAGTGGATTGATAGGCGTGAGTAAGATTGTTTCTGTCAAGAGCAATTTTTTTAAAAAGACAAAGCTTCAGTTGCTGTGGGATTTTATGAGTTATCAGCAGGTGCCGAGAACACAGCCGGTGAAGTTCAGGGTGGGATATAATTTTTGATTTTTTAAAAGCAAACATTAATTACTAATTATAATAAGATGAATGATAATGCTTTAATGCTTCCTTCACGATGTTTAATATATTATCCCCCTGCTACAAAGGTTTACAAAACAAGGCTGGGGAAGATTTTGATTCAGGATAAAAGCATTTTTAGTATGATGAAAAATGGAATCTTCTGCACACTGTTTCTACTAACATGTAGCATTAACTTATTAGCCCAGACCCCACCTAATGATTTCAATGCTGCTCCAATGAGTGGTATTGCCACAGCTGCCAATAAATTTGCCAGTACACCTATGAATTTATACACCGGTATACCGGATATATCTATTCCGTTGTACAATTACACCAATCATAACGGACTTAATTTAAATGTTTCGCTGAGACGCATGTCGGGTGGTACTAAAGTAAGAGAGCTTCCAACGCCGGCGGGACTCGGTTGGTATCTTGATGCGGGAGGATTAATTACCCGAACTGTGCGGGGTATGCCGGATGATATTTCGGCGAACGGATATATGTATTCGGGTCCACTGCCTGTCAACTTCGATTCTGATGGTTCAAAATATTATCACGACAGCCTGGATGCAGAACAGGACGTTTTTCAATTCAATTTTAACGGGCGGAGCGGGAAATTTTTTATCGGAAAAAACAAGCAGATTGTAACCGTGCCATTATCAAAAATGCGGATCGGTTTTATTGCAGCCGGCGGCAATAATACGCCTATTACTTCTTTTTATATCATTACGGAGGAAGGAATAAAGTATGTTTTTGAAGAGATTGAATACCAGCGAATAGTTAATGAGGACTTTAAATGTGGATATAACGGTATAAACCATACTATTACCTGGCATTTAAGTCAGATCATTGCTCCATTTGGTACAGACACAATTCGCCTGAATTATAGCAGTATTAAGGGTACTAAAGATATTGCTTTTCCCCAAACAATATATGTTGCTTCCAATTCAAGTATTTATCGAAGTTTTACGCCTTTTGGCAGTCAGGAACTATACAGGAAAAAATTATCCTCCATTGTTTTTCCTGATAAGAAAAAGGTTAGCGTAATTTATACTTCCGCATTAAAATATGATGGGGTTGATTCTGTAATTGAACAGATCAGGATAAGCGACACTACATTCAGATATGGGTATATATTTCATTTTTACCCAAATTCCAAAGCCGATTTAAAAGATATCCAATATTTTACCACCAGGGCTGTAAGGCCGATGTTTAACTTTATTTCTTCTCCTATTTCTTTCCCTCCAGTCGGTTCCTCCGGGGATACGCTTGGGAATAATAGAGATCATTGGGGATATTATAACAATGCCAATAATGGAACAAAAAGCATTCCATCGGCAGGAATGTATAACGGCGCTGATCGAAACCCATCCAAACAATGGATGGAGAGTGGCTCCATTAATACTATTGTCGATCCGTCTGTTGGGGTTGCCGGCGACATAGACGGCGGCAATGGAACTACTACTGCCCATACTATTTATGTTTGGGAGCCAAACGAATCGTGGCAGTATAAAACAGTTTATTCAGGTATCCAGATCAATGCTAAAGGAACTACTTCCAATAATATTGTGTTGCAAAATTTGTTTACCAACAGGCATACTATTAATATCCAGCTTTTGTATAATTCAGCTACCACGGTTCCAGCCACAGGTGCCTGTAATTTTGAATGCCGGGTAAAAAGCACCGATGGGTTAACAACATACGCGACCTATACTACAAGCATATCCGATTTACATAATCTGGGTATAATGTCATTTAGTTTTAATGCACCGAACGGTAATTACAAGCTGGAAACAAATTTAACGAATTGTACAGTAACGAACGATTCACTGAATGTTTATATGTCTTGGGCAAATCAGGAGTCGGTCGAAACTGCAGTAATGAGCGGTGGGGTAAGGCTAAAGCATTTGATTCATTTCGATCCGGTTACTTTAAAATATGATACAATTGCCAGTTATCAGTATCAGTTACCGGATGGTAAAAGCTCTGGTTTTTTATGGGCGCTTCCGGTTTATATTTATCCCTATGAAGAAACGGTTATTTATGGCAGTACGACTACAAAATACTACAGCGCTATTTCGAGCGAACCTGTTAATGAGCTCAATTATACACAGGGAAGCCCTGTGGGGTATAGCAGGGTTGTTGTTTACAAAGGCGGCCCAACGCATAACCTGGGTAAAGAAATATATGAATTTACCAGTTTGCAGGATGCTAATTTAAACATGGAAGAGGCTTTATTTCCTTATGCTCCTCAAACACAACCGGATTGGGGCATGGGTTTGGCCAAGAGAATATCTGTTTACGATAGTACCGGCCGGCTGGTAGAAGTAAAGCGCGACTCATTTTCCATCACTTCCATCAGTTACAACGACTCCAATTTTACTTCAGCAAGGCTTGGCAGATCAGCCGTTACATTTCATGGTGATCCCGCCTCATCCTCTACGCCATATACCGAATATTTTGAGAGCCAAAGCTATTACCCTCAAACCGGAAGAGCAGACCTTGTTGCCCGGATTGATTCTTTTTTCCATTCTGATGGTTCAGTGCAGGTAAACAGGCAGGACTTTGTGTATGATAGTAATTATAATTTAATAAAGGTTACAAATCCATATGATGTCACACGTGGGTTACAATTAGAAAAAAGGCTTTATTACCCTTATAACTATACCGTATCAACGGGAGCATTAAAAATATTAAAAGATAGTAATATAATCAGCCCGGTTATTTCAACAGAAAGCTGGCTAACCGGAGACGGTAATCCGAGAATGGTGAATGCATTGACTACCGAATACCAACAATTGTCCAGGGGATATATAAAACCACTACGTGTATACGCATTACAATCAGGCGCCCCAATTCTCCAGGGAACGATAGGCGCATTTGATCCGGCTACACTGATCCGTAATAGTAAATACCTGGTAGCGCAACAAAAGTTTGCAACCTATGATAATGATGGCCACCTTCTTGAAACGCAAAATGCGGTGTCGGGTAAAAGTGATGCGGTTATAATGGACTATAATAATCAGTATCCGGTTGGCAAAGTTTCCAATGCCAGCTTCAGTGACATTGCGTATACCAGTTTTGAGTCGGATGGCACAGGTAACTGGAATATTGCCGGTACCAGCAGAAATACAACCCTGGCCATAACGGGGAAAAACAGCTATGATATTAGCAGCGGTAATATTACCAAATCGGGTTTATCGGCATCAAAAACGTATTTATTATCAGTATGGTGCAAATCAGGAGCTGCTGTAACCGTTAACGGAACCTTACTAAGTAGTGCAATAGCCAGCCAAAACGGATGGAATCTATACCAGGTAAACCTTGGCGGAATAACTGTCGTTACTATCGGTGGTACTGGTTTAATAGATGAGTTGCGTTTGCATCCGAAAGATGCCAATATGGTTACCACCACGTATGAGCCAATGGTAGGGGCTACAGCTACCTGCGATGCCAATAATACAATATTTTATTACGGGTATGATGTATTGAACAGGATGAACCTGGTAATGGATAAAGATTTCAATATTGTTAAAAAAACGGATTATAGAGATACTACAATTGCTACAAACAGTACGCCCAATTGGCAACCGACGGCGACCTGGCAGTGTGAAAGTGCAGGAAATGGTAAAGTAGACATTTTGTACCGCGACAATAATCCTTATAGTCCAAAATATACCGACACCAAATGGGTATATGATCGTACTGACTGTACGTTGTGTGGGCCTGCTTGTGGCTCTGATCCAAAGTACAAGTCACTAAACTGTGTATGTGAAGAGGGTATCAAAAAGTATATTTCAAGCGTTCGGGTACTGGTGAATGGAGTTTATATGTGGCAATGCAGGTGGGTGTATCAATGGAGTGATTGTAGTGTAAGTGCTGCTTATACCGAATATAACACTTCGGCCTGTCAGGTAATAACCGCCTGTATACAGTAAGCGGTATTAATAATTCGAAATTAATTTATATGATCAGTCAATTATTCTTATTGTCGTATTATCTGTTTACAACGAGTATTTATTCGCTTACAGCAACTACTATTGATGGTAGTGTCATAAAACTTAATGAATTTAAAGGGAAAAAAATATTGTTTGTAAATACAGCCAGTAAAAGCAGGTATGCCACGCAGTATGCCGATCTGGAGGTCTTATTCCAGAAGTATAATAAAAACCTGGTGATACTGGCTTTTCCTTCGGATGATTTTAAGAATGAGCCCTTGAACGATAGTTTTATAAAAAGTACTATACAAAAAGAGTATAACATTCATTATATCCTGTGTTCAAAAGTGTCGGTTAATGGAAATGATATCGCGCCCGTTTATAAATGGCTTACTCATTACGCAGAGAATGGCGTTGTCAATAATGATATTACACAGGATTTTTTCAAATTCCTTGTTAGTGGTGACGGAGAAATTATAGGTGTTTTTAACCCATCTGTTTCTCCTCTTAAGAGTGAATTGGAAGAAGCTGTAGCAAATTAAAATAGTTCTCTAAACCGCACTTACTTTATGCAAAAACACATACTTTTCCTAATATTTATCCTTGTTGGTAGTGCAACCAGATTTTATGGACAGGTAAATCTTCCCGTCTCTAATACAACACCGGTTCCTGCCCTGGCGAGGAAACTTCCTGACAATTATTGGTCCACCCCGATTTCTTATACACGAATATATTCGCCTTTAAAACCAATACAGGATACCGCTCTGATAAATATGTCTGCTGCGGTAGAGGATATGACAATCACATCCATCTATTCGGATTCTTATGGACGCACTTTGCAAACGGTTGCCCGCCAGGCTACACCATCAAAAAAAGATCTGGTAATGCCAGTATTTTACGATGAGTTTGGAAATGTAAGTGTTCAATATTTACCTTTTCCTGCTCAATCTGGAAATACTAATGATGGCAATTTTAAAACAAACCCTTTTAGGCAGGATTCGGCTTTTTACAAGGCTGCCTTTCCTAATGAGCAAATTAATTATGGCCAGTCGTTTTTTGATGGATCTCCTTTAAATATACCAACAAAAGTAACAGCTCCGGGAAATAGCTGGACCGGAACTGGTGTGGGCCCGGTTTCTGCTTTTCGTACCAATTCTGTATCGGATAGTGTTCGATTATGGACAATAAATATAAATGGAGAAGATGATATTCCTGCTACTACCACTACTTATCAGGCTGGTTCATTAGTAGTACAGGAAACTACAGATGAAAATGGAAATAAGACAGTTGCATACATTGATCAACTGGCGAGGATCATACTTTCAAAAAAACAGGTAGCATCCTTACCTTCAACTGGCCATAGCGGCTGGCTTTGCACTTATTATGTTTATGATGAAATGAATAATTTAAGGTGCGTAATTACACCTAAGGCGGTAGAATCATTAAGCGGTGCGTCATTAAATTGGAATTTATCATCCAACATAGCAATTTTTACCAATTTATGCTATAGTTATTATTACGATGCAAGAGGTAGAACAATCATGAAGCTGGTTCCGGGGAAGGGAAAGATCTATTTTGCATATGATATGTTAGACCGTCTTGTAATGACACAGGATGCAGGTTTAAGAACCACTAATCAATGGGCATTTTCATTGTATGATGGACAGAATCGCTTAAGTAAAACAGGTGTTATTACAACAACGCTTACAAAAGATAGTATAATTGCTCAGTCGGCACGATCTGCCAATTATCCTTCTTTATCAGGGGCCTATACTATTACAACCGAGTTGTATTATGATGACTATAGCTGGGTTGCCGCTACCGCCGCCCCGGTAAATGCTAATATGGTTTCGGCAAATATCAACAGCTCGAACTTTATTACCAATTACAATGTTTCACCAGAATATGCACAGCCTGTTACAGCCAGTAATCGCATACGCGGAATAATTACAGGTTATAAAAAGATCATTCTAAACAGCAGCAATTACCTTTATAATATCCGTTTTTATGATGATCACAGCCGGCTGGTTCAATCTTCGCAAACCAATTATACAGGAGGTACTGATATTGAAACAATGCAATATGCCTTTGATGGAAAATTGTTGCGTAAACATTTGCAGCATCAGAAATCAGGAAACAATGCTCAAAGCCATACAGTACTTAGTAAATACGTTTATGACCATGCAGGGCGTCTTAAAACCTTGATTAAAAATCTTGATAACAGTATAGACAAAACCATAAGTGAATATACTTATAATGAGTTGGGGCAGATACAATCAAAAGTATTGGGAGGTGGGTTGGAATCGCAAGCCTATGCATACAATTTACGTGGCTGGTTATTGAGCATCAATGGTGAATATTTAAACTCGTCTGGTAATGCAAATAATCATTTTGGAGAAATTATTTCATACGACTATGGGTTTACCAAAAATCAGCTAAACGGCAATATTGCTGGTATAAAATGGAAGGCGGCGGGAGATGGAATTGCAAGGGCTTACGGATTTGATTATGATAAAACAAATAGGATTTTAAAGGCAGACTTTGCTCAACAGAATGAAGGGGCCGCTTCCAATTGGACAAATGATAAAGTTGATTTTACTGTTAATGGATTGAGTTATGATGCTGGAGGCAATATTCTTTCGTTAAAGCAACGGGGGTTAAAAATAGGCGCCTCAGCCACAATAGACTCTCTCACATACCAATATTTTGCCAATAGCAATCAATTACAAAAAGTAACTGACGGCATTACGGATAATAATATGCCTGGTGATTTTAAAGATACTGCTTTAAGCGGTGATGATTACAGCTATGATGCTAACGGAAATATTATAAAGGATTATAACAGGCATATGCATACCAGCACAAACGGTGCTGGCGCTGTATATAATATGCTGGATAAAGCGGATTCTATCTCAATAAACGGAAAAGCAGGAATTCACTATTATTATGATGCATCCGGAAATCAGTTAAGAAAGCAAATAAACGATTACACAGGTAAAACAGCTGCTGTTAAAGATTACTTGTACATTAACGGGTTTGTATACTTAAATGATACTTTACAATATATTTTACAGGAAGAAGGAAGAATAAGGTATGCCCGCAAAGTGAACAGCCAAACCGGGTCAGTTTATTATGCTTATGAGTACGACTATTTTATTAAGGATCATTTAAATAATGTTCGCACAGTATTAACAGAAGGAAAGGATACCGCTACCTATGCTGCTACCATGGAAAGCCGCGACAGCGCCGTAGTGAATGCTTTATTCAGCAATGTATATACGCCTGTAAGAACCGTATATCCAAAACCCGATGCCTTTGATACAGACACCAGCAATCATTTTGTAGCCCGTTTAAATGCTTCAACAGCTGTTAATATAAAAACCGGTCCGTCGATGGTTTTAAAAGTGATGGCCGGTGATCAGGTGCGAATAAGTACTTACTCATATTATAATTCAACGGTTCAGCTCCCATCCGATGGAATAAATTTGTTGCCCGAACTTTTAACAATACTTGGCAGTGGGGTGGTTGGCAGTAGCGGCGGTAAATTCGGATCTGGAGATGTAAGTAGCATCAGTAGCACCTTAAGCCCCAATTTGCTTCAGTTTTTGAAGACCGATAAAGTCTACGACAGTACAAAGCCCAAAGCTTATTTAAACTGGGTATTATTCGATAACCAGTTTAATTATGTGTCGTCAAATTCGGGTGTACAACAGGCTCAGCAGGGGAGCAGCAAACAGCCATTGGTTTCACCGCTGCAAACCATCAGTAAAAACGGATATTTGTATATTTATGTAAGCAATGAAAGCCCCCAGAATGTTTATTTTGACGATCTGATTGTGAAGCACTATTCAGGCCCGTTGGTTCAGGAGCAAAGTTATTATCCGTTTGGTTTACCCATGGCTGGCATAAGCGACAAGGCTTTACTTAAACAAAGCACCCCTTACAAAGCGAATGGAGGAACTGAGCTGGAGGAAGATTATGGATTAAATTATTATAACACTCTTTTTAGAAAGTATGATCCACAGATAGGGCGGTTTGCAGGGGTGGATCTGTTGAGCGAGCAAAATATTAATGTGTCACCTTACCAGTTTGCTTTGAATGATCCTATATATTACTGTGATCCTACAGGGGCTTTATCACAACAGGAGCTGGACCAAATACTAAATCAATTATGGGACAGCCCTTTTGGTGGCGAATGGCATAAGGCAGGATCGAGTGGAAGCGGCTATATGAATTATTATACGAGTCAGTCAGAAGAATTTTCTTCTGGTTTGATTAATGCCTATACTTCTGGTTATTATGGTATTGGTGCTCAGGCAGAAACAAGGTATAAACAAGCTCAAAAAGATTATAATGCAGCGACGGGAGAAGATATTGAGATACTGCTACCTGTTATTGATAAGGGTTATTGGACGAAAGGTAGTTGGGTGACAAAAGAAATAAGCCCTTTTGCAAACTATTATAAGCCGGTGCCTCAAGGGTATAAGGATAACGGACTACCCGGTTTTCCGGGTACCGGTCCTGCTATAAAACACCCGCAAAGTAAGAGATGGAGATGGTATGATAACGATGGTAAAATATTAGAATGGGATAGTAAAAAAGGGGAGGTTGAAAAATATGATAAAAGTGGTAAACCTGGATCACATTGGGGTGGCTATGATCCTGAAACGGGGGAACAAATTTCACCTCCTGTGGGAAAAAGATGGACATATCCTATTTCGCCAAGTACATTGACAAATACAACTGTTCTCGTCACTGCGGGAATGATATTGTGGGAAGTTGTAAAATGGGGGGTCGCAGTTGTTGCTGCTCCTGAAACAGGTGGTGCATCTTTGGTATTAGCTGTATCAACACCTTAAAATTTAGAACATGAAAAATAAAAAATTATTAAGGGTACAAAGGATCTTAGAACTTTACAAGAAAGGAACGAATGAGGTAATAGAAAGAATAAATATTGATCATATAACATTGGAGGAGCTTTTGAAGATTTTTGAACCTTATGAAGAGGATCCCTTTCTCTATGACCCTTATGATGTAACTGAAGAACAGGTAAACAAGCTTAATATCTATTTGGAAAAACCTATATCTTACGATATTACTAAATATGATTACAATTTGGCATGTTTTGGAATTTATATTGATACTATTACAGGAAAAATAATAAAATGATATGTGTAAAGTTGTTGTATGATGTTGGATAACGTTTTGTCAAATGATAAAAGATAAAACCATATTTGATTTAATTGAGCAATTAAGATTACAGACAGATTTTGCTAAAACAGAAATTGTAGATTACTGGGATGGTGATCTTTGCGCCATTGGAATAAAAAGAGATAATCGACTTGTATATATATCAACCTATAATTTTTCGGAAGGGAAAGTGAATGGGTATGACTACGATTTCGAATTGTTAAATGAGAAACAGATTGACAAACTTGATGTTGTAAAAGAAGTAAGAAGTGCTACTGAGCAGGAACTAATCGGGGATTTAAAAGTGTTTCTCGGTATTTAAATGAAATAGTAGTATATCAAAATCTGTTATTAACGCAACATTGTGACGCAGTCGGGAGTGAAACTAAAAAAACTGCGTTGCTATGTTGCGTTTTTTTTCTGGGAAAAGCAGGTCACTTCCCCTTTCTCCACCACCTCCCTCACCTCCACAATCTTCAATGCGCCCCCTTTTATCATTTGTTCAATTCCATCCACCATTTTATAAAATACAATACCTGCAGCCAGCAACAAATACTGACCCGGAATGGCCTCAGGTTGATGTTGCATACAAACCGGCTTCACTGTTTTTTTATCTATGGGCAACATAGGTGTTTGGCAATGATTGTTCGCAAATTTTTGATTTGTAAAATCAATGGAAGCACCAACTGATACTATCTTGAAATGCGTAGCTCCGGCAGGAGCTGTAATATGTTTTTGGGGAATAAATGAAGCAAAGTTTACCTGCATTGTTCCGTTCACAGGGTGAATGGTTGTCTTGCATGAAACGTGTAGCATCGATGATAGCGTTTGATTGCTGTTAAACTCAAAGCCAGTCAGCTTATGCAAAGGGCCGCCGGTTGCCTGTCGTGTGCCGCGAACATGTTCTGCGTCTGATCTTACTATATTCAACAACACACGGTTCATGCGTCCGCTCAGCCGCATGTTGGCAATAGGTTTCAATAATGGATAAACTGCCTGGCGCAGCAGGGTGGCGGCGCTGACTGCAGTTTTAAAATCGGCAGCGTTCTCCCGCGTGTGGGCAAAGCGTTCACTCTTTAACACCATGTTGCGGTCTGGTCCGCTTTTTTCTTTGGCAATATACCCAAAGTCGTTTTTTAAATAGGTAACATCACCTATGGTACCTGTTAGCAGGTGTGGGCCAACCTGTTTTGCCATAATGATGGGTTTTCTTAAAGTTACATCATTCTAACAGCATGGAATACTTCTAAATAGAAATTTTAAATAAGCTACATGTGTTGTATGTACGCAGTTTGCGAGGCTGCCCTCTCCCTGTTGTATCCAACCCATATCAGTTCCATATGGCACCCGTATCAGTATCATATCTAAGCCATAGTTGCGCCGTATCTGCGCCATAGCAATCCCATAGTATAAGCAAAAAATAAGTAAGGCAATAGTAAGAGAATAGTAACGGAATAGTAAGAGAAAGGGTCATGAAATTTGCCCGGACAGGGCCATTAAGAGGGAAGTTTGTATTATGTACTTTGAAGCAAACATACTTGCTGTTTTATATAAACGAATACATGCTTAAAAAATACGAAATACATAAGTGAATTAAACATTTTTATCATCAAATATTTGTTACATGCAGGTTGTGAGCAATTCACCATTGAATAGCATTAAGCGTTGGATCTTATACTTGGCTATGAAAAGAAATATTAAATATTTTGGCCTTACTGCTGCCGCACTACAGGGCAGCGTTAGATTGCATAGTTTGTTACGTGTTTGCAATTAACCGGGCGTAAAATGCTATGCGCTTATTCCCCGAATCTATTTTACCCCGGTTAAGGACATAATATAATATTTACATGTGTTGTCATTCAATCAGGATCCACCTCACTCCATAAGCCTCTGTTACATTAAAACAATTATTATACTTAAATGCTAAAATCCGGCAAAAAAAACACCAATTATTTTTTGCTTTAGCGCATAATCATTTCAAAAACAACCAAATAAGTATTAAAATAAACTCCAAACACAATTTATCCACATATTTCAGGTTAAAATATGATAAGAACTTGTTAAAATTATCCTGTTAATCCTGCATTTTGTATCGAATATCATGATAAATTGCAAACCTGTCTTGATGCGAGGTTCAAGCTGTCGTATCGGGATATGGACCGCTTGCTACTAAAATAATTACCGGAATATTAAAAGTTCCTGTAAAGTCACAAAAACCAAAATTTAAACTCACATGAGAAAAGTTCTATCACTGCTCGCAGTGCTGGTATGCTTTGTTGTAGAGGTATCTGCCCAAACCAAACAAGTCTCAGGCAGAGTGCTCGACAAAACAGGCCAGCCAATCCCCAACGCTACCATTTCAATTAAAGGAACCAAAACGGCTACTGTAGCCGATAACGACGGAAACTTTACCATCAAGGTAAATCCGGGTGCTGTTCTCACGGTTTCTGCTATTACCTACAAAACTTTTACTGTTAAACCTCAGAACGAATCAATGGTTATCTCGCTCGAAAGTTCCGATAACCTGATGAATGAGGTGATCGTTACTGCCGGAGGTATTAAATCAAAAAGAAAAGAAATCGGTACAGCCAACACGGTTATTAAAGCTGACCTGCTGGTGGCTGGTAAATCAACCAATATCGCCGGTGGTTTGCAGGGTAAAGTGGCCGGTTTGCAAATCAGCGGAACAAGTGGTGGTGTAAACCCTACGTTTCGTCTTACTTTGCGCGGACAAAGATCGCTTACCGGTAATAACCAGGCGCTGATTGTTTTGGATAATATAATTGTGCCCAACGAAATTTTGGGTAACCTGAACCCCGAAGATGTTGAAGAAGTGGTTATATTAAACGGTGCAGGCGCTGCCGCCCTGTATGGTTCACAAGCATCGAACGGTGCTGTAGTAATTACTACTAAAAAAGGAAAAAGAGGATTCACAGAAGTTACTGTTTCGAATACTACCATGCTGCAGTCGCTGAGCTATTTTCCCAAAATGCAGAAGAAGTTTGGCGCAGGTGGCTCGGGGTATGGTACAGACGTCAACGGTAACCCGCTATTTTCTTATCTCGAAAACCAGTCGTACGGACCTGCATTTGACGGTACTAAAAGACCGCTTGGGCCCGCACTGGAAGATGGTTCACAGGATTCCTCTATTTATGCTTACAACCCCGGTCATTTAAAGTTCTGGCAGTTGGGTATTACCAATCAATCTGACTTTTCGTTACAAAATGGCGATGACCGTTCTACGCTTTTCCTTTCAGGTCAATATGCCAATACAAAAGGTACAACCCCCGGCGACAAATTTAACCGCGCTTCTCTTCGTGTTAATGGTACCCGCCGTTTAGGAAATACTATCACTGCTACTTACAGCACAGCCTATATTCAAAACCGCTACGATATTACTTCGCAAACAGGAAGCATGTATGTGAACCTGCTGAACATGCCTTCGAATGTTGACATCACCAGATACAAAGATTGGCGGAACAATAAATTCGCCAACCCCAACGGATTTTACAATCCCTGGTACCAGAACCCTTATTTTACTGCAGACAATTACAGACAGAATACAAGGAATGATTACCTCACTGCAAACGTAGAGGTAAAATTTACACCTATAGAAAATCTTGACCTGATTGCCCGGCAGGGTATTGTAACAAGAAACTATTCAAATAAAAATACTGTAGGTGCATTTACCTACACCGATTTTGCGAAACATACTGATGCCAGTTCCAAATCAGATATACCGGCTTCTGTTTCTGACTATAGCGGTTATACTACTCAGTTGCTGAGTGATTTATTTGGGCAATACGTTAAAAAGAAAGGTGATTTTGAATTTAAATTGATCGCCGGTGGCCAGTGGCGCCAGGACCAGTCGAAATTTGTAGCCGTTTCAGCCAGCGGATTAGTGGTACCCGGTTTGTTTAATGTTAGCAACGGGGTAGGTACACCCGGAGCCGGTGAAGTGAACTACAAAGCCCGCCAGATCGGTGCTTATGCTGATTTTAAAATTGGCTTCCGCGATTACCTGTTCCTGCATGGTACCGGACGTAACGACTGGGTTTCGACCTTAGATCCTGAAAACCGTTCTTTCTTTTATCCTTCGGTAGATCTGTCTTTCATAGCTACAGACGCCCTGCCTGAAATAATTGAAAAAACACCTGTTACTTACCTGAAATTAAGGGCTGGCTGGTCGAAAGTAGGTCAGGTGAATCTCGGAGATAATTATGGTGCATACCGCCTTCTGCCCACTTATTATCAAACCAATGGATTTCCGTTCGGATCACTGGCCGGTTTTACCGTGGGCAATGGCCTTGTTGCGAAAAGCCTGAAACCCGAAATCACCAAAGGATATGAAGTGGGTTTTGATCTGAATATGTTTAAAGATCGGTTGAACACAAACGTTACCTGGTACAGCACAAAAACCGATAATCAAACGGTAAGTACCAGCATATCGAATGCAACCGGTTTTACAAGTCTGCTTACCAATACCGGTCAAACGCAAAGCCGTGGTCTTGAGGTTAGCGCACACTATACTGCTTTTAAAACCAAAAACCTTGAGGTTACTGTGGGTGGTAACTATACTTATCTCGATAATAACGTGAATTTCATCAGCGCCGATTTACCAAAACTGTCCCTGTCATCGAGCGGTTCGGCCAACTCTTATGCAGTTGCCAGTCAGCCTTTCCCGGTAATTATGGGATATGATTATAAACGTGATCCCAACGGACATGTGATCGTTGACGGCGTTTCAGGTTTACCAACCAAATCAGATACCATATCAATACTCGGCAACGCTGTTGCTAAAAATCGCCTTGGTTTGGATGGTACTATCAAATTCAAAGGTTTCAGATTGTATTTCCTGTTTGAATATCGCGGTGGATACAAAGTATTTAATGGTATAGGTACCGAGCTCGACTGGTCGGGAACCGGTTACCGTACAGCTGTTTATAACCGTCAGCGTTTTGTATTCCCCAACTCGGTTATTGCCGACCCGTCTAATAGCGGTAAGTATATAACCAATACAAACGTTACGATTAAAAATGGTAATGGAAACAATGGTTTCTGGACCGATGGTATTAACCGTGATGTTACTTCGAACTATATTACTTCAGGCAATTTCTGGAAGTTAAGAGAAGTGACCCTGGCCTATGATGTTCCTTCAACTTTTCTGGCAAAGACCAAATATATCAAGGGTGTTACTATCAGTGTACAGGGACGTAATTTAATGATGTGGCTGGCTAAGGATAATCTTTATACCGACCCCGAATTCAGCGCCGGCGGTACCGATAACAATGGTATCGGTTTGAACAGCATCGATCAAACGCCTCCTTCGCGTTACTACGGAGGTACCATTACCGTTAAATTTTAATCAATAACGCTGAAGCATTCATTAATTATAATACTGTTTGTAAAGAGTAAGTAAATCGAAGTTAATGTGGTGCAAACAGGAAAGTCAAAATAAAATAAATATGAAAAGAATACATGCTATAATTTTTACAGGCCTGGTTGTGCTGGGCACATCCTGTAAAAAGTATTTCGATATAAATACCAATCCTAATAACGCTACGACAGCTACTCCCGAATTGATATTGCCTCAGGCCATTACTTCAACTGCATCTAATTTGAACGCATTTAACACATATGGTGCGCAGTTAGTTGGCTATATGGCCAATGCAGGTGGTTATGGCGGTTTTGGGGTTTCGTTTACCTATAATTTCACTTCTTCCAGCTGGACAGGTCTTTGGTCGGGCGCGTACGATAACCTCGAAGACTACCAGGCTATCATAAATCAAACTGCAGGGGTTGCTACATACAGCTATTTTAATGCAGCAGCGAGGATTATGAAGGTGCTCAATTTTCAGCTTTTGGTTGATGCGTATAATGATGTTCCCTATAGCCAGGCATTGCTGGGTGCTTCAAAATTAAGTCCCGGATATGACGATGCGAAAGCGATATATAAAGATCTCGCAAGTCAGCTCGATACAGCGATCAGTACAATTAATACCGGTAGTAGTACAATTGCAGTGAAAGCATTGAGTACATCAGACGTTTTGTTTAAAGGTGATATGAGCGCCTGGAAAAAATTGGCTAACACACTCAAATTGCGTTTAATTATCCATAGCAGCGGTAAAGTGACTTTTGCAAATACCACTTTTAGCAGCGACGGCTTTTTGACTACTGATGCGATCATAAATCCGGGGTACGTTCGCGATAACGGCAAACAAAATCCAAAATGGGACCAATGGACATGGAGCTATTCGGGGTCTGCACGTAGCAAAGCCTGGATGCCCAGTACGTTCATTATGGCGTTTTATACCGGGGCAAAATTGTCTGACCCCGGAAGAGGTGCCGCCATCTATTATCTATATCCCTCTACATCTACCAACAAACTGGGTTATGAAAATAACAGCGTGGTTTCGAGCCCTGAAGGTAGTTTCTGGTATACTGCTACTAACAGAGGGGCGACATCAGGTAACGACACTACCGGAACATTAAAAGGACCCGATGCAGGCATGCCGGTAATTACTGCAGCTGAAAGTTATTTTCTGCAGGCAGAGGCCGTAGTAAATGGAATAGTGACTTCTGGAGATGCTGAAACTTTGTTCTACAACGGCATTAAATCTTCTTTCAGCTATTTATACAAATTACCTGATGGAACTTATGCAAAGGATACGCTGTTTGCAACGAATGATCTTAAAATGCATTACATGGATTCTGCTTACAAAGCAGATAATGTATCAAGCCGGTTGGTAAACTTTGCTTTAGCCACATCAAAAGATAATAAACTCGAAGCTATTCTTACTCAAAAATATATAGCGCTGAATATGGTGAACAGCGATGAAGCCTGGAATGAGTATCGCCGCACCCATTATCCTACAATAGTAAATACTGCGGGTGCTACAGGAACGCAAACATTTGCTTCGACTCAATCTGAGTCAACCAGAACAGACCGGTTGCCTACCAGAATTATGTATCCGTCATCCGAAGGCGCTTATAATTCTTCCAACGTTCCTAAAAGTATCAGTCCGTTCTCTTCATTAATTTTTTGGGCACAATAGTTTGTTATAAAATTTTATAATCATGCAACAAATAAGAATAAATATATTATTGTTTTCAATGCTGGTAACCGGCTTATCTTCCTGTTTAAAGAAGGATGCTATGAATGCTGATCCAGCCAATGGTTTGGCTAACGTGGTTGAATTTGCCAATACCGGCGATAACGTTTCCACAAGCACATCATTATATCCCCGTTTTGCAACAGATATGGGTGTTGTAGCTTTAGGGGGTACTTATAAATTTAATGTAAACGTAAGTTACTCAGGAGCCAATAGCGCGCCTGACGATATTACCGTAAACCTGGCGCTGGATACTGCGGCACTCACTCTTTTTAATACCCAGAACGGCACCTCTTATACTGCGCCGCCTTCAAGTGTTATTAATTTCCCTTCGTCTCTGGTAATTAAGAAAGGAACTCAAATGGCACAGGGACAAATAACTGTTACCGTTAACAGTGACTATAGCTTTGCTGTTAACTATGCGCTGCCTTTAAAAATTGCATCCGCAACACAGGGTACTTTAAGCGGAAACTTTGGTAAGGCCGTATATTCTTTCTCGGCCCGTAATAAATATGATGGTATTTACACAATGGAAGCAATTGCACCCATGTCTGACATTGTCAATCCGGCTTTAACTGGTAATTATCCTCTTAAAGTGGAACTAAGAACATATACCGATAAGTCGGTTGCCTTGTATGAGGCAGATATTATAGATACTTATGGACATCCCATAAAAACCGGTACCGGCGGCGACTCCTATTATGGCAGCTTTAGCCCTGTTTTCTTTTTTGATGGAAGTGGTAATATAACCACCACTACGAACTATTATGGACAGGAATCGGGCGGAAATAAAAGATCGTGTTATTTGAATACGGGAACAAATAAAATAACTTTTAATGCAGATGGTAGCATTAAAAGTTTTGTAGTGAATTATATTATGACCCAAAGTGTTTCATCACCCAATGCGCCGAGAACTTATTTCTACGAGAAATTTACTTATGTAGAACCCAGATAATTAAACTACCATTTGATCCGATCTTTATGATGGCCCCTGCTCCTGAAGCAGGGGCTTTTTTGTGCAGTTACCGCCCGGTTTCTTACATTTGGGCCATAAACAATCAATGATGGAAGATAAAAATCAACAGCAAAACCAGTTAAATATCGAAATTTCTGAAGAAGTAGCAGAGGGCGAATATGCCAATCTTGCCATCATTACCCATTCCCATGCTGAATTTGTGATCGATTTCGTAAACGTAATGCCGGGCACCCCAAAAAGCAAGGTAAAATCACGCATCATATTAACTCCCCAACACGCCAAACGATTTATGAAGGCTTTGACCGAGAATATCCAGCGTTTTGAAGCCGCCAATGGTAAAATTCAGGACCTGGAAGAAGTACAGATCCCGATGAATTTCGGCGGTCCCACCGCTCAGGCATAAACCTGTTTGTGGTTTATGGTTTGAAGTTTGTAGTTTTCCGAAATCATGAAATCGCTCATTTTAATAATGAGATCGCACGGTTCAATCATGAAGCCAGCGGCTTCATACATGAACTCGCCAACTTCAAACATGAGGTTGCTCACTTCACCATGAACTCGTCGACTTAATATATAAGATCGCTCGGTTCATGTATGAGATCGTTCAGTTCATGCATGAGGTTGTACACAACAACCATGAACTCGTTCACTTCACCATAAAGCGCTTCACCTTACCCATGAATCCCATTGCCCATTGCCTTTTGCCTATTGTCTTTTGCCTATTGCCTATTGCCTGTTTTCTACAAAAGTCCCTCATCGGCAAAACTGAAATAGCCCGTTTCACTTACTATAATATGGTCGAGTACCGAAATATCGAGGTACCGGGCAGCTTCCTTTATTTTGCGGGTCAGTTCTTCATCGGCACGGCTGGGATGCAAATCGCCCGAAGGGTGGTTATGGCACAGAATCAAACTTACGGCATCTTCCTGCAGGGCTTTTTTTAAAATAACCCTTGGATCGGCAACGGTGCCGGTGATGCCTCCCTCACTTACCACTTCAAAATGATTAATACGGTTGGCGCGGTTTAAAAAAACTACGGCAAATACCTCATAAGGCAGGTCGCGCAGCATAGCCTGCAGATAATTGGCAATGTCTTTACTGCCTTTAACTACCGGCTTGCCAATTGCTAAAGCGGCATGCCGCCGGCGACCCAGTTCAAGGGCAGCCGCAATTATTATAGCCTTTGCCGGACCAATTCCTTTAATTTTTATCAATTCGGCAATGGGAATTTTCCCCAGCTCGTTCAGGTTGTTTTTACCAAGCCGTAAAACATCCTTTGCCAGATCAACTGCATTCCGCTGATGTGTACCGTTGCCGATAAGTATCGCCAGCAGTTCCGAATCACTTAAAACCGACGGATTTTTCCTAAGTAGCTTTTCCCGCGGGCGATCGTCTTCGGCCCATTTCTTTATTGAAAATTTTAGGTCTTGCATAGTTCAAAATTTTCTTTTAATTTTCGCACAAATACTATAACCACAAAATGTACTTTAAGTACTAAATTGTGCGTTATTTAAGTAGAAATCCACATCTTATTTTAAAACTTAATCTATCCCCTATGAATCGGAAAACTACTTTAGCCGCTATTGGAGGTTATCAACCCTTCCTTTTTTGCATTGGAATGTATTTTGTTGCCCTTTTCTTCTCGATTTTCATCTGTTCAGCCATTTTTTATGCGTTTTATCCCAAAAAACCGGTTGCAAAAGCTACCGAGGTTTCGCATAAAGCTGCAGTAATGAATCCGGGCGGATCGCGAATGTTGTTAACAGTAACCAAGTAACGTTCAATTCGGGGGATAAACCGATTAATCAGTAACCAGTGAAATGCTATTTTCCCGGCAAAAAAGTGAAATAAATTTTTTGTACAAAGGTTGTCGGGCAATTCCCACGCTTAACGTTATCTTCGCCGCACATTAGATTATACTGCGGTATGCAAATGTCTGTTAAGATCTTTTCGGGTACAGGGTCACAGTACCTGGCCGAAAAAATAGCCCAGAAATTCGGGGCTGTCCTTGGAAAAATTTCCATTTCGCGCTTTAGCGACGGTGAAATTCAGCCTGTTTTTCAGGAAAGTATCCGTGGCGACATGGTTTTTTTGGTGCAAAGTACCTTTGCACCGGCCGAAAACATGCTTGAATTGTTATTAATGATCGATGCCGCCCGGCGGGCTTCGGCCTATAAAGTGGTGGCGGTAATACCATATTATGGCTACGCGCGGCAGGATAGAAAAGATAAGCCCCGCGTAGCCATTGGTTCTAAGCTGATGGCCAATATGTTAGTGGCTGCCGGCGCCGACCGGGTAATTACCATGGACCTGCACGCTCCCCAGATTCAGGGGTATTTTGACATTCCCGTTGACCACCTCGACAGTTCGGCTATTTTTATTCCTTATATACAACAACTTCAGCTGGAAAACCTTACCTTTGCCGCCCCCGATGTGGGAAGTGCAAACCGTATTCGCGAAATAGCCTCCTATTTCAATGCTGAAATGGTAATATGCGATAAGCACCGCAAACGTGCCAACGAAATTGCCAGCATGGTGGTAATAGGTGATGTTACCGACAGAGACATAGTTTTGATAGATGATATTTGCGATACAGGCGGTACACTGGCAAAAGCAGCCGGATTATTAAAAGAGAAAGGCGCCCGGAGTGTAAGAGCATTATGTACACATCCTGTTTTAAGCGGCAATGCCTACTCAAATCTCGAAAACAGCGTGCTGGAGGAAATAGTGGTTTGTGATACCATTCCCCTGAAGCAAAAGATTTCGAAAATAAAAATCCTAAGTGTTGCCGAACTGTTTGCAGTAGCCATTCGCAATGCCTACGAAAACAGAAGTATCACAGGGTTGTTTATACACAGCCAGATGAGAAACCGGTAAAAGACTCAAGGCACACAAGGCTCAGGACACAAGGTTCAATGGAGGTATAGCTCCGGCCTTCAGGGCGGAGACAATATTTAAATGATTGACCATTCACCATTGACCATTGACGACAAAGGAAATTCTTAAATTAAAATAAACAATGAAAACAATTACAATCGAAGGACAACTGAGGACCGGAACCGGGAAAAAAGCCGCCCGGGAACTTCGCTCTCAGGGACTGGTGCCTGGTGTAATTTACGGCGGTGCACAGGAAGTTAATTTTACAGCCCCTGTGCTGGCTTTCAAATCCATCGTATACACTTCTGAATTCCAGTTAGCTGATATTCTGGTTGACGGTAAAAGCTACAAGTGCATTTTAAAAGACCTTCAGTTTGATAAAGTGTCTGATCATCTTGCGCACGTAGACTTTCTGGAACTGGTTCAGGACAGAGCGGTGATCGCCACTATCCCTCTTAAGTTTACCGGTGTATCAATAGGTGTAAAAGACGGTGGTAAACTGATCACCAAAATGAAAGCCTTAAAGATTAAAACTTTACCGAAATACCTGAAAGAAAACATTGAGGTTGATATTACCAACCTTGAACTGAATGGTAATATTCGTGTTGAAGATGTAAAGGAAGCGAATTATGAAATTCTCAATTCGCCCCGTATTCCTATTGCTTCTGTAGTTATGACACGTCAGCTGAAACAGGAAGAAGCCGCAGCTCCCGCAGCCGGCGCAGCAAAAGCACCAGCCGCTGCCGCAGCTAAAGCACCTGCTGCTGCTGCCAAAGCTCCTGCAGCCAAAAAATAGTAGTGCAACAATAACTTAAAAGCCCAGCTTAGCTGGGCTTTTAAGTCATAAATAAGTTAATGAGCCATGAAAGTCAAATAAGGTTTAAACCCATTTGACCTGTTAACCGATCTGACTGAATTTACTGTTTTGATTGATTTGATCATTTTTTCCTTCTGCTTACCCCTGCCGCTTTAGATTCAACTATTGCCATTATGAAATTCCTGATTGTAGGTTTAGGTAATATTGGAGACGACTATGCATACACACGTCATAACATTGGTTTCGACGTGGCAGACGCCTTTGCTCAGAAGCATGGCGGTTTTTTTGCATCGGGTCGTTTGGCGGCGGTTTGTGAATTGAAATGGAAGGGTAAAAAATTGATAATAGTCAAACCGAGCACCTATATGAACCGAAGCGGTCAGTCTGTAAAGTACTGGTTAGAAAAAGAATCGGTCGCTTTGGAACAATTATTGGTAATAGTAGACGATATTGCAATACCGCTTTCCCGGATACGGCTTCGACCTTCGGGTAGCTGTGCCGGTCATAACGGATTGCGAAGCATCGAGGAGACCCTCCTTACCGATAAGTACCCCCGGTTACGCTTTGGTATCGGTAACAATTTCCCCAAAGGAGGGCAGGCGGATTTTGTACTTGACCGCTGGACGCCTGAGGAATTGCCCTTAGTAAAACAGAAGATTGAAAAATGTGTAGAAGTGATAGAGAATTTTATCACCATCGGCCTCGAACGAACTATGAATGAAGCGAATAAATTGGAGTTTACACTATGATTTGTTAATTTGAATCTTTATTTTCGCAAAGCCGATATATTTGGTGATTACTAATTTGATATTCAATATCTCTATGCGCACGTACCCCCGGCTTTTCCAGGCTCATGAAACTTGAAAACAATTATCTCAATTAAACCCTTTGTTGAGTATGAAAATTTTCTGTGTAGGCCGTAATTATGTGGCTCACGCAAAAGAACTGGGTAATGAGGTTTCAGACGAACCAATCGTTTTTATGAAACCCAAAAGTGCTTTACTACAGGCTCATACACCGTTCTATTATCCCGAGTTCACAAATGAATTACATTATGAATGTGAATTGGTATTGCGCATTTCTAAAAACGGCAAATACATCCAGGATAGATTTGCCAGTAAGTATTATGATGCAGTAACAGTCGGCATCGACTTTACCGCTCGTGATATTCAGAATGAGCTTAAAGAAAAAGGCCTTCCATGGGAAAAAGCAAAAGCATGGGATAATTCTGCCGTTATAGGACGATGGATACCTTTGGGGAATATCAAAAACAAAAAAGACATCAACTTCTGTTTATATAAAAATAAAGAGCTGGTGCAGCAGGGAAATTCAGGTTTAATGATCAATAACTTCGATAAAGTAGTTGCATATATTTCCAACTACTTTTCAGTGAACATCGGCGACCTCGTTTTTACCGGCACACCCGCAGGTGTGGGCGAATGTGTGGTTGGTGACGAGCTGGAAGCTTTTATTGAAGACGACAGCCTGTTAAGTTTAGAGATCAAATAACAAATAGATCATCATTACAAGGAAAAAGCCATTCCCGATTCTTCGGGAAGGGCTTTTTTGTTGCCCTAAAGCAGAAATCTGAAGTCAGAAATCCGAAGCCCGAAGCTCACGTTATAAATAAAAAAGGTATCTATAAAATTCAGGTTCTTCTGACATCCGACCTCCGACTTCCGACCTCAGTTTTTCGCTAAACTAACATTTGTTATTATTACATTTGCCTTAGTTTATGATTCATACCGACGTTCTGTTGAAAGCATACCAGCTCATGTGTACGGCCAGAGCTATGGCCGACACCTATGAAGCCAACCGTTCCATTTGTAAATACGTTCACTCCACCTCACGGGGGCACGAAGCTATTCAGCTGGCCACCGCCTTTCAATTGCTGCCCTGCGATTATATAAGTCCCTATTACCGCGATGAAAGCATACTGCTCGGATTGGGTTTTACGCCCTACCAGCTGATGCTGCAATTGCTGGCAAAGCGCGACGATATTTTTACCGGTGGACGCGAATACTATTCACATCCCAATTACCGGGGCAACGATAAACCCAATATCATTCATCAAAGCAGTGCTACCGGCATGCAGGTAATTCCTACTACCGGCATTGCACAGGGTATTGCCTACCTCGAAAAAATTAATTCTGAATTACAGCGAAAAGGCCCCGGCGGCGAACTGCCGGTGGTGGTTTGCTCGCTGGGCGATGCCAGCGTAACCGAAGGCGAAGTGAGTGAAGCCTTTCAATTCGCCATATTAAAAAAAGTACCTGTTATTTACCTGGTGCAGGATAATGAATGGGGCATCAGCGCCAGCGCCGAAGAAGCAAGGGTAATGGATGCCTTTGATTATGCAGCCGGTTTTCCGGGGCTTGAACGGGTACGTATCGACGGTAGTAATTTTGAAGAAAGCTTTGATGTACTACGCCGCGTGGTGCAATACGTGCGGCAGCACAGAAGTCCCTGGCTGGTTCAGGCAAAAGTGCCTTTGCTGGGCCATCATACCAGTGGTGTGCGAAAAGAATTTTACCGCACGTTGCACGACCTTGAAAAACATGCAGTGAACGATCCCGTGCCAAAATTACGGTTACGCCTGCAGGATATGGGAGTTGATGAACTACAATTACAGCAAATCGAAAATGAATCAGGTGCTGCAGTGAGCCATCAGTTTCTGCAGGCTGTGCAGGCGCCTGAGCCTGACCCGTTAACGGTAACCGATCATGTTTTTGCGCCAACACCGGTTACGGAAGAAAAGGGACAACGAACGCCACCGGGCGCCGGTAAAATAATTATGGTTGATGCGGCTTTGTTTGCCATTCGCGAAATTATGGAAGAGTTTCCCGAAGCAATATTGTACGGGCAGGATGTAGGCCGCCGGCTCGGAGGTGTTTT
The DNA here is from genome assembly GCF_059587045.1 of Niastella sp. sgz303648. NCBI lineage: Bacteria > Pseudomonadati > Bacteroidota > Chitinophagia > Chitinophagales > Chitinophagaceae > Niastella > Niastella sp. sgz303648. Next base: position 465,228 of record NZ_JCAPSW010000004.1, on the reverse strand, counting down.
TCGCGAAGCAGCCACATTGGCCGAGCGCTTCAGCGATCACCGGGTTTTTAATACAGCTATTCAGGAAGCATATATTATTGGTTCAACAGTGGGCATGAGTGCAGTAGGGGTGAAGCCAATTGTGGAAGTACAGTTTGCCGATTATATTTATCCGGGATTTAATCAGCTGGTAACAGAAATATCAAAATCATGTTATCTGAGTTGTGGAAAATTCCCTGTTCAAACAATCATTCGGGTACCTATCGGCGCCTATGGCGGCGGTGGCCCTTATCATAGCGGAAGTGTGGAAACAACTTTGTTATCTGTTAAAGGTATTAAAGTGGTGTATCCATCAAATGCGGCAGATATGAAAGGATTGATGAAAGCTGCGTTTTTAGATCCCAACCCGGTAGTAATGCTTGAACACAAAGGCCTTTATTGGAGTAAACTGCCAGGAACCGAAGAAGCTAAAACCATTGAGCCTTCCCGTGATTATGTTTTGCCTTTAGGAAAAGGCACACATGTATTAAAAGCTGATAAAGAAAAAGTCGATTCAGGTGAATCGTGTTGTATAATTACTTATGGTATGGGCGTATATTGGGCACGCTCGGCTGCAAAAAAATTCCCCGGCCACATTGATGTTATTGATCTGCGAACGCTGTTCCCACTCGATGAAGAACTGGTTTTTACAACTGTAAAACAACATGGTAAATGTTTGGTACTAACCGAAGAGCAACAAAATAATTCATTTGCCGAAGCGCTCGCTGCACGAATTTCGCGCGCCTGTTTTCAATGGCTCGATGCTCCCGTTGAAGTATTGGGTGCAGCCAATGTGCCTGCTGTACCAATGAACATACGTCTTGAACAGGCTATGTTACCTGATAGTGAAAAAGTGTCAGCAGTAATTCAACACTTATTGTTTTCATGATTTAGATCAGTAAAAAATTACACAAGATAATTTTATTTGGCTGCTTTAATCTACATGATAAGTAGGTTGAATCGTATATCCTATTACTCTGCCGTTTATAAAATTTTAACACGCGGGGTATAATAAAAATTGTCTTATTTACGTAGAGTTACGTACTTCAAACCTACTAAGCAGCCATGAAAAACAGATACCTGAAGGGGGCCCATCTTTCTGAGCGGAAAGTAAGGGAACTTATTAAATTATTCTCGGAAGATCTGACAGCCACACAGATCGCCAACATTACAGGGATTAGTCGCATAACAGTAAATGCGTATTTTAAACTGATTCGCACACACATTGCGAAATTTTGCGAAGAAAGAAATCCGTTCCATTTTACAAATGGATCAATTACCTTTCATGCGTCGGAAAATGGAATAGCAGGTACCAATGGTGCTGCTTCAAAGAAATCGTTTTACGGCATTTTTAAAAACGATTCTGCCATTCACACCGACAAAATCGCAAACATCGATGCAGAGTGGATGTACGATTGGTTAAAAGGAAAAACAGCCGGCGATAAAGAGATCATTGAAAAAAATCGTCTGCATGTGTACAATGGTATAGCCGACTTTAACAGCATCAGGTTATACCGTATTAATGAAGCAGTGCCCAGTTTAACCAGAGGTAAGTCACATATCGACGAAATCGATATGTTCTGGGGCATGCTGAAATCGCGGTTAATAAAATTCCGCGGCCTTAACAGCGGCACACTGTACCTGCATGTAAAGGAAACCGAATTCCGGTACAATTTCAGGGATAACGATTTGTTTGAAATGCTCATGGAAATTTTACATAAACATCCCTTGCATTATTCCAAAGCAATTCGTTGATGTGAATCGGGCCCGGTTGAGCCGGGAGCAATCGGTAAATTTTAAAACGCCTGAATTGTCGGGTGCTTCACGATTCACGATACATGATTCACGTTTTACTTTTATCCTGTCCAGCCCCCCGCTGATCATTGGGGCTATTCAAAGCAGCCTGTCCTGTTAACATTCGCCAACATCGATGTTAAGAAGGCATCCTATTTCATCATCAAAGCATTTCATTAACGAACTCCGGGGATTTCTTTTTTTCCTATCGCAACTCATCCCTGGATCATATAAAACCAGTTGCGGTAATAGAATTTTTCTCATGTGACTCGCAGGTGGTTTCTACCACCTGCTTTTGTATGTTAGGCACAATATTCAAGGTACAGGAATCAAGGCACAAGGAACAAGGCTCAAGACGTTTAAATTTAGTCAGCCTGACTAAACCGCAAGACCTTGTACCCTGAACCTTGTACCTTGGTTCTTGTGCCTTTCTTGTAAGTCATTGCCATATTTAAAAAGATTGTAGTTTGAAACAAATTTTATTTTGCTTTGTAAAAGCATTAAGCCCTGGGGAATAAATTCCACATAGAAAATTTTGCAATTTAACGGATCCGGAATTTATTGATTTCAGGATGCAACGCAGAGCCAATTTCAGAGCGTTAGGGATTTTGGGATTAAATCTCAAAATCACCAAATCTCAAAATCAGGAAATTCATTATTATGGCGCACGATCATTCACATAATCACTCACATGGCCATTCTCACTCGCATGCTGTTTCATTCAGCGAAGCAGGATTGAGGGCATTTCAGATAGGTATAGTATTGAATATTTCATTTGTGCTGGTTGAAGTTTTTGCCGGATTAGCGTATAAATCTATCTCGTTGCTCAGCGATGCCGGACATAACCTCGCCGATGTACTGAGTTTGCTGTTGTCGTACATTGCTTTTAAACTGGCGCATAAACGGGCTACCGACCGCTTTACATACGGATATAAGAAAACCACTGTGTTGGCTGCACTGGTAAATGCTGTGCTTTTACTGATTGCAATAGGTATTCTGGGATATGAATCGTTTCAACGGTTGCAGCATCCGCCGGTTGTACAGGGCTACGGAATTGCCTGGGTGGCTGCAGTTGGTATAGCCATTAATGGTATTTCGGCGTTTTTGTTTTTTAAGAATAAAGATGCCGACCTGAATATAAAAGGCGCTTACTGGCACTTACTGGCCGATGCCATGGTATCGGTAGGCGTGGTGATTGGCGGTATTGTGATATCTTATACCGGCTGGTTTTGGTTAGACCCCATTATCGGGCTGGTTATAATGATCATTATTCTTATAAGCACCTGGTCGTTGTTTACCGATAGTTTTAAAATGTCGGTAGATGCCGTGCCCTCAGGCATTGAACTGCAGCAGATCACTGCTGTTATACAGTCGGTTAAACATATTGTGAACGTACATCATATTCACATATGGCCTATAAGTACAACCGAAAATGCGCTTACGGCCCATGTAATTGTCGATGATCGCCTGCCGTTCGACGAAAAGCTGAAAGTGATACAGCATCTGAAACATGAATTACTGCATCACAATATTCATCACAGCACTATTGAGCTGGAATCTGAGACTACTCATTGTTCGACGGAAGAGATGGAGATGAAGCTGGAAGCTGGAAGTAAGAAGCAGGAATAAGTTGATAAGTCAACAAGTTAATGGGTACCAGTACCAGTTTCAGGTTACAGGTTACAGGTTACATGTTGCAGGGAATAACTGCTTCTGAAGCCCTGAAACCCGCAACTTGAAACCTGTAACATAAGACTGCCGTTTCACGATTGCCGATTCACGTACTTATAAATCATCTCCGACACTTCGGCCATCGCCTTAGTCGCAGCTTCTTCGTTTTGCAGATTTTTTGATAACAATACCAGCACATATTTTTTCCCATTAGGTAAGAACACGATGCCCGAATCGTGCTGAACGTGTGAGATATTACCGGTTTTGTGAGCTACCTTAACTTCTTTTGGTAAACGGGCCGGAATGATTTCATTGAACTGCTGATCAATCAATATTTTTATCATGGCCTGGCAGGCTGCACTGTTGACTATTTCGCCTTTTGCCATTTTTTCATAAATGAGCATCAGATCACTGGCGGTAGTTATGTTGTTCAACCCTTTTTCAAATGCCTTTGAATCTTCAACGCCCCGCAATATTTGTATATGTTGCGCGCCCAGCTGCCGCATGGTTTGTGTAACTTTTCGTGCATCGACCAGCTCAATAACCATATTGGTTGCGAGGTTGCTGCTTTTAATGATCATGTCATATACAAGATTGTACAATGTTGTTTTTTCACCTGCATGCCGGTATAATGTTGAGTCGCTGTCGTCGGCAGGGTTTAAGGTGAAAACGCTGCGGTCCACAATACTTCTGAATTCATTTTTAATTACGAACGAGTCCTGCAGCGAAAAAGCACCAGCCGCAGCCTGCTTGTATACTTCTATCATAACAGGCGTTTTCATGGTGCTGGCCGCATGAAAAAAAGTTTGATCGTTTATTAATATTTGTTCGCCCGTGCTAAGGTCTTTAAAGGCTACAGCAAAATCGCCTTTTTGTTCACTCAGCTTCTCATTGATCTGGTCCGTTAGTTTGTTTAACGTCATACGATTTGAACAGGCAGTAAAAATAAATAATGTACTAAGGAAAAGGAAAATGCGGTAGTTGTTCAACATAACCGAAAGTTATAATGCCGAAGATAATGGAAAATGCATTTTCGAAGTGCCGCCTCTAAAAAAGATAAGTTCGGTATGTGCAAAAATGATTACCTTGATCCAGCCAGTATGTACTATTCTCAAACCTTGCTTAATGCTTCAGAACCAGCTTTTGTTCCTTGTAGACGACGACATGGATGATCAGGAAATATTCAAATCGGCTTTGGCAAAAGTTGATGAAGATCTTGCGTTATTAACAGCAACCAATGGATACGATGCTCTGCAGGTTCTTGCGTCGGTTAAAGTGTTACCCGATTATATTTTTGTAGATTTGAATATGCCCCGCATGAGCGGATTACAGTTTTTAAAGGAAATTAAAAGCAATAATACGTTAAAGAACATACCGGTAATTGTTTATACTACCAGCTCTAATCCCAATGATATTGCAAAAACCCGTGAATTAGGTGCAGAGGATTTTATCACCAAACCATCCCGCTTCTCAGACCTCTGCCAGCTATTGCAAACCCTCTTAAGCTAAGGGACTTAAACTTAAAACTTAGAACTTACAACTTACAACTTCTCTTCGTGGAGAATTATACTCATCGTTTACCTGCCCGCTTTAGTAACTAACTGGTTTACAAATGGTATATTTTTTTCTTTCATACCGGTAAACTGATTACTAAAACAAAATCTGTTTTTATGCATACCAATAAAAAAGTGAGCACGAAGGATAAAGATAAAGACCGTGATCAGCAAAAGGGCTTTATCGAAGGAGATAATGTTGTACCGCAGGGTGGGCATATTGATGAAAACGAAGAACCGGTTGAAGAAAAGTCGGATAAAATTAACAGGCAGTCAAAAGATAATAATAAACGGGAACCTGAAGTTAATCCGCCATTGAACCCTCCGCAAAAAACTGAAAAAAAGATACCTGCCCTTCGAAAAGATTCATAAGTTAGTTTCCGGAGTAGATTCTGCAATTCAACCTCCCGCGCTTCACACTGAAAGTACGGGAGGTTTTTTTATTATAATAATTCTATCACCGCTTTGAATACCGGACTTAGTTGTTGATCGGCTTTGCCAGCCACTGCTATTATATCTTCAATATTCACGGCATGCAGATTATCAGGATCGCATTCATCGGTAATTACACTCACTGCTGCGCATCGCAGTCCGATCTGATTGGCTACAATTACTTCAGGCACTGTGCTCATACCTACCATATCGGCACCGGCGGCACGAAGAAAACGGTATTCGGCCCGGGTTTCAAGATTGGGTCCCGGCACGGCAACATAAATGCCTTGTTTAAGCGGAACTGATAAGCCTGCAGCTGCTTTTATCAGCAATTCATTTAAGTGTGCATCGTATGGTTGGCTCATATCGGGAAAGCGTGGACCTAATGCGGGTTCATGTAAACCACGCAACGGATTTTCAGGCTGCATGTTGATGTGGTCGGTAAGTACAACCAGATCGCCCTTGCGGAAGTTGGGGTTCATGCCACCGGCTGCATTGCTCAATAACAGATTGGGTACACCCAATTGCTTAAATACACGCACCGGGAAGGTGATCTGTTGCATACTGTAACCTTCGTAATAATGAAACCTTCCCTGCATGATCAGCAATTTTTTATTGCCGGTAGAAGCCAGTATAAGTCGTCCTTTATGAGATTCAACAGTAGATACCGGAAAATGCGGAATTTCATTATAATCAATTTGCTGAATCACCTGAACCCGGTCGATAAACGAGCCCAGGCCGGTGCCCAGTACTATTGCAACAGAAGCTCCGGTAAAACCTTTATCCTGTAAAAAGCGCGCGGTTTCATTTATTTTTTCCGTGATATGGTTCATGCCCTGATTTTTGTTTCAAAATAAAGTATTAATGCCGGTATTTACGCTATTAAAATATTTTAATAATTGTTGTTAAGAGTATGCATTGGCATTCTTCAATAAATAAAATACCTTTCGCTTAATAAATGCACGTATTATAAAATCTACTATTTTAGTGGGATAATCCGGTAACAAAATACAATAGTCATGGGTAAACCTTATATTGGATTTTTTATTTGTATTATGCTGCTGGTTAACAGCAGCCAGGCACAAAAGAGCAATGTTGCAAGAGGGCCGAATATTATTTTCATACTGGCCGATGATTTGGGTTACGGCGACCTGGGTTGTTATGGTCAGCAACTGATCGAAACTCCAAACCTCGATGCCATGGCAAAACAGGGCATGCGGTTTACGCAATTTTATGCAGGTACTGCGGTATGTGCACCATCCCGTTCATCTTTACTAACAGGGCAGCATACGGGCCATACGCCCATACGGGGCAACAAGGGTGTTAAGCCCGAAGGGCAGTGGCCCATCCCTGATTCGGCAATTACGATTGCCGAAGTATTGAAAAAGGCAGGCTATACAACCGGTGATTTTGGCAAATGGGGCCTGGGATCGGTAGCATCATCGGGCGATCCCATTAAGCAGGGATTTGATTTCTTTTACGGCTACAATTGTCAAAGCCTGGCGCATGATTATTATCCCGATCATTTGTGGGAAAACGATCGTCGTGTTGATTTTAGTGAGCATAACACCTATTCGGCTGAGCTCATACAGCAAAAGGCGTTGCAGTTTATCGGTCAGCAAAAGAACAAACCATTCTTTTTATACCTGTCGTATACGTTACCCCATGCGGCATTGCAGGTGCCCGACGACAGTTTGTTTGAAAAATATAAAGGGAAATTTAATGAACAGCCTGTGCAGGTAAAATCTGCCGATGCAGGCGGATATGCAGACCAGGCTTATCCCCGTGCTGCCTATGCTGCCATGGTGAGCCGCCTCGATGCTTATGTTGGCCAGATCATTCAACAATTAAAACAACTTGGAATTGATAAAAATACGTTGGTGATTTTTACCAGCGATAATGGTCCGCATAAAGAAGGTGGTAACGATCCTTCCTATTTTAACAGCAACGGCTCGCTGCGTGGCATAAAGCGCGATTTGTACGAAGGTGGTATTCGCGAGCCGATGATCGCCTGGTGGCCGGGCAAAGTGAAAGCCGGCAGTATGTCAAACTTTACCGGCGCCTTCTGGGATTTTATGCCCACGTTTACAGAGCTTGCGAAAACGCCTGCTCCCAAAAACATTGATGGCATTTCAATAGTACCTGTTTTGTTATCGCAAAAAAATCAGCTATCACATCCCTGGTTGTATTGGGAGTTTCATGAGCAGGGCGGTAAACAGGCTGTACGTATGGGTAAATGGAAAGGCGTTAAGTTAAACGTTATTAAAGATGCGGATGGTCCCATTGAATTATACGATCTGCAAACGGATGCTGCAGAAAAAAATAATGTAGCTGATCAACATCCCGATGTGGTACAGGCGATCAAAAAAATAATGAAGCAACAGCACCGCGAAAGTGCAGACTTTCCATTGTTTACGGGTGCATCGAAAACCGAGTAAAAGTAGCATATGAAGTTACATGAGTTTTGGATAGGGGTAATAGTTGTATCGCTTACAGGCTGCGCACAGGCAAGCGGTAATAAAAGCATTCCTGCAAAAGATACGGTAATGTCGTGCTCGTCGAATGTACCGGCACGTTTTACTGCAGGTAAATCAACTATTGTCATTCGTGCAACTGATAGTATTTCCTATGCTGGCATGGTAAAAATTCCGGGTGGTGAATATTTAATGGGGGCGGCCGACAAAGAGGGGAGGCCCGATGAGTATCCGCAGCATGCCGTGCGGGTTGATGCTTTTTGGATGGATGCCACCGAAGTAACCAATGCCATGTTCAAAAAGTTTGTAGATGCTACCGGTTATGTTACAACTGCAGAACTAAAACCCGATTGGGAAGCATTAAAAAAGCAATTGCCACCCGGCACACCAAAACCAGCCGACAGTTTGCTGGTAGCGGCCTCTCTGGTATTTACACCACCATCAGTTCCTGTTGCGCTTAATGATGTTAGCCAGTGGTGGAGCTGGGTTAAAGGGGCCGACTGGAAACATCCCGAAGGACCCGGCAGCAGTATAAAAGGAAAAGATAATTATCCGGTTGTACAGGTGTCGTGGGATGATGCGAACGCCTACGCAAAATGGGCCGGTAAGCGATTGCCGACCGAAGCTGAATGGGAATTTGCCGCCCGGGCGGGTTTAACCAACCAGCCCTATAGCTGGGGTAGCGAACCTGTAGACAAAGGACAACCGAAAGCCAATGTATGGCAGGGTCATTTCCCTGATCGAAATACAAAGGCTGATGGGTTTGATCGCGTAGCGCCGGTTAAATCATTTGCGCCGAATGCATATGGTTTATATGATATAGCCGGTAATGTATGGGAATGGTGTTCAGACTGGTACCGTTCGGATTATTATACCCAGGCAGGTGGTAGAAAACTGGTGAACCCTGCAGGTCCTGCTGCCAGTTACGATCCCGAAGAGCCAACGGTTCCCAAAAGAGTGGTTCGCGGCGGCTCGTTTTTATGCCATGCTTCCTATTGCGCCAGCTACCGCGTTTCGGCACGTATGAAAACTTCTCCTGATACCGGATTGGAGCATACCGGGTTCAGGTGCGTGAGGAATTAAGTTTTAAGTAATAAGTTCTAAGTTTTAAGTTCTGAGTTCTGAGTTTTTTGTTCCTGAGGCTTAACGCTCATGTTTCGTTTGTACTGATCCTCGCTACTGCGATGCGGCGTTAAAATGCTGGCGCAGGCGTATAAAGCTTAATAGATACGTGGTCGACAAGCTTTAGCGAAGTAAAGCGGAACAATAACACACTTTATGATTTTTCTACCTGTATTTTGTGCCTGCCGCACCACCAGGCCATCAACTGCTAACTAAAACAGCATTGATTGCTTTTGCCATTGGTCGTTAACCCTTTGATCCTTGAGCCTTGATCCTTGAGCCTTGAGCCTTGAGCCTTGAGCCTTTGACCTTTGATCCTTGACTATTGCCTATTGATTGATTACCGCCTCCTGTTGCCTTTTTCTGTTACCTCTTAACCTCTGCCTACTGCCCATTGATTACCGCCTGTTGCCTCCTGGCCTCCGACTACTGCCCACTACCCACTGCCCATTGACTTTCTCCCCGCCTTACACAAAAATCTGCTCCCATTAAAATCGGACCCTACGAAAATAAATTTTTGCAAAATCGTTTTAGAAGTGTAACATTGTTACAAATTTTACCGGCCTGATACTGGTATAATTATATTAAAAATTAACTGAAAATGAGAGTTTTCATTTGCCTGGCGATTGCTTTCGGTTCTTTGTTTGCGAATGCTCAGATCATTCAAACAACAACCGACCCGGTAGATTATGTAAACCCATTAATGGGCACCGATTCAAAACCCAGCCTGTCTAACGGAAATACGTATCCAGCTATAGCACTTCCATGGGGGATGAATTTTTGGGTGCCTCAAACCAATACCATGGGCAACGGCTGGACCTACCAATACGCTGCCGACAAGATCCGTGGTTTTAAACAAACGCATCAGCCTTCGCCCTGGATCAATGATTACGGCCAATTCAGCATTATGCCCGTTACCCATAAAATGCAATTCGATCAGGATGCACGGGCAAGCTGGTTTTCGCATAAATCAGAAAAATCAACGCCTTACTACTATAGCGTTTACCTGGCCGACGCAGATGTTACCACCGAAATTACACCCACCGAACGTGCGGCGCAATTGCGGTTTACTTTTCCGGCAAGCGACAGTTCTTTTATTGTGGTAGATGCCTTCAACAAGGGGTCTTATATAAAAGTAATTCCCGCTGAAAGAAAGATCATTGGCTATACATCTGCCAATAGCGGTGGTGTACCCGATAACTTCAAAAATTATTTTGTTATATATGCCGATAAGGATTTTTCCATAGCGCACACATGGCACGATAAATCACTGGCAAAAGATACACTGGAGTTAAAGGCCGATCATACAGGTGCTGTGATTGGATTTAAAACGAAAAAAGGCGAGCAGGTGCACCTGAAAGTAGCGTCTTCATTTATCAGCTTTGAACAGGCCGAATTAAATGCCCAACGCGAAATAGGCAACGATTCATTTGATGCCACCTGTACAAAAGGTCGCCAGACCTGGAATCACGAGCTGAGCCGGTTACTGGTTGAAGGTGGTACACCTGAACAATTGCAAACATTCTATTCGTGCTTATATCGTGTTTTGTTATTCCCACGCAAATTTTTTGAATATAACAAAGCCAATGAGGTTGTTCATTATAGTCCTTATAATGGTCAGGTATTGCCCGGTTACCTGTTTACCGATAATGGTTTTTGGGATACGTTCAGGGCCGTATTTCCATTCTTTACGCTCATGTACCCAACTTTAAACAGCCAGATCATGCAGGGATTGGTAAATACCTATAACGAAAGCGGCTGGCTACCCGAATGGGCAAGTCCGGGTCATCGCGATTGTATGGTAGGCTCCAATTCGGCATCGCTCATTGCCGATTCATATATTAAAGGCATCAGGGGCTATGATATCAATACCCTTTACAAGGCCATATTAAAAAATACTGAGAATGAAGGGCCGCTTACATCGGTAGGCCGCAAGGGTGCGCAGTACTATAACGAGCTGGGTTACGTGCCTTATGATGTTAAAATAAACGAAAATGCGGCCCGCACACTCGAATATGCCTATGATGATTTCACCATCAGCCAATTGGCAAAATCATTGAACCGGCCCAAAGATGAAATTGAACGCTTTTCCCGCCGCAGTATGAACTATCGCAATCTGTTCGATAGTTCGACCAAACTGATGCGTGGAAAAAATAAGGATGGACAATTTCAATCGCCCTTTAATCCGTATAAATGGGGTGATGCATTTACCGAAGGAAACAGCTGGCATTATACCTGGAGTGTATTTCATGATGTGCAGGGGCTGGCTAACCTGATGGGTGGCCGTAAGCAATTTGCTAAAATGCTCGATTCGGTATTTGCCCTGCCGCCTGTGTTCGACGAAAGTTATTATGGTGGCGTAATTCATGAAATACGCGAAATGCAAATCATGAATATGGGACAGTATGCCCATGGCAATCAGCCCATTCAGCATATGATATATTTATACAACTACGCCGGTGAACCCTGGAAAACGCAGTACTGGATACGCCAGGTGATGAATAAGCTGTATCACGCTACGCCCGATGGTTATTGTGGTGATGAAGATAATGGCCAAACCTCGGCCTGGTATGTGTTCTCGGCGTTGGGTTTTTATCCGGTTTGTCCTGGTACGCCCCAATATGTTTTTGGTACTCCGTTGTTCCGCAAGGCAACGCTTACATTTGAAAATGGCCATAAACTGGTTATACAGGCGCCGGCTGCAGATAAAAACACCTTCTATATAAATAATATTTTATTGAACGGTGCAGTGCATACGAAAAACTGGATCGGTCATAACGAGTTACAAAAAGGCGGTACGCTTGTGTTCGATTTGAAAAAAGAACCCAGCTATACCCGGGGAACAGCACCGGCTGCATTTCCGTTTTCAGTATCATCTGAAGTAAAAGGCTTCTGATTAATAAATAGCAGGAATTAACAGTATCAATCAGCATTTAACTCAGGCATAATTCCAATATGAAAAAACTATCTATCAAGGATATTGCTCAAATGGCGGGCGTGGCATCGTCTACAGTGTCATTCGTATTAAACGGCAAGGCCCGTAAAATGCGTATTAGTGAAACGGTTGAAAAGCGGGTGCTTGAAATTGCCCGGAAAGAAGGGTACTATCCCAACCAGCTCGCTATAAGTTTGCGAACCGGCAAATCGAAAACGTTGGGGTTGATTGTGGAAAATATCGGTAATATATTTTTCGCATCACTGGCAAAAACCATTGAAGAAGAAGCCGAGCAGTATGGTTACCGGGTGGTGTATTGCAGTACCGAAAACAATGCAGGAAAGGGTAAGGAATTGATCAATATGCTTTCGCAAAGGCAGGTAGATGGCTTTTTAATTACGCCTGTACCGCATATGGAAGAAGAGTTGCAGCAATTGGTTCAGCTGCACCGGCCTATTGTTTTGCTCGACCGGTATTTGCCGGCAGTAGAAGCCTCGTGCGTGCTGGTTAATAACGCCGATGCTATTGAACAGGGCATGATGCATTTATTTTCGCGCGGTTACCGTGAAATAGGTTTTGTTACGGTTGACCTTGATATTATTCAAATGGAGCAACGCCTCGATGGGTATATAGGAGCACTGGGTAAACAGAATATACGGTTGAATAAAGATCTTATTTTGAAAATACCATATGTGCATCAGCGTGAAGAAGCTATTGAGCTCATTACTGCTTTATTACAAACCAACCCGCAACTGGATGCATTGTTCTTTGCCACCAACTACCTGGGCATATTAGGGCTTGAAAGCATTAACCGGTTAAAAATGGCAATACCGCAGGATATTGCCATGATCAGTTTTGACGATCATGATATTTTCCGACTGTATCCACCGGGCATAACCAGTATTCAGCAACCTGTTGAAGCTATTGCCAAAAAAGCAGTAGCCATGCTCATGGAGCAATGCGAAAATATCGACGCCGGTTTTCAAAAAACTCAGGTTGAGCTGGAAGCCAATTTAATAGTGCGTGGAAGTACATAGTGTAGTAATACCTTAGTGCTTAACCGGTAATATAATGGTAAACATGGCGCCCTGGCCTTTTTCACTGCTGGCGGTAATAATGCCTTCGTGGTGATCTACGATCTTTTTACAAAGGGCCAGTCCAATGCCGGTGCCGGAATATGTTTTCAAATTATTCAGCCTTTGGAAAATAATAAATATCTGTTCGGCATATTGTTGCTCAAAGCCAATGCCGTTATCTTTAAAAATAAGCTCCATATAGGTATTATCAACATTCAGGCGCGGGTATTTTCTTTCAATTTCATTGGCAGGGAGTATTTTCCAGCTGATGCTGATCTCGGGTTTACTTTCAGAAAACTTCAGTGAATTACTGATCAGGTTCGAGAAAAGCTGGTTTAATTGCAGGGGTATTCCTTTAATAACCGGCAATTCGGAATACTTTATAACAGCTTGTTTTTGTTCGATGAGTAATTCAAAATCAGACATTACCTGTTTTAATATCCTGTTCAGATCGGTATCTGTAAACTGCTCGTCTGTTTTTGTAAGACGTGAGTAATTCAACACATCGTTGATCAGCATCGACATGCGCTGGGCCGAAGAGTTTATTTTATTGAAATACCGTTCGCTGATTGCCCTGTCGTGCAGGTGATCTTTAACCAGGTCGGCAAAAGTTTGAATTTTGCGCAACGGCTCCTGCAGGTCGTGACTGGCTATATAAGCAAACTGCTCCAGCTCGTGATTCGATCTTTCAAGCTGTTCGTTAGTGTGCCGCAATTCCTGGGTGCGTTCCAGCACCATGTTCTCAAGCGCTTCTTTGGCTTTCTTTTGATCGGTAATATCAAGGGTGGTACACAGTAAACGAACCGGAACATGTTTTTTATCGTACATCGTGGTACCGTTTACCCTGATCCAGCGTTCGGTTTTATCGGGTTTTGTAATGCGTGCTTCATAAGCCATACTGCCGGTTTTCAGCGCCAGCTGAAAGGCTTTTTGCACCATGTCTTGGTCTTCGGGATGAATATATTGCAGGTATTTATCGTAATCCCATTGTTCATTTTTTGCGTATCCGAGTATCCTGCGATGTTCCTGCGACGCCACTGTTACGCCTGTTATCAGGTCAACATCCCACATGCCTAATTCGGCGGCTTCTGCGGCCAGGCGCAACCGTTCTTCACTTTCCCTTACCCGCTGTTCAGATTCCTTTTGCTCGGTTATATCCATTACAATGCCCTGTATTTTTAAGGGGGTCAGCGTTTCGTCGAAAGAAATTTTTGCATTTAACCGTATCCATCGAATGGTTTGGTTGATGTTGGGTAAAACAATGCGAACCTGGTAATTCAAAATGCTTGTCTTCAGCGCTTTTTCGAATGCTGTTTCTGCAATTGATTTGTCTTCACGATAAATAGCATCATTCAGGTCTTCATATGTTAACCGGGCAGTATGCGTATAACCGTATATATGCGCAAGCCGGTCTGAAAAATTAAATACCTGGTTGGCTATGTCCCATGAAAATGTGCCGAGATCGGCGCCATGGGTAGCCTGCCGCAACCGTTCTTCGCTTTCGCGTATTCGTAACTCGGCTTTCTTTTGGGCGGTTATATCGCGGGCAATTTTCGATGCGCCGATGATGCGTCCCTTGCTGTCTTTAACCGGAGAAATGGTTAAAGAAATATCGAGCAGTTTTCCGTCTTTGGTAATACGTTTGGTTTCGAAGTGGTCTACCCGTTCACCTTTCTTTAAACGTTCCAGTATCAGTGGTTCTTCAGTCAGGCGATCGGGGGGAAGAATTTTGGTAATAGGCTGCCCGATCATTTCATCGGCCGTATAGCCGAATATTCTTTCTGCAGCATTGTTCCAGCTGGTTACAACGCCGGTTAATGTTTTGCTTATAATAGCATCGTCACTAAATTGAACAATAGAAGCAAAATGACCTTTTTTTTCTTCAACGACCCTGCTGTCGGTAATATCGACCAGCATATTCACGGCTCCTGCAATTTTGCCACTTGCATTAAAAAACGGGCGGGGATGGGGCATTATATTTCTCTTAACACCGTCGGGGCGTTCAATAATAATTTCTTCATCCGAAACTATCCTGCCTTCTTTTAAAGCAATGGCCATCGGGCATTGCTCAAGCGGCATGGGTGTTCCATCAGGCTTATAAATTTTCCATGACCCGCACCATAATTCTGTTCCTGATGCCGGTTCGCGACCCCAAAGATCAACGGCTGCTTTATTGTAAAGTGAAATGTATCCCCGGGCATCACAGGTATAAATGGCGGCAGGCAGCGCCTGTATTAACTGCTCATATAAATTTTCGGTTTCTTTCAAGGCATATTGAGTTTCTTTTTGCGCGGTGATATCAATAACCACATTAATACCGCCAACAATTTTATTTTGCTGGTTGAAAACAGGTTGCGGGTAAGGCGTTACAGTGCGGCGCGTGCCATCGGGTCGCTCAATAACTATTTCGCGACCAAAAACACTCCTGCATTCTTTTATTGCAATGGCCATGGGAAATTCATCCTTACTAAGCTGAACTCCTGCTATATCGTATGTTTTCCATGAAGCCGTCCACAGGTCTTTGCCCCGTTGGGGAATACGTCCGAAAAGCTCAACGGCTGCATAATTAAAATGCTTAATATAGCCCTTTTCATCGCAGGTATAAACAGCTACCGGAAACGTGTTCAGAAATTGCTGAAAAAAAACCTCTTGTTGTGTATTTTCTGTTTTGGCTGCTTTTTCACCAATAACAGCGGCTATGGCTCCAAAATCATTCATAGTAAACGAACTGTTCTCTGATATGAAACTGGTTATGGGGTCATTTTCCTTTTCAGGCAAAAATTCAGCATTCGGTATTTGCTTTGATTTCATGTTGAAGATGAACGTAATGTATAATATTTTTAAAAATACCATGCCACCGTGCGTTACTTCCTTTATTACTGATAATCGATTGTCATTTAAACCATTATATCACAAAGCTCACTTCCCCACTATTTTTCGAAAATTGGGGCCGAATTAAGGCAATTTTATGTGTTTGGGTCTATATCTTCAGTGTCTTAAATGACTTGTGTGTATCAATTGCTGAATATTTTCTTTTTCATTTTTCATACTGTATTAATTTTTTTTAATACGCTCGGATGGTTATTTTCTGTTACCCGTAAATGGAATTTGATTACCCTGGGCGCCACCGCCTTTTCATGGTTTGTGATGGGAATATGGTATGGATGGGGTTATTGTTTTTGTACCGACTGGCATTGGGCGGTTCGAAGAAAGCTGGGTTATCATGATGTATCGCATTCCTATATTCATTTTCTGGTTTTGCAGTTAACAGGCAAAAATGTATCGGCCCGGTTAACCGAAACCGTAACGCTGATAGTTTTCCTCATTAGTATTGTGGGCAGCGTTTGGCTGAATATTCGTGATTACCGGCAGCGCAGGGTTAATGATACATTGCAAAGCTGACCGGTTCAGGTTCCGGTGTTTAGTATTCCGGCTAATTCATCAATGAGTGCAATTTGAGCGGGGTTGATCTTTTCTTTTGCACGGGGTATAGTAAACCAGGCGGCTTTATCAACCTCAGGAAATTGTTGTTTTTTGCCCGATTTGGGAGGCCATTCAAGGTCGAACAGGTTGCTTTTAATATCGCTGGTATTCACATTTCCCTTTATGGCCCAGGCAAGCACCTGCTTACCGCTTTTTTGAGTTATAGGTGTTAGTGGAATGTATTGGCTTTTTTTAACCGGTAACCCGGTTTCTTCTTCAAATTCTCTCAGTGCTGCCTGCAGGGGTGCTTCTTCATCGTTGAACTCGCCTTTAGGTATAGACCAGGCGCCTTCGTCTTTATTTTTCCAGAACGGTCCGCCCGGATGAACCAGTAAAACTTCCGGTATTTTGTTGCGTACCCTGTACATCAATATGCCGGCGCTTTTTTTGTTCATAACAGTAAGTTAGCAACTTTTTTTGAGCATAATCAAACACTTAATGATGATAATCATCGTAAAAGAAACCCTATACCGTTAACTTTGTATAGGAACAGTTTTTTGCTTCAGTAAATTATTTTCTCACCTAAAAATATTTTTATGAATAACACTTCAAAAATACTTACTGCTTTAGTTATCGGTGCTGCGGTAGGTGCTGTATTGGGTATTTTGTATGCACCAGATAAGGGATCCGAAACCAGGAAGAAAGTGAATGAAGAAGGTAAGAAGATGTCGGATGCTATTAAAAGCAAATTCAATGAAGTGAAAGAAAAAATGGCGTCGGCAAAAGATGATAAGAACAAAAGAGAAGAGTTCGCATAACCAATTTAGTAACTTAATACAGCTGGTATGAGTGATACATTAGAAAAAATAGAGGGTTTAACGGAGCATGTTAAAGAGTATGTAAATACCCGTATAGAACTGGCAAAGTTGCGCATAGCAGAAAAATCCTCATTGATCATTGGCAACATAATTGCCGTTGCCGTTGTAGCTGTATTATTTTTATTTGTTATTTTTTTTGGCAGTTTGGCAGGTGCCTGGGCTTTAAGCGACTGGTTAGGGAAACGTTATGCAGGGTTTTTAATAGTCGCCGGCTTTTATTTACTGGTAGCAATTATTGTATGGTTGGCCCGGCAACGCATTATCAGGTTTCCGGTAATGAATGCCATTATCAGGCAGTTGCACAAAAACGAAGAAGAGGACACAAACGATCAAAGTAATTAAAGCCATTTCCTGGTTCCTGTTTTTTGCCCTGATTCTTCTCATTGTTTTTCCTGATCACAGTCGTTATTTACAGGCCGTGCCTCAATGTAACTTTGGCGTAATCACAATCAAAAAAATTATTGCGGTTCTATAAGGAACATGCAATCGGGTGATATACGTCCTGTTGCGTCGGCAGCGGGACTTTTTTGTGAATGGTGAATGGTGAATAGTGAATGGTCAATGGTGAATCGTGAAATGTGGCGAATCTGTTAACTTTTCAACCTGCCAACTTTTCAACTTTTAAACTTATTAACCTTTCAACTCCTACTTCCTACTTGTGTCTTGTTTCATGAGCCTTGAGCCTCGTGCCTTAATTCAGCATATTGCCCAACTTCTTTTCATTCAAAATAACAATAGCGCCATCTTTTATATCTACCAGTTTTTCGCTTTTGAAATCGCTCAGGGTTCTGATAAGCGATTCGGTGGCTGTACCGGCTATGGTGGCCAGGTTTTCACGACTTATATCAATGGGCGCTTTATATTTTTTATGCAACACCATCAATGCTTCGGCTACTTTTTTACGCAGGGAGTTATAGGCAAGCCCCAGTAATTTTTCTTCTTTCTCAGTCACATTCCGGGCAAGCATTGTAATGAACTTTCGCATTACTTCATGACTGTTGTTGATGAGCTTTTCAAAATCTTCGCGTGGAATAATAACCAGTTCGGTTTCTTCCATAGCTTCAGCCGTTTCGTTGTACGATGACCCTTCGAGCAAAGCAACGTACCCTAAATAGTCGCCTTCATTGTGTAAGCCAATTACAAGGTCTTTACCATCTTCATTGGTTTTATAGGTCTTTACTTTTCCTTTAAGTACATAATACAGGCGCGACGGGCGGTTGCCTTCCTGGTATATAACCTGTTTTTTACGATATCGGTTTATGTTTCGATCTTCTATCAATGATTGTAAGGCATCCTTTCCATCGGTAAGTTGCATTAACTGACTAAGTCCTTCCAAACCACCGGCAATTTCATGCTTTAACAGATCGGCTTTTTTTAACCGGCTTTCAACGGCATTCAACAATTCTGTTTCATCAAAGGGCTTGGTTATATAATCATCTGCACCCATTTCCATACCTTTTCTGATATCGATTCTTTCTGATTTGGCCGATAGAAAAATAAACGGAATATTCTGAAGCGAAGCATTTTTATGTAACAGATGTAATACGCCATAACCATCCAATACCGGCATCATTATATCACATA
Organism: Niastella sp. sgz303648; assembly: GCF_059587045.1. Lineage (NCBI taxonomy): Bacteria > Pseudomonadati > Bacteroidota > Chitinophagia > Chitinophagales > Chitinophagaceae > Niastella > Niastella sp. sgz303648. The sequence goes on along the minus strand of NZ_JCAPSW010000004.1, from coordinate 446,268 downwards.
TTATTAAGTCGGGTTGTTCTTTTAATGCTATTTCAATACCTGCTTTTCCGTTTTCAGCAGTATATACCTGGTAGTTGGCCAGTTCAAGGATCTCAGCTGTGTTTTCGCGAATATCCTGGTTATCTTCAATCAGTATTACTTTTTTCATGTTTATTCCGGTTTGCTGTTATTACCGCAAACTTTCGAAATATATAATGTATACATGGTGACGTTTATCATGGAAGCACCTGATTTTTTGCATCCCGGTGGTGAAAGATTGCCAGGAAATTTTAAGAAAATGGGTGCCAAATGTTTGATTATCGGCTGATAATGCAGTTGGTTACATATGAAACTTATTTTTGGTACGAAATTGCCCCCTTATTAAAGTGAGTTTATCCCTCCCTCTTTGTTTAAAAACATTCTACTTTGCAGCAGGTTTTTAAAGCAATAGAATTCTTTGTTTCGCCACAGTTTTTTTGCACCGTTGGGCATGGCCTATAGAAAGGAAAGAGTTAGCCTGTACAAGATGTTGCCCGATTTTCCTTACTGTTATATTGATTATGTTGTTTTGCGTTTCGCACTAACAGGTGCCGGAACAGGGAAGGCGTGTGTATGAATAAAAAGTTGATTGTTCACAGAATGTACTATAAGAAGAACCAACCGTGAAATCGTAAGCAATCTGTACCCTGTGTTAACTATTTTCAAATTGCATTTTGAATTAAGCGATGATGATTGTGATGTGTATTCCTGACCATTGAAAACACCTCTTGTAATCCGTACTTTTTTTCCGTTTCATATCCAATATTCTATGATTTCACAATGCCGGTTTATATTGTTTGCCGGCAGGTTAAGGTTCTGGTATTAAACCTTGTTTTATGCAATTGGGCCGCTCTTTCCAGAGCGGTTTTTTTGTTGTACAACGACCGGTAAAGTAAAGTAGCATTGAATAAGTTATACACATGCAGTAATCATCATTCAAATGAGCATCGTAAATATCCCATAGTATTATTGCAAACTATACAACAGCAGCACGTACTTTTATAAGCGACTGTATTAAAAACCAGTTAAACCATTAGTTATTATTTTAATTAAGGCTATACTGTATTACATATATAATGAATAGTTACGTACCTTATTGCTATGTACTACTAACAAATATGAATATGTATTCTGTTATATAAATGAGGTAAGATATTGTTTAATGAATTTTTTTGAATCAAAATTTTTCTTTTTACTTTTAACCGGATTCCCTGGAAAAAATCGATTACAAAAGCAGTAGCACATTTTACCATAAACTGAATATTGCATCAGATTCCTTTACTCCGGTACATGTAAACGAAAGTAGATAAGAATAAACCGGTGTTTCTGCTTTTTTAATGACCTAAGCAGGTAACGGCCTGATTGTAGACGTAGTAGTAATGCCGTTCTCTGACTTATGTGACTCTCCAACTGATACACATTATTGCAAAACTTAAAAATGGTGTTGGTAGATTTTGAGTATGCACATGAATGAATGCATGCGTATAGTCATAATCCCACAATTAAACGACATGTATATATGGCTTCCGTTTGTACGGAAGTTTAAATTAACCATTAAACGCCCTAAAGATGAAAAAAGTTAAGATCGTATTAAATGTGGCTGCAATTACTCTTGCCATTGCAGGGGCTTTGGCAACGCGTTTTTGTATGCAACCTGAAAATCATCCGCAATATATTCCGGCCAATGACGGTTATGTGCCGGCAGGGGAGTATGGTGTTGATTATAATTGTTACGAATCAAAAGGTGATTGTACTTTTTGCCGGCCCGATTCAGTTAACCGGCCCACTGAGTTTGCACCTTGTCGAAAAGGTCAATATGTTCCTGTAAAGAAATAAGATCAGTCATCACTTCTTTGTTAATCTTATCGTGTATATAACTGTAATGGATAGTTGTATTATGTAAAAAGATATAATTCCCCTCTTCATCTTCGAGGCAACTCACACAGCTGATACAGCGTATCTGTTAGAATTGATCAGGATGCCTTACGGTTACCAAACCGGGTGATTGTTATGCACAATAACTAACAATCGATAGCATAATAGTCGTGCATAATTGTAAACCAGTATGAAAATGTAAGCGTAAACCTTAATGGGGAGCAAAGTAAAAAAATAAGAAAATGCCGGGAGTATTATTGGTAATCCCGGGATGTGGTTAAATAGTTGCCGGTATTTTTTGAATTGAGAAACGGCCGGTTTATAATGGCCGGTTTTTTGCCTGTATAATTGACATTTTTTACATGGCTAAAACCGTTAGCAATAGAATGAGTAGTTCTTTACATAATGGAATGGATCAATAGCAGAAAACCGACCGTAAATGACCAAAGCAATAGTCATCATGTAAAAAGTGATAAGAAAAATTTTTAATGGATACGTTGCGCTAAACCAATTTAAAATTCAAACAATAATTTTTACCATTAAGAGTTTATGTGGGAATTTTATGGGATAAATTGTTAAACAAATATTGGTTACAGAAATAAACTAAAAATAACTGATATAAATTTTTGAACATAGTTTTTAAGTATATAACTTTAGCTACCATCGCCCTCAAATCTAACTTACAATACCTGCCTTATCCCCCCTGAGCACCCTTATTCTAACCTACATAATCTAACGTATTGAAAGATTTAGAGGATTTGGAGTACTTCCATTCGTCAATAACTTGCCCCCTTATAACCCATTAGGTACTATGAGAAGAAAGATAATTATCGAAATAATATCTTCTTTACTGATATTGCTTTTTTTGTATGCGAGCTTTAGCAAATGGCTTGCATTTCAACTTTTTATTGGCGAAATGAATAACCAGCCATTTCCCAACTGGATGACGCCTTATCTGGTTTGGAGTATACCAATTATTGAAGTGTTGATTGCAGCTGCCCTGATATTTGAACGAACCAGGTTAAAAGCATTATATGCCTCATTGTTTTTGATGCTTGCATTTACTATATATACGGCGATTGTATTGATGCATGCATTAAAATATGTTCCCTGTTCGTGTGGTGGTGTAATAAGAAATCTAACCTGGTCGCAACACCTTTTCTTTAATCTTTTCTTTGTGGGGATTTCACTGGTGGCCATTGTTCTTAAAAAACGTGAACCAGTAAATGCTGTAGGGGTATAAATAGACAAGTTACAATGCACATAACTTTTTCCCGTTTATTGCTGCTTCGCTTATTCCGGAGTAAGCGTGCTCAATAAAAGTTCAACGGGTAAGGGAAAGCCGAAAACCTGAACAACAGAGTAGGCATGAAAAATTAACCATTAAAAAAGGACAAGTATGAAAAAAATTAAGTCAGCATTTATTGCTACAGCAATATTAGCCGGCATAGGTGGTGCATTTGCATTTGCACCAAAACCGTGTCAGGACTGCCGGGCCAGTACTCAATATTATTATAATGGAACAGGGTATACAGAAATCACCGGAACATTTGGCGTAAACTATACCTGCCTGGGTTCTTCCGGAACATGCACCTATTACTGGAATGGGTCGGGTTACGCACCTTGCAGAACAGGAGCTTATACTCCTTTTTAGTAAAATGAAGAGTAAACAGTAAAAGCTGGTCATGCAACAGGTGGCTGGCTTTTATCGTTTTATTAAGCATGGCAGCATTACCAACTACCGTTTGTTGTCTGGAATATTGGTTAATTTAAGCACATCGGGAGGAATGGGAAGTGTATATCGCGGATCGTTAGGCGGCAGGCTATATGTTTGACCATTCAAATTCCTTGTTATTGTAGCTGTAAATCTTCCTTCTTTAATTAATCGCCGAAGGTCCGACCATCTTACCCCTCTGAAAGGTAATTCCTTTCTTCTTTCTGACAATATCTGGTCAAGGGCTGCATCAGGCGTTGAAGCGCTATAAGGCACAAAAGTTCCGGTCAGCCATCTTTGTTCCAATAAATGGTTTAAATCGCTCATGGCTTCGCTTGTTTTTTGCGCCCGGGCATTACACTCGGCCCGTATCAGGTACATTTCGTCGGTAGCCAGGCCGCTGAAACAAAAAACGTTTCCGGTATAACTTCCTTTAAGATTGATATTACCGTCGGTATTAACCAAATAAAAGATCAACCGCCGCTTGTCGTTATCGGCATAGGATTTATATAAAGTTGAATCAACAATACAATCCGGAACTGCAATTCCTTGTAAAACACTTGTACTGGAAAGCAATTTGCTTTGATAGATCACTTCCGGGTTATTATTTTTAAACGGAATAAGGCTGCCTGGAATTACCTGGTTATAATCATACAGTGAATTATACAACTGTAAACAACTATCGGCATATAAGCCGGCCTCATCATACCTGCGCATGCTTAACCAGGTGCGTGCAAGTTGGGCGAGAGCGGCTTGTTTGGAGGGGCGGTTAAGATTGTTCACCTGTATATTTGGCGGTAACAGCGCTATTGCTTCCCGTAAATCATTTGTAATCTGGTCATAAGTTTTTTCTACCGTTGACCGTTCTGTTTTTTCATCGATGTTGGGGTTTAACCGTAACGGAATGCCTAAATCGCTGTTGGCTGTAGCAGAATCATAAATAGGGGCAAAAACCTGCGCCAGGTTATAAAATGCATAGGCTCTTATGAACAGCGCTGATCCTTTTATCGTACTATACGTTTGTGCATTATCGGCTGTAATGGTTATCTTTTTCAACCCATCTAATATTACATTAGCATACAAAACCTGTTTATAAGGTAAATTCCAGTCATCCACATTTCCTTCGCCATTGTAAATATCTATTGCCCAAACGTAGGCATTGTGCTCTTTGACGGTGAGAAATTGCGATTCCCAGTATGTATCGGTAATATAATAATTGTCGGCCGACAATTCGCCCAATACGGGCGTTTCGCTCATAACATTATCATTGTCGAGCAGTTTTTGAAAATCATCCAGTGTAGTGGGTATGAATAATTCTGAGTTGGGCTTTTCATCCAGGAACTCTTTTTTATTGCAACCTAATAAACAGCCTGCACAAACAAGAAAAGTAATATACAGTACTAATCTTACCATAACCTTCAACTGTTTATTTTTTTAAAAATTTATTTTAATGCCTGCGGCCACGGTTCGGGGTTGTGGTGTATCAAAAATATAATCCGGATCGATGCCTTTTTTATTTGCTTTCCAGATAAGCCCGATATTATTGGCATATACATAAAACCGCATCGTCTGAACGGGCAGTTTTTTATAATTATCTTTCAACAGATCGTAACTGAACTGAATATCCTGTAACCTGATATGATCTCCTTTTTCAATTAAAATTTCTGAGTAGGAATAAAAATCGTCCCTTGTCTGATTAGCAGGATATATACGGGAAGGAACCGAGGTAAATTTTTCATCACCGGGGTTCTGCCAGCGCTTTTCATAATCGGAATGCCCGGCTGCTCCATAGAATAAGTTATAATAACGGATGGAATTCCTTCTGAAATAGTACCCCATTTTCCAGGTAATGTTGAATGATAATTCAAATTGCTTATAGTCGAACACATTCCTGAGGCTGCCAAAAAAAGTAGGGTTGGCAGCTCCTTTGTAAACAAGGTTATCGAAGTTGGATGAATTAACAATGTCGCTGTATGCCGTACTAATATGATTATCCAGGTATCCTTGCGGATCACCGCTTTGCGGATCGAGCCCCATCCATTTTAAACCTGATATGGAGTAAACCGGTTTGCTCTCTAAAGGGTAAAAGTATTGGGGATCGGTATAATGCCAGATCGCACTTTCTTTAAGTTTGTAATTAGTTACTTTGTCGGCAGCATAGCTAAACAATATATTGGTATTCCATTTCAGTTGCCTGTTTATATTTTTGGTGCGTAAGGTAATATCAACTCCCTTGCCTTTCATATTGGCCGTGTTGCTTTTGATAGTGGAGGTTCCTGTGGTGGGGTCTAATGAACTATTACCAATCAGGTCGGTGCTTTTACGCAGGTAATATTCAAGACTGCCTTCTATAATATTTTTCTTTACGGCGAAATCGGCGCCTATGTTGATCGTATGATTTTTTTCCCAGCGTAACATAGGATTCGGGGGATTATTAATGGTGCCGAAAGGAACTCCCCATGAGTTTTGCGTGTTAATATAAGCCGTTGTATAAGCAGATATTGATTTATCAACATTACCATTATACCCGTTGGTTACCCGTACTCTCATATAGGGCAGCCATGCAATATGATAAAAATTTTCCTGGCTTATATCCCAACTGGCGCCAACTGACCACAGCGGTACGCCTTTTCGATTAGCGTCAACGCCAAACAGGTTGCTTTCATCTTTGCGTGCGCTGGCCGACAAAATGTATTTCTTTTGGAAAATATATTTGGCATTCACGTAATACGAAATATAGCGGTCGGTTGTGCTATTGTTTTTATTTTTATACTCAATCTTTTTGGGAGGGCTCAGCGGGTCATTGTATAGTTTATAAGCTCTGTTGTAATTCACCTCGGTATTTGATTGCTGGTCTCTGTTATAGCCATAATAACGAAGTGTTTCGGTATGTGTTTCGAAACTTCTTACTTCAGAACCGGCGATGGCGGTAATTGAATGGTTTTTGGTATGATTGGTATTGTACCAGCTATAATTATAGTTTAACTGAACACGGGTATTATTGGCCTCGTATCGCTTCGTTACCTGGTCCAATATGCCACCCAATGGTACCGGCCTGAAAACTTTGCCAGTTGAATCGACTTGGGTATATTGGTTTATCAGATTACGGGTATAATAGGTTTGAAGGCTTTTATAATCCTGTTGCTCACTTAATCCCCGGTTGTATTGATATAACGCGGTAAGGTCTAACCCCTTTATAATAGAGTATTTAATATCTGCATTTATGCGATAGTCAGATGCATTCGTAGTATTGTCGCTCAGCCGTAATTCGTCTAATGGCCTGTAATTCCAGTCTAATAACCGGTCTGACATCAAGGATTTGCTGCCTGCCGTGTCTTTATACGGTTGCCTGAGATCAACATTGGCTGTCAGGGGATTGCCGTTATCATCTGCCAGCTTCAGATAAGGATAACGTACAGGCAGATTGCCCGGGTTATTATTGTTTTTTATGGCAGTTTCAGTATAAACAATTCCTGTATTTAATTCCAGCTTCTTTTTAAGCATGGCAAAGGAATTGTTGGCGGTTAGGGTAATACGGTTAAACTGGTTTCCTACGAGGTTATCGAGGTTTTTATCATACCCTGCCGAAAAATAGTAGTTGTTATAATAGCTGCCACCTGTGGCGCTAATGTTATATTGCTGGTTAACCAGAGTACGGTAAAAATACTTATCAAAGTCTTTTCGTTTGTCCTGGTTTTTTAATGCATCCAGCTGTGCATCGGCTTCCGCGGCAGATATCTTCCCGTCTCTTTTTTTGATCATTATTTCCACTGCGGGAGATAGTACAGGGTGGCCTGGGTTATTCTCTATCGTTTTATAAAAATTATTGTCGAACAGGTATTGTTCAACATCAACATAATCCTTTGAGCTTAATATTGGGGTATAATATAAATCGGGTTTCCGGCCAAGGGTTACATTGCTGTTAAACGCTACTTTCAGGGGCTGGCCGTATTTTCCTTTTTTGGTGGTTATCACTATTACACCATTACCCGAATAAGCACCCCAGATAGATGCGGCATCGGCATCTTTTAATACCGTAATGCTTTCAACATCGTTGGGGTTTATATTATTAATATCGCCGGTATAGGGGAAATTGTCAACAATAATTAAAGGGTTGGGATTGGCGTAAATGGTGCTTCTGGTTCGAATGGTTATAGAAGATTGATTTACATCGGGGTTGATATTTTTGTTAAACACCAGTCCGCTGGTAATTCCTTCAAGTCTGTCGAGAATATTGGTAGATACGCGGCGGTTCAGCAGTTCATTATCAATTTTTGTAAAAGAACCCGGTGTTCTTTCTTTTACCAGTTTTTGGTAACCGGTAGAATAAACCGAAACCTTGCTCAGTTCACTGATATGTTGTTTTAAACGTATATCTAATTCTTCCTGTCCCTGCAGGTTAATTTCTTCAGGTTCATAATTAACGCTGGTAACTACAATATTTAAATTGGTATTATTTACCCCATTCAGTACAAATTCGCCATTATCGTTGGTAATAACCTGTTTGTTACCGTTTACTGTAACGGTAGCATTGGGTATGGGCTCGCCTTTTTCGTTGGATATTTTACCTTTTATATTTACAAGTTTAGCTCCCGAAGCCTGCGTTTCGCGGGGTTTTATTGTAATTGTTTTTTCAATAAATGAATATGTAAATGCCTGATATTTAAAGTATTCATTGAGCAGTTGCTCTAAAGTGCCATTGGTTATGTGAATGGAAACGGGTTTTAGCAGGGGTAAATACTGGCGTTGGTAAAAGAGCGTGTATTCGGTTTTTTCTTCTATGACTTTTTGTAAATCCTCAATCGTTGCATTCTTTTTGGAGAATGAAAGTTGTTGCGCATAAGTTGTTACACTCAGCAGCAAACAAGCAATGATTAGAAAAGCAGTTGTTTTTTTCATAATCAGAACCTCCTCCAAATGCGAACACAAATATGCAGTTTCCCTTTAGATTATATATGCTGATTTTTTGTAAAAATAAAAATAGCCAACATCAATCCCGCATATGCGGAAAAAAGTTGACTAAATACAGCATTTTTTTTACTTGAGGGCACCACATGTAACATCCTATCAATAAAATTACACTTTCAAATTGATGGCAGGATGAAGGTTACTAAAAAGATTTAAGCCACCTAACTGCGAACCATGAGCCGAATAGCTCATGGTCGCAGGGTAGCTCAACGCTGCCCGTAAATATTTCATGGAAGAACAGCGTCAGATGTGGTTTAATGATTAACGGAAAAAAATATTGTAACCGGGGGAGGTGATTTTTATTTTTATGGTTTCAACTGATTGACAGTTATGATGTTATTACTATCGCCCGCTCTTTTTCGTTTAATTCGGCCTTTATATTATTGGCGTTCAACAGTTCTATTACACCTTTAATGCTGGCCGTACGGGAAAGCTTACCCTCAAATGATACTTCGGGCTTTTTTCCCTTATATATAATATTTACATCATACCAACGGCCAATCTGGCGCATGGTATAATCAAGATCGGGACCTCCGACAGGGATATAACCTTTCGTCCAGGATATAACTTCAGAGGCATCTACATTTCTTACGGTTATACCACCATCTTTCAGTTTGGCCTGTTCACCGGGTTTAATGGTTTGGACACTATTTCCGGATGTTACTTTTACTTTTCCCTCTACAAGGGTGGTTTTAACGGCATTTTCTTCAGTATATGCCATTACGTTAAAGTGGGTGCCCAATACTTCTACTTCATTGAGGTTGCCGGATGGCGTGGTGATTTTTACAATGAAGGGAGTTTTGGTATTTTTTTGAATTGAGGTAGTTGTAACTGTTTGGTGTTGAGGGTTTACCTCAAAATAAGCTTCGCCGGTGAGTTCAACAATTCGCTCGTTCCCGGCGAAGGCTATAGGAAAACGCAATGATGAAGCCGCATTCAACCAAACTTTACTTCCGTCAGGTAAAGTTATCTGGTACTCGCCACCTTTTGGGGTGGTAACTGTATTGTATACGTTCTGGCTGTCTTGAGGGCCATTTGAATTCGGCTCCCTGTTATATATTAACCGTCCGTCAGTTTTGGTTACCTGTGTTTGACCCTGGTTTGTCAGCGCTCCGTTTTGTACACCGTTTAGATCAATGGTTGATCCGTCTGCAAGGGTCAATATAGCTTTGGTGCTTCCCGGTACGATCAGATTGCTTACCGGTGAAACTGTATTATTATCAGTTTTGGCTGTTTGTTTTTGTGCAGGTTGACCGAAATAATACCATGTGCCGGCAGAAATGAATAATATAACTGCTGCAGCGGCGGCGATTTTGGCGTATGGTATTCTGTATACTTTCTTTTCGGGATAAAGATTTATCAGCTTTCCGCCATCAATTTTTTGAACCGTTTTTTGCCAGATGGCTTCGCTGTTGGTGCTTTGATATATCTTCAGTTTTTCGCGTAAAATTGATTTATCTGTGATCTGCTGGAAAAATACACGGTTCTGATCATCCTCTGCCAGCCATTCATTAAGCTCCCTTTCCTCCTCAGGCGGCAACTGCTCCTCCAGGAACTTCTCAATCAGACTTGTTATTCTATTTACCTTTTCCTGCATAGTACGTGGTATTAAAACTTGAAAGTTTATCAACTCCCTTAGCCTTTAAGACCTTGTTTATTATAAAAACAATCGGTGGTCGTTTTTGACAAAAGAATTTTTAAAAAATAATGGGAAGTGGGTGTTTTTTAGTCAGAAACCGAAAAATAGGCTTCATTATAATAATAATCTGCAATGTCTTTGTGCGAAATAATCGATTTATTCAAACAAAGGCTAATCAATGCAGCAACCAGCAACTTCTTTTTAAGTAGTTGAATGGCGCGCCTTTTCTGGTTCAAAACATTCCGGGGCGAAATTTTTAGCCTGGTTGCTACTTCATCGGTGCTGGCATCTTCAAAATAAATCAGCTTAAAGATCATTTTGCACTTACCCGGCAGCTTTTCGATCAACGGATATATTTTTCTTAACAGCTCACCCTCGATCATGTCGGTTATCACATCCTGATCGTCTTTATCCTTTTGCAAATACGATAGTTCACTTTGCGAAGCCGTTTTACGTTGAATGTGCCGCAGATAATTCAAACAGGCATTACGGGTAGTAACAAATAAAAAGGCCTTAACATGATCTTCTGTTTGAAAATTTTCGTGGCGCTGCCATAGTTTGGCGAAAGTTTCCGACACAATGTCTTCGGCCTGCTCCTTTTCCTTTACCAGTTGTATGGCACAGGTAAACAGAACCTTGTTGTAAATTTCAAAAATGGTTCGAAAGGCACTATTATTCCCTTCATTGAATGCTGAAAGCCAATCGTCCTTATCCAGAATTTTCTTCTTCATCGGGTTTAATTTAATTCATCCATGAACGGGAACCATGTATCGCTGATTTACCTTTACAAAAGTCTTGTTTTTACACGTAAACTTTATAAAGATAATGGTAGTAGTCACATAAAAAAGCCATCAGTACAGGATTAAAAAATCCGGTTCAGATAACGGAGGTTGCAATGATACCGGGTAGCGTAGATCCTGAAAAAAACGGGTAGCTGCCTTTGTGTGAACAGCAGCTATCTGGCGGATGCAAGTTTACAAAAATATATTAAAAATCTGCTTAAGTGTTTTTTCTAACAGGCATAAGTATTCCACCTATTTTCCGGGACAGAAAATAACCAATTTAAAATGTCATTAAACCGTAAAATTTTGTTGGCTGGAAGTATCAGAATATCGAAAGATAACGGCTAATTGATTTTTCAAATACCGAACGGGCGCCTTCCGGTATATTCATCCATTCAAAAGCGCCGTACATGGCATCAAAATTCAGAGGTTGCACCCTTTCATTTATAAATTCGATATCGTTTTTTGGTAAAGGAATATGATTGGGATAGCTGTACATAAAGGTCATGTGCTTACGGCTGGGGGCAATGTAAATGCTATCGCCTGTAAGCAGGCAGCCCGATCTTCCATGATCGGGTAAGTGCAATATAGTGCTGCCGGCAAAATGGCCGCCTACATGAATAATGCTGATATTATCCCACAGTTTTTTTGAAGCGCCCGACCATAACTTAATATATCCGCCCGGATCTTTAATCCATTCTTTATCTTTTTCGTGCAAATAAATAGGGCAGTCGAATGCGGTGGCCCAATCCTGCATCAGACTGTAATAATGCGGATGCGAAATGGCAATAGCGCTGATTCCTCCCAGCGACCTGATAAACGCAATGGTAGGATCGTCGATAAAAGGAATACAATCCCACAGCACATTACCCGATGACGATAATATCAGATGCGCCTTTTGCGCAATGGCAAAAGTTGGCGCTATGCGCAAATCGTATATAGTAGACTGTAACCTCGAAAAACGAATGGTGCTTTTGGCTGCAAGCTCGGTATAGCTCGTCCATACCTGCCCGCTAAAACCTACGTATTGCCGTTCATCTGCACATATTTCGCAAATAGCAGGAAGAAATGAAGTACCATAGCGCGCACCACAGGTGCTGCAAATATTTTTTGCAGAAGGCGAAAGGATCATAGAAATGTGTTTGCGTAGATTTCGGGCAATAAATTAATCAAGCCTTTTTACCAGCATTGAACAGCTGAATTATTATAAATCAGATTCCCGGGATATTTAATTTAATCACAACGAGTGAGTATGTGCATGAATAGTTTTCAGGGTGCACACTCTTTTGCCGGCATGCTTCCCCAATGTTACAATCATACCAGGCCTACTGATAATGCAAAGTTGATACCAGAAAAACCGTGTGGGGTTTTATAAGAAAAAGAACTTTTCGCGAAAGCAAATCTTCTATTGCCAAAGGCGGGCAATAAATGTTGCGTGGTGAATATTCTACAAATAATACAACAGGAAATTGGGTTAACACGAGGATACACAAGGTTAGCACATAGTTATTTGAATAACAGGGTGGTACAAATATTTAAGGATTTCCGGTATGAACTCCAAAGGACCCATAATAATTGCAGAAGATGATCAGGAAGAACAGGAAATATTGCAACTTGTTTTTCAAAGGCTGGGTATTCAAAATGAACTAAAGTTTTTTGAAAACGGACGGCAGATTCTCGATTACCTGATCACCACAACCCAAAAACCTTTTATAATCATCAGCGATATTAATTTGCCTTTGATGAATGGCCTTGAGTTAAGAGAGGCCATTTTTAACAACCCCACATTACGAAGGAAAAGCATTCCTTTTATTTTTTTAAGCACTACCGCAAACAGAATAGTGGTTGATAAAGCCTATGAAATGACGGTACAGGGCTTTTTTGTTAAGGAAAATACCCTCAAAGAAATAGAAGAAAGCGTTCGGCTGATGCTTGAATACTGGGGCAGGTGCAAACATCCCGATAGTTGACAGTTTGCCTTTACTTTCACTGGCAATTTTTGCGTATATTCGTTTTTCACCAAAGAAAAGGAGGTATTCATGAAATCTACAGATCATTCATGGACACTTTCGGTTGGTATCGCCTAACCGGAGTATGATCCATCAAAATATCTGCTCCGACGAAAAGTCGGAGGGCCACCCGTTTTAAACAGGTGGCTTTTTTATTGTGGCCTACTTACAATACCAAAAGTGGAACAGACCGGGGCCATCTGTATTTCATACCTTTGCGGTTTATGAAAAAGACTGAATGCCTATAATTACCTGCCTATGTTAACTGTCAGCGAATTATATATATATCCTGTAAAATCTCTTGGAGGAATTGCGTTAAACGAAGCCTCGCTTACTGACCGCGGGTTTGAATACGACCGCCGGTGGATGCTTGTTGATGAAAATAACCGTTTTTTATCGCAACGCGAAGTGGCCACCATGGCTTTATTAAAAATAAGCATACATACCGATGGGCTGTTGGTTCAAAATATCAGCAACTCCAATTCTTCTTTTATAATTCCCTTTCAAACTGCCGCTACTGAAACTACTATGGTTTCGGTATGGAGCGATCGCTGCCGTGCGAAATGGGTAAGCCCTGAAGCCGATGCCTGGTTCAGTGAACAACTGGGTATTGCATGCAGATTGGTGTATATGCCCGATAATACCCACCGTTATGTAGATGGCCGGTATGCCCACAATAAAGAAATTACCAGTTTTTCGGATGGATATCCTTTACTGATCATCGGACAGGCCTCGCTCGATGACCTGAACAGCCGGTTATCAACTCCATTACACATGAACCGGTTCAGACCCAATATGGTGTTTACCGGAGGGTATCCTTTTCAGGAAGATGATATGAAACAGTTCAGCATTGGCGATATAAAGTTCTTTGGGGTTAAACCGTGCGCACGCTGTTTGATAACCACCATCGATCAGCAAACCGGTGAAAAAGCAAAAGAGCCTTTAAAAACCCTCAGTACGTACAGGTCGGGGAACAACAACATTTATTTTGGTCAGAATTTGTTGTTTCAAGGTAATGGCACTGTACGGATCGGCGACACGATTACCTTAATTTAAAATCACTCATTTATTACCGCAGGTTCTTCTATTTCCCGTGAGTTAATTGTTTTCGGCTTGCCCATTGTCTATTGAATGGGGCAGGCGCTTTTGCTGTTGATGCGTGGTTTGCAGGCATTGCCGGCATCCTGGTTGTATGTGCTTTGGTCCCATACAAAACCCAGTTCCGAACTGCCGGTGGTATAGGAATAGCGGTTTTGACCCAGCGGGGCATCGTGCGAAATGCCGGCCCTGAGTTTATAGTTATCGTTGTTGCGGCCTGCGAGATTAATGGATAGTGTAACCGTAAAGGCATCGTAATTTTGAAAGTTGATGCTGCCTCGATACCACATACCCAAACTTATATCGTACCGGTTCTGCGTTATTTCGGTCCCTACCTGCAATGAGTTGTGCTGCGCCTGGTTATATACAATGCCCGCCACGCTATACGACCATGTTTGTTCGGGATTGGTGTAGGTGTACATTACATTACCCGTCCACCGAACCGGTAACTGGCTGCGAAACGTATCGGCTGTGTTGGTGAGCGATTCATCGGGCCGGTTTATATGATGGGCGCTACCGCCGATGAGTATACGGTTGTTATCGTTGTGGTTATAATTGAAAAATAATCCGGCCGAAAAATCGGGATACCATTTGCCATTGTTCACCGCCCGGTCGGCAGCCGATACACTGCCCGGCATTACGCCACCCACATCGATCTGATCGGCAAAAACCAATTTACTGTAATCGATGCGTCGTTGTACAACGCCAAATTGTAAACCGCCGCTGGCAAACCACCTGGGCTCATCGCCGTTTTCGGCAGGGGAAAGGGTGCCTGAACAAATGGTATAGGCATAGGAACCGTATATGCCTGTTTTTTTTAAATATCCTTCGGTTGAATGCGTTCCCAGTAAGCCGAAACCTCCGTGCAGCGAAGGCATGTATTTATCGACCGAAACCGCGCTGTAGGAAATTTGTGAAGGGATCGACCACCACTGCCGGCGATAAATGGCGCTAAAGCGAAGATCGTAATCGCCTGCGCCGGTGGCTGCGGGGTTCAGGTAAACGGGTGATAAAAATGGTTGCGAAAATACCGGGTCCTGCGCCAGTGATGGCAGGGTGGCGAGTATTGTCAATATAGATAAAAGTATATTTTTAAGCATAAGCTGTAATTTGGGCTAATAGGCAATGGGCAGTAGGCAATATCCAAAGCCCTCTGCTCTTTTTAACTTATCAACTTTGTCAACCTGTTAACTTGTCAACCTGTTAACTTGTCAACTTGTTAACGCCTTCTTACTTCACTTTCTCATTTCTCTGTTTTTCATTTTTAATTCTTCATTTCTGTATTTCCTTCAACATTCAACATTCATCATTCGATATTCATTATTTAACTACAGTAATAAACCCGGCTTTTACATATTTATCACTGTTGGGATATTGCATGCCTTTCCATTCGGTACCGTTGATATATTTTGCTTCTATCTGCCAGCCATAGGTATCCTGTTGCAGGCTCTGTCCGTTAAACCGGGCATCCCAGGGTTCGCTGGGCGACCCGTTGGCATCGAGCCTGGTGGTTTCAAAAATCTTTTGCCCCCAGGCATTGAATATGCGCAGGCGGTATTGCGCCAGCCCTTTGCCCATAGGCAAGAACTGCCGCAACGAATGATTGCTGCAACCGGGACAGATAGCATTCGGTACATACAAATAACCCGGTGAATACAATATGCGTACGTGAACGGTATCGTACCCGCTGCAACCAGTTCCATAATCCTGCACCAGTAACTGTACTTTGTAGGCGCCTGTATCGGCATACTGGTAACTGATCTTTTGTCCCGACCGTTGCTGTCGCGTACGGTCACCCATATCCCAGGTGTAAATTTTATTGGCATTGGTGGGCATGGTATCCCAAAAAGTAAATGTGTAGTCGGGTTGTTGCAACACTTTCGACGGAGATACTTCTATACGCGGGCGTGGCAATGGTTGTATCATTAACGTACCAGCTGCCATGGTATCGCCGCAGCCCGCTTCATTTTCGGGAAGTACCGAAATAGCATAAGAAGTGGTACTGGTAGCCGTTACCGGCGCTTTGAACCGGTAAGTAAACGGATTGTCCATCCCTTCGAGCTGGTTGTTTATAAACCATTTCACATGTATTGGATCATTGCCTGTATATCGTACCAGGGCATTGAATGTAATAGTGGTATCGTGGTTACAGGTGCTCATGCCGCTGGCCTGTACAGGCACAACCGGCGTATTATGCACCTCAAACAAATAGGTTGAACTATCAATACAATCTGCTGCCGTATGCACTTTGAGCTTTACCGAATAGTTACCGGGCTTGTTATAAATATGTGCTGCCGAAACACCTGTGCCATTAAAGATATAGGGCGCCTGGCTGCTGTCGTAAAACGTCCATTCAACCAGCATGGCACCGGCAGCGCCCTGCGCTGTTGTTTGCAGCGTATAGGGTATACAGCTTTTGCCGGGGCGAACGGTAATCTGCGATTTGATTTTATCGGTTACTACAATGGTGCGTGATGCTGTGTCGGTACATACCAGACCTGCATTGTTTATTTTTTTGGCAACTTGCCTGATGGTGTAGGTGCCCGCCGATGAATAACTATGTGCATCGTTTACTGCAGCCGACGACAACCCATCGCCCCACAACCATTCCCAGGCTGTTGCATTTTGCGCTGTATTGGTTGTAAGCACATTGCTGCCGGTACAAATAAGCGCATTACTGATATTGAATGCGGCAACCGGTTTACTGAATACAGTTACCTGGCGATAAATGATGGTATCGCTGCACTCATTTTCGAGTTTGATGCTAATTGAGTACACACCGCCGGTGGTAAAAGTATGGCTAAGGGTATTTTGTGAGTTGGGCGTTATCACCGGTGAAGTGCCATCGCCAAAGTTCCAGGTGAGCTGCGAAGCGCCGGTGCTGCTGTTGTTAAAGGTAACAGTATGTGGTGCACAGCCCTGCAACTGGTTACCGTTTATGGCAACCTGTGCGTCGATGGTATTGGGCAATACGAGCAAACTAATGGTTTGGGTATCGCGCCCGCACTGGTTTTGGGCAATCAGCCTGATATCGAAAGTGCTGATTACGCCGGTATGATAAACGTGAACAAAGGTATTGTTGGTGTAAGTGGTATCGGCAAAGCCATCGCCAAAATTCCAGTAACAGGCAAAGTTGTTGCCTGCCGATTTGTTGGTGATGGTAACATCAAACGGCGAACAGCCTTTTGTGGTATCAACACTAAAGCGGGCTTTGGCGTTGGGGTATACACGTACGCTGTCGCGCCAGTACGTAGTATCGCAACCGTTATAGGCTTTTAAGGTAATGTAGTAAGTAGTGTCGCGCCAGGCTGCATTGGCGTTGTAGGTAACCGGGGCAGGAGCGGGGAGGGTACTGCCTGTTCCGTTGCCGAAATTCCAGAAAAACTGCACGCCATTCAACTGGGTCGATGTATTGGTAAACGTAACAGCAAGCGGCCCGCAACCGTTGGTCACATCTTTGGTAAAGCCTGCCGTTACACCGGTAACCGTGTTAAAGGTCATTTGCATACTGTCGGCCTTACAGCCGGCTGCGCTGGTGGTAACCAACTTTATAATAGCAGTTTGCGACTGCCCGTTCATGGGGTACGAAGGAAACTGACCGGTGGTATTGGAACCGATGAGTGTTCCGTTGGCATACCAGTTATAGGTTCCGTTACCTTTTGGAAAGGGAACTGTTTTTATTACCGAATCAAGATTTACCGGTGCGCATTTGGTGGTGCCTGTGGCGGTAAACTGTGCTTTCGCATCGGGGTTTACGATGATTTGTATGGTAGTAGTATCGGAACAGCCGTTCGATAAAGTGCCTGCAACACTGTACAAGGTAGTATCTGCAGGTGTTGCGATCATGGTGTCGGGCGTAACTGCAGTTAATGAAGCAAGAGGCTTCCATGTGTACATATCAGCCCCGGTGGCAGTTAGTTGTGTGTTGTTGCCTATGCATATCGTTGATGCCGTGGCCGATACCGACACCGAAGGGCGGCGCTTAACTGTGATGTAAACCGAATCTTCGGTAGCGCAGTTGGCGCCTATCGATGCGGTAACCATATATCCGAAAGTTGTATCGGCCCCGGTACCATTGTATACCGGTTGTGCCACCGGGTTGGCAATAGCCGGGTTGCTGAGGCCAGTTGCGGGCGACCATAGATAGGTTACACCTGTTACCGGAGCAGCGCCGATGGTAACTGCTTCTTTACTGCAAATGATTTTATCGGCTCCCGCATCGGCGATTGGTTTATCGGTAATGGTAACCGTTGTATTTACGATGGTAGTGGTATTGCAGCTGCTGTCGGTTACAATTAACTGAACAGCCTGCGTGCCGGTAGCCGTGTAATGAATATTACCCGGATTAAGCAATGCAGATGTGGAAGGCGTGCCGTTGGTGAACGTCCACTGATAGCCCAGCGGACCAGGCGAATAACAGGTAGCTGCAGTGGCTGTTGGTGTAAGTCCGTTGGTGATACAAACGGCATTGATGGCATTGATGGCTGCCTTTGGTAATCCTCTTACGTAAAAGGTGTCTTCTTTATACGATTCAGGACATGCCAAACCGGCGAATACGGCCGTTACAGTTAAGCGAACGATGTATTGTCCGGGTGTATTGAATTGAATATCGGGCGACGCCGTGGTGTCGGTTGATCCGTTGATGAACTGATAGCGTGGCGACTGGGTGGTGCCGCCGCATCCCAGCGGATCGTTGAAGGTTACCTTCCATTTGTAACTATCGCCCTGGCATCCGTTCGCGGGCGAGGTATTGGTAAATACGGCATTTCCGGGGCCACAACTGCTTGTGCGGCTCATGTTAAATTGCGCCTGCGGTGGATTGCGTACACAGATTACTTTTACCGTGCTGTCTAACCCACAGCGGTCGTTAAATACATACAGTTTTACCGTATAGGTTCCCGTTGCTGTGAAATTGATATCAAGGTTGTTGGTGCCTGTTGTCCATATAAGGCCGTTCGATGAGCTGCCGTTTAACGACCCGGTATTACCCGAAACAATAGAATAACCGGTTGCAGGTGAAATGGTCCATACCTGTTTGCCCGAGTTGGTGCAAACCGAACCGGAGCCTCCGGTTGGGGTAATAACCGATCCGTAAGCTGAGGTACTGAGCACCGAAACGGTGGTGTTGGTACAAACTGTTTCGGAAGGATAGATATACATGCTTGCCCTCGGCTTACCCGAAACGTATATGGGCACTACCGACGGACTGGTGGTACCACAGGGATTTTCAATAGTTAAATAGGCGCCAAAAGCATTGGCGAACGTATTATTACCGCTGCTGCTGTTAAAGGAGCAGGAGCCTTGTGAAAAGAAATGCGCTGCAACTGATGGAGGCGGATGCTGAAAAACTTCCGGAGCCGAGTTATCATTGATCATAAATGAGTACTGGGTGCCCGGCGGATTGCCCGATATGTTGTTAATGGCAAATCGTAAAGAATCAGATGCGCAGATGTCGGTATTCCCCAGGCTCGATAAGCCACCGGCCGGTGTAGAACCCAGGAAAACGATGTATTTTTTGATACCAATGCAACCATCCGAGCCCGTTACACTCACCGTCATAGTGCTGCTGCCCAGCGGAAAAATATGTTTTATAATGGTAGCGGCGGGCCATGAAGTAAAAACAGTATCCGGCGAACCATCGCCCCATTGAATGGCATAGCTGGTATTAATTGAGGTGGTGGTTGACTGATTGATGAAACTAAAAACGTAGTGCGCAATATTGGAGCAGCGTTTAAAGGTTGGTACGCCATTGAATGTGCCGTATGTTATCAAATTATCGGCATTTCCTACAGCTGCGTCGGGCACTTTCTTAATGGTTACATTTCGGGCCAGAGAATCTTTACAGCCAAACATATTCGTAACAACCAGCTTTACGGGGTAGGTAGTTGTACCCGGCAATCCTACTGCATTTAAAAACTGGTGCGAAGGATTAGCAGCCGTACTGGTGCTGCCATCGCCAAAATCCCAGAAATACGATAAGCTATTACCGGTTGACTGATTGGCAAACTGAATATTTATATTTCCACAAACATTATCGGGCGAGAAGCTGAAGCCGGCTACCGGTTTACTGTTGGATACATGTACTACAATTGACATTGAATCCATCATGTTACCCGATGTGATCGTTTGCGATGTAGTATAAAATCCGGCAGTTGCGTAATTGATAGGGATGGGGCCTAAACCAGTGCCTGTTGATTGCGATCCGTTATTAAACCGCCAGCTGATAGTCATGGAGCCCTGTGCCGCGCTTTGGTATAACACAGAACTGCCCTCGCATACCCGTACAGTATCGCCGTTGCTAACGATGTTGCCATTGGCTCTGATACCTGCGGTTACCTGTGCAAATGACGGCAGGCAGGCAAGAATAAATAAACTGAATAACAAGGCAGACGGCTTACAGGTCTGTCGCATAGTTTCTCCGGGTTAGATGATTAAGGGTTTGGAAAGGTTTGTGGTGCTATACCCTTGCGGTTATGCCTGTAAGCCAAAGCATGTCTGAAACACTTTTCGCGCAGGCATATTGTACTGCCTCGCTTAAGCAATTACATTCGCTTAACCGGTTACTTTTTGTGGAGGTGGAGGTAATAGATAAAGATGGGCGCTAATATAAACAAAAAGGGGCAATGGGCAATAATAAAAGGCAGAAGGCAAAAGGCAATGGGCAATAGAATGTGGGCAATTTACAATGAGTGGCTATTGGGGTGGAGACCACTCTTCGATTTTCCGCGATAAATCGGGCAGATATTTGGTAAACCATTCCGGTAATTCAGCATAAGGAATTGCGGAGACTACTTCACCATTAGTAAAATGCGCGAGGGCAATATGAAATTCAGTTGTATCAATTATTCGAATGTTGTCTACTGCATCAATATGTTGCTCTAATTTTTGAAGATTACCATAAAAATTATCTTCGATTGTGGCGCGATCTACCCAGTGCCCTCCTTCTTTAGATCGATCGTTTACCCGTAATTCAGATACATTCGGGCTGGCTAAACCCAAATACAATAAGTTAACTAAATATCCATGCGATTTAAACTTTCTCGGAATATCCCAGGTACTATCGTTTGTGAAATGACCTTCATATACATAGTTACTTCGTGAAGATAATGCTTCTGCTACCTGTTTTTCGAAGGTTTCAACCGTAAATTCATATGCTAATTTTCTAACTTCTTTAGGAGCTTTTATAGTTTGCCACAGCTCATTTCTTTTATTCACAAAAAGCTTATCACCATCAAATATTGAACAGGATTCCTGAATATGTTGAGGTAAATAGATTGACCCTATTGTTGATTTGCCCGCACCATTTGAACCGGTAATAATATAAAGTTCGGGCATAACTCTTATGCTAAATGAAACTTTTTACGGACTACATCTTTCTCCGGATCTGTTAGTTCCCGTATAAGAGTGAAATCACGTGAATTAGTAGATTTTAAATATACAAGTACTATTCGCCCATCAGCATATTCGAGGTAACATTGGTTGTCAGGTAAATCCAAAGAGTTGATCATAAAAGGCAATCCCTTTTGAAACTTTGCCTTGCGTAGTTCTTTAACTGCATCATTCCCCTTCGCTTCCATTATTTTCAATTCGTTTGTTGGCATAATAAATAGCTGGTATGTTTCAATCTTTGTATACTCAAATATACTGAATTTACCCGAATGTGTCAAAGGCGAGTCTTCCATTGGGTAGATATAACTACATATTATTCAATATTTTACTTGCATTACTGTTAAAGGCTCGCCAAACAGCCAATTAAAATAAAAGGTTGCAACGGAACCAGGCATCAAAGTGTCAAACAACCGCTGCTGCGTCATACTATTTCAAAACTAACTACATGCAAAAAAGGATTTTTTTAGGCATGCTGGTACTGCTTGCCGGTACCACAGGCATGGCGCAACAGACTGCAACCTGGCCTTCAATGGCTAAAGGCGACGTATTTGTTAAGTTTAGTCCATTGGGTATCATCAATCCTTTCGATGGTAATTTGTCGTTTGGTGCCGAATACTGCTTTCTTAAAAACTGGTCAATAAACATGGAAGCAGCGCGGATTTTTTATTCTTTTTACGCACCTCATACTTCCAGCACTTCGGGTATAATCCTAAGGCCTTCTATACGTTGCTACCTGAACGACTCAGAAAATTTTTTTATTGAATTACAGTTTCATTATAAAAATGTAACCTACCTGTTATCAGATTCACTTACTTATGAAGCAACGGCTACCACCCCGGCTTATGGTGAACGTACACAGAACCGGTTCGACCGAAAGGTGATCGGTGCACATGCCATGGGAGGTATTAAATTACCCATGGATAAGAAACGGCGATTTTGGTTAGAATTTTATTGGGGGGTGGGCATGCATTTCAAATGGCAACATCTCGAATTTCCTTCGAACAGCATTTACAAAAATGAAAACAGGAACCGCATTTTCAGAATTAATGATTTTAACGGAGAAGGTGCACCTGCTTTTCCGGCAGGTGCCAGATTGGTATTTAGAATTTTGTAGTCATACGAAATTTGCATACGATTAGTAAATTGCCATATGGAGAAGAGGCCAATATACACTATTGGACATGGAAACCGAAGGGCCGAAGAGTTGCTGGAACTTCTTGACAAATACGGCATTCAGTATTTAATTGATGTACGTTCTGTGCCGTATTCACGCTATCATCCGCAGTTTAGTAAAAACAACCTGCAGCATTTTCTCGAAAGCCATAATATCAGGTATGTGTTTATGGGCGATACACTGGGCGGCAGGCCTACTGATCCAACCTGCTACAAACAGGGGCAGGTTGATTATGATATCGTGAAAACAAAAGACTTCTTTAAAATCGGCATCGAACGGTTAAAAGCCGCCTTTGCAAAAGATTTGCCGGTAGCCATTATGTGCAGTGAGCGAAATCCTGCCGAATGCCACCGGACGCGGCTGATCGGGCGCGTTCTGTTCGACGATAAAATTCCTGTTAAGCATATTACGGAAAAAGGAACACTGAAAGATCAGGCAGATGTGATGAATGAAATTCAAAGTGGTGGGTTGTTTTAAAACAATCTTTTTCTTAGAGATATTCTCTTACTTCTTACCTTGTACTTCAACCTTCATTCTTCTTCAATATATCGGCCTGTTTCGTTGCTGCAAAGTATTCCCGTATAAGCGCATGATACAATTTATTGCGGGTTACGTTCAGGCGTACCTGCGCTTCTTTTCTGAGTTCATCATCGGCCAAAATATACTTCGCCTCATAATTGGCAGTTTCCATAATTTCCTGGTTGCGCAATTGTTTACGGCTTGGTTTGCGTTTTTTCATATGGGGGTATTTGCATACCACTGTTTTGTCGCCATATTGTTTAATTACAAGTTGCCTGCCTATTTGTCCCGACAGTTTTTTTAGCAATATATTTTCACTGATAGCCATAATAACCTTTTTACAATGATGAAATGATATACTAAAGGTACTATGAGGAACCTCTTTGATACCTCCTCTTTTTGGGTGATTTTAGGTTTATCTCAGGTTCATTGTTGGTTTTTCAACCTGAGATAATCCTGAGAATAACCTAAGAAGACCCTAAGATGACCCAAGGATGCGAGGATCAAAAGAGGTAGCAGAGAGGTAGATTACACTATGATGGTAATATGCGGTACACCTTTTTGAGTAGTTATCATGAATGCCAATTGCCTTACAGATACCTGTGCCACGGTTAGTTTAATGCCGCCAGTAAAAACCGTGGTACGGCTTTGCAATTGCCCATTGCCAATTGCTTATTGCCCATTGCCTATTGCGCTATTGCCTGTTGCAGCTGTTTCATCATTTTCGGCAAATTAATACCCTTGCCTAATACCGGCTTAAACAGATCGCCTTCATTTTTCAGGCGGTCAATCATGTTAAAGATGGTGAAATCAAGAATCTGCAATCCCTTTTTTACTTCTTCCCAATGTAAGGGCGCCGATACCGGCGCACCCGGTTTGGGGCGTAACGAATAAGGACCAGCCACTGTTGCCTGTGGGCGGTTTTGCAGAAAGTCGATATATAATTTTCCTTTTCGTTTATCGGTATACCGTTCAATACTGGTAAAGGAAGGCAGTTCGGCATGTATCAGTTTGGCGATCAGCCGGCCGAACTCTTTCGATTGTTCATAAGTGTACCGGGCGCCAAGCGGAATGTAAATGTGCAAACCTGTTGATCCCGATGTTTTGCAACTGGCGGTAATGTTGTAGGTATCGAGTATTTGTTTGGTTACCTGCGCTGCCTCAATAACCTGTTCAAAAGTGTTCTTTTTATGCGGGTCAAGATCAATGATGCACCAGTCGGGGTGATCGGGCGATTGTATGCGGCTGCTCCAGGGATTTATTTCAATACAACCCAGTGATGCAATGTACAGCAGACTGGCTTCGCTGTTACATACCAGAAAATTCTTTTCACGTTCATCGGTTTCGCTGTAATAGGGAAAACCAGTGATCCAGTCGGGTACTTTGCCGGTAATATCTTTCTGATAAAAACTTTCCTGATTAATACCATTCGGAAAACGGTTAAGCGTTTGCGGTCTGTCTTTCATATAAGGCAGCATAAAAGGCGCCACCTGGTAATAATAGTTCAGCATATCGCGCTTGGTAACCTTTTCTTTCGGCCAGTATATTTTACTCAGGTTGGTAAATTTCAGTTCATGTCCGCCGATGGTGCGTACCTGTGTTTCGTCTTTCGGATTTAATAATGTTTTGCGTTCCTTTCGGTTACCCCGCTTCGTTAATTTGCTGCTTACCCATGCATGTTCTTTTGCATGTTCTTTGTTCACCACCTGTTCGGTATGCATTGGTTTTTCAAGCACTACTTCATGCGGCTCTTTATCTTCACGCAATCCTTTAAACGAGGGCTGGCGCATGGCGCCATCGCCGCTAAGTGCGCGGTAACTGATTTCGGCCACCAGTTTGGGTTTTACCCAGGTAACCTCAGCCTTCGGCGGATTCGGACGAAACCGCGATGGCTTATTATAATCGGGCACTTCGCGAAACGGACATTTTGCCGTTTTGAGGGGCTTCAGCTTTTTGAGCAGTTCGGCCTGGAACTGATCAGAAAAACCGGTTCCAACCGGACCAATAAACTGCAACTCGTCATTTTCGTATACGCCCATCAGCAGGGCGCTGAATAAACGGTGGGTTGTTTCATTACGCGTATAGCCACAAATAATGGCTTCCTGTCGTTTTTCGGTTTTGATCTTCACCCAATCTTTTGAACGAAGTGCTGGTGTATACACGCTGTCGGCTTTTTTGGCAATGATGCCTTCGAGCTCCATATTGCCGGCCGCTTCAAAAAATTCAGTGCCCGATGTTTCGAAATTCTCACTTAATAAAAAGATGTTTTCTTTGGCAGGCAGCACCGATCGCAGCAATGCACGCCGTTCAACAAGTGGTAAATTCGTGACGTTGTACCCGTTCATCCATAATACATCGAATAAATAGAACATCAGCTGACCGTCGGCCTCGCTACGCCAGGTTTGCAAAGTGCTGAAGTCGGAAATGCCTTTTTCATTTACCACAATGATCTCACCATCTAAAACAGCATTGATCTTCCACTTCTTCAACGCTTCATAAACCGGATAAAATTTTTCATTGAACGATTTGTTGTTACGCGATCGCAGATCAACCTTCCCGTTTTGCAGATAAGCGAGGGCCCGGTAGCCATCCCATTTTATTTCATAGATCCATCCCGGGTCATCAAACGGTTTATCAACCAGTGTGGCCAGCATAGGCGCCAGATCCGTTGGCATCGGCGCTTTTTTACCGGCTGCCGGTGACACTTTTTTTACCCGTGAACCGGTTGGTTTAACCGGCCTGCCTTCAGTAATGGTGCGCAGTGCCTGTTTAATTCTATTACGTTTTTCGGTGCTGCTTTTGCCTGCCCGTTTTTTTCGTGTGGTTGCGATACTCATAACTAAATCCCCGGCTGAATGAGTAAAAAATATGTGCCGGGCCTAAACCTTAGTGCCGTCAGGTACAATATGTTGGTAGAAAATCGATGTGTGATTGTTTTATCGTGCCGTAGGCACGGAACATTGGGTACATTAACCTTGTTCTTCGATAGCGTTATTACCTGCCGATAAAATTCCTCAGTAACCATGCTACCTTACTGATTTATAATGTGGCACAGGGTTTTTACCGGTTTTCATAAAGAGTTGTTATGAAACACGATAAGGTACATGTTGAACCACCGCCTGCTGATGATACCGCCAAAGCAGGTGATCAGAAAAAGAAACCCGATAAAAAAGAGCCGATTACCATACATGTAGATCCCTCTCAGATAAATGAAAAGAAAACGAATATTCCTGATAGTAAGAATCAGGGTAAAACAGGGAGTGAGATAACTGATGGAGAAGACGGGTAATTCAGTTAATTCAGTTTGAAGTTTGTGGTTTATGGTTTGTGGTTTTTTAGGTGAATCTTTGCCGTATAATTTGATCCTGTTAAACAGGCTAAGGTGTTTGATCTTAATAATGAAACTCCAAAGTGCGGCAGCAACCACAAACTACAAACCAGAAACCAGAAACAAATACATTTGCGCCTTAGCGAGATTTTTAATTATTACACTTCCTTCCTTAGCACTTCCAACGGTGGTTTGTTCAATACGCTCCAGCTGTTGAAAACCCCAATGATCACTGTTAGTAAAGAAATAGCGCCAAATAACAGCAAAACAGGAATCCATTGAGGAGTAAAGGGCGCATTGAAACTGTATTTGGCCAGTGCCCAGCTGGCTGCCAAAGAAAGCAGAATGCCGGTTGCCGCTGCCAGCGCTCCCAGAAAGAAATATTCAAGAGCAGTGATCACAAGGATCTGTTTACGGCTGGCGCCGAGGGTGCGCAGCAAAATACTTTCCTGCATGCGCTGATATTTACTAATAAGCACCGATGCGATCAGTACAATAATACCGGTTATTATGCTAAACCCGGCCATGAAGCGGATCACAAAACCTATTTTATCCAGCACTTCATCAAGCACCGTTAATATTAAGTTCAGATCAATAACAGATACGTTGGGATATTTTTTTACAACAGCCTGCTGAAAGCGGGCCGATACTTCGGGCGAGGGCACCCTGGTTACCAATACATGAAACTGCGGCGCATCTTCGAGCACACCTGTGGGAAAAATAACCCTGAAGTTGGTTTGTACCCGTTGCCAGTCGACCTGACGAAAACTACCCACCACCGTAGGGATCAAAGTTCCCTGTACATTGAATATGATATGATCGCCCAGGTTTACATGAATGCGTTTGGCATACCGGTCTTCCATGGAAATATAAATAACATCCTCAACCGATTTTACCGGACCGTATAACTTACCGGCCGTTAATTTTTCTGAACTGGTTAATGTATCGCGGTAGGTAACCCGAAATTCCCATTCAAAAGCTTCGGAACGGTAACCTACCGAATCCTGTTTAACCTGTGCTGCTGTTTGATGATTGATTTCTTCAACGCGCATGGTAACAATGGGCACCTGTTGCATCACCGGTAAATGGTATGTAGTGGCCAGCGCTGCTACACTGTCTTTCTGGTTGTTCTGAATATCGAACAAAACCATATTTGGCTGATTGCCGCTGCCCGATAACGTAACCCGGCTGATCAGAATGTTCTGAATAAAATACAGGGTACCAATAAAGGCCGCACCTAATCCGATGGTAACAATCAGAATAAGGGTTTGATTATTGGGCCTGTATAAATTGGCAAAGCCCTGCCGCCATAAATAATTCCATGATGATGGAAAAAAGCGCCGTACCAGCCATCGCAACAGCAACGCTACAGAGGCCAGTAATAAAAATGCAACGAGAATACTTACAGTAAATATGATCGACTGTCGCCAGTTATGAATTTGCCACCAGGTAAATCCCGCCACAAAAAACAGTATCAGCGCATATACCAGCCATTTCAGCGGATCGCGAAAGCGTATCTGTTCAACCGATAATCGCAGCGTATACAGGGGTGAAATATTTCGAACAGTGACCAACGGCAGCAGGGCAAACAATAATGAAATAACAATGCCCGATACAATACCCTGGCTCACCGCTTTCCATGAAATGATTGTGGTTACTTCAACCGGCAAAAAATCTTTTAGCACGGCAGGCAATTGCTGCTGAATTAAAATACCCGAAACGGCGCCCAATATCGATCCTATGAGGCCAATGCCGGTAATTTGAATCAGATAAATCAAAAATGCCTGCGACGAGTTTACACCCAAACAACGCAGGATGGCGATAGACGCAATTTTTTCGCGGATATAAATATGAATGGCGCTGGCCACACCTATACAGCCCAGCAACAGTGCAATAAAGCTGATGAGGGTTAAAAACTGGTTGAAATCTTCAAAAGCGCGCCCGGTATTTCTTTTTCGTTCTTCTACGGTATCATAATCAAGCCCTTCTTTATCTAAACGGGGTTCAATATCCGAAATCACTTTATCAATTTCTGCCGGCCGGTTGTATTTGTAATAATAGGTGGTGGCAATGCGGCTGCCGCGTTGAATAAGTCCGGTTGAATCGAGGTATTTCAACGGAATATACACGGGTGGGGCAACGGTGGTTGATAAACCGGTGCGGCCCGGCGCTTTGGTAATAACGCCGGCAATGGCAAAGGTTACGTCGCCTATTTGAATGGAGTCGCCCACTTTGGCATTGTACTGCAGCATCAGCGTTTTATCTACCAGCGCCTGCCGTTCTTTGCGAAATGTTCGGGCTGCGTGAGCAGGCGTGGTTTCGATAGAGCCGTAATATGGATAATCGCCTTCGAGTGCGCGTACCTGTACCAATCGGGTTCCATCGTTTTTGGTAAAATAGATCATGGAGGCGAAGGTGCGTTCAACAGAACGTTCATCGCCCAGTGAATCGAGCAGGGGGCGAATGCGGGAGCTTACTCTTTTATTGCTTTCAATAACCAGGTCGGCGCCTACCAGTGTTTTTGCCTGCCGGTCTATGTCGCTACGCACATTATCGCCCAGTGAAAAAATAGCCACCAGTGCGGCAATGCCCAGTACAATCGACGAAACAAATAAAAAAAGTCGTGACCGGTTACGGCGGCTATCGCGCCAGGCCATTCGTAACAGCCAGCCAAAACGGAGATGCCTTTTATATTTGAATATTGTTTTGTCCATTCTTTTGAATTTCTTGATTTAGGGATTTTGGGATTTTGCGATTTAAATGCAGCTCTGAATGAAATAAATCCCAAAATCAATAAATCTCAAAATCTCTAAATCCTTTAATTGTTCTCATCAGCTACTACATGACCCCCTTTGAGCTTTATTATGCGTTTGGTTTGCGAAGCCAGCTCCAGGTTGTGTGTTACAATAATTAAGGTGGTACCTGCTTCCTGGTTCAGGTCGAATAATAACCTGATCACCTTATCGCTGGTTTCAACATCGAGGTTGCCGGTTGGTTCATCGGCAAATAAAATGCGCGGATTGTTTGCAAATGCGCGTGCGAGGGAAACGCGTTGCTGTTCGCCACCCGATAACTGCGCCGGATAGTGATGCAGGCGGTTATTGAGCCCTACTTTATCTAACAGGCTCACCGAACGGGCGCGCACATTTTTTTCGCCTCTCAATTCAAGCGGTACCATTACATTTTCAAGTGCGGTTAATGTAGGCAGCAACTGAAAGTTTTGAAAAATAAAACCAACATAGCGGTTGCGAATCTGTGCCCGCTCGTCTTCGGTCAGCTGATCGAGCCGTATATTATTTAATTCAACCGAACCATTCGAGGCGCGATCGAGCCCGGCGCACAAACCCAGCAAAGTGGTTTTGCCGCTGCCCGATGGCCCAACTATTGAAACGGTAGAACCGGCCTCAACAGAAAAATTAACGTTATCGAGCACGGTTAATGTTTGACCGGCGCCCTGGTAGGTTTTACTTACGTTTTGTACGTTCAGAATTGTATCCATGTTGTCAGTGGTGAATGGTCAGTGGTGAATGGTCAGTGGTGAATAGTCGATGATCAATAGTGAACCTGACTGCCGGCACACAGGTTGTTATTGGGCAATGGGTTTTACTCACCATTGACCACTCACCATTCACGGTAAGAATTTAACATAATTTCTGTTCCTGCACAATAGTAGCGCACACAAACTTTTATTACATTTTTGTGGTAATAAAGTTGCTTAAATTAATGTTATTTTGTTAGACGCACGAAAAACAGGATAAGGATGGAACAATTAACAGGTAATTACAATATGAAAATAAATGTTTTGGGTTGGTTGCTGGTAATTGCCTTACTGGCCGGTTGTGCAAATAATTCTGAAAAACCCAATACTCCCGCCGAACAAAAAAGGGAAAAAACCACCCCATCGCCTGATAAGGAAAAAGCAAAAACAATTGTGTTTTACGGAAATAGTCTGACGGCCGGATACGGCGTAGACCCTTCAGAAGCATTTCCGGCCATCGTTCAAACAAAAATAGATTCACTGCAACTGCCATATAAAGTTATCAATGCCGGTTTAAGCGGCGAAACCACGGCTGGTGGCAGAAGCCGGATCGACTGGATACTTCGCCAGCCGGTGAACGTATTTGTGCTTGAGCTGGGTGGTAACGACGGCTTGCGCGGCATTCCGATTTCAGAAACAGAAAAAAACCTGCAGGCGATCATCGATAAAGTGAAAGCCAAATATCCCAACGCTACGATCATATTGGCTGGCATGCAAATACCGCCCAATATGGGTAAAAAGTATACTACGGCATTTCGCGAAGTATTTCAGCAACTGGCTGCCAAAAATAATATTACGCTCATTCCATTTTTATTAGAGCATGTAGGCGGTATTGCATCGCTGAACCAGGGCGATGGCATACATCCCAATCCCGAAGGACATAAAATTGTTGCAGAAAATGTGTGGAAGGTGCTGCAGCAATTCGTAATTATTAAGTAATAAGTTGTAAGTAGCACTTTAGAATATTGATAACTGATAGTTTTCGGTTTGGCTATTAACCATACCAGGACGGTCATTCGTGAAAAATATTAATACCTGCAGGTTTCCTCCCTTCTTTTTCTTTCACTTTCTTTGCGCCTGATACCAAAATACCTAATCGAAAACAGTAATTCCTCTTATGAAAAAATGTCAGGTCTTATGCACCCTTGCATTGATTTTATTTTCCTTTCAAATCAACGCCCAAAGCTGGCAACCTTTAGGGCCCAATGACGACAATCAGCCAACATTTTATGGCCATAATTACATCTCAATCGCAATGAACAGTAACGGAGTTCCCTATGTGGTATTTGAGGATGTAATGAATGATAACGCCTTATCGGTAAGAAAATTTGAAAACGGTACCTGGACGTTCGTAGGTACACCTGGTTTTGGCGCCGGACATGGTGCTGAACCTTGCATTGCTGTAGACGGAAACAGTATTCCTTATGTAGTGTACCGCGACAGATTGAATAGCTATAAAGCAACGGTTAAAAAATTAAACGGCAGCATCTGGGAAGATGTGGGAACGGCCGGCATTTCAGCAGGTAATTCCAGTGGATTCAATATAGCAATCGACGGCAATAATATCCCATATGTATTGTACGATGATGCAGAGAATAGTAATAATGTCACTGTAAAAAAATTTGACAATGGGAACTGGACAGATGTTGGAACGCCTGGTTTTATCTCAAACACTTATTATACTTCGTTAGCCATCGATCCATCCAATATTCCTTATGTAGCCTACGGTGATCCGGCAAATAGTGATAAAATAACAGTTAAAAAGTTTAATAACGGCAGTTGGACAACCGTGGGGACGGCTGGTTTTTCAACAAATAGTGTCGATGATATTACCATTGCATTCGACCGGGCACATAGTAATACGCTTTATGCATCGTATTTGGACGGGGCTAATGCAGCTGTAAAAAGATTTAATGGCAGTACCTGGGTAACAATGCCCACAACCGGCTTGTCGTCGTTGTTTCCTTATCTGCTTAAAATGGCTATTAGTGTTCACGGCATTATTTATCTCGCCTATAATGATGGCATCGATGGCTCACCAGTAGTTAAAAAACTATCCGGCAGCAGTTGGATAGATGCAGGAACAGGAACCCTTTTAGGGTCAGCTGAAACCATGGCCCTTGTTACAAATTCGAGCGATATACCATACATAGCATATAGTGACAACTACCTGGGAAATAAGGGTGTTGTGAAAAAGCTCAATGCCGGCAGTTGGGCCCCGGTTGGAGTTCCTGGCTTTACTTCTTCAGGCGCTAATGATATTTCAGTAAAGATTGATGCTAACAACACACCTTATGTAGTGTATCAGGACAACCAAAACCAAAACAGTAGTAAAGTCACCGTAAAAAAATATAATAACAATACATGGGCAGATGTAGGAACTGCCGGTTTTTCAACAGGAACTATCGGTTCGCCTTCTTTGACCATTGACGCAACTGGTGCTCCCTATGTTGTATACCGGGATGGTACAGTGAATAGTGGTAAAGCTACTGTGCAAAAATTTAATGGAAGCAGCTGGGAAATAGTGGGCGCCGCAGGTTTTTCAGATGGATACGTTGAATTTACCACTATAGCGATAGTTGGCAGCACACCTTATGTAGCGTATCTGGATGGATCAAGGAATAAAAAGGTAACCGTAAAAAAATACAATGGTACAACCTGGGTAGATGTGGGCACACCTGGTTTTTCGGCCGGCGCTGTTAATTACACATCTATAGCCCTTCAAAGCGATGGCACTCCGTATGTAGCCTACCAGGATGTGGCTAATAGTAATAAGTTAACTGTTAAAAAAATCGACGGCAATGATTGGGTAACGGTAGGCACAGAAGGGTTTTCGTCGGGAACTGCTTTAGATGTTTCTATAGCATTTGATGGCAATGATATTCCGTATGTAGCATTCGATGATGAAAATGGAAATGAAGCAATACCTACTGTAAAAAAGTTTGTTAACAATAGCTGGAATGATGTAGGTACTATTGCAACAAATAGTAGTGCTGAATATATTTCTATAGCGTTCAATAGTAATAATGTGCCTTATGTAACATATAAAGATTGGCTCAACACTGGTAAAGCCTCCGTAAAAAAATTCAACGGTACAAACTGGATCGATGTAGGAACGCCGGGTTTTTCGACTGGCGAGGCCGATTATACTTCTATTGCGATCGGTTCAAACGACAATCCGGTAGTTGTTTACAGCAGCGATGATGCTTTTGCCAAAACAATTATTGAATCTACGCTTCCGTTGCATTTCGTTGAATTTGCAGGTCAATTGCTCAAAAACAACGCCCTGCTTGCGTGGAAAACCGATAATGAAGAAAACACAAAAGAGTTTATTGTAGAAAGAAGTATTGATGGCCATAAGTATACAACAGCAGGTTCTGTTGCTGCTATAAATGCAACAGGTGTTCAGCAATACAATTTTACCGATGATAACATTGCTTCATTGGGCGCTTCGGTTGTATACTATCGTCTCAAACAGAAAGATATCGATGGTAAGTTTACTTATTCGCGCATTGTAGCATTGCCGGTTAACAAACAGGCCAACATGGTTGTTTTGTATGGTAATCCTGTTCACAGCGAGGCAAACTTTACTGTAACAGTCAATAAACCGCAACAAGTGCAGGTGCGCATTATTGATAATACAGGAATGGTAATGAAATCGCAACAATGGAATCTGAGTTCGGGCAACAACTCGTTATCATTCGATATGAGCGGCCTGCCGAAAGGATTGTACTATTTAGATATAAAAGGTAGTTCGGTTAATAAACAAGTCATGCTGATTAAACAATAATAGCAGCCTTTAAAATTTAAGCGGTGCCACGGTTTCCCCCTCGACTTCGCCCGGGATCGTGGCACCGCTTTGTATACACCCCTTTAGGTGAAGGGGATGGGTAAAAAAGAACCGCCGTTCGGCTATTCACCAAACGACGGTTAAGAGAAGTTTTACAGGCCCCATCATTGCGTGATTTAGGGATTGTTCAAGGTTCCATGATAAAACTCCAAAGTGGTACGAAACAAAACTGTTTCGAATAACATCATGTTCAGAGGTAACATAACTATACTTTGGGTTTATCAGGTCGATAGGCAATGTTCAATGGTGAATGGTCAATGTGGTAGTGGGGTAAGCAATATACAAAATCATTTCAATATGAAAAAAAGGTTCCGGCTCATAAATGAACCGGAACACCAAGCTAAAACTGCAAACTAAACGACGAACTAACACTTGTTAAAACCTATGAGAAAACAATTGGCAATAAGCAATAGGCAATAGGCAAAACAAAAAATGGGGTTCATTGCCAATTATCTATTGCGTATTGCTTATTGGTTAATAATTCGGGTTCTGTGTTATAATGCCCTTGCTTTCATCGATTACAACCTGCGGAATGGGCACATAATAATTCTTTGGCCGCTGAAACACACGCGCAGGTACCACTACTGCTCCATTGTACGGTTGCAACGGAGAAGCTTTTTTGGGTTTGTTGAAAATGGTATCCAGGTTAACCAGACCGGCTTTATCCCAGCGCAACAGGTCCTGGAAGCGAACATTTTCTCCCCCCAGCTCAACACGACGTTCATGTATCAGTTGTTTTATACCTGCACCGCTTATGGTGGTAAGTCCTGCTCTTTTTCTAACTACATTAATTTCGGCATCACCGGCGCCGGCGCCATTTTTTCTGATCTTGGCTTCGGCTACCAGCAAATAAATATCGGCAGTACGTAACAGGGGTTGTTTTAAATCGCCATCCAAACTGCCTGAGCCATCAGGATTGTAAGCGGTATATTTTCTAAGGCAATAACCTGTTGTGAGCGAATTGCTCGGCAACATTCTTCCTGTTACCTGACCTGTTTTACCGGCAAACATCTGATAAGCATCTTTATCGGTTATTTCGATCAGTGTGGTTTGATAAGGAATTGAATCACCCACTGCGAGCAACGTAGTTTTTTTGCGAATCGAATCGGCTGTTTCAAACTCATCGGCAAAGTTCTGCGTGGGATGATGAAAACCCCATCCATTCCATGCACGTGGTGTGAAGTAAATATTAATAGGAGCGTTGTTGAAATTGTTTTTATTCCATACGGCAAAAAGAAGTTCCGAATTGCTTTCCTGGCTTCCGAGTGTAAAGTTATCGCGGTAACTGGCGGCCAGTGCATAGTTTGAATTGGTGATCACTTTTGATCCATATTCGATGGCCTTGTCTACGTTGTCTTCCATCATATACAACTTGCAAAGCATACCCCAGGCGGCGCCCTTAGGCACGCGTCCTTTATCTTCATCGCCGTATGTTTCGGGCAACAGGTTGGCCGCTTTTATCAGATCGGCTTCAATCTGTGCACGTATCACCGTTACCGAGTCTTTGGGAACGTTGTAGTTACCGGCTGCAACATTATCTTCCAGTATCAATGGCACGCTGCCAAAGATCTGGTTCAGTATGTAATATCCGTAAGCGCGTAAAAAGTAGGCTTCACCCAGCGAACGGTTGCGAATGGCTTCGTCCATAGTGGGCACTTTGGGAATATACATAATGGCATTGTTGGCACGGGCTATCTGTTCGTACGACCATGACCAGGTAGGACGCAGCTGATAGGTGGTTGGCGTTGCCGTAAACCGTTCTATTTCCCAAAAATCGGGGTGGTCGCCGTCAACCGAAATATCGTCGCTTGCATCGTCGAATGCGTAATTGTTATGGCCTACACCTTCTTCCTGGGTAAGCACATTGTATATACCATTAACGCCGGCAATTACATCGCTTTGATTACGCCAGTAGTTGGCTGTTGTATAAGAGCCGGTGGGATCACTGTCCAACGGTTTTTTTATACATCCTGCTACCAGAATAAAAAGTATGCAGCCTGTAAAAAATATATATACCAGATTAAGTTTCATAATACTGTTGTTTTAAAACTAAAAATTAAAAGAGGCGCCTATCATCAGTGTTCGCGAAGGCGGGTATTGCGCCACATCAACCCCTCTTTGTTTGTTGCCATCGGTATAACCCAACTCAGGTGTATAACCGCTGTACGGAGTAAGAATGAATGCGTTGTAGCAACTTAC
This sequence comes from Niastella sp. sgz303648, assembly GCF_059587045.1. Taxonomy (NCBI): domain Bacteria; kingdom Pseudomonadati; phylum Bacteroidota; class Chitinophagia; order Chitinophagales; family Chitinophagaceae; genus Niastella; species Niastella sp. sgz303648. Next base: position 410,168 of record NZ_JCAPSW010000004.1, on the reverse strand, counting down.
ATACACTCTGGTATCGGGTAATGATGCGTCGGCTATTTTTAGTTTACGAAAAGTATATCCTAATGAAATGTTTTTAAGGGCCAGGTAATTTCCTTTTTCGATCCATAAATCGCTCGACCGGTAGTTTAAGTTGGCATTGGTGCGGCTTAAACGTGGAATGCTGTTGCTGGTGCCTTCGCCATGCCAGCGACCCAATGCGTCGTGGTACATGTTAAATACCTGTGTGGCATCCAACCCGGCCATGCGATCGGCATTGTACAGGTGTACACCCATTACACCGGAAAAAGAAAAGCTAAGATCGAATCCTTTGTACCAGGCGCTGCCGTTGATGCCATAAGTAGCACGTGGATTGGGATTGCCCAGATTCACCCGGTCTTTATCGTCAATAATTCCATCGCCGTTCTGATCAAGGAATTTTACATCACCGGGTTTAATATTCGTTTTGTTGGGATCGTTGGTAATATTGGGATCTTTATCAATGTCGCTCTGGTTCTGATACAAACCGCCGGTTTTAAATCCGTAGAACGAAGCAAGGGGCTGTCCTTCGTAGGTGCGCGAAGTTTCGAGCGACTCACGTCCGTAAAAAGCAGCGCCTATATAATCTTTGTTATTACCATACAGCCGGGTCACTCTATTTTTAATGAAGGCTGCATTTACACTAACAGAGTAACCCAGTTCACCCACTTTATCCTGGTAGCCAAGCTCAACTTCAACCCCTTTGTTATTTAAGGTGCCGATGTTTTGATTGGGAACGGTCACTACACCGCCGGGTATGTAGCCGTTTCCGGCGCCATAGGTTTCAACCAGCGGGTAGGGGATCAGCATGTCCTTTGTATTTTTATTGAACCAGGTAACGGTACCGGTTAGCTTATTATTTAAAGCGCCAAATTCAAGGCTGATGTTGGTCATTTCAGCACGTTCCCAGGTAATATCAGGATTGGCAAGACTGGTAATAAATGCACCGTCGACTACATTGGTACCGGTACCAATGGCGTAAATGGTTGATGAGCCTCCACGCGTTATAATACCCAGGTATTGATAAGCGGGAACGTTTTGGTTACCCAGCTGACCCCAGCCGCCGGTGATCTTTAATGTATTGATGGATGAAATATTGTCTTTGAAGAAGTTTTCATCCGAAATGCGCCAGCCGGCTGAGAAGGCCGGGAAGTAGCCCCACTGTTTTCCCTTTGGAAATTTGCTCGATCCATCGGCGCGCATGGTGGCGGTTAACAGATACTTTCCTTTGAAACCATAGTTGGCCCGTGCGAAATAAGATACCAGTCCTTCGTCGGGATTATTGTTGCCGCTCGAAAACTGGTTACCGCTGCTACCGCTATTTAATACCCGCTGGTCGGGGTTGGCATCGTCGTATCCTCTGCGTTCGGCCGTGAACCAGTTGCTTTTCAGGTTCTGCGCCGAATAACCGCCCACTACGGAAAGATTATGGTCTTTACCAAATTTGCCGTCCCAGGTAAGGTAATATTCTTCCAGCAAAGAAGTTTTTTTCGAAGATGTTTGTGTTAATATGGCCAGCGAGTTTACCCTTGTTTGATCGGGAGTGGCAATGGAGAAATTATAAAAATTATTCAGCGTTTGGTCGAAGCCATAATTCGCCCTGAACTTCAGGTTCTTTAAAATTTCTATTTCAGCATAGGCATTGGCCAGCACGCGTGAATTTCTGTTCGACTGGTCGATGTTGGCGGCCGTAAATACCGGGTTATTGATGTCGCCCAGTTCGTTATCGGCCTTTGAGCTGCCCCAGGTGCCATCGTCTTTTTTAACCGGAATAGCAGGGTTAAAGCGCAGGGCGCTCCATACAAGGCCATCCTGTGCCGAACGTGTATTGGGGCCGGCATCATTGGTTGATGAGTACAAAAGGTTTTCACCTACTTTAATGCGACTGCCGATCTTATGTTCTGAATTAAAGCGGGCGCTGTAACGGCGAAAGAAAGAGTTTTGTATCATCCCTTTGTTATCGTAGTAATTGCCCGATAAGCTAAAGTTGGAATTTTTATTACCTCCTCTCAGCGACGCATCTACATTATTTACTTTACCGGTACCAAACAGGGCATCCTGCCAGTTGGTGCGTTGCACGGCATAATAGGGATCGTTCCAGATGGCCGGAATAGGAGAGCCATCGTTGGTAAATTCTTCTTTCTTTAATGTTACCAGGTCGGGTGCTGTTAGCAGATCGAGTTTCTTTAAAACTTTCGATTGACCGGTATAGGCGTTTATGTTGGTCTTTAATTTCTCTTCGTAATTTCCCCTTTTGGTGGTAATGAGTATTACGCCATTGGCGGCCCTGGTACCATAAATAGCCGATGAAGAGGCATCTTTCAACACTTCAATGGATGCGATGTCGTTGGGATTTACATCGGTAAGGCTGCCGGCAGGTACACCATCAATTACTACCAGCGGATCGGAACTGTTGATGGTACCGGTACCACGAATACGTATGGCGGGTGTGCTGTTGGGAGCGCCATCGCCGCTTACAATATCAACGCCCGATGCACGGCCCTGTAATGCCTGGGCTGCATTGGTAACCGGCAGGTTTTGAAAGTCTTCGCCTTTAACGCGGCTGATGGTTCCTGTTACATCCCTTTTGCGTTGGGTGCCATAGCCCACTACTACCACATCGGCCAAACCGGTAGCGGCCAGTTTCATACTCACATTCAAAGCGGGTACGGCTGACTCGCCAACAGTTATGGTTGTTGTAATTGACTGAAATCCTACTGAAGAAATTTCTATTTCCCAGGTGCCATCGGGCACTGTGAACTGAAATTTACCGTTACGGTCGGTAACGGTGCCGATGTTTAATTTTTTGATAGAAACAGCAGCTCCTTCGATAGGCTGATTCTTTTCATCCTTCACCGTTCCCGAAATGGGCTGTGTAGTTATGGCAAAGGCTGTTGTTACATTGCCTGAGCTGTTTGGTTTTGGGTCAGGTGCAGCGTCAATGGTTACTGTCTGTACTGTGGATTTTTCTTCTTTCTTTTCTTTTACGATGATGGTCCTTTCGTGCAGAATGTAAACGAGGGGCTGATTTTTAAAGCACTGGTCAAGTACTTCCTTTACGGTGGCATTGCGTGCTTCGACGTCGACCCGATGCGCTTTGGCAAGCACCTGGCTACTGACTAAAAAATCGTAACCACCCTGTTGCTGAATCAGTTCAAAGATCTGTTCAAGCGTAGCGTTCTTTTTAACGATGGTGATTTTCTGCGATAAGCCCCTGGCACTCACATGCAGGGAAATTACAAGTAACAGAAAAGCAGTTAATTTCATAATTAGCAGCATTTTGGCCGGCAGCCACCGGTTGGCCGATCGGGTTTCGCCGGATACATGTTCATTACTGCATGGCACCCTGTTCGATTGCCATGGTGCGCAGTAAATTGTCAATTTCATACTTTTGTAAAGTTTTGGTTTAACAATTCAATGTCGGTTCAACAGTCTGACTTGTTTTGAAACACCTTAATGTTACCGGGAGCGGCTCCAACGCTTCCGGTTTTTTTTCGGTGAATGGTCAATGGTCAATAGTGAATCGTCAAAAGCAATGGGTATTGGCAAAAACGAGGTTCTTATTCACCATTCACCATTGACTATTCACGGCAACACTATAATCTTTCCCTTTTTTCCCTGCTCCGGATGGTTATCGATCTGAAAATGCACGGTTCCGGTTAACTCCAGCGTTTGTAAAAGGGCCGAAATATTTTGTGAGCGCGATACCACTCCGGTATAATACTGATCGGTGCGATCGGTTTTGTATTCAACATCCACATCGTACCATCTTTCAACCTGCCGCATCAAATCATGAATGTCTGTGTCTTTAAAGCGGAAGTATCCGTTCTTCCACGCAACAGCCTGTTCGGTATTGGCTGTCTTGACTGGGATGACATTGGATTTTTGGGATGATTGGGATAGGAATGCCTGCTGACCAGGTTTCAGTACAGCTGATGCCGCATCTCTGGTAACTTTTATCGAGCCTTCGAGCAATGTGGTTTTTATTACTGCTTCATTGCTATAAGCATTCACATTGAAGTGGGTGCCCAATACTTCGATTTGTCCGCGTGGCACTGCTCCTTTGGCCGTTAGCACAGATACGATGAACGGCCTTTTTCTTTTTTCGCCTTTGGCAGAAGATAAGGGTAGTTTCGCAACTTCAAAATAGGCTTCACCTGTTAATTGCACCGTTCTTGTGGGAGATGAAAAAGTGGCCGGAAAGCATAGTGACGAACCTGCGTTCAACCATACTTTGGTACCGTCGGGTAATACCAACTGAAACTGACCGCCATGTGGAGTAGTAACAGTGTTGTACAATACTTCCCCGGCCTTTTGCTCTGATGTAGAAAGAGAATTATAAATAAGCTGTGCTGTATTTTCCTTTATGATTTTGGTTTGGCCCTGCAATGCCAGCAAACCGGTTTGTACGGTATCGAGCTCAATGGTGGTGCCATCGGCCAGCGTAAGAAGGGCTTTATTACCGCCGGGAGATATATCTTTCTTAATAGATACCGAAGAAATACCAGGTTTTGAATATGTTTTTGAGCGTGAAAAATAGAACCAGGCACTGCCCGATATCACTAACAGCAATACGGCCGCTGCCATCACGCGTGAAACGCGTGACCAAAAAGGGCGAACAATTTTAGCGGGTGCATTATCTGTTGTAGTAGCTGATTCAACCGAATGCCATATTCTATCCCAATCGCTTTGAAGAAGGGGTGTGCTGTGAGCTTCTTTATGTGAAGAATCAAATATGAACTTCTTTAATAAGTCTTCGCCTTCCTGCTCTTTCAGCCATTCGAATAGTTCTTCCACTTCTTCGCGGCTGGCCTGGTTGGCGGCATATAGCTGTAGTAAATGTTGTATTCTTTCTTTACTCATAAACAGATCGGAAATTCAGGTGCGCCACACCATAATAACCGGCAGTAATCAGCCGCTGATGTGGCACACCTATACTCCTTACACATATAGAGTAAGCTTAGCGTAAAACGGATGAGTGGAAATAAAAAAATTATCGGGTAAGTAAAACAGCCAGCAGTATCAAAATGAACAACACCCGGTCTTTGAGGCAATTACGAATAAATTTTATAGCCTGTAATACATGACTTTTTACGGTATGTGGAGAAAGATTGAGTGTTTTGGCAATTTCATCGTAGCTTTTTCCCTGCACCTCGTGCAATTCATACATCAGCTTTTTTTGCGGCGATAGTTGTTGTACAGCTTCACTAAGTAGCTTTTGCTGGTCATGCACAAAAACAGTTTCTTCGGTTTCATTGCTGAATGGTTTGGTATTCCATATTGATAACTGCAGTATGCGTGCCTGGTTGGATTCCTTTTTTAAATACCTGCTTACTTTATTGTATATGACGGTGTAAATATATGCTTCGGCATTTTTTACATGGGCCAGCTGTGCCCTGCTTACCCAAATACTGATGAACACGTCCTGCGTGATCTCTTCCGATGCATAAGCCAGCTTGGTTAACTTAAAAGCCACCGCATAGGTGCGTGACTTGTATATGTTGAACAACATTTTGAATGCCTGCTCATCGTTTTGAGCAATAGCTTCAAAAAGTGCTTTAACCGAAATAGTGGGCAATATGTCATTGCTGGCCGTCATTGCTGATTTTGCGATTTTGTGATTTTTTGATTTTGAGATTTCTGTCGTAGCAGATTCTCCGACAAAATCTCAAAATCCCTAAATCTCTAAATCAATAAATCCCTTAATTCTCTCTAATTAAAGTGCCTTTGTTGCAATATTTGTAACTGTCCGTTATTTTTAGCTGCTATAATAAAGTGATTGTTGCCCCCCTGCACTGCAATCAGGTTGCGAACATCGCCCCGGATGCATAAACCGGTTTGTTCATACAATAATGGCGTGAACTGGCCTTTGCCATTGTTTTTCAATACGAGGCCAATACCGGCATCGAGCGGACCTAACTGTACCCTGAAAGGATAAAAATTACCGGCTACTATAATATCCCTGTTGCCATCACCGTCAATGTCGGTTGCAGCCATGCCTGTTACGGCGCTCATTTGTGCATATTGAGGCAATGGCTGCAATATGAATTTTTTGTTACCCGTATTTTTTACAAACACCGAAGTAAGTGTTTTGATATTAACCGTGTGTGCATCCTGCAACTGATCTTCCGAAAACAGGTCGGTTAACTGTGCGTCGGCATAATCATTATAATGCAGGAATTTTTTATTGATGCTCGGAATTTGTTCGGCCATTTCATCGCGCGAGTAATAGGGCCATTGTTTGCCGCCATTATAATAGCATAAAACAGGATCAATGCTGCCATTGCTGAAAAAATCTTTGTACACGATGCTTAGTGGTTGTTCTGCAGATACTTTGAATTGGGTATTGGTACCCATATTACCAATAACGAGGTCGGTATTTCCGTCGTTATCGAAATCGCCGGTCAACAGGCGGCACCACCAGCCTTCGGTATTGGCAAGGCCATAATCGGTTGTTTCGTTTACCAGTTGTCCCTGGTGATTTTCAAAAATGGTAATGGGCATAAATTCACCTACGGCAATCAAATCATCCCAACCGTCTTTATTAAGATCAACCCATGCAGCATCGGTAACCATACCGGCATGTGCCAGTGTAGTATCTTTTTGTACGTCTTTTACAAATTGAATATGAGCGTTGGCGCTTTTGTTTTTAAGAATAAAACTTTCGGGCGCCTGCGGAAAAGAGCCCGGTGATATTTTATTTCCGATAAACAGATCGGGCCGTCCATCGTGATCGATATCTGATACGCGAACACAGGCGCCGCTGGCAGTTTCGGCAGGTAGCGCCTCTTCCCGTAACACAAAGTTTCCATGGCCGTCATTTTCAAAAAAACGGTCCTGATAGTTTTTATTACCCGGATTGTATTCGGTGCCGCCGCTCACGATATACAGGTCCATGTCTTTATCGTTATCGGCATCAAAGAACAGGGCGTCGGTATTGGTGATGTTTGTATTGTTATTCCATGGTTGGTTTGCTGCGGGTGTAAAGGTGCCTGCTTTGGTTTGCAGATATAATACACTGGCCGAACCGTTAGATGCGCCAATAAACACATCTTCAAGGCCGTCGCCATTTACATCGGCTTTAGCTATACACGGTCCTGTTTTTGATAACTGGTAGGGGAGAAGGGGGAATATTTTAAAATCAACAAACCCCAATGGTTTGTGAACGTAATTTAACCCTGATGTTTGTGTAACATCCTGAAACAAAGGCGCTGCAGGATATTCGCTGTGGCCTGGGCCTTCCGGCGCAGTTGCAGTTTCAGTTATAACAAGCAGCGTATCGGCTTTTATTTGTTGTATATTGGTTGTATTGCCCTGCGGCCATTTTATAGTTAGCGATTCAATAATACTATCGGCACCCAAACCAATGTGCATTATGGGGTCAACACTCGATTGAAAACCGCGTGTTATATATTGCTCCTGAAATTGCTTATTATGCGCTGTTTTAATAAACACTTTAGCGCCTACGCCATAGGTGTTTTTGCCCAATGCTTTTAACCGGAGCTTTATATAATGTGCCGGGGATGTTTCGCGGCTGTTGTTACGATACACCGATACCTTATCGTTCAGCGAGTTTATAACGAGGTCAAGGTCGCCATCGTTATCGAGGTCGGCATAGGCAGCGCCATTGCTCACTGTTTTTTTGGTAAGTCCCCAACTGGCTGTAACGTTGGTGAAACCCAGGTTCTGATTATTTTTAAACAGGTAGTTGTTGAGTTTGGTCGATGGCATTTGTTGTATCAGCTGCCACATGGCATCCTTATCGTTTATTTTGCCAACATTGGGGTTTTGCGAATAGCCCGAGGTGAATTTTACAAAGTCGAGGTCATTGATATCTTTAAATATTCCGTTCGATATAAAAAGGTCTTTCCATCCATCATTATCAAAATCGGCAAACAGGGGCGCCCAGCTCCAGTCGGTATTTGATACGCCCGCCATTTGTGCCATTTCGCTGAATATAGGAATGCCGCTGCTGTCGGTGCCATTGTTCAGTTGTAAGGTATTGCGCATTTGCTGGTAATGGTATCCATTTTGTACGCGCATCGAATACCGGTCGTATGCATCGGGGCCTTTTAATAGTTTCTGGCGATGGTTGTCTTCGGGCAACATATCCAGCACCATAATATCGGGCCTGTTATCATTGTTAAAGTCGGCAATGTCTGACCCCATAGCAAATTCCGACATATGGCCCGCTGCTTTGGTAAGCACTTCGCGAAATGTGCCGTTGTGATTGTTCAGGTATAGAAAGTCGCGTTCATCGTAATCATTGGTTACATAAATGTCGGGCCATCCGTCGTTATTGATATCACTTACTGCCACACTCAATCCAAAGTTCAAACCACTGCCATCGATACCAGCCTGTTCGCTGATATCTGAAAATACGCCATTGTCGTTCCGGTAAAGCCGGTTGCCGAATTTAGGGTGGCGGGTGCTACGCAGTTTGGTTGAATTAAAGAACGGATTAAAGAACATGTCGGCATGGTTCACCATAAACATGTCGAGGTCGCCGTCGTTATCCATATCAAAAAACGAAGCGGTGGTGGTAAAGGTGCCGGGCGCATCTATTCCGTATTGTTTGGCCTGTTCTTTAAAAACAGGAATGCCGTTCTGTACGCCGGTATTGATGTATAGTTCATTAGCCCTTTCTTCATCGGTACCGGGGCCTGAGTAGCATACATATATATCGAGCAGTCCATCGCCGTTTACATCGGCCATAACAACGCCGGTCTTCCATTTGGGCCGTCCCTGAACGCCGGCTTTTTCGGTAATATCTTCAAACTGCAGGTTGCCTTTATTCAAATAGAGTTTATTGGGCGTCATGTTACCGGTAAGCATTACGTCGGGCAATCCGTCGTTGTTCAGATCGCCAACCGCCACGCCTGCACCATTATATATATACTCATACGTAAGAACGTTGTAGTCTTTATTTTCCTTAATGGTGTTGGTGAAATCGATGTGGGAATGGGATGGGGCTACTTCGGTAAATAAGGTATTTGGTTCCTGTTTGCAGGAAAGTGCGAGCAAATACAATATCTGTAGCGAAAACCAGATCTTTTTAGACCTCATGGCAGTTAATTATGGCAATGTAACCAGGTTAAAAATCTTTACAGGCAGGTTTTTATATGTATGGGTTTATAGTGCAATATTTTGCCGATCACTGAAGTTGCACATTTTTAGAGCCCCTACATATTAAGTAATTGTTTTTTATTTACGAAAACGGTTTCGTAAGGGGCGGGTGGGGGATCACCTTTCCGGGGTGGCCTTCCCTTAAGCGGCATGGGCTCACATTAAAAAAGGTGAGCCACCCCGGAAAGAGTGACTCACCTTGTAGTTAACTGCTTTATAATCTGTTACGAACCCGACAGGCATAATACAGCATGCCTGTTGCGGTTTATGAATGGTTGTATGCTGTTTATATGAAATTGCTTCGTTTTGAAGAACCAGAACTCGGGCGTGGCCTTGCTTTCATTTTCCGAAACATATTCAATATGAAAGGTTCTGTTGCCTGTATTGATGGCAACAGACGATTGCGGCGTGTTTATTTTGTGCGATGTATTCACCACAATTTTTTGCGCCACGAAAGTGGTATTATCGGAAGTGGTAACCACAAAACCATTTTTTGAATAGCTGAGGGAACTGATTTCCCTGCTGTTCAGCTGACGGGCATTCAGTGACGTATCATTGAAAACAGCCGATACATGAGCAGGAGTTGTTTCTTCATCGTGAACGATCAGCAGTTCGGCGTTAATGGTTTTTTGTGACGCCAAAGCCAGTGCAGGCGATGCCAGCAGGGCGGGAAACAATAAACCGGTATTATATAAAAAATCGCGACGGCGCATGGTATATATTTAAGCTGTTAAGGTTGAATGGCATTGTACCGCAAATGCTCGCATTGGGGCACAATGCCTGTATTTTTATTTTACTATTTTATAGGTATACACCTGTCCGTTCAATTGAACAGAAAGGATATATATGCCCTGAACCAGGTTACCAACTCCCGTAACAGGAACAATGGTTTGTCCTTTGGGTACTTTCACATAGTCGGTTTTCAACACCTGGCCGGTAATATCACTGAGCCTGATGGCCAGCTTTGCTGCTTCGGGCATTTGCACCGTAACCTTTAAATTGCTGGTAAACGGATTAGGTGTTACAGCCACAACCGGTGAAGCAGATTCGCTTAACGGGAGCGTAATAATGCTGCTATATTCAACTTCGCCTGTTGTACTTACTATTTTAAGGCGGTAGTATACTTTGGGGATAGATAACAATGCAACATTTTTATCGGTATACGTATAATTCTGAATACCGGTTCCGTTGTTGCCGGCTACTTTACCGATGGGTGTATAGGTTTGTCCGTTGGTGCTTCTTTCCACTTCAAAATAATCGTTGTTTACTTCAAGTGCTGTTTTCCATTGAAGCAACGCGTCGCTGTTGTTTAACTGAACATCAAAAGCAGTTAAATTAACCGGTAATACGCTGGCAGAAGTTTGTACAATAAACCCGCTGAAGCCGGTAACATCGAACGTGATTTCCCAGCGGCTGAAGGTCGAATTCCATACAATATTGGCATCCGATGGGTCAATCACTATAGCGCCGGAAGTATATGTGCCCGGTAATCCGGTGCCATTGTTGCTGCTGCCTGAATATTTTCCTATGCGCAAATTGCTTTTACCTGCGTTATCAGATGGTCCTGTTGGCAAATCGAGCGTACTGCCGGCTGCCGCATTGAAGGCGGTAAATTCAGCCTGTGTAAAATACAGGGTAACTGTTCCGGTTGCAGTAGTTGCATTGGTAGCAGGCGTAATCTGGTAATGCCTTGCCACAAACGGCTGGCTGCTGTAAGTGGGTACACTGCCTTCGATCCATACTTTGCTGGTAACATTGCCGGTCAACTGACTGGCGCCTGAAGGAACAATCTTTGCCACCAGTTCGCAGGGTGAACTATAATACAGGTTATTTTTGGTGTTAACAGCCTGGGTAATGGAAGCTGTTGTTGCCGGCAAAGTGGCATTCAATGAAAGTGATGCTGTATTGCTGTTAACCGGACCACAGGTACCGGTAACAACAGCACGGTAATATCGTCCTCCCAAACCTGTATTATCAGAGATACTTAAAGTAGAAGTATTAACGCCGCTGTAAACCCCGGTGTTGCCAAGCGTTACAGGCGATGTAAATGATGAATTGGTGCTTTCCTGCCATTGATACGTTAATGGTCCGGTACCGGAGGCCAACACAATATAAGCAGCTGTTAAACCATTACAAACCGATGCATTTATCGGGTTTATAGAAAAAGTAACAGGATTATTAAGCGTAAACGTATTGTGGCCCGAAGTGGAGCCAATAGCAAAGGCCGTATTGCTGAGCACATTATTGGCGGCAGTATTAACAGCCGTAGATAAAGCGGTGGTACTGCAGGCGGTTGATCCGGTACCATTGTATTTTCCATTGTCCCATTCGCCTGCACCGACTGTACTTACGGGTAATGCTGACTGTGATAACAGAAAAGCATTAACGCCAACGGTTAAATCGGCAGGAACACTGCTTTGATGGGGACCGGCGGGTGTGTTGCCATCCCATGCGGCATAGGTGGTAACATTTGTTTCTACATTGGCATGCACACCCGTAATAAAACGACGGGTGGCATTGTTATATGCTGCTTCAGGTCCGGCGGTTGGGCCGGTTTGGTATGCGAACAACTGATCGCCGCCCGAACTCAGCTCCATGTAATTACTGCCGCTTTCGGTAGTAACAGTACCTGCAGATGAAGAACCGTTTTCATTTAAATAAGCTGCCCAGCTTGTAACGGGGTCGTTATAGCTGCTGATAAAATATACTTCGGTACCTAAGGGAATGCCGCCTGTGGGCACTACCCACTTTATAAAGCCTTCTGTAAGTCCCGAAATGAAATTGCCGGTATTACCGTTCCAACCGTTATCGGTAAAATAAATAACGGTACCGGCTGCGAGTCCGCCGCTTTTTAATACAACGATTGAAAAACGATCGGTATAGCGGGTTGTACCGCCAAGATCACTATTGCTGAGATCTTTATCGCTTTGGTAACTTGCGATGGCAATATCACCGGCCGACAGGTTGTTTTGGGCATGGCTGGTTGTTGCCGTGCACAATAAGATAAGCATGCAGGAGCTGACTATCCTGTAAAATTTTTGCATGTATGAGGATTTATACGTGAATGGTGAATCGTTTCCGCTATGGCGGTATGAAACGTGAATCGGCTAACGGCAACATGCTTCCGGTCCTGAGTTCCGCAATTTGTGCGAAAACACCGGTGCAGGCATTGCGCGCAGTCGAACCCCCGGGTTAATTATAAAATATTGAATTCTGAACAAAGAGGTCTTTCATCTAAATACACAAATACGTGTTTTGCCAGGTCGAAAATACGGTGTCAGGTATCTGAGCCATCATTTCGTTATGTACCTGTATGGTATCTTCTATCACTTCTTCAACCTGTACGTTCAACATTCCTGTGGCATTCACTAAGTAAGCAGGGCCGGTAATCATGTTGTTGTTTATCCGTAACGTTCCCCTCGGACTGTGTACCGGTTGTTTTTTCAATAGTTCTATCCCTGCTGTTACCGTGGCGCCGGCAGTTAGTTGTTGTAAATAATTTATTATCAGCAAAGCAGTTTCCCATCCCTGTAATGAGAACAGGTTTGCTTCTTTATTACCTTCTTTTTTCAAAAAGGCCATAAAATTCAGGTTCTGCTCATTTTGTAACGAAGCTGTGTACCCTGTATAGCCTTTTATGTGTTTTACATATGGATTTGTTTCGGTAAAATCGCCGGGTGTGTTGTCGAACAGCATAGGCGATCCGTATAACTGCAGATCATATTTTTCCTGCAGGGGAGCTATCTGTTCATAAAAACACCGCGCCATATCACCGCAATACAAACAAAGCAATGTATTTACCGCCGGATTATTTTGAATAAAAGCAGCCAGCGGATTAATATTGAACTCCTGCTTTTTAAAATGACTGATGAAATTGAATTGTATTTCCCCGCCTTCTGATATAAAAGCATTCGTCATGGCATGGCCATGCTGATAACCGCCATCGTAATACGAAGTAGCGGCAATTGCTTTTTTATCGCCTGTTAACCGGCCGCATAATTGCCCGGTCATGTACGAATACAGGCAGTCGTTCAGTGAATGAAAAATGGTATTTGTGAAATCGGCGCCTGTAGTGGGGTAGTGGGCTCCGGCATTGGTAATGATCAATAATTTATTTGCTGCCGTAACGAGGGGCGACAGTGTTTTTGCCAAACGATCATCTGCATAGGCAATCACCACATCCACGTCGTTCACCAGTAAAAATTTTTCTGTCTCTTTATATATTTCTTCCTCATTTAACCCAAATCCTACAGGAAAATTATGCAACGTGATATCGGCAGCCTCATAGTATTTAAAACACGCACGGATACCCTGCAAAAAATCTATGCCGATAGACGGATAGAGCGTTGAACCAGGTAACAGCATTCCGATAGCGGGCATACTTTAAATTGGTTGGGTGCTTATGAATGAAATATTTACAAAGTTTTATCTTATAACTTCAACTGCTTAAAAACGTGGCGGAAAAACGCCCTGTGTGCAAATGAGGCAGGTAAGCGCCAGCACCGGTTGAATGTTATTTACCGGCGTTCCACTACCTCCTGTATTGGCTAAACTCAGGTTGTGCTGCAGATTTTGCAAAGCGCTGCCATCATTGGCATTGTTATATGTTGATGTGCCTGATAATGCAGCCGGATAATTATTATACGGTGTATCGGTATTTCCTGCGCCTGCATTAGCATTCAGGGTTACAGTTCCTGTTATTGCATGAGTATGTGGCGGCAGGTTGTTTGTGAGGAGTGTATTGCTTTCGCTTCCTCCGGTTTGTCCTAAAACATATTGCGATAAACCCGTTCCCTGTCCTGAACCAACTGCAACACGGCCCCGAAAATCGGGTAATGCAAAATTGGTTCTTCCATCACCGCCATACGTAGTACCTAAAAGCGAGAACAAAGCGGTATTTGAGCTTATCGAAAGCAGTTGTCCATAGCATAGCGCCCAGCCTGTTGGAGCAAAGTTGCTTGCGAACCATCGTATTATACCTATATATTCGTTCATAATAATTTAATTGGATGTTGGAAAAATTCCAAATGCACAAATAATGTAAGAAACTGCGAGGTAAGGTTGAGTATTGTCGATAGGCAACGCTGCACCTGTGCTTCCTGTAGTTAAAGCGGCCGTTGCCGGCATCAGGCTGTTATCGGTTGTGGTTGAATAAATATTCTTACCGTTTACAGCCGGATAATTATTGCCCGGAGTTGTTTTATGACCATCTTCGCCCGATACGAGCAACGCCGCTGTACCGCTAATGGCGTGGTTATGCGCAGGCAGATTGCCGGTAATTAGTGTATTTGTTTCGGTGCCCCCTACATCGCCTAAATTATAAGTGACACCACCGCTTGTACCTGCACCAACAGGCACCCGGCTTTGAAGGTCGGGAAGTGCAAAAGTCTCAACCCCATCGCCCCCGTAAGTAGTGCCTATTAAATTAAACAACGTTTCGTATTCGGAAATTGGCAGTAGCTGGCCATTACAAAACAACCAGCTAGCCGGGGCGAAATTGCCGCCGAACGTGCGGATCTCTCCAATATAATCAGACATGATAATTTTTTAAAAGAGTAATATTAATTTCTTGATGGAAAAATACCCTGCATACAAATAATGTGGTTAAGTACCAGATAGGGCATCATATTAGTAAAGGCTGTACCCGATCCGGTATTGGCAACAATAAGATTCAGATTGGCCGGTTGCATGGTTACGCCGTCGTTTTGTACATCGTATTTTTGGCTGCCGTCGTTCGCGAAATAATTGCCGGAAGGGCTTTGTTGATTGGCAGCCGTGCTGGTGGCGCGCATGGTAATGGTACCGGTAACTGTATGATTGTGGGAAGGAAGCTGATTAATATTTAATGTGTTGGTGGCGCTGCCCGTTACCTGACCTATGGTATAACCGGAAAGACCAGATCCGGTGCCTTCACCGATGGCTGTTCTTCCTCTCAGATCGGGTAGGGCAAAGTTGACACGGCCGTCGCCACCATACATGGTACCGAGTAATGAAAATAAAGCCTGGTTTTGATTAATTGCTAAAAGCTGACCCTGGCAATAGGCCCAGTATTTGGGAGCAAAATTGGCAGCGAAAAGGCGAATCTCAGCGATAAATCCATCCATAGAATAAGCAGTTATGATTAGGGATACGTAAATGCAAATGTATACTTTTAATTATCATATTTTATAAACGACATGTGTAGGTGTTGCATCATCAGCTACTATACAATTGATAAAAATACTAATACCCCTTTTGTCTACCCAGGCTTTATGGGTGAACTACAGCATTTTGTATGTGAAAAACGTGATAGGGAGTTGGTAAAAAAAATAATTGTTGGTTTAACAAAATACCCAAAACCCATAGGTAAAACAACTGTTGCAGATAAACGCAGAATGGACGTGTGAGAAATTTTTATAGCAATTACGTATGTTGGAAGTTTTTATATGTTGGTCTGGTTTCGGCAAAGCAAAGAGTGATCATTTTTATAAAAATAACCTATTACCCAGGATAAGACATTTTACAATTAATTTCCGTTAACAGCCTGAGACTCTATATTTTATTGGTTAGATAATCACCTAACCCCCAAAAATCCTATAATATTTACCTTGTTAACCCCCCAAATCACAATTCTGTCCTACATTTGCGCCCGAAAACAGGCAAACTCCCATCAGCTGAATAAACTTACAGGACTCCCGCCAGAGGGGGGATGGTCACCTTCAACAAAATGCCTTTATAAAAAGAATTTATCCCGTCATAAACATAAATGATATAACACTGTTTATACTTTTTAGTATAGATTGTTGTACCTTTGTGCCTGCTTAAATAAGAATAAAAGATTTTGCTATGAATAATGAGCTTAGTGCTATTGAAAAAACGGTTCTTAGTGATTATAAATACGGTTTTGTAACTGAAATCGAAACGGATGAGGCGCCTCCCGGCCTAAATGAGGATACGATCCGCTTTATTTCGGCCAAAAAGAAAGAACCGGAGTGGATGCTGGAGTGGAGGCTGAAAGCTTATGCCCATTGGCTGAAAATGGAAGAACCAACCTGGGCCAATGTTAAGTATGAACCAATTAATTATCAGGATATTATCTATTATTCTGCCCCCAAACAGAAAAAGACTGTTAATAGCCTCGACGAAATTGATCCTGAATTAAGAAAAACATTCGAAAAACTGGGCATTTCGCTCGACGAGCAAAAACGCCTTTCTGGTGTTGCCATCGATGCGGTAATTGACAGTGTATCAATAGGTACCACCTTTAAAGAGCAACTGGGAGAACTGGGCATCATTTTCTGCTCAATGAGCGAAGCCATTCAGGAACACCCCGAACTGGTGAGAAAATATATAGGTTCTGTAGTACCTATTACCGATAATTATTTTTCGGCACTGAATTCTGCCGTTTTCAGCGATGGCTCTTTCTGCTACATTCCAAAAGGCGTTCGTTGCCCCATGGAATTAAGTACCTATTTCCGTATCAATGCAGAGAATACCGGTCAGTTTGAACGTACGCTACTCGTTGCCGACGAAGGCAGCTATGTGAGCTACCTCGAAGGTTGTACTGCCCCCATTCGCGACGAAAACCAGCTGCATGCCGCTGTGGTTGAGCTGATCGCCATGGAAAATGCCGAAATAAAATATAGCACCGTTCAAAACTGGTATCCCGGTGATAAAGATGGTGTAGGCGGTATTTACAACTTTGTAACCAAGCGCGGTATTTGCCAGGGTGCTCATGCAAAAATTTCGTGGACGCAGGTAGAAACCGGCTCAGCCATTACCTGGAAATACCCCAGCGTAATATTAAAAGGCGATTATTCGGTAGGTGAATTTTATTCAGTTGCCGTAACCAATAACCACCAGCAGGCCGATACCGGTACCAAAATGATGCACCTCGGAAAAAACACCCGTAGCCGCATTGTATCGAAAGGTATATCGGCCGGTGTTAGCAACAACAGTTATCGCGGTTTGGTGCATGTAGGTAAAAACGCAGCCAATGCCCGTAACTTTTCGCAATGCGACTCATTGTTGCTGGGCGATAAATGCGGCGCGCATACTTTCCCATACATTGAAGTAAAAAATAGCACCGCTGTTGTTGAACACGAAGCCACCACTTCGAAAATTGGTGAAGACCAGATATTCTATTGCAACCAGCGCGGTATTGATACCGAAACTGCCGTAGCACTGATCATTAACGGCTTTGCCAAAGAAGTAATGAACCAGTTGCCAATGGAGTTTGCTGTAGAAGCACAGAAGCTGCTGGCCATTAGCCTTGAAGGAAGCGTTGGATAATTTGAAAATTAGCCAATTTGAAAATTTGAAAATGAAATACAATGGTTCAATTGTTAGATGGTTTGATGGTTGGGGCGTTGATATTCGGATACTCAGCCGATGGAAAACAAGCCTGAAGTTTGAGACATAACCATCGAACAATCAGACAATCGATCAATTGAATACAGGAATGAATTTGCTTATAAGACGTTTTAAATATATATAATCAAGTTATGTTATCAATTAGCAACCTGCACGCAGGTATTGAAGAAAAGAAAATTTTAAAAGGGATTAATCTCGAAATAAAAGCCGGCGAAGTGCATGCTATCATGGGCCCGAACGGATCAGGCAAAAGCACGCTGGCATCGGTACTGGCCGGCCGCGAAAACTATGAAGTGACCAATGGTTCTGTTGAGTTTTTAGGAAAAGACCTGCTTGAACTGTCGCCCGAAGACAGAGCCGCTGAAGGATTGTTTCTGGCTTTTCAATACCCTGTTGAAATACCAGGTTTAACTACCACCAACTTTATAAAAACAGCCGTTAACCAGGTACGCAAGTATCGTGGTGAAGAATCGCTGGATGCCGTTGCCTTTCTGAAACTCATGAAAGAAAAAATGGCATTGGTGAACATCGACCAATCTTTACTGAGCCGCTCCCTGAACGAAGGTTTTTCGGGCGGTGAAAAAAAGCGCAATGAAATTTTTCAGATGGCCATGCTGCAACCCAAGCTCGCCATCCTCGATGAAACCGACTCAGGTTTGGATATCGATGCCATTCGCATTGTAGCCAACGGGGTAAATAAATTACGCAAAAAAGACAATGCAGTACTGTTAGTTACTCACTATCAGCGCCTGTTAGATTATATCGTTCCTGATTTTGTACATGTACTGTATAATGGACGGATAGTAAAATCGGGTCCCAAAGAACTGGCGTTTGAGCTGGAAGAAAGAGGATATGATTTTATTAAAAGCGAGAATGTTGAGGCATAAGCATTGAAGTGCAGGATTGTTACATGCTGAGTAAAACGAGTAAAAAAAAGAGGAACACCTCATTTTGAACTGTTAACAATGAACAATTTAGAATATTTAAAAGAGCAGTATAATCAGTTACCTTCTGTAAACGGCCTGAATGGATTGGGCGTTATACGTCAGAAAGCATTTGAGGCGTTAAACAAAATGGGTATTCCTACTACCAGGCACGAAGAGTGGAAATATACCCGCATAGGTAGCTTCTTTAATAAAGAATACGAATACCCGGTAAATCAAAAAATAGCTTCGATAAGCGCTGCCGATATAAACGCGCTTCGCTTACCGGGTTATGAACAGGCCAATGAACTGTTTTTTATAAACGGCCGTTACTCGAATGAGTTTTCGGTTGTTCGCTCAAAAGGATTGACCGTTCAGCCATTACAGGAGGCTGCAAAAAATGAGTACGCCGAAATCGTTAGCAAACATCTTGGTCATAGCAGCAATTATTTAAAAGACGGTATCAATGCCCTGAGCACCGCGTTTGCACAGGACGGTGTATTTGTACATGTGAAAAAGGGCCAGGTAATTGAGCATCCCGTTTACATTTATAATATTACCGATTCACGGCAGGCCAGCATTCTGGCGCAACCGCGTACACTGGTTTATGTTGGGCAGGCAGCACAGGTACAGTTTGTTGAAACCTTTAACACACTGGGCACACAGGAAAGCTTTACCAACCGGGTGATTGAAATTGTGGTTGAAAGAGATGCCGTAACCGAGTATTACAAAATACAAAACGACGCGTCGCACGCCAGCCAGGTAGCTACTACCCATATTCAGCAAATTGGCAAAAGCTATACGCACACGGTAACTGTTTCGTTAAACGCCGGTTTGGTTCGTAACAACCTGAATATTGTGCTCGACGATCAGCATTGTGAAGCCCATTTGTATGGTTTTTATTTACAACAGGGACAAAGCCATATCGATAACCATACTATCGTTGATCATGCCAAACCCAATTGCGAAAGCAATGAATTGTATAAGGGAATTATGGGTGATCAAAGTACGGGAGTTTTCAATGGAAAGATATTTGTAAAGCCCGATGCGCAAAAAACCAACGCCTATCAAAGCAATAAAAATGTATTGCTGGGCGAAGGCGCCAGTGTAAATACCAAACCGCAGCTCGAGATCTTTGCCGATGACGTAAAGTGCTCGCACGGTTGTACAATCGGCCGCCTCGACGAAGAAAGTTTATTTTATCTGCGTTCGAGAGGTATTCAGGAAGAAACAGCACGTTCATTATTGTTACATGGCTTTGCTGTTGATATTCTTGATCAGATTAAGCCCGCACCCATCAGAGAGTATGTTGATAAACTGATTTCAGAACGTTTGGAATTTGATATAGCATGATAACACTATCAAAAGACCTGGATGTTTATGCCATACGCCGGCAGTTTCCTGCGTTGAACCGGCTGGTAAAAGGCCATCCGCTGGTATATTTAGATAATGCCGCTACTTCGCAAAAGCCGCAGGTGGTAATTGATGCGCTGATAGATTATTATACCAACATTAATGCGAATGTGCATCGGGGTATTCATACACTGGCCGAAGAAGCTACAGCTGCTTTTGAAGCCAGTCGCGATACGGCCCGCCAATTTATCAATGCCGCTTCACGCGAAGAGATCATTTTCACCCGGGGAACAACCGAAGGCATTAACCTGGTAGCATATACCTGGGGGCGTAAAAATATTACAGCAGGTGACGAGATCATCATATCTGAAATGGAACATCACTCGAATATTGTTCCCTGGCAGATACTGTGCGAAGAAAAAGGAGCTTTATTAAAAGTAGTGCCGCAGCAAAACGGCGAACTGCTGATGGATGAATACCGGAAGCTGCTGAGCCCGAAAACCAAACTGGTTTCAATTGTACATGTATCCAATGCACTGGGCACTGTAAACCCGGTTGAGCAGATCATTGAAGCCGCTCATAAGGTGGGCGCTGTGGTGTTGATCGACGGGGCGCAGTCTTCGGTACACCTTGATATAGATGTGCAGGCAATGGATTGCGATTTCTTTGCCTTTTCATCGCACAAAGTATATGGACCAACCGGTATAGGCATTTTGTATGGCAAAAAACAATTGCTCGAAGCAATGCCTGTATTTCAGGGTGGGGGAGAGATGATTAAAGAAGTAACGTTTGAAAAAACCACCTTTAACGACCTTCCTTATAAATATGAAGCCGGTACGCCTAATATTGGCGATGCGGTAGTATTGAAAACAGCGTTGGATTTCGTAACTAAGATTGGAAAAGAAAAAATACGCAATCACGAAAATGAATTGCTGGCATATGCTACAGAACAACTGCAGCATATACCCGGATTGAAAATCATTGGTAATGCAGCCCGTAAAGTGAGCGTGGTTTCATTTGTGATTGATAAAATACATCCGCAGGATATTGGCATTTTGTTAGATAATCGCGGCATTGCCGTAAGAACCGGTCACCATTGCGCCCAGCCGCTGATGCATTGTTTTGGAATACCCGGAACCATCAGGGCTTCCTTTGCGATGTACAACACCAAAGAAGAAATTGACCAGTTGATAACGGGATTGCAAAAGGCCATTAAAATGTTATTATAAGCATGAGCGATCATAAAACCATACAGGAAATTGAGAACGAAATAGTAGAAGAATTTTCTCTGTTCGATTCGTGGGATGATAAGTACGAATATATCATTGACCTGGGAAAGAAATTGCCTGTGCTGGAAGACAAGCATAAGTTAGATGAGAACAAGGTGAGGGGCTGCCAGAGCACCGTTTGGCTGGTAGCTGATTATAACGATGGAAAAGTATTTTTTAAAGCCGATAGTGATGCTGTGATTGTAAAAGGACTGATCAGTATGTTGATCAGGGTGCTGAGCGGCCATACGCCGGATGAAATAATACAAACTAACCTGGGATTTATTCAACAGATTGGAATGACCACGCACCTGGCGCAAACCCGTTCGAACGGATTGCTGGCCATGGTAAAGCAAATGAAAAATTTTGCGCTGGCTTATAAAATCAAAAACTCGATGCAGCATGGAGAACGAAGCGCTGAAACAAAAAGTAACTGAGGTTTTACAAACCATTTTCGATCCCGAAATACCGGTTAGCATCTGGGAACTGGGATTGATATATGAAATAAATATACTGCCGATCAACAACGTTCAGATCGTAATGACATTAACGGCGCCGGGTTGTCCGGCTGCGCAGTCGTTACCGGTTGAAGTTGATCAGAAAGTGCGGGAAATTGAAGGGGTGAACGACGTACATGTTGCTGTAACCTGGACACCGGCCTGGGACAAAAGCATGATGTCGGAAGCAGCGCAGCTGCAACTGGGATTTTTATAAAAAGGCAATAGGCAATGGGCAATAGGCAATAGAAAAAAGTCAGACAAATTCAGCATTGACCATTCACGATTGACCACAAAAACAAAACATGAAAATTACTGCACAGGAAGAATACGGCTTACGCATATTAATTCGCCTTGCGGCCTGCAAGGATACGAATGGAATGAGCATTCCGCAGTTAAGTGAAGCGGAAGGGCTTACCGGTACTTATGTAGCGAAGCTCACCCGTATTTTGCGCCTGAAAGGATTTATAAACAGCACACCCGGTTATAAAGGCGGATATGTGCTGGCCAAACCGGCAAAAGAAATTATTATAAACGAAGCGTTGAAGGCATTGGGCGGTCCCATGTTCAATAATACCTTTTGTGGTTCGCATACCGGAACAATGAAGCTGTGCACCAATTCGGTTGATTGCAGCGCCCGTTCATTGTGGCAGATGATACAATATACGCTCGATCAGTTATTGGATAAAGTTACCCTGCACGACCTGGTTAATTCTGAAGAGGAATCGGCCCGGCTGTTGTACAAGATGCTGGAACCCGATCCTGCGTTGAAGAGAAGTATTATGAGCATTGTTTCTCCGGGGCAATAAATAAGTTCGCGCAGAGGCGCTAAGGCGCAAAAAGATTTGAATGTATTTTGCGAGACGTGAAGTCTCGCATTTTTATTTTGCTCCCTGACGCTTCCAACTTAGCATAAAAAAAGCCCCGCCAACCGGCGGGACTATTCTTTTGGTGGAATAAGGTGCAATAGAAGAAGGCTCGCAATTATTTATCTTTCTTATCGGGTCCTTTTTTATCTTTTTCTGCGCCGCTGTCTTTGTCGTTTTTGTTCTTGTCATCAGCGTCCTTTTTATCTTTCTCTTCCTTATCTTTTTTCTCTTTGTCGGCGCGCTCTTTATCTTCTTTGTCTTTTTGTTCCTTAGCGGCGCGATCTTTATCTTCCTTATCTTTTTGTTCTTTAGCTGCACGTTCTTTGTCCTCGCGATCCTTTTGCTCTTTGGCAATGCGATCTTTTTCCTCACGATCTTTCTGTTCTTTATCAGCGCGTTCTTTATCTTCCTTATCTTTTTGCTCTTTAGCTATACGATCTTCTTCTTCTTTATCTNTCGTCACGATCCTTTTGTTCTTTAGCTATACGATCTTTTTCTGCACGATCTTTTTGCTCTTTATCTGCGCGATCTTTATCGTCGCGGTCTTTTTGTTCTTTGGCAACGCGATCTTTTTCTTCGCGATCTCTATCGTCACGATCTTTTTGATCTTTGGCAGCGCGATCTTTGTCGTCACGGTCCTTCTGTTCTTTGGCAATGCGTTCTTTGTCGTCACGGTCTACTTTCTCCTTAAATACATTTTCAACAGAAGTGTTACCCGGAAGCCCTCTATGTGTACCCCAGGCATTTCCTTTTGGTAAATGGTCTTTATCGCCGGGAGGCGGTGTATTAGTTTGGGTTGTAGTTGTATTTATGGTTGTATTGGTAGTTGTGTTATTGGTTTTATTGGTAGTTGTATTTGTGGTTGTGTTTGTTTTGGTATTGTTGGTAGTAGTTTGTTGCGTATTGCTCACTGTTACCACACGGGTATCACGGGGTTGCTCCCTTACGATGATCGTTTTAGGCTGTTCTTTAACAACAACTACCTGGGGTTGCTGTTTCACCACAATTATTTTAGGCTGCTCTTTTACTACAATTACCCTGGTTGGTGGAGGTGCGTTGGTATAAACGACAGTTTGGGTAGAATGGCAGGCAATTAGTAAAATTACGATACCTGTATACGACCATATCGTAACTATTGATTTGGAATTCATGAGGTTCAGATTTTTAGGGTGTACTTTAACCTGTTTTTCAGGTTATTGGAAAACAGATTATGGAATAGCTTACTATTAACGGGAATTACGCTTTTTTAGTATATGTATTTTTTATTATTCATTGGTACAGTAAATCACCTGTTTCCCTTGCTGTGAGGAAAGTTAACAGCAATAATTATTCGTAGAGGGCCACCTGCTCCTTGTGCCTTGTTCCTTGAGCCTTTTTTATTGTGCCTTGAGGGCTTGTGTCTTCAATCTTGAGCCTTGTGCCTTTTGTATTTATCTTTTCAAAGTGATTTTATACGCCGAATAACCCGATGTTGAGTTGGTATAATGCGGTTCATGAAGTATGAGGCTTTCATCCGTTAATATGAGCATATTATAAGTGTGCCCGTTGGTATACACCTGTAAATTGATTTCAGAGTATGTGTAATTGGCCGTATCGTACTTACTGTTTACGAAAGAATACACTTTGCCATCGGTTCTGAAATCAACATAATCGGCTGCTATACCGGTGTAAGGAATAACCTGCGGAGAGGAGCCGGAAGTATACACCGAGTCGATCATTTGCACTACGCTCCATTTGTGCATCAATCTTTCTGTTACAGACGGTGTGGAGTTTTTTTTGCAGGCAGAAAATAAGAGCGTCGTGGCAGTTAAAATAATAGCAATAGCAGCGGTTGCCGCCAGCGGCGTTGGTACAAGTTTTTTCATCAGAATCCCCGGTTTTGATTAATGAACAGAAAAATCGCCGGTACATAGCGCAGGCGATGTTGGTTGCTTTCGATTGTAGTTATGAGAGGGAAGACTGGTAATTTATGGTTTTACATGAAAGATGGAGCAGCATAAAAATAAGGAAAAATGATGGGTTTATGATTTTATGCGGCTATAGGTGCAAAACGAAATCCCGCCGGAGGCGGGATTTCAATAACCGATGCCTGGTTATTTAACTAACCGTGGAACCGGGTCCGACGTAACAGATTGTCCGTACAGGCCAATGGCTACAACGCGGAACCAGTACGCAACAGCCGACTTCAAACCTTTAAAGGTATGCTTTCGATGGGCTGTTGTTTCGCTCACCCAAACGGTGTTAGCGTTGGGTAGGTCGGTGGTGTACTGGTGTATGTACGCCCTGGCGCCTGCAACTCTGCTTGCGATAATGCTGGCTTCGCCCGGCTGGTTGGTTTGTACCGCTACCTGCCTGAAGGGCAACAAGGGAGCCGATATACCCCTTTCTTTTGCAAGATCAAAACCGCTGCTTAATAACATCGATTTATCTCCTTTGCTAATTCGGGATACATAGAAGGCCACTTCGGTTAAAACTTCCTCGAGGGCCATTCGCTTGTCGTCTTTGATGGAAATTAATTTTCTGCTTCCATCGCCGGCAGCATCTAATGCTGCCTGGTATTCCTGCAGGCTCTTTTCAAGCGCCTGTACAAGGGTGGTATCGGGAAAAAAGGAATTGCCTTTTATACTGCTGAGTATGTGATTTCCTTTTTTCGCCAGCTCGCTGTCGCGGCTTTCTTTGAATGCCAAAACTATTCTATTCATAAAATGAATTTTTTAAGTGAACAAATTGGTTAATGAACGTGCTACTAAACATCGCTTACAAACTATTGGCCAATAGTATTGCATACAAGGTTACCGATTTGAGTTGCCGGTTTTACCGGTTGGATCCTTACTACGTTTGAGGTTGTGGTTTATAGTTTGCGATCAGTTTTTATTACTAACTGTAACTATAAACTTTAAACTTGTGCAGTGCCGTTAAAATCGGTTATACATGTTAGTTCCCTTGTTCGATACAAATGTAGGGTGGCTGTTGGCCCAAATCCAAATTTGTGGCAGTATTGGCGGAATTGGCAGAAATTTGAGTTATAACCCTGCGGATACGGGGCAATTAAGGGCTGTAAAGGGGTGTTTCGTGTATGACTTACATATGAGTGTTTCGCGCAAAGGCAAAGCAGTTTATAGTTTGAGCAACTACAAACCACAAACCAGAAACATTCGATGGCAACCGGTACTTTCGATTTCGGAATTTGAAATTAAAAATGCCGAAAAGTTATTTCGTTTTATGAATTTGAAAATAAGGATGGCGATAAGTTGTTTCCCCGGAGGCGCCGGTTGTTTCATTTTGATGAAAAGGTAATTCGGGATGGTCACGGGAAAATTCGTGTTTATAATTTGAAACTACGGCAGGCGAAAAGGATCTTCGTATCGGCAGTTTGAAAAAAAAGATGGCCATCCGTTATTTCATTTTTCTGAAAATGTAATCACTGCCCGCCATGAGTAAGTTCCTTTTCTGAATTTGAAATTAAAGAGAGCGACGGGAAACTTCGTTTTGGGAAATCGAACAAAGTAATGGCTGTAAGTTGTTTCCTTTTGACCGAAAGTAATTTCCTTTTGCTATAATATAGAAGCCTTTTGAAGACCCTGTACTTCGTTTTGGGAAATCGAAACAAAAAATGGCTATCAATTAATTCGTTTTAAAAATTCCTGAAAACGGATGCCTTCAATTAATCCTACAACAGCAAAAATGCTGTTGTCCTTTACGCTGTTTCAACAAAAAAAGGTTTATTCCGCGTATATAAATTTCGTTGCCGAAGATGGTTTGCCGGCGGCTTTTATTTCTTTTTCGATGAACTTCGTTAGCATCACGTTACACGTCGGTAAAAAAAATATATAACTAATTTGATTACCTTTTGCCTCGTAAAGGCAACTATAATATAGCTAATCTTATCCACTACGACTGTGAAAAATCGATAACAATTTGGTTTATATTTTTAAAAGCAATTATTTTAGTGGCGGAAATAGCAACTCAACCAATGACCTCCATCAACAGCAGTTAACATACTGTAACAGGTATTGCATGTACCTGCATGAAAAGATTCCATTCTTTTTATTATATTTATAGTACTCATATTTTCCTGCCTCACACTCTTATCCGAAACTTATCCGAAACCTATATCCTCAACAGTTTCATCGCATAACACCTTATTCCTGTTTGTTATATAGGTAAAATTACCCAAATTGAAAAGCTTGATGCAATACCAGGACAATGATCTTATGTCCCGATTTTCGGCGGGAGATGTACACGCGTTTAACGAGGTGTACAAAAGGATGCATCAGCGTATTTACTTCTTTTGTAAAAATCTGGTGGGCGCCGACGAAGCCATTGACATTACGGCCAACTGCTTTTCGAAATTGTGGTTAATGCATACGCAATTCAATACGAAGGAAAATATACAGGCTTTTCTTTTTATAACCGCCCGCAACAATTGCCTGAATTACCTGAACCATATAAAAGTAAGATCTCAGAAAGAAAAGGAGATCAGTGAACTGACCAACGAAGAGATCTTTATCAGAAATGCTGAAATAGAAGCCGATATTATTACCCGCATACGGGAAGAAGTAGAAAAACTGCCCGATCAGCATAAAAGAATCCTCAAGCTGTCGTATTACGACGGCTATGCCAACCAGGAAATAGCTACCATGCTGGGTATGAGCGAAAAAACCGTGCGCAACCTCAAATCGCTCGCGCTCAAATCATTAAAAGCTATATTCATTGATAAGAACATGCAGATCAGCTTTATTGCCATTTTTTTGTACAGATTGTACTAAAGAGCTGAACTATACTACAATACTTCCTTGTTTTTCGCCATATTAAGATTGTATTATTTTTTTTTGAACATTTCGGGACAAATGAAACCCCTTGCCTGTTTTAATATAAAGGGGGATTCTAAAAACCAGCGCCGCGAATCATAGTCTGGTTTAAAACAGGGGGAAGTAATGATGCCTGAGGATGGAATGTTTTATATCCCTAACAATTTGCTTTATGAATGACGTACAAAGAATAAAAGATTTAATAGAAAAATATTTAGCTCAGGAACTGAACAACAGCGAAAGGGTTGAGCTTGACCAGTGGGTAAACGAATCGGAGCATAACCGTAAATTATTTGACCGGTTAACAGATGGAAAACAGCTTTTTGAATTAAAAGAAGAGTCGGCCATTGCCGAAGAGAAGATAGCCAGGTTAATTCGTGAAAAACATCCCGAATTAGCACTGTTAGGTACAGCCCCGGTGGTACCAATGCGCAAATTAGTTTGGTTTAAAATGATACCGGCAGCCGCCGCGGTAATGATTGTAATAGGGGCAGCAGGGTATTTATGGTTTAAAAGTAACACCCCCAAAGAGATTGTAAAAACCGAAACCCATGCAGCTGTTACCGACAAAGCGCCGGGGCGTGATGGCGCCATTTTAAAGCTATCTAACGGCGAAGAGATAGTGCTTGATGAAGCGGCCAACGGAAATCTTACAAAACAGGGAAGCACACAAATCACCAAACAAGGTGGGTTGCTGGCATACAATAGCCAGGGAAAAAGTACCGAAGTTCTTTACAATACATTAAGTACACCCCGTGGCAGGCAGTTTCAGCTGGCGTTGCCCGATGGCAGTCATGTATGGCTTAATGCAGCATCAACAATAAAATTTCCAACGGCATTCACCGAAAGCAGCCGCGAGGTAACAATTTCAGGCGAAGCTTATTTTGAAGTGAAAAAAGATGCCACCAAACCATTTCGGGTATTGGCCAATGGTACACAGATAGAAGTGTTGGGTACGCATTTTAATGTGAATGCATATAATGATGAGTCGGCTGTAAAAACAACACTGGTAGAAGGAAAGGTGAGAATAGGCAATGCGCGAAAGGAAACAGCAACTACGGGCAATCAGCAACCAGTAATATTAATGCCTGGTCAGCAGGCGCAGGTAAAAGAGAGTAGGATTGATGTGGTGAAAAATGCTGATGTTAATGCGGCACTTGCCTGGAAGAACGGATTGATCGTATTTAGTTCTGCCGATATAAAAGAAGTGTTGCGACAGGTGAGCCGGTGGTACGATGTTGATATAGAATACACAAGCGATATAAAAGTACCGGAGTTCTTTGGCGAAATACCACGTACGGTGAATTTGAGCGATGTACTGAAGATCATTGAGCTCAACAGCAGGCTGCGTTTTACCGTTGCAGGAAATAAGGTTACCGTTACGCAGCCACAGTAGTAAAGTATAGCTATGAAAAAAGTGTAATTCATTTGTATAAATAATAGTAACATGTTTTGATGTGAGTTTGGTTTTTTCATGTAGTACGATACCTTATTAAAGTGAAAAACCCTGTGTTACTGCGTGCCCGTTACTATTAGCCGATTACCACCTTGCCTATATGGTTCACGATTTTGCCGGTCATGTATCCCGATGGTCCGTTCGGGATGCATGAGCTGGGGGAAACTGAAATGGTAAACATTAACAGCAACATTAGCCTGCGATTGTATGCTAAACCAAAACTACCATACTGCCATTGAGCGAGGGTTGAAAAAGGAAACCGACAGAGAAAAGATCTTTAATTGTCTTTACACCGGTTTGTTCGACAGGGTTTGCATGTCGGCTTATAAGGTTTGTGGAACCGAAGAAACGGCCAAAGATCTTACACAGAATGTATTTATGAAAGTGTGGAATCAGATAGATCGCTTAACCGCAAAGATCGAAAACTGGAAGGGGTGGGAGAACTATCTGTTTATAATGGCAAAGAATGAAGCGTTGAACTATAAAAGAAAGCAGGGCAGGGAAGTGAAAAGTAAAACCGGTTACTTCAGAAGTGTAAGTATGATGTGGAACCACGATGCCCTGCTGGAGAAAGAATGTGAGGTGTTATTTACGAAGGCATTCAATGATTTAACACAACGGCAGAGCGAAATTTACTTATTAAATTATTACGGTATAAAAAGGGATGCTATTTCAGAAAGATTGGGTATAACCTATACAACGGTTAGTAATATTCTGAATGATGCACGAAGAAGAATGCGGACTTATGTTTGTGAGCGGTTAGAAATGACTGTTAAAAAAAGTTCCTTATTGTCGGTTGACTGATACATGATTATTGCTTATATTACACGTAAGCTTATTCGATAGTTGGTTACACATTAAAACCCTTGTCCACGCCCCTGGTACGGGCGTTATTTAAGGTTGGATGCAAAGCATCTATTGTCAACAAATTGAAAAACTTCTTGCTATGATTGGTGCAGTACTTCGCATGCCTGAAAGCGTTGCTTTAGGTTGTTTGGTATTAATTGGTAGTTTAACTTCTTCAGCATGCAAACTGACGAAAGCCACTTGTAATCTCTCTGCAACAGTTTTAAATAATTTGCTTTATATAACACGACCACTTACCATTGGTAAAGTGGTTTTTGCATTTAAACAAGACATCAGCAATAAGAATAATATACAGGCATCAATATATTTTGAACAGGGACTTACCAATAAAACAAGCCGGGCAAGCTACCGGCTTTTATCTATGTAAAGAAATATCCGTTTGAAATACCATCTGGTTACTTTGTTCGTAATACTTATCCTTCGCTAACACTTTTGCGAACCATATAAAAAAGGACCATTACCCATTATAACCATTATTCGCAGTGTTGACCATTTTTGCCACCGATAGGCAAACAAAAGCCGGAAGTGTTGGAGCACTACCGGCCGGGAAGGTTAACTAAAATAACGTTAAGCGTAATTATTTCATTATTAACCTAACAAAGCAAAACTATGCAAGATTTCGATCTTGGCAAAGCGCCCGGGTATGGGGTTGCTAAACCAAAACTGCCTATTCTGCGAATTATGAAGATGACTGCATTCATATTGTTAGCGGCCTGTATGCAGGTAAGTGCCAATGGGTATTCACAAAAGGTTACTCTTTCGGCAAAGAATGCTCCTTTGATAAAAGTCTTTGAATCAATCACTAAGCAAACAGGTTATCGCTTTTTTTACAACCAGGAACAATTAAGCAAATCGAAACCGGTTTCCATTCAGGTTACCGATGCCGAACTGGAAGTAGCCCTCAATGTCTGCTTCAGGGACCAGCCATTTTCATTTTCGATTGTTAACCAGGTGATAGTGGTGAAGGAGAGGGCGTTGGCTGTTATTTCAACAGAAGGTTTTGGGGGCGTGGCTCCGCCATTAATTGATGTAAGGGGTAGGGTAGTGAATGAAAATGGAGATCCGGTGGAAGGGGTTACGGTGACAGTGAAAGGGAGTTCAAAAAATACGATGACTGATAAAAATGGTGAGTTTTCACTGGCAACGGTAGAGCAAGATGCGGTGTTGGTGTTTACGCATGTGAGCATGGAGAGTTTTGAGTTGAAGGTGAGTGGAAAAACCGAACTTGCTATTAGTCTTAAATCAAAAGTCAGCGCCCTGGACGAGTTACAGGTTATCGCCTACGGCACAACGACCAAACGCCTCAATACGGGCAACGTCAGCACTGTCAGGGCGGTGGATATCCAGAAACAGCCGGTATCTAACCCGCTTGAGGCCATATCTGGCAGAATGGCCGGCGTTTACATACAACAAACCACCGGCGTTTCCGGCGGTGGTTTCAATATTGAGATCCGCGGCCTAAACAGTTTGCGGCAGACACTCGGTGGCAATAATGGCAACCTGCCATTGTTTATTGTGGATGGCGTTCAAATTACATCATCTTCTCTCGATCAGTACAACGGCATTGCGGGCCAGGTCACACCCTTAATAAGTCCGTTGAATACGATAAGCCCTTCCGACATCGAGAGCATCGAAATACTTAAAGACGCCGATGCCACGGCCATTTACGGTTCCCGTGGTGCCAACGGCGTTGTCATCATCACCACCAAAAAAGGAAAAGCTGGTAAAACCAAGGTTGAATTTAACCTGTATACGGGTGCAGGTAAAATTTCCAATAAAATGGATTTGCTGAATACCGAACAATATTTGAAAATGCGCCATGAAGCATTTTCCAATGATGCCGTTACCAGCATTCCTTCGTTTGCATATGACCTGAATGGTTATTGGGATTCGACACGCTACACTGACTGGCAGAAAACGTTAATCGGCGGCACCTCGCATACAACACGTGCCGACGTTAATTTATCTGGCGGCAACCAGCGCACGCAATTTTTACTAGGCGCTGGTTATTTCCGCCAAAGCACTGTATTCCCAGGCGACTTTGCTGATAAGAAAGCGTCTGTACATTTCAATTTAAACCACTCTTCAGAAAATAAACGCTTTAATTCTTCGCTGACTGTAAACTATATTTTGGATAAAAACAATTTACCCACGCAAGACCCAACGAATGCAGCGCTGATATTGGCTCCCGTTGCCCCATCTATGTTTAATCCTGACGGCACCCTCAACTGGGCTAACCTGTCATGGCCCAATTTCAATAATCCATACGCAACTTTTCTGAGGCCCTACGATGCCAATACAAATAATCTAATCGCTAATAGTACATTAAGCTATCAGATTATATCTGGCCTGCAACTAAGAACCAGCTTTGGCTACAACAAGATGCAGATGGATCAAACCAAGCTTACACCTATCAGTTCGCAAAACCCTGCGTTTAATCCTACAGGCCAGGCTGCCTTCAGCCATCAAAGCTATACGAGCTGGATAGTCGAACCGCAATTAGAATATCAACGCGGAATTTCAAAAGGTAATTTGAATGTGCTGATTGGAACCACCTTTCAGCAGAATCTAACCGATGCTCAGGCATATACTGCAAGGGGATTCACCAGTGACGCTCTTCTGAATAACCCAGGCTCGGCACCTACCATATCACCTGGTAACCTAACCTATATCAAATATCGTTACAATGCGATATTCGGGCGTATTAACTATAACTGGGATAATAAGTACCTGGTCAACCTGACCGGAAGACGCGATGGCTCTAGCAGATTTGGCCCTGGAAAACAGTTTGCCAATTTCGGCGCCGTGGGGCTTGGCTGGATATTCACAAATGAACAATTTATCGAACATTTTTTGCCTGCGATGAGCTATGGTAAAATCAGGGTCAGCTACGGAACAACAGGAAACGACCAACTTCCGGATTATGGGTACCTGAATACATATTCATCTACATCAAATCCCTACAATGGCACCGGTGGATTACTGGTAAATGGTTTGTTTAATGCAAACTTTGCCTGGGAAACGAACAAGAAAGCCGAAGCAGGTATCGAATTGGGATTCATAAACGACAGAATATTACTTACCACCAGCTTTTATCGCAACCGTTCATCAAATCAGTTGGTCGGATATCCACTTCCAACTATAACCGGTCAGTCGTCCCTGCAGTATTTCAATTTGCCTGCAACTGTACAAAATACTGGTTGGGAATTTGATGTGAGAACCGTCAACTTCAATGGAAAACACTTTACCTGGACGACCTCGGTTAATGTGACACTTCCCAGGAATAAACTCATCTCATACCCCGGTATCGAAAAATCGTCCTATGCCAACACTTATGTCGTAGGTAAATCGCTTTATCTCCTGAAAGCTTATCACTTTCTCGGAGTTGATCCCCAAACCGGCGTCTATACTTTTGAGGACGTAAACAAGGATACCAAAATCACTTACCCCGACGATCTGCAAGCGTATAAATCAGTTGAGAGAAAATTCTATGGTGGATTTGCCAATAATTTCAAGTATAAAAATTTTCAACTCGATGTTTTCTTTCAATTTGTGAAACAGACCGGGCTTAATTATCTGAAATCATTTAGCTCACCTGGTGTGATCAGAAACCAGCCTAATTATGTGCTGGATAGATGGCAAGCCACGCAAACCAGCACCGACATTCAGAAATATACCCAGGCTTTTTCCGGAACGGCTGCATCTGCAGCATACTCCAGTCTTCTGTCCAGCGACGCTATCGTATCCGATGCATCGTTCATCCGGCTCAAAAACATTTATTTATCCTATCAAATCCCAGCTGCATGGCTATCTCGCATAAAAGCACAATCAGCTAAACTATTTATTCAGGGACAGAACCTGATCACGATCACAAACTATTTAGGGCTAGATCCCGAAACCCAAAGCTTTCAGTCCATTCCTCCATTAAAAATGCTGACAGCCGGAATTCAGATAACCTTATAAAATATACTGCAATGAAAAGCTTTAAATATATACCATCGTTATTGTTATTCGGCGGGTTACTCTTACTTGCCAGCTCATGTAAAAAATTTATCGATGTTGGCTCACCCAAAAATTTGATTGATGCATCCACTGTATACGAAAACGATGCGACTGCAACCGCTGTAATTCGGGGTATTTATAGCGATATGATCAATGGCGGCGGATTCGCAAGCGGCACGATTTCGAGCGTCACATTTGTCGCAGGGTTGTCAGCAGATGAATTAATCGCCTATTCATCCGGATATCTGCCCTATTATACAAATTCCCTTACATCGACTAATATCAACTCGACATTGTGGTCAACCCCCTATAAATTTATCAATAATGCCAACGCTGTCATTGAAGGTTTAAATGGGTCATCAGGTGTGACGACCGCTACAAAGAATCAACTTTTAGGTGAAGCAAAGTTCATCCGCGCGTTTTGTCATTTTTATCTCGTTAATCTTTTCGGCGACGTTCCTCTGGTAACCACTACAGATTATCGCGTCAATGCTATACTATCTAAAACGCCAAAGACTGAAGTGTATCAACAAATCATAGCTGATCTTACAGATGCCCAAAACCTCCTTGCATCCGATTATTCATTTTCAAAAAACGAAAGGGATCAGCCCAATAAATGGGCTGCAACCGCCTTGCTCGCCAGGGTATATTTGTTTACAGGCGAATGGGCAAAGGCCGAAGCACAGGCCTCCACTGTTATATCCAATCCAAATTTCAGTTTGCCAACCGATCTGGATGCCGTTTTTCTGAAAAACAGCAGCGAAACCATCCTCCAATTGAAACCTGCCGGAACAGCCTATAATACCAGCGAGGGCAATGTATTCGTACTTACTACTGTACCCAGTAATGCTTCCCTCAGCCTGCCATTATACAATTCCTTTGAAACCGGAGATAACAGGAAAACAAAATGGGTAGGCACATTTACAAGTGGAACAAGCGTGTATTATTATCCCAATAAATACAAAGTGCAAACAGGGACCAATCTGACCGAATACTCTATGGTGTTGCGCCTTGCTGAACAATATTTGATCAGGGCGGAGGCAAGGGCTCAGCAAAATACCAATCTGACAGGTGCACAGAGCGATCTGAATGCCATTCGCAACAGGGCGGGACTCGGCAATACAAGCGCGGCCGATAAAGATAACCTCCTTGCCGCTATTGCACAGGAACGAAAAGTTGAACTGTTTACCGAATGGGGACACCGATGGCTAGACCTTAAAAGAACCCAAATGATAAACCCTGTAATGACTGTGATAGCGCCTCAAAAGGGTGGAACCTGGAACAGTTATCAAAACCTATACCCCATACCACTAACAGAAATAACCAACGATAAAAATATTATCCAAAACGACGGATACTAACTATACTATCCCTATGCTGAAGATCGTAGAGAATACATCCCTTTGAAAGCCCTCCGGGGAACGGATTTACTATTAACCGATTTGCCTATCCATTGTTCAGACGTATTAAGATTCGAAGACAGTAAGGGTAACTTAAACATTAAACGATTTAAAGATGATGCAGCAATTAAAAAGGATACTGATGACGAGCGTACTGCTATCCGTGTCATGTGCTAATTTTGCCCAGACAAGTGTAAAAACGGTATTGAAAGTCGGCGACAAAGCGCCTTCTCTCGATGCATTTAAATGGGTAAAAGGTTCCGCTGTGCCTGAATTTAAAAAAGGAAAGGTCTATCTGGTGGATTTTGGTGCAACCTGGTGCGTGCCCTGCGCTCAGGCCATTCCACATCTGACCGACATTGCAGCGAGCTTTAAAAATGACGTTGAGGTAATAGGTGTTTTTGTTATGGAGGCCAAAAAAGACGTAAAAGACCTTTCGTATATATCAAGAGTAGAACAATATGTAAGGCAGAAAGGTGATGCCATGAAGTACAATGTCGCGGTCGATAAACCGGAAGGAAGCATCGAAACTGACTGGCTAAAAGCCGCTGGATTAAACGGGATTCCACAGTCCTTTGTTATTGACAGGAACGGCATTATAGCATGGATCGGAACTCCCGATGAAAAGATGCTGACCCAGGTGCTTGACTTGGTAAAGAGCGATTCATATGATATAAAGGATGCCATTATTGGAAGTGAAATGAAGAAGGCTTACGAGAAGCCATCTTTGGATGAATCCAAGGTCCTTTTCACAGATGGTAACGGCAGTGAAAACGATTTTCTGTATCGTTCCGTCATTTCTAAATATAAGGGCGAAAAAAACCGGAGCGGTTACAATTATGTTCATACTATCCCTTGGATTATTACATCGTCAGGAAAATCATTAAAAGGAGTTCAGGAAGTAGGGGTTTCGTTGGCAAATCTTTACTTTATGGCCTATGAAGATACACTCGGAAGAACCGTTTTTACAAGGGAGCTTCAAACCGCGGAATATCCGGATACAATAGCCCGGCCCCACACTCGAAGTTTTTACGGGAGATACTGGTATCGGCCTATACTTGAAGTAAGTGATAAAACGCCATTCCAAACCTCGTCGAATTCAATTGAAAACAAGTACATCTATAGTTTGCTTACAACAGAGGATCATGTTACGGCAACCAAATTACAGGAGATAATGCGTCAGGATCTGAAAGGTTATTTTGGTTATGAAGTCGTGGTAGAGGATAAAATGATGCCATGCTGGAAACTGGTAACCACAGAAAAAGCTAAGACATTGCTAAAAGCAAAGGAACCAGGAGCGAAATTTAAGGGCATGGCTATGAATGACACCCTGTTTCATATAAGCAACGCCATCACACGGGATATTTTAATGAGGCTCATTCTGAGTTTCAGCTATAGCAATAAGACTTTTGATCAAACGCCAAAGGAAGAGGCGCCATTTATTGATGCTACAGGTTTCACCGATGATTTTGATTATGATATTACCCTTGCAGATGCACGGGCATTTGCCACTTGGGACAGGGCTATACAGTTTTTGCATGGGTTGGGTCTTGACTTGGTAAAAGGTGAAAAGTTAATGAAGGTCATCATTATCAAAGACTCCAAAAAGGGAAACTGACCATTTTACATTATAAAAAACCTCCTGCTAACTTGCGGGAGGTTTTTTTATAATAAGCTTTTGGCTAACTTGTATGTAAGTAGGAACTCGTCGGCCACTACGTATAGTGTGTTTCCAAAAACCTTGAACTCATTCACCTTCGTCGATTTGTAACGTCCAATATAAAAACTAAATGTATACTGGCCATTTAGGAGATTATAAACATCAATCACATTTGATTTACGGAAATTACTTTGCGTTTCGTTGTCTGCCTTTAGCTCCGATTGCACGAATAAATAGTTGCCATCCGTACAGCAGTTTCTATTTATAATTGGCGGCGGCTCAGAAAGCGTAATTGTATTATCGGATTTTACTTTCGCAATTTTGAGCTTCGCCGTTGTCGTCGTGTCAATCGTCTTTCCTTCATAAATTAAATTGAAGTTGGTATCCAGGCAAAGAAATTGATTCCGGTATCGATACAGATATGTAATGCGGGATAAATGAGGATTATAATTAAGCATTCCATCAACACTAAAGATCCCGTCAACCTGCTTTTTTAGGAGGTTTGAAAAGCATTTTATGACTGAGTCTTTATTTTTCCTTCCAAGATTGTATTCCATTTTTTTATTATCGAACGCTCTTATGGCAAATGTCGACGGGGTTATGGGCAAAATAAAGTCACAGGTGTCATCTTTAAACAGGAGTTTATCTATTTGCATGTTTTCCAGATTCCCCATAAACAATGAGTGCGAAAACGGATCTGAAAGATATACCCGTGGCGAATCAACCCGGAGCAGTCCCAGAACGATCTTCCTTCCCGTTTTATTGACGATAATTCTTTGTTCTATTTCGGAAGATGCTTTATCTGCGACTATTACAGTGAATGGTTTCCCTTCGTCTGACAAATAAACGTTCTTCTCTGACCCTCCAACTATCCTATAACCACTGGAAGGTAGCTCCCGGGCTTTGATTAGTTGAATAAAATCGCTGCGCAGTGAACGGTTAAAATTATTCGGTTGCATGGTCATTATGTCTGATACAAAATGCAACCCCGCAATAATGGTGAAACTAAAAATACAAACAACCGAAACATAGATTAGCTTCCTTTTCATAACTGTTTTCAATACCTGTTAACTATAATGAAAGACCGTAAGTAAACAAATGGCAAATAACCGCTTCCGGTTTCATTTAAAAGATTAGTGCCTCAATCTTTTAAATGAAATCTGATCCGCTGCATCTTCTGCCGTTGCATAAACGAGTGAAACTGGCGAACCATTAACTAAAATTGAGCAATCTGTCCGGTTGCTTTAACCCCACAATTAGGATTATCGCATTCGCCGTTAAAAACAGTGCCGCTAACATTAGCATATCCTGTTGGGGTTACTAACTTTGGTCGAAAAAGCACTGGCACTGGTGCTAATATAAGCGCTGCAGATATTAGTAGTGTCGACTCTTTCATAAAAAATGTTTAATGATCAATGAACCTTCAAATAGAGAAATTGGAGGCATTCGCCTCCAATTTCTACACCAAAGATTAGAATCTCAGAATTTTGCTGGAAGTTTGATTTGTCGCATCGTTTGAGGTTTCATAAACCGGAGAAACTGGAGAACCCGCAACAAGAATCGTACAATCAGTGCCGGTAGATTTAACCACGCAACCAGAATTGTTTGTTTCTCCACTGAAGATAGTACCACCAACATTAGCATAACCTGTTGGATTTACTAACTTGGTTGTAAATGCGCTACCGATGGCTAATACAAAAGCTACAGACATAAGAATTACTGACTTTTTCATAAAAAATGTTTAAATGATTAATGAACTGCTTACTCTGTTACAGGTTTTCAGCTACCCCTGTTTATTGCCGCAATAAATAATTTTTCATTTATAAAGCCCTTAATAAGTTGGGCCGATCAAATTTGCTATGTGGATGACGCACTACCTGGATTTGTTGTCTGTTCCGGGATTGTATAAGAAAATACCTGATAAACCTAGCAGTGAGAAAATTATATTAAACACCAAATGCTGATCCCAGTTCATATTCTGCAACACACCACCACACGAGCAGGGAATGTTGCCATCACTAAACTGCGTAATATCCACGATGTAAAAAGTAAAAATCAGCATCAGGCAGAAACCTGCATATAGACCAGCTAATCGAAATCTCGCAATCGCCAGCAATAGTGATATCAGAATTTCAACGACTGGTATTGCCCAGGTAATGATACTGGTAAACTTTGTAAGTATTGGTGATTTGCTAACCTGTACCGTAAATTTTTGATAATCGAGCAATTTACTGATTGCCGCATATACGAAAAGTAGAATCAGCAAGAAGCAAATAATCTCAACGATTGTATTTTTTTTTATCGTCGTGAAAGTGTTTCTTTTTTCATGTGGGTTATTTCCTCGAAGCTTAGCTGACAAAACATGGCTTTTCATAACGAACAAGGTTTTAAAACCCGGGAACACGCTACATCATGCTCCCGGTAACTTGATAAATGTAAATATGAAATGTATATATGTTTGAGGGCATGGACAAATGCCTGGGTAAAAAGCTTACTGTAAACTGCCTCCGCTTAGACAAGTAAGGCAGACAGCAAGCCACTGTTAAAAACCTTCTATAATAGATCAAGAAAGGCCATTGTTGATTCTCATCATCAATACACTTACAACCGTTCTGTTTTTTTATTCGGCTGTTGGCCGCCCTGCTTAAATAAACAAGGCAGCACAGCCTCTATCTACTGTTGTAATTAGAGCACCTCCAATGTTTACTGGTTGGCTAAAACCGGAAGTCCCATATGAGTATAACCGTCCGTTTACTGTATTCCTGTGATAAGCTATTATAGTGCCTCAACTAAACAGAAAAGGCAGTATAATAACAACCTTGTAAATTGCCCTCTCGGGCAATTAGCCGGTCTGATCTATGCCTGTCAGATACCGGCATAAGTTGAATATGTTCAAAAATCTTATTGCAGCCATAAGCCGGACGCCGGTGAAAATCATTCTATACTTTGCCTGGTACCGTCTGCCCGAGCGAAAAGCAGCGGTTTAATTCATCATGTGTTGTACCACGTGTGTAGCATTGTATTGTATAGCGAATTTGACCCCCACTATGTTTAAGGTAAATCCCTTCATACAATACACAACACATCACCGGTCAACCCGGGTTATAGCCTAATGTATTGCTGTGTAATCGTAATAAAAATCAATCCATCAAAAAAAAATGTCTTGTCCTTTATAGTGAATTAGGTGGAGTTTGCAGGCATCCCTTTCCTGCTGTAGTGTTTTCATTGGTCAGATAATGGTCAAAAATTGAAATAATGGCACGTGTATTTATCAAAGTACGGGTAAACTTTTTTTGTAAGCTTACCGCAGCTGCCCTTACTAAAAAGAAAAGGCGTTACGGTAGGTTGTCAACAAACTGAATACTCATCAGTCTGAAATTCTTATATATTAATGAGCTTAATTCTTTCTTGTTCATTGTTCCTTGAGCCTTGTTCCTTTGTTTATTGTCTCTTGTGCCTTAATCTTTATCTAAGTTACTACCTCGCATTTATCGTATTTGCACAACTTCTTATCATTTCTGCACTTTTTTTTCTTTCTGCTGTCTCAGCTCTTTTTTGTTGTGAACCTGTATGCAAGTTAATACCTCCTATTTATCGTATTTGCACATTTTTTTATCAAAACTGCACTTTCTTTTCAGTGCCTATTTGTATAACCGTTATATCATTAGCATAATGTTGACGAATCCATTCCAATGGCGTCATGAAAAAAACAGATTTATAATCCCTGGTAAAATTGTTCTGTTTTTTATAACCGCATTTCGAGGCTACCTGTTTAACCGATACGCCCGTCATGAGTATATCCCGCGCGGCTTCCATGCGTTTCTGCAGGCGGTAGTGCTTTACCGTCATGCCGGTGATCTCCTTAAATACCCGTTGTAATTGATTACGGCCAATGTGGATGTCGGGAACCAGGTCGTGAATATTTTTTCTGCTTAGGGGAGTGGCGTCGATGGCATTTCTGATAGTGGAGGCTGCGTCGAAAATAATGTTCGTCTGGGCTGATTTTCTGGTCATAATGGATAAGGTTTGTAATTACTGAATTGCTACAGAACAAAATGGTCTACTCGCTATTACTATATCAACACAAAAATCGAAGATGTTTTATAGGACGGATGACGCTTGGAGGAGGAGTTGCTGTATCTGTATCAAATTTAGTTTTTTTCTTTTTACCAATAAAGGTTAAAATCTAAAAAATTGTTACGGAATTTTCAGGTTATACATGCTTCTGCTTAGGATTTGACTGTTGTTATTTTGTGGGATCTGTTAAATAACGGTGAAACACACTCACTGTAAACCGT
Organism: Niastella sp. sgz303648; assembly: GCF_059587045.1. Taxonomy (NCBI): domain Bacteria; kingdom Pseudomonadati; phylum Bacteroidota; class Chitinophagia; order Chitinophagales; family Chitinophagaceae; genus Niastella; species Niastella sp. sgz303648. The sequence continues at coordinate 369,271 of NZ_JCAPSW010000004.1, read as the reverse complement.
ATAGGAATGCGCATTTTTAATATATGTTTTATGTAGAACCTGTTTGCGGTGCAATGCACACTGGCACTGCACTTTGACACATGCAGTGCATAACGGAGTTATATAAGGGAAACAGCCTATCCGTCTTAATGCTTTAATATAGCAGCTTTTACTTCAAAAATTGCTTCCAACTGATCCCATTGTCTGATAATGTGTGGGTAGTGTACATTTTCTGATACTAATTGAATTGTGTCTTCTGTCTGACCAGGATAAATTCGTCTTATTATGCCATTCCAGTTTTTGTCAATAGTAAAAAAATATTTACCCCAGTTGATAATCCGGTAATCTGCTAATCTTGTAATTGCTACTCTGCAGCCGCGTTTAAATACTGGTTCCATACTATCATCGGGTATTTCAATAGCTCCATCTATGTATCCCAGAAATGGTAGATCGATACGCTCTGCAATCAATTGAGGTTCATCGTCAATTATCAAAACAGTTCCCGCAACCGCTTTTTCATTCGTTTGGAATACAGTTTTGACGTATTTTTTTAGTGGTATCCTTACTTTTAATGATTGATGCCTCAGAATATCTTCTTCAGGTGATTTTTCCGGCAAAGCATTCTCTGGAACATTTAAAAGGAATTTGTCCAGGTAATTCATTAGTTTATTATAAACCGCAGCATCACTTGGTCGCGTGCCCTTGAACCATTTATACATGTTCTCTTTAGGCACACCAGTAGCTTTAGCGATTTGTATCACAGACATACCGGTTTTTTTTATAACCTCTTTTATTTTTTTCTGAAGTGTATCGTCCATTGACCTAAATCAATTTAGTTGTAGAGTATTACAAATGGATGTAAATAGTTACATTTTAATCTTATCTTTATTTCATAATCGAAATAGTTATAACGAATAGCTGAATATCAGTGGTTTATTCATAAAATTGTCGGTAAATAATTGATTTATATAATGTTGTGTACTTATTACGTTTAGCGATGTATGCTGAGAACATCCAAAAAAAAGTTTAAATCTTTCTATCAAAAAGCCAGTTTTATTCGATCAGGATTTATTTATTTTAAATATTTCCATATTAATGTAAAATTTTATAAAATAAATCTTAGTTTTATATTAATTAATTACCTGTCATGGTTGAAAATCAGAATTTTGAAAATGAGAACATTCGACTTCCTGATGATTTTCATATGATTATCCAGGGCTATTGTTTGTTATCAAAAGAGCTACGGCCGATTATGTGGTCTATTTTGGTAATGTCAAGGGATCCCACTGATCTATATAATATTTTCAGGGTTTTACTCACGATTGACGCAGAAGCGTCCCGTGAAATCGAAAAAGTTTTTAAAATATCCCAAGGATCAGATATCCCAAAACAAATTGTCGATGACGTAATATTTCGTTTGAAAGAAAATAAAATTTGGGGTTACCTGAAAAGTGTTGAAATTAATCCCTGATAAGATCATCTTAAAAGTAATTCAGGATTTTCTTTATTTAAATCAAGAAAAAATAAATGGACCTTTTAAAATTTTAATCTCAGGTTAAATCTGATATCTTTCAGGTTACTAAAGATAATTTTTGTTTAGATGTTTCTCTTATCTAAACAAAATTCCCGAAAGGGGTATTTGCGGTATTTCACGCTATGTGGAAGGTATGCTAACGCTGATAAAAACAGGCGGAAGTCGTCATTATCAGAATGCATATTGTAAAATCAAATTTTAAATCGCAAATATAAACACCATGAACATTTATAACTTTTCCGGTGGCCCCGATGTCGAAATTTATAAACAAGTAAACATTATAATTTGGATCCTCATCCTCATTCTGTATTACTTCTTAAAAAATAGGAAACAAATTACTCCTTGTCCTTACCACTTTTCTATTTCTGGCTATAAAGGTATCATATAAAATTATAAAAAATATACTTTATTGTAAATATTGTGGAACAAGTTATAATTTATTGATCGAAATTAATTGATTGGGAAAGTCAGTTTTCGTTGGATGCTTTAGGTCAAATGAAAAACCCTAAAAATGCACAACTTTTTTTTGCACTCTTTTAGTACAGCAATACTGCTGAACTGTTTTAATAGTGTACATCTTCAGTTTTGGCAAAAATCCCTCGCCGGACAATGCCACTACCTGGTGAAGTGCAGTTGCGAACTTCTCATTTCTATTTTTTAGTGTAATTGTAAAACAGGTTCAATGCAATACTTGAGCCTGTTTTATCTTTTTATACGATTGGTAGAAATCAATTCTTTTACCCTCTGAATACAATTGTAAAAGTTGATTTTTCGCGGGTGTTAGTTTCCTTCTTTGTTAAGTATTTCACTATCAGATAATCCGGTTGCTTCGCGAATAATCTGCATGGCAGCCGCTTTTGTAAGGTTATCGCTGTTCTTTTGAATATATCGGGCAATGGTAAATTCAGTACAACCAAGTACATCCATCAGGCGCCGCCGGGTAGCTGGATTGTTTATTGCCTTTAATGCTTTTTGGCTGAGTTTCATTATTGCTTAATTTGGTGCAGCAAATTTGCTTTACAAAGATAGACGAACAAATTGTAAAATAGGATAAAATATTGTATTGTTTTATAATAAATTGATTGTAGTCAATGGACGAAACGCTACAGCAAAAAATAAAAAGTGTAATTGCTAAAACAGGGTGGAATTATAAACGTCTGGCCAAAGAGTTGGAAGTTTCGAGTAATAATATGTATAAATGGAAAGATGCCTCCAATCCTCGTGATCATAAGGAATATGAAATGATGGTCAAAAAGCTGGATGATTTATTGGCTGGTACATCTGAAACCAGGTCCGAAGATCCCCGCAGAAATTATATTACCCAATCCAAAAGTGATGCACAACCCGCAAAACCTTTGCTGGTAAGTATTCATTTGTCAGATGAAGACGACGGTACTGCTTACACCGATGAAAAAGCTGTTCCGGGTTCTGTAATTACTATCAACGGAAAACCCGCACTCATTGCCTACGGCAATAACCTGCCTTTGATTGGTGAAGTTGATGGATTGATCAGCGTTCCCGACGAAAGTATGGAACCGCGGTACAAAAGTGGTTCCTGGATTGCCATAAAAAAACTGAAATACACCCGTATCATCAACGCGGGGTTCTATTACTACATCATCGACAAAAATAATGAAGCGCTCCTGCGAAAAGTGCGTACCAGCGGTGAAAACAATAGCATTACCTTATTATCTGAAAACGATGCAGTTTATCCAGCTATCACCCGTAGTATGGACGATATCTTAGCCATATTTAGTGTAAAGGCAGTGGTTATTAAGTAATCTCTTCAAATGATGTCTGTAACTTGTTGAAACCCCTGTATTATATACACGAGCTGTTCAACTTGATGTTCCCCTCCATATTTACCCAACCCCCGCTAAGCAATTTCTACTAACACCTGAAAATTTGACCCATTGCGAATAGGTAATGCGGCCATGAACAGCGTTTCATACCCGTGAACGCAGAGCGGCTGGTGCAGTAATGGTTTCTCTGTAACGTATAAACGGTATTTTATGAAAACAGTTCTTATTGTTGATGATTCAGACTTTGTTCTTCAAATGCTCCGGTTTACGCTTGAGCAGGAGGGATATGCTACCCTCGAAGGTACCGATGGCGTGGACGCGCTGAAGCACTTCGACGGCCAGCCCATTGATCTCATGATCACTGATTTGAACATGCCTAATATGGATGGTCTGCACCTCATCAGCAACATCAGGTTACAACCCGTTTATAAGAATATACCTATTGTATTATTCGATTCGCACAATGCCGATGATAAAGAATATATCGAACAATCGGGCGCTACTGCCTTGCTGTCGAAAGACATGTTGAGCGAAAAGCTGATTTCAACCGTAAAACAAATGATCGGTTAAATGACCCCGTTCGAAGCCAAATACACCGAAGAGGCGCTTGAACTCATTGCTGAAATGGAACAGCTTATGCTGCTGCCCGATGAACACCCGCCGAAGGCGGGTTATTAGTGCCATCTCCACAAAAAAAGGCTCTTCCACCTTATCTCCCAAAGTATTTGTGCGGGAGTGGCAGAAGAGCCGGCCTTCGCAAACAATCTTAAATCCACCTCACTTTGTGAACTATAATTTTAAATCAATTCTTAAGCGGTACTGATCCACTGGCGGGCGTATTAAAGTCAAGTTCATTTTGCGGTACGTCCCAGTAGTCCATATAATTATATTCCATAAAGCAGGGAACGGCTGCTGAACCTGTTTGTGCAGGAACCAGTAAATTTCCCGGCACAACAACAATAGCATTGGCTCTTCCGCCGCCTGCTGATGCTGGTTGGGTAATTCCCCACCGGCGTGCATCATAAAATGCAGTACCCCACAAAAACAGGGCAACCCTTCTTTCGCGCCGGTATTCTTCGAACGCCTGTGTTGCATTCAATCCTGTACCTGCAACATGTGCAAGTCCCGATCCCTGACGATCGCGAATGGCATCAACGATCTGTAACCCGGCTTCGGTACTGCCTGAACGAATCAATGCTTCGGCTTTCATCAATTGATTTTCTTCAAAGCTGCAGGCAAATGGAACCAGGCCCTGGTTATTACCGGTTGCATACAGGCCGCCATCTTCAATAAAAACAGGGTTCCAGCGTGTGCCAAACTGTAAGCCGCGACCTCTTTCATTTACCTTTGGTACAGTGAAGGGTACAAAACCTTTTTTCATTCTGTTATCATTGGGCTTAAATTCCTGTATCAGTCGTTCACTAACAAAGGTGAATTGAACTACTTCACCAATAAATGCATAGGGATGAAATTGACCTAATGATACATCATTGGTACCGCTGGGGTCCATACCAAACCAAAAGATGTTATCGGCCGACTGTATACCCTGGTCGGTAAGCGTCATTATTTGTTGCCAGTCGGCAGTTGTCATATCTGCGACTTTTTTATTTACCAGTAAGTTGCGTGCCTTCAGGGTGTATATCTGCCTTTTCCACATGGCTGGTGTAACAATATTTTTATTGTTATCAAATGAAGCCACAATGGCCGTCATGATGTTATCGTAATCGTCTCCTTCACTGATGGCATCTAATGTTGTAAGACACTCATTCAATACCTTATCGGCTTCTGCTAAAATAGCGGTATGATCTATAAAGTTGTGGTTCACCAAACCGAATGAATCGGTAATTACACCGCCAAGATACATGGAGCCAATGCGCGAATAGGCATATCCTTTCCACCATAATGCCCATGCTTTAAATACATTGATCTTATTGGCCGCATCGCCGGTTAATGAAAGGGTGGGGCTTTTTAGTGCCTGTAATAGCTGGTTGGCCTGTGCAATGAGATAATAGCTTACCGACCATTCGTACTGAAAGGCATTTCTTTCACCTGCATCGCGTGAATCAAATCCTTTTAACTGCGTTTTTTGATCATTCGTATTGGGATTAACTACCACCTGCCCGCTTGGTAATGTTATTTTATACACCTGGTCAACCCAACGAAATCCATAGTTGCCATAGGGGCAATAGGCTTCATCGCCCAGTATGCTATGATTTGTTAATGCAATATGAAATATGTTGGTGTTTCCTTCGTCGGGAACATTCGCCATCATTTTTTGTAAAATGCCCAAAGAAAAATTTTTCAACCCTGCTTCGGTAGCCAGTGCAAACTGTGGCAGCGGCTGATTCGGATTATTTAATTCGAGAGTCGTTTTTTTGCAACCCTGTACAATCAGCACGGTTGTTAATATATATATGAGATATCGTTTCATAAATTTCTTATTAATATTTAGAACTGAATATTAATACCAAACTGAAAAGAGCGCAGGTTGGGAATGGCAAAATAATCTGCTCCTATATTTGAACCGGCCCCGAATGTGCGGTTACCCTGGCTGTCCTGTGCAGATGTTGCTTCAGGATCGAGCCCTTCATAATCGGTGATCGTTATCAGGTTTCTTCCCGATGCTGTAATGGCAAATCCTTTTACCCATGGCACATTCAATAAACTTCCTAACTGATAGGTAAGTGTAAGATCACGTAAGCGCCAGTATGATCCGTCTTCAACAAACCAGCCGGTACGCTGCACACTATTGTATAAACTATTGTAGAAATTAACAAAGGCCCCCGTTTCGCCGTTAACTGTTATTGGCTTATCAAAATCTTTGTGCAGCCTGTCGCGGTACATCCATTGCCTGGTAAGGTTGTAAATTTCATTGCCATGCGACCAATCCCACTGAAATGAAATATTTAGTTTTTGCCATAACGTTACGCTATTGATAAACGACATGGTAAAATCAGGATAAGCATTACCTGTTATACGCTGATCAGTAGCATCTGTAAGCGTTGCGCGCTTGGTTACTTTATTTACCACAATGCCATTCACTAATTCATATTGCGATGCATTGGCTTCGGGAATGTATCTCGATTTATCGGGCCGTATTTGGTCGATGCTGGTTAGTGGAGTAACTGTATAAAAATTACCCAGCGATTCGCCTTCTTTTACCACAAATAAGCCGCTTACAAAATTGCGCCCGTTGGCAACTTTCAGCACTTTGGTTTTAAAGGTGCCAAAGCGAACACCAAGGGTCCAGTCGATCATTTTATTGGTATACATATTGGCATCCAGGCTAACATCGGCGCCCTTTACACTCAGATCTATGAGGTTATCTCTGATTTGCTGAGTACCACTTGATGCAGGCAGATCTACGTATTGAATGTTGTTTTTATTATTCTTTTTCCAGTAACTGAAAGATAAGCTAACCCGGTTCACCCAGTTTTTATCACCGGGTATAACAACTACATCTGTTCCTACTTCAAGCTCACGTACTTCCTGTACTTTCAGTTTGGGGTTTCCGAGAATGTTTGGCACGTACAGCCCAACCCCTTCGCCCAATTGTATTGAGCCGAGCGTTGTTTGGCGTGAATAATATTCTCCATCAAATTCATTTGGCGGAATACCGGCAGCACCATATGCGCCACGCAGTTTCCACTCAGTAAGCTTATTGGCTTTCAGCAGTTCCGACAACCTGAAATAAGCCGTTCCCCTACCAAATGTGAATGCCTTTTTCTGATCGCCAAACTGTGAGTTATAATCTGATCTGAAGCCTCCTGTAACACCAAATAAGTTACCGAAATCAATCGTTTGGTTTACTAAATATCCATAGGTGATGTAGTCAAAACTGCCATCACCACTGGTTTTGAGAGCAGCTGATGAAATATTGGCGGGTGGATATTGTGGCAAATTAAGGCCCTGTGAAAAGAAGGAAGTATACTGCAACTTTCTCCAGTCGTAGGAAAGTTGTGTAGTTGTAGAGATAGGAATATCTATTTTGAAATCTTTCCTGAAATCTGTTCTTAGATAAATAGTCGACAACGCATTCTGATAAATTGATTTCGCATGGTCGTCTCTGACAGATCCCTGCGGTGTGGCGCCCCAAAATCCTAATGCTACCTGTGGGGCTAATTCCTGGTTTTTATACAGGTCCTGATATTCCGAATTCCATAATTCAATGCCATATTTAAAATCTAATTCAAGAAATTTCGGAAACTTATAATTCAGGTTCGAATTGTTGATGATACGGGTGTCTTTACTATATCTTTTATGCCAGTCGGGTTCTGACAACACGTTCAGCTGGTTTTCATCCCGTGGCCGTACTACAATAAGATCGGTTCCTTTGTATTTCGATTTAAAATCAATCCAGGGATAGGAGTTGACCATTTCGAACCGGTTGTTATTGGTGCCTTCAAACAGTGCGTCGACATTATATTTAATGCGATCGGTAACATTGTAGGTTCCCGATAACAGGTTTTCATCCTGCAATATTACTTGTGTTGCGTTGCGTGCAGTAAATCCTTTAAACAATTCAAAGCCCAGGTTGGCCGACAGGTTGGTGCGCCGCAGGTGATTGGCCAATACATTTTCCTGGTCGAGATGCGACAGGGTAAATGAGTAGTCAGATTTATTGCCGCCTCCTGAAATGCCAATGGAGTTGGTTGTTGAAACAGCCGTTTGATATGCCTGTTCAAGGTGATTATATAAAGGCAAATTCGAAGGATACGTTTTGTCATTCTTTAAATTGAAATCGGTATTAAAATCTTCTTCAGCCGGTTCGGGCCACATGCCATTGCTATCGGGTTGCAGCACATCGCCGTTGCGGTCGAGAATATTGCCGCTGCCATCCTGCTGAAAGTGATGGTATTTGGCACTTAAACGTTTGTCTTTGCCCAATATGGCTTTATCGATACTTACTTTTGAAACCAGTGAAATGGAGATGGGTTTATTACGGCTTCCTTTTTTGGTAAAGATCTGAATAACGCCGTTGGCCCCCTGAGCTCCGTATAACATACCAGCTGAAGGTCCCTTGGCAATTTCAACACGGTCAACGTTCGCAACGTCGAGCCCGTTGATATCTGTTACCTGAACACCATCAACCAGTATAATGGGGTTGGTTGATCCTAACGAGTTAACCCCACGCAGAATGATGTTCGCTTTTTGACCGGGTTCGCCCGAAGTGGTTTGAATTTGCGCACCGGCTACTTTACCTATAAGCGCCTGGTCAATTGACAAAAAAGCCGATTTGGTAAGGTCTTTGTTCGCTACACTCGCTACATCGATGGACAATTTTTTCTTTTCGGTGGCTACACCGGTACCTGTAATGATCACTTCACTGAGGGCTTTTACTTCGGTGGCAAGCTGTACATCAAATACGGCCCTGTTTCGTACAGCCATTTCCGATGCCTCGTAACCAACACCTGAAAATACAAGCGTAGCGCTTTCAGGAACGTTCAGTTTAAATGTACCATCAGGGTTAGTGGTGGTGCCCGATGAAGTTCCTTTGATTGTTACTGAAATGCCCGGAACGGGATTTCCGGAAGCATCGGTAACCTTGCCGGTTACCGGTTTGGTTTGTGCGTATGCTGAGCATAGCATGCATAAGAAGAAGATCAGGGATAATACATTCTTCATAAATCTCATGTTGAGGGTGAACAAAATAATGCCCAGTAATGATCTGCCGGGAGACGGCACACCATTATCACTATCATTTTCGGGGTATGTGATTCAATTTGCGAAGGTGAGGGGGCGGATTGTGTAGATCAGGGATTTAAAGGTATAGGCCGGACGTGTTTTGAATGGGGCAGATTGCGGTAGTTGCTGGCGGGGTGCAGGGGTATATTTTCAAGACAAACAGTTGTTCGTATTTGCTGCTTTTATGTTTTTTTGTTCTGTAAACTGTGTGTTATAAATTCAGAAGCTATGGGGAAGTATGGTACTTTAATGGGGTAATGAATTATTTATTAATATTTTAGGTAAAAAGTAAAAAGCCATGGAGGGTGCACCAGGAGCGCGTTTTTCTGTACAATAAATTGTACGAAAAGCGCGAATTGACGGCCATTTATAACTAAATTTTGTTTCTGGTTTGTGGTTTGAGGTTTGTGGTTCTTTCGGTGAATCATACTGTGCGATTTTGATCCTGTTACAATTTAAGGGCGCCGCGGGGTAATAATGATTTTCCAAAGTGCGGTAGCAACCACAAACCATAAACTACAAACCTCAAACAACAAACATATCAAATATAACTTAACCACCACTTGTCTCTATGCGCTCTTTTATAGTTATCGTACCATTTGCATAAGGGATATAAAGCAATAATTAATAATGCCCATAATGCATACACCAGCCATAAACTATAGCCAAAGCCTTTCAGTTGCGCATTCATGCTTACCCAGCCGGTTAAAACCATATCGCTCCATTTATACCCCGACATAACTGCTGCCAGTACGGCCAGTACATGAATTAAATAAATGTGAACGATGTAATAGAACATGGGTACGCGACCGAATACCACTAATTTTTCCGTAAGCCGGTTCAATGGTTTTTCGGCAAAGGCCAGAAACAGCATGGCGGGCCCTAACGTCATTAGAATATATAATAAAGAAGGCGGATACTTGGTGGTATTTAAAAATGAAAGCAGGGTATAAACCGGTGATTTTTGTACCGACCAATGCGAACGATCGCCATATATATTTATAAACCGAAGGATGATAAAAAGCGCGATGGCGCCCAGGCCGAGCCCAATCAATAATTTTTTTCTTTTGGCGGCATCGAATAACGGCAGATACATTTTACCAAATACATAACCGGTGAGCATGATGCCGATCCAGGGAATTACAGGATAGCCAAGCATAACTGAAAATGGCTGTGCCGCGAAAAAATGCTGCTCATGCAGGGCCGAAAAAACAAAATCGCCGCCACTGTTGCCTGTTGCATGAAAGACATCGAGCAGATTATGACCGAAAATCAATACAAGGCCTGTAATAAGAATCAGTATTTCGGGCAAAAAGATCATTACCGATAATACCATCATACTAAAACCGATAGACCATATCACCTGCAGAATCAATACGGGATATACCGGGTTGAAGGTCCAGCCAAGCGTAATGATCAATACTTCGGCCAGCACCAGCCACAATCCCCTTGTGAAAAGGAACATCGATAACTCCTTTTTACTTTTCTTAGCGCCGTTCAGATAAGCCGATGCGCCGGCCAGAAAAGTAAATATGGGGGCGCAAAAATGGGTGATCCACCGGGTAAAAAACAGGGTAGTACTGGTTTGGGAAAGATCGGTTGGATCGTACAAAAAAGCTGCATTATGAAAGTAATCCCGCACATGGTCCAGCGCCATAATGATCATTACGGTACCCCGTAACAGGTCGATTGAATGAATGCGTTTACTTATCACCGGTGTTACCGGTGCGGCAGTGGCTAAGGTTACCATAAAATGTTGAAATATTGTTGATTATAAAAAGGGGACAGCTTTGGGCCTTCGTCTGGTACTTTGTTCTGCGAATATATGTAATTTCAGAATTAAATTCATTTAAAATTATTTATTTAGAATTTTATTCTGCGATTTAGTTGCAATAACAACAAATTCACTGATTTTATATATTCGCCGCCGGTTTGCCGGTTGCCGAAGATGATCATACTCAATGCGATTCGCGCAATCAGCAGCCCGTTTGTACGTTATTACTTTAATAAAATCCAACCTTGTGAAAAGAGTCATAGCCTTTTTTACCCTGGTGGCGTGTCTGCAGCAGGCAACCGCTCAATTAACCAGCGTTAGTGATACCGGCAAGTTAATAGCGCAAAAGGATAATATTATTACCGCGAACACGGTCCTTAAAATCGAAAATTTAGGAACCAACATCAATTCTGATCTGCCTGAGTTACGGCCAACCGTATCGGCCGATGGCAACCTGTTATTTTTTATTTGTGAAAACCATCCGGCCAACACCAAATACAATTCTGTGCCCAATTCGCAGGATATATGGTATGCCGAGCGCGATAGCGCCGGCGTATGGCAGGAAGCACGCCATTTAAAATATCCATTGAACACGGTACAGTATAACGCCGTGTATTGGATATCGCCCGACAATAACCGAATTTTAATACGTGGTGCATTTGGAAATGGCGGTGCTTATTTTGGAAAAGGGGTAAGTATGTGCGTTCGCAAGGCCAATGGCCGCTGGAGCGATCCTGAGGAGTTGCGTATCAAAAATTACTCAAAATACGATCGGGGTACTACATCGGGCGCTACCATGACGCACGATTGTAAAACATTAATATTATATATGACGCCCGAACCCGGCGGCGCCAACAACGATTTATGGGTGTGCTTTTTGCAACCCGATGGAAGCTGGACAGAACCCAAAAGCATGGGCAAAACGATTAATTTACCCGGCGATGAAATGACGCCATACATTGCCGCCGATGGCATTACCATGTATTATAGCAGCAACCGCCCCGGTGGGTTAGGCGATAACGATATCTGGATGACCACCCGCCTCGATAAAACCTGGACCAAATGGAGCGAACCCGTAAACCTGGGCGCCCCTATTAATACCGACGGCTGGGATGCGTTTTTTACCCTCGATGCCGGTGGTGAGTATGCGTATTTAACCAGCAACAAAGACACCTATGGCGAAAGCGACATCGTTCGCGTGAAACTGCTGGAGCGCGAAAAACCAAATCCGGTTATACTGGTAAGTGGCAATGTATTCAATGCCAAAACAAAAGAACCGCTTAGTGCATCACTTATTTACGAAACCCTGCCCGATGGCGCCGAAGCCGGCAACGGTTTATCGAGCCCTACCGATGGTTCGTTTAAAATTGTATTGCCTTACGATAAGAACTATAGCATTCGTGCAACAGCCGATAAATTCTTTGCTATTTCAGAAAACCTGAACCTCGATTCGATGATAAAGGCCGGTTACAAGGAAATTCATAAAGACCTGTACCTGGTGCCCATTGAAATAGGACAGATCGTTCGTCTGAACAATGTGTTCTTCGACTTTGATAAATGGGATCTGCGTCCGGAGTCGTTTGTTGAATTAGATCGCGTGGTAAAACTGTTGAAAGAAAATCCGGCTATTGAAATTGAAATGAGCGCGCACACCGATAGTTATGGTACCGATGAATACAACTTCAAACTCAGTGATAACCGTGCAAGAAGCTGTATGGAATATATTCTGTCGAAAGGCATAGCGCCGAACAGAATTACTTCTAAAGGATACGGTGAATCGAAACCTATAGCGCCCAACGATACCGATGAAAACAGGCAGCTGAACAGACGCGTTGAGTTTAAGATAATGAAGAATTAAATCAATGTGATAATTAGCTAATTTGCTAATGTGCTAATGAGGTGAGTCTCTGTAAAGGGGCTCACCTCATTTTTTTAAGTAGGAAAGGAATGTTTTGTGCCTTACGGCACAGAAAACCCTCTGATTTATATATTCTACCAATATTTTGTCACACCGGTACAAACCTGACTTATTTTTGCACCCAAATCATTCAATATGTGGCGAAGTGTATTATCTGTTTTAAAAACAATTATTACAGCGATCATTATATTATTTATAACCGGCTATACCCTGTATGCACAAACAAAAAAAGCGCCGATAGATGCCATTCGTCAGGACGATATTAAAAGAGACCTCTACCTTCTGGCTGATGATCATTTTCGCGGTCGCGAAGCCGGCACGCTCGATGAGTTAAAGGCATCGGCCTGGCTGGCCGAAGAAGCACGGAAAGCCGGTCTGGAACCGGCCGGCGACGACGGATCGTACTTTCAGTTTTTTTCACTAATACGCGAGCGCGTAAGCAGTCGCAGTACCATAAAAATAGGAATGCGTTCATTTGATTTATGGAGAGATGCCATTGTATACGAACCGTCGTTTGCAACCATAGATGCGCCGGTAGTATTTATCGAAGATCCCGATACGGTGGCAGAAGAAACCATCAAAGGCAAAGTGGTGGCGTTGCAGTTTTCATCAAAAGGTATCAGCGATCCGCGAAAAACCATTCCCTGGCGATATACAGGTTTTGTTGTAAATGCCTGGGCCCGAAAGCTGGGCGCCAAAGGCGTGAAGGCCATTATTTTTGTATCGGATAACCTGGCCGAACAGGCATGGCCACGGGCAACGCAATACAACAGCAGAGGATCGTATCAGATCGAAGGCAGTTTATTTCAGCAGCGCCAGCAGTTGAAAGATATTCCCATCATCTGGTTAAAAAAAGAAGCGCTTGACCTGGTAAAATCTAACGCACGGCTGCAGGTGCAGATCGTAAGCGAATCGTTTACGTATCCTTCAGTGAATGTGGTAGCGAAAATAAAAGGCAGCGATCCGGTGCTATCGAAAGAGTATGTGTTGTTCAGCGGCCACCAGGATCATGATGGCGTACGCAACATTCAACCGGGCCAGGATTCTATTTTAAATGGAGCCGATGACAATGCAACCGTAAGTGTGGCATTACTGGCCATTGGCAGGGCCTTTCATCAAAAGCCGGGCAAACGTTCTGCCTTATTTGTGTGGCATGGGTCAGAAGAAAGAGGGTTGTTTGGCAGCACCTGGTTTGCCGATCATCCTACCGTTTCGCGCGAATCGATCGTAGCCGTATTAAACGGAGATATGATTGGCGCCAATGCACCCGATAGTGCAGCACTGCTGGGCGTTATTCCGCCGCATCGCAGTTCAGGCGACCTGGTAAATATAGCGTTGCAGGAAAATGCAAAGGGCCCGAAGTTTAAGTTAGACACGGCGTGGGACAATGCATCACATCCCGAAGGCTGGTATTTTCGCAGCGATCATTTTCCATATGCGAAAAAGAATATTCCCGCCCTGTTCTTCAGTACGCTGCCGCATCCTTTATACCATACACCCGCCGATGAAGCCTCATCGATCAATGTAGAAAAGGTTACCAAAATTGCCCGCTGGATGTATGCCACCGGTTTTACCGTTGCTAACAATCAGCAACGCCCGAAGCTGGAGCCGGGATTTAAGCTGGAGCGATGATAACCCGGGCCTTAAGGCCGGTGCTATACTACCCCTTTCCCGGACCTTATGGCCTGCGCTATACAATTTGTATAAAAGGATTTTTGATAGTTAATCGCAGCTTTGATTGCCAGGGAACTATTCCCGGAGTTAAAAAAATAACGAGTAGTATCAGAGAGGGTACACCACCATAAATGATAGTAGCGAACCAAATGCCAAAGAAACTATCGATTTTTGCATCGGAAGGGTTTTGCGGCCGGTATCTTACAGGAACAATGGTGCCGGGTTTTAAAAAAAGATTGGCCGGTCCTTTGATCCAAATCGTATCCCTTCCGTGTTTGAAATAAATGACCGAGTAAGTTATTCTGATTTGATCAAGCGCGTTACCGGGTGAGTGGAAGGCATAAATGCCCTTCGTTTTATGTGACTGTATCAGCCAAACAATTTTGTTTGCCAGTAATGGAATTATCAATAGCAGGAAAAGGCTCAGGAAGAAATTTGTTCGGGTTATTACCATATTCTTTAATCGGAGGTTAATTCCCGGTAAAGAATATTACGCTATCAGGGGATTATTTCGTATGCAGTATATAGTTAAAAAATTGTAAAAAACATCCGGATATCAGCTTTTGTAATCATCAACCTTAATAAGCTTATACACGCTTGAATCTTTAGCAAAAGAAATGTAAAATTCAATGCCTACATATTTGCCTCTGTACTCGTACAGATAATAAAAACCATTCTTTTCTTCTATTATTCCGATTATCGTATGCTCTTTTTGGTTATAGCTGTAAGTGATTAATTGCTTCTGCTCGGGAAACAATTTCTCTTCGTGATGCCCGTAATAATTGCTTTTAACAGTGTTGTTGTTCATATGAAATTGATATGGCTTGAATAATGGCTAAACGGTTATTGTAATTCGCTGGTGCAGGCAAGGTAAGGTTTTACCCATGAAATGTGCTGTATTTTCGTATAAACCCGCCTGAAATTGCCACTATATTTTGTTAAAAAATCATTTAAAGAAGGAAATAATAGGTTATTGGTAATATATTGACTACCTTTGCGGTGTCAAATTTGAGCTTCGCATTTAGTAATGTTAATTAATCAGTTTTTACAATCTGCATTTTTATTAAGTCCTTACTTGTTGCCTTCTCAGATATTTTTAATTATTTAATCATAACGAAATGAACATTTACGTTTCAAACTTAGGCTTCAATATAACAGATGCAGACCTAAGAGAAGCTTTTGCTCCTTATGGAGAAGTATCATCTGCCAAAGTAATCAATGATAAATTCACTGGTCAATCACGTGGATTTGCATTTGTTGAAATGCCTGATGATGAAGCAGCAAAAAAAGCTATCGCTGAATTAGACCAGGCTGAAGTGGATGGCAGAACCATTAAAGTGGTAGAAGCAAAACCGAAAGAAGACAGACCTGCTCGTGGTGCTGGTAAAAGCCCCTTCAAAAGTGATTATGGCGGCGGCGGCGGCGGTTACAAGAAAAACAACAGGTGGTAAAATATTGCTATTTTACAGTAAACCTCCCGATGCATCGGGAGGTTTCTTTTTTTACCCCCATCCCCAAAGGGGCGTCAATAGTAAGGGCTAATAATTTGTGTATTGCTGCATCTTAAAACTTGAATCTTGAACCTTGTGCCTTGAACCTTGTATCTTCTCCGGTTATTTCTGCATCACCAGCACGCCATTTACAATTAATGTTTTTCCGCCGGCGGCATCAATGTTATATACTTTTTGTACGCCGTTGGCTTTTTCTTCTTTATTGAATACGGTATAGGTTTCATATTTTCCGGTTGCATCGTTCAAACACAGCACTGCTTCACCTTCGTTTATCGCACCCATTTTTTTAACGCCTGTTCCGGTGAGCATGGGATGATTGGGCGTGGCTTCCATTTCCTTTACATTTAATTGTACTTCGTAACCACGTTTTGTGATCCTGGTTTTAACGGCTATTAATGTTAAATGTGTAATGGCATAATTCTTTGCTTCATGCGCAATCAGCTGCTTTACAGTAACCGTTGCCGGTTGATGTGTAATTGGGTTAACGGTTACAATTTCATCTCCGGGTTGTATTTCTCTGAGCGATTTTTTTTGTCCGCCTGCCATGGTGATTTCTTCATCGCCCGGGAAGCAAATATCGTTACCATAGGTGCCGGCTTCTGACCGGTCGATTTCCTTGCCTTTTAAAGATGATTTGTAGGTTTGATAGCTGTACTCTTTCGACAACACGTACGATAATTTCAACACATAGTTCTTTTCTTCTTTATCAATGGCATGTATGTCTTCGAAATACTTTTCCCACACGGCGCGATCGGCGAACAGATTGGGCAGGCAGGTGGTATATCTTTTGCCTTTTTCGTTGGTGTAATAAATGATGGTGCCCAGTTCTTTACCTTCGGCCTTTGCGATCAAAGTATACAGGTCAATCCTTTTTTTCAAACTGTCATCGCCCGTAATAAAATACGGTTTCTTTCCTTCGTAGCGGTCTAATACATAGGTGTTGTTATCGAACTTTATATAAGTGTCGTTATCGAGATCTTTGATCTGGAAGGTTTTTGATTTTTCGTATTGTTCAATGCTAATGCCTTTCGATGTTTGAGCCTGTACAAATTGTAATGAGCATATAAACAGCGCACAAATCACAATCAATTTATTCATTGACGATATATTTGAGTTTAATAACCAAATTCAAAAATTGTTGACCCCGTCCGACCTGGTCATCCGGGCGGGCATTCAACATTCACTCTATCAGGAAAGTTCTTTAAACGCTTTTGCAAAGGCCTGCATTTCTTCCATTTTACCAATGCTTACGCGGCACCAGTCTTTGCCGTTGAATTTCCAGGAACGTATGCCCACACCTCGTTTCATCATTTCCTCTGCAAAACGCGGCCCGTCCATTTTTAACGGGAACATCACAAAGTTGGCAGAAGAAGGAATGTATTCATAACCTTCGGCCTTTAAAGTTTCGTACAGGAATTTTTTCGATTCCATGGTTTTATTGAAAGCGCTTTGTAAAAATTCTTTGTCCTGGTAAGCCACTATGGCTGCATTCAGGGCAAGAGACGATATGCACCAGGGCCCTGCCGTGTACAGGCTTAGCTTATTGATCATTTCGGGTAATGCTATAATATATCCTAACCGTAAACCGGCAAAGCCGTATAACTTCGAAAAGGTTCTGGCTACAATAATATTCTGGCCTTTTTTTACATTACCTATCAGCGTAACCTCCTGCGGATTATCGAGGTAATCGATATAGGCTTCATCTACAAACACGGTTGTTTTTTTCGACACCCGTTCACAGAAAGCCTTCAACTTGGCATTATCGGTAACCGTTGCTGTGGGATTGTTGGGATTACAGATATATACGAGCGACGTGCTGCTGTCGATGGCTTTTTCCATGGCATCGAGGTCGAAGGCATATTCAGCAGTCAACGGTACTTTTATTACTTTGGTACCCAGTCTTTCGGCTTGTACCAGCAGCGCATCGTAGGTGGGATTAGCCGAAACAATAGTTCCCTTACCAAAAAGTAATGCGGCTGCAGCCAGCAGCGGCGATGATCCTGAGCCCAGCAATATCTGGTTTTTCCCAAGACCTTCGTATTCGGTAATCTTTTGTTCAAGCTCATTTACACTTTGCATGGGATACTGATAGGCGAGATCGATCGATTCGATAATAGCTTTTTTGGCTTTTGCCGATGGACCAAAAGGATTTTCATTGGCGAGTAATCTTGCAACAATATCGGGAGGCGTTGTTTCGAACGCCAGCTGATCAGGATGATAAAAACGAGCATCCTGCATGTTGCCTGCAGCCTCCGGCGCTGCATTTACATTATTGAACACAGCAGGTAAAGAAATAAGTCCCCCGGTTAACAGGGCGCTTTTTTTCAAAAAAGCGCGGCGCATGAATGTTGTTGCCATAAGATTATCAATTTGAAAATTAGCAAATTTGAAAATGTCAAATACAAATGTGTCAATGTGCAAATATGCAAATGTGCAAATGCCTGTGTCTGCCATACCCCGTATCGAAGGCAGACTAAATGACGAAGCAAATCGGATTACAAGGATATATAGATTGTAAAGTCAATTCAACTTACTGCAGGATAACTCACCCGCTGCCCGGTTACCCGTGCATGTAACGCCGTTGATACTGTACGCGCCGATTCCAAAGCGCCGGCCATCCATCCGTTTAAATAGGTTAAATGCTCGCCGGCAAAATATACCTGCTTATCGGGCGCTAACAGTTTTTTGTAGTGTGTTTGTCTTTCTTCTTCTGAATAAATTCCCCAGCCGCCGAGCGAATATTTTGTTTTGTGCCAGCTAACAGAAAAATATTTGTGATCATACTCCTGCTCATATTGCGGATGTATGAGTACTCCTTTTTCCAAAGCCACCTTTTCGCGGTCTTTATACGACATGTCGCCAATTGTTTTAGCCCTGTCGTTAAAATTGTAATAGGTGATCAGCATACCTTTTTTGCCCAGATAATCGTTGCTCGGGTAAAAAAGCTGGTACAATATATTATTGGTATGGGTGATGCCGCCATAGATCATTTCATCTTCTTCCCAAAAACGACGCCTGAACTGCATGCCCATTTTACCGGTGGGTATGTATACTATTTTGTCGATGGCCCTGCTTACATCGGAAGAAAAATTATGATCGATATTGCTTAGTACAGGCAAAGGAATGGTGCAAATACAAAAATCTGCCTGCAGCTGTTGTTCGGCGCCTTTGGTTTTACAGGTAATTTGTACGCCGGTTGCTGTATTATTAATGGTGGTTACTTCGGTATTAAACCTGATAAGATGCCCTACTTTTTTTTCAAATGCTTTGGCGATGCTGTCGTTACCGCCTACTGCCTGAAACATGGTTGCCTGCAGTTCGTAAACATATTCAGCCACATTATAAAATTCAGGACTGGTGAGGCCAGAGGCAATGATATCAGCGAGTTTATACGGGTCGGCAATTTTACCGGTTTTTTCACCCGCACCCGGCGGTTCAATATAACCTCTGCGGGCAGAGGCTTTATATAAGGCATCGATATTCAATCCGCCTTCAGCACGCAGGTATTCAAGCAGCTTTTCGCCATCTTCTTTATTCAAACTGCTATCTAATTGTTTGGTGTCAATGGCTTTGCATAATAACTCAGCCATATAACCGCGCATATCGTTATGAATTTCACGTTTGCGGATCTTTTTATTTGATAAGCTGCCGGTACCTTCGCTGAAAAAATAAGCCGATTCGTTGGTATTATTGTATACCTGTAATGGAACGCCCAGCTCTTTGCAGTAATGTAATGTTAAGGCGTGGTGATGAGGAATGCGTGAGGGACCAGCATTGTAATAAACGCCTTCATCAAAGTCGGCAATGGCTTTGCCGTTTTGCACTTCTTCGGTAGCGGCGCCTTTTCTGATAGAAAACACCCTGCCGCCGGCTCTTTCACGGGCTTCGAGCAGGGTGCATACATAACCCAATTTGGTAAGTTCGTAAGCTGCGGCCATGCCTGCCAGTCCCGCGCCCAGAATAATTACTTTTTTACCGTTGCCCTGGCCCTGCAGATCGAACGGATGAACAGGGGCCGCTTTTAGCATGCCCATAGCCATCATACCCGGATAAGCAGCACCAGTGAGCACACCTATTTTGGTGAGAAAATTTCGACGGGTCAAACATTCATTCATAGCAGTTGCTTAGGTCGTAATTCGTAACATATACAATTTGCTAAACATATTGCAAAAAATGGTATATGGTGCTTTCGCTTTACAAACTAGATAAATTTACAAAAAACTGCGCATATGTGTGGGATGGAATAGGTAAGAATGTTGTTTATGCAGGATTAGCGGCATAAAAATGAAAAATAATTAATGGATTTTTTCTCCTGAACATAGTCGAAGGATCTTTTAAAGCCACTGCATTTCTGATGCAGGCGGCATTATGCAGGTTTTATCACATTTGCCGGCAGTTTTATCACATTTCAAAAACAGGCTGTGGTTTGATGGCTATTTTGCCGGTAAAATAAGTAGTATGACAACTGGCTTTCCCGATCAAAAGCAACCAGGTAATGATTTGAAAATAAGATGGCGGCAACATGAGCTTATACTGGTTACCATATTAGCCGTTGCAAAATTGTCGAATTACCTGTGGACTGTATACCATCTTTCAAACAGCGAGATCAGTATGCGATTTGCCGGCCCTTTTAATGACAGGCATGTTCCATTCAGTTTATACAGGAATGTGATATTGCCCGATGTGATACCCGGGTTACTTATATATCTTTCTTATTTATTGCTGAGCCTTTATGCTGTGCCCCGCATACTGTTCCCCAAAAAAGTGGAAATAACAATGTTGAAGGAATCGTTTCAGCCCTTCGCCAAAAAAATATTTAAAGAATACGCCTGGCTTTTTATGCTGGTAACGCTTATTGTGCTTATACTGGCCGGTGCTATTGATATCGCCTCTTATTTCAAAGGCGAGTGGCAGTTCAATGAACATCCGGCGCAGCTAAACGTATTTAAAGGTTTTTTCGATGCCATTTCAATGCTCTTGCTATACGCTTTGTATGCAGGTGCGAGAGAAGTGATAATCAACCTGATTGAAAGATCAAAACAACGGGCGTTCAATACTTTAATTTGTAATAAGATTACTGCATTTGTACTGCAATTGATTGTTGTGGCGCTATTGATGGCTACTTTCAAAATTGTTGAGGGGAATCATTTTTATGCCATGTATGTTTTGGCGGTTTCTGCCATTTTTGCCATGTTCATAAATAACGTTTACTACCTGTTTCCTATGAAAGGCGATAATCGTTTCTTTAGTAAAAAAATAATCATAAGGTTATTGTCTGCTTCTTTTATATATGCCATGCCCCTGGTTTCTATTACCGACCGAAAACCAACACCCCTCTTTTTTTTATATGGATGGGCCATTCAGTTATTTATTGTAACACCGGTTACCTGGTGGTATTATCAAACAAAAAAAGATAAAATACTACAGTTAAAAGTTGTAGAAAAAGCACTGGTAAAGTCGAGAACAGATTTGCAGTTCCTGAGGTCGCAGATCAATCCGCATTTTTTGTTTAATGTGCTGAACACGCTGTATGGTACGGCTTTACAGGAAAATGCTGCCATTACCGCCGGTGGTATTCAAAAGCTGGGTGATATGATGCGGTTTATGCTGCACGAAAATAACCTCGATTATATTGAAATGAATAAAGAAATAGACTACCTCAAAAATTATATTGCATTACAGAAGCTACGCACAAAATCTTCGCCCGATATCATTATTGAGGATAATATCAACGATCAAAGCTGTCCTCATAAAATCGCGCCCATGTTATTGATCCCATTGGTTGAAAATGCGTTCAAGCATGGTATCAGCATGAAAGAAAGATCGTGGATCAGTATTGCACTTACCTGTACCGAAAAAAATATATTGTTTGAAGTACGTAACAGCATGCATGATAAAAAAGCCGATGATACCGAGAACGAAAGATCGGGCATTGGGCTAAAGAATGTGATGGAACGTTTAAAGTTGATGTACCCTGGTAAATTTCAAATATCAGTGAACGGAGATGGGAAAGAATTTTTTGTACAGATTTCTATTGAACCATAAGCGATATTTGTACTTTAATAAATAATACATGCTTGCAGCTATCGCTATAGACGATGAGCCAATTGCCCTGGAGGTGGTAAAAAATCTTGCCGCAAAAATTCCTTTTTTGAATATGAAGGCGTTTTTCACCAATGCATTTGAAGCGGCTGATTATTTACATAAAGAAAAGATCGATCTGATATTTCTTGATATAAAGATGCCCGACATTACAGGTATTGATTTTTTGAAATCGATAGCCAACCCACCCATGGTGATTTTTACCACTGCCTACAGCGAACATGCGGTGCAGAGCTTTGAGCTGGATGCTATTGATTACCTGTTAAAACCCTTTTCGCTTACCCGTTTTTTAAAAGCCTGTAACAAAGCAAGAGAGCAGTTTGAATTAAGGCAGCACAATAGTTATTTGGCTGAGCCGGGCACTGTTTTTATAAAAAGTGGTTATGGCCAGGTACGAGTTGAGTTAAAAGATATTTTGTACGCCGAAAGCAATGGCAATTACGTTCAGTTTGTGCTGGCCGACAAAAAAATAATTTCCCGATTAACCATGAGTGAAGCGGAAGCATTATTGCCCCAACTGTTTTTTGTGCGCATACATCGCTCTTATATCGTTGCGAAAAAACATATAACAAAACTCGAAAAAAACAGTGTGTGGATACAACAAACAGAACTGCCTGTTGGGGCCAGCTATGCGGGTGAAGTGGCGAAGATAATTTAACCCCGGTTGTAATCGGGCCGCGGAAACACAGCTATTGTTCAGCTTACCAGCAATAATTTTACCCGGATAAAATAAAAAGAATGTCTGTGTTTATCACACCAAAACGCTACAGGTTTTCTAAAATATCCCTGTAACCTCTGCCAATAGGAATAGAAACGCCATTTACTTCAACTGTGTCGGCTGTATACGAATCAATTTTATTTACCGAAACGATGAACGACCGGTGAATGCGCCTGAACAAACTGGTAGGCAGCAATTCTTCAATTTCGTGTGTGCTTATCTTCGACAAATAAGCGGTTTTGGTGGTAACGATGCGAATGTATTCGCGCTGACTTTCGACGTATACAATTTCGGAAAACAGAATTTTAACCTTCTTTTTTTGAACATTCAGGAACAGGTAGTCTTTTGTTTCAGGGCTTTCGGTGGATACCGGTTTTTGCGCAGGCTTCACTTTGTTTACCGCTATCAGGAAGCGCTCAAATTCAAATGGCTTTAACAGGTAATCGGTTACGTTTAAATCGAACCCTTCTACCGCATACTGATGATAAGCGGTGGTAACAATTACTGCCGGTAAATGAGTGAGCGTTTTTAAAAAAGCCATTCCTTTTAATTTCGGCAGATGTATATCTAAAAAAATAAGGTCGGTTGTATTATGCCGCAGAAAATCGGTTGCCAGAATAGCATCTTTAAACGATGCCTGCAGTTCAAGGAAGGGCACCTGGGCAATATAGTCTGTAAGCACTTTTACAGCCAGTGGCTCATCTTCTATTATAATGCATTTTATTTTAGACATGGCTTGCCAGATTTATATGTAAAGTTGCGGTAAAAGTCTGTTCGTTGCGTTGAAGCGAAAGATCATAATCACTGTACAATAACTGCAACTGCCGCCTGAGATTGGAAATCCCAATGTTTTCTTTTACATCCGGCTGTTCGTTAAAAGTTCCGGTTGAATTTCTTACAATAAAAGTAAGCTGCCGCTTTTTTACCGAAAGATGAATATCAACAAAAGGACGATCAGTTGTTTCGGAGGCGCCATGTTTAAATGCATTTTCAACCAGCGGAATCAGCAGCAGGGGAGGCAGGGCCTGTTTCATATCTTCGATATCGTGGTTAAAATTGATGTGCAACGATTCATCGTACCGAAGTTTTTCAAGGGCAATATAATCGCTGATGATCTTCAGTTCATTTTCG
Organism: Niastella sp. sgz303648; assembly: GCF_059587045.1. Lineage (NCBI taxonomy): Bacteria > Pseudomonadati > Bacteroidota > Chitinophagia > Chitinophagales > Chitinophagaceae > Niastella > Niastella sp. sgz303648. The sequence continues at coordinate 345,443 of NZ_JCAPSW010000004.1, read as the reverse complement.
ATAGCGATATACTCCCCGCCGGCTTCGTACAACATAAAACGCAAAATTTTCGACAGCCGTAAAATAGATTCAGGCGCCAGGTCGCTTTTATCTCTTGCCAGTGAATAGATATTATTTAATGTATTGAACAAAAAATGCGGATTCGTTTGCGACTTAAGATAGTTCAGTTCGGCCTGTTGTTTTTCGATACGCAGTTGTTGTGCTGCCTGTTTTAGTTTTATATAACCATAGATATGCCTTATGATGCCGAAAAAGAAAACAGACCCAACGCTGAAACCCATTTGTGTTTCGAGCACGTCTCCTATAGGAGCAACAGCTGGTATAGGAGTATATAGATGAAATCCGATGCCTATTAACCGCCAGGCGTACAAACCAAAAGAATACATCATAATGTGCAGCCATATCAGGAACAATCCGGCCAGTATTCTTTTCCAGCGAAACTTTATAAAAGGGATAGTATATTCGAAAAGAAAGTAGTTGAGAACCGTAACATATAGAGTTCGCCAAAGATCATTCATCATTCTTGCCCAAAATGGGTCAGATTCATGCGACAGGTTAACCAACACGCGTATGAATAACCAGGCAAGCGCAAGCCATATATAAAATATAAACCGTTTTTGATTGATGCCAGTTTTCATGCCCGCTGTTTGTGCGATAAATTTCGGTAAAAAGTAGCCGTTTATTGTTTTTGTCTATGGAATAAGGTTTATGGTAAACGAATGAACGGAAATGGTCAATGGTGAATGGGCAGTAGGCAATAGTGACCAGGCAATGGGCTGCAATGCCCGGTTGTAAGTTGCCAATAAATTTTATACAGTCTATTTTTAGCATTGTCCTATTCACCATTCACCATTCACCATTGACCATTCACCATTCACGCTGTTTGTATACGATAACCCTGTTTTTATTGACGACACAATTCTGCTCTTGCTGTAATCAGCTAACGTTGTATAAAATACTTATTTTTTATGAGAAAGATTTTATGCTTTATAGCTGTATTGATAATGACAGTCAATATACAGGCACAGGTTGAACCGGATGCCGGCAAATGGAAAACCTGGTTCATTACATCGGGCAGGGATTTTCGATTACCTGCACCATCTTCCTACAAAAATGAAATAGCGCAGGTGCTTACAGCGCAGCATCAACCAGATGCTGCCGGCCGACAGGCTATTTTGTATTGGAATACCGGTGCGCCCGGTTATCGCTGGACCGATATGGCATTTGGATTGTGGATGACCGACACCGGTTACAACGGAGCATTGGCCAACATGCTGATGGGCGTTACCATTTACGATGCCACCATAGCCGCCTGGGATACCAAATATGCATACAACCGGCCACGGCCATTTGCGGCAGATAGCCGGATAAAAGCGCTGGTACCAAAACCCGAGAGTCCATCTTATCCCTGCGAATACTCGGTAGCGGCGGGAGTTGCAGTCACCATTATATCACATTTTTTTCCGGCCATGAAAGATTCGGTAAATCGCATGGCGCAGCAGCTAATGACATCGCGAGTAGCAGCAGGTGTGGCTTTCCCTTCCGATACCCGGGCCGGCTTTGAATTGGGCAAAACAATTGCCGAAAAAGAAATTGCCCTTACCGCCAACTATATCCCAAAAACGCCCTGGGATGGAAAGATGCCGCAGGGCCCCGGTGTGTGGACAGGAAAACATCCGATGTATCCGCTGGCAGGCAAAGACAAAACCGTTGTGCTTGATAGCAGCAGTCAGTTCAGACCCGCGCCGCCGCCCGACTTTGCAAAAGACATGGAAGAGATGAAGAATTATAAGCAAACATTCAGCTCAAGGTCGAATGCATTTTTCTGGGCCAGTCAAAATTTTTGGGCCGATGAGCTGAACAAAAAAATATTTGAATACAACCTGCACCTGAACCCGCCGCGGGCAGCGCGCCTGTATGCACTCACCGCCATTGGCAGCTATGATGGATTTGTAGCCTGCTGGGATGCCAAGTATGCATACTGGGGTATTCGTCCGAACCAGTACGATACCACCTGGCACTCGCTGATACCAACGCCACCGTTTCCCGGTTATCCATCGGGGCATGCGGCCATCAGTGGTGTAATGAGTGAGCTGATGTCGTATTTCTTTCCTGCGGAGCAGGCATACTTTCGCGAGAGAGCCAAAGATGCCGCCGAATCACGTTTTCAGGCCGGCATCCATTTTCGTACCGATAATGAAGTGGCGCTGGATCTTGGCCGAAAAGTTGCGGGAGCAATTATACAAAAAGCAAAGGCAGATGGGGCAGGCGAGGGGATGGGGGTGGTGAAGGAGTGAGGGGTGCGGGTATGTACCGGTAGTGCAAATTGAAGGAGGCTGCACGCAAGAATTGGACAGTACGCGTTTTGAGGTAGTGAGCACGCGTTTATTAGTGAATGCAACGCGATTTCAGAAGCTGGTAACACTTTTATATGAGCCGGTAATGCGTTTTGAAGCGGCGACGTTACAAATAATATCCACACCTATGCGTTTTCTAATGCCGGCAGCGTGTGTGTGCGAACCGACTATTCAAATTGATGTACCGGTAGTGCGACAAAATGTGGTTGCGGTCATCCATTTAGGTTGGCATGCCGGCTATGCGAATATAATAGTGTGCAATGCGGGTTAGTATGGTAACAAGCCGGGTTTGCATGGTAGCAATTTGAGTAAAGATGACTGCAATTTGATTTATGGTGTTCGCATTTCGATTTTAAGGTACAGCAGGTTGAATTGAGGACCACATCATTTCGATTGAAGCGATCACCATTCATTTTGGCATGCCGGTCGGTCGGGTTGTAGCTATTGGTGATCGGATTGTAGGCTAATGTTGTCTGAATGTTAGTTTCATGCAAGGCAGGGCATAGCTTCGGTGCGCCCGATCGTATGATAAAACTGAGTTGTCGTTAGCTCAAATCGTCTTGCCAGGGTGAAAACGCGGGTTGTGAGGGGTAGAAAATGAGTTGTGGGGTGAGAAGATTGATAGGGCGACGGGTGTATAAAAAAGGGGGAACGTGAAATAGGGTTGGAGAGAGTGGCATTCCGGAATGTCGTTAGTCGAAATCGCCCAGGCAAGGGGGAAAATCGGGCTGCAAGGGGTAGAAAATGAGTTGAGGGGTGATAAATGTAAAATGGCGAAGGGTTAATGTTGGGAGGGGTAGAGTGGGACGAGGTTTTGAATTTGGTTTTCAGGTAAGCAGCCGGCGATTTCCGTGAAGGGGCAAGGTTTACTAAAAATCGCCGGTCCGGATCTGAATAAATGTTCCTACTCTTTGAAAATGTATCAGTTCAGCCCCAACAAATTCTTTTCAATAAAATTTTTACTAAGCCTAAATTTCTCTATTTTTGCACCCCATTATTTCCGCCGGTGTTAAAACCGGTTGGAAAACCGGCGGGATAGCTCAGGTGGTTAGAGCGTTGGATTCATAACCCAAAGGTCTCGGGTTCAACTCCCGATCCCGCTACTGTTCGGGCATTTTCAAGACAAAATTGAGAATGCCCGTTTTTATTTTCGCTATAAAACTCTGATATTAAGCGCGTTAATGCTACGAAGAAATTCGTTTTACTGGTTAGATAATGATGATTTTTTGCGTCGTATAGTATTCCGTCCGGAAATAGAATCTTTTGAATGATGCGCTTTTTTTCCAAAGCGCTGGAAACCCATTCAGCACTGAGTTTGCGCAGTTTTTCCAATGAACGCGACACCAATTTTTCGAGGTTAGATATTTTAGGCGCATAGTTATTCAATTCCTTGTTTACTGCCTCGATTTGCGGGGCCAGATGGGTCAAGGCAAGAAAGTAAGCCTCATCATCCACCTGTCCCAAAGCATGACGAATTTTCAGGTTTTTTAACTGCTTGTCCAACTTGTCTGCCTGCATTTTGAGTGCTTCATCCTGCTCTGAAAGGTTGTCATTAAGATGATTGAATATCTTGATCAATTGCTTTTTGACCAAAGAGAATATTGCCTCATGTGGCTTATGCTTATCCAGAAATTCAACAAATAAATCATTTGCACCTTTACGTTTCGCTTTTAACGTTGTCAGCGCATTTACAGAGACGCCGCGACATTTGTTGCATTTATAATAATGGAGGCCCTTTTTACGCACCATATAACCTACCATAAACGAATTACACTGGCTGCATTTCATCAAGTGGGCCAGTGGTCTTAGGTCATGATCATTATTATGCTGATACCCTGACGTACTACCTTCAAGGATGGCCTGCACCTTCATAAAGTCTTTCTCTGAAACAATAGGCACCCAGTTGCCCTTTACCGGCTCGTCCAGCAATTTTGAACATGACACGCCAGCATAGAACGGGTTACGCCATATCTTACCTAGCTTCTGATAGCGCAGCTTTAAGCCATGCGCGGCCAGCTTTGCCAATATTTGGGCATCGGTATAAAGACCCGATGCTTTCCATTGCCATGCTTCACGCAAAAGCTCGCCCTCTTTGTTGAGTTCAATACGCTGGCGATAGGAGAAAAACTTTTCATCACGTACGCGCGGGCCGTAATGATCATAGCCGGTTGGACATTGGCCCAAGTAATTACCCTTTTTCAGAAAATTTTTCATTCCAGGCAATGTCAGTTCCTTCCGTTCAAGGTTTTCTTTGAAGGCATGAAACAGGCTTTCATAGATGGCCGCCTTTCCCCGTTCCGTGGTTGTTGACAGGCCGCTACACACTTCAATCAAATTCACACCTAGATCTTCGACCAGTGTATTAACAAGGCCAATGGCACCTCCGCCGGAGCGGGAAAAGCGGCTCATTTTATAAACTAATATGGCGTAAGGCTTTTTCCGGCTTTCCGTTACTTTATCAATAAGGCGCTTGAACTCTTTCCGGGTAAAATCCGACTTGGCGCTTTCATACGTCCCACCGAATTCATCCGATATAGTGTAATTATGTTTGGCTGCGTATTGTCGGTTCGCTTCTTTCTGTGATTCAACACTGTTAAAGCGTTCAAATTGTTCTTTCGAGGAAACACGGGTGTAAGACCAAACAATTGTATTGGCGTTTGCAGCATCGTCTTTCTTCGGCACAAAGCGTTTAAAGTAGTCAAGATTATTCATCACCGTCAAAATATGAGTTATATAAAAATAACGAAAGTTGGTAAATGAAATCCATCAACTCCAACTTTTGTGCCGGGGATAAATGCTTCACCCATTCTTCGGAATTTATTTCTTCCTCCGTGAGTTTTAAATGTTCAGTCGCCATAAACAGGATCATTATTGTTCATGCGATAGCCTGGTTTCATCGTCACCAGTATTCTTTGCCGGGCTTCGGCTTGTCGGCGTATGAGTGCGGTTATCAAGATTCCGTCACTTCCCCAATACCTATTATAATCATCACGTAATTTGGTAATGATATTGAGAACTGGTGGTGGCGCATCCGACAGGGTGCAGCCATGGTGTTGTAAAATCTCTTTCTCGGTTGACTGAACGGCGGCCAACATTTCGGCACGATGGTGCTCGAAGGCTTTGATCTGGTTTTCCTGTTTTGTATACAGGTCACTGAACCGTGTATCGTGATTCATAAATTATTTTTGAATGGTGTTAAACTATCGGCCACGGTCTTTATCCTTGCCCTTGTCTGGATCGGGAGTAAGCAAAGCAATAAGACGTGCCCGTTTTGCTTCTTCCTCTATCACATTTTCTTTTTCCATTGTTTGTATATGCTGCAATAAATCAAGCTCGTCCTTTTCCATTTTCTCCCATGTTTCGCGTTGTTTCGTTAAAAGGTTATCCACGGCTTTACGTGTCTTCTTATCCAAGACAGTATAATTGACCAGAATTTGATTCTGGCTCTTTTGCAACTCGAACAATCGCTTTGCACGTTCTTGCCGATAGTCGTTTGCTTCTTGTTTGTGTTGTTCCAACAGATTTTCCAGTTTCATAAGAATTTTTTAGATTATTCAGGTGCACTGAAAAACGCAAAAAGCTCCTTTTGGTGGATGGCACGCATGGCGACAATCTTCTGGCCGTCGATGCCCCACAGGGTTTGCCATGTGTTACGGTCACGCCCTATTTTATCCCTGACGTTTTGCGGCGCTGTCTTCTCTGTGTACTGACCCAACAATAAGGTTATATCAGCGTTGAGTTGATCAAGGCTTTGTTTATAGCCTATTAAATACATTTTATAATCCTTCGCTTGACTTTTGATAAGTTGCTCCCATTTCATATAGGAAAAATTTGAAGTGATGAAATTGATTAACGACCGGCGGATTTGTCCTTGCTTTTTTCTTTTGCAGCAGACTGATCTTTGGTTATATCCTGCGCCAAGGTTTCACGTTCAAAGAACTTTTTTAGTTCCTTTTGATGGGCAATACGCATTTCTTTGAAACGTGTACCATACATACCATACTCTTTTTCCCAGTTTTGTTCGTTCCGTTGGAGCATGTCTTTTAAAGTAGCAGGAAGGTCGGCTTCGCTGCATTTTGCAGTTGCCAGGATAGCCTGTTTATCAGCCATTAATTGTTCGCGGCTATCTTTAACAGACTGTATGTGATCACTGTAATCATTAGCTTGTCTTTCGACGATTTCTTCCCAATTCATAAAAATTAATTTTAGGTTTTAATAATTTCGGAGGATCAAAATTTTCTGGGTCATGGAATTTATAGTTTTCACTGTCAATCGGATCGTACGGAAATGGAATAGATAGGCGATTCATTTCTTCATAACGGAAAATATCTAGTTTGATCGCCTGATGCATCTCATAAAGCAAAAGATCAACATAAGCCTTGGAACTTGGGAAATCACCCGGACGCATTAAACCTTGAGCGCGTCGGAATAATTTATCTTGCATGTCCTCTGTTCTTTTCGTTTGCTCTATGGGTTTTCGCTTCTTCATAAAGTCTGTTTAATATTTCACGCTTTTTTCTTTCCCGATCTGTTTCTTTAGAGCGGGATTTCTGTTGCAGTCGGATAGCATCAATGACATGATTTTTATCCGGCAGGGATAAGCCTTTCAATCGTTCACGCACCTGGCGGGTTTTTACACCGGGGATTTCTTTTACCAGTTCAAAGGAGCGGCCTTTGGTATTGATGATTGCATATGGACGGCGGCCCTTTTGCGTGGTGATGGTATAACCGGATTTTTCAACTGCTTTTTGGAATGCTTTGCCGTTTGGATGTTGCTGCCATAAATCAGCAAGCAACAACCGCAAGGCAGGACGTTCTTTGTTTTTCTCATCGGTAAGTTGATGGCCGAACTCGCGTTCCATTATCCCCCTGGCTTTCATCTCCTGCCGGTGTGAATGCTTGTTGCAAATGATCTTGCCGGTTTCATGGTTATATCTCTCCCAAACCACATGTAGATGCTGCCTGCCATTTTTCGTGTGCATGACCATGATCCGTTTTTGCCCCGTAAAGCCGCGTTCTTGTTCGATGATCTCAGCCGCGCGATACCATTGTTCTTTCGTCATTGTTCGATCTTCTCCATGTCGAGGGGAGACCACGACATGGTACAATCCTTTACTCGTTCGCCCTAACAGCTCCGATGTCAGGCTCATTTCGATCAGGGATTTTCTCAAATTATCTGGCTGTGATGTTCCCCTGATATCGAAGACCTGAACGAATTCGTTGTCGCCCTTGGTCAACAGGTAGTTGGCAAGCTGCGCACCGTTCCCTCGTATGCTACCCCTGAGCACCATCAGTCAGTAGAGCAATGAGGTGATTAGAAAGCGTTTTTACACACGACAATGCATCTTCGATAATCCGATCCGGTACATGATGACCGTTGCCGACAATTCGTTCCCTGTGCAGCTCATGCGCAATTTGGTTGACATTGCTCCCGATCTTGCCCAACTCACCGAGCGTGCGAATGAATAGGGCACGATCCGGTTTTGCTTTCGGCATGATCGGCTGTGACCGGATAATCGTTACACGAACAAAATCACTGATTGATAAGCCGTGCTCTTTTGCCATCGCTGATAGCTGGTTCTTTTCTTCTGCATTCAACCGAATATGCAGGCGTTTCGTTCTGCAAGGCTTCTCCTTGCCTGTCTTCCGCTCCATAGTTGTTGCATTTTTTTCTTTGCGGGAGGGTCAAGGGAGGTCGCAAAACCTCCTTGCAAGATTGGGGCTGGGAAACATTTGTGCACCCAGCCCACATCTTGCGGGAAGCAGCGCTGACCCACCGTTCCAGTTCATTTCTATTTCCTGCGCTGCACTTGCAGCGCCATTTTAATTATTGAATTCCGGTTTGTAATATGGGTTAGGGTCACACTCCAATCCCATTTCGTAGTAAGGCACTTTCGGAATCTGCGCCGGAGCAAGCTGATCAATCACGGCATATATGGTGTCACCTGATGCACGTCTCAATTCATCAGGTGTTACCAGCGGCCTTGGCGATGCACCGCTGATTTCTCCTTTTTCATTATAGGTTGGCACCGAGGTCGTTCCCAAAAGATGTGAAATATAATCGGCACTAAAATTATCCGAGACATTGAAGAAGTGACGAACGGAACAGTTTGATACAAAATTCTCCCAGTTATCGCCATAGAGATTTTTGATCTGCACAAGATTTTGAAAGATTGACCATACATGCACGCCAAATCCTGCATAGGCTCCCAGCGCCATATCAATTTCGCTGTGATATCCAAAAGCATAGGCTTCGTCTAACAAAAAACAAACTTGTTCTTTCGGATTACGCACAACCGAACGCATCAGGGAGGTTACAACCAGTCGTAACCATGCACTATGGCTTTTCAGCCGATCAAACGGAATACAGAGATAAACAGTCACATTACCCGATGCCAGATCAGCGGATGTAAACCCGTCTGTTCCCTTCATCGAATCACGCAAGGCAGGAGACTTGATAAAGTCGGTGCATTTTTGTGCTGAGGACATCACTGAGCCGTATTCGCGGTCAGAAGTTTTCATCAAGCCGGCGATTTCATTTGCACCAGCTTTTACAATATCACCAACATGCGGATCATCGTTCAGCATCATATCAGCTAATAACAACGACCATTCCGTTTGATCTAACCGCAGCCATTGCCAAAGCGTTGCCAAATGGCGGTCTTCTTTAGGTGCTGCCGTAACAAGGTGAAGCAACAGCGTTGAAATAAATGTTCTTGCCCTATCCTGAAAGTGCTGATCTTCGCCTCCATTGCTGGCCGGTACGATTGATTCAGCGATCATTTGAACGTCATCGGCAACGTGAAGCGGATCGCTTTTTAAAATGTCCAGTGGGTTATATCTTATGTTCACAAGCGACAATAAGTTCCACGGATTTAAAATGATAACTTTCCTTCCGGCTTTTCTGTGAATATTCGCGGATATAGCAGCCAGTTCACCTTTCGGATCAATAATCACAAACGACATATTTCTAAACAGGCCAGGCAGTAAAAGATTTTGCAGAATTAAATTGACCGATTTCCCGGCCCTAGTACCTGCAACAGATAGTAGATGACCTGCTTTCCTGTAAAATGTATCAAAGCCGATATAGAACCCTTCCGCCTTACGGTATGGTAATAGTTCTTTTTGTGTTGCAAAACGGGCGCTGCCATGTCGCTGCTTTTCGGAGATATATTTATAAATACCACCACGCCAACGGCTGAACCACAACCATACAAGAAGTGTAAAGAGAACATTCACGCCAAGAAATACCGGGATAAAATCTGGATGGTATGTCAGCGTATCGCCACCGACCCAGATAATGACGCGCACCATGATCTGAGCAATGAGATATATAAAGCCCCATATCAGTATTGCACCCAGGATCATCCCAACCCGTATAATAGGCGGCAGGTTTGACAAACGAGGCAGTTCGTTATTCGGCTCCATGAATATTCGGAATGATCTTTTGTAAAAAATAAGACTTCCCAATAAAGTAATTGGACTGAAAATTAATCCTACAAATGTTAGAAGGGTTTTCGTTTTTCCCTCCGGGTTCCCCTTAACCGTGAACAATTCTTTAAGCTCAGCTAAGGATACACCGAACAAACCTTTGGATGTGTTCTGCTCCATATAAAAATGATTTTAATAATGATGTTTTTTAAGTAATCACAGGGAAACGGATTATAAAGTTTGGGCGCCCAAAGGTTGAAGATGCCGGGTGATGATCGGTCACCCGGCGATGGGATCATTTCAGGTTTTTCAATGCTTCCTTCGCATTGCTGGAACCATACACCAGTTTGCCATCAATCAATGTGCGGTTATCATCAATGTGTTTGACACGATGGCCATTACCGATTTGCACATTGGGATCATAAGCGGAGGTCTTTAGACCTTTGGAAGACCCAAAGTTTTTCAGGTCATTCCGTTCTTTGTCTGTCATTTTGTTTCGTTTTAAATTCAAAAAACTGTTTGCTGTAATTCTGGCCAGAACATATGCCGGATGCTTTATGATGGTGACCCGGCGAAACCATTTCGGTGATGGGCATAGCCCAGGTGTTTCGTTTGGCCGATAGATTGTTTAATATTCCGCACCTCACACACGGGCAAGGCGTAGCCATGCCTGCCCGAAGGCAAGCCGTCCGTTTTACAATCTGTAATCAGGATGACTTGAAAGAGGTGTTAGGATAGATAAGTTATCGCCAAAAGGATGGCTGCGTTTAATTTAGGCTTGCACGTGCTGTAGATAGATAGTCGTTGTTCAAATAGATATCGTCAACATACCAATAATTGCCTATCTCAATGAAGCGCATCGCATAAATTCTGTACTTTAATTCTTCTGGTGTAATATCATTCCTCTCAATTGCCGGATGGTTTTTCTGATCATCCTCCGGCATTAAACCGACAATGACGATTGCTTCAATAAGCCCCGATTTGATAGCCGACATTTCATGAAATTGAAACGTGAGTATTTCACGCCCAAAAAGAAAAGCCTTTTGAAATTGTGCCTTGTGCTTCTCTACCAGGGTGAGCTGTTTTAAGTTGGGTGACAGCATGCCGAAAACACTGTCAATATGGTTCGAGCTCATGCAGCTATAGAACTCATTCAGCAAGACGCTGATTTCATTCTGCTGTTTTTTCAGTTGGTTAGTGTGTCGCATAATTTATGTTTAATATCAATGGTTTAATTTTAGACAAAAGAATTCCTGCGCCTTGCTTAGAGCAGAGCGTTCCATGCTGGCCAAAGGCCACAGAAATACTTGTTGATTTTAGGAAAAGGCTTTGTTATATGTTAAGTCCAGGAGAGAACCAATGGCAGAAAAAGATCCACCCCTTACCGTCGATACATGGCATCATTATTATGATGAGGAGTACGATTTTCAATTCCCCCGGCTTTTGGGAAATATTGAGGGTAACGAACAAGCCGCTGGCGCACTAACCAAAATCCTTGAAAAAGCCAAGACCTATGATGAATTAAAATCAGAAATCCTTGCTTTCATTAAAAATAGTGACGACCTTGTTAAAGATTTCAATGAAAAGTGGTTGGGGGATGAGCCTGAAAAATATAATCTTCCTCCACTCCCTCATCATCCTTCATATCGTCGCTAACTTGATTGCTCGTTTATTCTGGAGCTAAGTTAGGGTGGGGGTTTATCACTAAAAATCCCGAAATGATAATTTTAGAAATAATTTTTCTCCCGATTTCAAAAAAACGGTAGTTTCCCTGAATCATTCGATATTATTTAAGTAATATAAATTCTTCTAAATGAGCACCATCAAACTCAGTCAAAAACAAATTGATGACTTTTATAAGATTATGGAGTTTATGTTTTGCGAAAAACATAAAATTAAAAACATCAATGAAATTGGTTTTAATGTTTTCTATGAGGAGATTGCAGAGCTCACCGGTTATAAACCAAAGACAATCGAAAATAAATTTTCAGACAAAATTTTTTTAGTTAAAATAAAATACTTCAAAAATATTTTTGACAGAGTTCAATCTTTCTATCATGGGGATGATCGAATAAATTTATATAAAAACCAGTTTGATTTTTTTGTTGCATGGAGAAATGATATTTACAAGAGCCTGGGTTGGGATAAAAGCGAAATTAAAATCGATCAAACTAAAATACAGTATTCTCCATCCGAAATTTCTAATTGGTTCATTGGCAAAGAATGGGTGATTTATGAAATCATTAATGACGATTTTATAACAAGGAAAATAAATTTTTTAGACAAAGAATTAAGAAGTGAAAAATTTGCAAGTACGCTTACTTGTTCAGTAAATTATGGGCGAAAGAATGGAATAGATTATCGAGCTATATCAGACGAGCTAGATATGGCTGATTTTCTGTCAATAAGAAATTCAGTTGTTATAAAAAATAGTCTTCGGGAGGTCGCTGTAGATCGTGTCTATGAATATTTCTATTTCCCCTATTCATTAGATAAGTCTGTAGATTTTTATTTCGGCTACAAACTGACATATAATTATAACTTGTATGAATTTAAACTTTCTTTCGCTGTATTGAGTACTTTAAAAGAATCGAGTGGCGTAACCTCAGATTATTCTGAGATAGGTTTTTTAGATGATTCTACTCCAGACAATGTACTTGGGGCTCTATTGCGATGGAGCATTCACCATCCTTCGGCACATCAAATAGATAGGATGTTCTCTATAATGATTGATGAAATTCGTAGCGGCTATGGCATACCCAAGCTATAGGATAACAGATTTTGTTTTCGATAATTAATTTTCAAATTACTTCGATTAAGTCTGTTTGATCAATTGGGAATATAGATGTCTTCCATTTCTTACCTTTGTAAGGTACATTACAATTATATCAAATGGCCATAACTAGACAACAGTTCAACACCCTCGAAGATCTTTTTGATTACTACAATAGTACTCTGTTTCAAGGCCAGCTTCCGCCTTGCCTTATTAACCTTTCCCGACGTAGAGGCGCTGAAGGTTTTTTCGCGCCAGAACGGTGGAAGGATCGCAAAAAGAAAATAGTACATGAAATTTCTTTAAATCCGAATTTCCTAAATCAAACGGATAAAGAATGGCATTCCACTCTTGTTCACGAAATGGTGCATCATTGGGAGGAAGTTAACGGAACGGCTTCCCGACAATGCTATCATAATAGAATTTGGGCAAACAAGATGGAAGAATTAGGATTAATGCCCTCTAATACCGGTAGGCCAGGTGGTGCCAGGACCGGCCAAAGTGTATCTCACTATATCATCAAAAACGGTCTCTTTGATTTAGCATTTAAGAGCATAAAGCAGGAAAGCCTTATAGCGGTTAAACTTCCCTATATCCCAAACACCTTGTTATTTGGTAACACTAAACAAGCAAACCTTACAGGACGATCTGGTCGAAAAGTAAAATATACCTGTTCCTGTCACAATCGTGTTTGGGGAAAATATGGCTTACGTATAAAATGTGTCGAATGCGGCAAGCTGTTTGTCCCTGTAGCCCCTCAGCAATAACGGTATATCATTCAAGTAAAGATTGTGCATTTAGCACTGAAAGGGAAGATGTCTGACGCCAATCGTTGTATTTCGTTGTATTTTTATGATTTCGCTTGCCGACAGTACTAAAAAATAATATTAGACCACTTCCTGAATATCAAACCACGTTTCTATCTTCCTTTTGGAAAATAGAATGACCTGACCAATCCACATAGCAGTTAGGAATTCATGCGAACCAGATTTGTCGAGCCAGAAACCTGCACAATTGAAGAATTACGCCATGCATATCAAATAGCTGCTCGCATTGTCGCTTTATATGGCGATAAATACCTGCCGGGTTTTCAAAGGTTTCATGATGAGTTTGAAAAACGTTCTCGAATGACAAACATAAAGGCCATTGCATTAACGGTTGCTGCAAATAACATATAAGGGCTAAAAACTTCTGAGGGTGGTATACATTCTGGTATACAAAATAGTATACACTCAAATATGGTGGGCAAATTGTATAATATTATTAATAGTTTAAAATGTTCCAAAAAATTGATCGAATTCCCGTGGGGACGCCACTATATAGCCAGATTATCGAAACCGGCTTCCAAACAAACTATTGAAATCATTGGATTAAAATTGGGTCACCATAGCCTGGCCTTTCCATTGCCAATAGATTTTGGTATACAAGACGGTATACAAAATGGTATACTGAGGGATGACCTCAAAAACCTATCTCATCGAACGAAACAATCGTTTTTATTATTTTCGTCGGGTTCCAAAGCTCATGCGGGAATTTGACAAGCGGACTTTTATCAAAGTTGCGCTCAATACTGATAGTAGGGAAATAGCTTCCACAAAAGCCAGAATGATGAATGCCGAAATTGAGAGTTATTGGCGGAAACTCCTTGAACTTGGTGAAACACATACAGGTGCAAAATTCAAACAGACAATAGTATTTGCTCGTCAACTTGGGTTCACTTATTTGCCGCATAATCAACTTATTCAAGATAAACCTATAGCTGAACTTACCGAACGTCTTTCTAAAATCGAAAAGGCCGCATTTAATGAACGTCATGTTGAGGCGCTTTGGGGCGGGGTAGATCGTCCTGAAATTAATGTAAGTGAAGCCCTTGAACAATTTTGGTCATATACGAAAGACCGAATTCTAAAGAAGGATAAAAAGCAAATTCGTAAATGGGAAAATCCAAGAAAAAAAGCAATTAATAACTTTATTGCAGTCGTGGGCAATAAAAGCATTATGAACTTAACGCGTGACGATGCAATTCAATTTCGTGATTGGTGGATTACAAGGATTGAAGACGATGGCTATGTAGCTGCAACTGCAAACAAAGATTTAATCCATGTAAAAAATATTGTTGAAACAGTCTGTGATAATTTAAAAATCGGACTCGATACGGAACATATTTTCAAGAAACTTACTCTTGATGAAGATGATAGTCAAAAACGGTTACCCTTTGAAAAGGGCTATATCATCAATACATTATTAGTTCATGATTGTTTGAAGGAATTAACGGAAGACGAAAGATGGGCCATATTTGCGATGGCAGAAACTGGCGTACGGGATTGTGAGTTGGTTTGTTTAAATGATAAAACTATTATTTTGGATCATGATACGCCGCATATCTCAATTGAGAAGTCAAAAACTGCATATAGTACACGAAAAATACCTTTAGTTGGGTATGCTTTAGATGCATTTAAAGCCAGACCCAAAGGGTTCATTAGTTACTATAAAAAAGCGGATGAATTTTCAACTAGTATCAATAAGTTTTTGCGTGGTAAAAATCTTTTTCCTACTGAAATGCATTCTCTATATTCCTTGCGACATAGTTTTCAAGATCGAATACTGGCTGTAGATGCCCCTGATCGGGTTCAGTGTGAACTGATCGGGCATAAGTTTGATCGTCCTAAATATGGTGATGGCCCAACTTTGGCGCACAAATTAGAGTGGATGAAACGAATACAATTAAAAAGGGAAACTAAAGAGTTCGAAACTTCATGATCCGCATGATCCAAATCCAGTCGGCAGAACAGGCCAAAGACTATCACAATGATGCACTCGCTCCTGCTGATTACTATATCAACGATCAGGAATTGCCGGGTTTGTTTCGGGGCAAGATTGCAAAGCGACTTGGCATTGAAGGTGAAGCCAACAAGCAGGACTACGATGCTCTGTGCGAAAACCTGAATCCTACCACATTGAAAAACTTGACCCCTCGCACCGTCGATCAAAGGACGGTCGGATATGATATTTCATTTCACGTTCCAAAGTCCGTATCGGTTTTGCATGTTCTCTCAAAAGACGATCATATTTTAGAGGCGTTCCGGCAAAGCGTTCACGACACGATGCTTGACATTGAGGCGGACAGCAAAGCCCGTGTCCGGAAAAATGGTAAGGATGAAGACCGGGAAACGGGGGAATTAGTATGGGCTGAATTTATCCACCAAACTGCACGCCCGACAGAAGACGATGAACCCGATCCACATTTGCATTGTCATTGCTTCACCTTCAATGTGACGTGGGATAATTTTGAACAAACGTTCAAGGCCGGGCAGTTCCGCGATATAAAGCGGGATATGCCTTACTATCAGGCCCGCTTTCATAAGCGGCTAGCCGATCATCTCATGGTATTAGGCTATCAAATGCGCTGTACCCGAACAGCCTTTGAAGTGGTTGGTGTTCCCGAAAACGTCATATCCCTGTTTTCGAAGCGCACCAATGAAATCGGGCAATTCATCCGGGATAATAATATCACCGATTCCAAAGAGAAAGATAAGGTCGGCGCACGAACCCGTGCAAAAAAGAAAAAAGGTTTGTCGATGGCTGACCTAAAAAAAGAATGGCGGCAACAAATTCATGCACTGGGCATGACTGACAGCAAAGCGGGCGATCCGATACGCTATGCACCTGGAGTCAAGCCGGATGCCATCGAGGCTGCCACCTGCATTGATCATGCCCTGCTCCATAGCTTTGAAAGAGCGTCGGTGATGCATGATAGACGTATTCTGGAAAAGGCTTATCGGCATAGCATCGGTTATTCCGGCGCCACAATCGAGCAAATAACGGACTGCTTTGAACGCGACAAGCGGATCATCTCTGTCAAGGATGGCTCCCGCCTGCTCTGTACCACCCATGAGGTGCTGGCGGAAGAAAAGCGTATGGTTGACCTTGCCAATGCCGGGAAAGGCCAACTTGTGCCGTTATATGCCACTGCACCGTCCCTGACACTTACAGGGGATCAGGCCGAGGCTGTGGCCCATATTCTGACCTGTACAGACAGAGTGGCCATTGCCCGTGGTGGTGCGGGTACTGGTAAGACCACCATGATGCAAGAGGCTGTAAGCCTTATCGAACGGGCTGGCAAAAAGGTGACGATTGTTGCTCCTACGGCCAATGCCTCACGCGGGGTTTTGCGGCAGGAAGGGTTTAGCCAGGCTGATACCGTGGCTAAGTTGCTGATTGATCCTGACCTGCAAAAGACATTACAAGATGGGGTCTTGATCGTAGACGAAGCCGGGTTGCTCGGCGTCAAAGATATGTCGGCACTCCTGCAACTGGCGACTGATAAAAACACTCGATTGATCTTGTGCGGTGACACAAGACAACATGCCTCGGTCATCCGGGGGGATGCCCTGCGCATCCTGAACACCGTTGCCGGTATCAAAGTGGCTGAGGTGAACAAAATTTACCGACAGCGGCATGAATGCTATCGCAAGGCAGTGGAAGAATTGGCGGCTGGCAATGTAAAGGATGCTTTTGACCGGCTGGAATCCTTTAACGCGATTAAAGAAATTGACCCCGATAACCCGAATAAGCAACTGGTCGAAGATTACAGGGCGGCGATCAGCAAAGGCAAAACGGCCCTTGTTGTATCGCCCACCCATCGGCAGGCCGAAGTTGTGACGACTGAAATAAGAAAAGTCCTACGGGATGATGGCCTTATCGGCGCTGACGAAATAAGCGTTACCCGGTACATCAATATGAATTTCACCGATGCTGAGAAGGCCGATGTGCGAATATACGAGCCGGGCCTTGTCGTGCAGTTCAATCAGAACCTTACCGGTTTTCCGCGCGGCAGTACCGCCCAGGTTCAAGAAGTGTCGGACAATGATGTGACGGTAACCGGGATCAACGGTAAAACGCTGTCCCTGCCCTTAGACAAAGCAAGCGACTTTAATCTGTACCGGAAAACCACCCTTCAACTTGGCGTCGGGGATACCATTGTTATCACCCGCAATGGTTTAGATCGCAAAGGCAAGCGGCTGAATAACGGGCAAGCGATGACAGTTCTTTCCATTGATGATGCCGATAACATCCTGTTCATGAATGCAGCAAGCAAGGTTACATACTGCTTAGGGGAAAAGTTCGGCCATATTAATTACGGATATGTAACGACATCGCATTCCTCGCAAGGCAAAACTGTAGATGAAGTATTTATTTCACAGCCTGCATCTACCTTCCCGGCAACCAATACGAAGCAATTTTATGTATCGGTATCACGGGCAAGAGACAATGTGCATATCTATACAGATGACAAAGCGGCTTTACTGGAACACGCCTCGGCAATTGGTGACCGGCAGAGCGCCACGGAACTCATTAACACAATCAAAAAGCCGCTGACCCAATCGTTGATCATACGCAGAAGGCAGGATTATACCACAACGAAAACAGCCACAGTCAAACCATCCCCGCAACAACCTGTAAGGTTACATGCACCAAAGCCTCACATTTGATGCCCGCATACAGCTATTAAAGGAAAGCAACCCAACGGTTCAAAAAGAAATCCAGCAAAACAGCTTTCATGATGGTAACATCATAGCTAAGAAGCTATGTATAGCTTGGGATACTGGTCGTAAAATGTTTTTCCATTATGCACATTTTATGACGTGCGATTTTGAACCCGGCCCTGACCTCAATTGCATGACGCTGGAATTTATGACGCGATGTGTGATATTAAAGGGGTATTGTTTGGATGTGCTGTTTGACAACTTCCAGCACGATAAGCCCTATATTATTGCTGTAAACTCTGAACGATATGCAGGAATGAGAGCGCCGGGTCAGCCCTTTGTGATTGAAGCAATCATTGGAAAATAAAACAGCGCCCGACTGGGCGCTGTTCTTTTTAGGGTAAATGCCTTTGTTAGTTAGGCTGTAACCCTTGCAGGAAATCCACCGCTTTTGATGCCTCACTGGCGGCGGTAATAATACAATGCTTGTTTTCCTTTAGCACCTGCAACCAATGATTAATATAGCTGGCATGATCGCCCTTGTCTGCTATTGCAATGCCGAATTCGGTACATAAAAACGCTGCGCCTAATTCAGCAATCAGTTCTTCGGTGGCATAACCTTTATCTCCGAACTTTTTACCGCCTTGCCGATTGAGCCTTTTGGGGCTTCCTGTCCAGTGAGTCAATTCGTGTAACAGAGTGGAATAGTAACCTTCTGTAGCAGTACAGGTTTCGGTATTTATAAATGTCTCTTGCCAAGGCATAACGATTTTATCAAGGGATGGCCTGTAATAAGCACTATAGCCTGTGTTCTCGATTTCTACGTGTGTATTGCCGACAAATTTTTCAACTTGCTCAATGCGTTCAACCAGATTTTCAGCATTGGATAGCGCCTGCTTTTGCACGGCTTCATAACTCACCAGTTGGCAGCGATTGAACACATGAGACATTTTAAGGAAAGGGATCTTTTTTATTTCATCGTCAACTTCTTTTTCGATGGTGTCGTAATAAACAATCAAACTGCCCTTTTCGCCCTTGCGAATGAGTTCTTTCTTTTCATTCCATTGCTTCAAGCTGGCCCATTCGTCCGATGCGAATTGCTGATTAATAGCAGATGTCCAAAGCAGCAGAATGTTAATGCCACGGTATCGCTTGCTGGTGGTATAGTTTTGTGGAATGGATAAAAGCCGATCAGGGCCACCGTTCCATGGTTTGTGTCAGGGCACAGTACCTTTTTCCAATTGCTGAATAATTGTATCGGTGACTTGTTGATGAATGTCGCGGCGGGGAGATGTTTTCTGTTGTGGTTCGTTTACTGCAGTAATTGAATTCACGATTTTTCCTTTCGAGAGGGGTAGATGGAAACAAGGAGACCTGCGCCGAAAAGAAAGCGACGTTCCGGCAAAAATTTTGGTCAGGCGTGGAGTCCGTAAGACGGGGAAAAATTTTGTTGGAAAAAGGAGCGTTTTTGGCAAACTCCGCCGTTTCAATTCATCAAGCCTCGTCTTGAAAGAAAAACGTGCGGTTGTACCGGATCATGCATAAAATGAGGTAGCAACGCATGAAGGGCGCTGCCTGTTTCTGATCATCAAGGGGTGTATTTGGGGCCGTTGCCTTTTGCTATGTACCGGGAAAGGATGGTTTCATTTTCAATGATGCGATCATGATCACGTGCCGCCTTAGTATAAACACTGATGGGATATCTGGCGTTAAAGTACAGGTCACGCTCAACGAACAGCCCAGACTTGCCTCTAACGCTGGTAATCTCATTGAGATCGACATAACCCAATTCAGGAAAGCCCATGCCCAAATCACACAACCCGAAGGCTAATGTTGTTTCTTCTGGATCAAGTTCTGTAAGCAACCATGTGAAAGCTGAACCCGGCAAAAATAATTTGACAACGGGGAGGTGGTCTTTCCCTCTTTGATCTGGGGAGCCGTTTTTAATCAGTTGTTCGCGTTGTGCGGCTGTCAATAGCTTCATGCATAATCCTTGTCGTTGGGGTTGATACAGGAAAAGCAATGCCGGAAGCCAGGTGGCCATCCGGCAAAGATGTTGGTTAAGCGGGGGGATGCGCGGAGCCCGGTAAATCACACGTTTAAAGCAGTGTGATTTTTAGATGAGAAATGTAATTCAGCTATAAGCCGAGCTTGACCATGTGATATGCGTTCATATCCTTGTAAGGCGCATATTCTTTGTTCATAGGCTTATGCACAAGGTTTTCCTCGGTCTTGAAAAAGTTATCCAAGGAAATGGTTGCTGCTTTCCCAGGTTCGTCATTGTGCATCCACGTATAAGCGATACGATAGCCATAGCCTTTAATATATGGCGTAGCTTTTTTGAGGTTAGACAGGGAATTTAAAACAATCGTATCGTCTTTGAATTTCTGCCCATCCCGTTTGTGAATGATCGCGGTCAGGTAATCCGGCCAGCCTTCAAAAATATGAATACCATCAGGCTTGGGTGTTTCACCCCGAATGAAAGTGATGTATTTGGGCTTGGTGCTTCCTTTGAAAAATATATTACGGATTTCATAGCCCCCCTTGTCATTCTTAAAGCCTAGGGCAAAAATGGTTTTCTTAGTTTCTTTGTTAAAAACATTGACCTGCTTTAAATATTGTTGCGCTATACTTAATGGAATACCACGTAATTCAAGGTATTGAATGAGGGCAGGCCGTTCGATTTCCTGCACATGCGTAACGATCAGTTTTTTATCATCTTTGGGACAATCCGGTGTTTTAACAGGCGCAATAAATACTATACCTTCAAATATATTTTTAAGCCAGCGAAGGGCATCGGCTATGGTATGATCCACACCGCAGCTCTCCAAATATTTGCAGACAAATTGAATGACGCTACCACCCTCGCCCGTGCCATGGTCGTACCATAGATTTTTATTCGTGTTAACATGAAAGCTGGCCGTTTTTTCCTGCCTTAATGGGGAAAGGTAATACAGGTCATGCCCCGATGTTCTTGCAGGATTACAATTGATTTTGTCTAAAATTTCACGTAGCGGTATGTTTTTCGCCTGTTCAATATTCATGCGATCTCCAAAGAAAGTGATGATTTTTAGGGTGCAAGTCGTTACGTACGATTTGTTTCCGGCTTTTAAAAGGTCTGTTTGCCTTTTTCATACTCAATCAAGTCCGCAACGTAGTAACAAGATTTATTACCGCGCATGTGGTATGGCAGTTCGTTTCTTCTTTTGTTTTTCTTTCTGGCAAGATTGTCGAGATATGTTTCACTCTCACCAATAAACTCTGCGGCCTCCCGGCGTGGCAGCCAATACGTCTTTGAACATTTGCATGTCATGAAGAACTCCGAATGATAAATGATTTATTTTGATACTGTCGTGCGAAGGAATCGCTTTTACAACCGTGGGCGGTTTGATAACGGATAATATTGTATGTAGTCAAATAAAATCCGTTTTTTACAATGGTTTATGTAAGGGAGTATGTGTAAGAAACAAAAGGGCAGCAAAGCGATCTGCTAATTATTTGTACAAATGAAAAGTGGTGTTATTTGAAGTTTATTTTTTTATTACGCTATATGACTATGCAGCGAAGTAAAATAATTTTTCTTTTCTCACCAGCAAGATCATTATTGCCAAAATGCTGAAAGGAGCGTCGCAAGGGACGCTTCATCAAGGCAATAATGCCGGCACAGACAAAGAACTCGCCTCGGAAAGCACTGGATCGTATTCAGGATGATTGATGGTCATAAATTTAATCGTCCGGCCTATGAGATGGAGCAACCTTGCCATAAGTTAGAGTGGGTAAAAAATTCAGTTAAACGATGAAAGGATAAACTTATAGTTTATGAAGTGGCTTTTGTTTCTTGGTACTTCTTTTTTAAGAAGCGATTTTGCTTTGTAAATCTTGCTCTAATATGGCTGTGGACTGACACATTATTACCATTAGCGTCAGGGATAAGACGATCAGAATTTATGGTCAAAATATACTGAGCGTTACCGAAATGAGCTTTGTCAGTTAAAAAGTTTATACTTTTTACTAAGGTGTCCTGATCAACTTCAAAAATGTTGTCATGTATTAGAAACCCAGGATGTTTTTTCCGGGTGTAATCGTTTAACAGTAAAGCAATATCGTAGATAAAAACTTTTTCTCTGTCCACACTATGGCTACCGTCATCAGCTATTCGCATTATTATATCTACAACTTGCTTGTTATTTGTATGCTTAAGCTGAAATGATGCTTGTTTATTACCTTGGATATATTCATGGATTTGTAAGATGGTTTTTTCAAAGTCATCTATAACTTTTTTCTGTGCTTGTATTAGAGATTGAAGCTTAAGTAATTCCTTTTCTTTTTCCGTTTTAGCTTTTTGCTTATCAATTTCGAGTTGATCATATCGATCCACAAAACTTCTTAACTGGGAAAGTTGATCTGCCTTTTCTTTATATGCGGCGTAAGTTTGTTTTAAATTACGCAAATCACCCTTTTGATTGAGTACGGATAAAGCTTTTGAATATTGTTGGTCTAAAGAATTCAGCTCTTTATCAAGCTTAAAGACATCCTCTGATAAAGTAGCTCTTCTTTCTGATATCAGACGATTTTGAAATTCATCAATCTTTTCCTTAAATTGTATTGCTTCATCAAGGCTTTTCTTAATTAAATCACCTAACCCTTGTTTTAAAGTTTCGTAAAACTCGGATATTTCAGACGGGTCAATATCAACTTTTTGGGAAACAGTTTTTAGTTTAGATAACTGTTGCTTTAAGATTCCCTTTTGTCTTCTTCGTTTTTCTATTTCTTCTTCCAGATTTAATAGTTCTGATTTTACTGCTTCATATCCAGTGACATTTTCAAGTTTATCTATGCTTTCTTCAATTGATCTCACCTCATTGTCCAACTCATTCAGATCTGACCTCGCATCATCGATTTCTTTTTGCCGAATTAGTAAAACGTTTTCTTTAATCCTTGAAATGTCTTTTTGTATCTCATCTATTGCAAGGATATGAAATTTTACCAGATCATAAATACTTATATCAATTCCAAATAGATATAGATGTGGTGAATAGTCATCCGGAATTCTAAGTTTGGTATCGTGGCAGTTTATTAGAGATTTAAATTCTGAGCGCTCATCTCTCATAAGTGGACCTAACATTGTCCTAAAAGATGGGTATGATCCCTCAGCATCAAAAAAAAGCTTGTCGGTCAAAAATTTATTGGCGTCTTCAACCTTTGCAAATATTGTTTTATTTTGATCTTCAATAATTATCGGATTTTCCGCATCCTTTATAGAGCGTTGTATTGTATAAGGCTTTCCATGAAGGTGAAAATCCAGGCATATTAATGTTTCAGGCGGAAAAATCTCTTTAGGGATTTGTGATACCCTACTGCTTGCTTTTCTTTTGAAGAATGCATAATTTATGAATTCAATGCATAAAGATTTACCTACGCCATTTCTTTTGTCACTTGTCTCGTCTTTTTCTCCTAAAATAATATTCAATCCTTCCGTAAATATTATCGGATCGATTAATTGCGGTTCAGTATATAATCGATTAATTGTTAACATTTTTATTTCCTCACGATATATGAGTTGCTGAAATCAATTATATCCAAGGTAAAAAGAAAAAACATTGCAAAATATAACGTTTTTGGACTGAACCATTTCTCGTTTTTGAAATGATCTGCTAAGTCAAAAACACTAATCTTATCTAATTTCTTTGATGTCATTAAAAAAAGCACCTTATAACCCACGATCGGAGGTGAGGTCATTAATTGCTCATCTTTAAGTATTAAACTGGTCATTGTGTAATTACCTTGTTTGGGAAAACATTACATTTTATTAACTGATCTAATAAGAAAAATCTTATAGCACTTCTGTCAAAGAGGGATGCTTTTTTCTTTAGTAAGTCTTCGTATTTAGTTGTAAGCAATTCAAGTGCCGCCTTCGGGTCGTCGCTTGTTTCAGTTAAAATTTTGTCGCTTTCATTTTTAAGGTGTAAGCCTAGTCTTCTTATTCTGGCTTGTCCCATATCTGCCTGCTGTAAAACATCTGTGAGTACAAGTCCAAATTCGACGTATAAATCTTGATATTCTTTAGTCAAAAAACCAGCATGATTGGAAAATCTCTTATACAACTTACTGTCAGGATCAGGCTGCTCTATATACCCCAGACCTGCTAAAGGTTGAGCTTCATCGCTTATATAAGTAATTAGGGACATGAAAGTAACAATCTCTTTTGCCAGAGTATGATTATTTTCAAACTTTATTTGAGCATCTAGAAAATCGGATATTTCTTTAATTTTTTCTATATCAACAATGTCAGCAATTTCTTTTAACAAGGAGCTGACATCCCAAATGTCTTTTTTAGTATCGAGTTGATATTTGTCGGCATCCCCAATATATGGTTCTTGGTGACTACTTTTCGATACAATGTTTAAAATGATTAGTCGATTATATTTTTTATAGAGATAGTTTGAGAGAAAGCTATTTACCGTTTTTTTGACCTTAGCCAAAGTGCTGGTGGAGGTCACTTGAAAACAAATTTTGCTAACATTATCTCCCAAATCTATGGTTGCAGCATTGGGTTCAATAATATTTATGTTTACAAGCTTATAGCCGAATACAAGATTTAAGAGGTCACGATAAAAATTTTCGGAAATAATATTTGTGTCAGTAAGATTAAGCGGATTTGAAATTTCCACTTTTGATTTTAGAAAAGATAGCTTATTAATGATATTATTAATGAGTTCTTGTCGTACAATCATGGCAATCCTAAGGGGTTGAAAGCTAATAATTTCTAAAAATAACATATTTACGCTTTAATAAAAACGTGTTTTACACCTTAAATAAATTTAATGTCATAATTCCTTCATTTTGAGACTGGTGTGGACGAAATCGGGACGACGACATAAAAATGCTGGCCCAATCATAAATCTAAGGGGCGTCGGAAGGAACGCTCTTATTGATATAAGACGGGCAACGGACGTCAAGTAAGGGTTCTACGGTCTGTTTGTACCCTTGATTTGTTTTTTGCCTGGTAAAATTTTTTCCCCGTTAATGCTGATCACTTGATGTACAACAATAAAAAAGCCACCCCTGAGCTCTGACACAACAGGGATGGCTGCCGGTGAAACCGGAAGAAAGAGGGTACGGTTTGTACTCCGGGTCGATTACTTTACTGGCTTCCTTCCAAAGCGGAAATAAAGCCCTGCCTGAATACAGTTCATAGTGATGCGCTGATCCTTTATACCTGTTAGAATGGTTGTGCCGTTCGAGGAACACATATTGCTGAGGCCAAACACGTAGCGCAGATCAATGCCAAAGCGGTATTTGAATGTCCATTCCAGACCCGCTACGGCTGATACTCCTGCCTTATTATAGCTGCTATCGGTGACGTTTGCGGTTTTCTGCTTTTGCTCAGTTGCATCATAATAATGCTGCTCGGCTTTCAGCAACACATTCAGTTGCGGCCCGGCATAGAATGCCACTTTTCCTAAATGATATTTTGCCAGTACCGGAATGGCTATCTGGTGCAGCCGCTCAAACGGTCCTGCCGTCGTAACAACTTCCTGAACCGAACTACCCACATAGAATAATTCAGGTTGTAAACTAAAATGTCTGTTTAGTCGAACTTCAACCTGACCCCCGGCATAGAAGTAATTATCGTCACTGATACTCTGCAAAGGCGGCGCTATCACAGATGCCGTGAAATGCGAAAAGTTCAGTCCTGTTTTAATCCCGAAGCGCACTTTGTTTTGTGCCGACGCTTTTTGAATGAACGGACTGATAAGAAGTAAAGCGCAGAATAATTTTGAATACATACATGATAGTTTAACGGGTTATTGAAGCTGGATGTTTTTACACTGGTTTTGCTCACAGGGGACAACGATTGTCCCTGTCCAGGTCTTTCCTGTACAGGTGGCTTTGTACGTGTAAGTTTTGCCCATATACAAGTCGAAAGTGGCGTACTTGCCGTAGTTGACGTTACTGCATTCGGGTGCCGATGCGGCTGTGTAAGAAATCTTGCCCTGAACCGGGGTAATGACTTTCCCATCAGCGTCTTTTACCTCAACCGCGATACTACCGCAGGAAAAATCATGGTCGATCCAGAAAATATAAACGTTGGAGGCAACCACGCCGCCGTAAGAACCGCAATTTCCACCATCATCTTTCTTTTTACAGGCTGACAGGGATAAGATGCACAACACAAAGAAAGAGTAGAGTAACCCTGCTGAAATAACACATGCAGTAATAACTAAGGATTTCAGTTTCATAGACTGTTTATTTTTTAAGTGATAGATCGCATAACACTTTATACACTTCGCTAACATGCCAGCCGCCTCTTTTACCATTGAGCTTTTTCAGCCCTATGCGATTGAGCCTTTCGGCAAGTGCGCGGACTGTTTTATATTTTTTGTACTCCCGGCGTATTGTATGCTTTCTTTTTTTTAGATACGCCCGTTTCTTTCGCTTCAGGCTTCTTATCCGCTTCTTACTGTTACCGCCTAATTTTATCCCTTTCTTTGCCGCCGACACCAAAGCGTTTTTTGTGTTTTGGCTGATGTCGTCACCCGTTTTTTCATCAATGATCGCCTGAAATATTTTCTGATACTTATCAGCATTAGGGCTTTCAATATTGATAAACTCGAATTTGCTTTCGATCAGGTCATAGATGAAACCAACATTTCGCGCTAATCGGCTTTGGTTTGCGACATACAACGTCAGATTATGCTTGCGGCAATAATCTATCATCTTTTGTGCTTTTGGACGTTTGCGCGGTCTGCCACTTCCATACTCAACAAATACTTTGACCAATAGAATATTGTTGGTTTTGAAAAAGAGCTTTATGATACGGAGTTGTGCCGCAATCCCTAATCCGCTGCGTTTCTGCCCAGGTGCCGATACGCGCAAATGCGCGACACCCTTTTTCATCTGCTTGGTACGGATTCTGTTCATTTCATCCCAAGCATTAACTTGAACAAAATTTTTGAAAAAAATCAAGTAGGGGATAAACGCTAGAGTGTAGTATTTACGCGGGTTTTGTGTTTTCGCTTAGTCGAAGCGAACGAGGCAATTTCTGTTCTTTTCTACCGTTGATATTTAAACGAACAAATTATATTTGCTGTACGGTTTTACGGCAACGATTAGCGGCATTCAAAACGTGTAATTACTTCACAAAATAACCTTCACCATGAAGAACGTTTTAATGCATGTGTGTCGAACGACACACCGCCTGAGCAAGCGACGCATCGCCTCTCAATTGGGCATCACTTCGAAAAACTATACAGAATTGGAAACGGGTATCACAGCCATGACGCCTGAGCAGGCTGCGGGGCTGTCGCGCCTGTATAATATGGATGCCAAGTATTTTCTTGAATCTTCACTCCAACTTGAATTGCTGCTCACACGCGGGGAAGTTATCAAAATTCTGCAATCCGAAAATGAGCGCCTTAATCAATTAATGGAAGGCGGATATGAGGTGATCCATAACAGCAAAATGGGGAATGGAAATGAGGCAAAAGAAAACGCATGTCATGGGCAAACTGCCCATCAATGAGCAGTTATTAATCGATCTGCTCTATACCAGCAACAGGCAGGCATTCGCCTTTCTGTATGAAACCTATTCGCCTGTCCTGCATGGACATCTTATCGACCTGGTGGAAGATAAGGATATTGCCGCCCAGGTACTGCAAAAGGCGTTTGTGGCGGCTTATTTTACCATCAGTGATTGTAAAAGGCGTGGGCAAAAACTTTATACGTGGATGCTGCATATCACCCTGCGGCTTATCATGGAAACCGAACAGATAATTGAAAAATGGCCGTCGGCCAGCCAATTGCAGGAACTATCTGGCGGCATGTGTTCTATTCTCAACACAATGGATGTCGGCCCGCGCGAAGTGATCCGGCTTATTTACGACAAGGGCTACTCCAAGGCAAAAGTTGCATCGCTCTTAAAGCTGCCAATCTACCGGATCGATGAAATGCTGCAAACCGGGTTGCTGCAACTGCAACAGTATGTGAACAATTGCAATGGAAATGAACTGATAAAAACACAGTGTTATGGAGATAGTGACAGAGTATTACACGAACAAAAAAGCCTTATTCAGCCAGGTGAGCAAAATCCTTCGCAATCATGGCCTCTACAGTATCGAGACAGTAACCGAGGAAGTTGATGAATACAGCGAGGAAAAAGTAAAAGGATACACGCTTCGCTATTGGTTCCATAAGGGCAACGTGTACAGGGTGACAAAAGGAAGGGGCGGCAACCCTTTTCAATTTTTGCACATGCCCTATGAACTTGACGACTACGAAAACACAAAGACGATATCCCTGAAAAAAGGGACTATCCTTGTCTATGAAACCGAATACGAAGATAACGTCTGGTTTACCTGTACCACAATGCTGATTGGCAAGAAAGAAATGGATAGCGAAAGTGCCATAGGCTCAACCGCTTATGGCAGTTTATCGCAGATGCTACAGGAAGGATTGATCGAAAAGGTACTGCCTGCGGGTCATTCCAGTGCTGCGCCTATGCCGCCAGTCGCAAAAGTTGAAAATGCGCCCACAGTTGAGGAAGCGCAACCCGCTTTCTACCGTGTAAATGACCATGTGGCTAGAGAAACGCTGTCAGCAGCACCCATCGAAGATGACCTTGCTCTTGAAGAAATACTGGCAACGATGCCTATTGTGAACCATGTGCGTGCAGAGGTATGTAAACCTAAACCCATTGGAAAGGGCAACCCGACTGCGCCCATTGAAGAAGGCCCTCCACCCGAAGAAGCGCCACCCGAATACGGGTCTTTTGAAACGATAAGAAAGACGTTTGATCTACTGAAAAGCACCATCGACGATGTCGCACAGGTAACCCGGTATAGTTGCAAAAACAAGGAAACAGGTATCAGAACACTCAAAGTTCGCCGGGGATATTATCATTACGATTATGGCTTTCGTAACAACCACTATAAAGAAGTACCAGAAATGCAGCTACGTGGTTTCTGGCTGGAACACGCAGGCTTTATGCGCGGTGATTTTGTGCAGGTCATTACGATTAAAGGCATGATGCTGGTTGTACCCGTACCACCGCCTCCTGATCTGGAACCTTTATAGCGTTTTCAGGGCAAGATTGTCGTAAGACTGTTTACTTACCCTCCTTAAATATGCCCCCGGAGTATCCGGTATGCCGACGCCGGATGCCTGGAGCTTTTCTTTTTGTAACTTTCGGGCGAGATTCCATGACATTCCAGGTTACAATCGATTACCACAAGCACAAGCGGAATATCCGGATTTCGGTAGAATAACTGCATATGCTTTCAACAAGTATAATTTTCCATTTATGCCTACGGAGTCACAAAACAGTATAAAGCTTACGCATTATGGTTTATTTATTTCTCGTAATTTTCCTCTAATGCTTTTGCTAATTTGAGCATTGCATTCTGCAACCTCCTCGAATTGCTCAACACGATTTTCACCAAACTCAATATATACAGCCTGCAAATCCATTAGCAGCTTCTACTGCAATTCAGCTACCTCTCGAGGTTGTTTATTAGCAATACTTATTTGACACATAGCACAAAGATGATAAACATTTGTCATTGCTTTTTCTAATAAACTTTCCAATTTTAGTATGGCTAAATTCCTTTTCAAAATAAGTTCAGAAAACTCCTTTGTATTGTCAAATAAATCAACATGGGCCTCAGCAATGTCACATTCATACTGGCGTTTATCAAGCTCAATCTCTTGAGCTTTCAACTCTTTATAGTTTTCTAGATTATATACTGATAAAGGGAACCGCACGATAAAGTACATCCATGCTGAGAATTTTTTATTATAATCAACCAGCGCCTCTCGTTCTGCTGCTTTCCAATATAAATTATGCTGATTCTGAAAAAGCAATTGAGCTTTTAATTCTTCCGTTTTATCCGTAAATACCTTCTTCGTTTCTTCAACCTTTTTTGTTATTTCACTGATGTCCTCCTTAGTAGCAAGGTTTTTTCCTTTTTCGTTAAAATAGGCAGGGAAATAATTTTTAAAAATCAATGTGCCGATATACACCACAAACACAATGCATACTTGAATGATAAATAACTGCCATTCCATAATTTATTGTTTAAGAGTTGATTATCAAATACACTTCTGATCTACCACAAATTTCATTCAGCAAATTACAGTAATTATTTGGAACATTAGGAATTTATTTTGGAATAAACCGGTACTATTCTTAATTTTGTTAAAAATTGAATACCGTGGAAAATATTTTTAATGAATTAACTCAAATCAGAAAACAATTAGTAATACAGCAAACATCAATAAATGAATGTCTCGCCACAATAGATGAATTGATTAATAGGCAATTGAATGCGCATCCCAATGTCGACACCGATTCATCAAACATTCCAAATAATTACTCGAATATTGTTAAAAAATTTCCAAAGAATATACTTTCGAAGCGCGACAAGTTGAAGCACATTTTATCTGAAGCAAATGAGCCAATGACTGCTAAAGAAATAAAAATGGAGCTTTTAGCGTATGGTGAGATTCTGGCTAATGTTGATCAAAGTCTAGTAAATCTTGAAAAGGATAGGCTAATTTTTTCACACAATGAAAATGGAAGAAAAAGATACTTTGTAAAGAAATAGCTTTATTGCTCCACATTCAAATTTCAATAAAAGTAAACTTATATGAGCCTAATTATAAATGAAGAATTAGTTGAAAGAATAATACAAGAACTACAACGTCTTGAAACGGAGTTTCAAGCACACAAAGCTCTGCTATTAACAGAAGATGATTTAAAATGTCATGTTTTTAAAAGAATTCATTTGCTCTTTCCCGATAACTCTCAAACTATAGATCCGGATATCTCCGGATGCGCTTTACACTCCGAAGTAAAGTTTTTTGATGAAAATGGCAAGTTGACCCTGGTTCCCGACTTAACGGTTATATCTCCTCAAAATATAAGCATCTATCATTCTGTCGAATTTAGGGTGACCTATAAAGGAATCAAGTACGGACCGTTACCGAGTAAAAGTTTTGAAATTGGTGGTGATGCAATAATATTAGAATTAAAATTTTGTAGAGAACAAATTGGTATAACGGAAGCTGATATTCAGAGCTACCAAGCTGACCTAAATAAAATAAAACGGCTACAGTCTCTAGTTCATACCAGAAGTCAAGGTCGTGATAAATTATTTGGAATAGTAGCAGTCTTTAACAAGACCAATTTAGGCAAAGCTTTATTCGAAGAATTTTTGACTAGAAATTCCTCCGAGTCGAGTATAAAACTTTTCTATGGAACCGGTTTAGTAGATTTTAGTAAATCTAATCGTTATCCGCTTGGAGCAAGCTGACGAATTTATAGCTTTAGTGGATATGTTATCGGGAGTATTGTACTCACAGTTTGATAAGAAGAAACCAACGCTGCGGAATTTGGGAAGGTTACAAAACGACTGACATTTCTCTTTAAAGTTACAAAAATGATATGCTTTTGTAATTCGACTTTTAAATAATGAACTTAAATATTACTTTGAATCTCTAATTTGTTATTAAATAGTAAAATATGCCCATCCCCACTATTCTAAGTGACGAAATTTTGGCTGGAAATGTTGTTTTATTTTTAGGAGCTGGAGCTTCTTTCGGTGCATTGCATCCAAATAATAGTAATATACCCTTAGGGAAACATTTATCAAATTTAATTGCAAAAAAATTTCTTGATGAAACCTATTTTGATGGCGACTTAACAACTGTGAGTGAAATTGCCATATCGCAAAAAAGCCTATATGATGTTCAGAAATTTATTAGAGATGATGTATTTTCAAAATTCACTCCCGCACCTCACCATGATCTCATCCCAACATTTAATTGGAAAGCGATCTTTACGGTTAATTATGATTTTATAATTGAACAGGCATATCAAAAGGCAAAGGCTACAAAAAGAGATGTTCAGCAGATAAATCCTATTTGGAAAAATTCTCGCCAACAAGAGATTCATAAAGCAAATCATGTTCCCTACTTTAAATTGCATGGAAGTTTTGATTGTATTGACGATGAAAGATTGCCTTTGATACTAACAGTAGATCAATATATAGATCATAAAAGTAATAGAGATGCTCTTTACGACTCACTTAAGGAATATGCAGGTAGCTATACCTTTTTATTCATAGGATTTAGTTTCGCAGATTGGGATATTCGTTCAATTCTAAATAGACTAGGAACGTTAAATACGAAACCAAGATCATATATGGTCGGTCCATTTATCAAACCGGCAGAGGCAAGTTTATGGGAAGGGAAAAAAATAACATCTATAATAATGCCTTTTTCCGAATTCATGGACGAAATAGATAAAAAATCCTCGCAGGAACTAAGAAAGATATCTGCTACGTTTACTAAATATGATCATCCAATTTTTTCCCGATTTGTGGTTTCATTGGAAGAAAGAAGAATTTCTGAAACTTTAGCACAATTTATTGAGAAAGATATCGATTACATTCATAGAGCAATGTCTTCTCCTAATACAGATCCAAAAGCGTTTTACAAAGGATATTTTGAAAATTGGGACCCAATTATAAGAAACTTAGATGTCGATCGATCATTAAAAGACGGGATTCTGTCTGAGGTATTCTTAGAGGAAGAAAATATTTTATCAGCTAATCCAAAATTATATATTTTAAAGGGGCATGCTGGTTCTGGAAAATCAGTAATGTTAAAACGCATTGCCTGGGATGCTGCCAATAATTTTGACAAATTTTGTATTTTTATTAAACCGAATTCATCAGTCGAATTTGAACCATTGTACGAATTGTATTCTTTTGTAAAAACCAGAATATTTGTTTTTATAGATCGGGCTAGTTCACACTTTCATTCCATGGAGCGAATCATTCTTAGAAGTCAAAAAGATCGTTTACCAATTACAATTATTGCTGCGGAGAGGATTAATGTCTGGAATACCGAGTGTTCGTCATTAGAAACATTGGTGGACGAAGATTTTCAGCTAAAATTTCTAAACGAGAAAGAAATAAGAGAATTAATTGCATTGTTAACGAGGCATGATTCACTTGGTTATTTAAAAGGCAAATCTTATGCCGAACAAATTGAGATATTTAAGGAAAAATCTGACAAAGAATTGTTGGTTGCGCTTCATGAATCCACTCACGGAAAGCCCTTTCACGAAATTATTGAAGACGAATTTAACAGTATTAAAAATGCATCTGCTCAATCTTTGTACTTAACAGTCTGTATTTTACATAAATTGGGATCGTATGCAAGAGCCGGTTTAATATCACGTGTACATGGAATAAATTTTAATGAGTTCAAAGAAAAGCTTTTTGCCCCGCTAGAATATATTGTATTTACCAGTTACAACAATAAGATCGATGATTATATTTATAAGTCACGACATCCTCAAATAGCGGAAATGGTTTTCGAAACCATTCTTAAAGAGAAGCAAGAAAAATATGATGAATATGTCAGAATTTTAACAAACCTAAATATTAATTACAACAGCGATAAAAGCGCATTTATTGCAATGACTAATGCCACCGATCTTTTAAGTCTTTTTGATGATCCAGTTAAAATAAGAAATCTATATGATATTGCCTTTGAGAAAAGTGATGATGAAGCTAAACTTTATCAACAACTGGCAATTTTTGAAATGAAAAGACCAAATGGTAACTTTAATTTAGCAGAGGAATATTTATTCAAGGCGTATAAAGAAGATGAAA
Source organism: Niastella sp. sgz303648 (assembly GCF_059587045.1). Taxonomy (NCBI): domain Bacteria; kingdom Pseudomonadati; phylum Bacteroidota; class Chitinophagia; order Chitinophagales; family Chitinophagaceae; genus Niastella; species Niastella sp. sgz303648. Next base: position 311,713 of record NZ_JCAPSW010000004.1, on the reverse strand, counting down.
ATGACCCTTTTATTGCACATTCATTTGCAGAGTTTGAACTAAAAAAGGCTGAAAAAGGTAGACAGAAAGTTGAAATATTTAGCAACCTGGATAGTAGTAAAGATATATGTCTTCGTTTAATTAGGAAAGCCCAGAAAGATAGGGATAAACTTCTTCATCCATATCATACGTTGTTGAAAGTTGAGCTACTGCGATTAGAATATGTTGCAGATAATAATGATGGGCCTTCCTTTGAAAGACTAATAAAAGATATCGAAAAATATTTATCTGAAGCAAAGCAGATATTCCCGGATGAACAATTTTTACTTGAGATTGAATCAAGATACAATATTCTACTGGATAAAATCCCTGAAGCTCAGGTTTCTTTGGAACAAGCATTTGAAGTAAATAAGACGAATCCGTATATATGCTTAAGGCTTGCGAATTTTTATGAGTCGCAAGGCCAATTAGAAAAAGCGCTATTAGTTTGTAAAGAAAATTTGCGGATTAATGCCGTGGATAAGGATGTTAATTTCAAAGTCGGTATGATCCTATCAAAAATTGACCCGCCAAATTACACCGATATTCTCCATTATTTACGAAAATCCTTTACTAATGGTGATACTAGATATTTCGCTCAGTTTTGGTATGCACGAACATGCTTTGTGGTTAGAGATTACAATGGAGCTAAAGAAGTTTTTGAAAGAACAGGGAATGTAAATATTCGGCCAGAAATAAAATATAAGCCGAGGGGCATTATCAGAAATAACGGAATCGAAGTAGTTTTTTATGGAACAATTACAAAAAAGGAACTAAGCTACGGACTTATTAGAAGGAGTGAGTTTGGCGATACCGTGTTATTTAGCATTCGGACAGAAGAAGATATTTGGAATGATTTGAGTTCATTTCAGAATGTTTCTTTCAAACTTGCTTTTAATTATAAAGGAGCTATTGCTATTGGATTAAGAATTTTGAACAGCAACTAAATATATTGACCATATTCTGGGTATGGGATTCAAAAGCTAAAGATGCTCAAACAAAGCCAAATTGATAACGGAAGATCCCTCTCAATTAAAGGGTCGAATTAAAAGGAATACAGGAAATACTAAAAATGTATTTTACTTCCTTTACCACTCAATCGTGGAAGAAGAGGCGAAACATTGGAATTTAAGTTAAAGTATTGTCGAATAATAAGGATGTTTGATATGCTAAAAAGCACCATCGACAATGTAGCACAGATAGCCCGATATAGTTGCAAAAATAAGGAAACGGGCATCAGAACACTCAAAGTTCGTCGAGGTTATTACCATTACGATTATGGCTTGCGTAACAGCCACTTTATGAAGTACCAGAAATGCGGCTACGCGGCTTCTGGCTGGAACACGCAGGCTTTATGCGGGGTGATTTTATGCAGGTGATTACGATTAAAGGCATGATGCTCGTTGTACCTGTACAGCCGCCTCCTGACCTGGAACCTTTATAACGCATTCATGGCAGGCCAACCAATAGACTTGTTTACTACCCTTCATACATATGCCCTGAGCATCCGGTATGCCGACGCCGGATGCCGGGGGCTTTTCTTTTGTAACTTGCGGCCGAGATTCCCATGACTTTCCAGATTACAATCGATTACCACAAGCGCAATATCCGGCTTTCCGTGGAGCAACTGCATATTGATGACCGCATGGAGCGGTACAGGGTGACGGCCCGTAACGGTGCCATTGTCATTGAATCCAATCGCCCATTATTTCGGACCCGAGGGTTGAAACATCGTGCACCCAACTGGAAACAAATCGAAGGCAAACCACTTAGCTTACACGCCCTTGAACTGATTACCACTGCCATCCAGAATCACGTGGAAAAGAAACCCTTAGAATGACTTTTCTGCCAGGCTGTCATTGACTATGAATTCATCAAAAGCGATCAAATCGGACAGCCATTGGTTAGATATTTTTATCTCTCCCGCTACGAAGTTGAAAATGAAAGCTTTAGGTGAATGCCTAAAGCTTTTTTTATGTGCGTCAGGCATGCATATGATGGGATCAGGTTGAAAAGCCGGGGGATTGTAGCATCATTCCTTAACCAGGGAAGATCATATCGATCACAGACAATACTGAAATTTCCAATATTTCGTCTATTGATAATAGGGGGCTCTTTTTTATGCCTTATTTTTTCATTACCTCAGGTGGTCAGCGCATTGGATATATGTTAAACCACAGACAAGTACTCAACTCCCCCGTTCCAGTTATTAAAAAACAGTGAAAACACCTGATTACGTTTTAGACAAGATGAATAAATTTATCGGCTGAAATGTTTCTATAATTAAAAAATAAATGGCATGGACAATATTGTGGGAGGAATCTTCACAATTTTAGCAGCGATTATTGTATGGTTCATTGATCGTTATTTTGTTTTTGACAAGCCCGTTAAGTATGAGAACGTAAGCAGAGCAAAAAGAAACGCCGTTAATGGGAAATGGAAAGGAACCTTCAATCAGGTTTTAAACAGCCAACAAATAACTGTAAAGATAGATCTGACTTTAAAAGTTTCACGCAGTGGGAAAATTAATGGAGAAATTTATTTCTTCTATAATAATGAATCATACCACATTAATGTAAGAGGAGGATTTTATTTACTGGATTTTTTAAAACTGGAATATATGAATGCCAAACAAGAAATTAAGCAATTTGGCTCATTTGTTCTTGAACTGTCTGCAAATTCAACAGATTTGGAAGGATGTTTTGTTGGGTATGGGAATAGAAATAGAAGAGTTATTTCTGGCCCCGTTGAATTTCATAAGATCTAGACCCTTTTAGTTCATTCCATTAAATTCCAACTTTCCTTGCGGCCAATGATTTTCAAAAACTCAATTTGGCCATAAATTGATTTAAATTGTAAGTTATGGCCAATTTGAAGGTTTTAAAAAGCCAGAATCATACTTTTTGAACGTTCCTTGCCAGTTTTTATCTATCACAACACTGACCGCACTAAATAAAGCTTATAAGTTGTGTTTTTAATACGCCATTCGTGAATGACTCTTTGAACATTGTTAATCAATAGCAGAACAACTACTTTTTAGAAAATGCGCTTTAAGTATTCTGTATCGTGGGCGCATCCATGGAGTTGGCGGCGTTCAACTACCGATGTACTATACTTATGCCACGGTTCTGCAACGGCGCATGTACGGTACATGTATAGTAGTGAGCAGCCTGTAGAAAGGCCCATTCCTAACCATGCTGAAACCAGCAGAATCAGTTCCTGTACCAGCGACGCATTGAGTTTGTTCAGTGGCAGTCATATACTGGTTGCACACTTTCTATCGCAATACGACTAAATATTGAAAAAAGTCAAAATCATAGTGCCGGCATCTGACGTTTTAAGATAGTTGGTAACTTTATTACATGGCCGAAGCTTTTGCTCCATTTATTGTTAAAGGAACCATGCACAACCTTACCTTCTATGTTATGGAAGGCAGGAACTTCGTGCGTAAAAAAAGCAGTCTGACCCGCAGGAAAGTGCTGTATGCGCCTTGTTTTAAAAACACCCGCCACTATGCCGTGCTGATGGGCCAGGCATCGAAAATCGGGTCATTGGTGTACAATGCGTTACCTGTTTACTGGCGGCAATCGTGGATGTACCGGTCTTTTACCGGCGAGGCGTTTACCCTATTGAAAAAAGGGAAAAAACAGCAGGAAATACACGAGGAATTGTTGCAACGCTATGTAGCAATAGTGGTCGGCAAACAACAGGAAGCGGCCATTAACTGCTCCAGGCAATCTGAAGATACTATCAATGCCCTGTTGCCTGCTGAACCTAAGCGGGCGTATCGCAAACAAAACAGCGAATACTGGAACAATAAAACCATTAAGAGCAACCGGCGAAAAGCCCGCAGGCGACAGACGTTGTATTATGCCGGCCTCATGGGCCGGGCATCAAAAATAGGTTCGAAATTATATGCCCGGTTGCCGCGCCAGTCCAGGCGCCGTTGCGACTATCAATATTTGACCGGGTTGGCCCTGAAGTTATTGAAGGATCAAATAAGCGAGGAAGCTATTTTAGCAGAATTGCTGCCAACGTTACCTGCTGATCGATGTGAAGAAGTTACTGTCATTGGTGCGCAACGAACAATTACCAGGAAGGTCGCTACGCTACGCCATCCCCATGGGCAATACTATTTCATTCCCACGACCCATAAACGCATGTATGCACCGTCAATAATGGCCTTTACAATAACTGCCTTTCCGCGTCCGCGCGGTACAACCAGCCTCGTTTCGTTTAATGACACATAAACACTTCGGGCAAAAGAATTTTTAAAGAGTACCTCATCATTTTTGTGGGCTGTAGATTACAATCCTCCAGGATTTTGACTTGATCCCAAAAAATCTGAAGACCCCGCTGTGCGTACTTGTAAATATTCATTAATAAAAGGCCAATCTGCCACAATCGCATAGTGATCTATGTTTTTAAATTTACATTGTCTTCCTTCTTATTAGTCATTTTCAAGTAAGCTATCACGTAAGGTTACTGCCAGTAATTGTTTTTGATCCGAATCACGGAAACTGTTAATCATTAATCACTTATTAAAAAGTCAAACACCTTGCCAATGAAAAATGTATTGTTCAACCTATGCACGGTTGCGAACAACCGATTGCTGCTATTCCTGTTTATAACAATTGTTTCTGCAGACGCCTGCAAAAAAACGGGCGGGTCTGAAGCGGCGACTAACCCTCCGGTAGAAAAAAATCCCGCCAAAGGCGAGACTGCAGCTGCCACTACATTCAATGTATCTAACAATTCCCAATTGAATACAGCCATGTCATCTGCCGTTTCGGGCGATAAGATTGTGCTGGCCAATGGAACGTACACCGGTTTTACGGTCACCAAAAGCGGCATTACCATCCAGGCTGCCCATAAAGGCAGCGCCACTGTTTCATCGGGTATTATCCGGCTGAGCAAGGTTTCTTCGGTTACCCTACAGGGATTTAAAATCACTACTGCCGGTTCAACCCAAACGGTGGATGGCGAATCCTTCCCGGTAGCTGTATGGTTTGAAGCCAGCAACAGTTGCCGCCTCGCCGGCAGCACGCTTAAACTAAGCGGACAGGCCAGCGGCACCCAATGGGTAATGTTGAGCGGTAACAGCAATAATAACCGTGTTGATCACAATGAGTTTGGGTCCAATAGTGTAAAGGGCCATTATATTTTTGTGCGTGGAAACCGTACCGGTATAACGGTCCCGTCAGATCGTACCAGTTGGGCCAACGGCAACGGGCCCAACAACCCCAATATGGCCCGCAATACGCAAATTGATCATAACTACTTCCATGACATGGCCGCAAGTACGGGAGAGATAATGGTGCTTGGCGGTATAGGCGTGGCCGGCGACTACCAGAATACATCTACGGTGGTGGATAGCAATCTTTTTGTGAACTGCGATGGCGATGCGGAGATCATTTCTATCAAAAGTTCCAACAATACGGTTCGTACCAATACCTTCCGCACGTCTGTAGGTACCATCTCATCCCGGGCGGGTAATAATAACACCATCTCCGGCAACCTGATGCTACAGGCGGGAAAAACAGGTACCGGTGGCATCAAGATTTATGAAAAGAACCATATCGTCACCGGGAATTATGTAGACAATCCTCAGGATTACGGGTTTGTGCTGGGTGCAGGAGACAGCTATGCCAGTTCAGACTTTAGCCATGCGCAGGTATTCAATGCCAGTGTGACCGGCAATATATGGATTAACATGAATAACCGTGGTGTTATCATTGGCCATGGCAGCAATGATATGCTGCCGCCTACCGGTTGCACGTTTTCCAACAATGCGCTCCGGGGTAGTGCTTCAACGCTGCTCGACCTGCGGCTACCCGGCAATACCGTATTCTCCAACAACAGCACCAGCGGATCCAACCCGGGTATGCCCGGTACGCCGTTGACGACATCCGATACCGGCCCTGGAAGCTATAGTTATTAATAAGCTACTATTGAGGGGCGTGCCGCGATTCGTTGGTTTGGAAGGGGTTAATCGCGGCTATAGTGGAACTTTTTTTGCTTGCTATAGGCTATTATCAACTAGATTATTTGGCTATCCCCACAATATTCACAACCGCTTATTAGGGGTTGTACATTTGAAAAAAAAGATCACTATTGTATTGGGTTTACGCGGTCCGCAATTATTTAAATGCGGATTTATGTTTAAGCAAATTACTCTTGCTGTCAATAATTTTTATCGCAGGCTTTTTCGTCCTACACGAAAACCTAAGTCATCTACTTCAGAAGAATGCTTTTTTATTTTCTTAGGAATTGTGGTTATCAAGGCGAAAAATCCAGGTTGGAAAACAATTGTTATAACAGTTTTATTTTTAACATCTGTTATAATGATTATTTACTTAATACACGAAAAGTAATATTATTTTGTATTCGTATTGTTCGAGTTTTACCGGATCAAGTCAATTTCCCGGGAAACATTGGGTTGATACATAAAGTTAGCGTGCCTGTCGTCTGCCTATAGGTGAGTGTATTCCTTCTATTTTTAAAGAATGCATCATTCCAATCCCTTCCGGGCTTTAATTCATCTATCTTGCTTTTAAGCGTTTCAATTTGCTTAAATTTTTCATCTATATTATTCATTGTTTCCAATCTATTTCATAATCAAATCCTTTAGTATTCAATTTTAAAAGCCACTTCTTATATAGATTATTTCCAATAACAATTTTCCCCTCCCTCATTGTAAGCGTTTCACCTACAATAAAGTTTTGAAGGTCACACTTGAGCTGCCTTGGTACGTCATCAAGGAAAATTGTTTCTTTATTTGATAATTCCTGCAATGATCCTAAGCTATTCGATATAATGGCTAACTCATTCATGATGGGATGATAAATTATCTGAATTTTTACTATACAAATATAATAAATTCCAGACTTCTTTGAAATTCAAATGATTATCACCTAAATGCCAAAGCTTAAATGTTGGGGGAAGCCACTGCGATTATATTAGCAAATCCAACAGCCATACAGAGAAAATCTATGCTATCACAGGCAGCGAAGCCCTGACACATAATCAAATGGCGGAAATCTTCTCTCAACAATTATCAAAACAGATAGTTCATATCAGTCCCATTTTTGCCGATTTTGTGAAAGAAAATCGAAACGTATTTGTTATCGGTCATGCTGAAAATAATAATTAACACAGAAACATATAATAATGAATGATCGCCTGATGCGCTGCTCATTTTCATAAGCTTAATGGAGCTTATAAACAAAGAGTGCTCACCTACCGCCATTCGCTGCGCATCACTTTATAGTTTAAGAGGGTACCGGCTTTCTTTTCTTTATCATACCTGTTAAACAGGTCAAGTTTAAATTTTATATTTCCATCTGCGCCCGGATTACCGCGGATAAAGATACTTCCACCTGCTTTTTTGTCAACGCCAATATTCGCCGGATTGTAGTCTTCATCACGCTTTTTAAGATTGCTCAAAGGAACCTGTATACTAATATCAGTAGTGCCTTTTTGATTGTATACGCCTTCTACGAATATTGACATTACAGTTGATTGGATTTCCATCCGGTTGATCCTGACTTCCTGGTTGCTTATTTCAAGCCGATTCTTTAATTCGGCAAACCGTATAATGTCAAAATTCCTTTTTTTAAATATAAACCGTTGTAATTTTTTTATGGGTTCATAATTATTCAGGGCGCCGTCTTTAAGTGAAAAATCTACCCGGCTCATAATTGTCGAAGGAATAACATGGCCATCATTCGTCATTTCTATCGAGGCTGTAATGTCGGCACTTAATTTCCCTTCAATGCTTTGTGCTGTAAGACCATCCTGTCCAAAGTTGTTGAAATCCGCAAACACTTTGCTAACATTCACATTATCCATATTTGCTTCCAGATTGGCCCGGTGAAAATTTATTTGATTTAACAGGCTGCCTTTTAATGCGATATGCCCTCCTGAATGATCCATACTTACGTTGTTGATGATATAGCGATCATTGAGGAGCGTAATATCGACCAATACATTCCTTGCTTCAAAATTTCTATAGATAAGCTTACCGGCATCTAATTTTACCTGTAGTCTTCCACGTTCAATGAAGTCATCAATTTTATTAGCCATGTCCTGCAGGGTGGATTTTTTTGCCAATTGCCGGCTACCTGACTCTTTTGCTTTGAGTAGATATAAGAACGAGCTCAGGTTCATCACGGGCATATGTATGTTCCAGTTAATATTCGCTTTGTCAGGTTGTGTATTGATAAGGGTAAGCAGGCTCCTGGCCTGTCCGTTCATATTAATTGTATTATTTAACACAACGCATTGAAGGTTTTCAATAAACACATCCGAATTTTTGAATACCAGTTTGCCATTCACTTTTTTCATTTCTACTTTTCGCGGAATATATTCAACAGCGGCATCTTTAAATGAAATGGTACCATTTAAAAAAGAGTTCGTGTTATTGTTTCTAACCAGCGGTCCTGCATAGTTTAATTGTACGTTTGCTTTACCCTGGTTTAAGTATAAGGTTTTACTTCCTAACAGTTCATTTAATTTGGTAAGGGGAAAATCAGATGTGAGATCGCAGGTAAGCAAAGGCCGGTATAAATTAAGGATTGTGATCTTTTCAGATCTAACAGGCAACCCATGCCAGAAGGCGGTAAAATCAGTCATTTCAATCATAGAATTAGGGTCTTTTCGGGGAAGGCCTGCCACCACTTCATTATTATAAAAGCCACTGAATGTAGCATGTTCAAAATTTAGGAAAAGTGTGCTTAACCGGATGTCTCTGGCAAGCCAGGTGACATATATTTTGGGTTCGCCTCCTTTCAGAGGTCCGGTTATCGTTGCGCTTGCATCTAAGGAGTTATTGATATCAACAATGGATAGGGCGCCGGCAAGTTTTTGCGGCAGGGCAGATTTTACAAAATCGTAAGATATTTTGTGCGTGTGTATGCGCAGCCTGAATTGCGGTTGGTCGCCTGCCAGCTCCAATTGTCCGCTAAGATTAAAAGGATGCCCGGATAATTTTATATCAATACTATCAAAGGAAAGAAGACTTGATTCCTTTTGAAACGACATATGAAAATTGCCGCTGAAAACTTTGTCTTTCACAAAACTTCCCCGTGCTGTATTAAATGCAAGACTTTTTACCTGGATATTGGCTTTTGTAAAAAGTAACATACGGTTCTCCTTGTTGTAAACGCTTACTTTTAACTGATTAATTACAAAGTCATGCAATTTTCCCTTTTTGTTGTCATCAACAATGAAACGAACATCTTTGAGAAATAGGTTATTTAATTCATTTTTTGCTTCGGTTTGCGGACTGTTGTTTGCCGTATCTTTTTTAAGATGAAGCAGGTAAGTATTTGTGTATCCTGTTGAATCAGTGTACAAATACAGTTCTCCTGTTTGTAGCCTGATGCCTTTTATGGGAGGTTGGTGATTGATCAGTTTTAAAACATCGATGCTTACAAATATTTCCTTTCCTTTAAAAAATGTGTGATGGTGGGTATTAAACATCGTATCTGTAATGCTGACATTATGAAGTAAGACAGATACATGAGGGAAATTTCTGAGAAAGCTAAGTTCAATATTCCCGATGTTAACCCGGCCGTTTAAATGATTGCTTATTTCTGTAGTGACCTGCCGGATGATCTTTTGCCTGTTGATAGAAACATATAAAATAACTGTGATAACCAGCACCAATATAACCGCCAGAAATATTTTTAATGTCTTAAAAAGATATCTAAGCTGCTTTTTCAGATCAGGAGGTTTAGAAGTGAAGAACTATCTATCCACTATTACAGGTATATAAAAACCATGCCTTGCGGATTTGACCTCATTCTCATGAAAATATGCAGGAAATGTTTTATATGGTGGAAGGCAAAATAGATTTTTAAATGGAAGCAGGAGGCTTTAAAGTTCCCCGGATACTCAGAAATCCTGCACCGGGGCAGGCAAAACCAATGCAATTGTTGGCTGTTATTTTAAAGCGGCCAGCAGTGCCACCACATCTTTCTCCCGGGTGAAATTGGTTTTGTTTTCCTTTACAAAATTCCTGATCTGATCTTTCTTTTCCGGGTAAATATCGATGATCTGTTCCTGGTTATTGGCTTTTAACAGCACCTTGCCTTTCTGCAGAAAAAATTTCTTTTGATAAGTGAGCTCAAAACTGCTCCGGTAATTTCGGTTCGAATAAGCATTCGTCACATTGTTGCTCACGCTTCCGCTGTTCCTTTTATCGAGGCCGCCGTGTTCAACTGAAGTTGTTTGCGGAACCAATTTATTATAAATCAGCGCCAGCAGCGACATGTCGGTGGAAGTATTTATTACCATGTAAAATTTTTCATGGTAGGGCACAAACTTCTTTTCATAAATGTATACCGTATCGATGGTTTCCAGGCCGGTTAGTTCCATGTACTGGCCGTCTTTCATAAAACCGATCTCCTGGTTGTTGGTATTGTAATTTAACTGAGCTTTTTCCGTACTGCCGGATTTCATCAACACACTTCCATCTACAAAATCGGCGAACAAATAACCGGCTGCGCGTAAACTGTCGGCATGGGTTGTAATCTGTGCGCGGGCAGTGGTGGCAAATAGGCCAGCCAGCCCTGCAATAAGTGAGGCAATGATCTTTCTCATGTGCTGTTTTGGTTAATTAGCCTCCAATTTACGACGGTTCTCCAAATTTTCAAACAGCCTTAGCATATGCTATACCGTAGCGCTCATTGATGTGGCTCCCGCTCCGGAAGTAAAACGTCCAAATAATACGATAATATCTGCATAGAATAGTCTTCTCATTTCATCAATCGCTTCTATTCCCATAATAAATTTGCAACAAAGATGATTTGTCAGTAAATTAAACTAAAAACACATGAGTAAGATTACAGTAAAAGATGGTACCGAAATTTATTACAAAGATTGGGGAGCAGGGCAACCGATTTTTTTTCATCATGGTTGGCCTTTATCGGGTGATGATTGGGATGCACAAATGATGTTTTTCCTAAATCAGGGCTTTAGAGTTATTGCTCATGACCGGCGAGGTCATGGCAGATCTTCTCAAACTGCCGATGGACATGACATGGATACCTATGCGGCAGATGTTGCTGAGCTAACACAAGCACTTGATTTAAAAAATGCTGTGCATGTTGGGCACTCAACCGGTGGTGGTGAAGTGATTCGCTATGTTGCAAAACATGGACAAGGCCGTGTGGCTAAAGCTGTGCTTATAAGCGCGGTTACGCCTATTATGGCACAAACTGAAAATAATCCGGAAGGTATTCCACTATCTGTATTCAATGAAATACGTGTAGGTACCGCAACGCAACGACCACAATTCTTTCAGGATTTTACGATTCCGTTTTATGGATACAATCGTGAAGGCGCAAAAGTGTCACAAGGTATCAGAGATAATTGGTGGCGCCAGGGAATGATGGGGGCAATAAAAGCGCATTATGATTGTATCAAGGCTTTTTCAGAAACAGATTTTACCGAAGACCTTAAAAGCGTGAATGTACCTGTACTTGTTTTGCATGGCGAGGATGACCAAATAGTTCCATTCGCCCTTACCGGAGCAAAGGCTGTAAAGCTTTTAAAAAATGGAAAACTTATTTCTTACCCAGGTTTCCCGCATGGAATGCCAACTACTGAAGCTGCCACAATAAATGCAGACCTTTTAGCTTTTATTAAATCTTAATGAATAAAAAATATTAGGAATATAATATTATCTAAAAGCAAAAAGCTGTCATCAATTTTGTTGACAGCTTTTTCCTGAGCTTTTAAACAAACATCTTTGAGCTTTTAAACAAATGCATCCAGGCTTGCGAATCCCAACTTTGTGGTATTAAAATTATTACCATGACAAAAGTTTGGTTTATTACGGGTAGTTCCCGTGGACTCGGAAGAGCGCTTACTGAAGCCGTGTTGGCAAAAGGCGATAAGGTGGCCGCTACGGCCCGGCAGCCACAACAGTTAGAAGATATCGTATCGAAGTATCCTGATCAGATGCTGATACTTCAGTTAGATGTAACAAATAAAGAACAAATAAAAATCGCTGTTGAGCAAACGGTTAAACATTTTGGCCGTATTGATGTGCTGGTTAACAACGCCGGCTTTGGCATTACCGGAGCTGCAGAAGCTTTTACCGATGATCAGGTTTACAGCCAATTGCAAACTAACCTGTATGCACCCATCAACATTACACGAGCCGTATTGCCTTATATGCGCAAACAAAGAAGTGGCCGCATTTTGCAAATAAGCTCTATTGGTGGTCGCGTGGGCAATGCAGGTGTTTCTGTTTATCAGGCCGCTAAGTTTGGATTGGGCGGTTTTTCTGAAGCCCTGCGTAAGGAAGTAGCTCCACTGAACATTAAGGTTACATCAGTTGAGCCGGGCGGCTTTCGTACCGATTGGGCTGGTGAATCAATGTCGTATGCTCCGCATATTGAAGGATATGAAACTACGGTAGACAGTAGGGTTAATTTGTTTCAGCGTGGTGATTTTGTTCCGTCAGGCGATCCGCAAAAAGCGGCACAGGTAATCATCAATCTGGCCGATCATTCTGAACCACCGATGCATCTGATATTGGGTAGTGATGCTGCCAGTGTTTTACAAAGTGCTGATGCCGCAAGAAAAGCAGAGTTTGAACAATGGCTGCCCATAACCCTTTCTACCGACCATAGCGGGGCTGTTAATTTTATTGAAACGGAACAAGGAAAAGCATGGCTTGCCGAAAAAAAATGATCTTTGCTCATGGTTCAACGCACATCACATCCTAAAATTGTTTACTCCTGCTACTATAACCTAAGTCGCGGGGGTGAACAATTTGTTGAAGAACATGTTTTCAGTTACCAGATTTCGGGTACGCTCGTGATAAATGATGGTGATGGGGAGCATCGTTTTTCAGAAGGCGATTTTCGGTTCATGAAAAAAAATCAACTGGCTAAGTTTCTTAAACTACCACCCGAAGGTGGTGAATTTAAATCTGTTTCCATTCTGCTCGACCAGCAAACACTGCGCAGCATGAGTATAGAATTTGGTTATACAGTCGATAAAAATCACGCATCCGCATCATTAATACGGCTTGCTCCTTCACCACTGTATAAAAGTTATATGGAATCATTAATACCTTATGCTGATTTGCCTCCGGAGCAGAATAAGGCATTGTTATCATTAAAAGTAAAAGAAGCAGTGTTGATTCTGTTGCGTAACCAACCTTATTTGAAAGATATACTGTTCGATTTTGCAGAGCCTTTTAAAATTGATCTCGAAGCGTTCATGCAAAAGAATTATCAGTTCAATGTAGGGCTTGAAAGATTTGCTTATTTAACGGGTAGAAGTCTGGCCACCTTTAAGCGCGATTTTGAAAAAATATTTCACACTTCACCTGGCAACTGGCTTTTGCAGAAACGATTACAGGAAGCACATTATCTCATTAAAGAAAAAGGAAAGAAGCCCTCAGACGTATACCTGGATGTAGGCTTTGAAGACATGTCGCATTTTTCATTTGCCTTTAAAAATGCCTTTGGAAAAGCGCCTTCAAAAATTTAAGTGAGAATAGCTTACCAAAAGCTGGCATAACCATCCTCAAATATTTTTTTCTTTACCTTTACCCGCAAAGCGTGAAAAGGATATGCCGGCTTCAACAAACACTGCCACAAATAATCATACATTAACAGAACAGCAACTTGCCATCATCCATTCCCGGGAGAACATTACGATCAACGCAGTAGCCGGTTCGGGAAAAACCACCACTATTATTGAATACGCCGCTTCGCGGCCCGGCAATGCCCGTATTCTATACCTTGCGTTTAATAAATCTGTGAAGCTGGAAGCTGCCCGTAAATTTTTGGCTCGTGGATTAACAAACGTTAAAGTCGAAACGGCTCATTCATTGGCTTATAAATATATTGTATTCAAACATAATTATAAAGTCAAAACACAGGGATATAAAACCAGTGAAATCGTAGAATTGCTGGGGCTACAGGGAAATGGCGAAATGCATGCTGAATTTGTTATTGCCAATCATATCAATAAATTCGTCACTTACTTCTGTAACAGTGATAAAGCAAAAGTACAGGAGCTCAATTATCTCGACAAGGTAACTGATCAAAAGGCAAGAGCATTTGTTACATCTTTCTACAATGTTATTGAAGAGGGTACCCGGTTGTTATTGGCTAAAATGGATAAAGGCGAAATCGAAATTATCCACGACTTCTATCTGAAAAAATTCCAACTGGCTACGCCGGCGCTGCCTTTCGACTACATTCTTTTCGACGAGGCACAGGATGCTTCAGCTGCTATGCTGGCCGTATTGCTTAATCAAAAAGCAATCAAAGTAATTGTTGGAGATACCCATCAGCAGATTTATGCCTGGCGACATGCCATCAATTCTTTGGAAAAAACTGATTTTCCAATTTTGCAATTGTCGCACAGTTTCCGGTTTGGGCAGGATATTGCTGACCTCGCTACTGATATACTTTATTTGAAGAACCATTTATACGCATGTCGGCCTGTTTCCATTACCGGAAAAGGAAAAGAAAGTAAAGGCAATGTAAAAGCTACGATTGCCCGAACTAACCTCGGATTGCTGTTGCGGGCAATTGATTTTGTTACAGACAACAGCAAAATAAAACATATTTACTTTGAAGGAAACATCAGCTCCTATACCTATGCCGATGATGGCACTTCATTATATGATGTATTAAATCTGTACAATGAAAAACATGCCAATATCAACGACAAATTGATTGGCGCTATGAAAGATCTGGATGAGTTGGAGGAATACATTGAACGAACAGACGACAAGCAGCTGGCGATGATGGTAGAGATCGTTCGGGAGTACGACAATGAAATATATGATATTATCAAACTTCTGAAAAAACTGCACACCGGCGATGAAGAAAAAGACAAGGCCGAAATGATCTTTTCTACCGTACACCGTGCTAAAGGAATGGAATATGACGTCGTGTACCTGGTGAACGATTTTATATCTGAATCAAAATTACTCGAACTAAAGGACAAACATAAAAGCGATAAAACGGCTCCCTTTGATATCGACAAACTGAATGAGGATATCAACCTGTTATATGTAGCCATCACCCGCACCAGGCGCGACCTGTATATCCCCGAAGACCTGGTGCCGGAAGCATTCCATTCTTCTCCCCATATACATATTGAAAATAAGGAAAAGGCAAATACTTCTTCGAACTCCCTGTTGCAGAGTAAGACGTTTATTTCAAAAGGCGCATTAACTGGTAAAAAGCAAATCATAAAAGCCCCACAGGAAAAGAAATATACCCTTTTACAAAAACGGGAACAGCAAAAGGATGCCTATAAACCCTGGACATCGGAGCTTGATAATGAGCTTAAAGAGCTTTATGAAGATGGTTGGTCTATTGGCGATCTTACAACACATTTTAAAAGAACAAAAGGAGCCATCGTTGCGCGGCTCAAAAAATTAAATTACCTGCAGGACTAACATAAATAGGTTTTGCACAGTATAAAACCTATCCTTAAGGGGTATAGTGATTATTTATATTAAAACTATTTTTCATATTGGTGTTCGAATTGATGGCCTTATTGTCAAATGTTGAACATAAAAACGAATTGCCTGATCGGGGGAGATTTTGTTAGAAAAACAAATCGGAAGAGTTGGTAGACTATATATATTCGTAAAAAATATAAAATGAAGTTAACCCTTTTCCCTTTACTCTTACTTACGTTTATTAATTACTCTTTTGCCCAACAATTCAATGTTAGCATTTCTGATGAATTAGATAAGGCGGGTTATGGTCCCTGGACTATTAAAGCCGGTAATCATTTCATAAGATATGCGCCGCTCGGAAGCACCAATCATTTAAGCTATGGTTTCGGCTGGAACAAAGTACGATTGGCTATTACAGTGATACAACATGACAGCAATATGATCACGTTGCAAAATAAACCGCTGTCGAATGGCGAACGTGTATATGGCCCCTTTTTTACAGATATTAAGAAAATAAACGGCAAGGTTTATATCGTTTATCATGAGGTGCAGGAAAAAAATACAATCGGTAATGTAATGGCTGTGGAGATAAATCCCGAAACGCTTGAGCCGGGCACTCCTAAAACAATAGGGGCCATCGCCAATACCGATTATAAACTAAAATTTTCAGAATCGCTCCAAAGTTCGCTGAAATACATTTTCAATAGTTCACCTGACGGCAAACGAAACCTTGTATTGCTCACGCAGGGCGACACTAAGTGCTTTATATCGGTATTAGACGAAAACATGAACGTTGTATGGAGTAAGTTACAGGAAATTTCTACCTCAAATGATTATGGTTTTAAATCAGCTTGTGTTGACAATAGCGGTAATGTTTATGTGGCATATAGGGCTACCGGTTCGAAAGACGAGAACAGAGTCGCCGTTATCAATGAAGCATCAAAACCCCATGATATAGGTCTTAACCTGGGTGCGAATATTGCATCACATCTGGAGGTGTTTCCTTCGAAAGACAACAAATCAGTTCATGTAGCAGGCACTTACATGGATAACTCGAATTTTTCTGTAATGAAAGGTGCTTTTCATGCAAAAATTAACGTCACTGATTTCAAAGTAGCGGGTATGAAGATGACTGCCTTTCCAGACACGCTTATAAAACGATTCGAGCAGGATGGATGGGGCGACACCAGAAAAAATATAGGCTTAAGTCGTGCGATTTCTCCTCGTCTTTTTGAAAAAGAAGACGGTGTATTAAACATGATAGGTGAGTTCAGAGGCACAGTCTGGGGCACAAGAATAGCGGCTTCTGTTTCCGGAGATATTTTAAACGTGTCATTTGATGAAAAGGGGGCTGTATTCACCCGCATACCCAAAAGCAGAAAAAGTGCGGAATCTACAATCGGAGATTCCTTTTTCGCTTTCCCGTTTCAAAACAAAGTGGTTGTATTTTATGACGACGTAGAGATTAATTTGAGCAAGAATATCACAGAACCTCCCGCTGGTTCAGATGTATATAACAGCCTCATCATGGCAGCTGCGGTCATTGAAGCCGACGGTACCATGAACAGAAGAGTTTTGATCAACCTGAAAAAAGAAAATTATCTTGCTGTAACAGAGTGTTTGGCATCGGAAAATGCTCACTCATTGTTTATACCATTGCAAAAAATAAAAGGCTTAGGCGGCATATCCGATAAAGTGCGCTGGGCCAGGATTAAGATTGATTAAAATAATCATTTAATAATTAAGAAAGGCTTCACGAAGAGTGGGGCCTTTTTGTTGTAATTACGTTTCCATCGTATATCGCTTATATACCGTGGTAATTGAGGTGGTCTTCCAGCCTGCTGAAGTATATAATCTTTTAGAAAAAACAATTTTAACTGTATCCATTCCTTCTATTGTAACGGATGTTGGCATTGGAAAACGTACCAGGTCCGACGTAGTATCCGGATTTACCAGAATGATTGTTTGAGTCGCGTTCAGCAAAAAGGTGCGGACTACGCCCTGCCTCACATAGCTCACTAATGCAGACGGGTCATAACCGGCCGGCTCTATGTAGCCGAAATATTGTTGGGGCCATGATTGGTCCAGAAGAAAATTGTTTTTTGTAACGATGCGAATTTCAAGTTTGCAATGCTCCAGATCGGGTATTTCTGAAAGTATATCGTTGGTGGCAACCCCATCCATATTTACATCAACCGCGTCACTGCTCACAGAACTTATCGCTTTATATTTTCCATGTAAACGTTCATAAATCTGCCTTGTATCGTCAGGTGAATCATTACGTCTGCAACTAATGGTAAGAATAGTAATACAAAAGAGTAGGTAAATAATACGATTCATGGATAAAAGTTTTTGGTATGTGGTGTAAATATATAACCTCTGTCGCATTACCCCCTTGTTATTGTCGCTGTTAACCCCATTGAAAAACTTATTTTAACTGTAGATTTACATATATCAAATTGTGTCAATGATTAAAAATGATAATATGCTTAATAATAAGAATGCCGTTATTTATGGCGCCGGTGGTTCATTGGGTGGGGCGGTAGCAAAAGCACTTGCCGGTTCAGGCGCCAGCGTATTTTTAACAGGCCGCACAAACAGCTCTGTACAAAAAGTAGCAAATGATATAATTGCTGCAGGCGGAAACGCAGAGGTATACCAGGTAGATGCGTTGAATGAACAGGAAATCAACAATCATTTAGTCGCCTCATAATATTATTCCGTTCTCAAACTTTTCACCGGGTTGGCAATGGCTGATTTTATAGCCTGAAAGCTTACCGTGATAAATGCAATAACCACCGACATACAACCTGCTGTTGCAAATACCCACCATGAAATATTTACGTGATATGAATAAGAGGCAAGCCAGTTATGCATTACCCACCATGCAACCGGCGATGCGATGACAAATGAAATAAGAACCAGCTTTAAAAAATCTTTTGATAACAGGCTGGTAATACTTTGCACACTGGCGCCAAGCACCTTGCGAATACCAATTTCTTTTATACGCGCATGCGCCATATAGGTAGCCAAACCTAACAACCCCAAACACGCTATAAATATGGTGAGCCCTGCAAACAACCCTGCAAGCGTACCCGTTTGTTTTTCATCGTGAAACTTTAAATCATATTCACTATCATAAAAACGAACATTGAAAGGATACTGCGGGTTGTATTTTTTGAACACCGCTTCTGCTTTTTGCAGGCTGCCGGCTATTGATGGATTGGGATTTAATTTAAAATTGATGACAAAATAATTCAATGACGGTCCGCATACGATCATTTGCTGAACGGGTTCATAGGGTGTGTTTAAAATAAAGTTCTTTAATACGCCAACAACATGATAGGTGGTATTGCCATTTCTTATGGTTTGTCCTATCGGGTCTTTCAGCCGCATTATTTTTACCGCTGCCTCATTCAGCAAACAGGCAGAGCTGTCTGTTTTGTAAGTCTTGATATCAATTCCCCTGCCCTGTACGATTTTTGCATCCATTGTTTTGGCAAAGTTTTCGTCTGCACTATACATGCTGAAGTCTATTTTTTTATCATCCTCTGTACTGCCTTCCCAGGAAAACCCCCAGCTATCGCCCCAGCTTTCAGTCATCGGTGCGCTGGTTTGTGCCACTGCTGTTGCAGCACCGCTTTTCAGTAATTCATCTTTTATTAATTCATAATTTTTTCCGGCATCACCAAATGAAAGTATGAAGGCGAGATTATTTCTTGAATAACCCGCATCCCTGTTTTGTGCATAGTTGATTTGATTGTTTATAATAATGGTGCAAATGATTAAAATGATAGCAAACGTAAACTGCAATACCACCAATACCTTTCGCGGTGTTACAACAGAATTTGATACCTTGAATGTTCCTTTTAAAACTTTTACAGGTTTGAATGAAGAAAGATAAAAAGCAGGATATAAACCAGCTAATAAACCCGTAAATAACACAAAGAGTATGGCGAAAACCCAATAATAAAAATTATGAAAATCTATGAACAGGCTGGTTGAAATCAATTCGTTGTAAAACGGCAGCACCAGTTGTACTATAAATATGGCAATGCAGCCGGCGATAAATGCAAGTATTATACTTTCCCCAATAAATTGTGCAACCAAAGAGCTCTTTTGTGCTCCGGCTACTTTTCGAATGCCAACCTCCTTTGCACGCTTTTCACTGCGTGCCGTACTAAGGTTCATAAAGTTGATACAGGCGATTACCAAAATCAGCACGGCAATAATAGCAAACATTTTCACTCTCTCCATTCTGCCTGCAACGTAATTCCCCTTTTCCGATTTTCCATACAACCATACGTCGCCAAAAGGGTATATAAAAACCTGCGTGGTAAATTTTTCATTAGGTCCTGAATGCTTTATCGTTATGTCTTTGATCTTAGCATTAAATGCTGACTGTTTAACACCCGGCTTCAGTAAAACAGAAGTGTAAGTTGAGTTGCTTCCCCAGTTGTTGTCATCCATCCCTTTCTTTGTGCAATAAGTCCAGGGCAACAGGTATTCAAATTTGAAGATGGTGTTATTGGGAAGGTCTTTCAATACCCCGGTTACAGTAAAATTATCAACACTGTCTATAAGCACTGTTTTTCCCATTGCATCTTCGTTCCCAAATAATTTAACGGCAAGTTGCTTTGTAAGCACAATACCATTTACATTATTTAAGGCTGTGGCCGCATTGCCTTCGAGCAATGGAAAGCTAAACATGTTTAAAAAGCCGGAATCAACAAAATCACCATGAAGAATAAAATGTTTGTCGCCTGCTGTAAGCAAAAAATTTGCGTTAAAATCATTCACCCTCACTACATCTTCCACATCGGGAAAATCTTTTTTGATAGCAGGTCCCATTGGTTTTGGGGTGGTGGCCCATGCCATCATTTCACCGCTTACTTTATCGCGGTTATTGACAGTATACAGGCGATCTGTTTTCGCATGAAACCTGTCATGACTCATTTCATTTTGAATCCATAATAAGATAAGAATAGCACTGGCCATGCCTATAGTAAGTCCCGAAATATTTATGGCGCTGTAAAATTTATTCTTCATCAATCCGCGCCACATGGTTTTAAAATAGGTTCTTATCATGATAATAAGTTTTACAGTTTATGCCTGTAAGGTCAGGATGTACCTACGGCTCAGCCGTAATGGGCATTCAAGCGGTGTGCCAATTCATAAAACCCTTTACCGGCAAGGGTTTGGGAAGATAGCAATTGCAAAAACTGTACGAAAGCGAACAGGCTGGTGTACGAATACGGTATGAGGAAGGCGAAAGTCACACTTCGGCTACGGGGAGCAAAGGGATTTGCATTAAGGGATGAGTCTCATATTTGTAATATCATTCAGCAATGGTAAAATGTGTCATTTATTCTCCATCCGGATCAACCACATCCGTTTCTGCCACCCGGCCAACCTGCCCATCTTCGAGGCGCACCTTTATGCCTCTTGAATGATAGGCGGCTGAGGTCAGTATATCTTTGACAATGCCGTATGTAAGCTTTCCACTTCGCTGATCCTTTTTAAGTATAATGGCTACCTCCAGTCCGGGGTAAATCTCTTTTCTGTATTGGCCGTTCATATGCTTGCTGTTTACCAGCCGTAAAAATATTAAAGTAAAGCGTTATTTCGAAAGTTTTCAATGATGCCCGGGTTTCGTATCTTCCCAACTCGTTTGCTTAAACGTATACAAAACCTTTCTCTAACGCTTATTCATGAAAAAATTATTGATCTTCGTATTGCTTTCTCAACAGGTGTTGGCACAGCAAAATACCGATCCGCATCCTATTGACAGTCTTGCTCTTTACGATAAACTGCTTTCGTCGAATGGCATGAAGCAGGACCTGAAGCTTTTCAGAGATATCAGGGAAAAAGCAAATTCGGGATTGTACCGCTACAGAACAAAAAAGCAAATAGATAGTATTTACAAATGGGCGTACAAAGAAATTAAAAAGCCGCTTCGTTCCCTGGAATTTTACAGGATCATTTTACAATTAACCGACTTTGAAGGAAGCTGTCATAATTATACCCAACTGCCAGGCGATTTTCTCAGCTACTTAAACCGGCAACGTGGTTTTTTTCCTTATGCGCTGAAGTATATTGAAGGTAAAATGATTTTCAATAGCATATCTGATCAAATACCCGTGGGTGCACGTATTATTAGTATCAATGGTATACCCGATACAACCCTCATGCGGTCTTTTTATAAATACATGCCGGCCGACGGATATATCCAAACCCAAAAGCTATCAGGCAGTGTAAACAATAGTTATGGGCTTCGGTATATACTTGAGTATGGTATAAAGGACAGCTTTGCGATCTCCTTTTTGGCGCCTGGGTCTTCCTTAAAACAAACTGTTACAGTACCCGGTGTGAACCTTGAGCAGCGGCAAAAAAACCTTGTATTACGGCATAGTGCGCCTGTAGACAGTATTATTGATTATACCGTTCAGCCAAAGTATAGTTTCAGGATGTTAAACCCTTCAACAGGAGTGTTGAATTTTAGGATCTTCTCCATGGCATCTGATATAGATGATCCGGCTTTTGCCGTATATGTACGTTTTATTGATAGTGTTTTTAATGAGCTGCATAAAAATGGCGTGCAGAATCTGATCATGGATATACGGGGCAATCCCGGAGGAAGCGATCCTACTTTTGAGCAACCCATGATGTATCTGACAAACCATCCCTTTAAAGAAAATTCATTGGCTTATATCATTTTTGATCAAATGCCTTATGAAGAATACTTCTGGGGCATTTCTACAGCTGTTAAAATGAGTGAGAAGGAAAAGGAAGAAGGCAAACAGATGCTGAAAGATTATTTCCCCCGGTTACTGAATGGAAGAAACATTCAGGATGCCAAACATAATCCGGTTTACTATCCAAAAAATCCGCAATTCGCCGGACATCTGTATTTACTGATCGATGAAAATGTGGCCTCTGCAGCTTCACACCTGGCTTCGCTGGTGAAAGCCTATGGCCGCAATACTACTATTGTTGGCGTTGAAACTACCGGCGGGTACTATTATCATAATGGCCATATGCCGGCTATTTATGAACTGCCTGATTCAAAGATTAAAACCAAATTTTCTATCGTACATGTGGAGCAGGACGCTCCTGTTAAATCCGGTCAGCCGGAGGGTAGAGGTATCATACCCGACTTTGAAGTATGGCAATCTTTTGATGACTTTATGAATAACCGCGATACGCAGTTTGAGTTTGTATTGAAACTGATCAGCGAGCGGAAATGATGCTACTTTAAAAGGAAAAAGTCCTGAAGGCTCATCTTCAGGACTTTTTCCTTTTATGCAACTATAAAATGCACGTCGTTTAAAAGATATAATCCGTACTTAAAAAATTCGAATCGCGGTGAATGATAATTTCATTGATGAGCTGTTTGTTGTCGTCGCTCATTTTGGTAGCTACGCATGAACGTATCGAAAAGGAGCGAAGCGCATCGCTTACCGATAAAGTGCCTTCGGCACTGTCTTTACGGCCGGTGAATGGAAAGGTATCGGGTCCGCGCTGGCAACTGCTGTTTACGTTTACACGGCCTACGAGGTTTACAAACGGATCAACCAGTGAAGCAACTTCTTTGGCATTGTCGCTGAATATGCTTACCTGTAAACCATGTGTGGCATTTACCTGGTAATCGATCACCTCCTGAATAGTATCAAAAGGCACTACCGGAATAACCGGACCAAATTGTTCTTCGTGATACAGCCGCATACCCGAATTAACAGGATACACAACTGCCGGATGAACAAATGAAGCCGACATATCGCCTCCGTTTTTGTTTACTACTTTGGCCCCTTTGGCAACCGCATCTTCTATAATTTCTTTCAGATAAGCAGGTTTGCCCGCTTCGGCCACCGGTGTTATTTGCACATTACTTTGCCATGGCATACCCAAAACCAGTTTGTCAACAGCTGCATTCAGTTGTTGTAAAAATTTGTCGGCAATATCCCGGTGTACGAAAATGATTTTAATAGCGGTACAACGTTGCCCGTTGTACGAAAGGGCGCCGCTTATGCACTCGTTTACAGCGAGGGGAAGATTGGCATTGCGGGTAACGATACCGGCATTTTTTGCATCCAGACTTAATACTGCCCGTAACCGGTTTACGCGCGGGTGTTGTTTTTTCAGTTCGTTGGCTACTTTGCTGCTGCCGATAAATGCCAGCACATTTATTTTACCGGTTTGCATCAGGGGCGGAGTAATTTCGGCGCCACGGCCATAAATGGTATTGATGACTCCTTTGGGAAATGATTCCTGGAATGCTTTCAGCAACGGATAAAAAAGTAACACGCCATGTTTGGGTGTTTTAAACACCACGGTGTTACCCATGATGATCGCTGGTATAAGGGTAGTAAAGGTTTCATTGAGCGGATAATTAAATGGGCCCATCGACAGTACAACACCAAGCGGCGACCGGCGTATCTGGGCCACATAACCTTCTTTTATTTCGAACCGCGACGATTGGCGATCGGTATCTTTTAAGGCATCGATGGTATCTTTTATATAAGTGACTGTTCTGTCGAATTCTTTCGCCGCGTCTGCGTATGATTTGGCAATTTCCCACATCAGCAGCTTTACTACCAGTTCGCGTTGCGCAATCATTTTGTAAACAAATGTTTCCATGCATTTAATACGATCGCTTACGCGCATGGTAGGCCATTCGCCCAAACCATTGTTCCAGGCTGATACGGCGGCATCCATCGACTCCGTGGCATCTTTTGCTGTCATAACCGGATAACTGCCTATAAGCACTCTTTTTAATCCTTCAGGGCCCGAAACATGCACAGATGAATATACCTCGGTTACCGGGCCATCCCATTTTTTCATTTCTCCATTGCATAAATACTCGCGCTGGTGAATCGGTTCTACTCTGTAGGTTTCGGGAATCTGACTTTCTTCAACAAACAGGCTGGTGAGTGCATCGCTGGATTTTTGTAATGTGGTAGTCATGATGTTTGGTTGATCTGTTAAATGAACTATGAAATAAAGGCAAAAGTAAAGAGTTACTAATGATGAATTGGTATTGAAACTACAACATCAGGCAAGTGGGTATTGTTGCTGATTTTATATTTGATAATAAAATCATTTATCCACATGATCCATGATGAATTGTTTTAATGTTTCAAAGATAGATGTTTTACAGCAACTTCCTGAAAGCCTTACTGTGGCTGATTTATTAATGATATTGTTAATGCGATAAAACAAATTCAAACAACCGTTTTGTGATGATAAAATCGGGCAGCGTAAAAAAAGAAATAACTGTTTCCACAATTACTATGAATAAAGAGTAGAAATGTAAAACAGTTGGAATATAATTTGCATTGAAGTGCGCAGGATATTCAAAGGATATTGGATTTAACCGGGGGCGTTATTTCTATCAGCCCCCTTTTTTATATATCACTTTCATTGTTGGTTTCGCAAATGTATCTTTGCTCCTGCGTACTATTTATAATCCGAATTACCCCAACAATGAAAACAATTTTTTTACCGGTAATAACTACCGGTTCATCCCATTCTTTTTTGCTACTACTACTATCGTTTATTGTTACAGTACATCTTTCCTGTATCAGCGTCTAAAAGAATTCACCTATTGATTGCAGAAACTACACGTTGATGACCTGTTAACCAGGCTCAAAGGAATAAATTGTATTACTCTACCTGTACAATAAACCTGAACCATGCCCTATTATTCAATTGTGGTTTTTGAAAAAAGAGAAGGCGCCCGGCGCCGGCGAAGAATGGCGGTTGCCTCAAACAGTGATATACAGGCTAAAATAGCTATTCACGAAATATGCAGGGGAACCGGCTTTGTGCCCGACTATACAACCCTTGATGAAATAAATTATAACCAGTATCTGAAAATAATTACCATCTTCTTTGGCAGAAAGATAAACAAACCGGTTATGTAGGTTATTTTTCAAAGCAATAAAGCCACGAACTGTTGTAATAAAAAAGTCCCGCCAACCGGCAGGACTTTAACCCTTATAATTACAACCTATGAGAAGCTTTTTATTACTTCGGCATGACAACCATGCCGGTTTATGATTTTTTACTTACCAGGGGCAATCTGCCGGTTTGAACCAGTACTGTATCGCCTTCTGAGAGTGACGAAGACAGGTTTTCGTTCAGTACGTTGATCATGGGATATTGCTGCGTAACAGTGGCACATTTCACATCCACTTCAGAACCATTTATAACCTCTTTGTGGGTATTAGAAACACCAAAGTATATAATGGGCAAATAGAAATCTTCACCCGAAACGATGATCGGATACGTTTTGCGGTATTTTGTACAATTGTTCGACGGGCAGTCGGTTTGAGAAGTGAAAGCCGGTACTTTGTCCATTAAAATATCACAGCTGCTGTAATTTGAAGGAACATCTGTTAAATCGTATTCTGCAACCAGCATCAGGCCGTCCTGCGTTCCTGTGATTTCCATAATCTTGTCGTTTAACTGTACCTTGCTTCCGTACAGGAAATTCAATGTTGCTGAAATGCCGGGATTATCTACAGAAGTTTTATTGACATAAAATTTTTTCTGAATATCCTGGTCATTGAAATTTCGGTTCAGGTATTGCTGAATAATTTCAGGGTCTTTTATGACGCCATTGCTGGTATACATAGCCAGGTCATCGATCAATAATGTTTTGCCCGAATAATAGGTTGAAACAACGGTTTCAGGGTTACCGGGGCTTGTTTGGGTATCGGTTTTAGAACAGGCTAAAATTGATACACTAAATACAAACAGAGGGATCAGGATCTTGTAATTCATTTTTTACTTCTTTATGTGTTAAAAACTATTTACGGTGTAATCATATACGTTATAAAAGGTGCCACAATAAGAGGCCCCAACAACGGCATATAGTTAGGCAGTCGTTTTTTTCAGAATAAAAAATCGATGGCTGAGTGGTGATTCGCTTATAACGAAAACCATTCACGGTATACAATACCGGCAATAAATCATTGGTACAAGCTATACGTTGCAGCAGCTATATATGCAAGCATAAGGCAATGGCATGCAGTATCATTGAGCGACTGTTGGCTTAGCGCGCAGGTTGGTTACGATCAAGCAATAAAAAGGCAGCAAGTTATAACCGCAGCATACGGTGGTATGCATCTGGAGTTTTAATAAATACCTTGTGGCAATTCGGATTTTTCCTGCAATCGGAGGGGAAGTGATTGTTAAATGTCATAAGTACATTTAATCTGCCGCAAATATAGCACGGAATTTTCACAAACAAAGAGTCAGATAGAAAAAAAGTTCCGGCAACGATTGCATACTGTAACCTGTTACCAAATAAACGTTCCATCCATCCTGTACTGTTATGTATTTTACCGATTATCATCCCCGGATTATTAAATTTATTTACGTGTGTTATTTAACGGTAGTTATTTTTTTCCATGAAATAACTTTAAAGGGGGCGCAAGGTATCACTTTTTCTGTTATGCTACATCGTTAGTTTTACACAAAAAGTGTTAAAACTAAAAAAGCCCTCCCGATTGGTCGGGAGGGCTCGAATTGGTATAGATATTTTCT
Source organism: Niastella sp. sgz303648 (assembly GCF_059587045.1). Lineage (NCBI taxonomy): Bacteria > Pseudomonadati > Bacteroidota > Chitinophagia > Chitinophagales > Chitinophagaceae > Niastella > Niastella sp. sgz303648. The sequence continues at coordinate 284,697 of NZ_JCAPSW010000004.1, read as the reverse complement.
GTTATTTTTTTCTTCCCGGATACACTTCCAGCGCTTTTTCCAAACAGTCCATGGCATTGTTCAGTTCTCCCACATTCAGCACATAGGCCAGGCGCACTTCATTTTTTCCTAATCCCGGGGTGCCATAAAAACCGGTGGCAGGAGCGAGCATCAGGGTTTGATCATTCCACGAAAAAGATTCAAGCAGCCATTGACAAAACACATCGGCATCGTCGATGGGCAACCGCGCAATGGCATAAAATGCGCCGCCGGGAGTTGGGCAGCATACGCCCTGTATGGCATTTAACCGTTTTACCAGGGTGTCGCGGCGTTTAAGGTATTCGGCTTTGGTGGCATCAAAATAATTATCGGGTAAATCTATAGCCGCTTCACCCAGTATCTGGGCAAACGAAGGCGGGCTTAATCTTGCCTGTGCAAATTTCATGGTGGTGTCGAGCACCTGCTTATTACGGGTTATCAAAGCGCCTATTCGACCGCCGCATGCACTGTATCTTTTCGAAATAGTATCCATCAACACCACGTTTTCGTTCAGCCCTTCCAGTTGCATGGCGCTAATGTGCCTGCCGCCGTAACAAAATTCGCGGTAGGCTTCGTCGGAAAATAAATACAGGTTGTGTTTTATTACGATCTGCTTTAATGTTTCCATTTCTTCGCGGCTATATAAATAACCGGTAGGGTTATTGGGGTTGCAGATGAGTATCGCCTTTGTTTTGGGCGTAATCAGCTTTTCAAATTCCGAAATGGGGGGCAGGGCAAAACCGTTTTCGATATACGAGGTAACCGGTATTACTTTCACCCCTGCCGCAACGGCAAATCCGTTATAATTGGCATAAAATGGTTCGGGAATAATTACTTCGTCGCCCGCATCCAAACAACCCAAAAAGCCAAACAATATGGCTTCGGAGCCGCCGGTGGTTACAATTATTTGTGTATAATCAACATCGATCCCGGCCTTCTTATAATATTGTACCAGTTTGCGCCGGTAACTTTCATTACCCGCACTATGGCTGTATTCAAGTACTTTAAAATCAGCTTGCCGAACGGCATTTAAAATGGGTTCGGGCGTTTCGATATCAGGCTGGCCAATATTAAGGTGGTAAACCTTAATACCTTTCTTTTTGGCGGCCTCGGCATAGGGCACCAGTTTACGAATAGGTGAGGGCGGCATAATTTGTCCGCGACTACTGATTGTTAGCATTTGGCAAAGATAATTGTTCAGTTTATTATCGGGTTATTGTGCAGGTACTCCTGTACAAATGGCCTCAATTAAGTGATAAACATCAATTTGTAAGGTGTAAAAGGCAAAATATATCCCCAAAATCAACCGCCCCTTTAAAAACAGCCCTTTAAGGGATGGGTGTGCAATTTTATTAAGTTAAGGCATTTAGTTTCTCGCGGAGGCGCCAAGGCGCAAAGTTAGCCGCTATGCGGCTTTCAAGAACGCTAAGAAAAGCCCTTTGCGGCTTTGCGCCTTTGCGCGAACTACTCTTAACTTAACAGCATTGCAGGCGCAAAAAAAAATCCTCACTGCCTTTGCCGTGAGGATTCCAATTTATTAAAAGAAAAATTTATCCTTTTTTCTGTCCTTTTTCTTTTTCGAATTTGGCATAATCATCGGCGTTCAGCACTTCACCGGTTATTTTCAGTTCCATTGGCTGATCGGCTCCGGCTACTTTAACATAAATGGTTTTATTAAATACGCCAGCCGCCGCGGCATTGAAACCTGCAGTGATTTTGTCTTCTTTTCCTTTGGCTATAGGAGCTTCGGGTTTAACGGGTGTAGTGCAACCACATGAAGCTGTTGCTGATTCAATAACAACAGGTTTGTCAGAAATATTTGCAAAAGCAAAGGCATATGTAACAGGTACACCTTGTTTGATTTTGCCGAAATCGTGCACAACATCTTTGAATTTAACAAAGTTGTCGGCTTTTTTAACGGTAGCAGCAGGTGCAGTTTGTGTTGTTGCTTGTGTTTGAGGTTGTGCCTGAGCGTACATTCCGGCAGATATAACCATAGCTGCAAATGCCAATACAATTCTTTTCATGTGTTTATTAATTTATTAGTTTTTTAATAATGATAAAGACGCATTAACAGGGGCAGAGGTTGTAGGACCTTTAAAAACTGTTCCTGAAATGGTCAGTGTTTTGGTTTGATGGTTATTATACTGAATAGTAATGGTTTTCTGAAATGTACCCTCATTAGCAGCATTATAACCAACTTTTATTACCGAGGCAGCGCCGGCCTGAATAGCATCACGGCTCCATTCCGGCGTTGTACAACCGCAGGAAGCCTGCACATTTTCAAGCATCAGCGCATCTTTACCCGTGTTCACGATCTCAAAATTATGGGTTACAGGGCGTCCCTGTTGTATTTTTCCAAAATTATAGGTGGTTTCCTTTAGTTGTAATACTTCAGCTGGTTTGGTATCGGCCGAAGTTTGTGCCTGCATGGTTAACGAAAACGCTGCAAAGCAAAACAGCAACAATGTTAATTTCTTCATTATGTACAAAATTTTAAGGTTTTCGTCCGGTAAAAGCTAAGCTACATAATATTTTGAAAGCACAATAACAATTGTGTCGATAAAAAACTACAATGATAAGCCGTTCAAAATTACAGGTTTAACGACCCATTTGCCAATAAATTTTCGGGCTAATGACATTTTTTTAACAAGTCGGAAAAATGGCAGTATAATCAATATTTTTGTCGCATGGAAAATAGCACTCACATTCAATCGCTTGCCGGCGAGAAGCTGTCTTTCGATAAATTTCGCGAAGAAGTATTAAAAGATTACCGCCTGGCCTGCGAAAGCCGGGAGGCCAGTTTACTGGGTCGTAAAGAAGTGCTTACCGGCAAGGCCAAATTTGGCATTTTTGGTGATGGCAAAGAGGTTGCACAGATCGCTGCTTCCAAGTTTTTCCAACCCGGAGATTTTTTATCGGGTTATTACCGCGATCAAACGATTGCTTTTGCCACCGGTCAGGCTACTTTAGAAGAATTTTTTTCGCAGCTGTATGCCGACCCCGATACCAACAATGACCCCCATAGCGGCGGCCGCCAGATGAATTCGCATTTTGCCACCCCTATTGTCGATGAACAGGGCGAATGGCTCGATCTGGTAAACCGCAAAAATATTGCTGCCGGTTTGGCCCCTACTGCCGGCCAGATGCCCCGGGCTTTGGGAATGGCCCTGGCCTCGAAGCTGTTCCGTCATTCCGACGCCCTCAAACATTTAGATCATTTGAGCAATAGCGGCAATGAGATTTGTTTTTGCACTATCGGTGATGCTTCTACGTCGGAAGGACACTTCTGGGAAGCATTGAACGCCGCCGGTGTGATGCAGATACCTCTCGCTGTTTTTGTGTGGGACGATGGTTATGGCATTTCGGTGCCGCGCCGTATGCAAACCGTTAAAGGTTCTATTTCAGAAGCCATGCGCGGTATGCAAAAAAAAGATAACACCAACGGATTTGATATATATAAAGTAAAAGCATGGGATTATGCCGGCATGTGCGAAGTGTTTGAAGCCGCTATCACGCGTATGCGCGAAACCCATATCCCGGCACTTTTTCATGTTGAAGAAGTAACGCAACCCCAGGGGCATTCTACTTCGGGCAGCCACGAACGGTATAAAAGTCCCGAACGGCTTGCTTGGGAACGCGAATGGGACGGCAATAAAAAAATGCGGGAATGGATTCTTGAAAATACGCTGGCCAGTGAAGAAGAGCTGGAAGATATTGAAACGAAGGCCAAGGAAATGGTGCGCGAAAGCAAGCAAAGGGCATGGGAGAAATTCATTGTACCTGCTAAACAACTGGTTTACGGTGTAATTGAAATGCTCGAAAAACTGATTGCACAGGGGTCAGATTCCCACGGCGTTATTGCTGCCGCTAAAAATGCGTTGTCGGCCAACCGTGAACCATTGCGTAAAGATGTTATGCAGGCTTTGCATAAAATAATACAGGCCGAAGGTGATTCGACCTACATTCAGGAGGTAAAGTCACTATACCAGCAGCTGCGAACCGAAGGCTATGCCTGCTATGGATCGCATTTGTACGACGAAAGTCCGAAAAGCCCGCTGAAAGTGACCACTACTCCGTTGCAGTTTGCTCAGGATGCACCGATGATGAACGGGTACGAAATCCTGAATCATTACTTCGATGAACTGTTTGACAGTAACCCCAAAGTGCTGGCATTTGGCGAAGATTTAGGTAAAATAGGCGATGTGAACCAGGGCTTTGCCGGTTTACAGAATAAATATGGCGAACACCGCATTTTCGATACTTCTATACGCGAGCTAACCATTATTGGTCAGGGGGTAGGCCTTGCCTTCCGCGGTTTGCGCCCCATTGCCGAAATTCAATACATAGATTATTTATTGTATGGCCTGCAGGAGCTGAGCGACGATGCCTGTAGCTTATACTGGCGTACCAAAGGCCGCCAAAGCAGTCCGCTCATTGTGCGCACGCGCGGTCACCGGCTCGAAGGTATCTGGCACAGCGGTTCGCCCATGGGCATGATGTTGCATTCGCTTCGGGGCATGCACATTTGTGTGCCGCGCAACATGGTGCAGGCTGCCGGTATGTACAATACCTTACTGGGTGGCAACGACCCCGCTATTGTGGTAGAGTGCTTGAATGGATACAGACTGAAAGAAAAATTACCTGCCAACCTGATTGATTATAAAGTGGCTCTGGGTGTGCCGGAAATTATTAAAGAAGGGACCGACATCACCATTGTGTCGTACGGCAGTGTGTTGCGGGTGATCGGCGAAGCGGTTGCGATACTCGAAAAAGCCGATATCAGCTGCGAGATCATCGATGTGCAAACCCTTTTGCCGTTCGATGTGAACCATATTATTTTGCAGTCGCTCAAGAAAACCAATCGTATTGTATTTGTTGATGAAGATGTGCCAGGCGGCGCCTGCGGATTCATGTATAATAAAGTGCTGGAAGAGCAGGGAGGATATCGCTGGCTCGATGTTTCGCCGCGTACCATTACCGGTCAGGCACACCGGCCCAGCTACGGCAGCGACGGCGACTATTTCAGCAAACCAAATGTTGAAGAAATTGTTGATGTGATACAGGAGATGATGTCGGAATAAGGTACAAAGGCAATAAGCAATTTGCAATAGACAATTGGCAATAAGTAATGATATAACGGGCTCTGGTTAGTTTATTAAGAAATATAAAAAACTAACCATGGGTGTAAAAAACTTTAAAGAAACAAGAGTTTATAAACTGGCCTTTGAACTGGCCATGGAAATATTTGAAATATCTAAATCATTTCCGAAGGAAGAAGCATATTCACTGACTAATCAAATCAGAAGAGCTTCGAGGAGTGTTTGCGCTAATATTGCCGAAGCATATCGAAAAAAAATTTATCCGGCGCACTTTGTTTCAAAAACGTCAGATGCAGATACTGAAAATTCTGAAACGGGTGTTTGGCTTGATTTTTCAGTTGCATGTAAATATATTAGTCAGGAAAAATATAAAACTTTATCAGAAAAAAATCAGGAAACAGGCAGATTATTGGGACATATGATAAATAACCCCGATAAATATTAATTGTATTTTTTGCATATTGCCCATTGTCTATTGCCTATTGCCCATTTGTTATGAAACTAACCCTTTATCAAATTGATGCATTCACCAATTACATATTTGGTGGAAACCCTGCGGCTGTAATACCCCTTGATCAATGGATCAGCGATAGCCTTATGCAACGGCTGGCTATGGAGAATAACCTGAGCGAAACGGTTTTCTTTGTACCATCTTCGAAACCGGATGTTGATTATGAAATTCGCTGGTTTACACCCCTGGTTGAGATCAATTTATGCGGGCATGCCACGCTGGCGGCTGCCTTTGTGCTGTATCATGTAATGGGCTATGCTTATCAGGCCATTCGCTTTGAATCGAAAAGCGGCATTCTTACCGTTACCAAAAACTTCGATAAGATCAGCATGGATTTTCCTGCCTGGAAGCCTTCCCCATTAACTACCTGGCCGCCCGAATTATCTGTCGCTTTGGGTAATATACCTTTCACGAGTGTATACCAGTACCGCGATTTTCTGGTAGAGGTAGCCGATGAAAGTATGGTACAGTTGTGCCAGCCCGATTTTACACTGCTGAAAAAGATCGGTCAAAAAGTGATACTCACCGCAAAGGGCACCAAAGCCGATTTTGTGTCGAGGTTTTTTGCCCCATCGGCCGGTGTTGATGAAGATCCGGTAACCGGTTCAGCCCATGCACAACTGATTCCCTACTGGGCCGAAAAGATGGGGAAGAAATCATTGCACGCACGTCAGTTGTCAAAACGCGGCGGTGAATTATGGTGCGAATATCTTGGCGAACGGGTAACCATTTCGGGGCAATGCGTGTTTTATATGAAGGGCGAAATTGATTTATAATTTTACGTCGGAAAAGTCCGCAAGTCCGGAAGAAATGCAATGTCAAAGGTTCTTCTTTCCGACTTTCGGTCTTTCCGACTTCCGGACTTAATTAATATATGCTAACAGCTACCGAAAAACGATTTATAAAATATTGGGAAGATCAGCGGCAAGGTGGCCGCACGAAGTATTTTTTGTTGTACATACTGGCCGGCACTTTTATTGGCACAATTGTGCTTTCTTTTTTATCGGCTATGTTCACCGCAGGTTTCCCCGACAACCTGGGGTTAATTGTAATTGGCAGTTTTAGTATTATTACAATTGTTACAGTACTTACCTGGTACGTGAACGAAAAGAAATTTAAAGCTATTATTCAGCGGGAGATACGGGAGGGAATGCAACAAGACGCCAATAAGCAATAGACAATAGGCAATGAGAAGTTATTAATGAGTTGAAATTGCCAATTGCTTATTGCCAATTGTCAATTGAGAAACCGCTCCCGCTCCTGCGGAGTCGGCACCCGGCACTGGTCTTTTTTACCGAACCATTTATATCTGTTGGCGGCAATCAGCCGGTAAACGGCATCGCGTATAAACCGTGGTATAATAATAAACGCATACAATAACTTCCAAACGCCACCCAAATGTTTCAGCAATCGTAATACGCCCGCTGAGCGGGTATATAATTGATCGCCCTCGATCAGCATAAAAGAATTAAATGCATTCACCGGCAGGTTGTATTTGCGCAGGTATTCCTGCCCGGTTTTTCCCTGTAATGAACCAAATAAAAACTGCTTTTTTTTATCGCGCTTCAATACAAACTGAACCGTGCTGTTGCACAAATTGCAAACCCCATCAAAAAGAACGATATATTTTCCCGAAGTACTGGTCATTTCTGTTCGTAAAGGTAATTGCTGTTACTGAAACCGTTGCATGAAGCACTGAAACGAACTACATCATTATGTAGTTTGTTCATGGCAGGCGCCGGTTAATTTTGGCTATTATAAAGAATCTAAAACACTATTATGAAAAAAAGTATCATGCCCTGCCGGGCCTTTTTAATCATACTCTTTTTTCTGTTTCATGCCATGGCTTTTGCCCAATCGCCACGGTTGATTGCAGCCGTTGATTATCCGTTACATCTTAATGAAGTAAAAGATTCGTTGGTTCAGTTTGTACCTGTTACCATCGGCCCTTATTGTCCTAAAAAATTACTGGGCGGCGATCGCGAGTTTGGTGGTCATGGTCCTGAAATATGGGCATGGGTGCGGCTTAAGATCGTAAATAAAAACACCATCTATGCCGATGTGTATATGCATGCCCGTGAAACAGCCAGCGACTGGAGCGAAACAGAAGGCACCTGGTCGAAGCTGATTTATACAGCTCCGCAGGGAAGGGAAATCTCATCTATCGAAACCGGCCAGTATTCTGAAGTACATTATGTGAGCAGACCGGGCGTGAATGCATTTTCTCCGGCCGGACTGGTGCAGGCAATAGGCGGTGCGCAGGGCGCCGATGTTCCTTTTAAAGATGATGGCCTGGTAGCCCGCTGGAATATTGTGGGCGATACAGGAGGCGATGATATCAGCGACGACGACAACCCGAAAGACGATACGCAGGTAGCTATTCAGCTTAACCCTGTAAAAATAAAATTAAAAGGAGCCTATATTATTTTAAAACATGCTTTTGGAGTAACACCCCCGGTAAAGCAGGGAAAACAGTGATTTTTCATGTGCACGATCAGACCAGAAACGCAAAAAACCGTCCCGATTGCTATCGGAACGGTTTCTATATTTAAACACTTTATCGGTTGTCGGCTTTGGCAAGTTTGAGCGGATTGGCCATTGACCATTGACCATTCACCACGTTACTGCAGATTATGAAACACCTTCTGCACATCTTCATCCTGTTCCAGCTTATCAACCAGTTTCAGTAAATCATTCGCCTGTTCTTCGGGTAACTGAACGGTAGTGGTGGGTATCCATTCCACTTCAGCGGTGATGGGGATGATGCTTTTTTCTTCCAGCGCTTTTTGCATTTTGCCAAAATCATTAAATGCCACACGTATTACCAACACGCTTTCACCGTTTTCGCCGGTGCCTTCTCCCATTTCTTCCAAACCGAAATCGATCAGTTCCAGTTCAAGATCGTCCGGGCTCAGCCCTTCGGGTTTCAGTTTAAACACACCCATTTTTTTGAACTGAAAGCTCACGCTTCCGCTGTTGCCCAGCGTGCCATTGCCCTTATTGAAAATAGCTTTTACGTTGGCTACTGTACGTACGTGATTGTCGGTGGCCGTTTCTACCAATATGGCTACTCCATGCGGACCATATCCTTCGTACAGGATCTCCTCGTAATTCTCCATTTCCTTACCAGTAGCCCGTTTAACAGCCGCTTCTACACGGTCTTTGGGCATGTTCACGCTTTTGGCATTCTGAAAACAACGCCGCAGGGCAGGGTTGGTATTGGGATCGGGGCCACCCGCTTTTACAGCGATAGCAATTTCTTTTCCAATCCGGCTAAATTGTTTCGCCATCCGGTCCCACCGGGCAAACATGGTTGATTTACGTACTTCAAATATGCGACCCATATATTAGTTTATGGTTTGTTGTTTATGATTTAATGTGGTTACCGGTTTCCGGTTACCGGTTACCAGAAACCGGTAACTGGTGACGGAAATTCGGGCTGCAAAAATAAAATAACCCGGGCACGTGGCAAACATACGCTTTTGAAAAAACAAAACCCCGCCGTAGGGCGGGGCCTGTTAAAATAGTTATAAATGAACCGGTTTATTTTTTGGCCATTTTCATACCGAATAATATACCGTGTAAACCGGCAAATATTAATGAAAAATAAAAGATACCGGCATCATCGGGGGTAAGGCTGTGATGAACGAGTGCTACAATGGCCAGTATCACCGAAAGTATCAGCCCGCATATGCCGCCAACCCGGTTGGCCTGGGGTATGGTGGCAGGGCTATTAGCCGACAATAAACTATGACGTACACTGTAAGCCAGGTAAATATCAAGACCCAGGATCATCCATACGATCAGCCTGATCCAGGTATCGAGCGGCAGAAACACCATCATGAACATACAGGTGAACACGCCCAAAATAGGCACTAAAGGTACAAATGGCGTTTTGAAGGCGCGGGGCGCATTCGGCATTGTTTTACGCATAATGATCACCCCGATACATACGAGGATGAAAGCAAACAGGGTTCCGATACTCGTCATTTCACCTACCACACGGGCTGGTACAAAGGCGGCGAACAGACTCACAAAAAGCAGGAACAACCCATTGTTTTTAGCCGGTGTGCGGAATTTGGGATGTACTTCAGAAAATACTTTTGGTAACAAACCATCTTTACTCATACTGAAAAACACACGGCTTTGGCCCATTAACATCACCAATATCACCGACATATACCCAGCCAGAATAGCTACTACAATGGCGCGGTTCAGCCATGGATAATCGGGATGAATAACGCCGGCTGCGTCGGGCTTGCCCATATGATCAATGGCAACGGCTACAGGTGCAATACCATCCTGACCTCTAAAGGTGGTGTAGCTGGTTACGCCTGTCATTACGTGTGCAAATAAGATATACAGAATGGTACAAATAGCGAGGGAACCGAGGATACCCCAGGGCATGTCTTTTTTGGGATTCTTTGCTTCCTGGGCGGCGGTACTCACCGCATCAAATCCTATATAGGCAAAAAACACAATGGCCGCTGCGCGGATAATGCCGCTAAAGCCAAACTCTCCAAAATTGCCTGTATTTTCGGGTATGTAAGGAGTGTAGTTCGAATTATTGATGTACTGCCAGCCAAGGAAAATAAAGATTAATACCACAATCACTTTCAGGGTCACAATAACAGCATTTACCGAGGCGCTTTCTTTGGTGCCTTTTATGAGCAGTAAACTCATTAATATTACTACAAATACAGCAGGAACATTAATTATGCCGCCATCCCAGGGTCCTGTTGCCAGCGAAGCCGGTAAATGAATATCAAAGCCTGCAAGGAATTTTACCAGGTAACGGCTCCAGCTGATACTCACTGTAGCAGCGCCTACAGCATATTCAAGAACAAGGTCCCAGCCAATGATCCAGGCAATGAATTCACCCATGGTAGCATAGGAATAGGTATATGCACTTCCCGCAACGGGGATCATAGAAGAAAATTCAGCATAACATAAACCGGCAAAAGCACAACCCAATGCAGCAACAATGAATGAAATGGTGATGGCAGGCCCCGCCTGATTGGCGGCAGCGCCACCGGTAATGGAGAATAAACCGGCGCCAATGATAGCGCCAATCCCCAATGCTACAAGTGATCCTTTGCCCAGGGTTTTTTTAAGCGAGTGTCCACTGGAATCCTTTACTTCATTTAATAATGAATCCAGCGGTTTTTTTACAAATAAACTCATAAGAGTAGTTAGAAGTTTTAAAAATGAAGAGTATTTACTTAATCATGTATATAGGTCGGAAAGATAAGGATTTCTTAAAATTACGGGTTAAAAGATATGCTAAATAGCGTAATAAATTGACGGGAAAGATAAACCGACCTAACCAGCTGTTTTCTTCATTTAATATTATATTGCACCCTATTATCTCAACCGAATTGCATGAAAAAAAACAGGCTCACGCTGTATATACTGGTAGCAATGGCCGCGGGTATTATTGTGGGTTACCTGATGCACACCGCAGGAACCGGACACAAAATAACCTATTCGCCTGTTAAAGATTATACCGGAAAAGATACCATTACCCTGGTGATGTCGGGAAAAGAAGTTATTCAACCAATTGAAGTTGTGAAAGATTCTGCGGCGTTTCGCGAAACCATAGCAGCCCCCGGAACATGGGTTGTGGTGGCCAATTCGAACCAAAACTATGATGCCGACCCATCCCTGTCGCTGAGTAAAATAAAAACCGGTCCTAAACACGGCAGCGCCACCATCACAGCCATTCAGTCGTTTTCGGACAACATTAAATTATTGACTACTATTTTCCTGCGGCTGGTTCAAATGATTATCGCGCCGCTGGTATTTTGTACACTGGTGGTAGGCATAGCCAAACTGGGCGATTTGAAAACCGTAGGCAGGGTAGGAGGTAAAGCATTATTGTGGTTTATAAGCGCATCACTGGTAAGCCTGTTGATTGGTATGCTGATCGTAAATCTTGCAAAACCAGGAAATGCTATTACAGGGATGGCCGATAAGGTCGGCGCTCAGGACCTGATTGGTAAAACACAGGAGTTTTCGCTGGCCAAATTTGTGGAGCACGTATTTCCGAAAAGCGTAATTGAGGCCATGGCCAATAATGAAATACTGCAGATTGTTATCTTCAGTATTTTTTTTGGTGTAGCGATGTCGGCTTTAGGCAGTGTTACCAAACCTGTTATAAATGCGTTGGATGCGGTGGCGCATGTAATTTTAAAAATGGTGGGCTATGTAATGAACTTTGCCCCTTTAGGCGTGTTTGGTGCCATAGCAGCGGTAATAGCCACCAGAGGGCTGGAAGTATTTAATTTTTACGGCCAGTACCTGCTGTTCTTTTTATTAGGCATTGTTTTGTTGTGGGCGGTTTTATTAACAGTAGGATTTTTAATTTTAGGCAAACGGGTAGCTTCTTTAATAAAAAGAATTGCTTCGCCAATGCTGGTTGCTTTTAGCACCACCAGCAGTGAAGCAGTTTTTCCCAAGCTCACCGAAGAACTGGAGCGTTTTGGATGCCGCGACAAAATCGTATCATTTATTTTACCATTGGGATATAGTTTTAATCTCGATGGTAGCATGATGTATATGACCTTTGCCAGTTTGGCTATTGCCCAGGCTTCAGGCATTCATCTCGATTTGGGTACCCAGTTAACCATGTTGCTGGTGCTGATGTTAACCAGTAAAGGCATTGCCGGGGTGCCCCGCGCCTCACTGGTTGTAGTAACCGCAACCTGCGCCATGTTTAAAATTCCGCCCGAAGGTGTTGCCCTGATATTGCCTATAGATCATTTTTGCGATATGTTCCGTACCATGACGAATGTGGTAGGAAATGCGCTGGCTACCAGCGTGGTAAGCAAATGGGAAGGTGAACTGAAGCCTGAACTAAAACAGCAGGAGCCGGTATTGGTGAGTGATTAGATACCGGATATCCGGTAACTGGCAACTGGTAGCCGGTATCCGGTAACAGAAAACAAAACAAATAAACCTATTCATATAGATTTTTATGGTTAAACGACTGATATTTTTTTTGTTGAATGTGTTTGCTTTTTCAGTGGCTATGGCACAGCAGCAGATCAGGGTTCAACTCACCAACCAGTACGAAATGCCGGTTGGTCATATAACGATTGCTAATGGTGGTCAAACTTCTGATTACAATGCCGATAAAATGGGTTTTGTAACTATAACAATCACTCCATCTGATTCAATAACGTTCATCAGTGCGCAACATGCTCCGCTAACAATTGCTACTGCTTCATTACACGAAAACCAATTAATTACGCTGCACAAATCATTTACCTGGAAAGACCTGCTGAACCCGATGTTCTACATTGTATATGGCGGGCTTTGGCTGTTGTTGTTCATTGTGTTTGCCGAAACGGGTTTATTTGTAGGGTTCTTTTTACCCGGCGACAGCCTGTTATTTGTTGCCGGTATTTACAGTAGTAACCTGGCGACTGAGCTGCTTAAAACATTAGGTTTGGCCAGCGTACGTTTTGAGTGGTTAGACCTGTTTGTACTGATTTCCCTTATTTCACTGGCAGGTATTTTAGGCAATGCTGTGGGTTATTGGTTTGGCCGAAAGATTGGTCCTACCATGTTCCATTGGCGCGACCGGTTTTTATTTAAGAAAAGATATTTGTACGAAGCACACGATTTTTACGAAAAGCATGGCGGCGGCGCTATTATATTTGCTCGTTTTTTACCAATTGTACGAACATTTGCACCGATCGTTGCGGGCATTGTTGATATGGATAAAAAGAAATTTTCTTTCTTTAATATGATAGGTTGTGTTTCCTGGGTATTCAGTATGATCATAGCGGGCCATTTTTTGCAGAAATGGATATTCACCCAGTTTGATTTTGATCTTAAAAAACATCTTGAAATAATTGTATTGGGAATTGTAATTGTAACCACAGCTCCGGTGCTCATCAAATTATTTTCCGGTAAAAAGAAAGGAAAAGAAACAGTTACCCCACCACCAACTCATAAATAGAATGCAATCGAAATCAGCTTCAATTTTTAACCTCGCTGTAATTGTAGCGGCCCTTGGATATTTTGTAGACATCTACGATCTGTTGCTGTTTAATATTGTTCGGGAACCAAGTTTAAGGTCATTGGGGATAATAGATAAAGACATGGTGGCCACCAGTACCCATATCATAAACTGGCAAATGATCGGCTTGTTTTTGGGCGGCGTTATCTGGGGTGTTATGGGCGATAAACGTGGACGGCTCAGTGTATTATTCGGTTCTATTTTATTATACTCGGTAGCCAATTTTTTAACAGCCTATGTAACAGATATAAATCAATATGCCTGGGCCCGGTTTATGGCAGGTGTTGGACTGGCTGGTGAACTGGGAGCCGGTATTACCCTGGTAAGTGAGCTGTTGCCAAAAGAAAAAAGAGGCATCGGCACTTCGCTGGTAGCAGGCATTGGCTTGTTTGGGGCTGTATTTGCCTATTATACGTTCGACTTTAGTCAGGACTGGCGTTTGTGTTATAAAATCGGCGGGTGCCTGGGTGTAGTATTGTTAGTGTTGCGTATAAGTGTTGCCGAAAGCGGCATGTTTAACCAGGTAAAGGCTCAGAATGTACAACGTGGTAACTTTCTGAAGTTTTTTACCAATGCAACCCGGTTCAGAAAATATATAATGGCGATTTTAATCGGTTTGCCTACCTGGTTTGTAATTGGTGTTTTGGTTAATCTCAGCAACCGGTTTGCAACGGCCTTATATGGCGATAATAAAATAAACAGTGGAAAAGCAATTATGTATGCCTACGCTGCCATTGCTATTGGGGATATTACAATCGGTCTCGTAAGCCAGTATTTTAAAAGCCGCAAAAAAGCCTTGTACCTGTTTTATGGTTTAACCATATTGTCGGGTATATTATTTTTCAGTGCTTTTAATAATAACGACACGTCGATGTACGTGATTTGTGCTTTGCTTGGGTTCAGCACCGGTTTCTGGGCCATATTTGTAACCATTGGCGCCGAACAATTTGGTACCAATATGCGTGCAACGGCGGCTACTACTATACCGAACATGGTGCGTGGATCGTTGCCGCTGATTAACCTGTTGTTTAAAGATTTATTTATTGAAGACATGAAGTGGGGCCTTGTAAAAAGTGGCATTGTTACCGGTATAATTGTTATGGTCATAACGCTTATAGCTGCTTATTTTACCGAAGAAACATTTCATAAAGATCTTAATTATGTAGAATAGAAGTCCGGAAGCCCGCAAGTCCGGAAGTCGGAAAGAATATGAAACTTCTTATTATCAGATTCAGTTCTATCGGGGATATTGTTTTAACAACTCCTGTTGTCCGTTGCCTGAAAAAACAGTTGCCGGAGGCAGAAGTGCATTATCTTACCAAAGCATCGTTTCGTGCGGTGCTTGAAGCCAATCCTTATATCGATAAACTGCATTACCTGCAAGATGATCTGCAGGCCGTTATTGCTGAGCTGCAGCAGGAAAATTTCGATTATGTGATTGATTTGCATCATAACCTGCGCACCATGCGGGTTAAAAAAGCATTGGGTAAAAAAGTATTCTCTTTTAATAAGCTCAATGTTCAGAAATGGATTTACACGGCGCTTAAGATAAATGTATTACCACCTGTACATATTGTAGACCGTTATATGGACGCTGTGCAGCCGCTGGGTGTTAAAAACGATGGCCGGGGGCTTGATTATTTTATTCCTGAAAAAGATAAGGTAAAAGAAAGCGATATACCGGTGGCGCATCTGGCAGGTTATATTGGTGTGGTAATTGGTGCTGCCCATAACACCAAAAAATTACCATTGCATAAACTGAAAGAATTTTGTGCAACCATTGAGCATCCGGTTATTTTATTGGGTGGAAAGGAAGATCGTGAAAATGGAGAAGAGATTGCCGCAGTTGACTGTCATAAAATTTATAATGCCTGCGGAAAATTCAATATCAACGAATCGGCCGATCTGGTTCGAAGGGCAAAGCTGATCATTACCCACGATACAGGTTTGATGCATATAGCTGCGGCATTTAAAAAACAGGTGATATCTGTTTGGGGTAATACGGTACCCCAGTTTGGCATGTATCCTTATTACGGTAATGTGCAAATGCCAACATCCAATAATAAATTGCCTTATGATATCATGGAAGTGCGTAAATTATACTGTCGCCCTTGCTCCAAGATAGGGTATAATAAATGTCCGCTCGGGCATTTTAAGTGCATGGAAAAGATCCCGGTACAGGATATGATTGATAAGGTGCATCAGCGAATTTAGCAGTTTAAGATATTAAGTATAAGGTGGTTGCCGCGATTTTGAACACGCCGACATAAATAAGACAGCCAAATAATAATAAAGGTGAGCCAATCGACTCACCTTTACTTTTTAATAACAGGTTGCCAGCTATTAATTATAAATTATGAATTTCAACAACCTTATACCTTAAACCTTATACCTGCTACTTCACTTCTTCCAGCTTGCTCTTCATTGATTCAGGAACTTCGTTTATATCCATAATGCGCAATTTGTGCTCATTAGAGGTAGAAGTAGTGCTGTTTTGGCTTACCAGCGTTTCATTAATATCAGTTTGTTTTAATTTGTACATAGCACCGGTAGCAGGATCAATAATAAGCAAACCGAGTAATCCTCCGAATAGCAGGTTGCCAAAATACCAGCCATTAATGGTAGCGGTTAACTCAACTGTTTTATCAGCAAAACCGGGTTTACTGATAGTAACCGAATATTTGGCATTGGAAAAAAATCCGGCGCCCGATTTCAATTTTACCAGAGCAGGTGTTTTGCCGGTAAAAACCTGTTCGCCGCGGCGGTTCTTAATGGTTACTGAGGCATCGCGGGGCGTACTGTCGATGGAAACTGGATATTTGGTTTTACTAACGATTGATGCGCAGGAAGTGGAAAATACAATCAGGCCTGCGATAACCAGGGCTTTGGTTAACGAAAACATAGGTGGTTAATTTTTAAGGTGTTTTTGGTTAAATAAGCGTAAAAGTATAATTACGATTAAGTATTTGCAACAAATAGCGGGGAATTTTTATCACGTAAGAATAAAGTTTAATTCAACTTCGTTTTTTCAAGCGTTTGCAGCTTGCCTGCTATCAGTTTTTTTTCGGCTATTGAAGTGGTGAGTGCGTACGCCTGTTGCAAAAACTTCCGGGCATTGTGTTCATCGCTCAATTGCCAGTACAGATCGCCCAAAACTGCACTGAATATATAGTGCGTGTTTATTAATTTATCAATGTCGTTTATTTGCCATATGTCACTAATGGCTGTGGCTGTTTGGTTTAGTTGCGACAGCACAATAGCGCGGTTAAGCATTACCAAAGCAGTTCGTTTTTGTTGCAGCAACATATCGTACAATTGTAACATGCGTTGCCAGTTGGTGGCTTCAAAAGAAGCTGCCAGGCAATGTTCGGCCGCAATGGCCGATTCAAGATGGTATACCGTTAATTCGTCGCCATGCGACGACATGCCCAAAAACTGGTAACCTTTTTGAATAAGCGCATTATTCCAGGTGCTTCGGTTTTGGTGCTGCAACAGAATAATAGAGTTGTTTTCGTCGATCCGGCTATCAAAACGCGATGCCTGAAAACACATCAATGCCAGTAAAGCCCAGGTAGCAGGTTGCCTGCCATTTTTATGTTCGCTCAATAACAGGCATAAACGCATGGCTTCGGCACACAGATCTCTGCGTATCAGTTCATCGGCCTTTACCGAATTATAGCCTTCATTAAAAAGAAGATATAATACTGTATACACGATATCGAGCCGGCTGGTTAATTCGCGGCCTGCAGGTATTTCAAGAGCAATCTGATTATCTTTTAAAAACTGTTTTGCCCTGTACAATCGTTTTTGGATAACCGCTTCGTTAGTAACAAGGGCATGGGCAATTTCGGAAATACTAAAACCCGATACTGTTTTTAATGTAAGCGCCACCTGGTCTTCTTCATTCAGGGAGGGATGGCAGCAGGCAAAGATCATCCGCAACTGGCTGTCGGCTATTTCTGAATCGGAAAAAAATTGTTTTACGGTTTGTTCTGTTTCGTGCTGCAGTTCATGGGCCAGCTCACGTGAATATTGTTCAAAGCGTTGCTGACGGCGAATAATGTCAATGGCCCGGTTGCGGGCTACCTGCATCAGCCAGCCTGCCGGGTTATCGGGCATGGGGTTGAATGACCAGGTTTGCATGGCGCGCAAAAAGGCTTCCTGTACCACATCTTCAACCATCTCAATGTTATGCATACCAAAGATGCGGGTTAACACAGCGATCATCTTTCCCGACTGGTGCCGGAAAAGATGATCGGCTAATTTCTTTGCTGCATGTTCCGCTTCGCTCATATTTTTGAGTATGAACTGTTTTAAGTCGCGCCTTGCGTGACCCTACTCTTTTTAGCTAATAGGTTATAAGAGAAAAAAAAGTAAAAAAGATATATATATTTTTAAAAGCTCATTATTTATTCACGCAGTCGACAATTCAATTAATATCAATCTCTCCTTCATCTCTTTTTACTCTTTTATGCTCTTAGCGCTACTGCATTTGGGCCGCTGGCGGCCTTAACTTATTCAAATTTCATCACTTCTCTTACTTCAACGGCTCCTTCGATTGGTAAATCTGGGCAGCCTTTGGCAATTTCCGTTGCATCTTCAATAGTAGCGGCTTTGATGATAAAAAATCCGCCCACCAGCTCTTTGCTTTCGGCAAAAGGCCCGTCGGTCACCAGCGTTTTGGCGCCTTTTACAGTTTTGCCCGAAGGCATCAATGCTTCTCCGGCCACATATATTTGTTTGGCTTTCAGCTCTTCGATCCATGAAAACCATTTTTGCATATGCTGCTGCATTTCTTCGGGAGAGAAATCGTATTGAATGCCGCCGCCTTTGAAAATGAACATAAAATCTTTCATAATGTAAAATTTTAAAGATTACCAGATTAAGTTACCGGTTAAATGACGAACGAAAAGAAGGCAGCAGGACAAAACCGGAAAAAATAATTATGAAGTTGGAAATGCTGAACGCGTAATGCAAAACGCCAAATGCGAAAAGCTTAATGCAAAAAGCTGAACGCTTAACGCAATTAGTATTCAGCATTTAGCACATCTTTGGCTTAAATGTTTTGCGTTCCGTTACACCATGGGCGCAAAGGGTTACGCATTGTGCGTTAAGCGTTTGGCATTCTGCATAAAAAAGCGGCCCGGCCAAAACAGCCAGACCGCAGTAGCGATGATTAATGGTATGGACTAACTAACGAACAAAGATTTTTTGCACGATATTTCTTTGCGGGTCGCTGCCCACCACCCGAACAATGCAAATGCCTTCGGCCAATGGTGACAGGGAAATATCAATACGGCCGGTTCGGCCGTCGAGCGGCTGGGTTTGTAAAAGCCTACCCTGCATATTTACAATTTGTACAATCCTGAACGAATCGTTTAAATAAAGACTCACGCTACCGGTATTTACAATGGTTGGGAAAACGTAGTTTTCGGTAGTGCCGGTGGTTGCTACGGTAATAATGCGGGTAAAATCATAGCGGCCGTTTATATCTACCATTCGTATGCGATAAAATAAACGGTCATGCACATTTACCGGAAAATGCCTGAATGCGTAGGCTTTTCCATTCAGATAATTCCCTGCCGTAAGCACGCCCGCCTGTTGAAAATTGATGCCGTCTTTGCTGTATTCTATTTCATATAGCTTAAGATTACCGGGTTCCCAGGTGGTTCGCCATCTTAATTCAACACCACCATTGCCTGGTGCTGCAGAAAAGTCGCTCATAGCTACCGGTTCAGGCAGTTTCATGTAGTTGTCGGCTGCATCATTTACAAACCGGATTTTTTGACGATTATCGGTGTATGTATTGTTATTGGGAATTATCTTCCCCACATAAACAGGGGTATAATTTGCCTGTGCGGGATCAGGAGGTGTTTGTGCGGTAACCACATTCATTCCCGTTATATTGCCTGTTAATAGAATCGATGTGATACAGGCTGTTTTCCAACAACGACAGTAAAATTTTTTCATACTACACTTATTACGATCAATAATTTGGGCTTAGTAACTGCTGGGTCGGGGAGTGGGGCTATATAGTTTGATTCAAATTCAATGCCCGGGTTTAATCCATGAAGCAGGGAGTTGGAGGTCGGAAGTCTGATGTCGGAAGTCTGAGGTCGGAAGTCAGAGGTCTGATGTTGGAGGTAGGAGGTTGGGGATAAGATATATATGGCAGGAAGATGGAAATAAATAAAGAAGTCAGAAATTTGAAATCCGATTTAGTAAAGAGGCTGAGCTTTCAATCTCTTCTTCATTTCAGACTTCCGACTTCTGACTTCAGTTTTCCGGCTTCGCGTATTACAGCGTTTTCAGCACATCGTTCATGCTTCTAACTGCATCGGCACTTTTGTTAAAGAGGGCTTGCTCTTCGGCATTCAGACCAAAGTCGATGATTTTTTCCCAGCCGCTCTTTCCGATGATAACAGGAACACCCAAACAGATATCTTTCTGTCCGTATTCACCGTTCAACGATACGCAGCAAGTGAATAATTTTTTCTGATCGCGAACAATGCTTTCTACCAGGGCTGCTCCGGCTGCTCCGGGTGCATACCAGGCGCTGGTACCGATCAGTTTGGTCAGTGTAGCGCCGCCCACCATGGTATCGGCAACAATTTGTTTTTGTTTTTCTTCGCTCAGGAATTTGGTAACAGGTGCACTGTTCCAGGTAGCATAACGAATGAGGGGTATCATGGTAGTATCGCCGTGACCACCTACAACCACTGCATTCAGGTCGGCAGGGCTGCAGCCGAGGTGCTGGCTCAACTGATATTTAAAGCGGGCGCTGTCGAGGGTGCCACCCATACCAATGATCCTGTTCTTGGGCAAACCGGTTGCGGTTAAGGCCAGATAGGTCATGGTATCCATCGGGTTGCTGATAACGATAATAATGGCGTTGGGAGAGTGTTTCAGAATATTTTCGGCAACGCCTCTTACAATACCGGCATTGGTGCCAATCAGTTCTTCGCGGGTCATACCAGGTTTACGCGGAAGGCCCGAGGTAATTACAACTACATCACTGCCGGCAGTTTTTGAATAATCGTTCGTGCTGCCTGTAATTCTTGTATCAAAGCCAAGCAATGCGGCGGTTTGCATCATATCCTGAGCCTTGCCTTCAGCCAGTCCTTCTTTAATATCAAGCAGTACCAGTTCTTCAGCTAATTCGGCCCGGGCAATATTATCGGCGCAGGTGGCGCCTACAGCTCCAGCACCTACAACAGTTACTTTCATCTGAAAATATTTTAAAATGTTATCAATTTATGCGCAAAAATAGGTGGAGAACCTAAGAATAATAATGATTTTTGTTAGTTCTGTGTTATTTGATGGCGGCAAAGATGCTATTTTGCAAAGGCAGCCAGCATCTTATCAATTTTTACATTCCCCTCAAAAGTAGTGATCAGGTTACCGTGTTTATCGTATAATGCCAGGTAGGGCAAACTTTGCATGCGAAAGAAAGGGGGTAAAAAGAATTTGGTATCCTGCCCCATTTTGATGTTGTTGTATTCCTCGATTTTATGGTCTTTATAAAAAGCCACCATTGTTTCAAAAGGCTGGTGAGTGATCATAACGATCTGATATTTCTTCAAATCCTTCATACGCTTTTCCATATCGGCCCACTGGTGTTTGCAATGTTCGCAATCGGGACTGAAATACATTATTATAGTAGGCTGATGTTTCAGCTGATCTTTGGTAAGATTGGTACTATCGACCTGTAAAATGGTAAATGGCGGAACAATAGGAAAACGTTTGTATGCCGGACTATCGGGCGGCAGTGTTTGTGCAGAGGCCATTTTAACGGTAAATGCCAATAGAATAAGTAATAGGCGGTTTTTCATTCAATAAAGTTTTTAAGCCCTGGTAACCAATTCGGGGGCAACTTAAGTATCAATAATAATGTCTCTGGCCAAAATTCTCAGTTTTTTTTGGATAAATACTGATGAATTTTATTCGAATGCCTCAACTGTTTGACCGCCCCCGGTTTCTATAAAATTTTTTTCAAAAATAACAGTAAATGAATATGCTGTACAAGGACTGCCTTCATTTAACAAAAAACTTTTTGAAATGTCTACGAATTATTCGTAGATTTACGAAAAGATCGTAAATAATGGAAAAGTTAACCATACAGGAAGAACAGGCTATGCAGGCTATTTGGAAAACCGGTGAAGGGAACATAAAAATGTTCCTTGAAAACATGGAAAGCCCCCAGCCTCCTTATACCACACTTGCTTCTACTGTAAAAAATCTTGAAAAAAAGGGTTTGCTTAAAAGCCGGCTGGTAGGTAATACCTATTTATATGAACCGGCTATAACAGAGGAGGATTATAAAAAGAACTTTATGAGCGGCGTGGTAAAAGATTACTTCGACAACTCTTATAAAGAACTGGTGAACTTTTTTGTGGAACAAAAAAAGCTAAGTCCTTCTGAGCTGAAGGAGATCATTGATATGATTGAAAACGGAAGTCGGAAGTAAGAAGTCTGACGGCGGAGGCCGGAAGTCCGATGACTGATTTCTGAAGCAAGAAGTGTGATACAGAAAAGAAGACTGAATTGGGTACTCTTCTGACCTCAGACTTCCGACTTCGTTCTTCAGATACCAACCAAAAACCAAAAAAAATGCTACTACAATACATCCTCAAATTATCCATCAGCATATCAGTGGTATACCTTTTTTATCAGTTGCTTTTACGACGGCTTACCTTTTATAACTGGAACCGCTGGTACCTGTTGATTTATTCAATGTTGTGCCTGGTTATTCCTTTTGTAAATGTATTTACCATTGTTACCAGGCCGCAGCTGCAGCAATCGGCTATCGTTCGTTATATTCCGGCTATTGAGCAAATGACAACAACTTATGAAGTTGGTGAGCCTGCGGCTGCTGTTGATGCCGGTTTTAATTTCATGCAACTGGTTATAGCGGTTATTGGTGCCGGTATGGTGTTTATGATACTTCGTTTGCTTGTTCAATATTATTCATTATTTAAAATGAGGTCAAAGGCGGTGTTGTTGTATAACGACAGTGTTAAATTGTATCATATCGATAAACCCATAGTGCCGTTTTCATTTGGTAAATCAATTTATATAAACCAGCAACAGCATAATGAAGATGAACTGAAGGATATCATTCGCCACGAATTTATTCATGTAAAACAACGGCATTCGGCCGATATTCTATGGAGCGAATTATTGTGCGTTATAAACTGGTATAACCCTTTTGCCTGGTTGCTTCGGAAAGCCATGCGGCAAAACCTTGAGTTTATTGCCGATGAACAGGTGCTGCAAACAGGGCTCGATCGTAAACAGTACCAGTATTTATTATTGAAAGTAATAGGCGTTCATTCATTTAGTATAGCCACCAATTTTAATTTCTCATCCTTAAAAAAAAGAATAGCCATGATGAACAAAACAAAATCAGCCAGGGTGCACCTTATCAGGTTTTTATTTATGCTGCCGTTGCTAATGGTAATTTTATTGGCCTTTCGCAACTCAGTACAACAACAACGGCAACAACGACCGCTGCGTCTGGTAACTGATACTATACCGACGGCACAAATTGCGCCGAAGTTGCCTGATGATGTAGTTACTATTGACGTTAACAATGGTCAGGCAACCATAAGATTAAAAAATGGTCAGCTTGAAAAGTACAACCTGGATATTGCGAAAGAGAAAAAAGCTTTCGAAAGTAAATATGGCCCTTTGCCCAAACCGCCCGCTCCGCCAGCACCCCCAACACACAAAATTGTAACACCGCCGGCACCACAGCCTGCAAAGGAATTAGAGGCGGTTACTGTGATCGGAGCACCTGCTCCCCCGCCACCTTCCAGGGAATTAGAGGCCGTAGTTGTGACCGGAGTACCTGTGCCGCCGGCGCCACCTGCTAAAGAGTTAAAGGCCGTAGTTGTGACCGGGGTACCTACGCCTCCACGGCCTGCAAAGAGCGTAGAGGAAGTAATTATTCCCGGAGTTCCTATGCGCGTAGGACGGCCCGTACAGGATGATTGTTTTACACCAAAAGGCTATTGCGTTACCATTGCCAATAATAATGGCGAGTATGTGGTAATCGTAAAAGACAAACAAAATAAAATAGTAGAAGCCGTCACTTTAAACGACTGGAACAAAGACCCTCAGTACGAAGCGAAATATGGCGAAATACCTGCGAAAACCGGAGGGCCCACTGCTTTTGCCAATCCGAAAATATTACCCAAAGTAGCATTAGCCATCCGGGAAGCCAATGTTTATTCAGTCGTTTCACGTCCGAATTATTCTATAAAATCGGCGGTTTCGGTTCAACCGGCAATAAAACAGGAGCTGAATTTTGAGATCAATAAAAATACGACCACAAACCAGCTGGAAGAAATACGAAAAACCCTGGCATCGCAGGGGTACGACATGGTGATCGGGAGTACTGACTATGCAGATGAGGTACTGAAATCAATAGAATTAAAATTCACCGAACCCGACGGAACTTCCGCCAAATTGATCGGCAAAGACCTTACCAAAGTAAGGGCCATGGTAACTATTACCCGGTATGAAGACAATACTACTAATTTTCACATCCGTAGCGAAAGGTATCAACTGGTTCTGTAGGGAAAGATCAAACAATTTGACCATACTTTTGTGACCTGACGAATTTGCTGTAATTTTGCCCCCTCTTTTTACATTAGTAATTAGTTTTCAACTGATTTGAATTTTGTTTTTTGACTTTTGAAATTTTTATCATTTATGGCAAATACAGCAGATATCAGCCGCGGCATGATCATTAAACTCGATGGTAGTTTATACACTGTGGTTGAATTTGGTGAAAATAAAACCGCAAGGGCAGCCGCCAAAGTTTGGGCTAAACTCAAAGGCGTTGATAATAACCGGAGTATTGAAAAAACCTGGAACAGCGGCGATACCATTTACCCGGTTCGTGTTGAACGTAAATATTACCAGTTTTTGTACAAAGACGATACCGGTTACAATTTCATGGATAATGAAACTTTTGAACAGCTTGCTCTTGCCGAAAATCTCGTAGATGCTCCCCAGTTCTTAAAAGAAGGTCAGGAAGTATCGGTTTTAATTAACACCGATACCGATCAACCGATGAGCGTTGAGCTTCCCGATAAAATTGTATTGAAAGTTACTTACTCCGAGCCCGGCGTAAGAGGCGATACGGCTACCCGTACTTTAAAACCCGCCACCGTTGAAACCGGCGCCAATGTAAACGTGCCGTTGTTTGTAAATGAAGGCGAGTTGATTCGTATAAATACGAAGACCGGAGAATATGTTGAAAGAGTAAAAGAATAAAATATTTAACGACGTCTGATCATGGACAATGGAATTTACTTCCATTGTCCATTTTTTATATGGAGGGCATCACAGGTATACGCATCAGGTGCATCCCTTCGTTTTTTAAAAACGGTTTTGGATATATTTAGTGGCTAATCCTTATCTTAGCCGCCTGTTCTACAGGACTTAATCGACAACCTAAAATTTTAACAGATGGATTTTAAACAAATTCAGGAGTTGATCAAAATGATCAACAAATCAAATATTGGGGAAGTGACGATCGAAGAAAAGGGATTTAAATTAACCATCAGGCAAAAAGAAGAACCTGTTCAAAATGTCATTGCTGCTCCTGTACATACCGCTCCTATGATGACCGCTATGCCACAGACCATGGCACAACCTGCACATGGTGCAACAGCCCCCGCTGCCGACAAACCGAAAGCTGTTGAAGCTACTGACAACTTACTGACTATTAAAAGCCCCATGATCGGTACTTTTTACCGCAGTTCTTCTCCCGGTAAACCGGCGTTTGTAGAGATCGGCGACGATGTTACTACCGGTAAAGTGGTTTGCATTATCGAAGCCATGAAACTCTTTAATGAAATTGAAAGCGAAGTAAAGGGACGTATTGTAAAAGTGCTGGTAGAAGATGCTTCGCCGGTAGAATATGACCAGCCCTTGTTCCTGGTAGAACCGGCTTAACTAATTAGCTAATGTGATAATTAGCTAATTTGCTAATGTGCTCAATTCGAGATGCACATTTTAATTATTAGCGCATTAGCATATTAGCACATCAGCGCATTATCAAATTAAATTCAATGTTCAAAAAAATATTAATCGCCAATCGTGGAGAAATTGCCCTTCGGGTAATTCGTACCTGTAAGGAAATGGGCATCAAAACGATTGCTGTTTATTCAACAGCCGATAAAGACAGTTTGCATGTTCGCTTTGCCGATGAAGCTGTTTGTATTGGAAAGGCTGCCAGTTCTGATTCGTACCTGAACATACCTCATATAATGGCTGCGGCAGAAATTACCAATGCCGATGGCATTCACCCGGGTTATGGATTTTTGGCCGAAAATGCACGCTTTGCCGAAATATGTGGCGAGCACAATATAAAATTTATCGGACCCACACCCGATCAGATCCGTTCAATGGGCGATAAAATGACTGCCAAGGAAACTATGATCAAAGCCGGCGTACCCGTTGTACCCGGTGGCGAAGGGTTACTCGAAAGTCTGGAAGAATCCAAAAGCCTTGCTAAAGAAGTGGGGTACCCGGTTATCTTAAAAGCAACAGCCGGTGGTGGTGGTAAAGGGATGCGCGTGGTTTGGAACGAAGAAGAAATGGAACGCGCCTACAATACCGCCAAAGCCGAAGCCGGCGCTTCGTTTAAGAACGACGGTATTTACATGGAAAAGTTTGTGGAAGAACCGCGCCACATCGAAATACAGGTAGCAGGCGACCGCTACGGAAAAGTTTGTCACCTCAGTGAAAGAGATTGCAGCATACAACGCCGTCACCAGAAGCTGGTTGAAGAATCACCATCGCCTTTTATGACACCCGAATTGCGCAAGCGTATGGGTGATGCCGCAATAAAAGCCGCTTCGGCCATCGGGTATGAAAGCGTTGGTACCATCGAGTTCCTTGTAGATAAGCATCGCAATTTCTACTTCATGGAAATGAATACCCGTATTCAGGTTGAACATTGCGTAACCGAAGAAGTTACCAACTTTGATTTAATTAAGGAACAGATAAAAATAGCCGGCGGCGAAGCCATCAGCGGATTGAACTACGAACCGCAGCTGCATGCGATAGAATGCCGTATCAATGCCGAAGATCCTTATAACGATTTTCGTCCGAGCCCCGGAAAAATCACTACGTTGCATCAGCCGGGCGGTCATGGCATTCGTATCGATTCGCATGTATATGCAGGATATGTTATTCCGCCATATTACGATTCAATGATCGCCAAGATCATTGCCGTGGCCCGCACACGCGAAGAAGCCATCAATACCATGAGCCGTGCATTAAGTGAGTATGTAATTGAAGGCATTAAAACTACCATTCCTTTTCATCAGCAACTGATGAAGAATGAAGATTTTATCAAGGGTAATTTTAATACCAAGTTCCTCGAAACGTTTAAGATGGTGTAGTTAAGTAATAAGTTTTAAGTAATAAGTTATAAGTTTTAACAGGTTGGTACATTCGTATCAGCCTGTTTGCTTTTTAACCTGTAACTGATCAACTGCTTAACTAATTCCTGTGCCCCGTACTATCAGCTTTAATTCCATCGCGCTGCTTTCTCCAGGCTAACAACTGTGCCTTTTGCTTTTCGGTGAGTAAGTCGTTCAGTTCTTTCTGATTCAGATAAAACTGCATTCTTTCCCGGCGGATCAAATTTGCGAGTTTTTGTTTTTGTTCTTCGGTTAATTGCAACACATTGAACCGTTGCCGCAACTCCTGCACATTGTTGTTAATTAACCGTGGCTGGCCCATAACCGATACCCCCATACCTGTAAGCATCACCAGCAATAAAATTTGAAGCGGTTTCATAACTATTAATTATCTCATTTAAACCTGTTGGTACCAGTGCATTTAAAAATGCCTGAATAAAAACCTGCAGGCTTGCTATTACGAATTTGACCTGCCAGGTTATGGGGAGTTTAACTATGAGCATAATTCATAGCTATTAAATTCTATGTATTGCTATTCAGGTAGGATAAACGAAGCGATAACAATGATTAACCGGCCAATTGATTTGTTAATGCATCGAGCTGCTGTTCAACTCCGTAAAACGAACTTATTTTTCGTATTACGCCTTCAACCAGGGCATCGGGGCACGAGGCGCCGCTGGTAATTAAAATGCGGGCCGGATTACCTGTAGGCAGATAATCAACCGCAACCAGCTCTTCTTTGGTGTGATAATTATAATGAAGGATATTTTTCGAAGACAACAGTTTTTCTTCTGAATTAATAAAATAGGTGGGCAATTGCTGTTCGCACAACTCTGCCAGATGTGTTGTGTTGGAAGAATTATAACCGCCTACCACAATGGCAATATCGGCCGGCGTTTGCAGCATACCGGTAACGGCAGTTTGGTTATCATTGGTGGCATAACACAGCGTATCGCGTGTATCGGCAAAACGTTCTTCAATAGTTGAAGCCGTTAGGTCAAAATGCTTTTGTATGGTTTGTTTCAGAAACTCGGCAATAGCCTGTGTATCGGTGGCCAGCTGTGTGGTTTGATTTACTACACCAATGCGTTGCAGGTGTTGCGTGACGTCAAAGCCGGCAGAAAATCTTCCTGCAAACTCTGTATAAAAGGCATCGGCGGGTTTTTCGCCGGTGATATATTTCGCAAGGTTTTCTGCTTCGTGCATGTCGTTCACAATAACTGAGGGGGCATTGCTGGCGGCATGCGAAAAAGTAGCCCTTGTTTCTTCATGTTTCGGTTTGCCGTGAATAACAATGGTATACCCTTTTTGGGCAATCTGCTCACTGCGGTTCCATACTTTTTCTACAAAAGGGCAGGTGGTATTATATTTTTCTACCGGTATACCAAGTTTTTTCAGCCGGGCTTCAATTTCGAGCGTAGTGCCAAAGGCAGGAATGATCACCACATCATCGGGTGTAATGTTTTCGAATGGGATCAGCTGATGACCGTAATTATCCTGCAAAAATTGCACGCCACGGCTTTGCAGGTCGGCATTTACCTGCGGGTTGTGTATCATTTCGCTCAATAAAAAAATACGCTTGCCGGGATTTGAGTCAATAGTGCGGAAAGAAATCTCAATGGCATTTTCGACCCCGTAACAAAAGCCAAAATGGCGGGCCAGATAAATATGCAGAGGGTCCAGCGCCAGCAGGGTAGGGGTAAAATCTTTTTTCATTTTGTCCTGCTGTTTACGGCTGTTTTTAATAGCGGTTATCAGCGGACTGCGATACGTAACAGGAACATTAAATGTTTTCATGCCATGAAATAACAGCTGCGAAGTTAAGGAAGTTGATTGTTAGATGGTTTGATTGTTTGATGGCTGGGCAGTTGAATAATATACAGGCATATTTTGTGGCGGCGACCCGTTTTTTTAGTCATAAAAGCGACTGAAATTAAGGTAGTTAACAATCAGAAGGCCATTTGGAACCGTTGGTACAAGCCATCAAACCATAAAACCATCGAGCCATCATTCATTTTACCCTTAATTTTGGTCTCAACAATCAAGAGTCAGATGATAATGGAGCGACGATTTTCACCGGTAGCGTGGAGTTTAAACAGCAATATTTATGAGGTTAATGTTCGGCAGTATACCCCCGAAGGCACGTTTAATGCCTTTGCCAAACATTTGCCCCGGTTGAAAGATATGGGTGTTGACATTTTATGGTTTATGCCCATTACCCCTATCAGTAAAGAAAAACGGCAGGGAACATTGGGCAGCTATTATGCCTGTTCAGATTACAAAGCGATAAATCCTGAATTTGGTACCCTGGCCGATTTTGTGGTGCTGGTAAAGCAGGCCCATTCGCTGGGATTAAAAGTAATCATCGACTGGGTGGCTAACCATACCGGCTGGGACCATGTTTGGACCAATACCCATCCCGAATATTTTAAAAGAGACGCCGAAGGAAAATTTTACGATACCCATAACTGGCACGACGTAATTGACCTGAATTACTACGATCACAACATGTGCACCGACATGATCGACGCTATGAAATTTTGGGTAAAACAATGCAATATCGATGGGTTCCGCTGCGATATGTGCCACCTGGTACCGCTCGACTTCTGGTGCAAAGCGCGTATTGAACTGGATGCCGTTAAACCGCTTTTCTGGCTGGGCGAAACCCTTGATGTTCCCTATTTAAATGTATTCGACTGCTTATATGGCTGGCGCTGGATGTCGGCTACCCAAAAATATTATCGCAAGGAAATCACTATGTCGCAGTTGCTCGACACGTTGAACCATTACCAGTTCGACCTGCCGTTGGGTACTTTTCCCATGTTGTTTACCAGTAATCACGACGAAAACACCTGGAACGGCACCGAATACGAAAAGTATGGCGATATGGCTAAACCCTTAGCCGTATTCAACAGTACCTGGAATGCCGTTCCCCTGATTTATACCGGCCAGGAACTGCCTCTGCACAAACGGTTACCGTTTTTTGATAAAGATGAAATAAGCTGGAACGGCACGCCCGAACTGCACGATTTTTATAAAACATTATTGCAGCTGCGCAAATTACATCCTGCCCTTATGGCCGGCGAAACAGCCAAACCGCAGATCATTACCACCACCGAAAGCGAGCATGTACTTGGTTTTGAACGCAAACACGATGGCAGGGAATTACTGGTAATATTGAATTTCTCACCCAATGAACTTACCGTTCAGTTAACAGGCAGTCATGTTCATGGAAAATTCACCGATGTGTTTACCAGGCAACCGGTAACTGTAGGTGCCTCTTTTGCTCCCCAACTTAAAGGATGGGAGTATCTGGTGCTGGTTAAAGGCTGAACGCAGAACGCTGAACGCTGAACGCAGAACGCTGAACGCTGAACGCTTAATGCAGAACGCATAATGAGTTAAAGAACATAAAAAAAGAGCAAAAGAGATATTCTCCTTTGCTCTTTAAATTTTTAACGCTTAAATTATTGGGCGCTATCGAGATTAATTATGATCGGATATACACCTTCGTAACCGGGATAAATACCTTCGAGCTTTACACTGCCTGTTGCACTTTCAAGAATCTTTCTTAATTCATCTACACTGGTAACCTCTTTGTTATTGGCTTTGATGATCACATAACCTTCCTGTATTCTTACTTTGCTCAGTAAGCCGCGGGTTCCGATCGATTTAACAATCACACCCCCTTTAACATTCAGTTCTTTTGCATCATCCTTGCCCAGGTTATCGAGGTCGGCGCCTAATTTATCAAGCACCGAATTCTTTACCACATCGGTAGTGCCTGTAACATTCTTTAAAGTAATGTTGGAAGTATATTCTTTGCCGGTACGCTGATAAGTAATACTGATTTTATCGCCGGGACGGTAAGTTGCAATTTGTCCGATAAGATCGGCGCCGCTGGCAACCGGTACTCCATTGATTTTTGTAATTACATCGCCTTTTTTAACACCTGCGGCTGAAGCTGCACCACCTTCGCGAACGGTCATTACATACACACCGCCATCGTCTTTAATACCGTTTTGTTTCTTTTCTTCTTCGCTTAAATTATCGCGCGGATATTCGATACCGAGGTAAGCTCTTTGAACAGTACCGAACTTCATGAGGTCAGAAACTATTTTCTTTACAATATTTACAGGAATCGTAAATGAGTAACCTGCATAAGCGCCGGTAGGAGAAGCGATGGCTGAGTTAATACCAATTAATTTGCCTTCGGTATTAATTAGCGGGCCGCCACTATTGCCGGGGTTAACGGCAGCATCGGTTTGAATAAATGATTCAACCGGTGTAGTGCTTTGACGGCGGTTGATTTCAAGCGTTCTGCCTTTAGCACTTACGATACCAGCCGTAACGGTGGTTTCGAGCGTTAACGGATATCCTACAGCGAGCACCCACTGACCAACTTTAACGTCATCAGAATTGCCATATAAAAGGAAGGGCAATCCTTTTGCTTCGATCTTAATAACAGCCAGGTCGCTGCTGGGGTCAGCCGCAACTATTTTAGCTTTAAAAGATTTTTTATTGGTTAAGGTAACTGTAATGTCATCGGCTCCGTCAATTACGTGATTATTGGTAACAATGTATCCATCTTCACTGATAATGGCTCCTGAACCGGATGCCATTTGAGGAATAGAGCGATATCTGTCGCCAAAGAAATCATCGAGATCGGGGAATAAATCGCCAAACGGATTGTTTCTTGGCAGGTTGTTACTTACTGTTCGGCTTGCTTTTGTTTTAATATGTACGGTAGCAGGAATGGCTGCTTCGGCAGCTGGTGAAAAATCAACAGGGCCGCTTCCCTCCACACCATTAAAGCCAGCATAATTGGCCGGGATTTTACCTGAATCACCTTCTTTTTGATATACATACGTTTCATGGCCCAGGTGGTTATATCCCCACATAGTGAGTCCGCTGGTAGAAGCACTGATGAGAACAATAGCCAGTATTTGTTTCCACTTCATCGTTATTAAATTTTTATTGAGATTAATACTGTTTCAAAATATATGCCTGACAACAACAAATTTAACGTCAGGAAATATACTAAACCAGTGCCGCTTTTCCGCTTTAACATTTAATTTACTAAAGTCTTCGTACTTCGCTACTCAAATTTACTAAAAGTAAACAGGATTCGGTAAATATGCACGTATATAAAGCCAAAAGTTAAAAAAAAGTATATTTAATCAATTGGCTTTTAAAATGAAAAAATTGCAGGGAGCTGATTGCCAGTTTTTCATATTTCCAGCAAAAATTTCATGGTATCAACGCCATCGGCATAGTCGGTAAGCGACGGTTGCTGCGCTTTTCCAAAAGGCAGGTGGTTCTTTCCTACGATACATTGAACATCATTGTTGTCTTTTAGCAAGGCTGAGGGGTCCTGGTTAAAATATTCAAAGTTCAGTTGCCCGATAGGTGAAAACAGTGATTTGTTTTCGTGCAAAATGATGGTTTCGTTGCTCATGTAATACTGTTTATTCAGTATCAGCACGGTCAGTATATAATCGTAGTTGTTTTTGTATTTGTGCAGGTCGATCAGGTAATCGTATTTTTTAAAGGCATTGAGCAGGGGCAGAAAATCATAGTTTTCAGGAACGTACAGCTTGGTTACATTACGGCAGCCAAGGCCAAAATACTGATAAACGTCATCTGCCAGTTTTTCGAGTTCTGGGGTGGTTTCGGTGCCGGTTAAAATGGCCACAGAAGTACGGTTGCGGCGGATAATATGGGGGTATTTGCTGAAATAATATTCAAAATACCTTGCCGAATTATTGCTGCCGGTGGCGATATAGCCGTCGCAGTTTTTAAGCATATCGGCAAATGCGATCAGCGGCCGGGTAGCTTCGTCCCATTCATTTAACTGCTGCACCAGGTGTTTAATAAGCACTTCATCTTTTGATGAGGGTTTAATGGTTTGCCGGTGCCCGGTTATAAAAACGCATAAAAAGTCGTGAAAACCAACGAGCGGTATATTTCCGGCCATTATAACTCCAATATTTTTAGGATCGGTATTTTGATCGGGTATCCCGTACTGCTGTGCCCAGGCCGTGAGTGCCTCTTTTTGTAAAAAAACCCGGGCTATATTATTAGTCGCTATATCGATAAACTCCGGCGTGAACCAGCTGTTTTGTAAATTGGCCTTGTCTTTGGCTGCCTGCCATTGTTCGTTGTTTTGTAAAATATATTCGCCTAACCGGTTTAATAAAACGATTCGTTGTTGTAAATTCATTCCATCTTATATTTGTTGTGCAAAAATAGCCCTGATTGTGGTCAGGTGCAGTGAGTTGCGATTTAATCCACCTTATATTTGCGTGCAAATTTAGTTGTATTCAAACCCATTTAAAAACTCAGTAAGTTATGGCAATAAAAATCACTGAAGAATGTATCAACTGCGGAGCATGTGAACCCGAATGCCCCAATAATGCAATTTACGAGGGTGGGGTAGAATGGAAGATTGCTGATGGTACTACTGTAAAAGGTTCCTATGTATTGATAGATGGAACGATTACGGATGCCGATACAGCGCATGCGCCGGTAAGTGTAGATACATACTATATTGTTCCTAATAAGTGTACCGAATGCCAGGGTTTTCACGAAGAGCCTCAATGTGCAGCTGTTTGCCCGGTCGACTGCTGTGTTCCCGATGAAATGTATAAGGAAACAGTAGAAGAACTGCTGGCTAAAAAAGAAAAGCTGCATATTTAAGATAGTCGGAAAGTCTGGAAAGACCGGAAGTCGGAAAGACTTTCTGACCTAAAGAAAATTTGTAATTGGCTTAAAGATTGTGTACCTTAATACAAGAATTGTAATGTAGCCTCCGTGCTACTTGTAAGTGGCGGGTGATATTTCCTGCCGTAACGAGGTGAAGGGTTAACGACCTTCACCTTTTTTATTGTTTACAGGCGTAGGGTATTGCATCTGTAAAAGCCACCTGTGCATAAATTATCAGTTAAAATGATGCGTTGGGTCGATAGTTTTCTTACCTTGAATAGCATAATAGTGAATGTAGTCTTTGTACTACTTAAATCTGGTGGGTGATATTTCCCGCCGTAAAAAGGTGAAGGGAGAACGGCCTTCACCTTTCTTATTTTAAAAGGCTGAAACACAGTGCCGAAATAATTTAACAATCTTTCCTGCGTTCAAAATAGGGGAAAAGGTACCAGGCATTCGCACTTTCCCGGTTAAATTCGTTTATTTGCTAAAATTTTCCAACCATTAATGAAGCCCAATATTGCCTTTGTTACCGGAGGGTACTCTACAGAAGCCGTTATCTCCTATAAAAGTGCTATTACGATCGAAAAGAATATTGATACCGACAAATACAGTGTTTATAAAATAGATATTTCGCCCAAGGGCTGGTTTTACGATACAGCCGATGGTAAAAAAATAACAGTTGACCGGGAAGATTTTTCACTGACTATAGATGGCAAAAAAATCAAATTTGATGCGGTTTTGATTGGCATTCATGGTACACCTGGTGAAGATGGTAAGCTGCAGGGGTATTTTGACCTTACCGGTTTGCCCTATACCTCCTGTGATTCAGCTACTTCGGCGCTCACATTTAATAAAAGATATACCGTGGCCGTAGCGGCCTTTGCTGGCATAAATGTTGCCAAATCAGTACATGTTTTTAAACACAGTCCGGTTAGCCCCGAGGCAATCCTTAGCCAGTTAAACCTGCCTGTATTTGTTAAACCCAATAATGGTGGTTCAAGTATTGGTATGAGCAAGGTAAATGCGGCGGCAGAATTACCCGGCGCTCTGGAAAAGGCATTTAAAGAAGACGACCAGATACTGGTAGAAGAATATATTTCGGGCCGTGAATTTACCATTGGTGTTTTTAAATCAACAAAAGGTATCATAGCCTTGCCGATAACCGAGGTGAAATCGAAAAAAGATTTCTTTGATTACGAAGCGAAATACCAGGGAATGAGTGAAGAAATTACACCGGCGCAGGTTGATGAGGCCATTGCAGAAAAGGTTAGAAACGCGGCTAAAAAGATATATGAACTGTTCAACTGTCGCGGTGTTGTGCGTATTGATTTCATTTATAATGAGGCACTGCAGGCTCCCTATATGCTTGAAATAAATACGGTGCCTGGCCAAAGTGAAGCAAGCATTGTTCCGCAACAGGTACGCGCTATGGGTTGGACGTTAAAGGAATTTTATTCGGCACTGATTGAAGATGCTTTATCAAGGAAACAATAGGCAATAGACAACAGGCAATAAGCAAAACACCAACGCGGCAACATTGCCAATTGCTGATTGCCAGTTGCAAATTGATCAAAGACGATTCACGAAAACAAACCGATATTACCTGTGTTTAAATTCATGACAGGGAAACCCCTTTGGGTACACATACTAACAGGAATTGGCATTGTATTATTAGTGATAGTATTGTTTTTACAATCACTTCACTGGATTACGAGGCACGACAAAACCCTTATTATTCCTGCTGTAACCGGCAAAACGTATGCAGATGCAAAGCAACTGCTCGAAAGCAGAGGGTTTGAGGTAGAAATTCAGGATTCGATTTATAACGATACTGCGAAGCCTTTGTCGGTATTACGGCAGTTTCCCGATGCTGAAGCTGTGGTGAAAGTGAACCGCACAGTATATCTTACCATCAATAAAGCTATAGCACCTGTTATTGAAATGCCGAACCTCGAAGGCCTTAGTTTCAGAAGCGCTGCCATTGCATTAACACAATACAGTTTGAAATTAGGCGACACTTCGTACCGTACCGATTTTGCCAAGAACTCGGTGCTTGAGCAACAATTCAATGGAACGCGTATAAAAGCCGGTACAAAAATTCCGCAGGGAAGCGAAATTTCATTGATACTGGGCAGCGGATTGGGAATGGAAGATTTTAGTGTACCCGACCTGGTTGGGTTAACTTATAACGATGCAAAGGTTTTGTTAGAATCGAACGGATTGAATGTAGGAACAGTAATACCTAATATTGATCCGAATGCATATGTTGGAAGGCAAAGGCCCGAACATACAACACCCGACGGACGTATGAACCGCATTCGTCAGGGGCAATCGGTTGATCTTTGGCTACAGCCCGATAAACCGGTTAAACCCGAAACCGGCGAAGGGCAAAATGAAAACAATTAAATAAGTTTTTTATGCAAAATATAACTCCCGAAGAAGTAAAAGAACGTCTTGATAAAGGCGAACAACTAAACCTGGTAGATGTACGTGAACCGCATGAGCGGGCCGAATTTAATATCGGCGGAACCCTGGTTCCCCTGGGCAAAGTGCAAATGATGCAGGTAGATGAGCTGGAAAATCTGAAAAATGAAGAAGTGATTGTATATTGTCGTAGCGGCAACCGCAGCGGACAGGCAGCGATGATCCTTGAAACAATGGGTTTTAGCAATACCAAAAACCTGGCGGGCGGCATGCTGGCCTGGCAATCGAAGTTTGGAAAGTAGGCGAGTGGCAATGGGCAATAGGCATTAGTAAGAAGTAGGTGGGAAGCAGGGAAGTATGAAGTTGGCAAATTAATAGGTTAAATAGTAAACGGGTTGACAGAAACCAGGGCCTTTGCCGTTTCACGATTGCCGATTCACGTTGCACAAGTGAGATCTGTACCTGATTTTTTAAATTTAATCAATATCACCTGTGTTTAAATTCATTACCGGAAGACCACTTTGGGCGAATATCCTGCTGGGTATTGGCGTTCTGCTTGTATTGTTTTTTATTTTCTTTCAATCATTATCCTGGATTACCCGGCACGATAAAACGCTGGCTGTTCCTTCTGTAACCGGCAAATCGTTCGATGAAGCAAAGAAAATTTTAGAGGCGCAGGGATTTGAAGTAGAGATACAGGATACAGTCT
Organism: Niastella sp. sgz303648; assembly: GCF_059587045.1. Taxonomy (NCBI): domain Bacteria; kingdom Pseudomonadati; phylum Bacteroidota; class Chitinophagia; order Chitinophagales; family Chitinophagaceae; genus Niastella; species Niastella sp. sgz303648. Next base: position 247,757 of record NZ_JCAPSW010000004.1, on the reverse strand, counting down.
TTAACGATACTGCAGCGCTTTTATCGGTTGTAAGGCAATTTCCCAATGCCGAATCAAAAGTGAAGATGAACCGTACGGTTTTTCTTACCATCAACCGCAATGCACCTCCTGATATTGAAATGCCTAAGCTGATAGATTTAAGTTTTAGAAGTGCTGTAGTTACATTGGAACAACGTGGGTTGAAACTGGAAGATACTGTTTATGTACAGGGATGGAAGGACATGGTGCTGGATCAGCAAATGAATGGCAAACCCATTAATGCCGGCACCAAAGTGCCCATGGGTAGCAAAATTGTGCTGGTGCTTGGAAGAGGTTCGGGCAAAGACGAATTTGATGTACCTGATTTATTTGGTCAAACGTTAAGTGAGGCAAAACAAATTCTTGAATCAAACGGATTAGCGTTGGGCGAACCCCGTGACGGCGACCCCAATGCATATGTATACCGGCAATCTCCTGAGCCTTTTACTCCAACCGGTAAAGTAAACAAAGTACGCCAGGGCCAGATTGTGGATCTGTGGGTGCAGGCGCAAAAGCCGGTTCGGCAACAGGCTGATAGTAGTGCGAGGGGATACTAAACGATAAAAAAGAAATAATAAAGAGGCCACGTTCAAATATAAACGTGGCCTCTCTTCATTTAATAAATAGATCATTCACCTCACAATTTCACATTCAACGCCACCATAAAATTTGTTCCTGCCATTGGGTAATAAAAATTTTCAGTGATCAGTGAGCCATATTGATAACTGTAAGTGTACCCGTTAGGTTGATATTTTTTGTTGAATACGTTGTTTACCTGCACAATAAACGCTGTTTCTTTAAAACCGGTATTACGAAGTGTATAACTGATGCGTGCATCCTGTACATAATATGGGTCAAGACTGCGCTGCCTGTTGGATGTGTTATCGAGGTACTGACGACTTACATATTTTGCTAACAGGCTGATGTCGAAATTAGAGAATGGGGTGATTGTTGCATTGCCTGATGCCACTACGTCGGGCGATAGTGCAATGCTTGTTGTGCCATGAGGCACTGCTTTCTGACCGCCGTTGTCGTAATCATCATAGTATTCGGTAAAGTTTTTAATGCGGTTACGGCTAAAGGTTGCATTGGCCGATACGCTTACCCAGGGTTCAAACCGTATACCACCCTGCAACTCGATACCCATGCGATAGCTGCCGGGTACGTTTGTGCGGGTATAATTGCCTACATCATTTATTTTACCGGTAAGTACCAGCTGATCTTTATACAACATGTAATAAGCGGTAACTCCCCAATTGTAATACCTGGTTTTCTCTTCTACACCCAGTTCAAAATCGTGCAGTTTTTCAGGTTTGGGTTGCTGGCTGATGCCTGCTTCAAAATCGTCGCGGTTGGGTTCTTTTTTACCCTGTGCATAAGATACATATACCTGGTAGCCATTCTTTGTATAGGCAAAACCTACTTTCGGATTAAAAAAGTTCCATGTATTACGCAGCAGCAATGATGGGTTATTTTTAAAGCCGCCTATATAATATAACACGCGCCTGAATTGCAGATCGGCAAAGCCCTGCAGATTTTCAACAAGCTGCACCTGGTATTTGGCATAGGCATTCACATCTGTTTTAAAAGCGTCGGTATTATACCACTGGTAATTGTTGGGTATTCCTCCCATGGCCGACCATATCACATTGCCATAATGTTTGCCATCATAACGATTCCATCCGCCGCCAACGATCAGTTGGTGACCATCATTGTTATAGTGAAGAGAAAAGATCTGTCCGTAAAAATAATTGTCGAGCCATTGCTGCTGCACCAGGTCTGTTGCATGGATCGTATCTGAACCGGTAACAAAATCATTCAGGCCGTATTCGCTATATGATCTTACCGGTTTATACTCTTCGTAATATCCTCTGCCGCGCGTTAAAAAGAAGGCTGTGTTAACAGCGAACTTTCCGTTGAAATCGTGGTTGATGAATAGCTGGTAGTGGTCCTGCTGGTAGTTATCGGTTTGATTGGGATAAGTAAAATAATTATACTTCCTGGGATCTGAATTGAAGAGGTTTACACTGTCTTGCTGAGTAAAATATAATGTACCCAGGTTGTTATAATAATGGTTTAACAGCGCTGTTTTATCGTTGCGCAATTTTGCCTCGGGTATTCCATTCCATGCCTGATAGGTTTTTTCATTGCCCGAAAACACATTTACGCGAACAGACGTGTTTTTATTTAACCAGGCGCCTGATAAAAAAAATGATTTCAGTTTACAAGGGTCCCGATCAATAAATCCATCGCTTGATATTTTTGAAAGACGTGCATCGATGGTAAAATGATCGTTGATCAAACCGCTGCCGGCTTTAACGGTGTGTTTCCAGGTATTGAAAGAACCGTAGGTATTATTCACTTCTGCATAAGGATTGGTATTCGTTTCATTGGTGCTTAAATTAATGGTGGCGCCAAATGCACCGGCCCCGTTGGTTGAAGTGCCAACGCCGCGCTGTACCTGAATGCTGTTTACCGAAGAACTGAAATCGGGCAGATCAACAAAATAAGTGCCCTGCGATTCAGCATCATTATAGGGAATGCCGTTAAGCGTTACGTTTATGCGGGTAGCATCGCTGCCGCGAATACGGATACCCGTGTAACCAACGCCGTTCCCGGCATCGGAATTTACCACAACCGAAGGCGTTTGGTTTAATAAAAATGGCAGATCCTGCCCCAGATTTTGTTTTTCAATATCTTTTTTATTGAGATTGGTTTTGGTGAAAGGCGCTTTTTCACCGGCGCGGGTAGCTTTTATTTCAACCGGTTGTAAAAACAAATTCAATTGCGTGAGTTTGATATCGATATTGCTGCCCGGTGAAACCGTTTGGCTGGCAGATTGATAACCTACAGATGTAATGAGAAGTTTATAGCTGCCCGGTTTAACTTTTTTAAATTCAAATAATCCTGCTTCATTGGTAAGGGAAGTTTGTCCGTTACTTAACTCAACAGTGGCCGAGGCAACAGGGGCAGCGGTAGACGCATCTGTTACTTTGCCATTAATCTGAGCAGCCAGCCATTGAGTAAGTAACAGTAAGCAAATCCCCAAAAACACTTTTTTCATTTGTATGTTGTTTTCTTTGAAAAAATGATTTGAGAGAAATGCCGCGATGGCGAAGTGTAGGCAATATGTTACTACCTTCCCTGCGCAGGCATTACCCTGATCAGGTTCTACGGGTATTATCTCAGCCATCCCGCCATCGGCGGAAGAGCACCCCGGGGAATCTGAAATTCTCTTTTTCAGAAAGAGAGCGCAAAGTTACGTACAAAAAAGTTTTAAGAATATTGTAACATATAGGCCTTCTTATTCGTCACACCCAAAAATGATGTATGCGTAAAACCCTAATAACGCCTATACTGCTCTTAATCAGTTACCTCGCTGTTACCCAGGAGAAGGTTATATACGACGCAAATGCCGAAAAGCGGAATGTGGGTGGATTTCAAAGTGTGAAAGTGTCTGATGGAATTGATTTATATATCGTTCAGTCAAACGACGAGGGTGTAGTTGTTAGTGCAACAGAAATCGCGCATCGCGATAAGATCAAAACCGTTGTAGAAAATGGTGAGTTAAAGATATATTTTGACCAAAGCTGGATGGGCTGGAACTGGAAAAACCGGAAATTAAAAGCCTATATTGCCATCAAATCGCTTAAAGGCATAAAGGCATCGGGTGGGGCCGATGTAATTGTGCAGGGCGTATTAAGCAGTGCCCAGTTATCGATGCATTTTTCGGGCGGCAGCGATTTTAATGGTAATGTTAAAGTAACTGATTTAACAATAGATCAAAGTGGCGGTTCAGATGTTCGTATCAAAGGCAGTGCGGTAAATGTAAAAGTACAGGCCAGTGGCGGCAGTGATTTTAAAGGATACGATTTAACGGCTGATTATGCCATTTTGCAGGCCAGTGGCGGCAGCGATGCCGAGTTAACGGTAACCAAAGAAATAGCCGCAGAAGCAAGCGGCGGCAGTGATGTGCGCTACAAAGGAAATCCTGTAATTAAATATAGTTCGGCAAGCGGGGGAGGAAGTGTGGCGAAGAGGGGATAGGACTTAAAAGTTATAACGGATTAAAATATAATTTTCAAAAAGATCAATTGTATTTGGGTGGAAATATATAAACCCTTAACTTTGCACCCCACATCAGAAACAGAGGATTAGGATTGGAAGATGGATGTGGAAAATAAGAAAGAGTAAACTAAAAAATATTATATCGCGAAGTAGAGCAGCGGTAGCTCGTCGGGCTCATAACCCGAAGGTCGGAGGTTCGATCCCTCCCTTCGCAACAGACAAAAGGGCTCTTAGGAGCCTTTTTTCATTTTCAATATGTTATTTATTTGTGATGTAAAGCAGTGGTGGTTAAGGATTTTATCCGGCACCAAACCTGAATGAAAGGTTAATCCTTTTTTTACGTCAACCAGTATGGCCTCGCCAACGGCGGGGCTGTTTAATTTTATACCTTTGCAAAGTTTTTAAACAGTTATGAAAGCAGGTTTTGTTAGCATATTTGGCAGGCCCAATGCGGGTAAAAGCACTTTGCTGAATGCCCTGATGGGCGAAAAGCTGGCTATTGTGTCGCCTAAAGTGCAAACAACCCGGCATCGCATTAAGGGAATTGTAACAGAACCTGATTATCAGATCATTTTTTCCGACACTCCCGGCATCATTGAGCCCAAATATAAACTGCAGGAAAAAATGATGATGGCCGTAAAGCAGGCCCTTGAAGATACTGATGTAGCCCTGCTATTGGTTGATATTAATGAAAACCACGAGGAGGTAAACGCTATATTTGAATCGCTTCATTTGAAAGTGCCCGCTGTTATTGTTATTAATAAGCTTGATGAAGCGAAGGCGGCGAAAAAAGAAGAGGTATTTGCATTTTTCGGTTCAAAGCCATATTGCAAAGAATTGGTGGGTATTTCGGCCCTGAAAAAATCGGGCATTAACGATCTTCTCAATACAATTCTGAAATTTTTACCCGAGAATCCTCCTTTTTTTGAAGGAGATGAAATGACCGACCTGCCTACCCGCTTTTTTTGTGCAGAAATGATACGTGAGAAAATATTTTATTTGTACCAGGAAGAAATACCCTATCATACAACGGTTATAGTTAATGAATTTAAAGAGAAATCGACCCTGGTTAAAATTGCTGCTGACATTATAGTAAACCGCGAGTCGCAGAAAGGGATTTTACTGGGTGAAGGTGGTAAAATGATCCGGCAACTGGGTACAGATGCCAGAAAGGATATTGAACAGTTTCTCGAACAAAAGGTATTTCTGGAACTGTTTGTTAAAGTGCGGCCTAAGTGGCGCGATAATGAGTTCATGTTAAAAGAATACGGCTATCACTAATAATTTTTGAGCAACGTTATGGCAGGTTATACAGTAGCAATTGTTGGACGACCCAATGTAGGGAAAAGTACTTTTTTTAATCGTTTGCTTGAGCAACGCAAAGCAATAGTGGATGATGTCAGCGGTGTTACCCGCGATCGCCAGTATGGTGTAGCCGATTGGAATGGTAAATCGTTTAATATTATCGATACAGGTGGTTTTGTACCGCAGAGCGAAGATATTTTTGAAAAAGAGATCGGTAAACAGGTAATGATTGCCGTTGAAGAAGCGAATGCCTTATTGTTTATGGTAGATGCCGCTACCGGTATTACCAACCTCGATGAGTCGATGGCCGATGTGTTACGCCGTGCTGCCAAACCGGTGTTTCTGGTGGTGAATAAAGTAGATAATCACGAACGCCTGCTCGAAGCAACTGAATTTTACGGACTCGGATTTGATAATATCTTTTTCCTTTCATCGATGAGTGGCAGCGGTACAGGTGAACTGCTCGATGCCGTGGCTGCTTTAATTAGCGATGAACAGGCGGCCGAAGTGCTGGCAGAAGGCGCACTCCCTAAATTTTCCATTATTGGTCAGCCGAATGTAGGGAAGTCATCTTTATTAAATGCATTAATAGGGCAGGAGCGTACTATTGTTAGTGAAATTGCCGGTACAACCCGCGATACCATTCATACCCACTATAATCTTTTTCAAAAAGAATTTGTACTTATTGATACGGCCGGTATTCGCCGTAAAACAAAAGTGCACGAAGACCTGGAGTTTTATTCGGTGATCAGGGCCATTAAAGCCATGGATGAAGCCGATGTATGTTTGCTGGTGCTGGATGCTGAAAAAAACATTACGGCCCAGGACCTGAGCATATTTAGTTTGGCTGTGAAAAAAGGGAAGGGCATTGTGCTTTTGGTGAATAAATGGGATACAATGGAAAAAGCAACCAATACTGCGCGTGATTATGAAAATGAATTGAAGAAAAGAATTGCGCCTTTTAGTGATGTACCTATCTTATTTATTTCTGCGCTTGAAAAGCTGCGTATTCATAAGGCCATAGAAGTGGCGCTTGATGTATACGAAAGCAAACAACGTAAAATACCCACTTCAGAATTAAACGAAGTAATGTTGAAGGCCATTGCTGCCTATCAGCCTCCGGTGGTTCGTGGCAATCCCATACGTATTAAATATGTAACCCAGTTACCAACGCATGTTCCGTCGTTTGCGTTTTTCTGTAATTACCCCGACGACGTAAAACAACCTTATAAAAATTATCTCGAGAATCAATTGCGTCAGCATTTTAAATTTACCGGTGTGCCTGTACGCCTTTTCTTTAGAAAGAAGTGATGTGAAACGCTTTCTGTATTTTGTATAGCTATAGGTTTCTGAATAAACTAAGTAACCTGGAATTCCATATCGATGGGAATAATCAGGTTTTTTCTGACGTCTGCACATAATATATATGCGAAAAAGTTAATTTTTTATTTGGTGTAAATAATTATTTTTTTAACTTCGGTTTTACAAAGGCTCTCAAAGTGGCATAAACTTAACTGTTATGCGTAATAGAAAACTGTTGCGAACTTTGCAGCCGCTGCTATTTTTTGTCCTTTTCATTAATTTCTCCGCTTATAGTCAAATCAGGTGGGACGGTGATGCAGGTGATGGCCAATGGATGACAGCCCAAAACTGGACCGGCGATGTACTTCCTGCAGTTACTGACGAGGTAGTTTTAGACAATACATTTATCAATGCATCTTACACGGTAACGTTGCCCCCGGGTAATGTGGGTGTTCAGATAAAGTCAATAAATATTGCGGCGCTTACAGGCAATAGCATTCAATTGATTTTACCCGTTACCAATACAGCCATCCCTGCTTTTAAAGTTGCCGGTAGTGTTTATGGAATGGTGATCGGTAATGGGGGCGTTTTTAAAAATTCATCCGGGGCTGCAGGTGGCGAACCGGTTGAAATTTCTGATTCATTGAAGATCAATAATGGAGGCCGGTTTGTTCAAAACAGCCAGCGCAGCCATGCTGCTATTATAACAGTTTTATCAAAATCACCGGGAACTGAAGAAGGAATATTTGAATTTGATATACCAACTGCCTCAAGTACCATTTCATTAAGCGGTCGAACATATGGAAAACTGGTGCTTTCTTCCAATGCCATGAATGGCACAGTAACTTATACCGCCTCCGGTACCAACACGGTTACCGTTAGAACCGATCTTGAAACAGGGGCCGGTGTATCGCTTAGTTTGAATTTATCCGACACTCTTTTTATTGGGCGTGATTTAATTCAACAGGGCGGAATCATTAATCTTGCCAACTCTACCCGTTCATTGGTAACTGCTGTTAACCGTCATATGCTGCAATCGTCTGCCGGCATTATTGGTGAAACAGGCACGGCTTCTTCTGAAATTATTTTTAACGGAACCATCAATCAGCAGATAGATTGTAAAGGCATAATCAAAGACAAGGTTGCTATCAAAATGAATAATGCCGCTGGCGCTACCCTATTATCGCCTTTGTCGTTACCATATTCATTAAACCTGGTGCGTGGAGCAATAACTACTTCTTCTGCTAATATGCTGACCTTGCTTTCAGGATGTAGTATTACGGCCGACAGCTTGTCGAACAACAGTTTTGTTAACGGGCCATTACGTAAAGAAAATATTTCCGGTGCCCCACATTTTTTATTTCCGGTTGGAAAAGAAAACACCATGGGTTGGCTGGCATTGAAAAATGCCACCGGCCATTTTACAGTCGAGTTTTTTAAAAGCAATCCGCAACAGATTAGTGCTGTGTATGGTTCGGGTATCCATCATATTTCGAATATTGAATATTGGACGGTTCAGGCAGATGTTAGCCCTTCACCCTCAACAGCCATCGAATTATCGTTTAATGATCCCAACAATGGAGTTGGAACTGATCTTTCAACCTATAGAGTAACCCGTTTGACCAACAATGAATGGGTGAATGCAGGCAATACGGCAGTTACCGGAACGGCCGGTAGCCGTGGTTCTGTAGTAAGCAACAATATAACCGACCTGATCGCTGCACCGGAATTTTTTACGCTGGGCAGCAGTGTTGCAGCCAATAGTCCGCTTGCATTGATAAATGATACGGTGCCAATTAACCGAAATGTAAGCGGCAATCGCCGGTTGTCTTATTTGCAATTGTTGTATATCACCTCTGCGCCATTGCCTGTGCTTGCCTGCCAGGCAATGGAAAAAGCCCGGGTAACTTTTTATATTACTTCTATTACCGGGCAGGTTGTGAAAACAATAACCGCCACTATGGAGCGGGGTATAAACAGTTTACCGGTGCCACTGCTGTCGTTACCTGCCGGTGTGTATTGCATCCGGGCTTTTACCGATAAAGGACAGCCTTCGAATATGTTACGTTTTGTAAAAGGAATAAATTAGGGATATATCAGGTTGTTTTAAGTTTTCTGTTAGCACTCTCTAACTTTAATTTGGTAACCAACTGCTGAATCTCCTTCTTGTATTCTTCAAGCCCTTTCTGTTCCTGTTTAATAAAGCTGTTGTCTTCGAGCTTGCCTACTACTTTGTTCATGGCCTCCTGGTTTTCATAAACCATTTTGCGGAAAGGATTGCGGTAATCTTTCGCACGTGATTCATAAATTTCCTTTACCATCCACTCGCGGGTAGCGATGCTTTGATGCAACAGGCTTTTAATGATCGCAGGACTTGCCTTCTTTATATTAATATCAAACACTTCTTTCAGGGCCGCCATAGCGTGCGCCAGCTTTTCGTTCTGATAATTTTTGCCCTGCTGTATATAAAAATTGTGCACTGCTTCCCAGTCTTTCACCTTGCCGCCGTTGATCTGCTTTATCAGTTTGTCGATCTCTGAACGAAGTATCAGTTGTCCGCCAACGTTCATCCAGGGCGATAAGGCCGTTTTTGAAGGCAGGCTTTCGATCAGTTGTTCTGCCGTTTTAATATTGTTATTGCGTATATGTTGTAACAGCTGCTGAACCAGGTAATAATTCACCAGTTCTTTAAACAGGTTGTACGAACGCAATACTTTAATGATCTTAACCGGGCGGCGACTGTTTTCGAAATTGTCGGCCAGTATAACCAGTTCGTTCACTACGGGATCCTGGGTATCGAGCAGCACTTTGCCAATGGCAATCACTTCTTCTTCAGAAACCTTTTTATGGTTGCCTTCTCTTTTCAGCCAGGCTTTGCCGGTGAACTTTTGCAATAAGGTTATCGACTGAACCAGTTCATTAACCGAATCGGGCGCCAGAAAATCAAACTCCAGTGCTTGTGTTTTGTCGATGCGTTTATCGCGGTCGGTATACTTCCATGAGTTGCGGGCCAGCGCATACATGTTATATAAGAACCAGTAACCGGGCATTACCACCAGTTGATTATTGGTTACGTCGTTGCTTACGAGCGAAAACGGAATCGGAATATTTAACTCGGCCGGATAATCGCCCTTGGCCATAATGGTAAAGCACGCAAACTTTGAATTATGTTTGAGGCTCACACACAGGCCAGGCCAAAAGCCACGGCCGGCAATTATTTCTCCATCCGGACTGCGCGAATTGTGGTTCGACCCAACAGTTGCGCCGGCTGCCATGTTACTTAAACCCTGAACAAGGGCAGCACACAAAAACGAGTTGTTATGGTGCTGTTCGTGCGAAGGGAAGATGAGCGAGTTCAATACTTCGCAGCATGATATGGTTGAGTTATCGCCCAGGTATGAGTTGATAAGCCGGGCGCCGTATTTTAACTGCGAGTGCGAAGCCAGTACAAAACGTACTGCCTTTACGCCATAGAACAACCGGCATCCATAACCAATAATACCATTTACCAGCTCACATCCTTCACCCACCTGGGTATTGGCTTCGGCGGAAGAATTAATGGTTACGTTTTTTATTTTATTGGCGCCTTTCAGATATGCATCGCTGCCGATCTTTACATCTTTCAGGATGCGGCAATTTTTTATAACGGTTCTGTCGCCGATGGTACCGTAATAACCTCTCAGTGCGTCAAATTTTTTCTCGGTAAAATCTTTAAAGCGGTTGAGCAGCTGATCGTCGTCGCGGAAATAGGTCCACAAAAATGCATCGCCGGGCAATATACCGTCGAAAGCAAGAATACTGCGACCTGCGTTTTCATTACATATTTCCATCCATATGCGAATATTTTCAGGCTCGCCTTCTTTTAAGATGCCATTGCCGAATTTGGAATGATCGGTGGTTGCGATTTCGTTACAGTTTACCAGCATTACATCATTACCGATAATGTAATGCGAAATATAGTTCACATTATCTACTACCACGTTGTCGCCAAAATCGCAGCTGATCACCGTGCTGTTGTAAAATCCAACAGGCCTGCGCAGGTTATGGTATTCGAGATAATAAGGTTCCAGTTTACCAATGCGTACAAGTCCGAAGAACTTGCAGTTTTGAACCAGTTCGGGATTAAACGCATCAGATACCAATAGTTTATTCCAGTCGTCGGATGTATTGCGGTTGCGTACCAGCACTTCAATTTCATAAGCGGTGAGGTGCCGGTAATGAATGCCATTTTTTACCTGTTTATTGCGCAGGTAATATTCATCTTTTCCCTTGGGAAGATACAGCGATGGAATAAAATTATAGCCTAAACTATTAAGCGGTTTGCGATTGATTTCGTTCATGGGTGTGTTCGTTGGTGAATGGTCAATAGTCAATTGGCAATTTGCAATCGGCAATTGGCGATCGATAATTACAATTGCTGATTGGGTATTGTCTATTGCCGATCGTTTTTCTTACTCCACAGTAACTGATTTAGCCAGGTTTCTTGGTTTGTCAACATCCAATCCTTTGGCAACGCCGATATAATAAGCCAGTAACTGTAAAGGAACTACGCTCAACATCGGGGCTACCAGTTCATCGGCCTGGGGAACAACAATTACATCATCTGCCATTTTGGTGATAGTATCATCGCCTTCTGTGATAACAGCAATTACTTTTCCTTTCCGGGCTTTTATTTCCTGAATATTGCTGATGATCTTTTCATGGTAAGAATCTTTGGTGGCTATGAATACTACAGGCAGGCTTTCATCTACCAGGGCTATAGGTCCGTGTTTCATCTCTGCAGCGGGATACCCCTCTGCATGTATATAAGAAATTTCTTTCAGCTTTAAGGCGCCTTCGAGGGCTATAGGGAAGTTATAACCACGACCAAGGTAAAGGAAGTCGCGGGCATCTTTATATTTTTCAGCCAGTGCTTTAATTGCTTCTGTTTGTTTTAATGCTGCCGGAATTTTTTCGGGTATATCCTGCAGCTCGTTTAACAGGTGCAGGAAGCGTTTGTTATCGATGGTTCCTTTTTCGTGAGCCAGTTTCAACGCAATAATGGTTAATACTGCCAGTTGGGCTGTAAAGGCCTTGGTACTGGCCACGCCAATTTCGGGACCTGCATGGGTATAAGCGCCCGCCTGCGATACACGCGCAATTGATGAACCTACAACATTCACAATACCGAATATCAGGGCTCCCTGTTCTTTGGCTTTTTCAATGGCCACCAGCGTATCGGCGGTTTCGCCGCTTTGCGATATGGCAATGATCACATCGCCTTTGTTGACTACCGGGTTGCGGTAGCGGAACTCCGATGCATATTCTACTTCAACAGGAATGCGGCATAATTCTTCAAAAATATATTCAGCCAGTAATCCTGCATGCCAGCTGGTGCCGCAGGCAATAATGATAATGCGTTGTGCCGTTTTAAGCTGTTCAAGATTATTTTCAACACCAGCCATGGTAATGGTGCCGTTAGCAGCATCAACGCGACCGCGTAAACAATCAAAAACAGTATGTGGCTGTTCAAAAATTTCCTTCAGCATGAAATGATCATAACCACCTTTTTCAATGGCTGCCAGTTCAAGATCGAGCTGTTGAACAAACGGCGTGATCTTTTCGTTACCGAGGTTTTTTAATATCAGTTCATTGGGCTTTATGATGGCGAGCTCATAATCGTTTACATACACTACTTTTTTGGTGTATTCGATAATGGGAGATGCATCGGAGGCCAGAAAATGTTCGTCTTTACCAATACCAATTACCAGCGGACTTCCCTTGCGTGCTGCAATGAGCGTATCGGGATTATCCTGGTCGATCAAAATAATTACATAAGCGCCTACTACGCGTTTGAGTGCAATACGTACGGCTTCTTCAAGACCGCATTTATTGTTTTGCTGAATATCTTCAATAAACTTCAGCAAAACTTCGGTGTCGGTATCGCTTATAAATGAATACCCTTTTTTCTGTAATTCGCTTTTTAGCTGGTTGTAATTTTCTATAATGCCATTATGAATCATGGCCAGCTTGCCGTTTTCGGATCGGTGAGGGTGGGCATTGCGGTCGCAGGGTTCGCCATGGGTTGCCCAACGTGTATGGCCGATTCCGATATTCGCATGCAGGTCTTTACCAACCAGTGAATCTTCGAGGTCGGCTACTTTGCCTTTTTTCTTATACACATTCAAACCGGAATTCAGTAAGGCAACACCGGCGCTGTCGTATCCGCGATATTCAAGCCGTTTTAATCCTTTTAAAATAATCGGGTAAGCTTCTTTGCTTCCTATATATGCAACGATTCCGCACATATTTACAAGGGTTTAAGTTTACAAATTTTCTAAGTGTCAGGTAATATAAAAAAGTCGCGCAAACGGTTGCGCAATATTATTAAAAAAAGGGCCATGTTGTAAGTAAATCTTACAAGGTTAACATACCATTTAAGTGGTACGCTTAATGCTTAACGCCCAATGCTTAAGGCTTAACGCGAAAGACAGCCATTTTGGGCTCTTGCTTTCTCGTTTGGCTTTCAGACGTTCTGCGTTTCCGCTTTTTGCGTTACGCGTTCAGCGTTTTGCATTTCGCGTTCCGCATTTCGCGTTCAGCGTTTTGCGTTCCGCATTTCGCATTTAGCGTTTTGCTTTGAGCGTTCAGCGTTTTAATTGAGGAAAAATGGATTATTTTTTCAGCCAGGTTTCAAATAGCCGGAAGATTCTTTTGTATTCGTCTGTCCAACTTTCAGGCTCAACAAAGCCATGATCTTCCAACGGATAAACGGAGAGTTCCCAATTGTCTTTGCCCAGTTCAATAAGGCGTTGCGTGAGACGAACAACATCCTGAAAATGAACATTTACATCAACCATTCCGTGGCATATGAGCAAATGATCTTCTAAACCGGCTGCAAAGTTAATGGGCGAACTGCGACGATACGCAATGCTGTCATTAAAAGGTTCATTTAAAATATTGGAGGTGTAGCCATGATTGTAGTGTGCCCAGTCTGTAACGGGCCTTAACGCGGCTCCAGCCTCAAATATACGAGGTTTTGTGAATAATGCCATTAAAGTTATAAAACCACCATATGAACCGCCATAGAGGCCGATATGGTGCGGGTTTGCCCCCAATTTTTGCACCAGATAACGGGCGCCGTCTTCAATATCGTCCAGGTCTTTACCTCCCATATAACGGTAAATGCCGGTACGCCAGTTTTTACCATAACCGGCACTTCCCCGGTAATCGATATCGAGCACGGTATAGCCATTATCGGCAAGCAGGTTATTGAACATATATTCCCTGAAATAAGTGCTCCACCATTTGTGGGCGTTTTGCAAATAGCCGGCGCCATGTACAAATATTACCGCCGGTTTGGCGGCATGCTCCTTTGCAGGGCGAAATACTCTTGCATATACCTGTGCACCATCACGTGCAGTAAACGTAATTACTTCAGGGTCTTTCCATGCATATGACCTGAAATCATTGCTTTGCGCAAGAGTGGTTATTTGTTTTAATTTTCCGCCGGGTTTGTTTTCCTGCAGGTACAATTCCCAGGGTTTATTGCTGTAGGAATATAGAATGGCAATCCACTTTTCATCGGGTGAAATGCTTACTGTGTTGGCGCCGGTTAATGTGGTAATGCGTTCGGCCTTGCCACCTGTTACGGGCAACCGATAAAACTGCTGTTCGCCGGGATGCACTTCATTGGTGGTAATATAAAAATACTTTTTGCTGTTCGATAACTGCGCGCTCATCACTTCGTAATTGCCAGCGGTGAGCGCTTTCTTTTCTTTTGTTACTACATTGATGGTGTACATATGCGAATAACCGGTGGCTTCTGACTGAAACCAGAAAGTTTGATCATTAACCCAGCCGGTACTGTTGCCTGAAAAGTTAAAGGTTCCCGGACCGCCTATCCAGGCTTCGTCGCGCTGGCGGTCGAGCAATGTTAAATGGGTTGTTTCGCCGTCGAGCAATAACAGCCAGCGGTCTTTATTATCCTGTGCCCGCAATTCAACCACTGCATAATTTTTACCCGGCGCCCATTTGGTATTTATGATGTTTACCGGGCGAAGCGGCGGGTGTTTGCCTGCTTCAGCATATACTGCCGGATAATCTTTAACATAATCAGGCAGATCGTGGATGCCGGGAACAGAATCGGTTTTAACCAGCAGCACGGTATCTTTTTCCCTGTCGAAAACATACAGCTCCTGTTTGCTTTGCGTTACGCCAACTTTGGTGCGCCCGGCAATATCTTCGGTAAATCCGCTTTCGGTTACATAATTGGGTACGATGGTGGTTTTGGGTGATGTTGTTGTTGTTAATCTATACAAAACAAAACGGCCATCATAACTGACATTGAGCGCCGATACATTTTTACCCTCTACGTTAATGGTACGAAGCGTTTTTTCTTTTATGAATTGCTTCAGCATTGAATCGGCCAGGTCTTTTTTTTGTTTCCGCCGTAATAAAACGGCGGAGTTTTCAAGCGCTTCCTGCTGCAACCATTTTTCCTGCGTGTTGCCGGTTATTGCATTACGGTTGTTTTTTACTGCAGGCGGTTGGTTACCTCGCTGGGTGGCAGCTGTTGTAGTGGCTGCCGGTGCGGCTATTGTTTGAAAACCGGTTAGCTGCGTAGTGGCGCCTGTTGTAATATCCCAGGCATAGGCATTTTGATCGCGTATGTAAACTATTTTGTTATCGTTGAATGAAAAGGCGGGTGCGCTTTCGGTTTCGTTGGTTTGTGTTATCCGTTTAGGGATGCCTGTTTTTACATTCACCAGGTAAATATCACCCTCGTAGGCATACACATACGCGCTATGTTGGGCGTTGTAACGTATCAGGTTATCGGCAATGGCTGCCTGCCGAAATTGCCAGGTTGTTTTTTGGGGAGTAGTTGTTACGGCAGAAATATAGTATACCGAATCGGAAGTTGCATTATCGGGGTTCCAGTTAAACAGCAGGTATTTGCCATCGGCCGACCAGAAAGGATTCGAAGGCGAGGTGCCGATCCACTTCGGGTCGCGCATGATCTTTTCTACGGTTAAAGAATTCAGCTGGCTGTAGGATAGAAAGGTCTGGAAAAACAGAGCCGGGAATAGCAATTTTTTCATAGGTGGAAATTAGGCGAAAACGGTGAAAATATGCCGCCCGGCTATAACAAAATACCACTTAAAAACAGGTATGCCATTGAAAAGTAAATCACCAGCCCGGTTACGTCTACCAGCGTGGCTACAAAGGGGGCAGAAGAAGTGGCCGGGTCGGCGCCCAGTTTTTTTAATAAGATAGGCAACATAGATCCCGAAACTGTTCCCCATAGTACTACGCCCAGCAATGAAAAACCCACGGTACTGCCAATAAGCAAGGTATGAGCGCCATAAGTGTGAAATATACTATTCCAGAGCACCACCCGTATAAAGCCAATAAGCCCTAATATAGTGCCCAGCAATAAACCGCTGGTGATTTCGCGCCGCATCACCCGCCACCAGTCGGCGATGGTAATTTCGCCCACCGCCATGGCCTGAATAATAAGGGTAGAAGCCTGTGATCCACTGTTACCACCACTTGAAATGATAAGGGGAACAAACAGGGCCAGCACCACTGCTTTGGCAATTTCATCTTCAAAATAACCCATGGCTGTTGCGGTAAGCATTTCGCCCAGGAACAATACGATGAGCCATACCACCCTTTTTTTGAACAATTTTATGATGGGCATTTCAAGGTAGGGTTCATCAAGCGCTTCGGTACCACCGATTTTTTGAATGTCTTCGCTGAACTCTTCGTTGGCTACCCACAACACGTCGTCGATGGTTACAATACCGAGCAGTATGTTTTTATCATCAACCACCGGCAGGGCCACGCGGTTGTTCATTTTAAAGGTTTGGTTGGCTACTTCCTGATCGTCGTTAACGTGCAGGGTTATATAACGGTTATCAATAATGTCTTCGATCATTTTTTGCGGATTGGCCAGGATAATTTCCCTGATACGAACGTCGTCGACAAATTCACCGCGATCGTTCACTACATAAATCACGTCAATGGTTTCGCTGTCTTTACCCACTTCCCGTATATGGTCAAGCACTTCCTGTACCGTCCAGTCGAGCTGCACGGCAATATAGTCGGGGGTCATCAGGCGGCCCACGCTGCTTTCGGGGTAGCCCAGCATCGTAAGGGTAACTTTCCGTTCTTCGGGATCGAGTAATTTAATGAGCTCTTTTACTACTTCGCTGTGTAGTTCTTCGAGAAAGGAGGTACGGTCATCGGCCGGCAGTTCGTTCAGCAATTCGGCCGTTTTAAAGGGCGGCAATTCCTGTATAATGGCTTTCTGGGCCGCCAGGTCGAGTATTTTAAATACACTGGATGCCCGGTGAATGCTCATATTGCCTATGATCTGGCTTGAATATTCGGGAAATTCATTGATCAGTTCAGCCACCTCGCTGATGTTCTGGTCGTTCAAAAATTCCCGCATCTGCAATACATCTTCCTGCCTCATGAGGTCGAGGAATTGTTCTCTGGGATTTTCAAGTTCCGTACTCATGCGCCAAATTTACCGAGGAATAATTTGAAAATTTGAAAATGTGCAAATTTGAAAATTAATAAAAGCAGGCGGTAAATAGCGAGTGGCGGACAGCGGGGCGGGAAGAATTAACAGTTTGATCATTCGGCAAACCAATAATCAAACCTTCAACAATAAAACCATTAAATTCTCTACATTCGACATTCAAAATTCATCATTCAATATTCAACATTTGCAATGATTTTGCCTTGTCTTTTTATTGCGCCTACCCAACAAATGGGGCGGGGCGTGTTTACTTCGGAAAAATTAAAGTCCGGTACCGTGGTTGAAATAGCACCAGTGATCGTAATGACCCAAAACGACCGCAAGTTGCTTGACCAGACTTTACTGCACGATTACATATTTGAATGGGGCGATAAACGAAACCAGTGCTGTATGGCTTTGGGGTATGTGCCTGTGTATAATCATTCCTACAAATCAAACTGCGAATATGAAATGGATTACGACAACGAACTGATCACCATCAAAACCATTCGAGCCATTAAAGCAGGGGAGGAATTGTTTATTAATTACAACGGCGACTGGAATGATGCAAAGCCGTTGTGGTTTGAGGCTGTTTAAGTTCTAAGTTTTAAGTAAAAAAGGCAGTGGGCAATGGGCAATAGGCCGGGTAAATGTTTCAGGTTGCAGGTTACAAGTTACAAGGATACTCCCGGTACCCCTGCAACCTGTAACTTGTAATCTGTAACCTTATATTTGTGCCTTGATTCTTGTGCCTTGTACCTTAGTTTCTCACTCCCTTTTCAATGCTTGCTTCGCTGGTGGCATTGCCGGCATTAACCTTTACCGAATAAAAATATAATTGTCCGGCTGCGACTTTGGTATCGATGAAAGAAAGCTGGCTCAACGGTACACTGCCTATCAGCGTTGCCGCTTTTTCTGTTGAAACACGGCGGTATACCTGGTACTGCGAAATGCCGGGTTGCAGACTGGCGCCCCAGGTAATTTCAATACCCTTACTGGTTTTTCGGGCCGAAACATCGGCCGGAGCCCGGTAACCTATGGCGGCAGCTGTAACAATCACCGAACTATAGGCATTGCTTTCACTGGTCATTGCATCTACCGATGTAACGGCATATTCAAACAGGCCGGCGCCGGCCGTAACATCGGTATAGGTTACTTCAGTTAATGGCTGTGTATTGACTTTTGCAAAACCATTTTGTTTTAATGCATCCGTGGTTAGTTCGCGGTCGGTTTTTTGCGTAACGGTGTTGATTTTACGGCGATAGATATTATATCCGCTCACCAGTTCATCATTGCCGCGCATATCCTTCCAGCTTAACAATATTCTTCCGCCATCTGCTGCTGCCAGTACACCCAGCGGCATAGCTGGCGCCGCTGTTTTATTTATACGGGCAAAAGCTGCGGTGGCAAATTCACTTTTTACATTATTATAATTAACCGAGACTACGGTGTATTTGTACTGCATGCGGGCATTATGTACCGATGAATCGGTAAATACGGTGTCTTTAACAAGATTCGACACCAGTTCCCATTCGTTGTTATTACCGGCTCGGTATACATAATAGCCCGACACATCGGGCCATGACGATTTTTTCCAGCTGAGCGTAATGCCATTTTCCTGTGGCACAGCCCTGAAGTTTTCGGGCGCTTCCATAAAAAGATGTTCATCTTTATGCGTGGCCGACGTTTGTGCCGATACCGTTAATGCATTTTGCCGTATGCTGATCATGCGAATGCGATAATGATACAAAACATTGGGCAACACATGAGCATCGAGATAATCAGATGCCGAAGCAGACAGTGTATCCAGCGGTTCAAAGCGGGTAGTGTTGATCTTGCTTCTTTCAACAATCAATCCTGCAAACAAATTCACCTGCTGCGGAGGCTGCCACGATAAATAAATACCATGCGTGGTGTCGGTTGCTTTCATAAAGCTGCTTTGCTCAATGGAAGCAAAGCTTTTTGCAATGGCCGATGCCGTATCAGAAGCAGGACCGGGTAAGCCTGCAAGAGTAGTGGGCAATACATAAAAATAATACTGCGTATTGGGTTCCGTTACTTCGTGCCATGAATAAATGATCGATTGTTGTTTGTCGTCTTTACGCGCCAATGTTAACCCAACGCGTTCGTACCGGCCATAATTTCCTTTCTTTCGCCATATTTCGCCATAAATAGCATCAGGCGAAGCGGCCACCGTACTTTTCCATGATACAACGATCGACGAATCGTTCTCGATCATTTTTTCAATCACCGGTTTGGCTATGGCCGGTTTAACACCTGTTATAATGCTGCCTTCAACTGCACCGGATTTTGTGGCAGACTGGTTAGGAATAAAATCAATTTTATAACGGAGTGTAGTATTGCCGGGCAATGACCTGCTTTCGCGATCGATGTAGCAGGCGCCCATCGCTTCGAGAAACAGCGGGTTCATGGCCAGCAAACCGTACTCTTCAATTTTATGATGCGAAGTGATGTACTTCCACAAAGCATCATCATCGCTTATTTTTTTCAACTTTTTAATAAAAGAAATGGCATCATTACCTGTAATCTTTCGAAATGCTTCGAGCGATTCGGCTGCTTTGAACCGGGCTACTTCATGCATTTTACCGTTAGCGCCTTCGGCCCTTGAAATAGTAGCGCCGCCGAAAAAGTAAGCAGTGTTGCGCGGGTGCAGTGCCTGATTGGCCAGAAAAATATAAATGCCCTCTTTGCCTTCTTTTACAGGTACCGAAGAACCTGTTTGCGCTGTGCAAAGAACAGGCGTTGCAAATAATAACAGGCTATATAAATACTTGTTCATTGTTTATTATTTAGAAAACTGACAAACCAAAATGTAATCCATCACCGCTGTTGTAGCTGACATTCACCGTGCCGCCAACACATATTTTTGCGCCGCAGGGGCAGGGACATACTTCGCAACCTACTATGCAGGCATTAAAACAACAACCCCAGGTAATGCCGTTACAACCGCCATCGCATCCGATATGGGCGCTTACATCAGCGCTTAACGAACCGCCAATACCCCATCCGCCAGAAGAATAGTTGCCATCGAAACCTCCTTTTACTGCAATGCTGGCCGATGCCACCGGCAGGCTAACAAAGTCGGCCTCGCCACCGGCTTCCCAGGCGCCATCGAATTTAATGCCGAAGGCAGGCGCCTTAAAGTTGGCATACACTTTTACATCGCTGTTATAGCGGTACCATCCTTTTACGCTGGCAATGTCTTTTACGCCCACATCAGGCGATGTAAGATCGAGGTAGGTAGCAGCCCCAAAATAGCCACCATATAAACGGCCGCCTGTTAATACAAAATCGGGTATGCTGCTCAGTGAGGGATGCGCGGTACGCGGTACGTTCCAGCCTGCGGCAATGGTTACTCCGCTGCTGAATATATGCGCAATGCTGGTATTGGTATAAGCCGAAACAAACCAGTACAAGTCGTCTTTGGCATTCAGTTCCATATGAACACCGGCATCTGACTGAGCACCGATGCCTTTTATAAGATTAAAGCCCGCACCCATTTTGGCATCTATATAAAATTGTTTATTGGGAAAATCAATTTTCAACACAGCCTGTGCCACCTTCCAGCTGGTTAATACTTTTACTTCGGCCTCACCGGTTAAAACCGGGCCGGCAGGCGTGCTGCTGATGGTTAATTTAACCGGGTCCATGGCAATCAAACCAACGGGGTCGGGCGCTGCGGTAATGCGGCCGCTGGCAAAAACCGTGTAGGTTGAAGTAGCCGTGTTCAATCCAAAACCACCACCGAGATTATCGAGCTTTACCAGTCCAAGCGGTATTATCATACCCGTTTTGAATGATGCGTTTACATCGATGCCGCCTGTTAGTTTTTTATAGGAGAAACCAAGTCCTACGCCATCGATCAATCCGGCCAGTTTTAAATAGCCCTCTCCGCCAAATTCATTTTCATTTTTAAACTTCACCGTAGCGGCCATGGCTATGGCCGACGACAAATTGAATTCAATACCCAGGTCATCAACCGAAACCGAACCGGGCTTATAATGAATGGTGCCCTGTGCGCCGATGCCAAAGTTGGGTATGCTGAGTTTGAACTTACCCCCTACAATAATTTCTTTGTCGGCGGTATTAAAACCAACTTTATTAATGGTTAAATCGGCCATATCGGCAAAGCCTACTGTAAAATCTACCTTGGCAGTTGCTCCAAAATTGCCGTTGGTCGATACGTTGAAATTATCCAGCACCAGCTCTTTTTTGATAAACTTAGGTACACTGAACGTACCCCCGCCTATTAACTGGTAATGGGTTGAACCGGGCATTTTTTGTAACGAGAACTCGGTACCCGCGGGCGACTTAAACGACACCAGGTTGAAGATGTTTATACCGGCATCGGGCATGAAAAAGCTGCCGGCGCTGATACCTGATTCTCCCACAGACAAATTATTAAAACCAATTTGCGCAACGGGTGAACCGGGAACCGGCACATCCATATTGCCACTGAACTTTAATCCGTACTGATCGAGGTTAACGCCGTTTACCTTCAGGCTCCAGGTAACCAATTTCAAAACCGGTTGCGGATCAAGGGCGATGTCAACTTTGGTAACCTTACCATTTTTATTGATGTCGATTTCATTCAGCTTTAAAGTAACATCACTCAGCAGGGGAATTTTATCCAGTTTCAGACTGCCTTTAAACTGCAATCCCTGCGCGCTGATGGAACTGTTTTCCAAATCGGGTTGTAATTCGATATTATAAATAGAATAGCCGGTTGCACCACCACCCAGTTTAAACGATGTGGCGCTTAAGGCGCCGTCGCTGGTAATGGCGGCAATGTTCGATACACTGCCTGAGTTAAAGGCAATGGGTAACGAAGGTGCTTTCCATCCTGCAAGACTTGCAAAGGATTTTACCAGATCAAGGCTTATTTCGCCGGTTACTTCGCCTTTGGTAATATCGCCGCTGCGTGGCTTCACCCGTAAGCCATCGCCGGTGCTCAATTTTACAACTGCATATCCAAACGCCTGCAATTGTATTTCCGATACATCGGTTTTTACTTCACCGTTTTTGGCTTTGATGCTGCTACCGGTTTTAATAATGGTAAGGTCTGTGAATGGCAGTTTGACCGCTTCACCCGGCATCTTTTTAAATACAGGGTTATCGGGCAAATCGGTTAACTCGCCTGATATAATGAATTCATCGGGCGATAATCCCGGTTTTGAGGTAAACAGGTTGAGTTTAAAGCCATACAACGAGGTGGCATTAAATCCGGGATCGGTTAAGCTGAAGTTGACCGTGTACGACTGATTGGCCAGAAAATTAAGCGCCGAGTCGTCGGCCAGTAATCCTTCTTTGGCGCCACGGAGGGTATACTCACCTGCAGGCACACCTGTTAATGAATATTTACCCTGGTCATCGGTAGTAGTGGTGATATAATCTTTACCTACCACATACACCGTAGCATTTTTAACAGCAACTCCTTTTGACATTACCTGGCCTGTGGCCTTGCTGCCCGCTTTTAAACTAATGTCAACAGCCACGGTGTCTTTGGTATTATCGACTGTAATGTTATTGCCGGATGATTCGTACAATGCATCGGCAGGGCCTTTGGTGATCAGTTGCGGACTGCCTGAAGGCACATCACTTAACACTGCTATGCCATCTTTATCGGTTGTAAACGATTTTGAGGCAAACTGCACCTGCACCGTTGCGTTTTGCACCGGCTTGCCGGTAGCGGCGTCTTTTACGGTGGCTTTTACAAAAAAGCGCGTCATTACCAGTGTGTGGTTGCACGAATATTCACCTGTTACAATATCCCCTCCGTTAAACACCATTTTAAAGGCCGCCTGTTCGGCTGTTACGCCATTTTCGAACCGGCCGGCTTTACCGGCGCCTGTCATCTTTTGTATGGTAGAAGGCATACCTGTGGTTAAGCCACCGGCATTCTTTGTGGTACCGGCCGACCAGGTATTTATCACATCGGTCATATTGCCGGTTTGTACAAGAATGGGCATTTTGCCTTTATCGGTTGATGCTTTTACTTCTATCTCCTGTTCAAGGTCTTTATATCCCGGACTTTGTACAATCACTATATGTTTTCCTTCTGTTTGAGCGCTCAGGAATTGTCCTTTATCATCGGTATAAAACACATCGCCGCCCTCTTTCCAGTGCAGGGCTGCGCCGGTAATGGCATTACCCGATGCATCGGTTACCGAACCGCACACGGTGGTTAATGCTGCTGTTATAAATACCGGATCACGATTTTCGGTTGCCCCTCTACGCGTGAGGAACAGCAGCTTCGATTCGGTATAGGTTTTTGATTTATAGGTAATCTGAAGCTGGTATGGTTTATCGGATGGAGTAATGTTTTCAACAGTAAATTTTCCTTCAGCATCGGTCTTTACGGAATAGCTTTTGGCAATTATCTGCCATATATTCATGCCCTCGGTTGATTTGGGCGATACAAATACAATGGCATCTTTTATTGGTATGCCACCGGTTTTTGATACCACCCGGCCGGTTAAGATGGGATTGGGCAAACTCAGCACATATGTTTTTTCAATAACCGGTACACCATTTTCGACCGACCCGCCCGAAGCGCTGCTTACGAATAAATTGTATGTTTTAGGGGTTGCTTTTTCGAAAGACAATCGCACGAGGTAGCGGTCGTTATAGCTTTGGTTCAGGAACAGGCGGGTAAAGGTTTCGCCGCATTTGGCGGAGCCTGCCAGCTCGGGTGCAATTTGTTTGGCATAGCCCGATTTACCGCCTCTGTACTCATCTTTGTCTTTATCTGTAAGGTCATCACGCATCACTTCATGCTCAAGGCTGTTCGTAATGGCATTTTTATCGTAGAAGCCGCCGGTTCTTAATAAATCTACCTTGGCTGCATCTAATTTATTACCATCGTCGTCGGTTACCTGCACTTTTAACCGGTAAGTATCAGCAAGGCCCAGCATTTCGCCTACATCGTATATGCCATTGGTATCGGTTTGTATTTTGATGCCGATAGTAGAGTAGGTGAAGTAGGGATTGTTGATCACCAGTTCAAGGTCGTAACCAATACCCATTTCGCCATAATAGTTTAAATTGAAATTACCCTGTGCATCGGTTTTGGTTTTGCCCAGAAAAATATGTGTTTTGATGTTGCTTTCACCAAGCGGTTTTTGCAGGGCCTGCCATTTTTTATACATCTCGGGATTGATGTACAGATGCAACTCCACATCGGTATTGGCCAATGGATAATGTTTGTCATCGGCCATTTCATTGATCTGGTTCTGCAGCTCCTGCTGGTAATCTTTTTCTGCTGTGGCAAATGCACCGGTGCCATTAATGTACATGGCATTCGATACCATACCGCCACCCACAATGTTCATCATGGCGCCATCGGGATTACCGGTGAGTGTACCGCTGCCTGACGAATTGTTATTTGATGAACTGCCTTTTGGCGTAGGGCCATAGGCCTTTTGAGGGCCGGCTTTTTTCAGCGCCCCCGGTGAACCGGCGCCCGATTCAAATGTATTCAGCGCCTGGTCAACACTGGTGCTTACACCGATGGTGGTAGCCGCTTTGCCCATATCTTTTATTAATATAGAACCACCAACTATGCCGTGTTCGGTTTTGCGATACGCCCAGGTTAATTGTCCTTTGAACGTATTTTTGTTAAGCGCTGAATAATTTAGATTGGGCGTAAATTTCGTTTTGCCACCGCGCTCGCGCGGTGTTGTATTTGTTGCCGGTAATTTAGCTACGCCCCGGTTGTCGTTGTCGGTTTTTTTGCTGATCATAAATCCGCGTACCTCGCTTCGGCCGTTATTGCGAAAGGCGTTGCCTTCATGTGATACCCGGTTTTGATAATAATTTTCATCAAGCGCTGTTACTGCCCAGGCATATTTGCGGCCCTGCACGAGGGGCGGATCGGTCGGTGTGTAAACATAAATATTGCCCTGTACTGTTTTTTCAAAAAAGGTTGGTTGTGTGGCCGACAAAAATGCATCGTTGATGTTTCGTTTGGCATCGAGCATTTCAACTATGCGTAACCGGTAACGGGTTCCGGGCGGTGCGCCTGCGGGAAGCGTCCATGAAAAGATCACATTCTGCGGCGTGAAAAGTGTTAGTTCTTCCTCTTCCATGGGTTTGATCAATATCGGCGGTTCAAGCGTTACCAGCCGGAAGGTAGAACAGCCAAAGGGCGCAGGATCAGAAAGCGCTACGGAGGGTTGCTGAAAATCGTATGCCTGAGCGCATATCTGATAAATGCCTTCGGGCACGCCCTGTTTTTGAATAATGTCCTGCAGCTTGATGCCCTGGAATTTAATATGGTTTACGTCGAATAAATTCCTGATGGTTTGATAATCGGCCTGAATTATCTGGTTGGCCTGCAGGGTAATGGCCGTAGGCGGTACATAATTGGGATCGGTAATACCGCTTATGCCATTATCACCGGAAATGGCTACGCGCAGATAAATGGTCAGCGTTCTTTGCGACAGATTTTGCAGGGTCATAATCACCTTGCCCGGTTGTTCGGCCAAATCGGTAAGCCGGGTGGGGTAGGGCGGTACCACCTGCAGATTGATGCTTACAAGCGGCGCATTGGCACGACCTGTATAACATGCTGCCAGCAGCGGAATGAGTAACAACGTGTACAGGATATATTTCTTCATGGTGTTAAAAGGGTAATATTTAAAGTGCAATCAGTTTATATAGGTTTAATTAAAAGCTCAGTGTATAGCCAACTTCACCGGTATTTTCGTTGAACGAAGGCGCTGTGGAGGCGCTTCCATAGGTGGTTTTTATCATTACCCAGCGCAGGTTGAACTGGTGTTTCGCTGCAGGCCGGTAACTGGCGGTGACCGAGGTATTCAATACATTCGGACTATTATCATTACTACCCAATGAGTATGAATTATTGGTACCCAGTGTTATCTTATTCTTTGCAACGTTTTTCGATGCGCCGATTGAGAACCCATAGTATTTGGTAGTGCCGATAGAAAGTTCGTTGGTGGTATAATTGGCGCCGGCCATAAGTGTAAGGGCAGATTGTAAAACAGTTATATTATAATTCAGGAATACCACATTGGTTTTAACCGTATTCCATGCTTTGGTGTCCTGGTTGGCATCTGATAAAATCGAATAATTGTACGACAGTAACACCACATGCGTGTAGTTGTTTTTTGTTAGAATATACCGGGGATTAACCGATATATTATTGGTGGTGTGCGCCAGCAGATATTTGTTGTTAACCGAAACCACTTCGGGCGTTGAATTGGCCGAGAAGTTCATATAGTTGGCATCGATACCCCAGTGCAGATCGATATTCCACGACATATTAGCTGAGCCGATGACCCGTTTGGTAGTAGCTGCTTTTTGTTTCAGCAGGTTATCTTTCTGAAAACCGATGCTGCCCGCAAAACGGAATTTATTGTTCTTTGTAAAGAAGGAGGGCGCAATGGTAATATTCTGCAGGTCGTTGTTAAAGAAGTAAGCGCCCATACTTTGAAAGTTGGGATCAACGCGTTTATAACCCAGCTTCAATGAAAAGTATTTGTCTTTAAAAGTAAGTCCGGCCGAATAAGCCATATATTTTTCGGTAGTGGCATTAATGGGCATGATGAAGCCGGCTACCTTCTTTAAATTTTCAAGGTCTTCGGGCAACTCCAATTGCGATTGAATATTTCTTGTATAGATGCTGTACGCTGCATCGGCGTCAAAGAATACTTTGGTGCCTATTTTCTGGTGTGTTGAAACGCCGGCAACGAAATTAGCCGCAGCCATTACCGAAAGTGTATCGCCCGGATTTAGTTTTGATTTAAGGCTGTTGGTATCGTCTTTCGCTTTCAGAAAACTGAAATCAACATAATGGTTCTCATTTCCCACGCCGATTTTCATGGCCATGCCATGCCGTGAAAAGCTATAAGGCTGTACAACGCCCAGCGTGGTATCGAGTTTGGTGGCCCTGTTTAACCGGCCATACATAAAACCAAATCGAAACAGTCCGGGATGCATTTCAACACCTGCGCCCAGCATGGTATAACCTGCCAGGGTATACGGTGAAAACTGAATGTTGCGATAACCAAGGTGTACGGTAAGCCATTTGTAGTACGGACTTAACCCAAACTGGTTAAAAGGCTGCCTGAACGAGCGTTCCTGTTCACTTAAGGTGAATGATACGGGTATGGTTATCCCATAAAAGGAAAAAACCGGTGCACCATTAATAAAATAAGAGAATGGTTTACGTCGTGGTTCAATGCCGGAAACATTGTAAAAGATGCCTTTGAGATCGAGATATCCCGAAACCGCGAAAGGCTTTTCCTGGCCGATGCGGCTGATATCCTGTGCTTTTGAGGGTAGGCATAATAGTGCAAGAAAAACGCCCGGTACTACAGGACGTAATTTGATCATAAGAGTTGCTTTGGTGTTTTAAACGGGTGTTAAGGGAACAAGATATATAAAATATGAAATATAAGAGTATATGTGTATACAATTACTACTAAAAGAGTATGCTATTCCGGAATAACCACCGCGATATTCCCCAGTTAGTTGATAGGAGTACTACTAAAAGGCAATGGGCAGTAGGCTGTTGGCAATCAATGTCGGGTTAAAGATTTTTTGTTTCTCGCAAAGTCGCTAAGGCGCAAAGTTGTCCCGCCGTGGCGGGACTGTAAGAACGCAAAGAAAAGGCTTTGCGCCTCTGCGCCTTTGCGCGAGGCATTCAATTCGGAAGCAAAACAAAAAATGCCCCGGAAGTGTTGAGCACCGGGGCAGTTTGTGGGTGTTGCTTTAACGTGTGTATCAAATGGTGCCGCGCACGCACGGCATTACTATTTATTTGATGCGGATTTTTTTGAATGGAATGTTGGCTTATACTTCAGCGAAAATAAAATACCATAACTATCCATTCGCATAGAACCATAACCCAATCCCTTCAGCGGAATCTTCAGGTAGGGTTCTGCCTGAATAGAGAAATGTTTACCCAGCGAGCGTTCCATGCCGGCCGAAAGATTTATTATCGAAAACAGGTAGTTTGAGTTGGAATCTGAGTTTATCGGAATTGAGTAGTAGTTGTTATTAACCGAATAATTGATCTTATAATTTTCCTTAGTCATTAAATAGGTACTTAAACCGGTGCTTACAAACCAGCGGCGTTTATCGTTGTACGAAACATCGTAGCGAACGTTTACAGGAATTTCCCACATGGCACAATTACCTCTTACATTTTCGAGGTTCCAGTTAGGCCATGGGTTGTATTTGGGCTTATAATACTGGCTATCGGCCTTGTAAAACTTTTTGGTATAAATGATAGCGGTATTCAGCGACCAGCGATTGCTTAAACGGTAACCTATCTGCAAACCAAAATTATATCCGGTTTTATACAAAGGCCCGAATTGAACCGTACTAACATCTGGGCCTGCCAGAAAACCGATCTCAAGCCGTTGAATGGAGGTATTTTTCTTTTTAACGCTATTGTCTTTTTTAACCGTTTCCTTAACGGGAACAGCGGCTGAATCGGCCGCGGTTGTTTTATTTTCAGTAACAGATGAAGTATTGTTTTGAGGTGCCATTTGATCCGGCGCTGTATTATTATCATTATTCACCGGCGCCTTATCGCTGGTTGCACGGTCAGTGGCGGTAAGCTGTTTATCAGGTGCGTCGGTAACAGTGTTATTACGTTGTAACAAAGGATCGTTTACTGTGCCTGTTGTGCGTTGCGGCCGGCCCTGTTTGTGTTTGGGCTGTTTGCTGCGGTTTAAATCCGGCTTTTCCCGATTATTTTTTGCAATGGCATAATTCAAACTGAGTGGCTGCTGGTCGATCACATCAGGCGATGTGGTTTTATGCAGCTTACGGTTACCGGTTGTTTTGGTGGCGGTTGCGTTGTTACCGGGGTGTACCACTTTAATGTTATCAACAGTTACCGGGTTAATGGCCGGCTGTGTTTTGTCTTTATTGCTATTTATGTTTTTGCTGTTGTTCAACGTTGCCTGGGGCAAAGTGCTGTTGTTGGTTGTTGGTGCAGCAGTTCCCTTGCCGGCTGGTACTATTGTGGCTGGTGTTGCTGTATTGCCAGGGGTATTATTGTTCTTTAAAGAATTATCGGTGTTATTGTTTGAAGATTCTGTAGATGTTGAGGGTATTGTTTTATCATCGGCAGTTGATGAAACTTTGATAGAATTTGTTGCCAGCGTTGAAACAGGCTGATTGTATTTAAGAATGGCCGTAAGGGTTCCACCTGTTGCCAATGAAACCAGTAACAACCAGAACAGGAAGCGCCTCTTGTCTTTTTTCTGCGGAAGCTCCTTGTCGAGCCGCTTTTCCAGATGTTCCCACCCGGAACCAACGGGCTCCACCTCGAAGTGCTCGGCAGCTTCGCGACTTAAACGGTCAAGGTCATTGTCTTGGAGGGGATACATATTCTTTTGTAATATTTTTATTCTGCAATAGTTTTCTCAGGTTATCCCGTGCTTTTGATAAGTTGGATTTTGATGCGCCCACTGAAATGCCCAGTGTTTGCGAAATTTCTTCATGACTAAGCCCTTCAATAACAAACAGGTTGAAAACAGCCCTGTATGCCGGTGAAAGTTGCCTTATTGACTCAATAATTTCTTTATAAGACAACACATCAAGGCCATTTTCGCTGTGGTCGGGAATGGTTTCCGATTCATGCGTAAGTACATGGCCGTTAATGGTTGAATTTGTTTTACGGTAATGATCAATACAGGTATTTATTAAAATACGTTTGAACCATCCTTTGAGCGACAATAAGGTATCATCCTGCCTGGTTTCATCAAACTGATGAATATTCTTAAACAATTTCACAAATCCTTCATTTGCAATCTCTTCGCACTCTTCCATGGCATTTGTGTATCGGTAACATATTTTCATAGCAAAGCCACGGAGCATGTAATACAGCTCCTTTTGGCTGTTGCGGTCATTTTTGCGACAGCCGCTCAATACTGAAGTAATGTTCGAGTTATTTAGCAAGGGTGTTGGTTTGCAGGAATATTGCTAATTATCTGTTTTTCATAACTCATTTGCTGATACGTAGGAATGTGGTTCGTTGGTTGCCTGGTTTTTGAAAAAAGACTCAATGCAGAACGCTAAACGTCGAACGCTTAACGCTCAATGCTGCCCTCTCAGCCGTTTAGCAGATTATGGCGGACAAGCAAGTCTCATGCTGCAAGGTACACTTTCACAGGGCAAGGAACAGCAAATGAGGCAGAAAAACAGGAAATATCAGAAAGAAGTGCGGGTCAAAAGCCATATGTAATGATTGTCAATGCCTATACTTTAAAGCATGAACCAAACAAATGTTACAGTAGTTCAATTGTAGTATAATAATAGGTTCATCTTAGGGTTATCTTAGGGTCATCCTTGGGTAAAAACCCTGAAAAAACCCTAAGAAAACCCTAAGAATACCCCAGGATAATGCATATTTAATACCGGGTTTAGGCTACCCATGTGGCACTGAACCTCTTCTTACATCCGACTTCTGACCTCGGACTTCGTGCTTACTTCGTGGTTTTCATCAAATTAGCAGGGGGCTGCCCGATAAGTATAAGATTGCCCCGTATATACGCCTGCACCTGGATGTAATCTTTTTGAGGAAGGAGTCCTACCAGTTTCAGCTGCTGAAAATTGCCGGCAGTGCTCATCCAGGGCGTTACGGTTTGATTTAAACGGGCCTCAATGGCGGTTTTATTTTTTTCGATCAGTGCGGCAAGGTCGAGTACCGACTGATTCTGTAGTTGCTTCATGATCTTTTTGCGGAACAGCGCTTTGGCAATATTTACCATCATGTCTTTGGTATCGAGCGCAAAACTTACATCGGGCATCGATAAAACCTGTTTGACGGTATCGAGTATGGGGGTGCCGCTTAAATGCAGAACGCCTTTGCGGTTGCCGGTGAAAGAAACATCTACCTGAATTTTGCCGTCGTTGCTGCCGCTGATGTTCACATCTTTAATTACAAAGGTTCTGCCTTCTACCTCAAATGGTTTGTTGCGCAAGCTGTCGTTCATCAGCTTATTGAAAAATTTGTATTCATACACGGCATTCAGGTAGGTGCTGATGCCGCCGTTGTTATCGGTGTTATTGATCGGTGGCAAAGGAGCATGGGTTACCAATCGCTGGCTGTCTGACGAAAACTCAGGATGTCCGCCATAGCCCAATGAAAAATACAGAGTGTCTTTATACACGTTGAATTTACCTACGCGCAACATGGCAGGATTCAAATTCAAAAATCCATAGGTGCTGATGGGCATTACCCGGCTTCCGCCGCTGCGCCACTGGCGAAGTATATCGTTGTTATTGAGGGTTTGCACAAATTTGTCGAAGGTGCCGCAATAAGTTTCTATCGAAGCCTTGATGCTGTCGAGTATTTCGCCGGTCATATCGTTTTGCAGTATGGTAACCTGGCATTTATCCAGCGCATTCAGTTTATCTAAGCGCGTGGAGGTAAGCACCTGGTGATTGGGCAGCAGCGTAAGCGTAGAGCTGATATTGAGATCAACACGTCGTAATGGTTCATTACCAAAACCACAACTGCCGTTAACCCAGGGCGAAATTTGTTTGTCGAATGCGCACACTGCTTTACTGCCGGCGATCTGGTAATTGCCGCGAAACGAAATGGTGACTTTATTATTTACACATCCAAAAACAAAGGGCGACCGAACAAAGCGGTATTTATAACGGAAATCGCAACCGGTTTGTGTATAGTTGGGCCATTTGTCATTGGTGAATTCTTTGGCAGTAGATGAGTCCATGATAGCCAGCAATGGCCTCATGTATATTTTAATGGGAATATTGATTTGTGAAGCAGGCAGCGCCGGCAACAACCGCGCTGATGATTCGGCTGGTGGTGTAATGGCAACTTTTTTACTGCTGCCACAGGCTGATAAAAGTAAAAGTAACGCTACTACAGGAAAATAACCGGGAATCCGTTTCATAGTGTAAAACCAAATTTTCAACAGTCAAATATCTGTTTTTTTTAATCAGGCAACTTACCTCTATTCAAATTCATGCCAATATTCCAGATCTTTATTATGAAGGCCGGTACTGGTAAAGTTATTACCGGCTACTGTAACAAGGCGTTAAAAAATGTAGTCAAAAATATATCCGATTGAGAGCATAATCAAAACCACTAATATGAAAATGCTGATCACCTTATCTGTTTGGTTGTTAAACAGCCTGCCATTTGCCGGCCATGCGCCGGTTAATCACCAATCTTATTTACTACGCCCTGCTGCGCATTCTATTCTGGCCATTTTTGCACATCCCGATGATGAAATTTGTGTATCGCCCCTGCTTACCCGGTATGCCCGTGAAGGTGTTACTGTTTACCTGGCCATTGCTACCAACGGGCAACAGGGCGTAATGCCGCATGCCCATATCCCGGCGGGAGATTCATTGGGGAAGGTGCGGTCAGAAGAAGCGCGTTGCGCTGCCGCCGCTTTACATATTCCACCTCCCATATTATTGGGCATGCAGGATGGACAGCTAACGGAACGCGATAACATGCCGTTGCTGCACAAAAAAATTGATAGCTTATTTACAACCTTGCATCCCGAAGTGGTTATCACCTGGGGGCCCGAAGGTGGTTATGGCCATGCCGATCACCGGATGGTCAGCAACCTGGTAACCGAAGTATTTCAGCAGGGCGGCAGCAGCTGGCCCAAACAGTTATATTATGCCGGTTTTTCAGCAGCGGCGTTAAAAGATCCTCCGCCCTTTAAAACATTTGCCGGTATGTGGTTAAGCAAAAACCTGCATCCTTCACAGGAAAAATTTTTACCTTACCGCATTGCCTACACCGATGATGATCTGAAGGCCGCCCGTACTTCCTATGCCTGCCATAAATCGCAATGGACACCCGATGCGATTGATGAAATTTTCACAATACTTGGCCGTGCCGGGAAAACTATTTATCTGCGGCCGTGGTTTGGAGGCGGAGAGGTGAAGAATGATATTTTTAGCTATTAATACTGCTATACCATAAATACTTTATAACTTAATGAAGCCGGATGTGGATCCTGCTTCATTTTCCGATATGAGCACAACCTATACCGCCACCTACCATAATCCTTCGGGTTATTTTTACCAGGCTACCATTTTTTTATCGCCGGTAACTATTTCTATACGATATCGTAATGAACAGAATGAGGAAAAAGATGTGTACTGGCTGGCAAAGGACATTATTGCTTTTCATGAACATGCCATGAACAGTGAATTGCAGTACCGCAATAAAGAAGGCCAAACCGAACGACTTGTAATACGCGACGAATTGCTGTTGCAGGCGCTGAAAAAGAACCTGGCGCATCACCGGTTGTTTGGAAAGGCGCATACCCGTGTGCTGGGCAATGTATGGACAAAACTGGCCCTTGTGGCCGGGATTATTGTAGCCATATTGCTGATCGCCTATCTGTGGCTGGTTCCCTGGCTGGGTGAACGCATGGCCATGGGATTTTCGAAAGAAGAAGAGATTAATATAGGCGAACAAATGTATCAATCGGTATTGCAGCAATATAAAAAAGATGCCCATAAAACGGCTATGCTGAATGAGTTTTATAAGCAGCTTCATTACAATACCGGATATCCGGTGCAAATAACTGTTGTAGAATCGGGCGAAGTGAATGCCTTTGCTATACCCGGCGGTCATATTGTTGTATACGATGCAATTTTAGACAGAATGAAAACGCCCGATGAACTCGCAGCCTTATTGGGGCACGAAGCTTCGCATATACAATTGCGGCACTCGCTGCGCAGCATCTTTCGCAGTTTGGCCCGCAGCATGTTCCTGATGCTGATCACAGGCAATCATTCGGGTATTGTTTCGGGCGTTATTGAAAATGCTGATGAACTAAAAGGACTTCAATACTCCCGCTCGCTCGAAACCGAGGCCGATAATAATGGATTACAGCTGATGTCGCAAAACCATATCAATGTAAATGGTATGCTGCGGTTAATGCAACTATTGCAACAGCAAACCGGTGGTGCAGAGCCTGCTCTTTTTTTAAGTACCCACCCGGTGTTTAAAGAAAGGATCAGCAATATCGAAAAACAAATTCAGCAATTGCCTGAAGCAAATACTGAAAATCAGGAGTTGAAAAAGATATTTCATGAGATACGCTAAACGCTAAACGCTAAACGCTGAACGCTGAACGCTAAACGCTGAATGCTAAACGCTGAACGCAGATGCTCCCTGATTTTAAGCGTTAAGCATTATGCGTTATGCGTTCTGCCTCTTAGCCGAGTATCTCCGTTACATGCTTCTTTATATTCTGGGCAATTTTGCCGGTAGGTAAATCATTTTCATCACCGCCGAAAGGATCTTCAATTTCTTCGGCCACCAGTTCAAGACTGGCCAGTACATAAAATATAAACGCTACCACCGGTATGGCAATATAGCCCAAACTAAGCGCAAAGCTGAAGGGCAGTGTCATTACATAAAAGAAGATGAACTTTTTAAGGAATACGCTGTAAGAAAAGGGGATGGGTGTGTTTTTGATGCGTTCACAGGCGCCGCATATTTCGGTAAATGATTGCAGTTCGTTATTGAGAATGATCAGCTGATCGCCTTTTATTTTTCCTTCTTCATACAGGCGATTCACACGTTGAATAAGCAGGGTGGCTACCTGGTTGGGCAAATGCTTGTTTTTATCTATGTCGGCCAGTTCGGGATGTTCATTTTCATCTAACTCAAGCCGGGTTGATTCGGCATGCAGGTGGTGCGACAATACCGACGCATATATGGGAATGGTTTTACGAAAGAAGGATCGGTGCATTTCTTCCTGATAACCCAGCATGGTATGCAGTTTAATGGCCAGGTTGCGGCTGTTGTTCACCAGCGCGCCCCATTGCTTGCGTCCTTCCCACCAGCGGTCGTACGCTGTATTGGTGCGAAATACCAGCAGCATCGAAATCACAAAGCTAAGCAGGGTATGCATGCTGATGATGTTCTTCACATGGCTGTTATCGGAAATATTAAAAATATGCAGCTCCAGAAAAGCGATGATCCAGCAGTATACACTAATGCCAATAATAAGTGGTGCCAGTTTTCGCAGCGTGTCTGCCTTGTGAAAACGGAAAATAAACGTAAACCAGTCTTTTGGATTATAGGTGATCATACTGTTTGCAAGATACAGGATTCAAGGCACAAGGTTCAGAGTCCAGGTTACAAGTTACAGGCTACAAGGTTCAGGGAGCGATAAGCAGTAAAAAAGAAAAAGAGCATTGGCGATTGAAAAATCAATGCTCAATGCTCTGTATATGAAATAGTGGTACGCTGTTCCATGTAACCTGAAACCTGCAACCTGACACTGCTTTCTACTGCGGTTTAGCCCAGGCTGCTGCTGATAATGCAGGATTTATATCGTAGCTCTCATAGGTAACTGTTTGCGCATGTTTACCTGCCTGAATGATTTCGGTATATGGCAATAAGATATTGCCTGTTCTTTTGTAGTCAGAATAAGTTACAGTTGTTGTGCTGTTATTCGCATCGGCTATTACAAGCGCTTCGAGGCGGCTGCTTTTGTTATTGATGATATAACCGGCGCGGACTTTTTCAACGAGCACCATAACCGACGACAGATCGTATTGTGAACTTTGCAACGTAGCAGTTGATTTGGCCAGAATGTCGGAACGCAAACCAATCAACCCGCAAAGCAAAAAGCGTTTTAATTCGGTTACACGTTGGGGCGACATGGTGGTATACCCGGTTCCGTCATAGCTCCAGCCGGTATTGCCTTCGAGCTGTTCGGTTAAAATCACATTACCCTGCAGCGAAGATTCAAGGCGAACCGCCTGACGATGATAATCAGCTATCATGGTTAATGTAAGGTTATTGCTGCTCATCACTGCTTTTAACGTGGTTAAATTATCAAGGTTTTTACCGCCGTGTGTAACATTGGCTTTTTGCATCAGGGCCATACCTGCATCGAGTATATCGGCTGGTTTGGCAGCGGGTTTGGTGACAGCAACATCGCCTGTTTGTGCTTTTGCAGGGTTGTTCTCTTCATCGCGATAGTATATGCGACCATCGATCACTGCAATGGAATTTTTGCTGCAAAAGAAGCTCCAGGTTTCGGTAGCTCCCTTGTCTGATTTCACGGTTAACTGACTTTGCTTAATGGTAAAGGTGCCTTCGTCTTCGCTTTTTGTTCCAACCGAATTGTTGAGCGCGTTTAAGCGATTACGGCTGAAGCGGCCTGCATCGGTAAATGACAACCCATCCTGGCGGCCATTGGTTCTGATATATTTGAAAAATCCTGCAGGAACTTTTTCGGTAATGTCTATCTTAACAAAAGTGGCAGCGCCCGACTGACCGGTTTCGCCGGTAACGCTTAACAGAATTATTTTTTCAGCTCCGTCGCTGAGGAATTTCATTCTTATCTGGTTGCCGGTAATAGTATAGGTGCCATCAACCCTTTTTTGCCAGTCGGGCTTATCGAGCTGACTGCAAAAAGAGAAATTAGGGCGGAAGTAGTATACATAATCGGTTCTTTCCATCTCTCCGGCATCTGAGCTTTGATTGTACTCATACTCAGTGCCTGCATACACTGCATTAATAGTTTGATTTTGTGCCCATAGGTTTGTAATGGATAACAGCGATAATAAAAATAAAACGCCGGTACGGATTCGCTTGAAAATGGTAAGTGTCATGTTAACGTTTGTATATAAAAATTCAAAAAGTTTGCCGAAATAGCAATAGCCTTAATCAAAAGATCAATCTTTAAAGCGGATGAATTAGCAGGAGCAGCAGCAGATATAGCATATCGTTTTTATGTATCCGATATCACTAATATTGCTTCCTTTTCTACGAAAAGAATATTAATGACGAAGTGAGCGACTTTGAACTGAACATTACCTGAGCTGCAAATATAATAGGATTATTTTAATTTCATATGCCGGTGTATGGGGATTGCCGTGGGGTGTTAGTATAAATACGTTGGCCTGCAAAAGCTTCAATACACGGTTAATACCTAAGTAATTATATTACCTGTTGTTTTGATATTAATTATGTATGAAGAAAAAAATATATAATATTATTGGTGAAAGGGCTGATATTTTGTTTTTTCGGGCAAATGAATGTGCTATAGAGTATCTTTCGCTATCTGTACACAATGTTCCGACAACAGTTTCATGCGACCATTTTGTTTTTGAATAATCAACCCGCATCGTTGATCATCTTTAAATGTAGAACCCTTCCAGGTGCCGTTTCCCTTCCATCTTGAACTTACTACTGCTGTATAGCCATCGATAAACACCTCCACTTCACTTCGGTTGGCATTGAGTAACCGGTAATAATCAGCAGCCAGCATAGCCAGCGATTCGGCGCGTTTATTAACCTTTCCGGTAGATGTAAAATAGGTATACGAAGTACCAAATAATGAATCAACCCGTGCAATATTCTTTGAGTTCCATGCATCATCGTATTGCTTCAAAAAAGCCATTATTTCTTCGCGGGAAATAGTTGGGGCAGTGAATGATTTTCCTGTTTGACAGGCTACAGAAAATATTGCGGCTGCTATGGCCACCGGAAAAAGCAGTTGGGCCTTCATTTTTTTGGTAAATATATTTTGAGAAACAGATAACGAAATCCTAAAATCGATTGTAGAAACGAAAATGCCACGGATAGGTCCGTAGCATTATTCAGACTTCATTCATTGTTACATGCCTGGAATTAAGGGGCGTCCTATAGCTTCCCGGAAAGGCCAGGGAATAGATGATAGCACTACCAGTAACGCAATTAAAAAGAACCAGAATGCTTTTTTATATTTAACGGTATCGGCAATTGATTTTTTTGCCTGTCCCCGCCCAATTGTTATCAGTACAATGGCAAGGATCATCATAGTCGGATGCTCAACCCAGTAAAAACGGTAGAAAGCATCTTTCATTACTTTGGTACCTTCTGGCAGGGTAGTTGTAAACATACCATAGCGCCCGAACAATATCAGAATTAAACCAACCAGCAACGTAGTATGAGCCGAGATCATGGTGAACAACCATAATTTTTTATCACCGGCCGATAACGTTTTATTGCTCTTCCAGCCCGAAAAACTTTTAACGATTGATGCCAGTAAAAGCACCAGCAAAACCCAGCGCAGATAACTATGAAGTATAACTAAAGCATTCATATGTGTGATTTGGCGCAAAGCTAAAGGCTGGTTGCTGAAATGCGAAAAAGATTTATATAGATTTAGGGATTTTGCGATTTCTGGATTTAAATCAAAAAATCACAAAATCAGAAATTGCTTAATCCTGCCAGTCAGCAATAAAAATATTGGTATCGTGGGTGCCGCCATTGTTGCGGTTACTGCAGAACACGATCTTTTTTCCGTTGGGGCTGAACATGGGAAAAGCATCGAAGCCTTTATCGCGACTGATCTTTTGTAGCCCGCTGCCATCCTCGTTTATAGTGTAAAGATTAAAAGGAAAACCTCTTGTGTATTCATGGTTCGACGCAAAGATGATGTGTTTGCTATCGGG
Organism: Niastella sp. sgz303648; assembly: GCF_059587045.1. Classification (NCBI taxonomy): domain Bacteria; kingdom Pseudomonadati; phylum Bacteroidota; class Chitinophagia; order Chitinophagales; family Chitinophagaceae; genus Niastella; species Niastella sp. sgz303648. The sequence goes on along the minus strand of NZ_JCAPSW010000004.1, from coordinate 209,098 downwards.
TAAAAAAGCGGGCGCCCAGTTGGCTTTTCCCAGATGCGTGATCTGCTGCGCATTACTGCCATCGGCATTGGCTACAAACACCTCCATTTGTGTAGGCGCTACCAGATTTTCGGCCAGCAGATCTTTATACGTTTTTATTTCTTCGGGTGTTTGGGGCCGCGAAGCGCGCCATATTATTTTTTTGCCATCGGGACTAAACCAGGCGCCGCCATCATAGCCCAATGTATTGGTAATTCTTTTTTCTTTACCGGTTTGCAGGTCCATTATATACAGGTCGATATCGCCGTCTTTAACACTGGTGTAGATCATTTTTTTACCATCGGGCGAAAGCGTTGCTTCGGCATCGTATCCTTTGCTGTGTGTAAGCTGTTTAACGATCTTTCCGTTTAAATCGGCCATGAAAATATCATAGCTGCTGTATAAAGGCCATATGTATTTATTACCGTATTTTGAACGGTCGGGCAATGGCGGACAACTATCACCACCAGATTGCGTAGAGGCATAGATCACATGTTTGCCGTCTTTGGTAAAAAAGCCACAGGTAACTCTGCCCTTACCGGAGCTTATCATTTTGTATTGAAAAGGGGCTCCTGGTTCGGGTATCTTTCCAATAAACAACTGATCGCATGGCAAACCTTCTTTTGCGTTGGTACGTTGAAACACGAGCCATTTTCCATCAAAGCTGAAATACGCCTCGGCATTGTCGCCGCCAAACGTAAGTTGTTGTATGTTCTTAAAATGCTTTTCTTCAGGATATAAAACCGTATCGCCGGGTTGAGTTTTCAGATCATACTGAACGGTAAATTTTTTAAAACTGATTATGAACCCGGCTGAACAAAACAGCATAATGAAGAATATCCATTTTTTCATGTATAAACATTTTTATATGAGCGTATAGTAGCTATTAATTTTGAATTTTGCCCTTGAATAAATCTGTGTTTATCTGTGTAATCTGTGGCAAAGATATCGGGGCGCCGAAGGCGAATCCGTGGTCCCGCAAATGGCGGGACTGCCGGGCGTAGCGAAGGAGCACCGAAAATGAAGTTAATTTTGTTAAATAGCTTTGCATGCCGGAATATTGTCATAAGTACTTTGTAAAAATCGGTTAGTTTTGCGATCGGCCGGCGGGCCTTTGAATAAATATATATACAACGATGAAAAAAAGGTTGTCCTTACATGGTTTGTTATTAATTGGTATATGTTGGTTGTGCAGTTGTAGATCCGGCGAAAACAACGCAGCATCGGACCAAAAAATATTGAGCTCGCCTCCCTATGCAGGTCTTACCGACAGCATTGGTAAATTTCCCAAAAATCCCGATCTGTATTTGCAAAGAGCCGTATTGCTTTCGCAAAATAACCGGCACGAGCTGGCCATGCCCGATTATAAAAAAGCATGGGAACTGAAACCCGAAGAACATGTGGCTTTGCAATATGTTGCTAATCTGATGCTGGTAAACCGTACCGATGAAGCCGTACGTTTATTGAAAGAATGCGTAGCTACATGGCCTGCTAATCCCGAATTGCATCGCCGGTTAAGCGAAATTTACACACAAACCGGTCAAATAAAAAAAGCAGTAGAGCAATATGATGAGTGGGCGCAGCAGGATTCACTGAATTTTGAAGTATTTTATGAAAAAGGCGTTTTATTGGCACGCATACAGGATACCGCCGCCGCTATAAAGGCGCTGGAACATTCATATAAACTGCAACCCATCAATTACAATGGCCTTGCACTGGCCGGTTTGTATGAAGCCACGTTAAATCCGAAGGTGCTTACCATTTGCGATGAACTGATACACAAAGATACCACCGGTATTGTGAATGATGTATTGTACCTGAAAGGCAGTTATTACTCCGATACCAAACAATACGATAAGGCCATGGCGCTGTTTAATGAATGCATTCGCCGCGACTGGAAGTTCGCCGATGCATACATTGAAAAGGGCATTGTGTTGTATGAACAAAAAAGATACGACTCGGCCCTGAACGTATTTGTTATGGCGGCTACTGTATCAAATACCAATCCCGATGCCTGGTTCTGGATGGGGCGTTGTTACGAAGTGCTTGGCAAAAAAGACCAGGCCCTGCTGAATTATGAACGAGCCTTAGCTATTGATAAAAATTTTGAAGAAGCGAGGGAAGGGATCAGGAGATTGAAGAAGAGTTGATTGGTTAACAAGTTGATCAGTTAACAAGTTAACAAGTTAACAAGTTAACAAGTTAACAGGTTGACTGATTAACTTTTTAACTTATCAACCTTTCAACTTATCAACTTTCGTCAACTTGTAAACTAACAAATTAACTTTTCAACTAATAGACAATGCCAATCGTAGCACCCTCTTTTTTATCGGCCAATTTTCTAAATCTCGAGGCAGATTGTAAAATGATCAATGAAAGTGAGGCCGACTGGTTTCATCTGGATGTTATGGACGGGCGGTTTGTTCCCAACATCACTTTCGGCCCAATGATCATCAACTTTATTCGCAAAACAACTACCAAAGTATGCGATGTGCACCTGATGATCGTTGAACCTGAAAAATATGTGGAGGACTTTAAAAAAGCAGGGGCTGATATATTAACGGTTCATATTGAAGCCTGCACGCATTTGCACAGGAATATTGAACAGATTAAATCACTGGGCATGCAGGCCGGTGTAGCGCTGAACCCGCATACACCGGTTGAATCATTGAACGAAGTTTTAGATGATATAGATGTGGTGCTGATCATGAGCGTAAACCCCGGTTTTGGCGGACAAAAGTTTATTTTGAATACGATACAAAAGATACGAACCCTGCGCCGCATGATACACGAAAGAGGACTATCAACAAAAATTGAAATAGATGGGGGCGTAACATTAGAGAATGCGCACAGCATCATACACGCCGGCGCCGATGTACTGGTAGCTGGCAATACCGTGTTCAGATCAAAAGATCCCAAAGCAACGATCGCTCAATTGAAAAAAATATAGTGATACCTGCATGGCAAAAGACCTTTTTTCGAACCAGGCATCGATATATGCGCAATACCGTCCCGGTTACCCGCACGAATTATTCGATCATATACTGCAGTATGTAAACAACAAACAAACTGCCTGGGATTGCGCCACCGGCAACGGACAGGCAGCCCTTGAACTGGCCCGGTATTTCGAAAAAGTTATAGCTACCGATATCAGCGATAAGCAATTGCAGCAGGCGCCATCGCACGAAAAAATTATCTGGCAGGTAAGTACAGCCGAAAATACTCCTTTTGCCGATAACAGTTTTGATTGCATCACCGTAGCCCAGGCTTATCACTGGTTTCAGTTTGATGCCTTTCATAAAGAAGTAGTACGGGTGGCAAAACCACAAGCTGTAATTGCCATTTGGGGATATAGCCTGGTGATTTGCGACCATGAAGCGCTGAACAATATCATCAAAACATTTTACCGCGAAACAGTAGGCCCTTATTGGGATAAGGAAAGACGCTATATCGATGACCATTACACTACGGTTCCCTTTCCCTACGATGTATTACCTTCAAAAGAATTTAAGATAAACGTTCAATGGACCCGGCAGCAACTGATTGGTTATTTCAATACATGGTCGAGCGTGCAGCATTTTATAAAAGCTATTCAGTACAATCCGGTTAACGAGTTGGCTGCTGCCATTGAGCAGGTATGGGGTGGTGATGATGTGATGGATTTTTATTTTCCGCTTTTCCTGAAGTTGGGAAGAGTAAAGAAGTTGGAAGTCTGAAGTCTGAAGTCGGAAATCAGAAACATACAGCTGAAAGTATGGTTTGCGTATTTAGTTAGCATTTTCATTGTTTGATAAATGAACGTTTTATGAAGGCCCTGGTGCTGGAAGAATATATGAAGCTGGTATACCAGGATGTTCCCATGCCTGAGATGGGAGAGGAGGATGTATTGGTGAAGGTAAAGGCTGTGGGTATTTGCGGCAGCGATGTGCATGGTATGGATGGAAGCACCGGCCGCCGCCTGCCGCCAATTATCATGGGACACGAAGCAGCCGGTGTAATTGAAGCTACCGGCAAACAGGTATCCGGCTGGCAACCCGGCGACCGCGTCACCTTCGATTCAACCATTTACCGCCGTAACGACTGGTTTACCCAAAACGGTATGTACAATCTCAGTGATGGACGTATGGTGCTGGGCGTTTCGACCCCTGAATTTAAAAAACAGGGCGCCTTTGCAGAATACGTAACTGTTCCCCAACATATTTTATATCGTATTCCCGATACCGTAAGTTTTACCGAAGCAGCGCTTACCGAACCCGCAGCAGTGGCTCTGCATGCTATTAATTTAAGCGGCATAACAACCAACGATGTAGTGATTGTTATAGGTGCAGGAATGGTGGGCACATTTGTGATTCAGTTGCTGACCATTACAGGATGTAAACAGGTAATTGCTATTGATGTAGATAAAGATAAACTGGCCATGGCAAAACAACTGGGCGCCAACGCCTGCTTTACGCCGGATGATGAAGCATTGCAGAACACCATTATGCAGCTCACCGGCCAACGCGGGGCAGATGTGGCCATTGAGGTAGTTGGTGTAAATGCATCCATTCAACAGGCTATTGCTTTGTTACGAAAAGGTGGTACGCTTACTTTGCTTGGCAATTTGTCGCCCGAGGTAACCATACCATTGCAGGCAGTTGTTACACGTCAGTTGCGACTGCAGGGTTCCTGCGCCATCAATGGCGAATACCCGGCTATTCTTGACTTAATAGCCAATAAGCGATTAAACATGAGCGCAATCTTATCGGCCGAAGCGCCGCTGGCAGAAGGCGCCTCATGGTTTGAACGATTATATAAAAAAGAGAAGGGATTGATGAAGGTGGTGTTGCATCCCTGAGCGAAGTCGAAGGGACTTCAATCATGTCCTGAGCGCAGTCGAAGGACAACAGAATAAAATAAAAGAATCTCTCATGCAAAAACTCAGATCGGCTATCATTGGTTGTGGTAAAATTGCGCAGGTACATGCGCAGGTCCTAAAAAATATCGATGAAACAGAACTGGTGGCTGTACAAAGCCGAAATGAAGAAAAGGCAACTGCCACAGCCAACCGTTTTGGGGTTAAACCATATACCGATATTGCACAAATGATCCGGAGCGAGCAGGTGCAGGTGGTAGTGATATGTACACCGCATCCTGCCCACCGCGAGGCGGCTGTTATTGCCATGCAAAACGGAGCGCATGTGCTTACCGAAAAACCATTGGCTGTTTCGCTTGAAGATTGTGATGCCATGATAAAGGCGGCAGCAACTTATGACAAACAGTTGGGAATGGTTAGCCAGCGCCGTTTTTTTCCGGCCTGTATGCGAATAAAAAAAGCTATCGACGAAGGTAAGATGGGTACACCTATGCTGGGTTCGGTTGTTATGTATGGCTGGCGCGATGAAAAATATTATGGCAGCGATCCCTGGCGCGGTAAATGGAAAGAAGAAGGAGGCGGGGTGCTGGTAAACCAGGCGCCTCACCAGCTCGATCTGCTGCAATGGTACATGGGCAGCGAAATGGAAGAACTGTACGGCGTATGGCAAAATATCAATCACCCTTATATTGAAGTAGAAGATACGGCTGTTGCTATTATCCGTTTTAAAAACGGAGCAGTAGGAAATGTCATTGTAAGCAATGCGCAAAAACCGGGTATTTACGGCAAGGTGCATATACACGGGTCGAATGGCGCATCGGCCGGTGTACAAACCGATGGCGGCGCCATGTTCATAGCCGGACAATCATCTATTTTAGAACCGCCTTTAAACGATATATGGACCATACCGGGTGACGAACAGTTATTGAAATCGTGGCATGAGGCCGACACCGCAGCGTTCAATGCCGGCGATCCGGTTGAATATTATATACGTATGCAGATCAGGGATTTCATATTGGCTGTATCAGAAAACCGGCAACCGCTTGTAACTGCACAGGAAGGAAGAAAAACGGTTGAACTGTTTACCGCTTTATATCGCTCGATGAAGGAGAGAAAACCCGTGCGCTGGCCATTGTAGTCAATGGGCAATGGTCAATAGGCAATAAGCAATAGGAACTTCTCACCCAATTGACTTTGAGAAATTAATTCTACAGAAAAATATCTTTTATCAATGTCCCGCAGAAGTGCGGGACATTTTTTGCATAGATATATGTGAGTGATTTATTTTCAAATAAGAGCAGGCTACTGGTTACAGTGAGCTGCTGATAAAACAACTTGTTATGGCAACAAAAACAAGAGCTACGAAGAAAGAGAAAAAAGAAGTTGAGAAAGATCTTTCCAAAACATACAATGAGTTTAAGCAATTTGAAGGGCAGCTTTATACAGGCATGAAAATAGGCCGCAGCCATAAGTGGTATTATGATCAGGGCGAATGGAAAGAAACAAAGGTAACTCCCGATCTATGGACGATATCTTATGCCGTTACCAAACGCAGGGCAGGAAAGGCGCCCGAAGGTTCGGGTGTACCGGTGGGTACAGAATATCATTGGTACATTCTGGCGCATCAGAATGTACGGAAGTTAGACGCGAACAGTTACACGACTTCGCTTACAGGTCTTAAATACAAACTGGCACACCGCAGAGCCAATAACGACAAATGGAATATCAGTGAAAAGGCCCAGCGAAAAAGGTTGATTAAGATATTGAAAGAATTAATCGGCCAGTTAGAGAAAGAACCCGCCAATCTTAACCAGGCGCCCGATACCAAAGTGGTACCAAAACCTAACCAGGCGCCTGTTAAACGCACACCGGTTAAAGCAAAAAAGAAAGTTTCATCGAAAAAGAAAGATCCTGTTGAGATGGAAAATATGTAAACAAAGTTGAAAAGTTGATCAGTTGAAAAGTTAACATGTTAACTGGTTAACAGGTTAACCTGTAAACTTATAGTCAACTGAGAAATAATTTCCTCAGGAACCAATTCCCTTAATTTTCAGGGCGTAATGATCAAATGCCCGCTGGCAGTGGATTTGCATTGTTATTGACAAACAAATACGTTTGTTATGGTAATTAACGAAAAAGAATTTCCAGTGGTAGTACAGGCGTATCAGTCAACAACTACCGGCGAATTATTTGTGGCAGAACAAATGGTAAACACACAGGCAGAAGCAGATACTTTCAGCAGCCGTTATGCCGGTTATATTATTAAAGCAAGAGTAGTAAAAGATGATGAACTGATAACTGACCGCCATACTGCTGCCAGGCGTTCGGCCGTACATCGCAGGGGCATACCTGCATGGGCCATTGTATTGTTATTGCTTGTAGTGTTGATTGTGGTTGGTTTTACAACAGGATGGATACAACGAACCTTCGACATTACCCTGAAATAATAGATTCGTTCCGTTTTCGTTAACCGGGGGATTATTGTAAACGAGTAAAATCGTACCCGCAATATCCGCCGGTTTTTTTTGAAGAACGAGGTCAGAAGTCTGATGTATGATGTCTGAAGAACCTCCGGTTCGATACTGTTGAGTGAATTTAACCTTCAGAGTCTTCTGACTTCCGACCTCCGACTTCGGACTTCCGATAAAAAAAATGGGGCCCGATTAGAAAATCAGCCCCTTTACAAAACACGCCTTCCAAATTAATATTGTAAAGTATATAACTGTATAAAGTAAGAATCCCCCAGGGCCCCCACGGCCGTACAATCAGCAACCAATTTCCATTTGTACCTCACTCATTTTCTTTTTCCTTTTCTGCGCTTTTCGCTGATTGCGTTGTTGGCATGTATATTTCCAACCAAATGCCAAAAAATAACATATTGATAGTCATTGTGTTGTGTGGTGTGCCAAAAAGATTCCTGTCCCGGCAAGGGAAACCTTTTCCAACTATAGTATGCGTGCAGGTTAGATGTACATAAAAGTACTTACCGGTATAAAGGGCAGGCTTATACTAAAATTGATCAAATGCAAGTGTGATAGTGCGTTAGGTTATAACTTATGATACATTTGTTCAAGTACCGAGTGTGTTTCATATACCCATATAGGTGCGTTGTCGGGCCATACAAATTCATATTGTACAATCAGGTCGCGTAATATATCATACCCTTTCATTGCCTGATCATTATTGTAAAAACAGTTAATCCACGAGTCGTCGACCTTATCTCTGTCGGGCAGTCCAATACCACGGTGGTACCATTCGAAAATATGCGGTAATCCCAAAAATGAAATATTGGCTTTGTTGCGCTTAATATTATCGCGGTAATACAAGGCATAAAAGCGAATGCATTGTTTTACCCGTTGTTTGATAGCCGAATCATTTTCAGCATGGGCCGGTTTAATGCGCCACTGATTATTGACCGGGTGAAATGGATCGTTGTACATATTCTGATGATTCAGCGCATCGGATGTTAAATTGATGTACAAGGAATCTTTCTTTCCTTTACAGGCAAGCGATAAACGGTATGCACCGATATGTTGTATGAGGTATTCTTCCTGTTTCTTTCCGCTGAACGAAAGAATTAAAACCGGTCCCTGATTAGATTTGCGCAGGCGCCACTTACCTGTGCGAAAATGACTACGCGGATTTTGCACTACGCCCGAATCTTTAAACAGGGCCAGTTCGGGATAGATACGTATATTTTTTTCATCCATTACCAGTTCGATAGAAGAAATATCGTTCATGCCAGCCAGTTCCCAGTGCTGGCAAAGAATATCACTGATATTTATTTTTTGAAAACCGGCAACGCTGTTCATGGCGGTATCTTTGCCGGTTACAATAGTTTCTTTGAAAATAAAAGAATCTTTGCTATGCTTCGATGATGACCGGTTGCCGGGTGAATAACAGCCGCAAAAAATGAGCAACGCTACAAAACAATAAACCAGGTAAGGCATATGGGTTAAATGGGCGCGTACTTCCCTGCGCTTTGGGATCGTAAATATAAAGGTCTGGCTAATTAATTAGTGTGGGTTTTTAATAATTATTACATCCATTGACCCCCGCTTTTGATAAAGCTTACGCCTTTGTGCTCCGGGCGCTGACAACCGTCGGCCAAAGCCTATGGCGTCGGATGAAGCTTTTTCGCAGGAGCCTAAAACCTCAGCAACACGCTTAAAGTGGGCGAAGCATTCACCATTGACCATTCACCATTGACCTTCGACGAACAATAAAATTGACCATTTTCAGTTTACAGTAAGACCAATTTCAACTAATTTCGACCGCAATAAAACTAACCCGGGTGAAATTTATCCCATTTTTACTAATAGCCTTCGCTGTTTGTTTTTCGTGTGAAGCAGTAGCGCAAAAGAAAACGGCCTGGGTTTCGGGCCGGGTGGTGGGCGAAAACGAACAGCCCCTGGAAAATGTTTCGGTTGTTGTGCTGGGGCGTTTAAAAGGTATTACTACAACAGATTCCGGTACATTCAGACTTCGGGTACCGGCCGATAAAGCATTTGCCATTGTATTCAGCTATACCGGTTATAAATCCGAACAACGCAACCTTCTGCTCAATGAAAATGAACAGGAATATGTGGTTGTTCGTATGGAGCGCGGAACGCGGGAACTGGAACCGGTAGTTGTAACCGATCAGCGGCAGCGTCGCGAGGCGGGGCTGGTTGTCATCAATCCCAAAAACGCTATCAATATTCCTTCTCCTACAGGCGGCATTGAAAGTTTGATAAAAGTATTTGTAGGCTCCAATAACGAATTAACCTCCCAGTATTCGGTTCGTGGCGGTAACTACGACGAAAACCTGATATATGTAAACGATTTTGAAGTGTTCAGGCCTTATCTTGTACGCAGCGGTCAGCAGGAAGGGTTAAGCTTTATAAACCCCGAACTGGCGCGAAATGTTAGCTTTTATAACGGCGGTTTTCAGGCCCGGTATGGCGATAAAATGTCGTCGGTGCTGGATATTCAATATAAAAAGCCCCGGCAGTTTGGGGGATCGGCTTATGTAGGGTTACTCGAACAGGGCTTTCATCTCGAAGGCATAACAAAAAATAATAAATTCACTTACCTGATCGGTATTCGCAACCGCAGCAACCGCAATTTGCTTAAAAGCCAGGAAACGCAGGGCAACTATGTGCCTTCAAGTTCTGACCTGCAGGCTTTACTAACCTACCAGCTCAATGCAAAAAATACCATCGAGCTGTTGGGTAATATCTCCCAAACAAAGTTTACGCTTATTCCTGAATACAGTCAGCTTACTTCTTCGGTATTCTCACCTTACTTCAGCGCCAACCTGGGATTGGATATTTATTTTGATGGCCGTGAAGAAGACAAGTACCGTACCAATATGCTTGGTTTGTCGTTAACACAGCAGCCTAAAAAGAACCTGCGGTTAAAATGGATGCTGAGCCGTTTTGAAAACGACGAAAGAGAAAACATCGATATCACCGGAGCTTATTTATTCGGCGAACGCGAATTCGACAAAAGCAAACCCGATTTTGGACTCATCAACAACCCGCTTGGCGCCGGATTGTATCAAACCTTCGCCCGCAATAAATTGAATATTCAGGTATGGAATGCCTCACACAAAGGCATGCTCGATAAAGGGCATCATTACCTGCAGTGGGGGCAAACCATAGAGCGGCAAACCATCAACGATAAGCTGCACGAATGGGAGTACCAGGATTCAGCCGGCTATAACCTGCCGTACAATCCCGATGGGCTTGTGATGAACAAAGTGCTCAATTCAAAAGCCGATCTGTCAATAACCCGGCTGTCGGGCTATTTGCAGGATAATATAATTGTACACGATTCAATGGGCGTAGTGCTTCAGGCCGGTGCGCGGTACAATTACAATACATTAAATAACGAATTGCTGATATCGCCCCGCGTTGGTTTTTCGTGGAAGCCCGCCCGCTGGAAAAAAGATATTATTTTCCGTGGCGCTGTTGGCATATACGACCAGCCTCCTTTTTACCGCGAGCTGCGCCGGTACGATGGTACCGTTAATAAAGACCTGAAAGCACAAAAGAGCTGGCAGGTTTCGGCCGGGTTCGATTATAATTTCAGATCGGGCAACCGTCCGTTCAGGTTAACCACCGAAGCTTATTATAAAAATATGTGGGATGTGGTGCCTTATGATATTGACAATGTTCGTTTGCGGTATTTTGGTGAAAACAGTGCCAAAGCCTATGCTGTGGGTTGGGAAACCCGCTTGTTTGGCGAACTGGTAAAAGATGCAGAAAGCTGGATCAGTATTGGCCTTATGCGTACACGTGAGAACATCAAGGGCGATACCTATTATGATTATACGCTCGATTCGACCGGTGCGGTAAAAGACAGTTCGCTGAAAGAAGCAGGCTGGTTACGCAGGCCTTCCGACAGGTTTTTAACCTTTGGTATGTTTTTGCAGGATTACCTGAGCACCAATAAAAACCTTAAGGTATACCTGAACTTTTTATATGGAAGCAATTTACCCTACAATATTCCGGGTAGTGTAAAATATCGCAATGCGCTTATCATAGAACCATATATACGTATTGATATTGGATTCAGCGCCCTGCTGCTCGACAGCGAAAAAAGCAATCGCCGCAGCCATAGCCCCTTCCGCAATTTTGAAAATATATGGGCTACATTCGAAGTGTTCAACCTCATCGACCGCGACAATACCATTTCGTACATGTTGATCAAGGATTTCTCCAACACCGTTTATGCCATGCCTAACCGCCTTACACCCCGCTTGCTGAATTTGAAGCTGGTGGCACGGTTCTAAAGTAAGCAGGCAATAGACAATCCATGGCGTTTAGTTAATAATTTTTATTTCCTGCAAAGGCGAAAGCAGTTTATAGTTTGAGGTTCTTTTATTCAGTTTGAAGTTTGAAGTTTGTGGTTCTTTCAGTGAATCTTGCCATGCAATTTTGATCTTAATAATGAACTCCAAAGCGCGGCAGCAACCACAAACCTCAAACCCCGTCCGACCGGGTCATCCGGGCGGGCACAAACCAGAAACACAATTTAGCGCGGCAGCAACTACAAACCACAAACAAGACATTTTCCCGATTTATTCCTCTTTTTCCAAAAACGAGAACAGTATATGCCGTCAAATGCACCTAAGCGTTTGTTTATCAGTGATTTATTTTTTGGCATTTTAATAGGATGTGTTGTAGCAACCCTATGGAGGGATGATAGTAATTCTCTCACTTTAACTGTAACTCTTATGATTGCTACAAATGTTATCACCACCCGGCCCAACCCTTTCATAACCTCTATAACACTTGAGATAACGACATCGGAAGACAGACCCGGTGTTGTTCGTATGGTGGATACCGAAGGTAAGATCATCAGCTTGTTTTTATGGAAGCTGAAGAAGGGCGTTAATATCAGCAATATTAATAACCTTAATAAGCTGGGTAATGGAATGTATTTGCTGGATGTTATGGATGAAAAAGGCCATATTATGTGCAGCACTAAAGTAATAAAGTAAATGACCAACCGAACACGAATGACTATTGAACACAGATACAGGGTTCTGCTCATTGTACAGCAGAAACCTGTATCGTTTACAGGAAACAGTTGCCGAATTTCCCAATTTAATAAAAACTAATCCCAAACTGAGACAGAATTGCATGGAATAGATTGTGTATATGGCTGATTATGAATAACTTGAAAAATGGCATTGCATTAGCCACCTTAATTTAAACTATTTAATTGTGATACCATTAAACCATAATCATCCGGAAAAGCACAAGTCAGATAAAAGCACTTTATCGATCATGCAAAAGTTGAATCGGATTCTGGAGATTAACCAGAAAAGTACCGATGATAATGCTACTTCTGAATATTCAAACACCGAAATTATGATCCCTAAAGTGATTGTGCGCCCAAACCCATTTTTTACATCTATTACACTCGACGTAACCTGTTCACAGGGCAAGCATGTAATTGTGCGAATGTTCGATGAAGATGAAAAAATAGTAAAAATGTTCAGCTGGTTTCTTGTAAAAGGAATTAATATAACCAACATTGGCGAAGTATCGTTATTGCCATTGGGCAATTATTCGCTCGACATTGTAGATCTGGAAGGTGATGTATTATACAGCACCCTCATTTCCAAAGGATAAAAAGTGAAAGATTAAACCCCTAACCCCTGCTGAAGGAGTTGTTTGCAAAAACGACTCCTTCTTTTTTTTAAGTCGGGAAGTCCGAAAGTCCGCAAGTCGGAAAGAAGTATCCTGTGTATTTGTTTTACTTCCGGACTTTCTTTCGGACTTTCCGTCTTCCGGACTTTTTTAAATAATTTTGGGCATGACTAAGCTCAGTGTAAACATCAACAAGTTTGCCACCCTGCGCAATAGCCGCGGTGGAAATAACCCCGATGTGGTAAAAGCGGCTATAGATGCCCAGCGGTTTGGCGCCGATGGCGTAACCGTACATCCGCGCCCCGATGAAAGGCATATACGATACAGTGACGTACGCGCGATTAAAAAGATCATCAGTACCGAATTTAATATCGAAGGGAACTGCAGTGAACAAAAGTTTGTTGACCTGGTATTGGAAAACAAACCTCATCAGGTAACATTGGTGCCCGATGCAGAGGGGCAGCTTACATCCGACCACGGATGGGATACCATCAAGCACCGCGATTACCTGCGCGAAATGATCGGCGTATTTAAGTCGGCCGGTATCAGGGTCTCAATTTTTGTTGATCCGGTTATCGATATGGTAAACGGCGCTGCCGATACCGGTACCGATCGCATTGAGTTGTATACCGAAGGGTTTGCGCGGCATTACCTGAGTGATAAAGAAAAAGCCATTGCTCCCTATGTGGCAGCCGCTAAAAGGGCTAATGAGCTGGGATTAGGTATTAATGCTGGTCATGATCTTGACCTGAATAACCTGGCTTATTTTTCACAACACATCCCCGGCTTGCTGGAAGTTTCAATTGGTCATGCATTGATTTGCGATGCGTTGTATCTTGGGTATGAGAATGCCATTCAGTTGTATAAACGGCAGTTGCTTTAAATAATAAAAAAAGGAACAGGGAATAATGTGTTCGCATCATAATTCGCTGTTCCTTGTTGTCTGATTCAGGGTCTTTTTTCCTTAAGTCTTGTGTTTTGCTTTCCTTTGCCTTGAGCCCTTGAGCCTTAAACAAGTACATCCTGCCATTCTTCCTCTTTATCCAACACCGATTTGGCAAAAGGGCATAAAGGAACGATTTTAAGATTATGGGTGCGGGCATATTCAACGGCGGTATGAACCAGTTGTTTACCAACGCCTTTTCCTGATAAGGAGTCATCAACTTCGGTATGTTCGATGATCATTTTATTGCCCGTCATAGTATAAACCATTTCAGCCGCAATAGCGCCATCCTGACCTACATAAAACATACCTTTTCCCTGGAGTAGTTTGTGTTGTATAAGCATAATGTATTTGGAATAATGCAATGTAATAATTGCAAAAATTATTTATACCGGCAAGCGGTCTGGGGGGTATAGGGGGAAATTGAAGGGCTGTTATGCCTATACTGATGAAGATCAGCTGATAACCACGCCTGGTCAATTCACGGCTAAAATTCGTATTTTTATTTGAAATAATTGAGTATGGATAAGAAGAAACTCAAAGAAAAATTTCACCAATATATTGATAGTCTGGAAGATGAAACAGAATTGTATATGCTTCACGAGGCAACAGTAGAATATAAAACAAAAGAAAATAAGGATATATTGGATGAACTAACACCGAACAATTGAAATGATTGGAGGAGTCAATTAAACAGGCTGATGAAGGAAAAACGATACCTCATTCGGAAGCAATGAAATTAGCAAGAACATGGCTGCAAAAATAAATTGTAAGAAAAAAATTTGGTCAAATCATTTTTGCAAAGCACTTTTGTAAACATAATGAAAAAGCAATTACAAAATAATCATTGGTGGTGGCATACAATCCTTAAACGAGGCATGTAAGCTGCTATTGTTGTTTATTTTAACACCATATTCAGGGCCTCGATGTATAATCGGGGCTTTTTTTATTTCATAATTGATAATGAAAAAGATTAACATCACCACCAACTGTAAAAAACTACTGGCCGATGTATTTACACCGGTTGGTATTTATCTGCGGGTTCGCGACCGTTTTCGCGATACCGTGCTGCTCGAAAGCACCGATCACCATGCTGCAGAAAACAGTTACTCCTTCATTTGCATCAATGCCATTGCAGGTATCGAAATCACTTCTGCCAAAAGCATAGAATTTAAATTGCCCGGCCAGCCACCCGAAAAAACGGCCATTTCAAATACCGCCGAAGTGCCCGAAATGCTGTGGGAATTTATGAACCGGTTTGAAATAAGTCCGGGCAGTCGGGAAGCAGGCTTTGCACAGGGTTTATACGGCTATACCACGTATGATGCCGTGCAGTTTTTCGATACCATTCACCTCGGTATCGAACGCAAATCGCCCAACGGCCAGCCCCTTATTCCCTTAATGCGTTACCGCCTATACCAGTATGTAATTGCCATCAACCACCATAAAGACGAACTGTTCATCTGCGAAAACATTATGAACGGGGTCGAAAGCGAACTGGCTGTGGTTGAATCGCTGATACGAAGTAAGGATGTGCCCGTTTATCCTTTTAAAACAAAAGGCGTTGAGGCCAGCAACATGACCGATACTGATTATATGGATATGGTGAAGAAGGGCATTCAAAGTTGCCTGCGGGGCGATGTATTTCAGATCGTGTTAAGCCGTTGCTTTGAACAGGGCTTTACCGGCGATGAATTTGCCGTATACAGGGCATTACGCAGTATCAATCCATCGCCCTATCTTTTCTTTTTCGATTATGGCGATTACAAGCTTATGGGGTCTTCGCCCGAAGCACAGCTGATCATGAAAAACGGTAAGGCGGTGGTACACCCTATAGCGGGCACGTTTAAACGAACCGGTGATGATGAAGTCGATCAGCGCGAAGCCGAACGCCTGTTGCACGATGCCAAGGAAAATGCCGAACATGTGATGCTCGTTGACCTTGCGCGCAACGATCTCAGCCGCTTATGCGATGAGGTAAAAGTTGAGCATTACCGCGAAGTGCAATATTATTCTCATGTCATACATCTTGTGAGCGAAGTAAGCGGCAAAGTGCGGGCTAACAGTAACCCCTTTGAGCTGATGGCCAAAACTTTCCCCGCCGGCACCCTGAGCGGAGCGCCTAAATTTAAAGCTATGGAACTGATCGACGCCTATGAGCCAACATCGCGCAGTTACTACGGAGGCGCTATCGGTTTTATGGGTTTCAACGGACAATGCAATCATGCTATCATGATACGTACCTTCCTCAGCCGCAACAATAAACTGATTTATCAGGCAGGGGCAGGTGTGGTTGCCGCCAGTAAACCCGAAAGCGAATTACAGGAAGTAAACAACAAACTGGGTGCTTTGAAAAAAGCCATTCTGTTTGCCCAGGAAATAAATTAATTATGTACCCGGCTGAAGTAATGCTGTCATCGTCCCTTGCGTCGCACACTTCAGCAGCATATCATAAATGAACAGTATGAAAATACTTGTATTTGATAACTACGACTCTTTTACCTACAACCTGGTACACCTGGTTGAAAAGATATTGCATCAGAAAGTAGATGTATACCGCAACGACCAGATACCATTGGAGAAAGTAAAAGACTACGATAAAATAATTTTATCGCCCGGGCCTGGTATACCCGAAGAAGCAGGTTTATTATTGCCCCTCATAAAAGAATATGCCGCCACCAAATCGATACTGGGCGTTTGTTTGGGCCACCAGGCCATAGGCCAGGCCTTTGGCGGTGAGCTGATCAATTTGAGCACCGTGTATCATGGCGTGGCCACGCCGGTGAAGATCGTGAAGCGGGAAAGATCAGTGGTCAGCGGTCAGTTGTCAGTGGGCAATAAGCAAAAGGCAATTGGCAATGCGGCAAAAACAAGTGAGGTTATAACCGAGGACCCTCACTCACCACTCACCACTCACCACTCACTCTTCACCGGCCTGCCCGATGAATTTGAAGTTGGCCGCTACCATAGCTGGGTGATAAGTGAAAAAAATTTTCCGGCCGAGCTTGAAATCACTGCCCGCGATGCCAATAATTACATCATGGCATTGCAGCACACTACATACGATGTGCAGGGTGTGCAGTTTCACCCGGAAAGTGTACTAACCCCACGGGGAGAAGAGATATTAAGAAACTGGCTAACTGTCTAAACTGGGATGTGTGGGATTTTGGGGATAGGTGGGATATGAGATGCACACGGGGTTTTATAGCAAAACCTCCTTTATGACAAATTTTAAGTATGGGGAAATAACCGAAAAGATTATCGGAGCATCCTTCAGAATTCACAATACGCTGGGTACCGGATTTCAGGAAGTGATTTACCAGCGGGCATTGGAGTTGGAATTAAAAACAAACCAGATAGAGCATGTGCGGGAATTTGAAATGCCTATATATTATATGGATCAGCGAATAGGTACAAGACGAGTAGACTTTTTAGTAGATGGTAAAATAAGCGTAGAATTGAAAACAGTTATCAAATTGGAAGACGTTCATCTGGCACAGGCAATGAATTATCTCGAAGCATACAATCTTGAGATAGGCCTGTTAATAAATTTTGGAAGCAAACGATTAGAGTTTCACAGATTCACTAATAAAAAATTTAATGACAAAATTATGCAGCATTAATATTGGGGTATCCTTATCCAAATCCCAAAAATCCAACAAATCCCAGTAACAAATCCCAGTCAAGATGAAAAAGATACTACAATTTCTGTTCGAACATAAAACGCTCAGCCGTGAGCAGGCGAAAGATGTTTTATTAAACATTGGTAAGGGCGTTTACAATGAACATGAAGTAACGGCTTTTATGACCGTATACCTCATGCGCAGTGTTACCATTGAAGAATTACAGGGCTTTCAGGATGCGCTGTTGGAGCTGTGTGTAAAGGTTGACCTGAACGGCTTTCCGGTGATTGATATCGTGGGCACAGGCGGCGACGGAAAAAATACCTTCAATATTTCAACGCTCAGCTGTTTTGTAGTGGCAGGTACCGGACAAAAAGTGGCCAAGCATGGCAATTACGGAGCATCATCTATCAGTGGTGCATCGAACGTAATGGAACAGTTGGGGTATAAGTTTAAAAACGATGCAGCCCGGCTGAAAAAAGAAGTAGACGAAGCCAATATTTGTTTTTTGCATGCGCCGCTGTTTCATCCGGCATTAAAAACCGTAGGGCCCATCAGGAAAAACCTGGGCATGCGCACTTTTTTCAATATGCTGGGGCCCATGGTAAATCCGGCTTTTCCGCCCTATCAGCTGGTGGGGGTGTACAACCTCGAAATGGCGCGCATATACAACTACCTGTTGCAGTTAACCAATAAAGCCTTTACCATTATTCATGGCCTGGATGGGTACGACGAAATTTCGCTTACCAACGATACCAAAGTGATCACCAATAACGGCGAAAAGATAATGACGCCCGAACAACTGGGCAAGCGCATGGTGAACCCATCGGATATTTATGGAGGCAATAGTGTTGAGGAAGCAGCCAAAATATTTGCGAAGATTTTGAAAGGAGAAGGAAGCTGGGCGCAAAATGCGGTAGTGTTGGCCAATGCGGCCATGGCTTTACATTGCACCGGCAATTTTAAAACCTACGACGAAGCCTATGCCAAAGCAGTTGAAAGCCTCGAAAGCGGAAAGGCTAATGAAGCACTGAAGAAGCTGATTGCTTTACAATAGCGGGTTGCAGGTAGGGAGTGGCAAGTGGGAAACAGGAAGTAAGAAGTAGACAATAGGCAACAGGCAAATAGCGGGTTGCCGGTAGAATGCAGGTTTGAGTTGTGAACGAATTCACTATTGACCATTGACCATTCATCATTCACCATTGACCATTCACGACATGAACATCTTAGATAAAATAATTGAACACAAACAAAAGGAAGTTGCCGAACGCAGGGCACGGGTATCTGTTCAGGAACTTGAAAAACAGGAACTGTTTAAACGGCCGGTTTTATCGCTTGCAAAATTTTTGTTAGATGAATCAAAAACCGGCATCATTGCCGAGTTTAAAAGAAAATCTCCATCAAAAGGCATTATTAACGACAAGGCAGATGTGGTTGCCGTAACCTCGGCCTATGCCCGCTATGGTGCCTCGGGCCTATCGGTGTTAACCGATGAAAACTTTTTTGGAGGCAGCACGGCCGACCTCCTGAAAGCAAGAGTGAACGAAGTGCCCATTTTACGTAAGGATTTTATGATCGATGAATACCAGATCGTAGAAGCCCGGGCAATGGGAGCCGATGTGATTTTGCTTATTGCCGCCTGTTTAACACCCGCCGAAGTAAAACGGCTGGCTGCTTTTGCCACCTCGCTACAGCTTGAAGTATTGCTCGAGTTACATGGCGAAGAAGAGCTGGAGCATATTTGCGACGAAACAAAGCTGGTAGGCATTAATAACCGTAATCTGAAAACATTCGAAGTTGATATTGAAAGAAGTTTGAAAATGGCTGAGCGCATTCCTGCTGATAAAATTAAGATCGCCGAAAGCGGTATCAGCTCTGCTGCCAATATCAAACTGTTTAAGCAACACCACTTTTGTGGATTTTTGATTGGTGAAAATTTTATGAAGGAAGCGGAGCCAGGTGAGGCATTTCGTAAATTCATAGCGCAACTGTAATGATACATATTGTAACGATTGCATGGCCAAAACCCTAACTAACACTTAAATCTGACTACGCTATGCGAGTAAAAGTTTGCGGTATGACATTGCCTGAACAACTAGAACAATTGGGAGGAATGGGCGTCACCTTTGCGGGGTTGATATTTTACCCTAAAAGTCCGCGGTATGTATTCAAACACCTTACCACCAGTCAAATCAGAAAAGAGAACAGCGTGAATAAGGTGGGGGTTTTTGTAAATGCAGGCATCGAAGAAGTATTGCATATGGTAGATGAATGCCGCCTGCACATGGTTCAGTTACATGGTGATGAAACGCCCAAGTATTGCGAAAAAATTGCCGACTATGTATCGGTGGTAAAAGCCTTTCGCATCAGTGAGAGTGACAATATTGAATGGATGATACGGCCGTATATGGATGTGTGCGATATGTTTATGTTCGATACCATGGGCGCAGGCTATGGCGGTACCGGAAAAAAGTTCAACTGGAACATGCTGAAAGATGCAACCATTGGTAAACCCTTTTTTTTAAGCGGTGGCATTGAACCGGGTGATGAAGAAAAGCTGAAGGAATTTACCAACCTGCCTATTGGCAAAGCTTTGTTTTCGGTTGATATCAACAGCAAATTCGAGGTAACTCCCGGTATAAAAGATATGGCGAAAGTGAAGGAGTTTGTGCTGAAGCTGAATGGATAAAACTTATTCTATGGTACAGATACGAAAAGCAATTGAAAATGACCTTGAAGGCATGTTGTTGATATATAACGACATCATCCTGAACACCACTGCGGTGTACGATTATAAACCGCATACGATCGAAATGCGGATGCAATGGTTTACAACCAAACTGGAACAGGGCTTTCCGGTTTTTGTAGCAGAAGAGAATGGCAAAGTGGTTGGGTTTAGTTCTATCGGTCCTTTTCGCGCATGGGCGGCGTATAAATATTCGGTTGAGAACTCGGTATACGTTGCTGCCAGCGAAAGAGGCAAGGGCATTGGTAAATTGCTGATGCAACCGGTAATTGAAGCGGCCGAACAATTAAACATGCATACCATTTTGGCCGGTATCGATGCCACCAATGATGCAAGCATTCAGTTACACCGCCATTTTGGATTTGAAGAGGTAGCGCATTTTAAACAGGTTGGTTATAAATTCGGTCGCTGGCTCGATTTGAAGTTTTTGCAACTGGTGCTGAAAACACCGGAGAATCCGGCAGAGTAATAATTAAACCATACGTTATGATACAACTGGGAATCATGGGCGATTTTGATGCATCGAATGGTACGCACACCGCCACCAACGATGCATTAGATCATGCCGCAAAAAAACTGGGAATACCATTTCGATACGAATGGGTAGGAACCGAACGCATTGAACCGGAGTTTGATACCATTTGCCGGTTGTATCGCGGTTTGCTGATTGCCCCGGCCAGTCCGTATAAAAGCATGCAGGGCGTACTTAAAATAATTGAATATGCCCGACTGCATAAAATACCAACCCTGGGCACCTGTGGTGGTTTTCAACACATGGTTATTGAATTTGCGCGTAATGTTTTGGGCATACAGGATGCGGAACATGCCGAAACCAATCCCTATGCATCGAAGCTGGTCATAAATCCGTTAACCTGTTCATTAAAAGGACAGCCGCTCGAAATACAAATAATCGACAAAAGCTCGCTGGCCTATGCGGTGTTAAAAACGGATACAATCGTCGAAAATTATTATTGCAACTTTGGATTGAATCCCGAATATCAGCAGCAAATACATGAAGCCGGATTCAACATGGTAGCCAGTGATAAACATAATGAAGCGAGGATGCTCGAGTTAAAGGATCATCCGTTTTTTATTGGCACACTGTTTATACCACAGGCCAGTTCAACATATGAAAAACCACATCCTATAATAACAGCGTTGCTTACTGCCATGGAACAGCAGTTGGCAAGTAGAAAGGTTGAAAAGTTAACAAGTTAAAAAGTTTTTCCAACAGGTTAACTTTTCTTGTTAACCTGAAAACTGAAGCTAATAGAATTACAAATGACCACAACAAAAACATATCAGCAACCCAACGCACAGGGATATTACGGAAAGTTTGGCGGCGCATACATACCCGAAATGCTGCACCGCAATGTGGAGGAACTGAAATCGAAATACCTCGATATCATTTACGATGCCTCGTTTCAGAAAGAATTTAAAACTCTGTTGCACGATTATGCAGGGCGTCCTACGCCGCTGTATTTTGCCCAACGGTTAAGTAAACAGTATGGTACGCAAATTTACCTCAAGCGCGAAGACCTGTGTCATACCGGTGCACATAAAATAAATAATACCATCGGACAAATTCTGCTGGCGCAACGACTGGGTAAAAAGCGCATCATTGCCGAAACAGGGGCCGGTCAGCATGGCGTGGCTACCGCTACCGTATGTGCGCTGAAAGGAGTTGAATGTATTGTGTACATGGGCGAAAAAGACATTGAACGCCAGGCGCCGAATGTAGCACGTATGAAAATGCTGGGAGCCACTGTGATCCCCGCTACCAGCGGCAGCAAAACGCTGAAAGACGCTACCAACGAAGCCATTCGCGACTGGATCAATAATCCGGTTGATACGCATTATATCATTGGAAGCGTAGTGGGGCCGCACCCGTATCCCGATATGGTGGCGCGTTTTCAAAGTGTGATCAGTGAAGAGATCAGATGGCAGTTAAAAGAAAAAACAGGCAGTGAGTTGCCAACCCATGTATTGGCTTGTGTGGGTGGTGGCAGTAATGCCGCCGGTGCTTTTTATCATTTTCTCGATGAACTGAGCGTGCAATTAGTGGCCATTGAAGCTGCCGGGCATGGCATTCACAGCGGCCTTAGCGCTGCTACCACGCAGCTGGGCAAACCCGGCGTATTGCATGGAAGCAAAAGTTTGGTTATGCAAACAGAAGATGGACAGGTGGTAGAACCGCATAGTATATCGGCCGGTCTTGATTACCCCGGTATCGGTCCCCTGCATGCGCATTTGTTCGACAGTGGCCGTGGTACATTTTTAAGCGCTACCGACGAAGAAGCCCTGCAGGCCGCTTTTAATCTGGCAAAGCAGGAAGGCATTATTCCGGCGCTGGAAAGTTCGCACGCACTGGCAAGTCTCGAATACCTGAATCCTGTAAAAGCAAAAACATCAGCAGTACAGATACCTGAAAGGGCAAAGTTCAAAAGCGATTCGGTGGTAGTGCTTTGCCTTAGCGGAAGAGGTGATAAAGATATGGCAACGTATATGAAAGCAATGGAGAAATAAAACTGTTACATGTTACAGGTTGCAGGTTACAAGGCCCCTGAAACCTGTAACCTGTAACTTGAAACTTGAAACCTGTAACCTGTAACCGTATCCATGGTGTATAACCTTTACTTTAAGAAGGAACTTTAATAAAAAAAAATGAGCCGTATAAAGGAATTATTCGAGCAGAAAAAAAATAACGTTCTCAATGTGTACTGCACAGCCGGTTATCCAAAGCTGGAAAGCACCGTACCGGTAATGAAGGCATTGCAGGAAAGCGGAGTTGATATGATTGAACTGGGTATGCCGTACAGCGATCCGCTGGCCGACGGGCCCGTAATACAGGCAAGCAGCACAACCGCACTGGCCAATGGCATGACGATCGCTAAATTATTCGATCAGCTCAAAGGCTTTCGTCAGCAGATATACGTTCCTGTTATTTTAATGGGCTATATGAACCCGGTGTTGCAGTATGGCTTTGAAAAATTTTGTCAGCATGCGGCCGATGCTCCTATAGATGGATTGATATTGCCCGATTTACCCGAATATGAATTTGAAACCGAATATGGCGCTATTATACAACGCTACGGATTGAACTTTATATTTCTGGTTACGCCCGAAACCTCTGAAGAGCGCATTCGTAAGCTGGATAGTTTAAGCACCGGCTTTTTATATGCCGTTTCATCGTCATCTACCACCGGCAAAGACAAAGACATGAATGCCGTGAACAGCTTTTTGCAAAAGCTGCAGAACATGAAACTGAAAAACCCGGTACTGGTAGGTTTTGGCATAAAAGATAAACCTACTTTTCAGCAGGCCTGTGCGCATGCCAATGGCGCTATTATAGGAACGGCATTCATAAAAGCAATTGAAGGTGCGGTGGACGTAGTAGGGGCTGCGAAAAAATTTATAACAGATATTAAAAGCTGATAAAGCAATAAACCAATGGATCTGGTAATTATAAAATACAATGCAGGTAATATTCAATCGGTGCTGTATGCATTGGAGCGCATTGGTATGAACGCCATTGTAACCGACGACTACGAACAAATTCAAAAGGCCGATAAAGTTATTTTTCCGGGTGTGGGCGAGGCCAGCAGCGCCATGCGGTATCTGAGAGAACATAAGCTGGATGCTATTATCAAAAATCTGCAGCAACCTGTACTGGGTATTTGCCTGGGAATGCAGCTGATGTGCGCCTATAGCGAAGAAAACGATACCACGTGTTTGGGTATATTCGATGAGCAGGTGAAGCTGTTTAAGCCTTCTCAGGTTGATGAAAAAAGTGAAGGGGTTTTATACCCCCCCACCGGGGGGGATAGGGGGGGCCGGGGCCGTCTGAAAGTGCCCCAGATCGGCTGGAACAACATCTTCAACCTGAAAACAAAACTGTTCAGCGGATTACCCGAGAACAGTTATTGCTATTTTGTACATGGTTATTATGCCGCATTGGGCGAACACACGATAGCTACTGCCGATTATGTACAACCGTACAGCGCTGCACTGCATAAGAACAATTTTTATGGCGCCCAGTTTCACCCCGAAAAAAGTGCAAAGACCGGTGAACAGATTTTGAAAAACTTTTTGAGTATATAATATGCATATACAACGAGTTGGCCTTGATGATGTATGGGCCATGCGGCAAAGCGTAATGTATCCACACGAAAGCCTGTCGTTTGTACAACTTGAAGATGATGAACGAGGAATGCATTGGGGATTGTACACAACCGGTGAACTGATCTCCGTGATTTCGGTTTTTGAAAAAGAGGGTTCTGTTCAGTTCAGAAAGTTTGCCACAAAAATAAACATGCAGGGCAAAGGGTATGGAACCGCTTTGCTTAAATATGTAATGGATCAGGCGGTTACAACCAATAAGAAAAATATCTGGTGCAATGCCCGAACATCGGCCATTGACATTTACAAAAAGTTCGGCATGAAAGCAGTTGGCGATACCTGGCAGAAATATGGTATTGAGTTTATTAAAATGGAAAAACAATTACAGCAACAAAGTATGCAGATCATTCCCGCTATAGATATTATCGACGGAAAGTGCGTGCGGCTTACGCAGGGCGATTATGAACAAAAGAAAATTTACAACGAACATCCGCTTGAAGTGGCCAAACAATTCGAGGATGTGGGATTGCATCGCCTGCATCTCGTTGATTTGGATGGCGCCAAAGCAGGCGCCGTAAAAAACTGGAAGGTGCTCGAAACAATTGCCGCAAAAACTGCTCTGGTGATCGATTTTGGCGGTGGCATCAAATCAGAAAAAGATGTAAACATTGTATTTAATTCAGGAGCGGCGCTGGCAACCATTGGCAGCCTGGCGGTAAAAAACGAAGCTGAATTTGTGAAATGGTTGTTACAATACGGTGCCGATAAGTTTTTGTTAGGCGCCGACGTAAAAGATGAAAAGATCACGGTAGGCGGCTGGCTCGAAACCACCGATATCCGGATATACGATTTTTTGCAGAAGTATATCGATCAGGGTGTGCAGCAGGTATTTTGTACCGATGTAAGTAAAGATGGTTTACTGGCAGGCCCCGCTGTTGATTTGTATAAAAAAATTATTGAGCGTTTTCCATCGCTTCACTTTATAGCCAGTGGCGGCGTTAGTTCGGTAAAAGACCTCGAAGAGCTGGCCGCTGCAGGTTGCAAAGGGGTGATTGTTGGAAAAGCGATTTACGAGAATAGAATTTCATTGCAGGAGTTGAAAGCAATAAACAATAGGCAGTAGGCAATTGAACAAGCCGTGCCACGGTTCAAAACTGTGGCACGGCTCCGGGCAATTGGCCGTTCACGTTATAAATGAAAAATAAAAATGCTTTGTAAGAGAATCATACCATGTTTGGATATTAAGGATGGTAGAACTGTGAAAGGGACCAACTTTGTGAACCTGCGCGATGCAGGTGATCCGGTTGAGCTGGGTGCATTATACGCACAACAGGGCGCCGACGAACTGGTATTCCTTGATATTACAGCCACTGTTGAAAAACGAAAAACGCTGCGCGAGCTGGTGAACCGCATTGCACATCATATCAATATACCTTTTACAGTAGGTGGCGGCATCAGTAGTGTTGAAGATGTGAATGCCCTGCTGCAAAACGGGGCCGATAAAATATCGGTAAATACCGCAGCCTTTAAAAATCCGCAGCTGATCAATGATCTGTCGAAAGAATTTGGCAGCCAGTGTGTGGTGCTGGCCATCGATACCAAACAGGAAGAAGATGGTGAATGGTATGTGTACCTGAATGGCGGTCGCCTGAAAACCGATACCCGTTGTTTCGACTGGGCCAAACAGGCGGTAGACCTGGGCGCAGGTGAAATATTGCTCACCTCCATGAATCACGATGGTACCAAACAGGGCTTTGCGTTAGATATAACCCGGCGGCTTGCGGTGAATTTGCCGGTGCCGGTAATTGCTTCGGGCGGCGGCGGCACTATGCAACATTTTGTTGACGTGTTTGAGCAGGCTCAGGCCGATGCTGCACTGGCTGCCAGCATATTTCACTTTAAAGAAATCGCAATTCCGGAATTAAAGGGATATTTGCAGCAGCAACAAATTTCGATAAGACCCGTATAAGGCCCTGAGCGTAGTCGAAGGATGACTTTCTAAGCCCTGAGCGTAGTCGAAGGGCGGTCATGTAGAAGTCATCAGAAATTTAATACGAACAAATTTCTATACGACCTGTATGATAGTCCTTGTTCTCTTTTTATTGTGCCTTGCTTTAGGTGTGTTTATATATATGAAACATAAACAAACTGAACGGGAAATTCATAAGAGAGAACGGTTCGAAGAAAAACAGGAGCAATTATTAGAAATTTTGAGAAAGCGAAAAGAAGAAAAAAATAAATAAAGTTGGCAATTTGTGGATGCAATGCGGAGAGAGAGGGATTCGAACCCCCGGACCCACAACCCGATGGCATATTACAATAGCCAACTTCAGCAATAAATTATTCACCATTCACCATGAAAATAGATTTCAAAAAATACGCCGATGGCCTGGCGCCTGCTATTATCCAGGACTTTAAAACCCATAAAGTGCTGATGCTGGGATTTATGAACGATGAGGCCCTGCAAAAAACAATGGCCGAAGGAAAAGTAACTTTTTTCAGCCGCAGCAAAAACAGGCTGTGGACAAAAGGCGAGGAGAGTGGCAATCACCTGCTGGTAAAAGAAATTTTGAGCGATTGCGACAACGATACCCTGCTTATAAAGGCCGACCCCCTTGGACCTACCTGCCATACCGGGGCCGATACCTGCTGGAGCGAACGC
Source organism: Niastella sp. sgz303648 (assembly GCF_059587045.1). Taxonomy (NCBI): domain Bacteria; kingdom Pseudomonadati; phylum Bacteroidota; class Chitinophagia; order Chitinophagales; family Chitinophagaceae; genus Niastella; species Niastella sp. sgz303648. The sequence goes on along the minus strand of NZ_JCAPSW010000004.1, from coordinate 181,988 downwards.
AACCATGCCGATGATTTTTTGTATTACCTACAGGATATCATTGAGTTACGCAAAAAAAGCCAGGACGAAAAGTCGTATGTTAAACAGCTTTTTAATAAGGGAATCAATAAAATTGCCCAAAAAGTGGGGGAGGAAGCCGTGGAACTGGTTATTGAAGCAAAAGACAGCAATGAAGACCTTTTTTTAAACGAAGCCGCCGACCTGCTTTTCCATTATTTGGTATTACTTAACGCAAAAGGTTATAATTTGCAACAGGTGGTTGGTATATTGCAAAACCGCCATTCAAATAAATAGTTTTTCAATGAAGAAGTTGATACCAGGGCTTTTTTTACTTTTTTTAATACCTGTTTCATTGCTTGCCCAACAAAAGGGCTTTGTTATAAAAGGCACCATAACCGGACTTGCCGAAAATTCAAAAGTTACACTCACCGATTTAAATAAGCCTACCGATACGGTGGCGCGGGGCGTAGTAAGCAAAGGCAGTTTTGTATTAAAAGGCACTCTGGCTGAGCCCAACCTGCATCAACTGAACTTTGATGTGGCCGGCAAAAAAGCGGTGCTGTTTATGGGTAATGAAACGATCGCCGTTAAGGGCAATATCGACAATGTTCAGAAGCTGGATGTAAAAGGATCGCCGGGCAATGATGATTTTATGCAGTTTCAGGGCATCTTCAATCCTTTATTTCAAACACTTACCACCCAGAACCAGCAAATAAATGCACGGGGAGGCTCCCTTCAACCCACCGATTCATTAATGGTAGCCTATAAAAAAACATATGACAATATAGTAGCCGCTATCGACAAATTTGTTGTTGACAAAAAGGCTTCGCCGGTAACGGCGTTCATGTTGCTGGTAACAAGGCAGCTGGAGCAGGACCCCGTAACGCTTGAAAAAAGATTTAGTCAATTAAGCGCTCCGGTGCAACAGGGTTTTTACGGTAAGATATTGCAGGAAAGCATAAACGAAGGAAAAATAGGATCGATTGGCAGTGATGCCATGGACTTTACTCAAAACGATACTACCGGTAGCCCGGTATCGCTCACTTCATTCAGGGGTAGATATGTATTGATCGATTTCTGGGCAAGCTGGTGCAGACCCTGCCGTATGGAAAATCCAAATGTAGTATCGGCCTATAACCGCTTTAAAGACAAAAACTTTACCGTGGTTGGTGTTTCGCTCGATAAAGCCCGCGACCCCTGGATACAGGCTATAAAAGATGATAATCTTACCTGGACACAAGTGAGCGACCTGAAATTCTGGAATAACGAAGTTGCCCGCAAGTATAAAATTGAAAGCATTCCTCAAAACTTTCTCATCGATCCCAGCGGAAAGATCGTTGGCAAAAACCTTCGCGGCGCCGACCTCGAAAGCAAATTATGCGAATTGTTAGGATGCAAGTAAGTTTTAATAGCTGAGATAATAAGTGCACTTTTAATAAAAAGGCCGTCCCGCAATCAGCGGAGACGGCCATTCTTTTTGTATTTTGTATTCACTTCAACATTCAACATTCGATATTCACTTATTCATTTCTCATTTCAAATTCCTCATTTCTAATTATTGATGTCCTTGCCTTCCTGCAGGGTTTTAATCATCTTTTCAACATTGGTTTTGTTGCCGTTATCGGGTGCATGTGTAAGTGCTTTCTGGGCAAATGGCAATGCTTTTTTATAATCGCCTATAGCCGAATATCCACGCGCCATGCCAACCTGTGTGGTGAATTCATTGGGATTCTTATCGTAGTTTATTTTAAACACTTCGAACGCTTCTTTACCTTTTTTCTGCTGCAGTAACTGCCGGGCATATGCGTGAACCTCCTGAACGGTGCCCATGGCCAGGCCTTCTTTCATCAATGCCTGCGCTTCGGCTTCGCGGTTCATTTTTTGTAAATACTGCGCTTTGGTTGATAGGGTTATAAAATTCTTTTGCCCTATGAATGGTAAGCTGATGGCGTTTTCGGCCCATTGAAAGCCCTCCTCGAGGTTAACGTTGTTTTGCAAACAGAACTGAGCTGCCTGGTTAAAACTTTGCCATCCGGGGTTGAACCCTTTTTCACTGCGCAACTCACGGCGGAAAGATTCGAGCTGCAGGTTGTTATAATCCGTTTCAACTTTAAACGGGATCTTCAGCTTTTCCCACATCAGGGCAATGGTGGCCCCTGTATTGGTTTCATCGGTAAATGCGTAGGTTAACCATTCAACGCTTTTATCGAGCGGTTGTGGTTTTACTTTAACGCGCAAAGCATCTTCTTTGGGATCGTAATAAAAACTGCCCCACGAAGTAGAGTTTTTTGAAAAGATGATCGTGCATTCATCGGGGTCATAGGCAATAAAGAAACCATAGATGCCGGCAGGCAATGCCTGTCCTTCGATGCTTACAGGTGTAGAAAATTCAATGGTTGTATTTTCATTAGCCCCTGCACGCCAGGGAGCGGCTTTACTGGTGCCAAATCCTAAATCGGTGAAACCTTTATGAACCAGGTCGCCCCATATTTTGCCTTCACGGCCTTTAACACCCGGCCGGTCGTAATGAATGGTAATGTCGGTAATACCTAAACGTTCGCCCACCATGGCTTTTTTATTACCGCCATTAGGAGGTACCATTAATTGAGCAAACGAAGCAGCATGAAACAGCAATGCTGAGCAGGCAATCAAAATCTTTTTCATTTCAGTTAGTTTTTTGGAGTAAGGAAATTAATCAATTTGAAAATTTGAAAGCGGGCCGAAGTGGTTGGGTGGTTAACCTGTTTGATGGTTGGGGTTAAAGGTGTTTATATTTTTTCCTTTTTCCCGCTTTCAATGCTGCGGTAAATGGCTTCAATGATTTTTATATCCTGACGGCCCATTTCGCCGGGTATGCAGCTTGGCTTATTCTGCAATATGCTTCGGGAAAAATCGTCCATCTGCAAAGCCTGCTGATTGATGTTGGCGTCGAAAGCCATAGGGCCCTGTGGAGTAGTGCCTACCATACCACCGTAGCGGTAGGCCTCTGATAATTCGAACCAGCCTTTTTCGGCTTTGGCTTTCAGGTAATTTATATGTTTATTGTAGCTGGCTGTTCCTTTGGCGATAGTACCGCCGGGAAATTCAAGCGTAAAGTGAATGGTTTCATCTACTTCCTTAAAAATATCGGGGCGTGTTTTTTCTTCCGTTGCCATAACATAGGTTGGTTCGGCCCCGGTTATATAACGGGCGCTCTGTATGGCATAAATGCCCATGTCCATCAATGCGCCGCCGCCTGCCAATGATTTATTCAGCCGCCAGGCATCGGTATCATCGCTCCAGCGAATGCCATTACCACATTCAATTTCCTGAACAGCGCCATATACCTTTTGCTGGCCAAGCCGCATCATTTCGCGGTTATAGGGTTCAAAATGCAACCGGTAGCCGATCGACAGCATACGGTTAGCTTTTTTACAGGCCGCAATCATTTCATCGCACTCGGCTGCATTCAATGCCATGGGTTTTTCGCATATCACATGCTTGCCTGCCCGGGCCGCCCGTATAGTAAATTCTTTATGCATCGAAACGGGCAATACAATGTAAACGATGTCGATATCTTTATTATCGGCTATTTCATCAAAACGCTGATAGTTGTAAATGTTTTTAGCGGGAATGTTATACATCCCGGCCCATAATCTTTCTTTCGCGGGCGTGCCGGTTACAATACCGGCCAGGTAACAATGCTGTGTTTGTTGCAATGCAGGGCCTAACTGGTATGTGCTGTAACTACCCAAACCAACCAGTGCTATGCCGAGTTTTTTTGGGGTTGAGGAATAGGCGGCCAGGGTTGTAAGCGCCGGTGATAATATAGCGGTGCCTCCCAGCGACACATCACGTATAAAACGGCGGCGTGAATAATGATACGAGTTCGACATTACCAGCAAATTTTATAGAAGAATAGTGGTTATTAAAGTCAGTATTAACCAGTTATTCAATTTTCAGACCATAACCTGTTGTTCATAATGGCAGTTATATGTAAAAAGCAGTTGTAAGTTTTTTGCAGATTTTATCGCAAAAGGGGGGGTGAAAAACCAGCGGGGGCGTTGTCAGGATGCAAATAGTGCAGTATTTACAAGCGGGAAATTTTATCTCCGGCGATATTGTTTCAGGTTAAAGAATGCAGAGTACAAGGCTTGTAAAATCTGCTGTGGTTGTAGTGGGGAATATTATCTGCAACATGTAGGGTTACAAGTACAAGCTACGGGGGTTTCTCCCTGCAACCTGAAACCTGTAACCTGTAACTTTCTTAATCATCTCTTCTTTTACCACCGAATAACCTTCTGAAAAAGCCTTTCTTCTTTTTATCGTCTTCTACCACAGAATCTTTACCAAGCTGGTTTTTAGCATTGGTGGCTTCTTTCAGCACCTTTTGCTCTTCCATAGCTTCTTTTGATTCGGTAGGAATATTTTGTGTATCGGGTTTGCCCAGATAAGCGTCTACGCCGCCATTGCCAACATCTGCGCCTTCGGCGCCGGGGGGCGGTGTTTGCTCAATGGGATAAGTATAGTCGTAAAACTGCTGATTTTTCATGCTCTCGGGCTGCACAAATTTGGCCTGTCTGTCGAGCCCCAGTGTTTTATCGCCAAATGCTTTTGAAAAGAAATATTCCCAGATGGGCCTTGCGGCGGCGCCGCCATAACCCAGGCCGCTTTCGAGTCGAATGAACCGGTCGTCGCAACCGATCCACACGCCGGCCATCAACTGAGGTGTAAATCCAAAGAACCAGGCGTCGGAATTATCGTTGGTTGTACCGGTTTTACCACCCATTTCGGCAACGCCCAAACGGCCGCGTAAACCGGCGGCAGTACCGTAGTCGACCGGGCCTTGCATCATGCGTGCCATGGTATAGGCCGAGGCCTGGCTGATCACTTCTTTGCGTTCGGTATCGAAACGCGCCAGCACATTGCCGTTCTTATCTTCAATACGGGTAATATAAACAGGTTTAATACTAAAACCACCGGTGGGGAACATGCTGTAGCCCCACATCATTTCGTATAACGACAGTTCACAGGAACCCAAACTTATTGAAGGGTAGGGTGGAACCTTCGTTGGAATATTGATCTGATGTAAAAATTCGGCAAACCGCTTGGGTGTTGTTTGCTTGATTATATAAGCTGCCACTTCGTTGATTGAATAGGCCAAACCGGTGGCCATGCTGCGCATGCCCGATACTTTGGGATTGGGTTTGGCAGGCACATAACCCGATCCCGGGAAGTACTGCTGCGTGGCTTCGCACATAGTTTCGGGGGTAAAGCCATATTCTTCAATAGCCAGCGCATACAGGAAAGGTTTTATTGAAGAACCTACCTGCCGTTTCGTTTTAAGATTTGCGTGATCGTACTTGTAATTTTTAAAGTCGATACCGCCAACCCAGGCCTTTACCTGTCCGCTCATAGGATCGGTTACCATAAAAGCGGTTTGCAGCATTTCGCGATGGTATTTTATGGAGTCGAGCGGGGTCATCACGGTGTCTTTTTCCCGCTTGTTGTTCCAGGCAAATACCTTCATGTGCACTTTTTGTTTGAACGATTTTCTGATCTCATCATCGCTTAGTCCTTCGGCTTTCAGGTTCCTCCAGCGATCAGAATTTTTCATGTAATTCTCAATAATGTTTTCGTGGCCCTTCCATACGGCATCGTTACGCAGGCTTTTTTGGGCGGCCAGTACACGTTGCAGTACGGGCAGGTGTTTGGCCACTGCTTCTTCGGCATATAACTGCATACGCGGATTGATGGTAGTGTACACATGCAATCCATCTTCGTACAGGTCATAATTATCGCCGTCGGCCTTTTTATGCTCGCTGCACCATTTTTTCACATCATCGCGTATTACATCGAGGAAATAAGGTGCAATGCCGTTGTTTTCATTTAATTTTTTATAGTTAAGCCGAATAGGTTGTTTTTTGAGGTCACCTGCTTCGGTGGTAGTGAGGTAACTATTCCTTGCCATCTGGTCGATCACCGTGTTGCGGCGTTCGAACGAGGACTTGTAATTGGTTCGGGGATTATAGGTGCCGGTAGCTTTCAACATACCGATCAGCACAGCGGCTTCTTCAACATTCAGGCGATCGGGTTCTTTTGAGAAGAAGGTGCGGGCGGCATTTCTGATACCGTATACGTTATCACTGAAAGAAACGGTATTGAGGTATAAAGCCAGAATTTCCTGTTTAGTAAAATTCCTTTCGAGCTTAACGGCAATGATGTTCTCTTTTAATTTTTGTATCATACGGGCCACGCGGTTATCGGCCCTTTCATCGAACATGTTCAATGCCAGCTGCTGGGTAATGGTACTGCCACCGCCTTCTTTACCCAAAAAGAAAATGGCGCGGGCCAGCGACCGGCCATCGATGCCTGAGTGGTCGTAAAAGCGTTCGTCTTCGGTAGCCACCAGCGCGTCGACCACATGTTTCGAAATATCTTTATACTGTACAAAGCTGCGGTTGCCTTTTTCTTTGTAATATTTACCCAGCATGGTGCCGTCGTCGCCATACACTTCAGAGGCCAGGGTAATGGAAGGATTTTCCAACTGGGCCAGCGAAGGCATTTCACCAAATAAGCCAAAGCTTATAAGGGTGAGCATGAGGATAACGATAAGAAATCCGATAAGAAAGATTTTCCAGAAAATTTTAACTGCGCGCGTCATACCTGGGAATTTAGCAAATGGAATCGTCGGTTTGTTGGGCTTATGAGTTGCAAAAATCATGCTTTATAGCCGATAAAAGAGCGTACAGCTACGAAAGAATTCTTAATTTATCCAAATGCGGTTGTTTGACAGCCTGGTTGGTTTGTTAAAGTGCTGGTAGTCAATTGCTAAAAATATCGAATACTGAATAATGAAGGTCGAACTCCGAAGTGTTCTTCACTTCAACATTCTACATTTAAAATTCGATATTCAATATTTAAAACTTTCCGGGAAAAGACTGCGATAAGAATTTCTTATACGCTTCAACGTCTTTGGTATTTTTCAACACTTCGAGGTTGTTGTCGGTGATAATTCCAAAGGAGTATTTATTGGCCGGCAGCCAGGGAATGATTTCGCTTACGGCCAGCTTGCGGCTTTTATCGATGTATTCGATGGCGGCATTGGCATTGGGGAATGAACCGATCAATACCAGCTTAACATCGTCTGAAACAGCCTGGTTATTAACGCTGTAACCTTTTGATGAATATTGTTCCCTGTTGTACCGGGTAAAGGCATTACGCGCCTCGTTTGCATATACAGGATCAACCTTATCGAGCAATAAAATCACATAATGCGGGTTCTCAACATTGTTGGTAAGCACCAATGCTTTGGGCGGAGCCACTTTGGCCTGCACCGTATCTTTTCTAACCACGGGTGGTGGTGGCAGCTGCGTAGGCTTTTGCGCCGGAGGTGTAACTGGTTTATCCGTTTTAGCCACAACCGGTTGCTGCTGCTGGGTGGGTTTATTAACCACCGGCGGTTGCTGCGGTTTGGGAACGCTGGTTTGCGTAGAATCTTTTTTGGCACCAACCGGTGGCGGTTGCTGCGTTTGTTTGGCTATGGCTCCTGTATCGCGTGTTTGCTGCACGTACACAACAGGGGGTGGAACCACAATACCTGTAGGTTCTGCCATACCGGTAGTGTCTTCGGCCGGACGCTCAATTTGCAGTTTGGTAAGATAATCTTCAATCTGCTGACGACGGCCCAGTACATCTATTAACGTGCGGGCTTTAATGGCCAGTGGCGAACCGGGATATAAACGAATGATATCCTGCAATGTTTTTTTGGCCGTGGTGTCTTGCCGCTGCTGAATGTAATAAACAGATTGTATGTACAACAACTGGGGCGTCCAGTAATTATTGCTGTAAAGGCTGTCGGCTATTTTCTTTTGCTCCAGCGCCTGATCAAAACTGCCTTCAATAAACAGGTTGTAAATATTGTCGTACCGGCGTGTCATATCCAGTTTGGCACTGCTGTCGGCCGATATACCGGTAGGGTTGGAAACAATTTTTTCATAACTGGTGCCGGCGTATTTCTGCTTCAGTTCATCCTGAACAGCTTTTGCCTTTGCTTCATCGCCGGTTTTTGAATAACAATATGCCAGCATGAACAACGCTTCGGGCCGCTTTTTGCTGTCGGGGAAATGTGTAAGAAAGTCTTCCAGCGTACTGATGGTCATGGGGTAATCTTCCAAACCTTCGAGGTAGGCTTTGCCCAGTCCGAATTGGGCATTTTCAATAGAATCGTTCGAAACTTTTAACTGGGCCGGGGTAAGCGGCACCTGTTTTAATAACGATTCATAGGTAATTGGTCCCGCTGCTACGGGATCTGCACCGGTTTTACCGGCATCCGCTGTAACGCCCATAACAGGGAGTGCCTGCTTAATGGAGGCCATACGCTGCCAGTTATCGACATTGGGTCTGTTGCCCCATTTACCTTTAAAATCAGTATATCCTTTGGCTTTAAGAGAGGTATTATAAAAGTACCAGTCGCCTTTTGCGGTGGATCCAAACAAATCGGTTGGCCCGTTGTCGTTGTTAAAATCCAGCGGCCCGTTGCCTGTGCCTGAAGCGTTTTCATCTTCCTTCAGGCCCTGTTTTTTACGTAATTGCTTTATCAGTTTTTTGATATAGGCCTCGCGTTCGGCATCGGGCATGGCGGCTACACGTTGCAGACTGTCTTCACGATTGATAGTCGTTTGATAAGCAACGATTTTTGCCAGTGCCGATTTTAATTTTTTTAATGCTTCCGGATCGGCGAGGTCGGGGCTTACTGTGGTGATGCTATCGTAATAACTTTTGGCATCGGCATAATTCTTTTCTTTGAACGACAGGTCGGCAAGCAGTAAAAATGCTTTTGTACGAACGGTATTGTCATCGCCCTGTGCTGCCGTTGCTTTTAATAAAAATGCTTTGGCGCCCGGTACATTATTACGCTCCAGTTCCATTTCGGCGGCCGCATAATAAATGATATCGCGGTAGGCGAGGTATTTGTCTTTACGAGCCATTTTCGACAGCTCATTGATATTTTCCTGGATCACTTTTTCGTCGCCTTTATGCTGGCGAATCGAGTTCAAACGGGCATACACTTCAAGCACGGGGTTAAGGGTATGACTAACCGCCTTGTCGAAAAAATCACCGGCCTGCTCATGTTTTCCGGCCTTTTCATACATCTGGCCGATAAGGTATTCCCAGCGTGCCTTTTCTTCGCGGTTTTCGGCATTATCGAGCGCCTGCTCAAGATAAATAGCCGAGCTGTCGTACATCTGTTGTTTGTAAAACCAAAGGGCCTGCATTTCGCGCAGATCGGTTCTCAGCCGTTCAGGAAAAAGCGGGTCGTGTTTTAACGTTTCAATTAAACCGGCCGCTTCGGGCGTTTCATCTTTGGCCAGAAATGTTCTGATTTGCCAGATGAAGGACTCATTTCGGCTGGGCGGGCGTGACCACACTTTTTTAGTGATGCTGTTACTTTCTTTGGTAGAAATGGAAAATGCGTTACCGCCCTCGTTGGCATTGCTGCCGATGGGTTTATCGTACCCGTCTTTTTCCTTGGGCGAAAAAGCGTAGTTGATATATTGAAAACTAAAATAGGCCGAGTCGAGTTCTTTTTTGAAATAATAGGCTTCACCCATGAGCATATACAGGTTGTCGATCCAGCTGTTTCGCAAATCGTGTATCAGGATGCCTGCATTGGCCTTATAAATCACCGAGTCGAGCTCAACCTTATCTTTTGAGGTAACATCAAGACTATAATTGTAAAACGAAAGCAGCCGGGTGTAGTCGTCTTTGTGGTGTGCTTTGGCGCGGGCAATTACTTCTTCGAGCTTTTTGTTGGCGTTAAAGTGCCAGTTGAATTTGGTGATGCCGTTTTGGGTAAAGCGGCGAACGATAGTGAATTTTTTTTCTTCGGTTTTTTCGGAACCCAGCTTCCGGTTTTCGTATTTCTTTGGCTTTTTCAGGTCAAAAGAAAGCGTGGGCTGCCCGTATATTTCCGGCAGCGCGGTTAGCAGTAATACAACAAATACAAATATCCTCGTCAAAACCGTTTATTATTTCTATCAGCAAACTAAACCTTATTAACTGATTTTCAAGAAAAATATTTTGTGTACCCGTTAAATTTTATACAGATGTAATTCAATTAAAATAACTTATTACCTTTAGCGTTTTGAAACTCTCTCTATGGCTAAATTCGTTGCCCAATCTACCCTTAAGCGCCTTCAGAACCGGTACCGGCTGGTAGTTATGAACGATGATACTTACGAAGAGGTTGTGACGTTTAAATTATCCAGACTGAGTGTTTATGTAACGCTGAGCACCATTTTTGTGTTGCTGACCGGGTTAACTGTGGCACTTATTGTGTTTACGCCCCTGCGTATGTATATTCCCGGTTACGGGGATGTAAATGCTGCACGGGAACTCAGGGAATTGAAAGTGCGTACCGATTCGCTGGAACAGGTGATGCAGTATAAAGACAAGTACCTTGACAATGTAAAAAGTGTATTGCAGGGAAATATCAGCGTTAAGTTAGATACCACAACGCTTAAAATTCCCAGCACTGAAAATATTGAAGAATAAACCAACCATTCCGTATGTTTAATCAAAAATCCAAGTCCGAAACCTACAGTGAAACCGCTGCTCCGGGCACCGGTGCTGCCACCATTATTGCAGCAGGAACTACATTAAAAGGAGATATTGCCAGCAATGGTGATATTCGTATCGATGGCACCCTGCAGGGTAACATTCAATGCCAGGCCAAAGTGGTAATTGGCAGCAATGGTACTGTAGAGGGGGATATTTCGGGTCAGCAGGCCGATATCATGGGTAAGGTAACCGGCACCATTAAAGTAAAAGAGTTATTACAGTTAAAAGGCGGCAGCCAGGTAAATGGCAATTTATATGCAGGTAAACTGCAGATAGAGCCAAGCGCCAATTTCAATGGCCAGTGCCACATGACTTCTGCTACCAATGGGGTGGTGAATGAAGTAATTGCTGATAAGAAAGCCGAGAAATTACAGAAAGCCTAAGACCTGCGGCTATGCTCAGTTCTTCGACTGTGTTCAGTTTTTCGACTGCGCTCAGGATTACAAAGACGGAGCATCGTTTCTTTTAGCCGTTGACCTTTGTGCTGGTGCCTGACTTTCGGTTACCGGTTTTATCATTTAATCAATAATCTTTCGAAAACCATAAGTTATCGAAAAAGGATACTATTTGCTTAAAATTAGGTATGGTTGCAAGATCTTTTAAAGATTGAACCTGCGAAGCCCCACTGCCCATTGACTACTGCCCACTGCCTTCCTTGTGCCTTGAACCTTGTGCCTTGTAGCTTGTTCCTGCTTATCTTTGCCCCCTTTATTTTACTACAATGACAAATAAAACGGTTTTCAGGTCTTTTGTTCCGCTGTTGCTGATGTTTATTATTACCAATGCTTTGTTTTTAACAGCCAGTGCGCGTTTGGCTGCCTGGAACCTGAGCACGAATGTATTAATTACCGGCAACCTGATTTTGTTTGTGGCTACAGCCCTTTCGTTTTATTTGTTTACCCGCTCGATGCAAACAAAAAACGCGCAGGCCATTGTGCGAAGCGTGTATTCGGGTGTATTAGCGAAAATGATGATTTGTTTGATTGCTGTGTTTATTTATATTAGCATAACGCGTAAAGCAGCCAATAAAGGGGCAATAATCGGATGCATGATCCTGTACCTGCTTTACACGTTTGGTGAAGTTGCTATTCTGATGAAATTGAGCAAGCAAAATAAGCATGTCTAAGAAGCAGGCGCCACTCGAATACCTCAGTAAATTTATCCCTGCCGCGGCTGTACCCCGTGTGCTGGAATTTCTGCACCAGTATAAGGTACATTTAACTATCACGCGTGAACGCAAATCGGTATTGGGCGATTACCGCCATGCAACGTTGCACAAAAATCACCGCATCAGTGTAAACGGCAATTTAAATCCTTACGCTTTTTTGATTACGCTTATTCATGAGCTGGCGCATTTGGTAACGTTTAATGAGTATGGCCACCGGGTGCAGCCCCATGGCCGTGAATGGAAAAACTGTTATGCCTTGTTGTTAAAGGATTTTATGGGAAAACAAATTTTTCCCGCCCTGGTTGAGCAGGCATTGCAGCAATCGATGCACGACCTGCCGGCAAGCAGTTGTGCCGATGAAGACCTGATGCGTGTATTAAAACAGTTCGATCCGCATAACGGACTGGTAATGGTAGAAAGCTTATCCGAAGGACAATTGTTCGACATTGGCGAAGGGCGCATTTTTAAAAAAGGAAAGAAGCTGCGCAAACGATATCAGTGTGTAGAAGTGGAAACCGGGAAGCTGTATTTGTTTAGTCCGATATATGAGGTGAAAGCGTGTTAAATACTGTTTCGGGTTTGTGGTTTGAAGTTTGTGGTTCTTTCGTTTTGAATTCACACGTTTATTTGAAAAGTGTTAGTTTATAAATAAGGGATGTAACATTGTGCTTATAGTAATCGAACCGCGAAGCAACTACAAACCACAAACCTCAAACCAGAAACTCATTCCAATTCTTTCAGCATCCAAACATCACACCCAAAGTGCCCCGTATTTCCCATGGGGCCATTTAAATACCGGAACCCGAATTTTTCGTATACCGACATAGCTTTTCGTAATTCGGGCATGGTTTCGATATACACTTTTTTATAGCCCGTGCCGGCTGCATACTCCAGTGCTTTTTCGATCAGCATTTTACCGATTCCCTTTCCACGGGCTTCAGGGGTTAAATACATTTTAACCAGCTCACAGGTATCTTCGGGCAAACCGGCAGATGGAAAAATACCGGCGCCGCCAAGGATGTTGTTATTTAATTCGGCTACATAATAAATACTGCCGGGTGTTTGAAACAGTTCGTATAAGGCATCGGTGGTGGCATCGTAATATACGGTGCCGGGTTTATTGGCGCCAAATTCGGCCAATGCATTACGTACAATAATAGCAAGCGGTTTGTTATCGGATGGCTGAATGGTTCTGATGGATGCGGTTAACATGATGCGAAGTTAAGGCAACAGGGGATAAAGGCATCGGCCAACGAGGCAACAAGGAAGGTAATATGCAATTGAACATGCTATTACAATGGCTGAAAAACAGATTGCCCTGGAACTATACAATGATAATTCCTGATACAGTTAAGATCAAGAATAAATAAGGGAAGGGGAGTAGTGCGAATTAAGCAAGAATGGCCATCAAACTATAGATGATGACATAGGCTACAAAGATGAAGCCGAAGAATAGTCGTACGGGATTTTTCATTTGCTACAGATTAATCAGGTTAACGAATGCTTTAACAGTTTATTTGATAAAATTCTATGCCAAACACGAATTATCCACACGAGATAATTACGAACATTTTAAATTACAGAAAATACGGTATGCTTTTCGTAACAGTACTAACGGTACAATAGGGGGTAATTATTAGGGGTAGTGGTTGTACCTGGTTTTATATTATAACAGTACAAAGATATATTCCTGCTGCATTTTTCATAGAAGTGTAACGGAATTAAATATCCACAGTTTGAATCGACCGTTGCAACTTTTGCAATCTCTGTAACCAGTGTCTGTTACACATTGTGAAACTTGATATGCGGTGCTCGTAAATTTACGAGTTACAATAATTGTGCTTTATACGAGTAATACATATTTCATCGTAGCCATTTCTAAAATAATCGCAGATGTACGAAAGTTCGTCATGGATATACTTCCTAATATAAACTTAACGTTACATCTTTACAATAGCGATGAGATATTTGTTAGTAATGCTTACTTTTGCATCGTTAAAAAAAAGTCCAACGTTTAGTGAAAACCGAAAACATACATAACGCTAACATAGTTTATAACGGTACTGCATCATTGAAAATGTGCAGTGAGGTCATCGCCAAAGGAATTTCCTGTTTGTTATTGCAAACGGGTTTTTTTATTTTAATACCCGTTAACAGTACACGATTGTATAATACGTATACAGGTAGGGGTTTATTCCTATTGGCATCTAAGTTTACCTCCGAGTTGAGCGAATAAAAGGAGCAAAAACTTGAAAAGCGAATAAAATGTTTCGATCTTTATACCGGAAAACAAAATAATTCGTTTAGAATAAGAGAATCCAAAATCCAGATAGAAAAACCAGTCCAACGTCCGAAAAACCAAACCGTATTCCTGTGTAAAACCATCCATGTCCAATGTCCGTAAAAACCAAAACCCGATTCTGTTGAAAACCAAAATGATCCGAAATTCCTATTGAGAACTGAATCCAAGCATCCTAATTGAAAACAAAACCGTCTCGCAAAAAAATTGTCCCCGCTTTCCGTTGCGGGGACATTTATTTTAGGCCTGTTTCACTTTAATAATGCCTGCCACGTTTAATTATTACAGCCCGCCCCCTTTCTGTTACATATCTGCCTGCAATTTGGACAGTATTACTGTTGCCTTAAAACAGTATGACCAACGTGCTGTAATTGTACCATAAGCATAAAAATTACGGACCTGGTACGGTGATGGTACGGAGATAAGTAAAGCGAGGTAGCAGGTATAGCTTGCTTTAGCTACCGCTTGATAAAAGGCAAAATAGTTGGATGCCCCCTGAAAATGTGCTGAACGGCTTTTAGCTGTGCCTGCATTACATTAACTTGTATACACATTATGCGGCATTTTATTGTAATATGTTCATTACTGGTTTTGCAGGCAGGCGTACAAGGGCAAATTCCCCGAACCAATTCAGGACAATTTGAATATACGGGTGAAATAATTGCCGAAAATATGCCACGTGTAATGGAAAAAGCCAGATCATTTTTTAATCAGCCATTTCTGGTGCACTGGGATTCAATAGCGCGCGAAGGTCAACCCGAAGATATGCAGGTAACCGGTACAGGCTATATTACTGTAAAAGCAAAACAACACGGAATATCAATGCCCTCTCCAATACCGGTTTCATTACGCATGAAAATTGAAATTCGCAACGGTCATTATCGCTACACCATAAATCATTTTGTAGTAAATGGCAAAAACGGCAGTAGCTACTTTCCGCTTGAAGATAAGCCCGATTCGGTAAAATCAATTGTATACGATCAGCTTATTCAAAACACACACAAACGGGTGAGCTTTATGATAGGGTGGCTGAAGAAGTATATGAAAGATGATGAATAAGTTCTAAGTAATAAGTTCTAAGTAATAAGTTGTAAGTAATAAGTAAAAGGCAGGTGTTTAAATGAAAAAATCCCATCTCTTTCGAGACGGGATTTTCTTATATCTTTCTTCTGCTTCTGTCTTCAGACTTCCGATCTAAGCAACAGCTTTATTAACCAAAGCAGCAGCTTCGCTTAACAGAATAGCAGATTGTACTTTAAGTCCGCTTTCTTCGATCAGCTTTTTAGCTTCCTCAGCATTGGTGCCCTGCAGGCGCACAATGATGGGAACAGTAATGTTGCCGATCGATTTATAGGCATCGATAACACCCTGGGCAACACGGTCGCAACGAACGATGCCACCAAAGATGTTGATACAAATTGCTTTTACTTTCGGATCTTTTAAGATGATGCGGAAACCGGCTTCAACGGTTTGTGCATTGGCTGTACCGCCTACATCCAGAAAGTTGGCAGGTTCACCACCGCTGAGCTTGATCATATCCATGGTAGCCATGGCCAAACCGGCGCCGTTTACCATACAGCCCACATTGCCATCGAGCTTTACAAAGTTCAGGTTGTATTTACCTGCTTCTACTTCGGTAGGATCTTCTTCGCTGATATCGCGTAATGCTTCGAGGTCGGGATGACGCATGAGCGCATTGTCGTCGAGGTTCATTTTGCAATCAACCGCAATGATCTTTTCATCGGCAGTTTTGAACAGCGGATTGATCTCGAGCATAGCGCAATCAAGTCCTACATATGCGTTGTATAAGTTGGTAACAAACTTTACGCAGTTTTTAAATGCTTCGCCTTTAAGACCAAGGTTGAAGGCAATTTTGCGTGCCTGAAAGCCCAGCAAACCGCCACCGGGATGTACCCACTCCTTGAAAATCTTTTCAGGTGTTTTGTGTGCTACTTCTTCAATATCCATTCCGCCTTCGGTGCTGTACATGATCACATTTTGTCCTTTTGTACGGTCGAGCAAAATGGATAAATAAAATTCTTTTACCGGGTTGGGACCGGGATAGTAAACGTCCTGGGCCACCAGTACTTTGTTCACCACTTTACCAGCGGGGCCGGTTTGAATGGTAACCAGTGTACCGCCTAATATATTCGAAGCGATTTGTTTTATTTCTTCGGCATTTTTACCAACTGCCACACCCCGTTGCTCAGTGCCTTGTACCTTTCCTTTACCACGCCCACCTGCATGTATTTGGGCTTTTACTACTGCGAAACTATTGCCGAACTGAACTTTTAAATTCTTATATGCTTCTTCAGCTGCGTCGGCCCTGTCGACCGGAATGCCTTCCTGCACAGGTACGTTGTATTTCTTGAGCAATTCTTTTGCCTGGTATTCGTGAAGATTCATGCCGTAAAAATTTTGGCGAAATTAGGGAAAAAGCTGTTACCGGTTACCAGTTTCCGGTTACCGGCACCTTTGTTTCCGATTTTTAATTTAGAATTCGCAGTGAATTTCTGAAACCTGAAACTTGTAACCTGTGACCGGGTAACCGGCTTCCTGGCAACCGGTAACCGGTATTCCTTATATTTGCACGCATTTTACCATCGGTAAGTGCCGCTATCAATATTATTTATCTTTTATGCCCAATTTTATCCAGCAATTACAGGAAACCACTTCTTTTATCCAAAGTATTTATCCCCATGCTCCCGAAACCGGCATTGTGTTAGGCAGCGGCCTGGGAAATTTTGCCCAGGAGCTGATCGTTGAAAAGGAAATCGGCTACGAAAGCATTCCGCATTTTCCTGTTTCTACGGTTGAAGGCCATCATGGCAAACTGATATTTGGCGAACTAAGTGGCAAAAAGATTGTAGTTATGGCCGGACGGTTTCATTTTTACGAAGGCTATGCACCCGAACAGGTGGCATACCCTGTTCGCGTAATGAAACAACTGGGCATACGGCATTTACTGTTATCCAATGCTGCCGGCGGAGTAAATCCTTCTTTTAAAGTGGGCGACCTTATGATCATCAACGATCACATCAGCCTGAGCATGGTAAATCCGCTGATTGGTAAAAATTATACTGAACTGGGTCCCCGTTTTCCCGATATGAGTGAACCCTATAAAAAGGATATCATTAAAAGAGCCCGGCAAATTGCAGTTGATTTGAATGTAAAAGTGCAGGAAGGCGTTTATTTTGGAGTTACAGGACCTACATTCGAAACAAGGGCCGAGTACAAAATGATACACCGCCTGGGTGGTGATGCTGTTGGTATGAGCACCGTGCAGGAAGTGATCATTGCGGCGCATATGGGCTTACCGGTTTTTGCCATGAGTGTAATTACCGATATTGGTATTCGGGAAGAAGAAAATGTTATAACACACGAAGAAGTGTTACAGGCCGCCCGGGAAGCCGAACCAAAACTTACCGCAATATTTAAACAACTGGTGGCCGAACTGTAATTTGTACAATTAACTTTCTTATAACCGGGAACGGTTTATTAATTATTAATTTGTTGCCTTGTTTAATAATCGTTCATATTTGTTGCATATCCGTTATATATCTTTTTTATTAGTGATATTACTGACCGGCCTTGTGAATACAACAAAGGGGCAGGATGATATTCTTCGTAAGGCTCAGGGACGCTTCAGCGGCCTGGGTGGCGGAAAAGGAGGGGGCGATAGCATTGCCCACCGTACCGGGCTGGAAGATTCGATCACTATCCGTTTCCGTTATCTCGATACAAGCAGAGTGCAGAACTTTGATTCGGTGTTATACGATTTCACCAAACGTTTGCCGGTTCCCTGGTATCATGTAACACTGGGTAATTTGGGAAATCCATCGCGCAGCTTACTTTTTTCTCCTGTAATGAAACCGGGCTGGGACCATGGATTTCATGCCCTGGATATTTATAATTTCACCGTAAGCGAGGCCCGTTTTTACAATACTACCAGGCCTTATGCCGAACTGAACTATATGCTGGGTACCAAGTCGGAACAAATGATCAGGTTAATGCATACACAAAACCTGAAGCCTAACTGGAACATGTCATTTGAATACCGGTTGATCAATTCGCCCGGGTTTTTTCAAAACCAGAACACCAATCACAATAATTACAGGTTCACCTCGTGGTACCAGTCGAAAAATAAACGGTACCAGAATTTTATAGTTATTGTTGGCAACAAGCTGCAAACGGGCGAAAACGGAGGTATTAAAACTAATGCCAATTATTTAGACAGTGCCGGCGGCGCTTACAACGAACGGTCGAATATTCCTACACAGCTGGGCCCCGATAATCCCGGTAGCCGCAATTTTTTCAGCACAAATATTTTTACAGGTACTTTTTATACGAATGCAACCTACATGATGCGGCAACAGTATGATGTGGGACAGAAAGATTCATTGGTTGTTAATGATACAACGGTTATTCCATTGTTTTATCCGCGGTTACGGCTTGAACATACTATCAGTTTAAGCACGTATAATTATCGTTTCAGGGATAACCGTGCTACAGATAGCACCTATTACGATTCACTGTATGTTTTAAAACTGCGGCTCGACTCAACCAGAACTACTGATACTATTTTTTTACGTGACCATTGGAAAGAAGTAATAAATGATTTTTCGATATACACTTTCCCCGATGCAAAAAACGCACAACAATTCCTGAAGCTGGGCGCTGCTTTTCAAACACTGCAGGGTACATTCGATTCAGGGTATTACAATGCTACCACTAAGAACTATTATAACTTTTTTGTACACGGCGAATACCGGAACCGAACGCGAAATCAGAAGTGGGACGTTGAGGCGCTGGGTAATTTTTATGTAAACGGATTTAATGCAGGCGACTATAATGCATATATAAGTCTGCGCCGGCTGATCAGCCGCCAGATCGGTTATTTACAGGTAGGGTTTCAGAATACCAACCGCACGCCTTCATTTGTATACAATACTACCAGCAGCTTTTACCTCGATACAGCGGCAGTTAATTTTAAAAAAGAAAATATTACAACACTTTTTGCTTCGTTTGAACAGCCTAAATTACGGCTGAAGCTTTCGGGCACTTATTATCTGGTTACCAATTACGCCTATAATTCAGGTTTTATAACTGTTGGGCAGGCATCTACCTTATTTAATGTATTGCAGGTAACCGGTGAAAAGATTTTCAGAATAGGCGGTAAATGGAACTGGAAAACCTGGCTGGTACTGCAACAACGGTTAGGCGACGGACCGGTTAACCTTCCGCTGCTTACCACCCGCAACCAGATTGGGTACGATGGAACACTTGGTTTCAAAAACCTGCGGATTAGCTTTGGCGCCGAAATGCGTTATTTCACATCTTACAAAGCGCCACGCTATTCACCGGTTAACGGACAATATTTTTTCCAGGACAGCGCCACGGTTAGTTTAAAACTACCTGATATAAGCGCTTATCTGCACTTCCGTATTAAAAGCTTTACCGCCTATGTACGGGCCGAAAACCTGAACACCTTTAATCCTGCAGGTAAAGGATTTACAAAGAATAATATTCCTACCATAAATTATCCCTACCCCGGAATGCAAATACGGGTGGGCGTGTTCTGGAGCTTTGTAAATTAGTTTACGGGAATCCTATAGGATGTTCCATCTTTCCGGTAACACATAATACTGTAAATCAAATCGGTAATTATATAAAAAAGGTACCGGTATGTTTGCTTTCTTACAGGTGGTTAACAAAACCCTGTAAAAAAGTGTTATTAGCTTTATAAGTTAACTTGCATATCATGACTGATGATAAAAAATTACTATGTTATTACGAATAAAAAATATGGTGTGCAACCGTTGCAAATGGGTAGTTAAAACCGAACTCGAAAAACTGGGGCATGAGGTAATGGTTGTAAACCTTGGCGAAGTAGAATTGAAGAATGAAGTAACGCCTGAACAGTTGCACGAAATTGAGCATAAGCTGCAGGAATTTGATTTTGAACTGATCAGCGATAAGTCGTCGGTGCTTATTGAACAAATCAAAACGCTGATCATAGAGCTGGTAAAAAAGCCCGACGAGCTTGAAAAACAAAATCTGTCGCAATACCTTTCGCAGCAATTGCATAAAGATTATTCCGCTTTAAGCAAATTGTTTTCTGAAGTTACAGGTATTACCATTGAACAATATTTCATTTTGCAAAAAATTGAAAGGGCCAAAGAACTGGTGGTATATGATGAATTAAGTTTAACCCAAATTGCCTGGGAACTTGGCTATAGCAGTGTGGCGCACCTGAGCAGCCAGTTTAAAAAAGTAACAGGGCTAACCCCGCGCCATTTTAAAAATTTAAAGCACAATCAGCGCAAGTCGCTCGATAAAATTTAATCCTTAGCGAATAGTTAATATAAATCCCTTCCATAATTCTATAATAGAATACCTTCTACTACTTAATAGCTTTGTGGCATAATAATTACAGTAATCACTTATACCAGTAAAAGCGTATTATGAAAAAAGCAATAGTGCTCAGTTTACTCAGTGTTGTTGCCATAACTGTTGCTGCACAACATGAGCATCACCAAATGCCTGCTCAGCAATCGAAAAAAGATACAACCATGGTTCCCATGAAAATGGGTTCAATGAAAAAAGATACTATGCCCGATAATCATGCATCTATGAATCATGACAATATGGGCATTATGTCGCATGCCTTTAGCCGTAATTTATCGATGACCCGCAACGGTTCAGGTACATCGTGGCTGCCAGATGAATCGCCTATGTACGCTTATATGATTCATACACCCAAATGGATGTTCATGCTGCATGGCAATGTTTTTTTACGTTATACCAATCAGGATGTTGGCAATGCAGGCAGCCGCGGTGGCCATAAGTTTGATGCGCCAAACTGGGGCATGCTCATGGGGCAAACGCTTGTTGGCAAAAGAGGGCTATTCAATTTTCATGTAATGCTTTCGCTTGATCCGTTAACTGAAGGTGGTAATGGTTATCCTTTATTGTTTCAATCGGGTGAAACGTGGAAAGGAAAACCATTGGTTAACCGGCAGCATCCGCACGATCTGTTTTCTGAATTATCTGTTGGTTATACGCACATGATTAGTAAAGATGCCGATGTGTTTGTTTACCTAGGCTATCCCGGCGAACCGGCTATTGGTGCAACTGCTTTTATGCATTGCCCATCGTCGTTATTCAATCCCGATGCGCCACTGGGGCATCACTGGCAGGATGCAACGCACATAACATTTGGTGTAGCAACCGCTGGTGTGCGCTATAAACAATTTAAGCTCGAAGGTTCTTCTTTCACCGGCCGCGAGCCTAATGAAGACCGTTATAATTTTGATAAGGCGAGATTTGATTCATGGTCGGCCCGCTTATCATACAATCCATCGGCACAATGGGCATTGCAGGTGTCGCAGGGATTCATAAAAAGTCCCGAAGAATTACACCCCAACGAAGATATTTATAGAACAACCGCTTCCGTTTTACATGCCAAAAAGCTAACAAACGGTGCCCGCATAAATTCAGCATTGGTGTGGGGGTATAACCGGGTTGATAAAGAACATAAAGAACATTCGGTACTGTTTGAATCGGCCTATAGCCTTAAAAAGAATGCATTGTATGCCCGGTATGAATTTGTCGAAAAATCGGCTGAGGAGCTTGCGCTTAATGAAGCAACATTCGGGCATGATGCAAAATTTCCGGTAAACGCCATTACTGCCGGTGTTGACAGACAATTATTTGCCATTGGTAAAACCAATATAGCGCTCGGCACGCAGGCTACTGCTTATTTTGCCACTGATGCATTAAAAACTTTATACGGCAAAAATCCTTGGGCCATACAGGCTTTTATACGAATTTATCCGGGATTGATGCAGTAAGGTAATTAGCCATTAACCGGCAAAACATCTTTCTTTGATTGTTTACCTTCAAAAATCCTGCGGTAGCCTTTCAAAATGCGCCCCGTCCATAAACCGATCAATACACCGGGAAGGATCCATAATAACCAGGTGAATGAACCTATTTGCACGTTCACTACAATAAAAGCAGTTACTGTTGCCGCAAACGCTCCACCCATGCGGCCGCCATGGGTAAAGAACCAATGTTGTTTATTGGTTGGCCTTTTATAAAAACGCCGAATGTCTTTTACACCGCTCAAAAAGCAAAAAATACCGAATGAAAGAGGCACCATACCCCACATACCCCGTTGCATAAACCATATAAAACTAAAACCGGTAAGGGCAAGCCCCGATATAATTCCTGTACAACTGATCAGCCAGTCGGTAAAAGCCGGATGCTGATTCATATGTAATTTTTTTAAATATAGTGCGCGGTATCCCGAGCAGGTAAGGTAATAGCTGAAAAAGCCTACCATAAACAAAAAAGGGATGTTCTTTACAAGCGATATAAAAGTGGCGGTAATAAACACGCCGGTCATGCCCGTAAAAAATATCTTGCCGGTAAGCCGGTGCATGCGTGCGCCTTTTTTATTGATCATCGAAATAAGACCGCAGGTCAAAGATGCAAAGCCGCAGATGATATGAAGAATTAACGCACTATGTAACAGGGTAGCCATACATTGACGGAGTTTAGTTTTAAAAATTATTGCTGCAAATCGTCAATGCAAAAATGCCTGTGTTTCAGGGCGTTTTCCAAATGCAAGGGGCGAGTTGCAGCTATTTGGGGCAAATAGCAACACAGATCCCCTTACTCCATATTAACTCCATACTAACTCCATACACGCTACATGGTACAGCCATAGTACTTCCATAGTCCTCCCATATGCAACCCATATCAGTTTCTGTCTTATCTGCATGTCTCATACTATTATAACTGAATTATGAGCCGAAATGCCTGTAAAATAGTGTCGTATCTATCAATTTCCAAAGCGGGGGCGAAGGGTTATTTGCTCCGTAAGAACGGCATTGAGGTTGCGCGAAACCGGGATCAGCTCTTCAACATCTTTCAAATGCAGCTTGTATCCCTGGGCGTTGCCGCTAACATGTTCTACGGCAGAAAGGTTTACAATATAAGTGCGATGACACCTGAAAAACTGCGGATAAGCGGTTAGCATTTCTTCGGCTTTGCGAAGGGTATTGCGCAGCAGCTGAGTGGCTTGCTTATGTTGCTGTACATAAAATATCCGAACATAATTATCGGCCGAAGTAATGAAACGTATGTCGTTGATTTCGATCGTAACCTGCTCTTTGCCGTTTTCGCTTGTAAATGTTATTGCACCGGGAATAACAGTTTCGTTTTCAGTAACAGGATTTATTTGGTGCAATTGCTGATCAATGCTTGCCGCGCCCGTCTGATATTTCTTTAATAATCGTTGCTGTTTGAACAAAATATTCAGCCAAAGAGGAAAAATGCCTACCGCCAGGGTGATCCACAAAAACATAAACAGGTTGTGCCACGAAAGCCGGGTATTGTACAACCAATGGGTGAGCAACAAATTGCCCATGGCAATGGATACAATTTGCCAGCACATATGCAGTAATTCTTTTCCTACCGTCCAGCGTTGCTCATTATAAACCTTCCTGAAAATCAAAGGCAACAACACGGTATTTGCCGAGGCAATCACAAACGTTACCAGGCCATATTATAAAGAGTGTACAATTCGTTGCGATGTGTTAAGCGAATCAAGACCAAAAGGTTGCAGTAATGCTAATATTAAAAACACACAAAGGGCCGCGTACATCGTGTAGCGAAAAGATTTCAGCGAAGGTGCATCTAATGGAAAAGGCCGGTTGAATGCCATAATAATCAATACAGAATGCAGTAAAGATAGCAAAATTAAATAGGGAAAATGAAAGGCTGTTTTTGTAACTTTGGCGCGTGAAGAAAACAGTTGCCATTTTTTTCATGAGTATATACATGCTGTCGTTCTCAGAGCTGCATCAGTTTTTGAGAATGCCCGTATTGATACAACATTTTATTGAACACAGGCATCAGGACCCTTCTATTTCATTATTAGACTTTTTAAGTTTGCATTACATTCACCAGTATGTGGTGGATGAGGATTATCAAAAAGACAATCAACTTCCTTTTCGTCATTCTGATTGCTGTATTGTAAATGCCGGCATTTCCTGCGAGTGCCCGGTTAATACCGTTATTGAATTGCCGGTGCGTACAACAGAAACAAAAAATGAATTTATTGTAAGTGATGAAGAAAGTCACTCCCTGTTGTCTGTAGCAGATATATTTCAACCTCCCCGTTGCGCGTAATAGCAGTTGACAGTTTATCCCGGCTATCCGGGAGCAATTCGCAATTGAATTCGCTAACATAATTCTGTGACTGCATATTCCATTTTTCTTATTGAACACAAATTTGTGAACCGGTATTGATTTGAAACCGGATAATTAAACGTTTAACGGATAACCGTTTCGGGTTTGCCATTTGCCGTAGCCGCACCACGGTTCCAAACCGTGGCACGGCTTGCCGATTGGCGATTCATCCCGCCTTGCGTGACCAACTCAAAAAGCATTTCATGATTAATTCAATTATCCGCTTTTCTATAAAGAATAAACTTGTAATAGGTTTATTTATCCTGGCATTGATAGTATGGGGTGCTTATTCAGCGACCCGTTTGCCTATTGATGCTGTGCCCGATATAACCGATAACCAGGTGCAGGTGATCACCACTTCACCCGCACTGGGAGCGCCCGATGTAGAGCGCCTGATCACATTTCCGATTGAGCAGGCGAACAGTAATATATCGGGCCTGAAAGAGATCAGAAGTTTTTCGCGGTTTGGTTTATCGGTGGTAACTCTTGTTTTTGAAGATAAAGTAGATGTGTACTGGGCGCGGCAGCAAATTGCCGAGCGCCTGCAGCTGATCCAAAGCCAGATACCGGAGCAATTGGGCAAACCCCAGCTGGGGCCCGTGACAACCGGTTTAGGTGAAATATATCAATATGTTATTCGGGCAAAAAAAGGCTATGAAGATAAATACGATGCCATGCAGCTGCGTACCATTCAGGACTGGATCGTTCGGCGTCAATTAATGGGTACAAAAGGTGTGGCCGATGTGGCAAGTTTTGGCGGATTGCTGAAGCAATATGAAATAGCGGTTAACCCTTCACGATTGAAATCGTATAGCCTTACCATGGGAGATGTATTTACAGCGCTTGAAAAAAATAATCAAAATACCGGTGGTGCGTACATTGAAAAGGGACCGGCGGTATTGTTTATTCGCAGCGAAGGGTTATTAACCAGTGAAAATGATATTGGCAATATTGTAGTTAAAACAACCGAAGCCGGTATTCCCGTGCTGATGCATGATGTAGCCACTGTTGCGCTGGGAAGCGCCATTCGCTATGGAGCTATGACATATAATGATAAGGGTGAAGTAGCCGGCGCCGTGGTAATGATGCTGAAAGGTGAAAATTCATCGGCTGTAATAAAACGGGTAAAAGAAAAAATTCAGCAGATTCAGAAAACCCTTCCCGAAGGCGTGATGATAGAACCCTTTCTCGACCGTACTAAAATGGTGAACAACGCTATTGGAACAGTTGAAAAGAACTTAGTTGAAGGAGCATTAATTGTTGTATTTGTGCTGGTGTTGTTTTTAGGCAATTTGCGTGCAGGGCTGGTGGTAGCTTCTGTTATTCCTTTATCGATGTTGTTCGCCATTATTCTGATGAACGTATTTGGTGTAAGTGGTAACCTGATGAGTTTGGGAGCCATAGATTTTGGATTGATCGTAGATGGCGCTGTGATTATTGTGGAAGCGGTAATGCACCGGTTAAGCCATTCAAAACATTTTACAGAGGTACGGCTGCTGAATCAGGCCAAAATGGATGAAGAAGTGGAGGTGAGTGCCTCAAAGATGATGAATGCGGCTATATTCGGACAAATCATCATTCTTGTTGTATATCTGCCTATTTATTCTTTACAGGGTATAGAAGGAAAAATGTTTCGTCCCATGGCGCAAACCGTAACCTTTGCCTTACTGGGCGCTTTTATATTGTCGTTTACCTATGTGCCCATGGTCACTTCGCTGTTCCTCAGTAAAAAGATGACGCATAAAAAAACGTTCAGCGACCGCATGATGACATGGATAGAAAGAATATACCAGCATTCGCTTCAAAAAATGCTGGGGTATCCCAAAATAATCATCGGTTCAGGTTTATTACTCTTTGCGCTAAGCATTTTTATATTCAGCCGGTTGGGCGGCGAATTTATTCCTGATTTGGAAGAAGGCGATTTTGCTGTAGAAACGCGGGTGCTTACCGGAAGCAATATTAAAACTTCGGTACACACGTTAACACTGGCCGCCCATATTTTAAAAAGCCGTTTTCCAGAAGTGCAAAAAGTGGTAGGCAAAAACGGCAGCAGTGAAATACCAACTGACCCTATGCCTATTGAAGCGAGTGATTTGATAGTGATATTAAAAGATAAAAGTGAATGGACCAGCGCTAAATCATTCGATGAACTGGCCGAAAAAATGAGCGCGGCCTTACAGGATATTCCCGGCGCCACTTTTGGTTTTCAATTTCCCGTAGCAATGCGGTTTAATGAACTGATCAGCGGGGCCCGCCAGGATGTTGTGTGTAAAATTTTTGGAGAAGATCTTGACACGCTGGCCCAATATGCCAACAAACTGGGCGCTATTGTAAATGGTGTTAAAGGAGCAACCGATTTGTATGTTGAAACCGTTACAGGCATACCACAAATACTGATTAGTTTCAACAGGGCTGCCATGGCGCAGTATGGTTTGAATATTGAAGATATCAACCGCGTGATAAATGCGGCATTTGCCGGGCAAAGCGCCGGGCTGGTGTATGAAGGCGAAAGACGGTTTGACCTTGTAGTTCGTCTTGAAGGCAGCCAGCGGCAGGATGTGGCAGATGTGCAAAACCTTTTAATTCCAACACCCAAAGGAGCGCAGATACCTTTAAGCCAGGTAGCTACGGTTGATATTAAAGAAGGTCCCAACCAGATACAACGTGAAGATGCAAAGCGAAGAATAATTGTAGGCTTTAATGTTCGCGGCAGAGATGTGCAGAGCATCGTTGAAGAGCTCAATAATAAAATAGCTAAACAGGTACGGTTACCGGCAGGATATTATATAACCTATGGCGGCCAGTTTCAAAATCTCACTGAAGCGCGCCAGCGATTATCCATTGCCGTACCAGCGGCCTTGCTGCTTATTTTGGTAATGCTGTATTTCGCATTTGGCAAATTGAAATACGGGTTACTGATCTTTTCTGCCATTCCTTTATCGGCTATCGGCGGCATTTTGTTTTTGTGGTTGCGCGGCATGCCGTTCAGTATTTCGGCCGGTATTGGTTTTATTGCATTGTTTGGTGTAGCGGTGTTAAATGGCATTGTGCTGATAGCAGAGTTTTCCCGTTTAAAACATCAGGGTATACACGATATAAAAGAAATTATTATGGAAGGGACCCGAATACGGCTTCGGCCGGTATTGATGACTGCGTCGGTAGCCTCGCTTGGATTTTTGCCAATGGCACTGAGCCATGGCGCCGGTGCTGAAGTGCAACGTCCGCTGGCTACTGTTGTTATAGGAGGACTGGTTACTGCCACTTTTCTTACACTGGTAGTATTACCGGTATTATACATGTGGTTCGAAAAAAGGATACCCCTAAGGGCACGTACTTCTAAAGTGTTACCTGTTATATTATTGCTGGTTTTATGTAAATCTGCATTTTCTCAAACACCCGGTTCACAAAAAATGAGCCTTGAACAAATGTTGCAGCAGGCGGGCGCTCATAACCTGTCGTTACAGGCCAGTCGTTCAGGTGCTGGTTACTGGAAGCAGTTACAAATCGCTACAGCTGAATTGCCCCGAACACAGGTAGGGGCCGAGTACGGTAATATTAATAGTTTGAAGAACGATACCCGTTTTTATATCAACCAGTCATTTGATTTACCTGTTGTATACCGCCGGCAGAAAGAATATTACCAGGCTCATGAGCAATCGGTTCTTACGCAAACAGCTTTAAAACAACAGGAGTTGCATAAAGAAGTAAAGACCGTTTTTTATAATATGGTCGATTTGCTGGAGCGGCAGCGGTTGTTGGTACGTCTTGATTCTGTGTACAACCGTTTTCTGGAAGCGGCTACGCTGCGGTTAAAAACAGGCGAAAGCACTATACTCGAAAAAAGCAATGCCGAAGCGCAAATGCAGCAATTGCGGCTGCAGCAGGAGCAGGTTACAACCGACCTGCGTATTGAGCAGCAGCGTTTGCAGTGGTTGCTGAACACCCGCGAAAACCTGCTGCCCGATTATACCCGTTTGCAAAAGCAAAGCGAATGGATAAATGATACGGCTTCTGTTGCTATGCATCCCGCAGTGCAATTACAACAACAGCAGGTAAAGATTTCAGCCGCCCAAACCAATATTGAAAAAGCAAAACTAACGCCCGGATTTATGCTGGGATATAGCAATCAGTCAATAATAGGGTATCAGTCAAAAGACGGTATCAACCAGCAATACTTTGGTGGTGGCGACCGGTTTAATATTTATCAGCTTTCGGTAGGGCTGCCGCTATTTAATAAAGCGGTAAAAGCACGTATACGAGCCGGTAAGCTGAATGAAGAAACCGCTAAAATGGAGGCGGCCGCTACCAGTCAGTACCTCGTAAGCCAATGGCAGCAGCTGAGTGAAGACTATAAGAAATATACCAACCAGATGCGCTATTATGAACAAAGCGGATTGCAACAGGCGGCTTTGATTACCCGCAATGCCCGCCTTGGTTTTGAAAAGGGCGATGTTAGTTACGTTGAATGGACGTTGCAAATGAATAATGCCGTTAATATTGAACTGGGTTATCTGCAGGCTGTTCATTCATTGAATAATACCATTATCGAATTAGAATATTTAACCGGAAAATGATCCGTTATGCAAAAAATGCTTTTTTATATAATTGCTGTTTTATTAGCTGTATCCTGTAAACAATCCGGCGAAAAAAATACGGTTGCCTCAGCACCCCACGATAGCAATGCCGTAACATTAACGGATGCACAGATCAAAAATGCCGGCATTGAAACCGGTACAGTACAATCGCAAACACTCAATACCGTGTTAAAGGTAAACGGTGTAGTGGATGTGCCACCGCAGAATATCGTTTCGGTAAGTTTTCCGTTGGGTGGATATTTAAAGAACACTACACTGCTGCCCGGTATGCATGTGAATAAGGGCGAGGTGATTGGTGTAATTGAAGATCAGGGGCTGGTGCAATTGCAACAGGATTATCTGATGGCAGTTGCCCGGGTGAATTACCTGCAGCAGGAATTTGAGCGGCAAAAAGAATTAAGTGAACAGCAGGTAAGTGCAGCCAAAACCTTTCAACAGGTTCAAAGCGATTTTTCGGCACAAAAAATACTGGTAAAAGGCCTGGCCGAAAAACTGCGGCTGGTGAATGTCAATCCGGCTACATTAAATGAAAATAAAATTTCGCGAAGCGTACCAGTTTATTCTCCCATTAATGGTTTTGTATCGAAGGTGAATGTAAACATCGGCAAGTTTGTAAATGCCACGGATGTTTTATTTGAGCTCATCAATCCCGATGATATGCATGCGTCGCTTACCGTGTTTGAAAAAGATATGCCTAAAGTAAAGGTAAACCAACTGGTAAAAGTGTCATTTGTTGATGATCCGGCAAAGGAATATGACTGCGAAGTGATTCTTGTAACGCGTAATGTTGATGATAACCGCAGCGGCACTATTCATTGTCATTTTAAAACACGGCCTAAAAACCTGTTGCCGGGTATGTTCCTGAATGCTTCTATTCAGATTGAAAATGTACCGGCGCTTACGGTGCCTGAGGATGCGGTGGTTCGGTATGGCAATCAGCAATACATTGTGCAGGTAACGGGTAAAAACAATTATCAGCTGGTTACTGTAGAAGCCGGTATCAGAGAAAACAACCGTGTAGCAATAACCAGTAATAATGTTGAATTGTTGAATATGCAAATAGTTACTAAGAATGCATATGCAGTGCTGGGTAAAATGAAGAATTCGGCCGAAGAGGAATAACAGAGGAGTAGCCGTGCCACGGTTCGTTTATGTCGCAAAGTAAACCGTGGCACACCTGAATAAAGCAGTGCCACGGTTTCAAACTGTGGCATTGTTGATTGGGGTCGTCAGAAACGGCGACATTTGCCGCTTAAAATCTTGACTACAGGAAGTTCTCTTAAATACTTTCACGTATTAGTCACAGTTATACAATAATGAATCATATAATTACATTATAATTGTGTACCCAAAATTCTAAACTTCAAAACCCGATGAAAAATCTTACTAACCTGCTGTTAGCCTTTATGGCTATGGCAACCGCTTCGGCTCAACCCAATTTATTCAACAATGCTCCTACCGGATTTTACAAAGGCATCGAAATTGTATTAGGCGATTTTCCCTATAACTACAAACATATTACCGGCGATCTGGTACAAGCCGAAGGTGAAATTGAACATTATGCTTCAACGGTTACTTTGCCCGGTTCCGAAAGTTGTTTGATTGGTATTTATCATTCTGCCCTTGATACTACTGCCAGCTGGCAGGCTTTGATGTTTCACAGCGAAGAATTTGAAAAAGCATCAAAGGAATACAAGCGTCTTTATCATCAGCTGAACCATTGCAAATTAAAAATGGTTGATGGTAGTGTATACGAGCTTGACGGAAACTATGAAACTCCTGCCGAGGAAAAAGACTTTCTGATAAGTGAATTGAAAATACAAACAGCCGACGAACGCTATCGCAATTTTAAAGTAGAGCTGGAGATGTTGTACAAGCTCGATCAGTGGGTCATAAACATTAATGTGGTAACCCGTAAAAAAGATAGTGACGAACATCCCGACTGGATGGACGGAAAATGAGTTGTAAGTAATAAGTTCTAAGTTTTAAGTTTTAAGTTCGCATTCGTATTAAAGGAGCTTATAACTTAATACTTAGAACTTACTACTGAATTTTGTAATCTTCTCGCACAGGTGAAAATGCATCTAATACTTTACAGAAAGTATGCGCATATGCGCTGTGCGAGGTATTGCCCGGAATAACATGCACCATGCCGGGTGTCAGCAACATTTTTTCGCCGCCAATGGTCATTTCCAGTTCCCCCTCTAAAATATAGGTGATCTGTTCGTGCGGATGGCTGTGTTCGGGTAATTGTGCGCCCTGCTGAATATCTACAAACGAAAGCGTTATTTTATCGCCGTGTACAAATCTGCCATACAAACCAGGAACAATGTATTTACCTTTTATATCATCAAGGTGTTGCATAATTCAAACTTTTTAGAACAACTTAGAACTTAAAACTTAGTACTTAGAACTGATTTCATCGTTCAAAATAACAAACACTGCCGCCTACCCACTGCTTGTCTTGATTATACCGTACGCCAATCATTTTTCCTTTGCTCAGGCGCGCAAGGTTGATAACAGGTTTGGGTCGTTCCCAGCCATTCTTCCATACATACATAATGCGTATCTCCACCTTGGCAGGTATATCGGGCGTTTCGATGATATCGGCATAGTTCACTTTTTGTTGCAGTATCCAGTTATGCGGGTCGGTTATTTTTTCAATATCGGCTGCTGTTACATCTATCACCACGCCCTGGCCTGCAAATGAGAACAATGGCTTTAATACATAATTTTCCAGGTCGGCCGGCAATTGCTTTATTTCATTCAGGAAGTATGTAGCTGGCACATACGGATGATGTATAAACGGCAGGGTGTATTTGCTGATGCGGTAAAACCAGTTGGGATGCGGTACCCATTGCACATCAAGGTCCTGTGTAATATCAGTAAAATGATCTAATGTATTTTTCTGCGTCTGCAGCTCATCAAAGATCACCCGGTTATAAATGCGTTTAACCTCGGTTTTTTTACCGGCCCTGTTGTAATATAGTTTTTTTCCTTCCTGAATCAATTCGGTAATGCAAACAGGTTGTATGCCAATGTACTCCTGGGTACAATAAAAATCAATTCGTGTTTTTTGTTCGTGCGGTTTTATTTCAAGCAGAATGGTATTTTCAACAGGTATATCATCTGTTATTACTTCCTTCAGCATTTGCAGATAGCTATCATGGTTATAACCGCTCAGGTACTGACTATAGTTTTCAGGAATAGAAAAATATTTTCTGAACAGATCGGGGTAATACGCCTGAAATCCAAAAAGAGTAGGGAAGCCCTGCATTTCGATCAACCGGGGTTCCATTTCATTATTTTCAGTCCGGCATACGCCAAAATCAAATGCGATCATTTCGCAACGGTCGCTTTCATTGGGCACGCGTTCATGTACAGGTATCGCAGGTTCGGTTACCTGTTTAAACGAAGGATCGGTAACGATATCGATAATATGCTCGCAGGCATCGATCATTTTTTCACCGAAGGCTTTATCAACAAATACGGGTGTTTCGGATAACCTGAATTCAATAGCTCCCGGATATTTGCTGTTCAGGTCTTTTAAAAATGCCTCGTATTGCTCAGTGGTAAAAGATTCTTTAAATGCTTTTCGTAAAGCAGGAACCATGGGTTACAATAATTTCTTTTGAAGGTACGAAAATACTAATATCGAATAATGAATGTCGAATGTTCAATGAAAACATTCATTATCCATTATTTCGACATTTAATATTCTACATTCAATATTCATTATTGAGCGTTACTGGTATTTGCTCAACCGCCGTATTCAAAAAATTAGGAAGGATATGCGAATACGTATATGAAATTTTATCGGGGTCGTTTAATTGTTCAATCATGCTTTGCCATTTTTCAAAGCCATGATTGGCGATCACTGTTTGTTTTTTGTCTTCACGCTGCAGGTACCGGCTCATACCGGATGCATCGGCTTCGGGGTGAAATTGGGTGCCAACCATATATTCGTTAAAACGAATGCCCATGATGGCGCGTTCGAGCGGCACATGCGGACGTTCTTTTTCAATAGCCAGAATAGTAGCGCCGAGGCGGTTCAGTTGCTCATGATCGGGTTGCACAACCTGATAATTGCGACTGTCGACCGTATAAAAAGGATCGTGTAAGCCTGTAAAAATGGGTTCCTCGTTGCCGGCCGGCAATATATGAATCGGAAATACGCCAAAAGCGGTAGATTTTCGTTTGGTAACTTCGGCAACTTTAAAATATCGGCAGGCGAGTTGAAATGAATGACAAATGAAAAACACATGTTTTTTCACATCATGTGTTCTGTTCCAGGCCAAAATTTTTTGTATCCAGTCGAAATATAAAGACTCCCAGCTATGTTCTTCATTGGCCAGGGGCGAACCGGGGCCGCCTGAAGAGATATACAGGTCGAAGCTTAAATCGGGTATTGCATTCTTCTGCCGCACATCGAATTCGGTGCATACGAGCTTAATACCATGATTTTTACCGTATTGGCGCAAAATATCACGTATGCAACGCATTCCTTCATTTGCCTGCCCTTCGTACAGGTCGAGCAGGGCTACCTGTATGGTTTTTGGACCTTTCATAGTATCGATGTATCAATGCAAACATAACGTTTTTTTAGGCCTTACATTGCATGATTGATATCACTTGCATTGTCTGATCGATATCATAGTAACAATTCACAAGGCAAATTGTTGATGACGAATCAGGCAATAGGCAGTAAAATTTGCATAGGTTGATTGCGTTCAACGTTCTACTGCCTATTCACTGCTGCCCATTGCCTATTTAACAAGCGCTTTCATCATTTCTGTAGCGACCAGCTGGTTGCCTTTTTCATTGAGGTGAACGCCATCGGTAGTTAGTATGCCTTTTTCTTTATTTTCAGCATTGTTGGCAAGGTTGTAGGCAAGGAATGTTTTGCGAAGATCAATAAGCTGACAATTGTTCTTTTGCGCAATATCGCGAATGATACCGGCGTATTTGTTCAAATCGCCATCGAGTTCATTGGTGAAATCTGTTCTTTCGCCAATAGTGGCCGGTGTGCACAATAATACTTTTATATTTTTTGCCTGTAGTTTTTTAATGATGGCATTGTAAAACTGTTCAAACTTGGGGGCATCTGTTCCTGTACCCGATGTTTTTTTATGCCATACATCGTTTACACCTACCCAAATAACAACGGTTGAAGGATTTTTGGCCAGTACATCATCGTCCATTCTCAGGTACAGATCGTATACTTTGTTGCCGCCGATACCGGCTCCCGTTAATTCATATTGATTTTGCAGGCCCTTTTGTTTTATCATATCGCCCAGCACAGTAATATAACCAGTTGGTTGTACACCTGCCTGGGTAATGGAATCGCCAAAAAATACGATACGTTCTTTTTGTTGCATACGGGTGAAACTTACTAATGCCAACACTGTAAATGTAGAAATAAAAAGAAGTAATCTCATGATGGTAAATTTTGGAGGATGAAAATAAATGAAGCCAATCATAATTTTCAAATTTTATGCGCTTTTAATTTAGTTTTCCCTAATTTGAACCTGTTAAAATTACACGGTTGCTATAAACTAAAACTAATTGCATGCAAAGCAACCCATCATTAAAAAAGGTTTTAAAGCCGGTGCACCTGTGGGCGCTGGCCGTTGGTTTGGTTATCTCCGGTGAATATTTTGGCTGGAACTTGGGCTGGGATGTGGCCGGCACCGGCGGCTTTTTGATCGCTACCTTATTGGTGACTATTTTTTACATCACTTTTATTTTCAGTTTTACCGAATTAACATCGGCTATACCACATGCAGGCGGTCCGTTTGCTTATGCTCATAAAGCACTGGGCCCGCTGGGTGGATTAATTGCTGGTTATGCTACTCTTGTTGAATTTTTGCTGGCGCCGCCGGCTATTGCTTTTGCACTGGGCAGTTATGTGCATTTTTTGCACCCGTCGTTTGAGGTAATGCCGGTGGCAATAGGTTGTTATGTAGTATTTACAGTTATTAATTTTCTGGGCATTAAAG
Source organism: Niastella sp. sgz303648 (assembly GCF_059587045.1). Classification (NCBI taxonomy): domain Bacteria; kingdom Pseudomonadati; phylum Bacteroidota; class Chitinophagia; order Chitinophagales; family Chitinophagaceae; genus Niastella; species Niastella sp. sgz303648. The sequence goes on along the minus strand of NZ_JCAPSW010000004.1, from coordinate 147,065 downwards.
AGTCGGCCGTGTTTTCGCTTATTGTTACGCTGCTGGCTGTGGTTGAATTGTTATTGTTCATGGGTATTGTGGCGCCCGGTTTTCATATGCAGAATTTTAAACAGGATGCCATGCCCTATGGCTGGGGAGGCGTTTTTGCCGCATTGCCATTTGCCATATGGTTTTACCTGGCTATAGAAGGAGTAGCCATGGTGGCCGAAGAAGTTAAAGATCCGCAACGCACCATTCCGCGCGGTTACATTTACGGTATTTTAACACTGGTATTACTGGCGCTGGGCGTAATGATTTTCACAGGCGGTGTTACCAACTGGCACTCCCTGGCAAAAATTGATTATCCCCTGCCGGAGGCAATAAGCATAGTGCTGGGCAAACAAAACGGCTGGACAAAAATTTTTGCCGGTATTGGTTTGTTTGGTTTGGTGGCATCTTTTCATGGCATCATTATCAGTTATTCAAGACAGTTATATGCCATGGCAAGAAGCGGATATTTGCCCGCTGTGCTGGCAATCGTAAATAAACGTTTTCGTACACCGCATGTTGCATTGATAGCAGGAGGCCTGGTTGGCGTTCTGGCCTTATGGTCGGGTACAACCGGTCAGGTTATTACCTTATCAGCTTTAGGCGCCGTGGTAATGTATATTATCAGCATGATCAGCTTGCTGGTATTGCGCCGCAAACAACCCGATATGGTTCGGCCATTCAAAGTACCTTTGTATCCATGGTTTCCCTATACGGCCCTGGTGCTTGCGATAATATGCCTGATCGCCATTATATGGTACAATGTATTGCTGAGCATTATTTTCTTTGGCCTGCTGTTATTAATAGTAATAGGGTTTATGATTTTAGGAAAATCTGAAAAAGTGTTGAGTTCAGAGCTATGAGTTATCGTTTTACCATACAACACCATACTTACAATTTTGAAAATATAACCACGCTGCTGGCAAAGGCAAGTCCTTTTCGTTCGGGCGATGCGCTGGCAGGTGTAGCTGCAGCCGATTATAAAGAACGGGTGGCTGCCCAAATGACGCTGGCAGATGTTCCGCTTAAAAACTTTCTGAACGAAATGGTAATCCCGTATGAACATGATGAGGTTACCCGGCTCATAATAGATTCACATGATGCAAATGCATTTGCTGCAATAGGGCATTTTACTACCGGCCAGTTGCGCGACTGGTTGCTAAGCGATGCTGCGGATACCAAAACATTACAGCAAATTGCAGCAGGGTTAACACCTGAAATGGTGGCCGCAGTTTCAAAGCTCATGCGTAACCAGGACCTCATCAGTGTAGCCCGGAAATGTGAAGTGGTTACCGGGTTCAGGAATACGCTTGGATTAAAAGGAAGATTTTCGGTGCGGCTTCAACCGAATCATCCAACCGATGACCCGAAAGGAGTTGCAGCCAGCATAGTAGATGGATTATTGTATGGCAGCGGTGATGCGGTAATTGGCATCAATCCCGCAACCGATTCGCCCGATCATGTGCATACATTGCTGCAAATGCTCGATGCGATCATTGAGCGGTTTAATATTCCTACGCAAAGTTGTGTGTTGTGTCATGTTACCACCGCCCTGCAACTCGTACAGCGAAAATCGCCGGTTGATTTAGTGTTTCAATCTATAGGTGGTACCGAAAAAACGAATAAAAGTTTCGGTATACATTTAAACATGCTGCAGGAAGCATATGAAGCTGCATTGTCGTTGCAGCGCGGTACAGTTGGTAATAATGTAATGTATTTCGAAACGGGGCAGGGGAGTTCGTTATCGGCCAATGCTCATGAAGGCGTTGATCAGCAAACCTGTGAAGCGAGGGCCTATGCCGTGGCCAGAAAGTTTTCGCCGCTACTGGTGAACACAGTGGTTGGTTTTATTGGTCCTGAATACTTGTTCGATGGTAAGCAAATCATACGCGCAGCGCTGGAAGATCATTTCTGTGGTAAGCTGCTGGGCCTGCCTATGGGGGTGGATGTATGCTATACCAATCATGCCGAAGCCGATCAGGATGATATGGATAACCTGCTTACTTTATTGGGAGTTGCAGGTTGCAATTATATTATGGGTGTACCGGGTGCAGATGATATTATGCTGAATTATCAGTCTACCTCTTTTCACGATGCTTTATATGTACGAAATGTGCTGGGGTTGCGGCCTGCACCTGAGTTTGAGCAATGGCTGCTGCAGCAGGGTATAATGGCTGAAGATGGAAAAGTGCTTCCTGTACAGGACCAGCATAAACTATTACAACTTATTAATTGAGCAACAGCAACAACATACAAAAACCAATTGTTACACCCGATCCCTGGGCTGATTTAAAGGCTTTTACAGCCGCTCGTATTGCATTGGGCCGAACCGGCAATGCCGAACCTTTGCAGGCTATGTTGCAGTTTAGGCTGGCACATGCTAATGCCCGGGATGCGGTATATGCTGTACTGGAGCAACAGCAATTGCTGAATGAATTACAAACATTGCATCTGCCTGCTTTTTTATTGCATTCGCAGGCAGGTAACCGGCACGAATACCTGCAATATCCCGATCGCGGCCGGCGACTGAACGATCAGTCTGTTGACCAGTTGAAAGAATTTAACAGTACAGGTTATGATGTATGCCTTGTAGTGGCCGATGGCTTATCAGCTACCGCCATCAACAACCATGCTGTTGTTGTTTTAAAAGAATTATTACCACGATTTGAAAAGGCCAGTTTATCGGTAGCGCCGGTTTGTATTGTACAGGAGGGCAGGGTAGCTATTGGCGATGAAACAGGCTGGCTGATGAAGGCAAAGCTGGTGGCAGTGCTGATCGGCGAAAGGCCCGGGCTCAGCTCGCCCGATAGTTTAGGTGTATATCTTACCTATGGTCCTGCACCTGGTTTAACAGATGAATCGCGCAACTGCATATCGAATATCAGGCCCGAAGGATTAAATTATACGGCCGCTGCCGAAAAAATATTTTTCCTCATACATGAATCGCTGCGACTGAAACTGTCGGGAGTTGGGTTGAAGGATAGTCAATGGGCAATAGAAAAAGGGCAATAGGCAATACAACTATGGTTGCATGTCAGGCATTGCATATTGTCAATTGCTTATTGTTTATTGTATCTTCACCTTGAACTGTCCGTTTGATATCATTGTTGAATCGGCATTCGGGTCGGATGAATTAACAAACAGTGCTCCCTGAAAGCTGCCGCTTAATACATTGTTGCTGATATCTGTAAAGGTTATCTGAAAAGGATTTGTGTCGCTGTAGCGGCTGGCAAATATGCTGTTGGTATTGTTTGTATTGGGATTGTAAATACCTGCGAGGTAATAATCGGTAGTTGGATCTGTTTCTTTATACGTTCCTGTTTTAAAAGGAATAGATATTTGTATTGTAAAACCAAGACTTTGGAGGTCGGCAGGGTCCTGTGCGGCTTTACCAAAAACAGAATACTGGCTGGTACCATTGCCAAGATCCTGTTTGGATGCTACAGCAGAAACATTAAATGTTTTATCTACGCCGCCTATCTTACATTTGATGAAGTATTGTGAAAAATCTTCTTCTATACTTTTTTCCTTCCCACAAGATGCTACCAATACCAATAACAGAGCGACAGGCCAGTTAACCAGGAACTTTTTCATACCGGAACAGATTTGCTATCTCAAATATATCTTTTTTCTGAAATACTTTCGGAGTAGGGAGGGGATTGGAAGCGTAATAACGGCCAAATGTATGTAAATATTGTTGCTGTTGCTGGTTGGTTGGAGGTTTCAGGTTGCAGGTTACAAGGCTCCACGGGGCAAAATATGTTATGAAAAATGATAATACAATTGATGAATGTTTGAGGTCATGGGGTTCCCTGTAACCTGTACCTTGTAACCTGTAACAATGATTTACACTCCGCTGAGGAACTGGCTGTGAATATAATCCACCACCTGCACCAGGCTATTGGTTTGCTGAAACACTTTTAGCTGCCGGTCGGCGCCGGTGCCTTCCTCGAGCAGTTTTGTAATAAAGTTTATGGCATGGCGGCTGCCCAGATCGTCAATAACATCATCTACAAAATCGAGCAATTCGTAAATGAGCACACGGGTATTCACTTCTTCTTCCTTACCAAAATCAATAAGCAGGCCGTCGATACCATACCGGCTGGCGCGCCACTTATTTTCATTGATCAAAGCGCGTGAGTATTGTATAAAGTTCAGGTTTTGCAACCTCAGTTTGTATATTTTGGCGCATATAGCCTGGAATAAAGCAGCAATGGCCACTGTTTCCTGAACCGTCATCGGTACATCGCATATTCTGAACTCAACTGTATTAAAAAACGGATGAACGCGAAGGTCCCACCATATTTTTTTGGCATTATCTATACAGTTGGTTTTTACCAGCAGCTTTACGAAATTATCATAGTCTTCGATGGTATCAAAAGTTTCGGGTATGCCGGTGCGTGGGAATTTATCAAATACTTTTGTGCGGTATGATTTGTATCCTGTAGTTCTGCCTTCCCAAAAAGGTGAATTGGTACTGAGCGCATAAATATGCGGCAGAAAATACCGGGTTGAATTGGCAATGTGATTGGCCATTTCGCGGCTTTCCATACCTACATGCACGTGTAATCCAAAAATGAGGTTGCTGCGGGCGGCATCCTGTAATTCGTTCAGAATTTCTTTATACCGTGCATGATCGGTTATTAACTGGCTTTCCCAATGGCTGAAAGGATGGGTGCCGGCAGCGCCTACCCAAAATCCCAGGTCGCCGGCAATATGCGAAATAGTCCTGCGCAGGTTGCTTACATCTTTATAAGCTTCATCTACATTACGACAAATATCGGAGCCTACTTCAACCACGGCCTGGTGCATTTCGGCCTTTACTTTATCTTTTATAACTTTTTGTCCTTCGGTAACTATTTTTTGGTGGTGACTTTTCAATTCACGGGTTGCCGGGTCAAGCACCATGTATTCTTCTTCAATGCCAAGCGTAAAATGCGTAAAGTTAATGTTTGCCATGTTTGAGTTCTAAGTTCTGAGTTCTAAGTTAAGTTACTTTCCTTCAACATGCTACATTCAAACATTCAAAATTTCCTTTCTCATTTCTCTGTTTCGAATTCTTCATTTTTAATTTCTTCCAGCCGTGTGCGTGTAACGCTGCGTTTTGCAAACTCACCCCAGGTAAGATTATCGACCCCCGGCTGATGGGTAAGCGCTCTTTCAATAGCGTAAGTGGCCGCTGTTTCAACAACCCATTCAAAGTTATCGTCGCCTACACTTGGCCGGTCGGCATCGGGCGCCGGGTTGCAAAAATCAATAGCGTATGGAACGCCATCGCGAACGGCGAGCTCTACCGTATTAAAATCATAACCCAGAAACTGGTTAATGCGTCGCACAATATCTTCCATCTGGTGTATGCGCTCGGGCGAAGGCGAAAAATCGCTTGTATATCGCAGGTGATGCGGGTTGCGGGGTTCGTAAGGCATAATGTGCACATACTTTCCGCCGATGCAATAACAACGGTAATATTCTTCAAATTCAATTTCTTCCTGCAGCAGCATTACCAGCTGACCGGTTTCTTTATGGTTGTGAAAAAATTCTTCTTTGCTATGCAGTTTGTATACGTTTTTCCATCCGCCTCCTGCAAATGGTTTCATATAAGCCGGAAAGCCCACATACGAAAAAATCTGTTCCCAGTTTAAAGGATAGGCCAGGTTGGCAAACGACTCTGCGCTGGTATCGGTAGGCAGATCATATGAAGGCAGAATAACAGTTTTGGGTACCGGTACGCCGATTTTTACAGCGAGGCAATTATTAAAGAATTTTTCATCGGCGCTCCACCAGAATGGATTATTGATGACAGCGGTACCGCAAATAGCTGCATTTTTAAGATAGGAACGGTAAAACGGAACATCCTGTGAAATGCGGTCGATGATCACATCGTATTCGGTAGCGCCGCCCTGAATTACTTTGTCGATACGAACCGGTTCGGCTGTTATGCCATCGGCATTGCGACTGTTGACCCGTTCAATAAAAGCCATTGGAAATGATCTTTCTTTTCCGAAGAGTATACCTATCTTTTTCATACCGTTCCATTTTTATTTAGCAAAGTGAAGCTGCAAACCCTGTAACCAAATTTATCGGAACGGCGATTAATAAACAAATAAGAAGTGAAGTCTGATGTCGGAAGTCGGAAGTCAGAAGTCAGAAGACCCCGAAGGTTAAACATGCTAAACAGATGTCCGAAGTCTGAGATCTGAAGTCAGAAGACTCCGAAATTTAATACACTGAACAGAACCAAACCGCAGGTTCTTCAGACTTCAGACTTCCGACTTCAGACATCGTTCTTCCGACCTCAGCCTTCGGGGCCTCCAATTTTACCCTGATCAGGTATGGCGGATTTCTCTTATGCGTGAACAATTATAGCAGTTTTTGCATTTCTCCTTTAGCATATTTACCTAATTTTGGCCCTCTATGCAAACAGAAGTAAGTACCGGAGTTATGGTAGAAACGATTGAATTGCAATCTGAACCGCTCCAACGTACCGTAACCATTAATCTATACGGACCCTCAAATATAACTGAGAATAATTCCCTTAGTCTTTTATTGCTGAACGACGGTCAGGATATTGAAGCCATGGGCTTTGATAAAATGCTGGCCTACCTGTTTCAAACTGAAACCATTACGCCCTTATTGTGCGTTGGTATTCATTGTGGCGAAGACCGTTTGCAGGAATACGGAATGATAAGCAGTGCCGATTTCAAAGGCAGGGGCGCCAAAGGCGCTTTGTACCGGCAGTTTATTGTTGAAGAATTATTACCTGCTATACATCAGCGTTATAATACTACTTTCAAAGAAATGGCTTTTGCCGGATTTTCGCTGGGCGGTTTAAGTGCGCTTGATCTGGTATGGAATCATGCCGATATATTCAGCAAAGTGGGCGTGTTTTCGGGTTCCCTGTGGTGGCGTTCGAAAGACCGTAAAGACAAAGACTTTAGCGAAGCCAACGACCGTTTAATGCATCGCCAGGTACGTTTTGGTGATTATAAACCCAATCTGAAATTCTTTTTTGAATGCGGTGAGCTGGATGAAACAGAAGATCGCAACAACAATGGCGTAATTGATTCAATCGACGATACCATTGACCTCATGCGCGAATTGCTGGCCAAGGGTTATCTCGAAGGAAAAGATATGCATTACCTGCAAATACCCGATGGCAAGCACGACGTTCGCTCCTGGGCCAAAGCGCTGCCGGTGTTTTTGAAATGGGGATGGAGGTTGAAGAAGTAAGAAGGATGAAATAAGATAGTAAATAAAAAAACCGTCCCGATAAGTCGGGACGGTTTTTTATTGAATCTTCCTTTTCCAGAGTTCGGACTGTGAATAAGCTATAAACTATTTGGCATACACAAATTTTTTGCTGGTAGCGGTAGTGTTACCCGTTTGGCTGCTTAGGTTTAAACCATAGGTAAACAACGCTGTAATTTGGATTTTTGTTTTGGCTGGTACTGCGGGAATAGTCATATAGGCGTTGGGTGTATAAACGGCGGTACGAATGGTATCAGTATACCAGTGAAATAGGTTGTTGTTTGCTGAAGATCCAACGGTATCAAACTTTACAGCCACTGACTTAATATAATTGCCACTGATAAGGTTAAGAGCAGTGGTTGTATCTGTTCCTTTTAATGTGCAGGATATGGAATACATTTTTGTTGTATCGTTTATAAATCCGCTTGCTTTGATCTTAACGGTATCACCACCACTCAAAATAGTGTCTCTTACCTGTGTCATAGCGGAGTTTACCACAAAGATGTTGGAAGTAGTATATGGTGGCAGCGTATCATGGTCACTGCACGCAACCATAAAACCAATTGCTGCTATTACTATCAATAAAAATATATTTCTCATAATTCTTTTGGGTTATAAAATTAAAAGAGTACAAAGGCTGTTGGCTTAACAGCCTTTGTATATGCATTAGTTAAACAAATACCTGATACCGAATTGCATTTGCCAGCGTGAACCAATACCTGTGCTGTTAGTAAAGCTATTGGTACGTGGAGCCAGGCTGGAAGCATCTGAATAAGGGAATGAGAATAACGGTGTTTTATTATCTGCGGCCATACCTTCAAAAGTTAAAAGCTGGTATCCGGAAGAATTGCTTGTAAGCGTTGGTGTTTTAACAAGTCCCCAGTTTTTGTTGAGAAAGTTGCCGAAATTAATAATATCCAGGCTTAAACGCAATGTATGCTTATCATTGTCTCCCTTATTTTTAGTGTAGAAATAAACATCCTGCGTAATATTCAGGTCTAACTTCTTATAAAAAGGGAATACCCAACCATTAGCTTTCGCATATTCACCACGATGAGCATTCAGATAATTATCCTGTTTAATATAGTTGTCTAATTGCGTCCATATTTGTGCAGCTGTTCTGGGGTCTGCAGTAGTACCTGTAGTTGAACCTGTATGTGTTGAGTTGTTATATGAACCTGCCGCAATTAAATTGATTTCACTTGAATTTCTGGGAATATATATAAGGTCATTTGTATTGCCATCACCGTTCAGATCATTTGTATAAATATAAGAGCTGACGCCTGAAGGAGCTGCTTCAAAGATGGCGCCGATTGAAGTAGCAAAATACTTCGCATATTCAATTCTATACGACGCTACAGCAATTACACGATGTGGCTGGTAGTAAGAAGCATAGGCCAGGTTATCGGCATTAGGGTCCCTATTGCTAACAGCCCTTGCGCTCCATAAAGAAGAGGCCGTGCTTCCGCCTTCAGCTACATTTTTCGCCTGGCTGTAAGTATAGGCAATGCTGGTATATAAGTTTTTGAAGGTTTTTTCTACTCTCCCTGTTATTGTATAGGCATATCCTTTATGTGAATTGCTCATTAATATAGCAGTGCCAATAGAGGGATCTGCTAAGGTGTTTCCTGTAAAACTGGTTATAGACGGCTTATTGTAATAATATTTGTTGCTTGTATACTGTGCGTAGGTATTTGAAGTACTTGATGTAGAATTAAGATAGCCTGTAAAATACCGCTGTCTGTTATCCGATCCCAACATTTCAATAGCATTACTTTCATTTAGGTTAAGATTCGAATAGTATACTGAATTAATGTCTTTGGAAAAACTTCCTTCCACCGTTAATACCCAGTCACCCGCGAATTTTTTATCTACTGCTATATTAGTCTTAAATACGGTGGGATATTTAAAGTTATCATCAACCAATGCAACACTATAACTGGTATTAGCGCCACTGGTAGTTGGTTTATAGCCAAAAGGTACATTGCTGGTTTGCAGAGCTCCAAACTGAATACCATTGTTACTTGCCTGGTTGCTTATCCATACAAAGGGTGGTGGGCCTGAAAATATGCCGGCTCCGCCGCGCACCTGCATTGATTTATTGCCAAATACATCCCAATTGAAACCGAGGCGAGGAGATATGATTAATGCATTGCCTGGTGCTTTACCTATATTATAGGATTTTCCGTCTTTGAATTTTAAAGCATCAAAATTTGAGTTATCGGTAAACGCTTGTTTGTAGATAGTCAGATCTGTACGAATGCCCAGGGTTACGGTTAAATTTTTGCGAACACTCCATTTATCCTGTGCAAACACGCCCAATTCAGTAGAGCCGGCGTATGCCCATGGGAAAGCGCCGTCGGGTAGGGCTGAATACTGTAAATAGTAATTTGATGCATTGGCAGCACCATACAGCAAGCTATTTCTAAAGTCGTTCAAGCTTTTAAACTGATATACACCCATGTATCCGGGTGCAAACGCGTTCTGATATTTTCTGTAATAGTCCTGTGTACCAAACGTTAGTTCATGTGCCCCTTTATACAATTTAAAAATGTCGGTAAGCTGGTATACGTCTGTGTTTAATTTGTTGTTGTACGTATACATTTCATATCCGAATGAGGTAAAGATATTGCTTCCTCCATCCAGGATATCAACAAAAGGCATAGTGTCGGAAGGTGAATGTTGCGAACGGAAATCTCTTAAAGCAGTATATCCGATCTGTAATTTATTAGATGCTGAATTGCTGAAACGGGTATTTAACTCTGCAATAAAAATGTTGAAGTTGTTGTTGATGCCGTAACCTGAAGAATAAAAAGGCATGGCATTATTGTTTGATGAACCGGAACCGCTGGTGATAAGTGATGATCCGTTATTAGGCCGGCTGGTGCTTGGAAACTGGTCGGCATAGGATTTAAGGTAATTGTATTTAAAAGTCAATGTGTTGTTGCGGTTGATATTCCAATCAAGCTTTATGGTAAGTTTATCGCTTTTAGTTTGAAAGTTATAACCCTGATAAGCGCCGGGATCATAACCACCTAATTTGGGGCTTGATTTTAGTAATGAAATCAATGCTTCCAGAGAATCTTTATTCGCTTTTGATACACTGCCGGTTACAGCAGGGTTCAACGCATCTGATGCCGTAAAACTTGTAGCGGGCAATTCCTGCCGTACCTGTTCGCCGCTTATAAAAAAGAATACTTTGTTTTCTATGATCGGACCTCCGATAGTAAATCCGCGTAAATTATAGTTAATGGGCGTTTTCGCAACCGTTGCATTTTGAACCTTGTATCCCTGTGTTCCTGCTCCCTTTAAATAAGTGTATACAGACCCTTTGAATTTGTTAGTACCACTACGGGTTACAGAGTTAATACCGGCACCGGTAAATCCGCCCTGTGTAACATCATAGGGCGAAATGTTTACCTGTATTTGTTCAATGGCGTCGAGACTGATAGGCTGTGAACCGGTTTGACCTCCCAATACAGAAGATAAACCAAATGAGTTGTTGAAATTGGCGCCGTCGACCGTCATGTTATTATATTGGTTGCTGCGGCCACCTATATTTAAACCGTTGGCAGTTGGTTCTAATTTGGTGAAGTCCTGTAACGAACGGTTGATGGTGGGTAATCTTTCAATCTGTGCACGATTGATGATTTCCTGGCTTCCGTTACGGCCTGAGTTAAATACTTTATTTTGTCGCGATGCTGCAACGGTTATCTCTTTCAGTTCTTTTGTTTGCTCACTCAGCGAAAAATCGGCTTTAAACTCCTGTCCAAGTAAAAGAGTCACATTATCCTGCTGTGATTGTTTAAAGCCAACATAGGTTACTATAATTGTGTAGGGCCCCCCGATGCGGAGGTTGGGTAAGTTAAAACGGCCATCTTTACGGGAAGTGGTGGCATACTTTGTACCTGATGGGGTGTGAAGGGCTACTACTGTGGCGCCGGATAGCGGAGCACTTTTATCGTCTGTAATAGTACCCCGGATTTCGGAAGTTGTTTCCTGAGCATAACTCCTTATTCCAAGGCATAGTACGGACATCAGTAGGAAAAAAGTGAATCTTCTCATATTGACTTGTTTGGTTTTGTTTCGGGCGCAAAGGAACAAGGTTGTATAGCGTATTTATGAAATACGTCATTATCAAATGATTAATTATCATTTGATGTTCATGTAGCAATAAAAGAATACCGGTGTTAACTTTTGTTTTTCAGGCGTTAGCTGGCAACAATCGGGGAGGGTAACTCAAGGTCCTTCAGGTCAGACATAAGGATATTTTTTTTCAGGGCCAGCGACAAATATAATAGAATTTAACATTCAATTTAAGAAATGTTGATGCGAAAAAAGTACACAGGTTATTCACCAAAATGCGGGCTGATACTGGTTTTAATTGTATTTATAACAAAAAAAAGCCCCGCCGTGGCGGGACTTTTTTTTGTTATATTATTATTTTATTTAATTGAAGCTGTATCTCACGCCAATCTGGCCCTGCCATCTTGAACCAAAGTTTGTTGTCCAGGGATCCTGGCCAATGGTATAATTATATCCTTTTACAGGTGTAGTAACTACAGTTAATATTGAGTAAGCCTGATTGGTCACAAAGTACTGGCGGCCCCAGTCTTTATTCAACAGATTTGTAAGGTTGAAAACATCAAACGTAAGTTGCAACGTATGTTTTTTACCGCCGGCATTAACAGAAAAATCCTGCGCAAAACGGGCATCGATAACATGCTCCCAGGGGGTGCTTCTGCCATTTCTTTCGGTATACTGACCTCTTCTTTTTGATAAATATTTATCGTTGTTGATGAAATCTTCGAAAGCTGCAGACTGCTGGGCTGCTGTAACTAATGTACCATCTGATTTGGTATAGTCTACAAACTTGATCTGGCTGGGATCAGTTGGTACATATAACAGATCATTGCCAAAACGTCCGTCACTGTTCAGGTCGCCATTTACGAGATAGGTAAAGGGTTGTCCTGAGTTGCCTGAATAAAAGAATGAAAGTGAGGTTTTCAGGTTTTTGGCAAAACTATAATTGAACGACAGTATTGCAGTAATACGATGTCTGAGCTCGTAGTTAGATGTTGCCAGTGGTGGGTTATTCGGATCGCCTACAACCTGTACAAATTCCCAGTTGGAAAGCGCTGTTGAATTGGCGCCGCTGTTTACATCTTTTGCTCTGTTGTAGTTGTATGCTGCCTGGGCAAATATGTGCGGCCAGGCACGGCTTAAAGTGAGCGCAATATTGTACGCATATCCCTTACTGGTATTTGAAATTAAAAGGGCATTGGTGATGTTGGTGTTTTTCCTTCTTGCATTGGTGCTGGTTGCATAGGCAATTCTTTTATCGGCGCCCAGGTTGTAAGCAGGATCAACAACGCCTACGGGATCGGTTAAATTAACGTCTTTGTATAAAACGTTGTTAACGGTTTTTGAGTAAATACCTTCCAGGGTGGCATTGATTTCACCGGGAAGTTTTACATCAAATGCCAGATCGGCTCTTAATGTTTGCGGTAATTTGAATTTTTTATCGATAAGATCAGCTTCAAATGTATTACCTGCAGAACCTATGGTGCTCTGGGCATTTACATCGGGGTTAAAGCCGGCGCCATTGTTTACAGTATAAGGAGGGGCTGTAGGCGTTCCGTCGGTTTGGCTGGTTGTTTTCAGCAACAAACCGGTGTTGGCGAACTGGTTCGAAAGCCATACAAAAGGTACACGGCCGCTGAATATACCCACACCCCCACGAATGATCTTACTTTTATCGCCGGTTATGTCGTAATTAAACCCGGCACGGGGTGCAAATAAAACCTGGCCACTCGGCGTGTTGGATGTGTTGTACTTGCCTTTAAAGGTTGTATCAACCATTAAATTATAAGCAGGGTCGGTACCAATAATGGGAATATCAAAGCGAATACCTGCTGTTACCCTTAATTTGGAATTGATCTGGTATTCATCCTGTAAATAAAATCCAAGTTGTGCTGCGTTGAATTTGGCTGCAGGCCTTGCATCGGCCGCTTTATCTCCCGAATAGGTTACATCAAATGCACGGGGGAAGTTGCCATAAAAATCATTCAGGTTATTATAGCGCCAGCGGCCATTGTAGTTGTTGATGAACAGGTTCCTGAATTTGAAGAACTCATTATGCGTACCGATAGTAATGGTATGTTTACCTGTAAATAGTTTCACATTATCGGTTACTTCAAAAATGTCTTGGTCAAGTTCATTGGCTGCAGAGCTTCTTTCAGAACCTAACTGAATGGTACCGCTGCCTTTTGAAATTTCGATTGAAGGAAATAATGCGCCATAAACCGAACGGAAATCCCTGATACGGTGTAAACCAAGGATCAGGTTATTTGAAACCATATTGCTGAAGCGGCTTCTTAATTCAGCAACAGTAATATTTTGTTTGTTATTGAAACGATACGTGTTGTTGCCAAAACGAAATAAAGTAGTTGAGCGGGTACTATTATCATCAAACGCTTTAATATAGTTATGGCGAACGGTGAGATGATGCTTTGAATTAATGTTCCAGTCGATACGGCCAAATAATTTATCGCTTTGGGTTTGGGCTTCAAAAGCATTAAATGTTCCTACGTCGTAATTGTATTTTTGTTTTAATGTATCAGCCAGCCGTTGCGCTTCTGCAACTGTTAACACTGAATTTGAATCACCGGCATTATAAATAGTAGGTGCTGTTCTGCGTGCCAGTTCGCCACTTACAAAAAAGAACAATTTGTTTTTAATGATGGGGCCGCCAAAGCGCAAACCATATTGTTTATCGCTAAAATCGGCAGTTTTTATGCGTGTTACAGGGTCTTTGCCAACTGTATTTTCATTACGCAAAAAGTAATAAGCCGATCCTTCAAAATTGTTGGTACCTGAACGGGTTACTGCGTTAATACCGCCGCCGGTAAAATTGCCATAGGAAACATCATAGGGCGCCAGTACTACCTGTATTTCCTGAATAGCATCCAGTGAAATAGGAGTGGTTGAAGCCTGACCACCGGGCGTACCTGAACCAGATAAGCCAAATACATCATTGTTTACTGCACCATCAACGGTGATGTTATTAAACCGGTTACTGGCTCCTCCAAACGAATTACCATTTGCCTGGGGTACCAAACGGGTATAATCCTGAAGACTGCGGCTCAATGTTGGCAATGAAGCGATCTGCTCCCTGCCAATATTGGTAGACGCACCGGTTTTTTTGCGGCTTGTACCACCGCCGGCCGTAGCTGTTATAACTATATTTTCGAGTGTTTTTCCGGTGGTTGAAAGGCTGGCATCAATCCTGCCCGTTTCACCTAACCGGAGTGTAATATTCGATTCGGAAAAAGCGGTATACCCAACATATGTAATATCTAACGTATATGGGCCTCCTGGTATCATGTTTACAATGTTGTATCCACCGTCTTTTGTGGTGATTGTTGTGTAAACTGTTCCGGTAGGCGTATGAACAGCTTTAACAGTGGCTCCGTTTAAAAGCTCTCCGGTAGCAGATTTTACTATCCCACTCATACTACTGGTGGTTACCTGGGAATATCCCTTCAGCATCCCGGTGCATACGAGTAACAGGGTTAATAAATAGGTCGTGTAACTTCTCATATATGCATGTTTAATTTTTGATTGCAAAAATCATAGGTATGGGATGTAAACCGGCAAGAAGAATATTATCAAAAGATTAATTCACCTAATTGATAATGTTAGCGTTATGAAACACCTTATTAAACTTTTCATGTATGCCATAAGTCATGCTGAATCAACGCAGGTGTTGGATTACTGGTACTTCCCGGATATTTTTTTGAAAGCAAAGCACTACAGAATCATGCCATTAGGGTGATTATCTATTTGTTTCTGCGGCAAATGTAGTAGAAAATGGATTTTAAACACATAATCCCGTTAGAAAGCAGTTCACCAGTTATTCACGCCAACATATACACTAAATTTTAAATTTTACCCTGAAAACATAAGTGCTGATAATTGAATAAAATTATCAGGATGAGGTGTTTTGTATGTTGATGCTGCCCTGTTTGCTATACAGGCAACTGCCGGACTTAAAAGGCTGCATGAAGGGCTGGTCAACGGGCCAAAAAGGCTCGGTTACTGCATCCGCCTGAATGATTTATGAATCCTTTATAGTTATCCCACAGTTGACTCTTAGATAACCTATATATAACCCATTTCTTTAAAGAAGTAGCTTATCAGTGGGTTATCTCTGGCTTATCTCTGGGATATCCCTATGGCAACCCTTCCGCTGCCGCTAACGTACAGGTAATCGGCCAGGCCGGGCTACACCGGCCCACGGCCTGATTACTAACCGCATTTATGCTAACTTTGCCCAAATTTGTTAACATGCTGGATACTATAGAAAGTGCCATTGAAGACGTAAAAAAAGGCAAGCTGATTATTGTAGTGGATGATGAAGACCGTGAAAATGAAGGTGATTTTATCACGGCCGCCCGCAATGTTACCCCTGAGGTAGTGAACTTTATGAGTAAACACGGGCGCGGACTGATTTGCGCCCCTATTATAGACGAACGGTGCGAAGAACTGCAGCTCGACCTGATGGTAAATAATAATACCGCCCTGCACGAAACCGCCTTTACCGTTTCGGTCGACCTGCTGGGCCATGGCTGTACCACCGGTATTTCGGCACAGGACCGCTCTAAAACCATTCAGGCGCTGATTGACCCCACTACCAAACCTGAAGATCTGGGCCGCCCCGGCCATATTTTTCCCCTGCGGGCAAAAAAAGGAGGCGTTTTACGCCGAGCCGGCCATACTGAAGCTACTATCGACCTGGCCCGGCTGGCAGGTTTTGAAGCCGCCGGTGTTTTGGTTGAAATCATGAACGAAGATGGTTCTATGGCTCGTTTGCCCGAACTGCGCGAAATAGCCAAAAAGTTTGATCTGAAGCTGATTTCGATCAAAGACCTGATCGAATACAGGCTGAAAACCGATAGCCTGATAGAAGAAATTGTTCGGGTTGATATGCCTACCAAATACGGCAACTTTAAACTGGTGGCCTTTAACGAAAAAAATACTACGAACGAACACCTGGCCCTTATAAAAGGAGAGTTGCAAAAAGATGAACCGGTGCTGGTTCGGGTACACTCCTCATGCTTTACCGGCGATATACTGGGTTCAATGCGGTGCGACTGTGGCGAGCAGCTGCATGCTGCCATGCAACATGTTGAAAAAGAGGGTAAAGGCGTTATTTTATATATGAACCAGGAGGGCAGGGGCATTGGCCTGATGAATAAACTGAAAGCTTACAAACTGCAGGAAAGCGGGTTCGATACCGTTGAAGCCAACCTGCACCTTGGCTTTCCGATGGATAAACGCGATTACGGCATTGGAGCTCAGATTCTCCGTTATCTGGGCGTTACCAAATTGCGGTTGATGAGCAACAATCCTAAAAAACGCGCCGGCCTGCTGGGTTACGGACTCGAAGTGGTTGAAACCGTTCCCATAGAAGTAGTTCCCAATCCGCATAACGAAAAATACCTCACTACAAAAAGAGATAAGCTGGGGCATGAGATATTAAAGAAGTAGGCAGTAGGCAATGGGCAGTAGGCAGTAGATAGTAAGAAACAGGCAGTAGTGAAGAGGTGGGATTTATCTACTGTAAAATATAAATATATTGAGGCGTGTAATGGTTTTTTAATCATACACGCCTTATTTATTTATTCGAATCAGCTGAAGTATATTCTGAACGCTGAAGTGTGCGACGCAACGAAAGCTCATTAGTAATATATAGCAGGGTACATAAACTTTACTTCTTACACTTTACCAGGCATATCCATTGCCTATTGCCCATTGCCTGGTGCCTATTTACTAATAACTTCCTGTATCCGATTTCGAAGTATCATTTACCTGCGGAACTTTGGGTTTTTTCTTTCTGTCGGTTCTCCACAAATCGCTTAAGCGGTCGAAGTCGCGGCGATAGCTGATGCTGGCGCCGGAACGGTTTTGGCGGGCGCCGGTAGTACCAGTGAGATAGTTGTATGAATCGCGGTAAAAGAAGGTCAGCACCAGTTTTCCATCCTGGCGTATTTTCCAGTCGGCTGTAATATCGGGTAAGAACTGAAGGTTTTTGGTTGCCTGCACCTGTTGGGGTGATAAGCCAAAATCAACAGCGCTTCCAAAGCTAAACGTAAGCCGTTCGTTCATGAAGCTTTTACCGATATTAAAGTTCAGATTGGTACGATCGACCAATGAAGTTTTATTCACGTTGTCGACAAGGTTTGAACCGTTGTACAACTGCGCGTTGAAGTTGATCTTTATGCTTTTATCGTTAAATATCTTTTGGAAAATGCTTGAAAACTGACGACTCAGGGCGTTCGACAACACGCCTGAAATACTATTTACTACCACGCCGCTAATAATATTATTGCCTAAAGCACTCTGGTTGCTCGAAGACGATACTGGTCCGAAACTGTTAAATACGATCAGGAATGCCACCTGTTTATTCAATTCGTTCTGGTCGCGTTGGATCAACTGCAAAATGGCCAGTGCGTCGGGGTCGTCTTTTATCGAACTGTTTGGTGGCAACTCAATCTGGAACTGTATGTCGGGTTGCATCAGCTTTTTGCTTAACTGGGCAACAACAATTACACTACCACGGTATTTGCGAACCATTGAATTGGCATTGGTTACCGCATCGGTAGCCAGATCGCTGAAGCGAACATCATCTGCAACGTATTCTGCATCGATTTTAATCGTGGCATCGTATGGGTCGCCGCGCCATTGAATGTAATTACCCACACCTTCGCGTAATTTGAAGGGTTTGCGCAACAGCGACTGAAAGTTAAAGTTGTAATTACCGCGGTCGATATCGTACCGGCCGGTGATAGTAAAATCGCCTTCGGTGCTGGCCTGTATTTTCAAATTACCGTGCCCGTTAGCCTGAATGATATCACCCGTAAGTTCATCCAATATCACATACATGTTGGCATATTGGTTGGCAATAATATCGAGCGAAACGTTCAGCCTGCTTTCTTCGGCACTGCGCACGGCTTTCATTTCGTTACCATATTGTTTCCATACAATAAAACTGGCTTGTCCGCTTTCGCGGCCGGTTTGTGAGCGGATGTACAGTTTTGAGCTGTCGGCCGGTTCGCCGCGAACATCAAGCCGCATATTTTCGATCGGCCCTTTAAAGGTGGCGGTAGCCCTGGCAAACATGGTTCCGAAAAATGGATCCTTGCTGGTACTGGGCGTATTTAATACCAGCAGTTTACTGGTATTTAAGGCAAAATCAAAATACAGGTCATCGAAGGCCTGGTGCTTTAATATACCCTTGCTAATATGGCCGGTATTGCCAAACTCGTCTTTAAATGCAAAGGAGCCGAAATCTATGGAGCCGTCTTTGAAATCAAAAACAGCAGATGGAATTTTATACAATACATTGGTGTAAATAACCCGTAATTGGGCATCGTGCAATTGCATGCGCCCGAGGTATTTTAAATTGTCTGTTGGGCCAACGATGCGCAAATCGCCGGTGGCATATCCATCAAGATCGGTGAACACATCGCTCAGGTACTTTTGCAACACGTTTATTTTGGTGTTCCTGAAATTGCCTGCAATGTCTAACGGACTGGTATTAGCGGTATCGGCCAGGTTGTATAAACCTTTCAGGTTAAAATTGTATTGATCGTTGTCGGAAACGGTTTCAAAATTTATCTTTTTGGTTTGCTGGCTGTAATTGCCTTTAAGTTCCAGTTTACCAATGGAGTCGTTGTCGAGCCTGAACATATCGGCTTCCCCGTTCAGGTCAACCTGTAGTTTGCCAAAGGGATCAATGATATTTACGGTACCCGACAGCAAACCCTCAAGCCGGTTGCTGGTAACCGCAAACGGAGCGAAGTCGCCGATATTTACTTTTTTCAATTCTATTTTAATATCGTTGGCGCTTCCAAAATCGGGAGCAGGTTCGGTTGTTACCATAATTTCCTGCTGGCCATTATAAATTTTTACGCCTTCGGCCGAAACGAGTTCCTTACTTAAAACCAGTTCACCGTTTTTATCGATCGTCCAGTTTTTACCATTCAGGTCAAAATTCGATTCATTGAACAGAATGCGCACACCGGTAGGCATGGTTTGCACGCGTGCTGCAAGGTCGGCCGAGTTAAGGGTTTGATTGGCCGCTGTTTTTAGCTGAACCAGCGACATATCATTGGCCGAACGTACTTTCACCTCGGTACCGGGAAAATGCAAACTGTCGTTGATGTACACATCGGCAATGGAACTGGTCATCGACAGTGTGTCGAGGTTGCCGGTACCTTTCAGGGTTACGTTATAAAAGAACGTGTTTTTATAACTGAACTGGGGTACTTCAACATTCAGGTCGAGCAGGTTTTCTTTACTGTTTATGCGGCCTGTAACGGTGCTGTAGTTAAAACCGCTGAGGTTTTTGTCGATAAAGCCCATGTATTCATCCACTTTTTTGGTGGTGAAAACAAAACTGAAGTTTTCGTTTTTTTGAACCGGATGATCTGCCGGTTTAATGTAACTGGGATAATACTTATTCAAAAATGTTCTGAAGGCAGCGGGCAGATCCCTGATCGAAAACTCACCTACAAGAGCCCCATCGAACTCATTGCTCACCACCGTAATTACTTTGTTATTGCCCATAGCCTTCGATTCAATGCTCAGCGAATCGAATGAAATGGGTTTGCCGTTCTTTAAAACAGATGCTTCGTAAATATGGGCTGTACCCAAAAAGTTGTCGATGCTGTTACCGGTGAAGTTCATCCTGAACTTACCTTTTACATCGATGCTGTCTTCTGATACTTTAATATTTTTCAGATCGGCTTTGGTAACCTCGGCATCGAACTTAAAGTTGGGCACCTGTTTGCTGAAATCAACCAATCCGTTCAGGTGCATGGTTAAATTGGGGTCGTTGCTTACCAGTTCACCATTGAACAGTCGTTTGGCAATAGTTCCCTTAACCACTATGTTCTGGTAGGTATAGTCGTTTATATCGAGCGAGCGGATGTTGCCATCGAGTTTTGCATTGAGGGTACTGGCTTTAAGTCCATGACCATTTACCGATCCGGTGAAATTTATCTTCCCAACCTGCGGCACATCAACAAATTCGCCGAGTGCAAATGAACGTGTTTCCAAGCCACCGGTATATACGGTAGGTCCATTGTCGGGGAATTTCATGTTCACGTCGCTCACTACCACGCCCAGTTTTGTTTCGAGGGTACCGTAGGTAACAAAGTCTTTTATGAATCCGGTGAAGTTGCCTCTGAAGCGCAGGTATTCCAGTTTATCGAGGCGGGGTTGCTGAATTTCCTTTAAGTAAGGAATAATGGCAATCGCATCGCGATAGGTAGTTCTGAAATCATTGGCCTCGAAGTCGATATAGGTTTTATCGATATTTGTAAGGCTTTTAAGGCTTACATTCCCGTTCAGGTAGGTGTCTTTACCGGCCTGAATAACCAGTTTGCGGGCCACCAGATTTTCGAGTGTTCCTTTTGCTTTGCCGGTAATCCGTATTTGTTTTTTCCAGCTTTGCAGCTCGGGCGCAAAGTAGGCAATGTCGTCGCTGTTCAGATCGGCATTGGTAAAATCGCCTTCCATACGCACTTTGGTTTCAAAGTCGCTCATATCGTCGAAGGTGGCATAGCGCATGGCGAAGTAATTCTGTAAATGGCTGCGATTGGTTTGAATGTCGAGCCGGTGAAACTCCATGGCCTCGGGATGCCATACCATAAGGGCATTCAGTTTTTTAACCAGGAGGCCGCTGCGTTCTTTGGTCGACAGGTGAACACCGGCAGTTATGGTATCCTGTTTAAAGGTTACCTGGTTAAAAACTCCGTTGATATTGGTGAACAGAATATGATTGCCGTCGAAATACGGGTAAGGTTGCCTGTCGGTTTGAACGTCGTTGCTGAAGGTGCCTTTGTTCAGGGTCATGCGGTTCATCACAATGTCCCAGTTGCCGGCATTCCAGCGAAGATGTTTGGGATCGTTAACAATGGCGGTGGTATCGTCTTTAGGCCGCAACGAATCGGGGCGGTTGCCGGTATAGTTATAAATTGAAAAGAAAGGCTTTTCGATATCGATACTTTTGATATGGGCCAGTTTTTTCTTCAGGTTGATCTCTTCGGCATTCACATCGAGCGAACCAAGCTGAAGCAACATATTTTCACCGCGCCATCCATCTTTTTGCATCAGTTTTACATTCCGAAATTCAACCGTATTGAGGTCAAGGTCGATATCGTCCTGCTTTTTAACTTCTTTTTTTTGAGGGCTGCTGAAATAATCAACCAGAAAGTGATAGTTCCAGGTGCTGTCGCTGCGTTTCAGATGAATAACGGCATCATTCAGGCCAATGTAGCTTAAAACGATCCGGTCTTTCAAAAAGAACCAGTCGGTAAGGTTTACTTTTACGGTACCCGCATATAGCAGGGTATCGTTATGCTGGTCGTTAACGAGGGTTCCTTCGAGCAGCATTTTGTTAAATAAGGCAAAATCAACATGTTTAATGCGAACGGTGGCGTGGAGATTTTTAGACAATTTGCCTGTAACCTGATTTACAAGCCAGTTTTGGACAAACGTAGTTTGAATAGCCAACCACGCCATTATGATCAGGCCGATCAGTATCAGCAGAACGGTCCGGGATATTTTCCAAAACTTTCTCAGGGTTGGAGCGTATTAGGTGTAAATGTAATAAAACCAACGTGTTTATTGCGCAAAATCAATACCAATGACTTGCTTTCGATCAACTTTTCAGAGGCTTTAACACAGTGAAAAGTTTGGGTGATTTTTGCGTTGCTATAATACATACTGATAACGGTTTGCGAAGGTTGGTTATTTTACTGGTTTTTAACGTATAATTTATGTAAATGGTTGAGTGGATATAAGACACCGGAAAACGGAGAATCATGCGTGATGTGGGTAAAAATACCGGTATGAGAAATGATTGAAATGCAATACCAGGGTAACTGGGGAGTATGAAAGCTTCGTAAAAGCCGTTGGGAAATTACGATCTGGTTTCATTTTAATTTTTTCATAGAATTGTTCGAAAGCAGGGACTTCATTTGAGAAATAGCAATTTCATTCAGTTTCTGCAATCTTTCAGGTTGCGAAAGCTCCTGTCGAACCAGCACGGCATTAATGCTTTCGAGGTTGGTGAGCACCACTAATTGTTCAAGGGAAGCCTCATCGCGTATATTGCCTGCCTTTCCCGGATTATCCTTACGCCACTCAGCGGCGGTTTTGCCAAACAAGGCAACATTTAGCAGGTCGGCTTCGCTGGCATAAATGGTACCTGTTTGCTGGCGGGTAATTTGAGGGGGTATTAACGTTTCTTTAATGGCATCGGTATGAATGCGGTAGTTGATTTTGGCCAGTGTGCGTTGCAGGCTCCATTCAAGGTGATGGGTTTGGCTTTCCTCGTCTT
Organism: Niastella sp. sgz303648; assembly: GCF_059587045.1. Taxonomy (NCBI): domain Bacteria; kingdom Pseudomonadati; phylum Bacteroidota; class Chitinophagia; order Chitinophagales; family Chitinophagaceae; genus Niastella; species Niastella sp. sgz303648. Next base: position 124,387 of record NZ_JCAPSW010000004.1, on the reverse strand, counting down.
TTAACCGTTGAAACTCCTTGATCAGGTATAACTTAAACTCGGCGCTGAGCCAGCTGCCGAATTCAAAGGCGATGTCTTTGTGGGCGTAGGTGCCTCCGCCATACCGCCCGGCTTTGGAAACGATGCCAATGGCCTGGGTGGCGTCGATCCATTTGCGTGGCGTAAGGTTAAAGTTGTTCAGGCCGGCCTGCATTTTAAAGGTAACGTATTCGTTACCTTTAAAATTATCGTTATGAAGCTGTTCCCATATCCCCAGAAATTCAACTGTATTCCGGTTGCGCATCCAGCTATAAATCAGGTTTTCATCCCCGAACGCTTTTATCATATCCGTTAACGAAATATAGTCCTGCTGGTTTATTTCAATAATTGTAACAGGAGTTTCTTTCACTACAATTACTTTACTGCTACTCATATTTAGTATATTTTATATTTGAAATATACAACAAATATGAATATGCGCTGATTGATAATGGTCAAGTTCTCTTAACCGTTAAAATCTTTTCGCCGGGTCCTTTATATCTGAACTCTTGTTATACGCTTCCGATTTTCCTTTTTCAATCGATAAACTTTTCCAGTTCGTGTCTTTAATTATTTTTCCGATATAAAGAATCTGTCCAACATGATAGGGGTAATGCGCCAGTTGCCGGTTAATGGCATCAATAACCGATAGCGGTTCCTGCCTTATGTAAATTGTTTTTGACAGATCGTCGCCGGTTAGTGAACTGAGGCTGTTCAAAAAGCACGACCATCCTTTTTCCCACATGTCGATCAATTGTTGTTTGGAGTAATTATGCACTTCAAATTCTTCATCACGATTGCGCCAGTCTTTTTCTCCGTCTTCTGTTAAAAAGTTCGTCCACCGGCTACACATATTACCACTCAAATGTTGAATGATGAGGGCAATGCTGTTAGATGCTTCGCCCGGTTTAAAATGAAAATCGGCATCGGTTAACTGGTCGAATGTTTGTTCGCCCAGCTGTTTATAATACCGCAGCCGTTTAATAGCTGTTTGCAGGTATTCGGTAGCAAATGAAGCTGACATTTTTTTATTATAAAGTTAGTAGTTTGTGGTTTATTGTTTGTGGTTTGTAGTTGGCGGTTCGAAAAAGCGAAAACAATAAGCAACCTCTGACATGCTGCTCATTGCCCAAAACCCACTGCCATTTTTTAACAATAGTATACCAAAACTTAGAACTCAGAACCCTGCAGCTGCATCATCGCCCCGGTGATCTCCAACAGCTTCGATGTTGCCATTGGCATCAATTCGAATTACTTCGGTACGGCCAATGGAACCTCGCTGGGTAACTTTATAACCCATTTGCTGCAACTGTTGCCGTACTGCCTGCGGAAAATTCGGCTCAACCATAATTTCATCAGGTAACCATTGATGATGGAATTTCGGTTTGTTTACCGCGTCATCAATGCTCATGTTAAATTCAAGAATATTAACAAGTGTTTGAAATACCGAGGTGGTGATGGTGGTGCCGCCCGGAGTGCCAACCACCAGATACGGTTTATTGTTTTTTAAAACGATGGTGGGGGTCATGGAGCTCAGCATGCGTTTGCCGGGTGCAATGGCATTGGCATCGGCGCCAACGGCGCCATACAGATTGGGCACGCCCGGTTTAATGCTGAAATCGTCCATTTCATTATTCAATAAAAAGCCGGCGCCGCCTGCTATGGTTTTACTGCCATAACCTCCGTTTAGGGTAGTGGTCACTGATACAGCATTACCATTTTTATCATACACACTGAAGTGAGTAGTTTCTTCGCTTTCGGGAATAATGCCTGCCCCGGTTGTCTGGCTGCTGCCTGCTGTTTGCGCATTGTAGTCTTTCATTCTTTCGGCAGCATAGGCTTTACTGGTTAGCATTTTTACAGGCACTTTATAAAAATCTGCATCGCCCAGGTATTTGGCCCGGTCGGCATAAGCCCGGCGTTCGATTTCGGTCATCAGCTGCACCGCCTGTGCAGACTGAAACCCATATTCTTTAATGGGTTTGTCTTCGAGCATGTGCAGCATTTGCGGCAACAATATGCCGCCGCTGCTGGGCAATGGCATGGTAATTAATGTATATCCTTTGTAATCGAAAACAACTGGTTGCCGTTCTTTAGCTTCATAATTTTTCAGGTCGTCGTAACCGATAATGCCATTGCCGCGTTTCATTTCTTCAACGATCAGCCGGGCCGTTTCGCCTTCATAAAACCCTTTTTGTCCGTTATCACGAATACGCTTTAAGGTATTGGCCAGATCTTTTTGCACCAGGGTATCGCCGGCTTTCCAGCCACCGGATTTTACAAAAACCGGGGTAACCGTATTGTATTTGATAAAGGCACCTTTTGTATCATTCAGATTTTTTGCTTCAGATTCGGTAATTACAAATCCTTTTTCGGCGAGGTCGATGGCCGGCTGTATTAATTTTTTAAATGGAAGGGTGGCGTATTTCATGCAATCGAAAATGCCGGCAATTGTTCCCGGAACCCCGGCTGCCAGATGACCATTTTGACTTAGCGAGGTTTGTGCATTACCCTGTTTATCGAGGTACATATCGCGATTCGCATTGCCGGGTGCTTTTTCGCGTGAATCGATGGCGATATTCGATCCGTTGGTTAAATGAATGATGGTGAATCCGCCACCACCGATATTTCCGGCTGCCGGATAAACTACCGCCAGTGCCAGTTGGGTGGCGATGGCCGCGTCTATGGCGTTACCGCCCTGTTTCATAATAGCAATGCCGGTTTCGCTGGCGAGTGGATGGGCCGAAACTACAGCTCCGTTTGAACCGGTTACTTTTTTTTGTATAGTGTATTCATATGGGTTAACCGGTACCGAAATGGTTGAACGGGTAGTGGAACAGGCACAAAATAGTATTGCCACGGGAATGACATATAAAAATGATCGGGTCATAGTATAATGAATGAGTTGATGCTAAAATTAACGAACCAAAATTAGCTGTCGCTTTTTTTTATAATCCGGTTAAAAGTTTTAATTTTAAAACTGAGTAACAAAAACTAATTCGGGTTCCCAAAGTACATGAGCTTATGAGTAAACGCATTACATTACAGCGTGTAACAACCTCCTTTTCTTATTCCATATTGTACTTTTTGCGTTTTTTTGCATCCTCTGTAACATATATAAGGTTTAATAATATAACCAGCCTACAAATTCAGGCAGGCTCACTTCAATATGTTGTGCCTGATCGACAGGGCCAGTGTTTATAACGGCCATTTCAAATCAACTGATAATTTCCATTTAATACAAAAACATAGTAGTCACATGAGAAAATAAAAGGCATTCCGTTTCGGCGGAGTGCTTTTTTGTTTGGTTAAGGGTTGATTATTAGGTTGATTTGTACTGATTATTTTATTCAAAAAGTTTCATCGGCTGATCAACTGTAATACCTCCACGAAAATTTAAATATTCCGAAAAGAAGGCCGGACGCTTATGCAGGACATATTTCCCGGCTCAGTTCAGGGCGGTAAATGGTTTTTTCGTTTTTGCCCGATTTAGTTATTTTCACAGAACATATTTGAATTATGAAAAAAATTCCTGCAGGCGTAGCGTTGTTGTTAATCACCAGTATGGCTTTGGCACAGGTTAAATCTCCCGAACAGTTTCTGGGATATAAGTTAGGTAGCAGGTATACGCCCCACTATAATATTGTGAATTATTGTAAGCAGGTAGCAGAGACTGTGCCCAATATGGTAAAGCTTGAGCAGTATGGCAATACCAATGAAGGCCGCCCTTTGTTGCTGTTATATGTAACGTCGCCCGAAAATTTGTCGAGGCTCGAGGCCATCAGGCAAAATAACCTGCGACTGGCGGGCATGACCCGCGATAAAATGGCGCCCGACGAAAAAGGCCCTGCAATTATTTGGCTGAGCTACAATGTGCACGGCAATGAAACATCTTCTTCCGAAGCTGCTATGCTAACCCTGTACGAACTGGTTAATCCATCGAATACAAAAACAAAAGAGTGGCTGCAGCATACCGTTGTAATTATCGATCCGTGTATCAATCCCGATGGGCGCGACAGATACGTGAACTGGTTTAACTCGGTGGTAGGACAGCAGGCCAACCCGCAACCATATACCCGCGAACATTCGGAGCCCTGGCCTGGCGGAAGACCAAACCATTATTATTTCGACCTTAACCGCGACTGGGCCTGGCAAACGCAGGTTGAAACCCGCCAACGCATTGTGAAATACAATGAATGGCTGCCACAGGTACACGTTGATTACCACGAACAAAATTATAATAACCCCTATTATTTTGCACCTGCTGCCGAACCTTACCATGAGGTGATTACCGGCTGGCAACGGGAATTTCAAACCACCATCGGAAAAAACAATGCAAAGTATTTTGATGAAAATGGCTGGTTGTTTTTTACAAAAGAACGATTCGATTTGTTTTATCCAAGCTATGGCGATACTTATCCCTTATATAAAGGCGCTATTGGAATGACCTTTGAACAGGGAGGTCATAGCCGTAGCGGCACTGCTGTTATTAACCAGGATGGCGATACGCTTACCTTGTGGGACCGCCTGTATCATCACTTTACAACCGGCATGTCGACCATAGAAATTTCTTCACAAAATGCCGGCAGGCTGGTGCAGGAATTTAAAAAGTATTATGATAAAGCACGCACAGCGCCCCCCGGTGAATTTAAAGCCTATGTAATAAAGGCCGATGAAGGAAATAAGATAGGGCGTTTGACCGAATTGCTTAACCGGAATAATATTGAATGGTACAATGCAGGTGGCGCAAGCTATAACGGCATCAATTATTTTACCGGAAAAATGGCAACCGTAAAAACCGATAACCGCGATATTATTATCAATGCCAATCAACCCAATGCCAATTTACTGACCGTTCTTTTCGAAAGAAATTCGCACCTCAGCGATTCGGTTACCTACGATATCACTGCCTGGTCGATTCCGTTTGCATACGGATTAACCACTTACGGATTGAACAACTATGTTACCGGTTTAACGAAAACACAAAATCAACCTGCAGCTGGTTTGAATGGTGAAAATAAAGTGGCCTGGCTGGTTCGCTGGAACGGATTGAACAGTGTTCAGTTTTTAAGCGAGATCATGAAGCATAAGGTAAAAGTGCGGTATGCCGAACAACCATTCAAAGCCGGTAACGAAGATTACGACAAAGGAACACTCATCATTACCCGCACCAGCAATCAATCGCTCGGTAATACACTGGGCAATATAATTGTGGCTGCTGCTCAAAAAGCCGGCATAACAGTTACCTCAGTTTCTTCAACGTTCGTTGACAAAGGATTTGATTTTGGTTCAGAAAAAGTGCATGGCATGCAGGCGCCCAAAGTTGGACTGCTGGCCGGTGAGGGCGTTTCTTCTTTGGGAATGGGAGAGGTTTGGCATTTTTTTGAAGTACAGATTGGTTATCCGGTAAACATTATATGGTCGAACGATCTTACTAAAAATATACTGAAGGAGCTGGATGTATTAATTATGCCCGATGGCAATTATCGATTTTTATCTGATAGGGTAATGAATGAAGCGCTGAAAGACTGGGTAAGCAGTGGTGGCAGACTAATAGCTATCGAAGGCGCCGTTGCGCAGCTGGCTGCTGCCGATTGGGGTATTAAAGTCAAAAAATCTGATGACGAAAAAAGCGACAAGCAGGAAGATAAAAAAGAAGATTATAGTGCACTGCGCCGGTACGAGAACCGCGAACGCGATTTTATTCCGGGCTTTAACCCCGGTTCCATTTATAAAGTTGAATTGGATAACTCGCATCCCCTGGCATTTGGCTATGATGGTGCCTATTACACCCTGAAGCAGGACAATACCATTTACGAGTTTTTTAAAGAAGGTGGCTGGAACGTAGGCATAGTTAAAAAAGATAACCAGGTAGCCGGCTTTGTTGGTTCAAAACTGAAAGATAAACTCAAAGACGGATTATTATTCGGTGTTCAGGACATAGGTCGCGGTAATGTAATTTTCCTGGCCGATGATCCTTTATTCCGCAGCTTCTGGGAAAACGGCAAACTGCTGTTCAGTAACGCTGTATTTATGGTAGGACAGTAGAAATAACGAATATTGAATAATTAATTTCGAATGTCGAAGGGAAAACCACTTCGATATACATCATTCGATATTTAATATTCGATATTGTATGAGGTGTTAAAATTTACAAGCGGATTGGCGCACTTGCATGCATTGTGTTACTTTGCCCCGGTATTTATGTAAGCGTTGTTACCTGTATGAGAATTTTACCGGTCATAGTAAGCATATTAACAATCCAATCAGCTTTGGCCCAGCCATTGTTGCAGAAAAGGACCGATTCGGTAACCCGCCTTATTCAGCAATATTATAATCAAAAAGATATTTCTTCTTTATACAGCCTCGCCGGTAATAAGTTTAAAGCAACTATTGATCAGCAAAAGTTTACCCAGGTTGCACAGGGATTGTACCAGCAGGCGGGCAATTTCGGTTCCTGGCAGTTTGAATCGGTTAATAATAAGATATCCAAATACAAAGCAAACTTCGGTAATGTAATGCTGACCCTGCGGGTAAGTCTTGATAGTAGCAACAAACTGGAAACTTTTTTATTGCAACCGTACGAGCCCGATATGCCACCCAGGGCCGGCGGCGTTTCTTTTTATAACCCGCTGCATTCGACGCTCGATAAAAAAGTTGATTCGCTCGTTGCCCCTTTTATGAAAAAAGGCAATACCATCGGCCTTGCCCTTGGTGTGCTCGAAAACGGTCAAACGCATGTTTACGGCTATGGTGAAACGGCAAAAGATAACCAGTTAATCCCCGATGAAAATACATTATTCGAGATCGGTAGTATTACAAAAACATTTACTTCAACCATACTGGCATATTTTGTAAACGAGGGGAAAATAGGATTAAACGATGCGGTAAATAAATACCTGCCCGATTCGGTGGTGAACTTGCAGTACAATGGCAAACCTTTGACCATTCAATCGCTGGCCAATCACTCATCGGGTTTGCCCCGCATACCTGACAACCTGTTAAGTAATGCTGATCCTTCGAACCCGTATAAAAAATATGACGATGATCGCCTGTTTTCTTTTCTCGCCCATTTTAAACCATACCGCGAACCGGGCGCCCAATATGAATATTCAAACCTGGCTGTAGGTTTATTAGGTGTAATATTGGAAAGAATTTCAGGTAAGCCCTATGAACAACTGGTACAGGAAATTATTTGTGAGCCGCTGCAAATGAAAAATACCCGGGTTAATCTTTCCGGCAGCGATACATCGAAATTTGCCATTGGCTATAATGTACAATTGCTACCTGTTCATTCATGGGAGTTCATGTCTTTGGCCGGTTGCGGCGCCATCAGGTCGTGCATTAATGATATGTTGCTGTACGCCAAAGCACAGGTAAATAAACAAAATACAAAGCTTCAACAGGCTATTCAATTAACGCATCAGCTTACATTTGAATATGGTCAAAATAAGGTTGGTCTTGGCTGGCACTTGTTTAACCTCGGCGGAAAAAATTATCTTGCGCACGACGGTCAAACAGGCGGGTATTGCAGCTCAATGATTTTTAATCCTGAATCGGGTAAAGCTGTAGTGGTGTTAACAAATGCCTCTGTAAGTCCGGGCAAATTTTCGGTTGAATTAATAAAGTGGTTAGATCAAAACTAAATGAATGAATGTTTTATACCCTAAGCGATTTATAATATTGCTTGCTCTGTTGTATGTGCTGCCTGTTTTGGGCCAGTCGCCTGCTTCCTATACGTCGGCAGACATATATCTTCAATTAAAAAAACTGAAAGTATTAGGATCGGTATTGTACATCGCGGCGCATCCCGATGATGAAAATACCCGGTTGCTGGCATGGCTGGCAAGGGAACGGCTGTATCGTACCGGCTATTTATCATTAACCCGCGGCGATGGGGGCCAAAACCTCATTGGTGATGAACAGGGCATTGATCTTGGGTTGATACGAACCCAGGAATTACTGGCAGCGCGCAGAACGGATGGGGCCGAACAGTTTTTCAGCCGGGCGTTTGATTTTGGATTCAGTAAAAGTACCGATGAAGCATTAGCAAAATGGGGCAAAGAAAAAATACTCAGTGATGCGGTTTGGGTTATTCGCAAATTTCAACCCGATGTGATCATTACCCGTTTTCCTGAAGACAGCCGGGCAGGGCATGGACATCATTCGGCTTCTGCCGTAATAGCGCATGAAGCTTTTCGTGCTGCCGCAGATCCTACCCGTTTCCCTGAACAATTTAAATATGGCGTAAAACCCTGGAAGGCAAAACGGATATTCTGGAATACATTCAACTTCGGCTCAACCAATACTACCAGCAACGATCAGATGAAAATTGATGTAGGCGGTTATAATGCACTGGTAGGTAAAAGCTATGGTGAAATTGCAGCACAAAGCCGTAGTCAGCATAAGAGCCAGGGATTTGGCGTACCGGGCAGCCGGGGCGCACAGCTTGAATATTTTTCTTTAACTGAAGGCGATGCCGCGCAGAACGACCTGATGGACGGAGTAAACACCGGATGGGCAAGGGTAGAAGGTAGCGCAGCTATTGAGGCCATGATCGATGATGTGATAAAAAACTATTCTTTATCGAGCCCCGAAAACTCGGTACCTGCATTGGTGAATTTGTATAAGGCATTATCGGCGCAGCCCGATAATTACTGGAGATCGCAAAAACTGCAGGAAGTACAACAACTGATTGAAATATGCAGCGGGTTATGGCTGGAGGCGACCACCAATAATGAAATGGCTGTTGAGGGCGATACGATAAAAGTAAATATATCGGCCAATAACCGCCTCGGCGCTAATATAAAACTGAACCGCATAACACTCGATGTGCTGGATACTACGCTGGCAACAATGCTGGAACGCAATAAGAACCTGAACCTGCAAAAGTCGTTATACGTTTTTGCCACCAAACCGGTTAGTCAACCTTATTGGCTTGAGAAAAAAATGACCGAGGGTTCTTTTACTGTCGACGATCAGTTGCTGATAGGCAAACCACAGAATGAAGCAGATTACCAGGCTCACTTTGAACTGATCATTGAAGGACAATCTTTCACATTTAATAAACCTGTTCAGTACAAACATACCGATCCGGTGAAAGGCGAATTATACCAGCCGCTGGTTGTAGTGCCTTCGGCTACCGTTACAACCGACCCCAGCATAATAATTTTCCGTAAATACGAAAAGCAAAGTGCTGAGCTGGCGATTACGGTAACGGCAAACAAAGAGTTTACCGGTTATAAAGCAAAAGTGTCGAAGCGGCTTACCTATGATAATAGCACAAAAACCGATAGCAACTTTTCGCTGCAGCCGGGTGCCACACGGCAATATATTTTTAGCATAAACAACGGCATGCTTAAAGAAAAGGAGCAGGATTTTGTACAGGCCTTTGTTGAATTGAGAAACGGAAAAGAAGAACAACCCGCTTATCTGAATTTAAATAACATCCGGTACGATCATATTCCGCATATCCATTATTTTTATCAGGATGCTGTTAAAGTACTGAATATAGATATTAAAACAGTAGGGAAGAAGATCGGGTATATTGAAGGGGCCGGCGATAAAGTTACCATTGCCCTGCAGCAGATGGGCTATGAGGTAACTGTATTAAAAGAAAAAGATATTACACCAACAATATTACAACAGTTTGATGCTGTAATTACTGGTGTACGGGCTTACAATGTGCACGACTACCTCGAAGCAAAGCATGAAGTGCTGATGGATTATGTGAAGAATGGGGGCAACCTGATTGTTCAATACAATACCAGTAATTTCATAAGTTCGGTAACTTCAAAAATGGGTCCTTATCCGTTTGCCGTATCACGTAACCGGGTAACAGATGAAACCGCCAAAGTGAATTTTCTGCTGCCGAATCATCCCGTATTAAACTATCCTAATAAGATCACTGAAAAAGATTTTGATAACTGGGTACAGGAAAGAGGAATTTATTTTGCCGACCAGTTAGATGCAGCGTATGAAACGCCCTTATCTATGGCCGATCCTAATGAGCCGGAACAAAAAGGCAGCCTGATCATTGGCAATTATGGTAAAGGTAAATTTGTTTACACCGGTTTGGTGTTTTTCCGTGAGTTGCCTGCCGGTGTGCCGGGAGCCTATCGTTTACTGGCAAATATTATTGCATTAAATAAAAAGAAAGGATTTTAGATGACCCCTTTGTCAAAGCGTGAATGGTTTTTTATTATAGCTATTGTTCTTGGTCTTATTATAGGTAAACTGATAAAAAAGGTAACCATAGGACTGGCGTTGGGAATATTACTGACATTTATGGTAATTATGATATTTTCAAACAAAAAGAAATAAACCGCAGGCTCATTACATATGGCAAAGCCCGACAACGAAAAAATACCTGTATTTAAAAAGTGGAGTCATTGGTACTGGCTGGTGATGGGCTTTCAGGTATTGTTAGGGGTATTATTTTATCTGTTCACTAAATATTTTTCATGAACTTTTCCCGGTTAGACTGGATGGTACTTGTTGCTACCCTGTTACTCATAATTGTGTATGGGGTGTACCGTAGCCGTACATCCAAAAACCTGGAAGGTTTTTTTCTGAGCGACCGGCAAATGCCATGGTGGATGGTGCTGTTAAGCATTATGGGTACACAGGCCAGCGCCATCACCTTTTTAACAGCGCCGGGGCAGGCTTATAGCGATGGAATGCGTTTTGTGCAATATTACTTCGGATTGCCGTTTGTTATGGTGATCGTATGCATAACGTTTGTTCCTATTTTTCACCGCCTCAAAATTTTCACTGCTTACGAATTTCTTGAAACCCGCTTCGATGTAAAAACGAGGTTGCTTACTTCATTTCTTTTTCTGTTGTCGCGGGGACTGTCGACCGGCATCAGCATCATAGCCCCTTCTATAGTTTTGCACAGCATGCTTGGCTGGGATATAACTTTTGTTAACCTGATCATGGGCGGCGTACTCATTATTTACACCGTAAGTGGGGGAGCTAAAGCGGTAGCCTATACGCAGCAGCTGCAATTTGTTATTATTTATGCCGCCATGTTTATTGCCGCCTGGTGGGCTATTAAAATGTTGCCACCCGGCATTGGCATAAGCGAGGCGTTGCACATCAGCGGCAAATCGGGCAAGTTGAATGTAATCACTACCGGATTTACAGAAAAAGGTTTTGACTGGAAAGACAGGTATAACATATTGAGCGGTGTTATTGGCGGCTTTTTTCTGTTGCTGAGCTATTTTGGTACCGATCAAAGCCAGGTAGGACGTTATTTAACAGCACGTACCGAACAGCAAAGTAAGATCGGCTTACTGATGAACGGCCTGGTAAAAGTGCCTCTGCAGTTTTTAATTCTGTTGATTGGCGTATTTCTGTTTGCCTTTTATCAGTTCACCAAAGCACCAGCCTATTTTAATCTTGCACAGGAAAAAACACTACAGCAAAGCGCCAATGCCGCCGAATATACAGCTGCTACACAAAAATACCAGCAAATACACGACGAAAAACGAAAGACCGTAACCAGTTTAGGTAGTGCAATGAATAAGCATGATGAAGAAAGCGTTAACCGTTTGCGCGATCAGTTGCTGCAGCAACAGCAACAGGAGCAGCAGGTGCGCGATTCGGTGAAGAACATTGTTAAGAAAACGATCCCCGGTACCGATGGCAACGATACCAATTATATTTTTCTTCGTTTTGTAGGCGACTTTTTGCCAAACGGACTGGTAGGATTGATCATTGCTATTATATTTCTTGCTTCATGGAGCAGTATTGCGGCCGCATTAAATGCGCTGGCTTCGTGCACCATGGTTGATTTTCATAAACGGTTATCAAAAAGACCAACATCTCAGCTGAAAGAATATCGCTGGTCGCAGATCTATACCTTGTTGTGGGGTATATTTTGTATTGTGGTAGCCCAGTTCAGTTATAACCTTGGCAATAGTTTAATTGAAGCGGTGAACATATTGGGTTCATGGTTTTACGGAACTATATTGGGTATTTTTCTGGTGGCCTTTTATATGAAAAGAATAGGAAGCCATGCCGTTTTTATTGCCGCTATAATAGCCGAACTGGTTGTTATCGGCGTGTACTTCCTCGATCTTATTTCTTTTTTATGGCTGAATGTGATAGGGGCCTTCAGTGTGATCTTATTTAGTTTTCTGCTGCAGGCAGTTTTCTTCAAAAATCCTGAAAGAAAAGAGAAAGCAAAGTTAGTGTAGAACCAGCTCCATTTGAATATTGCTCCGTTCATACGGCGATGCATGTCCTACTACTTTTTGAAACCCTAATTTGTGGTACAGGTTGATGGCCGGCTGCAAAATGGTATTGCTTTCGAGGTAAAGTTTTTTGACGCCCAGCGATTTGGCTTTTTCAATGGCTGCTTTGCCCAGTAACCAGCCAATGCCTTTGCCCTGCGCTTTGGGCGATACAGCCATTTTGGCTAATTCATATTCATATACAGGGTCGTTCATTTTCATCAGCGCACAAACGCCTACCGGTTCATTGTTATACAGGGCAACGAAAATGAAACCGTCTTTGGCAATAATATTTTTGTGCGGATTGTCCAACGCCTTGTGGTCGGCTTCTTCCATTTTAAAGTACTTCGAAATCCATTCTTCGTTCAGCTGCTTAAAAGCTTCACGGTATGCAGGTTTGTAATCAACAATTTGCACATCATTGCCTTCGCGTTTCTTTTTTTGTTCCTGTACCCTGCGCAGCAACGATTTCTGGTTTAATAAAAACTCCCATTCTTCAATAGCCTTCCATAAATCGTTTCGCGTTTGCGATAGGGCTTCTTCAATGGCATTGGTAACATCGGTGTATTGCGGGGCAATGCTGGCTACAATGTCTTTGCCTTTTTTTGAAAGACTTACCATATTTCTGCGGCCATCTTTTTTATCTTTTTTCTCAACTACAATGCCCTGTTTAACCATTTCGCGAATGATAGTGCTCACCGATGGATGTGAATGCCCGATCTCTTCGGCAATGGCAGTTATAGTTTTATCCTGACCCTGCGATAATACATAAAATACCGGCCACCATTTGGGCTGAAGGGGCACATTATAAATAGAATATACCTGAGCTGCATCTTCGGTGATTTGCTCACTTAACCGGCGCAGGCGGCTGCCCAATGCCATTTTTCCTACAGTATTATAAAAGTTCATTATGTAAGTGCTTATATAAATTATGTAATTGATTACGTAATTTAGTACACAATTTACTGATGGCCAAAAAAAATGTGCCACACTTTCAAAAATGTGGCACATTTTGTTGCCCTTCGTTCCTTCGACTGCGCTCAGGATGCCCGGGCTGCTTCAATCATTCTTCGACCCGCCGGCAGTCGGGCAGGCTACGCTCAGAATTTTATTTCAACTTCGCCAGCAGCTTTTCATTCAACGCTACATAATCGTCGTTCTTTGCTTCTTTGGCTAACTCGATCGATTTTTTAGCCGATTCAATGGCTTCCTGTTTTTTGCCCAGTTTGGCCAGGCAATTGGCGCGCTGGTGATATGCCCAAAACGCTTTGGGATTTTGTTCCGTTGCTTTGGTAAACCAGTCAAGTGCCTGGTTCAGGTCTTTGCCGTTTTCCATATAATACAGGGCGGCGGGAAAATAAGGGATATTCTTTTTATCTTCCTGTTTCATCAATTCGCTGATCTGCGTCATTACCTTATTGTCGATTTCGGTGGTCACGGGCAGACTTACTTCTGTTTTTTCCCACGTCATGTGCAATTCGCAACTGGTTGACTTTACATTCTCAAACTGCATCGTAAAATTTTCAACCATGCTTTTAACAGCCTGTGGTTTTGCCTGTATGCGTACTACGTCCTGATCCTGTTTATAGGCAGCAGGTGAAGTAACATCCAGTTGTTTGGTTATAATGATCGTCCAGCTGCTTTTATCGGGAATGGTGAGTAACCCATATTTTCCGGCGGCAATTTTTTGACCACCGATAATTACTTCATCGCCGAATGTAATGGTAGTGGCCGAATTGGCGCCGGTGCGCCAAACTTTTCCAAATGGCACCAGGTCGCCGAATACTTTGCGCCCCTTCATACCCGGACGCGAATACGATAATTCAATAGAGGCTAATCCAAAATCCTGTTTAATGGTTTGTGTAGGCGAAGGCGCCGGTGTTTTTAAACCCTGAGCGCCGGCTGTACATGCCAGTACTAAAAGGCATACTGAAAACAATAATGTTTTTCTCATGACGAACAAATTTTCGCGAATGTAGTAAGAAAGTCGGACTTGCATTAAAACCGCACAATAACTGTAACGCGCGCTTTACGGCCTTTTAATAACATCCAGGTAGGACCTTCTTTTATTAAGCGAATAGCTTCGCTGTTGAAAGGTTGTGAGAAGGATTCTTCAACTTTAAAATCAGATAATGCTCCTTTTTTGCTTACTTCAAACGATACCACAACGTTTCCGGTTAAGGTTTCATAACCTGCGGGCGCTTTTTTATTTTTTTGAAGATATTGTTCGTAAGCTACCCATCCAAAAGTTGGTTGTGCATCCTGATCCATTGCATTGGGCAATTTATTGCGGGCTGCAACTGCTGCTCCTAATGCCGCCGCTTTTTTGGGTGATATGGGTGTTACTTCAACTTCATTAAGGGCAAGGGTGGCAGGCTGCAATTGAAGCTGGTTCATAGCCGCATTATTTTGCAGCCTGAAGTTTTGTTTTGCATATCCTGCAACATTCACAGCTACATCCACTACCGAATCTTTTACCGGAATTTTAAAAAAGCCCGATTTATCGGTCATGAAATTGTTGTTGTTATTGGGTATTTGCAAATAGGCATAAGCGATAGGGTTGTTACGATGATCGGTGACGCGGCCTTTTACAAATCCTGATAAATTTTTATCCAATGCTGACGCAAACCTGGCAACGGTATCGTGCTTACCAATGGTAATCAATTCTGTTTCTCTGTCTTCAAAATCAACTTCGGCTTTTTTAGCCCTGGCTGCGGCTTGCGTTTGAGGCGCAACAGGTTTTGCTGCGGCTACTTCCTTATTTTCTAAAGATTCTATTGCCGCGTCATTTTTAAGCGAGCGTTTGGCCAAATCTGCATTTACCGAATCTTTCGTTGTGTAGGAATAATAGGATGCGTTAGGAGGGGCTGCCCGGCCCGTAAATAATTTGGCTTTTGCTTTACCATTTTTATACCGTCTACCGGCATCCTGTGTGGCTGCAACTGCGTTCGACTGTTCCATTACTGCGGAATCAGTGGGCACTGATAACTGTTTATTATCATGTAATGGCGCCGCCGGAACATTTTGTTGGGCTGTAGTTGTTTTTTGTTCAGACGTTTCAGTTTTGGCTATGCTAACATTACTTTCAGGGGTATTGGAAATATTACTATATATCCAAACACCTGTAATAATTAATACTACAGCTGCTGCAGCTGCCTGCCACCAATGGAAAGCTATAACCCGGGCCTTTTTACCGGTTACAGTTGTTCGGGTTTGAAACTGCTGTTGCAATTCCTGTAACTGACCGGTAACAACGCTTTCATCATGATCTTGCATTGCCTGCTGCATACCCTCAATAGCATCGGCCAGAAAAGGATCGTCCAAGGCTGCTTTTTCCATAGCATGCATTTCTTTGGCCGATAGCTTGCCCTGCACATATCGCTGAATATCTGCCGCTGAATAATGAGTTATATGGTCATGGTTGGCATTCATGATACCCGTTCAACCTTGTCAATTTATTTTTTAAAACTTCTATATAAAATTATGTTTTCAACTTCTTACGGATTACTATCAATTCAGATTTCTGACTTCCGGCTTCTGACCTCCGACTTCAGTTTTCTCCATACATATTTTTAAATTTCGCCTGCCATTTTGTATAAAGCTCCGCACTTTATTCCATTCAATTCCGGTAGCTTCTGAAATTTCTTTATAACATTTGTTCTGTAAATAAAACAACTCCACCGCTACCTTTTGTTCATTCGATAAAGTTTGCAAACAATGCTCCAGTTTTTGCAGGTTTTCTTCCTTCAACAGTACGCCATTCAGATGCACATCTTCTTCTAATTGCATACTCTCTGGCTTAAATTCCGTTGTTTTCAGGTTTTTAGGGGTGCGCAGCTGCATCAGGCAGTAATTTTTAGCCAGGGTATACAGCCAGCTTTTAAAATTATCTACTTCGTGCCGGGGCAATTTTTGCACCAGCTCTTCAAATATCTGCATTACAGCGTCTTTGGAGGCCTCGGGCTGCTTCAGGTATTTAAGGCAAACACCGTACAACAACTCCATATAACGTTGAAACAGAACAGCCAGCACCTCCATATTACCGGAAGTGCGAAAGAGGTTGACCAGTTCCTTATCTGGCAACTCATTGTTTGGTATGTTCTTTAAAAATGCCACCGACGGGTTAAAATTAACAAAAGATATAAAAAGTAGTATATGTAATTAATTGTAATACGGCATCCTTATGAATTGCGTATTTATTTCTTCATCCCAAAAACAATTATAGCTATGAATTTTAAGAACAAGCCATTGGTGCTGCTGTTTATGAGTATAGCCATTGCTTTTATTGCGCTGGCAGCTTTTACTCACGATAATAATACTAAGACGGTTAACCGGCCTATTAGTTGCAGCATGCCGCCTCAAAAAGCCTGCATTTTCAGAACGCTCATAGGGGCAGAATCTTTTGATACGGCTGCCGTAAAATATGATCCCCGGTTAACAGAAGCAGCCATTCGAAACGGATTAAACTGGATTGTTGAGGCCCAGCAAAATAATGGCGGATGGGGCGCCGGCAGCCATTATAACCAAAATGTAAACGATCCTCACGCTGTTCCTGCCGACCCTGCCGCAACTGCTCTCGTGGGCATGGCGCTGTTACGTACTGCCGACAAACCTTTTGAAGGGAAGTATGCCATACAGTTAAAAAATGCAGTGAATTTTTTGTTGAAAGAAGTCAATAACGCTTCGCCGCAATCAACCACTATTACCAGTTTAACCAACACACAACCTCAAATTAAACTGGGCCGGAATATCGATGTGATATTAACCGCCCAGTTCCTGAGCAATGCCCTGAAGTATAAGGATATAAATGCTGAATTAAAAAAAGATATGCAGGATGCGTTGCAAAAATGTATTGCAAAAATTCAAAAAGGACAGGATACCGATGGCGGCTGGAAAGATGGCGGCTGGGCCCCGGTATTGCAATCAGCCCTGGCCAACAACGCCCTTGAAAGCGTAAAAGAACAGGGCTATAAAGTTGACAGTATTGTTATGGAACGTTCGAGAAATTATCAGAAAAATAATTATGATGCCAAAACCAATTCGGTAGTTACGGGTAAAGCTGCAGGCGTTTTATTGTATTCGGTAAGCAGCTCGGCACGTGCCAGCGCCAAAGAAGCCAAACAGGCTAAAGAAAAAATTGAACTGGCCAAAAAGCAGGGAAAATTAAAAGACGACGACAAAGTAACCGAAGATAACCTGGTAAAAGCCGGTTATACAAAAGCCGAAGCGCAAAAGTATGCCACTGCCTATGAAATTCAGGGCGCTGCCGTTAACAGGGCGCAGGAAACCAATGTAATGAATGGCTTTGGCAGCAATGGCGGCGAAGAATTTTTAAGCTATTTAATGACCGGTGAATCGCTGATCATCGGCGGCGGCAATGAATGGAAAACATGGTATGAAAAAATGAGTGGCCGTTTGGTACAGATACAAAATAACGATGGCAGCTGGAATGGTCACCATTGCATTACCAGCCCCGTGTTTTGCACCGCAACCTGTTTGCTGATTTTGTCGATAGATAAAGATATGCAATAAACCACAGGATACAAGTTACAGGTTGCAGGTTTCAGGTTTCATGGAATCTGCACTTCAGGACTTGTTTCTATTTGCCGGCCTGTATCCTGCAACGTGTAACCTGTAACCTTTTGTCACTTCCTTTTGTGCCTTGTTCCCTTGTAACTTTTTTTGATACTGGTTTATGTAATCTTTCCGGCGGCAGCATCCAGTATAACAAATGTAAGATGTATGCGAAAATCTTTACACCTGCAGGTACCCGAACCCTGCCATGAAAACTGGAACAAAATGACTCCCAATGAACAGGGACGTTTTTGCTTATCCTGCAGCAAAACGGTGGTGGATTTTAGTATGATGACAGATAAAGAGCTGCTGGATTATTTTTCAACCGCCAGTCACAACGTTTGTGGCCGTTTTGCGAATGATCAGTTAAATAAAGACATTCAGGCAACGAAGAATAAAAAACGTTTTTCATTTGCTTATTGCTGGAACCTTCTACTGGCTACTTTATTATTTACAGAAACCAATGCGCAGGTTAAGCGGGTAAAGCCTAAGAAACCTGTTATAACCGATGCACGCCTTAGACCTACAATGGGCATAGTGGCCTATGTTGGCGATGAACTGAACACCGAAATAATACCCATACAGCTAAATGGGCATGTGTATGATTTTACCACCAACGAACCCATTGATGGCGCCAGTATAAATATTAAAAAAAGCAACAAAGGCACATCGGCCGATTCATTGGGCAATTTCAAATTAATGGTTGAAAAGAAGGAACCGTTTGAACTGGAGATCAGCGCTGTTGGATATGAAACGCAAATAATACCGGTTGATAAAAATACCAATTGGCATAATTTGAAAGTTATGCTGAAACCCAAAGCCGACGAACTGTCGCCCGTTGAGGTAATTTCGTATGGCGTCGTTGGCAAGTTACAAATACGTACCACCGGAAGTGTTCGAAAAGTTGCGATAGATACGGTATCTGTTAAAAATTCCGTGGTGCAAAAAATTGATTCTATCATATGCCGCATCAGCGAACCTTTTAAAAAGGAATTGAAAATATATCCCAATCCGGTTTTACGTGGGAATCCCATTCAGGCACGGGTAGCATTAAAACAAACCGGCGAATATAAAATGGAGTTATTAAGCGCTGCCGGAGAAGTGATGCAGGTTCAAAACTTAATAGTGCATTCCACCGGGCAGGTGGTTGCCATTCCAACACAAACTTCGTGGAGCGGTGGCATTTATTTCATTCGCATTACGGCTCCCGGCACAAAAAAATTATATCAGGGCAAAGTGTTGCTGCAGTAACATTATAACCATGCTGCCGATAAAGCTATGCTCCGGTTATGCAATTTTACACATCGCTGCATCTAATAGTAAATAGCATGTATGCCTGAGTCTTTATAGGATTTTGGCGCCGCACACAAAAAATATTTATCAGGCTAAGGTACTTTTACAATAACGGTTTCGGCTACGTTTTCATCAACTGAGGTCATCAGTCGGTTTTCATTTAATACGAGGTGGTGATTATTTAGATTTCATGGTTCCATACCGGTCGAAAGGCCGGTATTTTTATTGCCATTGCCCATTGCCTACTGCCTATTGTTTAAACGCCGGATGAAACTGGAGCAACGTATCGCGCAAAAACTCACGATCGAGGTGCGTGTAAATTTCGGTAGTGGTAATGCTTTCGTGCCCCAGCATTTCCTGTACGGCACGCAGGTCGGCGCCCCCCTCGACCAGGTGAGTGGCAAAGGAATGCCTGAATGTATGCGGAGATATATTCTTCGTAATACCTGCTTTTTTAACCAGCTCTTTCAGCATTAAAAATATCATCACTCTTGTAAGCTTTGCCCCCCGGCGGTTCAAAAACAAAATGTCTTCATGGCCTTTTTTTACCGGCACATGCACCCTGATGTCCCTTTTATAAATAGTGATGTATTTGATAGCCGATTGTCCGATAGGCACCAGCCGTTCTTTATCGCCTTTACCGGTTACCCGTATAAAACCTACATCAAGATAAAGGGCCGATAATTTCAGGTTAACCACTTCGCTTACCCGTAAGCCGCAGCTGTACATGGTTTCAAGAATAGCTTTATTGCGGCCGCCTTCGGCTTTGCTTAAATCAATTTGCCCAATGATGTTTTCGATTTCTTCAAAAGTGAGCACATCGGGCAATGCCCGTTTCAATTTGGGGGCTTCGAGTAGGGTAGTGGGGTCTTTGGTAACAATATTTTCAATGAGGCAGTATTTGTAAAAAGAACGTATGCCTGAAATGATACGCGCCTGCGAGGTGGGCGTCATGCCCAGTTCACTTACCCACCTGATAAATTGCTGCAGATCGGGTAGTGTTACAGTGCCCGGTGCGAGGGCATTATTTTTTTCCTGAAAAAATTGGGTAAGCTTTTCTATGTCGCGCAAATAAGCCTCTACCGAATTATCAGAGAGCGATCTTTCGAGTTGCAAAAATGCCTTAAATCCTTTTTTATAAGGTTCCCACATAGTATACACAAATAAACAAAATAATTTGCTGGCTTGTGGGGGGGGCTTGCTTTTGTGTATGCAAATGGCCTTAGCGCTACTATATCCTTCCGCTTAAGTTTCTTTTGAATACCGGCCGGGTTTAGGCTAATATTTAGTTATCTTAAGTCCGTACCATCTCCGTACCAGGGCCGTACTATCTCCGTTAATTATATGGACTTAATACGGATTTTTTATGCTTTTAATACGTTTATAATAAGAAGATAGGGTAGCGTAATTACAGCGTTGTACCAAACCTTAACGCGGAGATGGGAGAGGAGGCAAATGAAGCTGTGTCCTACGATTGCATAGTAATTGACTTATTCGAAAATTTGAAATACAAGCCGGTATCTGTTATATTCGTTGTTTAATTAACCCATTGCGTCATCTTAAAATCAACTACAGAAAATGCTGCTCAGTTTGCGCAAAATGAAAAACAAAATGCTCCTCAACCGCTCTGCATTCAGACGGTTTTTAACAAAACTTGAAAAAAATCCACCACGCAGATTAGACAGTCTTGCCGTAGAAACTGATAAGCTGGTTTGGGCCGAAACGGATTGCCTCGCCTGCGCCAACTGCTGCAAAACCATGACGCCTACTTTTACCGATAAAGATGTTAAACGCATTTCAGCGCATTTGAACATGACAGAAGAAGCTTTCCGAAAAAAATGGCTGAAAAAAGACCGTTCGGGCGACTGGGTGAATGTTAAACAGCCCTGCCAGTTTTTAAACCTGAAGGATAATAAATGCTCGATTTATGAAGTGCGGCCAATAGATTGCTCCGGTTTTCCGCACCATACCCGCCGCCACATGACCGATTATATACACGTTTTTAAACAGAATGTTGAGTATTGCCCGGCTACGTTCAGGCTGATAGAACGGATGATGGAGAAAGTAGAGTTAAAAGGCTAAAAGGTTGACAAGTTAACAAGTTGACAGGTTAACTTGTTAACTAATCAACTGATCAACTTTTCAACTACAGGAACACATCTTCAATAAAAAAGAATTCAGGCGATTGATTATTGAGCAATGTAATCGATAATATATTGTACTGCACCTGCTGCCAGTTCGGGTACTGGTACTGAAATGCCCGGGCACCATTCAGTATGTGTTGTAATTTCTTTCGCGAAACGCTTTCTTCGGGATAGCCAAAATTTAGTGATCGCCGTGTTTTTACTTCAATAAAATGAAGCACATTATCGCGGGTAGCTATAACATCAATTTCATACCTTGAATAGCGCCAGTTGCGATGCAGAATGGTAAAGTTTTGTTTCTGCAA
Source organism: Niastella sp. sgz303648 (assembly GCF_059587045.1). NCBI lineage: Bacteria > Pseudomonadati > Bacteroidota > Chitinophagia > Chitinophagales > Chitinophagaceae > Niastella > Niastella sp. sgz303648. The sequence continues at coordinate 102,814 of NZ_JCAPSW010000004.1, read as the reverse complement.
ATAATCCACGGCCATATCTTCGCCCTTTTTACCGGTGTCGTGATGGTGGTAGCCCATATCTTTGTAACATTGCAAATTGTTGAAAAGAAAGGCGCGGATGCTTTATCTGATCAGAGGCTTATACGATATGATTGTGGTATGAATATACAAAAAACAGATTATGCACAACACTAAAATATTTAAACTACAGGGAAAAGTTCAGCATTATGCCTGGGGCGGTTCTGACTTTATTCCCTCTCTGCTGCATGTTCCCAATGCCGAAAAAAAGCCTTTTGCCGAATACTGGATGGGCGCCCATGATAATGTACCTTCTGAAGTAATTTTACCAAACGGTAGCCAACAACCGCTGAATGCGTTTGTTAAAAGCAATGCGGCCGGTGTATTGGGCGAATCGGTGAACAGCCGTTTCGGGCGCCTGCCTTACCTGTTTAAGGTACTGGATGTAAAAGATATGTTGAGCATTCAGGTACACCCTACCAAAAAAGCCGCTGAATCGGCTTTTGCAGCTGAAAATATGAAGGGCACAGCGCTGAATGCCCCGAACCGGAATTATAAAGATGATAACCATAAGCCCGAGCTGATGCTGGCATTGAGCGATTTCTGGCTTTTACATGGTTTTAAATCGCCACAGGCTCTGGTGACCATCTTACTCGAAACACCCGAACTGCAGTTTCTGGTACCGGTGTTTGATAATAAAAATTACCATGCTTTGTACGAACTGGTAATGACGATGGACCAGCAGGAAGTGAACGAGCACCTGCAACCCCTGCTCGATCGCATCGTTCCTTTATACGAAAAAGGATTTTTAAACAGAAGCCAGGAAGATTTCTGGGCTGCCCGTGCTGCTAAAACTTTTTGTGAGCCCAATAGAATCGACCGCGGTATATTTTCTGTTTACTTTTTTAACCTGGTAAACCTGAAACAGGGTGAAGCCATTTTTCAGGATGCAGGTATTCCGCATGCTTATCTCGAAGGACAGAACATGGAAATCATGGCTAACTCTGATAATGTACTGCGCGGCGGTTTAACCAATAAATACATCGATGTGCCTGAGTTAATGCATCATACAAAGTTTGAACCGGTAATCCCTAACGTTTTAAAAGGAACTGCCGGAGCAATTGCCGGTGAAACAGTATTTCCAACACCGGCTGCGGATTTTGAACTGCGCAGGCTGGTTTTAAAAGCCGGTAACCCTGTTGTTGTGCCTGCGGCTACTTCAGAGATATTTTTTGTGTTTGAAGGAAATGCACAGGCAATCGATGGGAACAATACTATTTCCCTTCAAAAAGGAGAAGCGATGCTGGCAGTTGCCGGCGCTGCTTTCAATTTACAGGGCGATGGCGTTGTGTTCAGGGCTACGGTGCCTGCATAAGCAATGGCCGGCCCGTATCAATCTTTTGAGTTATTTTTGTAGAACATTATATGTTTTATATGAAAATCAATAAATCAATCATCTGGTCGCTGGTGTTAATGATTGTTGTGGCAGCGTTGTACCGGGTAATCCCCGGCCGTCCATATGGTTTTGCTCCGCAAATTGCGTTGGCCCTGTTCAGCGGTGCTATTATAAAAGATAAAAGATGGGCATTTGCTTTACCGCTTTTGTCGATGTTTATTTCCGACTTAATATATCAGGGATTGTTTGCTGCCGGTCTTTCGCCCCTATGGGGATTTTATCCCGGCCAATGGGTCGATTACCTGGCATTTGCATCAGTAACTGTTTTTGGATTTTTAATTAAAAGAATAGCTGTTGTAAATGTATTGCTGGTATCGCTGGCAGCACCCACTTATTTTTTTATGGTGAGCAACTTTTTAACCTGGACCGGTTTAAACGGATATGATATGTATCCGAAAACATGGCCCGGTTTAATGAACTGTTATACTGCCGCCATTCCTTTTTATAAATATAGTGTGATCGGTACTGTTGTATTCAGTGCTATACTGTTTGGAAGCTGGTATTTCATCAGCCGCCGCTCGCACAAGCCGGTTGCTATTGCGTAATTATCTGCTAAAAATATTTTGAAGCCATTGCTTAATTGCGATGGCTTTTTTTATGTACCCGGCTGATGAATAACTATCAGGCTTCTCTTGCGTCGCACTCTTCAGCGTTCAGAACATTGCTGCACTGTTTTGCCAACTCAGAACTTAAGACTCCATTTCAAATCCTTCGTCAACCTGTAATCTGTTTCCATCGGCTGCGGCTGTTGCCAGTTCATCGCAGCGATTATTGAACGGGTTTTCGGCATGCCCTTTTACCCAAACAAAACGGATCTGATGTTTTTTTGACAGCTCATGATAATGCGTCCACAGGTCCCTGTTCTTTTTTCCGCCTTTGAAATTAGTGGCGATCCAGTTTTTCAACCAGCCTTCCATAACGGCTTTCACCACATACTGACTATCGGAATAAATAGTAATTTTTAAACCTTCGCGGTTTAATGCTTCAAGGGCGGCGATAACTGCCATCAGTTCCATGCGATTGTTGGTGGTACGGCGGTAACCGCCTGATAATTCTTTACGGCTATTACCCCATTGCAAAATAGCACCATAACCACCCGGTCCGGGGTTACCACGTGAGGCGCCATCTGTATAAATAACTAATTCTTTATTGGAAGTTGACATATGGTAGTTGCGAAACTACTTAAATCTCTTTATTCTTTTAGTCCCGCTTCGCGGGACATTTTTTAAGCTAAGAGGATATAAGAGTAAAAAAAGAAAAAAGAGAGATTTCTATTTCTCAAAAAGCAATTGTGTATGCAGGCGGTCCGTAATTTAAAATAAAATCAACGTCTCTTTTTTCTCGTTTTCTCTTTTATTCTCTTGGCCACTGCACAAGATGGGCGCCGGTGCCCTTTAAAAAGTAAAAATGAGAAAAAAAGAGAACCCTTTCACTTTTAAACCTGTATTACCCCTGTATTGAATGGAGGTATATCAGGATTATGATCGGCTGCAGCAATACTTTCAGATATGATCCGGCGGGTTTGTCCGGGATCAATAATCGCATCTACCCATAAACGGGCGGCTGCATAGTAAGGTGTTGTTTGTTTATCGTAACGACCTTTTATTTCAGAAAGCAATTTTTGTTCGTCTTCGGGGCTTACTTCGCTGCCTTTTGCTTTCATGGCCTGTACCTGTATCTGCAACAGGGTTTTTGCTGCCTGATCGCCACCCATAACGGCTATTTTGGCGCTGGGCCATGCATAAATAAAGCGCGGATCGTATGCTTTGCCGCACATGGCATAATTGCCGGCGCCATATGAATTACCTATAACGATGGTTATTTTAGGTACTACTGAATTAGCTACCGCATTTACCATTTTGGCCCCATCTTTTATAATGCCCGAATGCTCGCTGCGCGACCCCACCATAAAACCGGTAACATCCTGCAAAAATACCAGCGGTATCTTTTTTTGATTGCAGTTCATGATAAAGCGGGCAGCCTTATCGGCGCTGTCGTTATAAATAACACCGCCCATTTGCATTTCGCCTTTGGCGTTTTTTATCACAGTGCGTTGATTGGCCACAATACCTACCGCCCAGCCATCGATGCGGGCATAGCCGCATAAAATGGTTTTGCCATAATCCTGTTTAAACTGTTCAAAGGCCGAATCATCAACAATGCGTTCAATGATCTCCAGCATATCGTAGGGGCGGGTAGCATCTGCCGGCATAATGCCATAAATTTCTTCTTCTTTTTTCTTAGGCAGTTTGGCGGTACTGCGGTCGAAACCGGCTTTGGTATGATGTCCCAGCTTCGACATGATCTTTTTTACCTGGTCAAGGCATTCTTGTTCGGTGTTGAATTTATAATCGGCAATACCGCTGATCGCATTGTGGGTGTTGGCGCCGCCTAAAGTTTCTGCATCAATATTTTCGCCAATGGCTGCTTTTACAAGATAAGGACCAGCCAGGAATATAGAACCATTGCCTTCAACCATCAGCGTTTCATCGCTCATGATAGGCAGATAGGCCCCTCCGGCCACACAGGCACCCATAACGGCTGCAATTTGAGTAATACCCATTGCGCTCATGCGTGCGTTGTTGCGAAAAATGCGGCCGAAATGTTCTTTATCGGGAAAGATCTCATCCTGCATGGGAAGAAATACACCGGCACTGTCGACCAGATAAATCACCGGCAGGTGGTTTTCCATGGCAATTTCCTGCAGGCGGAGGTTCTTTTTTGCGGTGATTGGAAACCAGGCGCCGGCCTTTACGGTTTGATCGTTGGCTACGATAACGCATTGACGACCACTTACATATCCTACACCTGCCACGGTACCGCCGGCCGGGCAACCACCCTGTTCTTCATACATATCCAAACCGGCAAAAGCGCCGATTTCGATAAAGGGTGTATCGGCATCTGCGAGATACTCAATCCGCTCACGGGCGGTCAGTTTGTTTCTTTCCTTTTGTTTGGCAATCGCTTTTTTGCCTCCTCCGAGCGACACCTGAGCCAAACGTTGCCACACTTCGCTGAGGGCCCGTTTCATTACGTCCTCGTTCCGGTTAAATTCAAGATTCATAAATTCAATGTGCTAATTTGCTAATTAGCAAATGTGCTAATTAGTTTCTGATTATCGAAATTGTTCGTCAATGCCCCAGGCCCTTATATCCAAAACCCAAAATTTATCACATCAGCACATTATCGAATTAGCACATTTACTTAACTACGGCAATCGCCATACCGTCATATTCCTTTACTCCCACCATTTGCACAATGGTAGCGGTAACAGCCGTACTGGCTCCCAGCATATTGTTGAAGCGTTGGGCGCCGATCACTCTTTCATCACCCGGATTGTCGTCGAGCACCTGTCCTTCGCGAATTACATTATCAGCCACGATCAAAGTACCGGGGCGCGACAACCGAAGCGCCCATTGAAAATATTCTGCATAAGGCGGTTTATCGGCATCGATAAAGATCATATCAAAAGGTCCGGCTTTTTCGTTGAACAACTGCGGTAACATATCAAGCGCTTTTCCTACTCTTATATCTACCTGTGATGCCAAACCGGCGCGTTCAATATTTTTTTGTGCTACTTCAGCATGCTTCGGGTCTGCTTCCAGCGAAATAAGTATGCCTTCTTTGGGCAATGCCCTTGCCATCCAGATGGTGCTGTAACCGGCCAGGGTGCCCAGTTCCAATATATTTTTGGCATTACAAAGCAGCGCCAGTATCTGCAGAAACTTACCCTGGTTGGGCGATACGCTGATGGCCGGCATACCGGCCTCATCTAATGAGCGGGTGGCTGCAATCAGCGCTTCATCTTCATCGGCCAGCAGGTTACTGATATAATGATCAACAGATTCAAAAAGTTTATTGTCCATTTTTTATTTCCGGTATTTGTTTTATGAATTCAACAAAAGAGAAAATATTGCTATCCTTTGTATACAATTTTAATTTTTCAAGTATAGCCGGATATTCTGAGAAGAAAGGCAGCAGGTTCTGTTTGGCCTGCTCATATTTTTTTTCGCGCATGCGCGTCAACACCGGAAAAGCGGCATACTCCTGTTTATCTTCCTTTGTTTTTTCAAAGATTATATTGGGATAAGTTACAATACCGCCCTGCACTGCATCATAACCGTAATACAGCACATAATAAATATTGATCTTACCGGTGTAAACTACCTGTCCGAACGTTTGTTTAATATCCGACATCTTATTCAGTAATGTATACGATTCGCCATATACGGTTAAATCGGAAAGTGTTTTAAACTGAAGACTGTCGGTTTGAAAGCCGGTTAAATCGGTGAAACCGTATTTAACTGCAACGTCCTGTTCTGTGGTTTTAAAGCGAAGCTTTTCGGTGGGAGAGGGGAACCATTTTATGAATCCTTTTTTGGGCGTACCATCTTTCAAAAAAATTGTACCGGGTACAAAGTTTTTTGCAAAAGGATAGTTTTGTGCGGTTACAGTGCCGGATAATAATATAAAAGCAGCAATCAGATAAATTTTCATAACAACATGCAAATGTGATAATTTGATAATTTGAAAATTTGAAAATGGGGAACCTGAGTTTCCTGATCACTTTGGCAGATTCGGGTACCTTATTAGCAAATTAGTACATTTTTGTGTTAGCTAATTGTAGTTTAACAGCCTCATTTTCAAATTTTCAAATTGTTATATTTTCAAATTGCTGTTTTGGTAACTCTTCAAGTTTGCATTTTCCTTACTTTTAAGATGCTATGTGGAGGAAAAAAACTGCCTGGTTAGTATTAATAGGTCTGGCCATTTTTATAAAAATCTTTTCTTTATTTCCCGATGCGGTTGAAAAATACTATGCATCGGGTTTTTATCCTGTTGTGTCTCAAATTCAGCGCATTATATTTGGATGGCTGCCCTTTAGCGTAGGTGATCTGCTATACGGGGCGGTGATCATATGGCTGATATATAAGGTGTATTATACTACGAGGCGCATTGTTAAGCGAACAACCACCCGGGAATACTGGTTCAACGCATTACTGCAAACCGGTTTTATAGTATTGATGGTGTATGTGCTGTTTAACGTGTTGTGGGGATTAAATTATAATCGCCGCGGGGTGGCTTACCAGCTGGGTTTAAAGGTTGAACGTTATTCGAAAAACGACCTGGTTCAATTAATGCAACAATTGGTTGAACGGTTAAACGCTCTCGAGGAGCAATCGCGCACCAACCGGCTATCGATAAAGCGGAAAAAAATATTGTTCAAAGGCGCTGCATCGGCCTACGATCAGCTGGCGCGTACCGAAGGCGATTTCAAATATTCATTTCGATCGGTAAAGCCGTCGCTGTATAGTTATTTGGGCAATTATCTTGGTTATACGGGATATTACAATCCGTTTAGCGGCGAAGCGCAGGTGAATACCACTGTGCCCCTGTTTGTGCAACCTTTTACCACCTGTCATGAAATTGGTCATCAGTTAGGGTATGCAAAGGAAAATGAGGCCAATTTTTCAGGTTATTTATCTGCCAAATCTTCTAATGATCCAATCTTTCGTTACTCGGTATACTTCGATCTGTATGCCTATTCGAGATATTATTTATATGCGCAGGATTCGGTTACTGCCCGCCAGCTGGATAGTCAGTTGCATGTGGGTATAAAAGACGATTATCGCGAATTAAGAAACTTTGTAATAAAGTATCGGAACCCGGTAGAAGTAATTATCGATAAACTGTACGGGCAATACCTCAAAGCCAATAACCAGCCCTCGGGCAAGTTAACCTATAACGAGGTGGTTGCCTGGCTGGTGGCGTATTATAAGAAATTTGGGAAAGACGCTATTTAATTTGCTAATGTGATGATTTGCTAATGTGATAATGGTTGGGCGATGAAACATCAACGAATTAGCTAATTAGCAAATTATCACATTATCGCATTAGAATTTATTCTTCCACATCATACTCTCCACCGGTTTATTGGGCTGACCGCTGTATTTCGCGTCTTTTTTCTGGTTGTATTTAATGGCAATTTCACCCTCTACCGGGAAGTAGATCAGCTGGCCGATAGGCATGCCTTTATACACTTTTACAGGCTGTTTAACCGATATTTCGAGCGTCCAGTTACCGCAAAACCCAACATCGCCTTTACCGGCTGTGGCATGAATATCGATGCCGAGCCGGCCGGTAGATGATTTTCCTTCGAGGAAGGGTACATGGGCATGCGTTTCGGTATATTCTTCGGTAACCCCGAGGTAAAAAATATGGGGATATAGCACAAACCCGTCGTCGGGTATTTCGAAATGTTCGATTTCATTGTGTTTTTTTGCATCCAGTATGTGCTCACGGTAGGTGGCCAGGTATTTACCAAGGTGTACATCGTACGAATTACTGCCCAAACATTCCCTCCTGTACGGCTCAATGCGGATGGTTCCTTTCTCTATTTCTGCCAGTATGCGTGTATCCGACAAAATCATGTGATGTGATTGATTTATATTTGGGTGCAATGTAAAATCTAAAACGCTACTGTGGCATTGTTTTATCAACATAATATTAACGAAAGTACAAAGTTGGGCATCTGGCGTATTGAAGAACCGGAGGCATTTTATCTCGAAAAAGTGCCTTTAAAGAAGGGTGTTTCGCATCCTTATAAAAGGCTGCAGCACCTGGCGGGGCGCTATTTGCTGCCAACGCTGTATGCCGATTTTCCGCTCGAAGAAATACTGGTAGCCGATACCCGCAAGCCCTTTCTCGAAAGAGAACAATATCACTTTTCCATTTCGCACGGCGGAAATTTTGCCGCCGCTATTGTGAGCAGCCGCTACAGGGTAGGGGTAGATATTGAGCTGGTTTCGCCTCGCATTATTGCCATTTCGCATAAATTTCTACACCCCGATGAAAAGGCTTTTCTGAATGAGTGGACGCACCTGCCCAAAATGCACCTTGAACTGAATACAGTTATGTGGAGCGCCAAAGAAGCCGTTTATAAATGGTACGGACATGGCGAGCTCGATTTCAGGCAGCATATGCAGTTAGCAGGCGCTATTACCTTCAGGTCCGACGAAACGATCGTACTTCCCTTCATATTTCAAAAGAAACAACCCATACAATTAACCGTAGAGGCCAGGATCTTTGATCAGCTGGCACTTGCGTGGGTAATAACAGGGAATAATATACGGGATTAAGCTTCTGCCATTCTATTTGAATTGTCGGTTTGTTATATTATTTTGGGGCAAAATCTTTAATCGAAATGAAAAAGACCCTTACACTGGCGTCCTTAGCCCTTCTTTTGTTTTCCTGTGCCCCTAAAATTTATAAGTCGGCCGAATTTGACAGCGCCCTTGCCAAACACAAAACGGTAGCTATTTTACCGGCGTCTGTATCAATGCAGCTCAGGCCAAATGAAGCCAAAAAAGTTACGCCCGAACAATTTGCCGATATGGTAAATAAAACCTCCCTTGAAATTCAGGATAAAATGTACAGCTGGTTTTTAAGAAGGTCCGATAAAATGCATTATACGGTAACGTTTCAGGATGTAACCAAAACAAATGCACTGCTCAAAAGCGCCAACATCAGCATCAGCGACCTGGCTACGAAAGACCGGGCCGAACTGGCCAAACTGTTAGGTGTGGATGCAGTTTTGCAAAATAGTTCGAAAATGGAAAAACCCATGTCGGAAGGCGCTGCTGTGGCAGTTGGCTTACTGGTAGGGGCATGGGGCTCAACCAATAAAGTATCAACAACGATCAATATTCACGATGGTAAAACGGGCAACCTGTTATGGAAATATGATTACGATGCTTCCGGCAGTGTAGGCAGCTCTACCGAAAATCTGATTAATGCTCTGATGCGCAATGCTTCGAAAAAGTTCCCATATAAAAGCTAAGAAAGTTGTAAGTTATTATAAGTATTAAGTAATAAGGGTAGGTCGTTACAAACCTACCCTTATTATTTATTGCTGACTTCCGATCTTCGTTATTCATCAAGCAACACGGTATCTCCCTCATCTGCGAGGTTCAGCTGAATACTATCGCTTCCGGCAATACCTTCAATGGATCCTTTGATATGCGCCGCATTCAGTAATACTTTTTCGAGTTGCTTTTCGCGTGCCTTCCACAGCTTTTCCATGGCATCGCGTTCTTTTTGTATCGACTGTTTCATGGCCTGAAAACCTTCGCGGATCGCTTTCCACTGTTCGGCAAATTCATTGCTGGTTAAATAGGCATACAACATGTGCATTTTATCGCCTCTGTTTTCCTGCGTTTTGGCAGCCATATATACTTTTACAATTCCTTCGCGCAGCACATGCACCAGGGAGGCTACTTCGCTGAAAGAACAGATATAAATGCCATCTATCTGGCCAAATCTTTCGAGTTGTTCGGGCAATGCCTGTGTAACAATAACACCTACATCGGCCGAGGTGCTGCGCATATCGGCCTTTAGCTTTTCGATCCAGTGCTTATCAAAATGTTTGGTGCGTTTGCTTTCAAAAATAATTTTACCGCATTCCTGGCCTACACTATTGCGAATGGTTAAAATACAGTCGGCCCCGCGCACACCCTTGCCCACCTCGCAAACCAGGTCGAAAGGGAATGCTGATTTAAGCATTTCCTCAAGAATCAGTTCCTGCACCTCGCCTTGTAATTGCATGGAACCTTGTTCGGCCTTGCGTTTCATTTCTTCGGCCAGTTTCTTCTGGTCTTCGAGCTGTTTTTCCAGCTCGCGCACCCTTAACTGGTACTCTGTTTCTTTGGCGGCGGTTTTTTGTTCTTCGAGCTTTCGCAGCTCTTCAGATAGTTTTGATCTTTCTTCCTGTAATTTTCGCTGAACCGATATTTCCAGCTCGGCTTCTTTATTTTTCAGCTCCTGTTCTTTTTTCAAAAACTCAAGCTCTTTTTTTCGCGACAGGACCAGTTTTTCTTCGTGATCTTTATTTGTTTGCTCCAGTATGCGCAGTTTGTTCTCAAAGTCTTCGCTGATGGTTTTGCGAAGGTTTTCTTCCATCGACTTTTGTAACCTGACAGATTCTTCCTGAAATTGTTTGGCAAACTCAGCTTCTTTATTTTGAGCCAATTGCACCAGTTCTTTTTCTCGCCGGGCAAATTCCTCTTCTTTCTGCTTTTTAAAGCTCAGCATCTGTTCGCGCAATTCTTTCTTATATTCTTCAGATACAGCATCTTCTATTGCAAACTTATGACCACAACTGGGGCACTTGATATCTGTTGCCATGAACCGTATTTTGCGCAATTTAAGGAAAAGCATTGGGGGCTGGTGAAAACAGGCAGCAGGCAGGGCAACCCTTCGGCTTCGCTCAGGCCCAATGGTCAATCGTCAATTTGTTCCCGTCAGGGACATAATACCGGTAGAAGAAGGATTATAAATCAGGAAGAACGTCCTGTAAGGACAGGACATTCGAGGTTCGATAATGAAGATCTTACATTTTAATCAATGAATTACATTTGTAAAACTTAGCTCTCCTGGTTCGCCCCAAACGGGACGATAATACGCTTTATGATTTTTTCTACCTATATTTTGTGCCTGCGGGCACTACCAGGTCATCAACTGCTTAACTAAACGACATTGAGTTGTCAATAGTGAACAGGATATCGGTAATTACCCGTATGTGAACATATTGCCATACAGGTAAACTCTTATTTCTTCGTTCATACTTCATACTTCTTACTTCCGGCTTCCGACATCCGACATCCGACTTCGATTTTTTTCACAATTCAAAAATCTTTTTATTATTTTCGTATAGCCTGCACTATGGCTCCCCGTGCAGGGCCCAACCGATAGTAACTCAATCAGAGATTATGTGTGTTTCCCTTTCCCATCAGACTGGAAACAATGTGTGCCTTGTGCTGAAAACCAGAATGTACAAGTAATTGCGATCCTGTACAATATGTAAACCGTGATGCCCTTCCGGAACAATATCACCGGTTTAAGCTTCGAAGTTATTACTGTAATGTTGCGATACTCTCTAACAGGTAGCCTAAAATGAGTGATAATAAATTTCAGATTGACCGATTGCTGCGTGAGGTACGACAAAATCGCGACCGCCTGCTCGAGTATCTTTTTCATCGTTATTACCACCAGTTTTTTTTAATGGCTATGGAATTTATTCGTGATTCACAACAGGCTAAAGATGTGATGCAGGAAATCTTTATCGCCCTGTCGGCCCGTTTGCACGAACTGAACACTACCGAAAGCGTAGAAGATTTTTTACGTGTGGCTACCCGTGATGCCTGTATGCAATACCGGCAACAGCTGCGCGATAAAAATAAAAATGATGCACGTTTATCCGACTGGCCTGCCGTTGATGATCATACGGCAGAAAATGCATTGATACAGGCAGAAGTTATTTTAACCATTGAAAAAGAGATCGACAAGCTGCCGAAAGAACGCAAAAAAGTAGTATTGCACTGGTATGAAGGATTTTCATATAAAGAAATCGCTAATAAGTTAGACCTGAGCGAGCAAACAGTTCGGAACCAGAAATCACTGGCTATACTTAATTTAAGAAAGGCCCTGTTTAAGAAAATATTTGAATAGTAGTATGGCAATTTTTCCCTGATACCGCCAAACCTTATTTGTAAATAAAACCCTGTTTACTTTGGCCAACTACAAACATATTGCTAACCTCATTGCCCGGCATCGGAATAATGCCCTGAACGAGCAGGAAAAAGAAGAGCTTGAGGCCTGGCGTAACCTAAGTAACGATAACCAGTTATTGTTTAACCGGTTAAACGATAGCGACCATGTATCGCAAAAGCTGGGCGAATTGCATAGCGTAGACCCTGACGAAGAATGGGGCATCATTAAACAAATGTTCCCCGATAAACAAAAAAAACGAACGATTACAGTATTAAAGTATGCGGCCGTTATTACAGCGCTGCTTGCCGGCGGTATAGCCGCTTTCTCCATATTAAAATCAGACAACGGAATTAAAACAGCCGATAAAAGAACAGATCAGCACGAATTAAATGGCAAATTGCCCGATATATACCGGGTTAAGCTCAAACTGGCCGATGGGCAACTGGTATATCTCGACAGCAGTGTAAACGGCCATATTGCCCTGCAATACAATTCGGTTATATACAAACGTGGCGATATGGTCAGGTACGACTGGTCGACCGGCAACGGTCACCGCGAAATAGAATACAATACTGTTTTGACTCCGCGTACAAGAACATTTGCCGTTGAATTGCCCGATGGCAGCAAGGCCTGGCTGAATGCCACTTCTTCAATAACCTATCCCACAGCATTTACTGGTGCAGAACGGGCAGTGCAAATTACCGGTGAAGTATATTTCGAAGTAAGTCCTGATGCCGTTTCACTGCAGAACGGCGGAAAAAAGAAACCATTTGTTGTAGTCGTCAGCTCTCCATCAGGTAACGGCAACGGCGCCAGAATTGAAGTAACAGGCACCCACTTTAACGTGAATGCCTATGCTGAGGAGCAGGCCATAAAAACTACTTTGCTCGAAGGAAAGGTGAAAATCGGAAGTCTGAAATCTGATGTCGGAAGTCTGAAGTCGGAAATCGGAAACCGGAAGTTGGAAAATGGAAGTCAGCATGATAATAGTCAGATAGCTGTGTTAACGCCCGGCCAGCAGGCCCAGGTGAACAGCGATGGGCGGGTTGAAGTAGTAAAATACGCCGACGTTCAGGAGGTAATGGCATGGCATAAGGGTAAGTTTGTTTTCAATGATACCGATGTAAAAAAGATCATGCAGGAGATAGGGCGGATGTACGATTATGAAATAGTGTACGACGGGCCTGTCGGCGGCCATTATACATTCACGGCATCAAGACAAAAAAGTATTAACGATATACTGGAATATCTTGAACTGGCAGGGGGTATTCATTTCGAAATAGAAGGTAAAAAAATCATCGTATCTCCTTAATGTGAATTATAACAGGGGAAACCATCGTGATATTGCGAAAATTCAGTGGCGCATACCTTAAACCGGCAGAACGGTTATCATTTTTTTATTAGTGTAATGCCAATCACAAAGAAAGCTGGTACATGACTAAAGTATTGTTGTTGGTCTGTTTGGTAGTGGGATTTCCCGTGTATGCACAATCTCAAAACATTACTATTTCGGTGGATGATGTGCACCTGAAAAAAGTATTTAAACTGATAGAGCGAAAAAGTAATTATGTTTTTGCTTACCGAACCGAGTTTTTGCAGCATGCCGAACATGTATCGGTACATGTAACCAATGGTACCATTAAACAGGTAATGGAGCAGGCATTGCAAGGCCTTGGACTCAATTACCTGATCGTTGGCAATATGATCACCGTAAGGCCCGATACAACCGCTACGGCGCACAACCCGGCTTTATACGTTATTGAAGGACGTGTCACCAATGAAGCAGAACAGGCAGTAGAAAATGTGTCGGTGATTGAAAGCAGTGCTATGACCGGTACCGTTACCAAAACCGACGGCCATTTCACCATTGCCAATATACGCGACAATGCAATGCTTACATTTAGCTGTGTGGGTTACGAACTGGTGCATGTGGTTATAAAAGACCAGTCGTTTATTACCATCAGATTAAAAGCAGTGGTAAAAGACCTCGATGAAATGGTGATCACCGGTTATGGTAAGACATCAAAACGATTTAATACCGGATCAATTTATAAACTGAATCAGGCCGATATTGCCCGGCAGCCCGTTTCGAACCCGCTGGCTGTTTTACAGGGCCGGGTGCCTGGTTTACTGGTTACCCAAACCAGCGGTTTGCCGGGCGGAAGCTATAAAGTACAATTGCGCGGACAAAGTTCTATTGGCATAGTGCCCGGCCAATTGCCTGCCAATGATCCTTTATTCATCATCGACGGCGTTCCGTTTGCTCCCAATAATAATTCACTACAGGCTGTTCCCTCAGGCACGGCCCTGGGCGAATCGGGGCGAAGCCCGTTTGCATTACTTAATCCTGGTGACATTGACCATATTGAAGTTTTAAAAGATGCCGATGCCAGCGCCATCTATGGCAGTCGTGGCGCCAATGGCGTGGTGCTCATCTCTACCAAAAAAGGGAAACAGGGAACGCCCGAATTTAATTTCAATATCAATACCGGCTTTGGTGCCATAACGCGGTACAGTAAAATGATGAATACAGGGCAATACCTGCATATGCGCCGCGAAGCGTTGCTGAACGACGGGCTTGTGCCCGATGCTGCCAATGCCCCCGACCTGTTTTTGTGGGATACCATCCGGTATACCGATTTTAAAGATCTGCTCATTGGCGGCCGTGCTGTTACCAATAAAGTGATGGGTTCTTTATCGGGTGGGTCGAATCGTTTGCAGTACTATATCGGTACCGGTTATTATCACGAAACAACGGTATTCCCCGGCAATCTTTCTAACAATCGTGCTTCGGGCCATTTGAACCTGCATTATCAAAGTAAGGATACCAACTTCAATGCTGCCTTATCATTGATTTATTCTGATGATGAAAACAAATCTATATTAAACGACCTTACCGAATTCGTTGACCTGGCACCCCATACACCTGTATTATACGATGCCGCAGGTAAGTTAAACTGGCAGCAGGGCGATCTGGCATTTATCAACCCAATGGCTTTGTTACTGCAAACCTATGAAGCAAAAACCAGTAACCTGCTTGCTAATCTGAATGTTGCTTATAACATTTCAAAGAACCTCGTTTTAAAAACAAGCCTCGGTTATAACTGGCTTCGATCGAATGAAATAAGTTTAATACCGGCCGGTAGTCAAAACCCTCATGCCACACCTCCTCCACAGGGAAGTTCGTATTTTGGAAAAATGATCTTTAACAGCTGGATTGCCGAACCTCAGATTGAGTATAACCGTTACCTGGGAAAGGCAAAGATTTCGGCGCTTACCGGCGCTACAGTGCAAATACAAAACAATACCATTTCAGGTACCGTGGCTTCTGATTTTCCAGGCGATGAATTTTTAAAGAATCTTGATATGGCCGGTAAACAAACTACCGAAAAGTTAAATACCGAATACAAATATGCCGGTGTTTTTGCCCGGTTAAATGGTAACCTGAACGACACGTATATACTAAATTTAACGGGTCGGCGCGATGCCAGCAGCCGGTTTGGACCGGGCCGCCAGGTGGGAACTTTCTGGGCGGCCGGAATGGGCTGGATATTCAGCAATGAACCGCTGGTGAAAAACAAACTTCCTTTCATCAGCTTTGGCAAACTGCGCGCGAGTTATGGCATTACAGGAAACGATCAGATAGGAGATTATAAATATCTCGACAAATGGCAAAAATTATCGCTTACCTATCAGGGCAATACCGGCATTGTACCCGTTCAACTGGCCGACAGCAATTACAGCTGGGAAGTGAATAGAAAATTTGAAACAGCGATTGATCTGGGGTTGTTTAAAGACAGGTTACTGGTTTCGGTTACCTGGTACAGAAACCGCAGCGGCAATCAGTTAATTGCATACACTTTGCCCGGCATAACCGGTTTTACCAGCTATGCTGCAAAAAATTCTCCTGCATTGGTGCAGAATACCGGCTGGGAAATTATGGTTCAGTCAAAGAACAAATTCAATCAACATTGGCAATGGAACGGAAGTGTAACGTTGACTATACCCCATAATAAATTAATTTCATTCCCCCACCTCGAAACATCTTCTTATGCCGGCTCGCTGGTGCCAGGACAATCATTATCTGTACAAAGAGGTTTTGTGTATACTGGTGTTGACCGGGGCACAGGGCTGTTTACGTTCGAAGACCGGGATGGTGATGGTAGTGTAAGCTATCCGAACGATTACCGCGTGATCGGGAATTTTGATCCTGTTTATTACGGCGCTTTTCAAAGTAACCTGCAGTACAAAGGCTGGCAGCTCGATTTTTTATTAGAGGTACGCCGGCAAAAAGCGTACAGCGATCTGTATACGATTTACAATAATAATTTTCCGGGTACAGCCCTTGTAAATCAGCCCGTGCCGTTATTTAGCCACTGGGATAAACCGGGTGATGCAGCGCAGTTACAGCAGTATACTACAGGCGAAAATGCTGCAGCCGTTATTGCTATGGGCCATTTTGTGCAATCCGATGGTGTTATTAAAGATGCTTCGTTCTGGCGGTTGCGGAACATTGAACTGTCGTGGCGTTTTCCGCCACGGTGGGTAAAAAATTTGTTTATAAAGAACAGTCGCGTATATGTTCAGGCGCAAAACCTGTTTACCATTACCCGGTATAAAGGCACTGATCCTGAAACACAAAATATTTACAGGCTACCACCACTGAGAGTTATTTCGGCAGGTGTTGAACTGAGTTTTTAAAACAATGACTATGCCATTGCGTGGTTCAAATATATTTAAGTGGTTGTTACCTGCATTGTTGGTGCTGGTAACAACCTGCACAGGTTGTAAAAAACTGGTACAGGTTGATTCGCCAGACGATTTGCTGGATGCCACACATGCTTTTTCGAACGATTCATTGGCCCAGGCTGCCGTAACGGGTATTTATATAAAAGTAATGAGCAGCACAAAGTATTTGCTGAATGGTGGTATAAGTATATATGCCGGGTTATCGGCCGATGAAATAACGAGCACGGTTTCAATACCCAATGAAGATCAGTTCGGTTACAATATGCTTTTATCGAATAACCTGGTAAACAATAATAATTTATGGAAGGCTGCCTATGCCTGTATATACCAGTGTAATATTTGTATTGAAAGGCTGCAGAAGTCTGATGCCGTTAGCGCGGGGTCGAAAAAGCAGTTAACCGGACAGGTTCAGTTTGTGCGGGCATTATGTTATTACTACCTGGTGAATTTATATGGCGATGTACCGCTGGTGTTAACCACCAATGCCGATGCCAATGCCATATTGCCCCGTAGTGCGGTAACCAAAGTATATGAACAAATGGTGGCCGACCTGCAATCAGCCGCTTTGTTGTTAACGGATGATGTGGTTAATACGTTGCCATCGCATTTTGCGGCTTTGGCTTTGCTGGCCAGGGTATACCTGCATACAGGCGATTGGGGTGGGGCCGAAGCGGCGGCGGCCGCCGTAATAAATGCGGGAAAATATCAGTTGCCCAATGATTTGAACAGCGTGTTTAAACTTACCAGTTCAGAAGTTATTTTTCAATGGGCGCCGGTAGTACAAAATTTCAATTCGGCTGAGGGCAACAGTTTTATACCTGCAACCCAAACAGCAACACCTGTATACATCATTACAGCAGCATTACTGGCCGCTTTTGAAACGGGTGATCTTCGTAAAGACGCCTGGTTAAAAGGAGTGAAAGTGGGTACCCAAACCTGTTATTATCCTTATAAATATAAAGTGCGGTTGTCGACGGTTGCCACCGAATACAACATTGTGCTCAGGCTTGCCGAGCTTTATCTGGTTCGGGCAGAGGCCCGGATGGAACAAAACAAAATTGCCGATGCTGTAGCGGATATTAATATGATCAGGCAGCGGGCGGGGATATCGCTGATTTCTACCTTAATAAATTATGATCAGTGCGTGGCTGCCATTGAACAGGAACGAAGAACCGAACTATTTACCGAATGGGGGCACCGGTGGTTCGATCTGAAGCGTACAAAACGAGCTGATGCTGTGTTAAGTATTGCCAAAGGAAGCAACTGGCAAAGCACCGATCATTTATATCCTATACCATTAACTGAAATAGAGACCGACCCTTATCTGAAGCAAAATCCCGGGTATGAATAAATAAAGATAAAAAGAAGGCGTACCGCGAACACGGTTATAACCGGCAGCGCGGTACGCCTGGTTCTGGTTATTATATTATGGGTCAGGGGTGCGAATAAAGTTTTTTATCCGGCACCGAGGTGATAGGTGTTGGTTCACCCCATTCGTTGAGCGTAACAGCGGCCGGCTTCCAGCCTTTTTCCTGAAGGGTTTTAGGATTTAACTCGCTTTCATTCAGGCCTGTAAACAAAATTTCATCTACTATCAGGTTTTGCCGGTACAAATAATTGTTATACGCATCGAACCAGTAATACCAGGTGTAATCGGTAGCAGGTTTTGTTTTTTCATTGGTTTTTACAGCAGAAGGGGCGATCAGCATTACCAATGCCAGCAGGAAGTAGGTCCACTTTGAGTGTTTCATAATTAATGCTGCTTTTATTATTCAAAAAACAGCAAAAACATTAAGTGTATAGAATGATGATTTATCCGGTTAAAGGCATATGTATTTATAACCCATTACGGTATTTACACTAAATGGGTTGAGGTAATAGTAATCGTTTCAGCAAAGTTTTCCGGTAACGGAGATGTAGAGGGGTGAATGACTATAAAGTTAGGAGTAAAAAAATGTATTCGTTATAAAATATTTCATTATCAATGGGTTATTGAACTTATGAAAACTATGGCTCCTAAAAAGTTTTAATGTTTATTCCCTTGAATTGTCACAGTCCGGTATATACTAAGTTTTATACTTAGGTAAAACCATGTAGGGTTTGTGTTTATTTTACCCGGTGCATCAAATTATGTGCACAGAATAGTTGAATAATACTGGTTAACGCTCCGATGTAACCGTTTTCAATAAATATTACATACATAAATAGTTAACATTGCAACTATTATAAATAAAAATTTTTTTCCCCTCTTTAGTAATATTTAGCACTCCCGGTGTTTTTATTAATAGTACATGTGATAAGCACGGTCGCGGCCGCGAACCTGTTTAGAACCGACTTTGTGTTAAATCAACATACAATTGAATAATACAAGCCTGAGTAAGTGTATCGTATTGCCATAGAAAAACCATCGATTTACCACATGGAAGAACGCACCGGCTGTTTAGCCATTGGGCCGCAGCCGGCTTTTTAAGAACAGTAACAATCAACTATATATCCGTTCTGTATCACTGATGCCATGAATAGAAAGTACAAGTAACCATAGTAACGCCCATTTCAAAAACCACATGATTATGAGGATTACAGAAAACCCTGCGACTGAGAAAAACAAACGTCTTAAACAACAAAAAATCCCTGAATTTGAAGAAATCTTTCAGCTTTTCAATCCTGCACTTTGCTTTTTTGCGCGACGATGGGTCAATGACAATGCCATTGCCCAGGACATAGTAACGGAAGTATTTGTAAAACTGTGGCAAAAGCGTTCTGATTTTGAAACCCTTTATTCGATTAAGGCGTTTTTATACATCAGTACGCGCAATGCCTGCATCAACCACAACCAGCAGGCGCAATACCAGGCACGCATACGGGAAACGATCAGGCACCTGTGTAACGACGATGCCGAACACGAAGGCATGAACGAAACCATTCATGCCGAAGTATTGCAACAGGTGTACTCGATTGTACATGATTTGCCTGCCAAATGCCGGGAGGTAATGCTTTTAAGCTATTTAAAGGGGTTAGACTGCCATGAAATTGCCCGCCAGATGCGGGTTTCGGTGCATACAGTCCGAAATCAGAAAAACCGGGGTGTTCATTTGATTAAAAACAGGTTCCGGTTTCATGAAGAAATGGTACCGATCTATTAATACGCTAAGCCGCGAAGCAGTTTATAGTTTGAAGTTTGTGGTTTGTGGTTGTTTGGGTGAATCTTGCCGTGCAATCTTGATCCTGTTAAACAATTAAGGTGTTTGATCTTAATAATGAAACTCCAAAGCGCGGCAGCAACTACAAACCATAAACCTCAAACCACAAACAAACAAAACTGTTCACTTTCTCCTTCCTTCCAGAATCCGGAAAAACGAACGGCTTCGAATTTCCTCAATGGTGAGTCCCGTGCTGGTGGCTTCTTCTTCGGTAATGGCGCCGCAGTTCATGGCTTTTAAGAAGAAGTTCAGCAGCCCCTGGCCCGTAGCGGCATCATCAAAAATATCTTTGGTAAGGGTTGAAATAGCGGCCCTTTCAACAAAGGTTTTTAACCTGAACACCGCATCGTCGTAACTGCTTAAAAAGAAATTATAGGTAGCAGCATAGCGCATAGGCAGCTGGGCCGGGTTTAGGTCCCATCCCTGGTAAAAACCATTGATCAGCGAATGCATGGTATGATGAAATCCCGTACGCCATGCCTGGTGTACCGATTCACGGTTTTCGGCCATTTGTTCAAAGCTCAGGTTTTCGCCCCGGTGCTGACCAATAGGCATTACATTGGTAGCGCCATCCGACAAAAAGATGCCGGTGCCTGCCAATGCCACTTTGGTCATATGATGCGCAAAATCACAAACCGGATGCGCCATCGTTTGGTATTTGGCGGTAATGCCGCAGGAGGCGGTATAATCGTAGGTGCCAAAATGGGCGGCTATACATCTTCCTTCACTTGCTTTTATAATTCGCAGCAAAGGGTTGCGGCCTTCATCATCCATTATTATTTGCGTGGCTTCTACCATCGTTTCCATTTTCAGCGATCCGGCCGGTAACTGATGCGCCTTTTCGAGTATTTCAAAAAGCCTCACCAGGGTAACCACCTGTTCGGGAATGGTAACTTTCGGCAACATCACTACGAAATTTGGAGGCAATACGCCATTTGTATTTTGTAACAGGGTAGATAGAAATATATCGAGCGTGCGCACCCCCCGGTGTTTCAGGTCTTCGGTGAACGGTTTTATGCGGATGCCTATAAACGGCGAAATGGTTTTGTTTTTCATGCCTGCAGCCAGTTCCTTTGCAGCCTGTACGGCGGTGGCATCTTCTTCATC
Source organism: Niastella sp. sgz303648 (assembly GCF_059587045.1). Taxonomy (NCBI): domain Bacteria; kingdom Pseudomonadati; phylum Bacteroidota; class Chitinophagia; order Chitinophagales; family Chitinophagaceae; genus Niastella; species Niastella sp. sgz303648. The sequence goes on along the minus strand of NZ_JCAPSW010000004.1, from coordinate 81,757 downwards.
ATCGGGCCGGTTGCCGAACCCATCTTCAAAGTCAATGCGAAAATCTTCCACTGCTTCTGTTTGCAGTTTGCGCATGATCTTATTATAAACCGTATATGCCAGCCAGCCCGGTTCTTTTTTTCGTTCGGCCTCAGACATACCATCCAGCTTTTTGGTAAGCTGCTCAATATCGCTTTGCAAATGCGGTAAATGCTCATATCCTTTTAACTGCAGTACTTTTGCAAGCACTACAAAATCGGGCGCATAGGTTTGCAGGTTTTTCAAAGCAATGTTGCCCATCTTAACACAGGTATCTGCTTTAAATAAATTGGCTCCTCCATAAACGGTATGCACGGGTTGCCGGTCGGGTTTGTCGCCGGGATAGGTTTGTTGAAATTTCAGGTTGGCTGTCTGCAACTGACCGAGCAATTGTGCTTTGTCATTTTCCGGAATGGAAAACTTCATAATAATGCTTTTTTGTAAAGTATAATTTTATATTAAGCGGCAAAGCAGGTCACCTTTTCGAAGGTGGCTCACTTTGCCGGACATGCGAAAAGTATTTATGATCCTCTGTAGGTCGAATACCCAAACGGATTTAACAGCAACGGAACATGGTAATGCGATGCATCGCTAATGGTAAATACCACTTCTGCAAACGGATAAAAAGTTGCGATCATTTGTTGTTTGAAGTAATCGCCGGTTTCGAATTTCAGTTTATACAAGCCTGCAGGCAACACGGTATCGTTGGGTAGCCAGTCGGTAATGCGGCCATCGTTATTGGTAATGCCGCGCACGATCTCATTCCAGTGATCACCGGTTTGCTGATATAAAACGATCAGCACGCCGGCAGCAGGCTTGCCCAGGGTGGTATCGAGTATATGGGTGGTTAGCTGACTCATAAGCAATTTAAATTCCGAATAACTTTTCCAGTCTTAATTTAGTGATCTTTAGTTGTTCTTCCATCGCAATTTGTATTTCCACTTCGGCACTGTTGTATGACCGTTGTTTTAACAGGCTCAGCATTTCATCGGCGGTTTTGCCCGTGGCAAATACAATAAATATATAACCGAATTTAGTTTCATACTCGTTATTGCCTTCGGCCAGTTGCCGTAATGTTTGTTCGGCAGCTTCTTTTACCGACGATTGTTCGCCTTCGGCCCAGTGGGCTGTTGAAGCGTACTTTTCTTTTAATGAATCAATATCACCAATTTTAGGATGATGTGTAAAGGCCTCGCGCCAATCCTGTTCTGAACAGGTGTACCATTGTTCCTCAGCTATTTCAAGCAAATCAACGAGGTCTTCGGCCGGCAATGCGGCTATCATTTTGTTTATCCAGTTGGTGCTTCCGCAGCACTGCAGCAACAATGCTCTTTTCTTTTCAACATCAAGCTGATCAAATTCGGCAATGGTCATAGCTGTTGATTTTTCGTGAATCGTGAAACGGCAACCTTATGTTACAGGTTTCAAGTTGCAGGTTTCAGGGCTTCAGAAGCAGTTATTCCCTATAACATGTAACCTGTAACCTGAAACTGATAACTTGTACCCATTAATTCTTACTTCCTGCTTCCGACTTCCTACTCAGCACTCGCCACTTGCTTTTAAACTACTGTAGGGAACCGGTTCACATTTTTATAATAAATATACACGGCGGGTTCTTTACCCATGGCGGTGAACCACTGCTGGCAATAAGGGGCCATCCAAATGGAGTCGCCTTTTTTTATAGGATACCATTGATGATCGAGCATATACACGCCCTGTCCCTGCAGGTACAGCAAACCATGTTCCATGATATGCGTTTCTACAAAAGGCAAATGGCCGCCGGAATCATAGGTAAAAATATTCACGGCCATATCGAACGATAAATTATCAGGCAGTAAAACCTGTAACCGCAATGCGGGATCGTTCAGGTATTCGGGCCCCGGAACAGTAGCTGCATCTCCGAAAATAGTGAGTGGCACAGGATGGCCTTTCAGGTATTCATATACTTTATGAAAAGTAAGCAGGCGGGTACCTGCTGTTGCTTCTTCAAAAATATATTCTTTCTGAACGGGCACATACACAAACTGACCCGATGAAAGTGTTTGTGTTTCGCCGCTCACTGTTGCTTTGCATTTTCCTTCAATAACATAAAAGAATATTTGTGATTCACTGGTAACACCCTGCAGCCGCGCGTCTTTATTTAACGTTATTAAAGTTTGGCATAGGTCTGCCCCCATTTGTTCGTTGATGATCACATTAACCGTGCAGTTTGTCCAGCCCGGAACAGTACTGTTTACATACCCATCGGGACAAATTACCGCGTGATTGTTTTTTACGACCGATCTTGTAAGCGCCGAAATTTCCATATTAACCCTGATTGTATTTTTGTATAAGTTGATCAATAAAGTTAGCAGATACTTCAACAGTTGCCGCAATATCTTTTAGTTCTACATTTTCGAGCGGATTATGACTGATGCCTTTAAAGCATCGTACGAATAACATAGCTACCGGCGATACCGGCGACACCGCTACTGCATCATGACCGGCCCCGCTTACCAGTTCAATTACTTCGAACCCGGCCTGCTGAATTGCCTTTGCGAGCAACCGGTTCATGGCGACATCACAAATTACGGGTTTGGTTTCCTGTACAAGGTTCCATTGCATGGTTATGTTGCGCTGGCGGCAAATTGCTTCGGCCAGTTGCTGCAAATTTTTGTAACACGATAAAATGGCGTCATCGGCACTGCGTACATCGAGTGTACAGGTAACTTCGCCCGGAATAACATTGCTTGCGGCATGGGTGATATCTAACTTACCAACGGTAGCCACTACATTGTGCGGACTGTTTTTGGCAAATTGCTCCACGGCCAGAATAAATTCCGAAGCGCCGCATAACGCATCGTTGCGCATGTGCATTGGCACCGTACCGGCATGGCCTGCTACGCCTTTAAACGTAACAGTAATTCTTCTTTGCCCGGCAATGGCGGTAACAACGGCTGCAGGAATATTTTTTTCATACAGCACGGGTCCCTGTTCAATATGTATTTCAAAATAACCAAGCCAGTTATTGGCAGGCAATGCATCGTGCTGCAGTTCATTGGCTCTGCCGCCCATGGCCTGCATTACATCGTGTAAAGTTGTTCCTGTATTATCTTTTTTAGTTAGAAGATTTACATCAAAAGTACCTGCCACCACTTTGCTGCCGAGATAGGTAGTATGAAACCGGCAACCTTCTTCATCACTGAAAGCAATGAGTTCGATGTGAAAGGGCAGAGAGGCTTTTTGCTGAATCAGGTGTTCAATAATATCAAGTCCCATGATCACCCCCAGCGGGCCATCAAATTTACCGGCGTTGATCACCGTATCAATGTGCGAGGCGATCACCAGTGTTTGGGCGTTAGCTCTGTTACTCAAAAATCGTCCTCTTGCGTTGCCGATATTGTCAATGCGTGTTTGTAAACCTGCCTCTTCCATCCACCGGGCAACGGTGGTTCTTCCTTTCACAAAGGCTTCGGTGCCGTATGTACGCGTTATTACCTCCGGATCTTCGCTGATAGAAGCCAGTTCATCGATGCGCTGCATAATGGCAGATGCCCTTTTATGATAATCTGTTATCAACCTATAATTATTTTTCCTTTGTTTAACCGGCCGAATACTCCCTTATCGTAAATAAGTGTACCACCCAGCCATGTTTGTTCTACTACTCCATACAACGTTTCGTTGAGGTAGGGTGTAAGTTTATGTTTGTGATAAAGCTGACCGGCCGTAACAGTGAATTGCTTTTCAGGGTCCCAAACAACCAGATCGGCATCATAACCTTTGGCGATCTTTCCCTTGCTTTTTTGTAAGCCGGGTAACTTCGCCGGGTTTTCACAAAGCCATGTTGCGATAGCTGTTAATGGTATATTTCTTTTTCGTGCACCGGTCCATAAAACAGGCAGCGCCAGTTGCAGCGAAGCTATACCGCCCCAGGCTTTCATTAAATTGCCTGTTCCGGTTTCTTTCATACCGGGCGGGGCGGGGGAGTGATCGGTAGCTACAAAATCAATAATGCCGTCGCGCAAGGCATTCCACAGTTGTTCATTGTTTTCTTTTTCACGAATGGGTGGTGCGCATTTATAAGCGGTTTGTGCGTCGGGTATTTCTTCTGCATTAAAATACAGGTAATGCTGTGCCGTTTCAACGGTTATGGGCAGGCCTTTTTGTTTGGCCTTTTGTATTTGTTCAATAGAGTTGGCCGACGACAGGTGCACAATATGCACCCGGCAATTATATGCTTCGCACAACCGGATCATCAGGGCAATCGCCTCATCTTCCCATTGTTTTGGCCGCGATGAAAGATAATTTTGATATGAACGTTCATCACCGGCGGTTTGACTATTGCCAATTGCTCCCGCCTTGCGGGACCCACTGCCTGTTGTTATCTCGCAATGCACCAGCAGCGGCAGATCATGCTTCGCAATTAAGGGCATTGCTTTTCTGAGATCCTCTTCGGTAACATTAGGAAATTCGTCGATACCTGAATGTGTAAGAAAGGCTTTGAATCCCAATACGCCTTTGTTGATCAGTTTTTCTATTTCGGTTTCGTTGCCCGGTACAATGCCTCCCCAGAAACCGCAGTTCACCTGCAACTGTACGGCGGCAGCTAATTTTTGATCAAACGCTTCAGCTGTGGTAGTAACCGGTGAGCTGTTCAGTGGCATATCAACTAACGTGGTGAGTCCGCCGGCCGCTGCCGCCCGGGTAGCGGTAGCAAAACCTTCCCATTCGGTTCTTCCCGGTTCATTGATGTGAACATGCGGGTCGATGATGCCCGGCATAACCACATTATCGTGAATATGTATGATTTCGCCATAATAATCAGCGGGTAAATCGGGCAATACATCGCCGATGATACCGTCTTTAATCAGCACCACTGCTTTTTTAATGCCTTCGGGTGTGCAAATTTTATTACCGCTGATCGCAATGTCGAACATAGTTTTTAATTAAAGTCCGGAAGTCCGCAAGACCGCAAGACCGAAAGTCGGAAAGAAAATACAATTAGCAGTTGCTTCTTTCGGTCTTTACTGACTTCTCTAATAAAAATAGACAATTAATTGTTTATATTGAGCATGCATTCATCAAAATACGTTACTATGAGTATTAAACTCGGAAAGAATACCTACGGTAAAAATGCTGTTAACTTATCAAAGATCATTCGCCACCCCGGCTATCATGAGTTCAGACAAATTTCTGTGAACGTTGTACTGGAAGGTGATTTTGAAACAGCGCATACCATAGGCGATAATACCAAAATACTTCCTACCGATACTCAAAAAAATACGGTGTATGCGTTGGCCAAAGAGCATTTTGTTTCATCCATCGAATCATTTGGTTTGTACCTGGCCAATTATCTTATAACCAACAATCCGCAGATATCAAAATCGCGAATTGAGCTAACAGAACATACCTGGCACCGGATGTTGTTGAATGGCGCAGAACATCCGCATGCTTATGTAAGCGGCGGATCTGAAAAGCATACCGCTGTTATTGTGCAACATGCCTCAGGCGGTATTGAGGTGAAGGCCGGCATAGAAGACCTGCTGATATTAAAAACCACCGATTCGGCTTTTGAGCATTACATCAAAGATCAGTTTACCACGCTTAAGGAAACCAGCGACCGCATATTTGCTACCCAATGCGAAGTAAGCTGGACCTACGATTCGCCGAATGTTTTGTTTACCGAATTATACAATGGCATACGCACTACCTTGTTGCAAACATTTGCCGACCACCAGAGTCTTTCGGTGCAGCACACTTTATATGCCATGGGCGAAGCCGTGTTAAAAAAATATGGCGCTGTAAAAGAGATCAGTTTGAAAATGCCCAATAAACATCATATTCTTTATAACCTCGGGCAGTTTGGTATGGATAACAAAAATGAAATATTTATAGCAACCGATGAGCCGTATGGATATATTACGGGAACGGTGGTGAGGGAGTAAATAAAGTTTGCGCAAAAGGCGTCACGAATTAGTTGTTGCAGGTTTCATGTTACAAGGCCTGAATGTGTTGGATACCTTGTATCCTGTAACTTGTAACTGTACTTTGCGCCTTCACGAAACCTACCATCCCAGCCAAATCATCCCAGCTCCGCAAATAAACAACGTGAGCCCACCGAGGGCATGTACATATCGTTCTAATTTTTCTGTTTTCATAAACGATATGCCATAGTACCCCAGTATCACCATTACCAACATAGTGGCAAGCGTAATAAAGGTATAAACCATAATCAGCAGGCACATGCCCCACCAGTTATTTTGGGCGGCCGGAAAATACAACAGCGGTATCATGGGTTCGCAGGGACCCAATAAGAAAATTATGAACATAACCCAGGGCGTTACTTTGTATCTTTCTTTGGGCATTACCGCCTCGCCATGTTTATGTTCGTATACATACATTGATCCGTCTTCATAGGTGTCGAAGTGTTTGTGCTTTTTGTTCTGATAAGCCCTGATCAATCCCCAGCTACCGTACACAAAACCGAATAGCAATAATACCCAGCCTGCCAGTCCGCCGCGTATATGTTCGAGCCACGATATTTTTGATAACGACCAGCCTAATGCGGTACCGCCCAATCCCAGTAATACTGAGCTCCATACATGACCACAGCCGCAAATGGTTGTCCATAATAATGTTTTACCAAAGCTCCATCCGCGTGATTTTGATAATGCAATAAAAGGAAAATAATGATCTGGACCGGTTACCGTATGTAAACAGGCGATACCCGTAGCTGTTATCATTAATATTTGTAGTTCAGAGAGCATAGGTTGCGCCCGCCTCTACGCTTACTTTACGATTTGCATGCAGTATTGCTGCCAGCGCGTGCAAACAATTAAATAATTGCTCGGCCCTGTATCCTAAAATACGTATTACCAGGCCACCCTGCGCAACAGCACTGATGCCTGAAGTAATATCGCTTTGTTGTTGTAAAAAGTTGTACAGCTTGTCATAGACTGGGCTGATCGATTCGGCGCTGTCCCATATGATCAGACTGGCCTGGTGCGAATGGCCTTCCCACTGGCCGATGCCATGCACATTCACCAATGCCGGTTGCACCAGCAGGTTTTCTTTCATCACCAGCCGGTTGTTGTGATATATATCAGTTATGCTGTGATACTTTGCAAAGCAAAACTGTTCGCCGTTCAGTTTACGGCCACAGGTAAGTATTTCACCCCATATTAACCGGCTGTTATGCTGCAGGAATATTTTATTACGCGCAGTAAAAACAGCCTGTTCATGCGGCACGGTCGGATGGGGGATATATACAAAAGTTGCTCCTTTTTGTATATCAACTTCCATACATTGCGTTGCACCTTTTTTCATCTTGAACAGACGCTGGTACGACTGGGAATGCAATTGCAAATGGCAACCTTCATCAATATTTATTTTTATCTGATAATCGTCGCCATCTAAAATGCCGGGCGATGAGCTCATCAGCATCAGATGCAGAGGCGCCGCCTTTTTATCTTCAGTTATATTGGCCACTTTAAAAGGCGGCGTGCAATAACTCTGATGCAGGCAGGTTATACCATTTCGTTCAGCAGCGTGTATATGTACATGTGCCTTCATCGGTGCAAAGTTGGTTCTTCAGTTTCTTCGAGTAAAGCATATTTTTTAATCCAGCTGATCACCTGTTGCAATCCTTCGCCATTCATCAGGTTGGTAAATACAAAAGGCCGGCCGTTGCGCATTTTACGGGCGTCGCGTTCCATTACTTCCAAACTGGCGCCCACATAAGGAGCCAGATCAATTTTGTTGATCACCAGCAAATCGCTGCGGGTAATACCCGGACCACCTTTACGCGGAATTTTATCGCCTTCGGCAACATCAATAACAAAAATGGTACAATCGGCCAGATCGGGACTAAATGTTGCCGATAAATTATCGCCGCCGCTTTCAATAAAGATGATCTGTATGTCATTAAAGCGCGTTGCCATTTCCTCCACTGCTTCGAGGTTCATGCTGGCATCTTCACGAATGGCAGTGTGCGGACAGCCGCCGGTTTCAACACCAATAATTCTTTCGGGCGGCAACAGGCTGTTTTTGGTAAGGAACTCTGCATCTTCTTTGGTATAAATGTCGTTTGTGATAACGCCAATACTATAGGCGGGATACAACTTCCTTGTAAGCCGTTCAATCAGGGCTGTTTTACCGGAGCCCACCGGACCGGCGATGCCGATTTTTATGTAATTTCTTTCCATAATTAAATTATTTTTCGCGCCAAGGCGCAAAGCCGCAAAGTTTAGATGGCGCTTTCTATTCACCATTGACCATTGACCATTGACTATTCACCATTCACGACATATACAATCTCGAATACAATTGCTCATGCTGCATACAACGGATGTCGAAGCCGGTGCAGCACAGACCGATCATATCCATATCGGGTTGCCTGTTTTTTTGAACCAGTTCAGTGATCAGAGGGTGTAAGGAGAACAACAGTTCCTGACCGCTTTGCTGGCTTAAAGGAATCAGCTTTACACTATTGGTTACAAAACCTGCTGCTGCATTGTAATAAAACCCCGTCAGCGCTTCTTCTTTATCAATTGACAAAGCATATGCAATGATGCCAAAGGCAATGCAATAATGTCCGTTTAATTGTTTTGATTGAACAGCTGCTGCGTACCGGTTCAGCCAATGATTGTTACACAAAGGCTGAAATATTTTAAGCAGCCGGGCGCCTAATTTCTGACTGGCCTGTTGCATTTCACGGGGCAGTTTAACGGCTGTGCAAAGTTCATCAAGCCTGTTCAGTTCATCGGGATTGTTGTTTTCCAAAGCATCATACGCCAGCGACACCAGGGCTGCATCGGTGTAATGAATATTTTGCGACAACATACCTGTTACAAATGCCTTTGCCGTGGCAGCATTGTGTACTATGCCCAGTTGTACATAAGTTTCCAGGCCGGCCGAATGTGAAAATCCGCCAACCGGTAAAGCCGGATCAGCTAACTGCAATAATCGAAACAAATTATTATTCATTCGCCCGTGTTTGTTAGTTGCATTATTCTTGAAAATAAACTGCTGCTGCTATGAGCATGCGGAGCAACAGTTGTTTTTAGCGGATGTAATAATTTTCTTTTATCCTTTGTAATAGTATAACCCTGCGCCAGCAATAAACGGAACAACGGCATTTCGAAAGGGACCAATACTTCATTGTTTTCAAAAAACAGCGGCAGGTGTTTGTTGCCGATTTCATAACAAACCGAAGCCATTTCGAACAGCGATGCAGGTTGTATTACCAATACTTCGCAGGGGATAATATCTACCGCTATAATAACAGATTCGTCTTCGTACAACACATCGTCCTGTGTAAGCGCCGGGTTTTCGTTCAAAAACTTCAATGCTATTTCCCTGCCCGATTGTGTACGCTTACGCAGAATTCGCTTACTGGTTTCGAACCATTCCATAGGCAACCAATCGATAGTGCGGTTGTCGATATTTATCGATTTAATGGTTCCTGCTTTTTGTTGTATTAGCATACGGGTTTGAAGTTTGTGGTTTGTAGTTTGTGGTTCTTTAGGTTCGATCACCGAAATATTATTTCAAATTGGTGTTTGTGGTTTTGGGTTTCAGGCACTAAACGTTTCAAATTCCCTGAACACTATTCAAATCGCGGCAGCAACGACAAACCATAAACCTCAAACCATAAACTTTTAGTCCTAAATGCAGAAATCTCAAACAATTTTATAGCCAAACCCTTAGAACAGAAAGTATCTTTGAGCTAATGGCGCTACAGCAATGGGTTCGCAGGTTACGGGTTGGCCATCAACTTTCACTTCATAATTTTCGGGGTTTACATCAATCACCGGAGTGGCATTGTTGTGTACCATATCTTTTTTAGAAATATTCCGGCAATTCTTAACCGGCAGTATCATTTTTTGTAAACCGTATTGCTGCAACACATTTTTTTCAAGCGATAACTTCGAAACAAAGGTGGCGCAGGTTTTATGTAATGCTTTTCCATATGCGCCAAACATATGCCGGTAAATAACAGGTTGCGGGGTAGGGATGGAGGCATTGGGATCGCCCATTTTACTGGCGATGATCATACCTCCTTTAATGATCATTTCGGGCTTGGCGCCAAACATAGCCGGTTTCCATAAAACCAGGTCGGCCAGTTTACCGGCTTCCAACGAACCCACATATTCCGAAATGCCGTGTGTAATAGCCGGGTTGATGGTATACTTGCTCACATATCTTTTAGCGCGAAAATTATCGTTGCCCTTTCCATCATCTTCGGGTAGTGCGCCACGTTGTATTTTCATTTTATGGGCTGTTTGCCAGGTGCGGATGATCACTTCGCTTACCCGGCCCATGGCCTGCGAATCGGAGCTCATCATGCTAAACACGCCCATGTCGTGCAGTATATCTTCGGCCGCAATGGTTTCAGGACGAATACGGGAATCGGCAAAAGATACATCTTCAGGGACTGATTTATCGAGGTGATGACAAACCATCAGCATATCAAGATGTTCGTCGATCGTATTCACGGTAAACGGACGCGTAGGATTGGTAGATGAAGGCAATATGTTCGGATACATAGCCGCCTTTATGATATCCGGTGCATGACCACCACCGGCGCCTTCGGTGTGATAGGTATGAATCACGCGGCCATTGATGGCATTGATGGTATCTTCCAGAAAACCCGCTTCATTCAGCGTATCGGTATGAATAGCCACCTGCACGTCATGCAGGTCGGCAATTTTAAGCGATGCATCGATAACTGCAGGCGTACTGCCCCAGTCTTCATGAATCTTTAACCCAAGTGCACCTGCTTCAATCTGTTCTTCGAGCGGTGGTAATGCCGCGCAATTGCCCTTGCCCAAAAAGCCGAGGTTCATCGGAAAGGCATCGGCCGCTTCGAGCATCTTTTGAATATTCCAGGCGCCGGGTGTAACGGTGGTAGCATTGGTACCATCTGCCGGACCAGTACCGCCGCCGATCATAGTGGTGATGCCACTGAACAGGGCATGGTCGATCTGTTGCGGACAAATAAAATGAATATGAGTATCGATACCGCCGGCAGTAGCAATTAAACCAGCCCCGCCATGCACTTCAGTTGCAGCGCCGATGATCATGTTGGCATCTACGCCATCCATGGTATCGGGATTGCCGGCTTTACCAATGCCAACGATCTTTCCGTCTTTGATGCCGATATCGGCTTTTACAATGCCCCAGTGATCGATGATCATTACACTGGTAATAACCATATCAAGCACGCCTTCACTACGCGTGGCGCGTGCTGATTGCGCCATGCCATCGCGAATAGTTTTACCACCGCCGAATTTGGCTTCATCGCCATATACGGTAAAGTCTTTTTCAATTTCAATGATTAGTTCGGTATCGCCTAAACGCACTTTATCGCCCGTAGTGGGCCCGTACATATTGGCATATTTAATACGGTTGATGTTCAGGCTCATAAAGGTTGATTTTTGAATTGGTTATTTTGAGCTTTATCTAACGATTCCTGTTTATTGCTATCGTTTATATCGCCGTTCACCAGATTATTAAATCCGAATACTTTTTGGGAACCACCAAAAGCAACGAGCTGCACTTCTTTTTCTTCACCCGGTTCAAAACGAACGGCTGTACCAGCGGGAATATTCAGGCGCATGCCATAGGCTTTTTCCCGGTCGAACTGCAATTGTTTGTTCACTTCAAAAAAATGAAAGTGCGAGCCGATCTGAACCGGCCGGTCGCCGGTGTTTACAACTGTTATGCCGGTGGTTTTTCGTCCGGCGTTGGCGATGATGTCGTTTGGTTGCAGTATGTATTCTCCGGGAATCATAGCTTTTGTTTATGGTTTGTGGTTTGTTGTTTGTGGTTCCCTTTTAGGTTTCTGGTTTATTGTTTATGGTTTTTGGTTCTTTAGGTTTGGGCACTAAACGTTTCAAATTCACTGAACACTAATCAAATCGAAGCAACCTCAAACCTCAAACCCGAAACTATCTTATCGGATCATGCACGGTAACCAGTTTGGTGCCGTCGGGAAAAGTGGCTTCGATTTGTATTTCGTGTATCATATCTGCAACACCTTCCATTACATCTTCGCGCGATAAAATGGTGGCGCCGTATTGCATTAGCTCGGCCACCGATTTTCCATCACGGGCCGCCTCCTGCAGCCGGCTGCTGATGAGGGCAACCGCTTCGGGATAGTTCAGTTTTAATCCACGCGCTTTTCGTTTTTCGGCCAGTTCCCCGGCCAGAAATAATAATAGTTTTTCCGATTCTCTTGGTGTAAGGTGCATGTGCTAATTAAATATTTCAGGTATGTAAGAGTATGTAATCAGGTATGGCAGGCAATAATTTAAGTTAGGAAAAAAAATGATACTGCAAATAATATGAGGTGAATAAATTTAAATTCAATGAGCAGGGGTAAATTGAATGCATTTTGTGGGACATACAAGCGTCTTTGAAAATTTGTCTAAAATCAATAAATATTGAAATAGTCTGCGGTTATATAAAACAGTAAGGTATATACTATAATTTTGGTAGTATGAAGTATGAGGTTTATGAAGGAGTTTTAGTAACTCAGGATTTTAGTGTTTTTGAATTTGTAAGTTTGGGCCGTAACGGCAATATACCAAAACGGGTTGCATTTGAGCCTACCCTGTGGCCGAATGTATACAATTTGGCGTTTGGAGATATTACAGATGATGATAAGATAGATGATTTAAAGATTAGCGATAACGGCGATAGAAATAAGATTTTAGCTACTGTTTTAAAAATCGTTACAACTTATACGATGAAATATCCGGATAGATGGATTTATTTTATCGGCAGTACAGAACACAGAACAAGATTATATAGAATGGCGGTAAGTTTGCATCTGGAAGAATTGTCGACAATATTTGAAATATACGCTGAATTAAAAGGACAGGATGAGTTTGTTCCATTTCGGAAAGGGCTGAATATCAATGCCTTTTTAGTTAAAAGAAAATTTATTAAATTTGTTAAATGAAGAAGATAATTAAAAACCGCAGTAAGCTATTCAACACAGAAATTACCATTACAGTTGATGAAAGATTAAGTCATTTGCAAGGTAAGGTATTGGCTCCGCGCAAGTTAGAGCTCGCAAATCAGCATTTAAAAAAGATGAAAGGATTGCCTAAAATTTAATCCTTCTCTCGACTATAATCCGTCCCAATAATGAAAAAGGTAATAAAACACCGTAGCAAGCTGTTTAATATAGAAATAACCATAACGATTGATGACACCCTGAAACCATCGCCGACTGATAAGGGATTGGTTGCCCGTAAGCTAAAACAAGCAAATGAAAATTTGGCAAGAATGAAAGGTTTACCTAAAGTATAATTCTTCTATCGCAGCAGGCATCCACACCTTCCTTTTTTATCACCCATTCTTCACCTGTATAATTTCCGCCGCAATACTCACTGCAATTTCTTCGGGGGTTTGACTGCGAATGGCAATGCCAACCGGGGCATGTATTTGAGATAATAATTCGGCCGGTACGCCTTCGGCCAGATAATCACTGAACATTTTTTCGATCTTGCTTTTGCTGCCCAGCAATCCGAAATATTTGAATGGCCTGTTCCATAACGTTCTTACAACAATGTCGTCGGTGCGGTAACCAACCGTCATCACCACTATGTAATGATTCGCACCTTCGGGTATCAGATGCTGCACTTCTTTATAATCACTCACAATTTTCTTCTCATGTGCATATTCATTTTCAGTGAACGTTTTTAAAGCAGACCGGTCGTCGTACAAATGAATATAATAATCCATCTCCCGCATCATTTTCGAAAGCGCCAGGGCGCAATGGCCGGCGCCGATAATGTGCAGATGATTTTTATAACCCGTTCTTTCGCGATACATCCAGTCATCATCTGAAATCATAGTAAAAGAAAAATCAGTAGTGGGCACCTCCGCAGAAAATTGTAAACCGGCAGGAGATAATTGTAAAGTACCATTCCTGTTTTGTTCAAGGCTGGCAATAATATGCTGTACAGGTTCATGGTCTTTATCTGACAGTGGATATACCAGAATCGTTTGTTCGCCCGAACAGATCATGCCGCTTTGATTGGCCGGCGCCGATTTGTTGTGATATTGTTTTTTTAGTATGCCACCTTCTTCACTGGCCGGCGGAGTGTTTAAAGCCCTGTTACCTGCATCCTGTAACCTGTAACTCAGCTTTTCTTTTGCCAGTTCAATAAACTTATGCTCCATAATTCCACCGCCAATAGAACCTTCGGTTTCACCGGCTGCATTTACTGCCATGAAAAAACCCTGCCGGCCCGGACTGCTTCCATCACTTTGCAGCACATACAACAACATAACGGGTACCTGTTGCTGCAGACTGTTATTTATCAACTGCCAGATGATTAACTGCTTCTTCATGTGGTTGAATAATTCCTTCCTTTTGTATTGCGTACAAAGCCATCAAAACCTTTTCGGGCGTCATGGGAGCATCGAATGGAAATGCGGCACTCTTATTAAATTCACTGATAGCATTGCGCAAAGCAAAATAAGCACCAATGCCATACATCAGCGGCGGTTCGCCTACAGCCTTTGATCGAAAGATAGCAAGATTATCGTTGGGCGTTTGCAGAAAATCGATGGCTATTTCTTTTGGCACCGAATAAATATCGGGCACTTTGTAGGTGGATAATGCATTGGAACGAAGCCGGCCAAGATTATCGTATACAACTTCTTCCATGGTCATCCAGCCAATGCCCTGAACGATACCGCCTTCTATTTGTCCTATGTCTACCGCCGTATTCATGCTGGTGCCAAAGTCGTGGACTACTTTTACTGTATCAACGGTATAGGTTCCGCGCATGCAGTCGACCGTTACGGTAACAATGGCGGTGCCATAAACATGATACGCGAAGGGGTGCCCTTTTTCTTTGGTGAGGTCGAAGTGAATTTCAGGTGTGGCATAATTAGCGTGCTCCGATAGTCCAATCCGTTTTATGTGTCCTGCCATTACCAGTTTCTTCCAGTCAAGGTCTGTTTTCTTTCCATACACGTATACATACTCATCGCGTAATGAAACGGCGCTGGCATCTACGTTCAGTTCTTCGGCGGCTACTTTTTTCAGTCTGTCAACAATAGCATTACAGGCCATCATAGTGGCCTTTCCATTCAGGTCGGCGGTAGCGCTGGCAGCAGAGGGAGAGGTATTGGCTATTTTAAATGTATTGGTAGTATGTATTCTTATTTTGCCGGGATCGATAGAAAATACCCGGGCTGCAACCTGTAATATTTTTGTATTTACACCCTGGCCCATTTCAACAGCGCCGGTGGTAATGCCTACACTGCCATCTGAATACACGTGTACCAGTGAGCGTGCCTGGTTCATCAATGTTTTGGTAAATGAAATGCCAAAACAAACGGGCATGCAGGCTACTCCTTTTTTATACCATTTACTGTTGGCATTGAAGTCGGCTATTTCTTTTTTAACAGCGGCAAGATCGTACAATGCCATTGCCTTGTTCCAGCATTCAGGCGCTTCGCTTTGAGCTAATTGTCCGTATGGAAATTCGTCACCGGTTTGTAACAGGTTTTTTTGCTGTATCACCGATGCGTCAACACCAATGGCTGCTGCTGCTTTTGCAATGGCCGCCTCTATTACGAACATGCCCTGCGGGCCGCCAAAGCCTCTGAATGCGGTATTGGGCGGCAAATGGGTGCGACAACTATACGCGGTTGCTTTTACATTGGGAATGAAATACGAATTGGTGCAATGAAACAAAGTACGTTCCAATACAGCCGGTGATAAGTCGGCCGATGCGCCGGCGTTCTGGTAAAAGGTTGCTTCGTAGGCAATGATCTTCAGTTCATCATTCAATCCTATTTTAAAATCCGACGAATATGGATGCCGTTTACCCGTCATGGCCATATCTTCCATGCGGTGCAGGGCGTATTTAACAGGGCGCTTTAAAAGATGCGCCGCCAGTGCGCATAGGGCAGCCCAGGTATTTGCCTGATCTTCTTTGCCACCAAAACCGCCGCCCAGGCGGTTCACTTCAATTTCAATCTGGTGCATGGGTATGCCCAACACTTTCGACACTGCCCGCTGCACAGCCGTAGGCCCCTGGGTTGAGGAATATACTTTAATGGAATTATTTTCCTGTGGTAAGGCATAGGCGCCCTGTGTTTCAATGTACAGGTGTTCCTGTCCGTTGGTGTAAGCGCTGCCCTCAAAAATACGCGTGCATTGTTGCCAGCCGGCATTTGTATCGCCTAAATTAAAAGTGCGTGGGGGAACGATCAGTTCGCCCTTTGCCTGCGCTTCGCGCGGATCGGTAATAACCGGCAACTGATCGATCGATACTTTAATTTTTTTAACGGCAGTACGGGCCGCATCAACCGATTCGGCCACTACAAAAGCAACGGGCATACCGCAAAAATGCACTTCATGACCGGCGATCAGCGGTTCGTCGGGCACAATGCCGCCGATCTGATTTTCGCCGGGAATATCTTTATACGTGAAAATGCGCACCACACCCGGCATGGCAGCAGCTTCGCTGATATCGAGTGCTGTAATAACGCCATGCGCTATGGGCGAACCCAAGGCGGCTCCAAATAAGGTGCCCTGTAAAATGGGAATATCATCCAGGTAAATGGATTCGCCCCGCAAGTGTGTATATGCATCGATATTCTTCATGTCGTGAATGGTCAATGGTCAATAGTGAATAGCTTCCTGATATTTGAACCCATTAATTAATACTGACCTGTTTTCGCTTCCGGAAATAATGTTATAAAATGCGCTTTTATCAACTGGCTCAACAACAATCGTTTGTACTCAGCAGTTCCTCTGGCGTCGCTGATCGGAGAAATTTCGGTTTGGGCAATGGCAATTGCTTCACTGATCACCGAATCATTAACCGTTTTGCCTTTCAGAAAGGCGCTTGCTTTTTCGAGTAGTTTAGGAACCGGCGCCACACCACCGGCAGAAATTTTTGCAGTTGAAATAATATCGCCCTGCATGGTAATGCTCATGGCCGAATTTACACTGGCAATATCGAGGTTGGTGCGTTTGCTTACTTTTTCAAAATTGAAAGTGGTATTTGCGCCGGGCAGTTCGAACCAGATGCTTTCGAGGTACTCACCGGGTTGTTTATCTAATGATTTATAGCCTTTGTACAATTGCCGTAACGGCAGCTCGCGTGTTTGTTCGCCATTCGAGAAAACAACCACAGCATCGAGCGCCAGCAGAAAGATCGTAAAATCGCCGATAGGAGAGGCATTGATCAGGTTACCGCCGATAGTGGCAATATTGCGGATAGGAGTAGATGAAACAAGTTTAATGTGCTCATGCAGATTGGGAAAATATTGTTGCATGATGGGCGATTCGCTCACTGCCGTTACCGTTGCCGAAGCACCGATGATGCACCGGTTACCCTGTTGGATAATCCCTTTCAGTTGCGTATCATCAAATAAAAATCTGATGGATGCCTCTTTCATGGTATCGTGCTTTTGCACATATACATCCGTTCCGCCACCAACCAGTTCCAAAGCGTTTGCTGGATGAAGGCGTCCGTTGAGTTCGGTCTTTAATGAATACAGCCGTTGTTTAATTTCTGCAAACCAGGCGGGCAGTATTTGTTTATCGGTCACAAATGTGGCGGATTCTTCATCGTTCCGTTGCTGCATCAGCTGCGCCACTTTAGCTGCTGCCCGTTCAATGGATTTATAACCGGTACACCGGCAGATGTTTCCATCAATGTGGGCAATGGCATTTTGTGTGGTGGCCGGTTTGCCGCTTAAGCAAAATCCGGCAAGTGATACAACAAAACCGGGCGTGCAAAATCCGCATTGCGTGGCCGATTCATCGTACATAGCCTGCTGAACAGGATTTAATGTTTCCATGTTCAATCCTTCGATGGTCACCACATGTTTGCCGTGCACATTGCCCAATGGCGTTAAACAACTGGTAAGCGAGCGGTATTGTAGTACATTATCATTATTCAGTTCACCCACCAGCATGGTACATGCGCCGCAATCGCCTTCATTACAACCGGTTTTGGTGCCGGTTAAATGCTGGTGATAACGCACAAAGTCGAGCAACACCATACCCGGCGGCAGACTGGTAGCAATATCTTTATTATTTAAAATGAATTTTATCAAAGCGTATCCCGGTTTATTTTAAAGTTAAGATAATTAGGGCAAAAAGCAAGGAGCTGTGCGGTGATGTGAACGAAGTGGCAGTGTTGATTTATTTGAAACCGGCAGATGGTTAACCAAATTTCTGCTTTATTTTATGATTATTATTACAAAGGCCTCAATATCTTTTGCCAGTTTGTAAAACGTTTTTAATTCTGTATATTCTTCCTTCAAACTGCTGAGATTTTGGGGGCGTGTTAACTTATAGATTTTGTCCTGCATTTGTTCGTAATCATAATATTCAGCAAGCATTTCAAATGAAATATGTTGGATGATATCAAAAAACTCCGCTGTTTCTTCATGGTTCAGGTATTGAAATCGGTTATGCTCTTTAATGTTTTCATTAATTTCCCGACCCTTGTAAAGAAAATCATTTCCGGTTGCGCACCTGGAATGTAAATCGGAATGATTTTTTAAATAAAGCATCAGCAGATAATTTAATGTGACATACCCACGGGTACCACTGTGAAAACGGTACGGTGCCGGATTTTTATCGGGATATAAAGAAACTATCTTTTCTGAGTTGTTAATTAATTCTTCCAGCACGGTTTCAGGTGTTCCATCGGGGTTCGCCTGCACCATTTTCAAATGTAACTTCAATAAATCCGGCTTTTGAATTTTGTCGAGGTCTATCGCATAAAAAGGATTAGAATAAGCTTTTTCAAGTACAAACATTGCCTGGTGCGGTATTGCTAAAAGTTCCAAATCAAGTCCCATAAAATAATTGTAAAGAGATGACGATGTTCAAAAATGAAAGACTGTTAAGATAATTGTTATTTTAAAAATCTTTATTCCTTATGCTGTTTTTTCCATCGATTCTTTCAATTTCTTCTACCCAGAATTTTGGCGCGTCGCTGTCGCAACCAAAATCAGGGTATTTACTCAGATATCCCTTTAATCTGTACTGCATACCATAATTATCTGTTCGGTTTGCAAAGAAGTAATCTTTGAAATCAAATTTGCGGCCATCTTCATCAGGATCAATGTCGCGGCCTATCAGAAATTTATATTTTTTTGAGCTTACCCGTTGAACCTGCATATCGTCGTTGTCATCGCCACAGGCATATTGCATATAAACGGCTTCTATGGTAATAAGGTCGTTCGATCGCTGATTTCTTATATACCGGTAAATACCAAATGCTGATGCACCTAATACTACAATGATCAAAAGCGTGATTGCTGTTATTTTAATTATTTTCTTCAGGGTTTTCATAAATTAATTAGTGCGTTTGTTTTTCTCTCTTTCTTTTAACCACCTTACCTGCTCATCAGTATCGGGTACCTTTAATCCCCTTACTTTGGTTATATGCTGAAAAATATCTGCTGTTTTTAGTCCGGCTTCTAAAAGTATACATCCGGCTATTATCGAGGAGCGGCCAATGCCCATGCGGCAATGAATAACAACGGAATGTGCTTCCTGTATTTGTTGAGTGAGCATGGAGATGAATGGCTCCAGCCGGCTGTTCTTTTCAGGAACATTTCTGTCTGCAATAGGAAAATTGATATATGTAATTCCATGCGCTGCACAAAGCTGTGGTTCTTTATTCAAACCAAGTTCAGCGATCTCCTGCGATTCAAGTAAAGAAACGAGTGTATTCACCTGTTGCTTTTTAAGCATGGCAATTGCTTCATCAAGCCATTCGCCTCCACGGGGGCGTGCCATGATGCCGAGTTTGGCGTTATTCTGATATTGATGCAGCCAGTAGATTTTAGTGTACATAGATATATTGAGCAGCTCCAGGCATCGTTTTAATAAACCTTTATCTTTTTCAAAAAAGTAATCCATTCCTTTTCGAGGCAGACAAAGAAGCGCTCCAACACTTTTTTTTCTTCGGGCGAGCAATCCTGACAATGGCTGTTAACCTGGTTTGCATATGTTTTTACAAGAGGGGCGCCATTGTCATTTTCCTCATTGATCTCAATTTCACCTATAACAATGTGGGCCCATGTGGCCAGATCTTTGTCGGAAAATGCGCCCGGCCCCGTGAAATAAGCAGCAAATTCTTCCGGATGGTTTAAAACATATTCATACCCGGCCAATCCAAGTGCTTCGCTAAATGCCCCATCAGCTTTCTTTGCCGAATTGGTAACCACTTTAAAATAAAAGGGCCTTGCCTGTTTGTTTTTGTCTGTTAACTTATCAAGGAAGGAGAGCAATTCTTCATCGTTTGAACTACTGAATTGCCAGTTATTATGAAATACATCCTTCGCTAACTTTGGCGTTGCAGGATCATCAAGATATTTCTTAAAATGCCATCTGTCTTCTGCATGGGAGTCAACTTTCATTGCAAACGTATCTTTTTTATTCCCTTCAGGGTTGGGCACCAGTTCTCTGTTTTCAGGATAGGTTGCTGACTTCGGATTGGTGTTTTTACAGGCACATAAAAATAATAAGCCTGCCTGCAAAAGGATGGAGATATATCTTTTCATAATAAATATCTGTCACGAATATATACGCCATTATTCATCCGTGCAACAGGCTTAAAAGGGCTTATGCCATCATTCAACGGTTACCAACACAAAAGTAGCCTGCCTGTAAATTGGTTGCCAACATTTGGGACGAGCTTTACCAAAATTTGTGGTGGGCTTCGGTAAAACCTGTGGTGAATGGCCTGATCCTTGTGTCAACCTTGTGTCAAACATGTACCTTTCATTGGGAAAAGTAGTATTTTGACACAAGGATCGGGCAAGGATCGCACAAGGATGACGCCAGATTTAAAAAACTACTTCAACAAATTCAAATCCGGCTGCGCATATTTATATACCTTAAAATACAAAGTAGTTTTTGTCTGGTACACGCCTTCGATCTTTGATATCTCGTTCACAAATTCAACCAGGTGGTTGTTGTCGCGGCACATCACATCAACCTCCAGGTCGTAGTCGCCCGATGTCATAGCCAGAAAACTCACTTCTGGCAGCTTTGAAATTTTCTGTGCTACTTTTTCCTTAAAGGTGGCGGGGCGCACAAATACCGCTATATGCGCATAGGCGCGAAAGCCCACTTTGTCGGGATTTACACGGCCTATTATATTAATGGTGCCATCTTCGATCAGCTTGTTTACCCGCGTACGAACGGTACCGATACTTACATTCAGCTTTTCGGCAATAACGGTAAAAGACATCCGCCCGTCATGCTGAAGGCACGACAGAATAGCAAAATCCAGTTCGTCGAGGGGGAAACCGTTTTTCTCCATAGCTTCTGCAAAGATGCAACAAAAATAAAAATATTGCTATTTTTTGGTAGGATACTAAATTAATTTTAATTTACTGGTCTTATTTCTGCAAAAACTGTAGTACGGAGTAAAGAACCAAAGAAGACAAAGAACCGGTAGCGCATAAAGCACGAAATAAATAATGAGAAGCTGAGAAGAACCAAAACAAAAATCTTTTATCATGAAGTACGCGCCTGTTCAAAACTATATAAACGGACATTTTGTAAATGCTTCTACCGAACAAACACTGCCCGTTATATCGCCCATCGATGGAACCCTGCTGTCAACGGTTCCTATGTCGGCTCCCAAAGACCTCGATGCCGCCGTACGATCAGCTAAAATTGTCTTTCCTGCCTGGAGTCATACACCTATTAAAGAACGTGTACAGGTTTTCTTCCGTTATAAATATTTACTCGAAAAACATTTGCAGGAGCTGGCCGCACTGGTTAGTGAGGAGAATGGTAAAACCATGGGCGAAGCCATTGCCGAAATTGAAAAATGTATTGAGCTTACCGAGTTTGCTACCTCATTGCCTCAGCTGGTTACCGGCGAGGTGCTCGAAGTGAGCAAAGGGGTTGAGTGTCGCACCGAACATATTCCGCTGGGCGTGGTGGCCTCTATTGTGCCTTTCAATTTTCCCAGCATGGTGCCTAACTGGACCATCCCCAATGCCATTGCCCTCGGCAATTGCATGATCATAAAACCTTCTGAAAAAGTGCCGTTGAGTGTGGGCAGGTTGGCTATGTTGTTGCGGGAATCCGGATTGCCCGATGGTGTATTTAATGTGGTACATGGCGACAGCGCTATTGTGAATGCCATTTGCGATCATCCCGGCATTCAGGCTGTGTCGTTTGTTGGCAGCACCAAAGTGGCGAAGATCGTTTATCAGCGTGCTACTCATCATTATAAAAGATGCCTGGCCCTCGGCGGCGCTAAAAATCACCTGGTAGTGTTGCCCGATGCCAAACCCGATATGACGGCGCAAAACATTACCGCATCTATGAGTGGCTGCGCAGGTCAGCGTTGTATGGCCGCATCGGCTATGGTGGCGGTTGGTAATGTTGATCACATCATTCAAAAAGTTTGTGAAGAAGCGCAAAAGATCGTTCCCGGTAAAAACCTGGGCGCCGTGATCAGCGCAGCATCAAAAGAAAGAATTGAACGATATATAACTGAAGCCGAAGCGCAGGGCGCCAAAGTGCTGGTCGACGGCCGTCATGCCATTGTACCCGGCAAGGAACAGGGTACTTACGTAGGACCTACCGTTATTGATTATGTGAAACCCGATATGGCTGTGGCGCAGGAAGAAATTTTCGGCCCGGTGATCAGTATCATGCGCACCAACACGATCGACGAAGCGCTGGCCATCGAAAATGCCAATCCTTACGGTAATGCAGCAGCGGTATTTACTCAAAATGGCGGACTGGCGCGCTATGTGATCGACCGTGCCAGCGCCGGAATGATAGGCGTTAATGTGGGTGTGCCCGTACCCCGCGAGCCGTTTTCTTTTGGCGGATGGAACGAAAGCAAATTCGGTGTGGGCGACATTACCGGAAAAAGCTCCATTGAATTCTGGACCAAACTGAAAAAATCTACTGTTAAATGGAACCCCGAAGCGGGTGTGAACTGGATGAGCTGAAAACCAATGTGCAAATTTGAAAATGAGGCCCGTGTAAACATTGCATTATGATTTGTTGGCCTTAGCGCTTCGGAAGATTTAAATGCTTGTGAGCCCGGCATTGGATTTTCATGGCATCGCCTGTTGCGTCGCACACTTCAACGTTCAGAACAATATTCAACAATACCGATTGCTTACCATGTGTGCCACGCTTCAAAGTGTGGCACACTTCATTGCTTAAAAAATTGGCCGGTTGAAATTGTAAATCTGTTGGTGGTTCGAAAGTAGTAGAGATGTCAGAAACTAAAGAACCACAAACTACAAACAACAAACCGAAAACCACTATGTCACAAACAGTAACCATTTCTGAAACGCAGGAAATTATTCAGGACAATATGGATTTCACGCTCTTTTCGTGGAGCAAACAAAAGGGTATTGCTCCCATTGCCGTGAAATATGGCAAGGGCGTTTATTTATACGATTACGACGGCAAACGGTATCTCGATTTCTCCTCGGGCCTCATGAATGTGAATATTGGTCATGGTAACCAACGCATAACACAGGCCGTTATGGAGCAAATGCAACAGGTTAGTTATGTAACACCCGGCTGCGTTACAAAGGTTCGCGGCGAGCTGGGAAAAAAACTGGCGTCAGTCACACCACCAGGTCTGAACAAAACCCTGTTCACCGTTTGCGGGGCCTCTTCGATTGATAATGCCATAAAACTCGCCCGGTTATACACCGGCCGGCATAAGATCATTGCCCGGTATCGTGCTTTTCATGGCGCCAGTTACGGCGCCATGACAGCCGGTGGCGATCCGCGTAAGCTGGCCGCCGATTCGCAGCAGGCGCCCAATATGGTGCATGTAGAGGATCCCTATTGTTACCGTTGCCCCTGGGGCAAGGAAATTACTTCCTGCAGCAGGGAATGCGTAAGCCATATTGAAAGAGTAATTGAATTTGAAGGGCCCGGTAATATTGCCGCTATTTTAATGGAAGGAGAGAGCGGCTCTTCGGGTTGTATTAAATATCCGCCCGATTATTTACAAAAGGTACGCGCCCTGTGCGATAAACACGGCATTCTGCTCATTGCCGATGAAGTTATGAGCGGCTTTGGCCGCACCGGCAAATGGTTTGGTGTAGATTATCATGGCGTGGTGCCCGACATCATTGCCACTGCCAAAGGAATTACTGCAGGTTATCTTCCTCTCGGTGCCCTGATCGTTAGCGATGCCATTGCCGAACACTTTAACGACCGGGTGTTGTGGCTGGGGCTTACCTATTCGGCTCACCCGGTAAGCTGTGCGGCAGCGCTTGAAACATTAAAAATTTATGAAGATGAAAACTTGTTGCAGAATGCCACTGCCATGGGACATTATATTGATGAACAGGTTGAATTGCTGAAACAAAAACATCCCAGCATTGGCGATTTCAGAAATACCGGTTTGCTGGGTTGCATTGAGCTGGTGAAAAACCGTACTACCAAAGAACCGATGGCGCCATTTAATGCAAAGCCCGATGAAATGGTCATCATGAATAAAGTGGCCGCCAAACTGAAAGAGCTGGGCATGTACACCTTTGTTCGCTGGAATTATATTTTCATTGCACCGCCTTTGTGTATCACCAAAGAAGAAGTTGATGAAGGACTGACCATGATCAGTGAGGCGATAAAGATTGCCGATGGTTATGTAGTTTGATTCAAGCCATTAAAATAATAAACGACTTTTGAAATGGATAATGGATCATTATACAGCAAGGATCTCGCTCCCGTTCCGGCATCCAAACGAAGCTGGAACACCTGGAACTATGCGGCGTTATGGATCAGCATGAGCCTGTGCATTCCAACTTATATGCTGGCCAGTTCGCTCATTGGCGGAGGTATGAACTGGTGGCAGGCGATACTAACCATCTTCCTCGGCAATACCATTGTGCTGATACCTATGGTGCTGAACGGTCATGCA
This sequence comes from Niastella sp. sgz303648, assembly GCF_059587045.1. Taxonomy (NCBI): domain Bacteria; kingdom Pseudomonadati; phylum Bacteroidota; class Chitinophagia; order Chitinophagales; family Chitinophagaceae; genus Niastella; species Niastella sp. sgz303648. Next base: position 56,831 of record NZ_JCAPSW010000004.1, on the reverse strand, counting down.
GGAGCGAAGTATGGCATTCCTTTCCCCGTGTTTGCAAGGGCCAGCTTTGGGGTGCGTGGCGCCAATATTCCTGCTATACTTCGGGCCATTGTTGCCTGTGGCTGGTTTGGTATTCAAACCTGGATAGGGGGCGCCGCCATTTATCAAATGATCAGGGTGTGGAATCCTTCGCTGCCCGAAATTGATACATCGTCCTTAATTCCGCAGGCTATTCCTATGATTTGCTTCCTGTTGTTCTGGGCGCTTAATATGTTTATTGTTTACCTCGGTGTTGAAAGCATTCGAAAGCTGCTGGTGTTTAAAGCGGTATTTCTGCCGCTGGCGGCACTGGCGTTGTTGTTCTGGGCCATCAGTGCTTCGCATGGACTGGGACCGATATTGAAACAGCCATCTAAATTTATCACAACCTCGCAGTTCTTTGATTTTTTCTTCCCTGCACTAACGGGCATGGTTGGGTTCTGGGCAACCTTATCGCTCAATATTCCTGATTTTACAAGGTATGCCAAAAGTCAGCAGGCGCAAATAAAAGGACAGGCAATAGGATTGCCGCCTTCTATGACAATGTTTGCATTTATAGGTGTGGTAGTTACCTCGGCCACTACTATTATTTATGGCAAAACCATCTGGGACCCTGTTGTACTCGCCGGCCGTTTCGATAGCAAAATACTGGTAAGCGTTGCCATGATTGCCGTGGCCATATCTACACTGGCCACCAATATTGCGGCGAATATTGTTAGTCCGGCCAATGATTTCGCGCACCTCGCCCCATCAAAAATAAGTTTTCGCACCGGAGGATATATAACCGGTATATTGGGGGTGCTGATATTGCCCTGGAAGCTGATTGCCGACCCAACGGGGTATATATTTACCTGGCTGATAGCTTACTCAAGTTTGCTGGGCCCGGTAGGCGGCATTATGATAGCCGATTATTATTTTGTTCGAAAGCAACAGTTAGCTGTAAACGACTTATACAGCCCCAACGGCATTTACAGTTTTTTTAAAGGATATAATTACAAAGCCATTCTTGCTTTACTCGCCGGTATAGTGCCTAACATACCCGGCTTTTTGATCACCATTAAAATAATTCCGGCCAATACTGTGCCGGCATGGATCGCTCATTTATACAACTACGCCTGGTTTGTTGGCTTTTTTATTTCAGCATGTACTTATATGCTGATGATGCGGAACTATAAGCCGCTGGTACCAGATTCAATCACTGCTAAAGAAGAAACATTCCATGTCGCTATTGATTAAAAACGGACGCATCATTACTGCTGATGCGGATTACACAGCCGATATTTTTATTGACAATGAAACGGTGCAAACCATCGGAAAGAACCTGCCGGTAAAAGCCGGTCAGGAAATTGATGCTACGGGTAAGCTGGTGTTTCCCGGTGGTATCGATCCGCATGTACACCTCGATATGCCGTTCATGGGTACCTTTTCGAGCGATAATTATGAAACGGGCACCCGGGCCGCCCTGCATGGCGGCACCACAATGGTGATTGATTTTATTCTGCAAAAACAGGGCAATTCGTTACAGTCGGCGCTCGATGAATGGCGCGGCCGTTCCGATAACAACTGCGTTGGCGATTACAGCTTTCATATGGCTGTAACCGATTTTAACGATAATACCCGTACAGAAATAAAAAAGATGATCGAGCAGGAAGGTATTACTTCCTTCAAAACTTTTATGGCCTATAAGGGGGCATTGATGATCGACGACCGGCAAATGATAGGTCTCATGGAAGAAGTGAAAAAGTATGGCGGTTTGATTAATGTTCATGCTACCAATGGCGATATGATCGATTACCTGATTGCCAAACACCGCGCCGAAAAAAAATTATCTCCCTTATATCATTATCTGTCGCAACCCGAAATTACCGAAGCCGAAGCGTCGGAGCGCTTTGCCGATATGGCTTATTACACCGGCTGTCCCGGGTACATTGTTCATTTAACCTGCGAAGGTGCGCTGAATGCTGTTCGCAATGCTACGCGCCGCAACCAGAAGGTTTTTGTTGAAACCTGTATTCAGTATTTAATTCTCGATGCTTCATTATACGAAAAAGATTTTGAGGGCGCCAAATGGGTAATGAGTCCGCCGTTGCGGCAACCCAAAGACCAGGCTACGCTTTGGGCCGGAATCAACCAGGGACTGGTGCAGGTGGTAGCTACCGATCATTGTCCGTTTAAATGGGAACAGAAGTTAATGGGCAAGGATGATTTTTCAAAAATACCGAACGGGCATCCTGCTATTGAAAATCGTATGGAATTGTTGTACAGCGAAGGCGTGCACAAAGGTAAGATCAGTTTAAACAAATATGTTGAAGTGACCAGTACCAATGCCGCGAAGATATTTGGCATTTTTCCCCGCAAAGGCACCATTGCACCGGGCAGTGATGCCGACATTGTGATATTTGATCCCGCTGAAACACATACGCTTTCGGTAAATACCCATCATATGAATGTCGATTATTCGGCCTACGAAGGCTGGGAAATAACCGGCAAAGTGAAAACAGTGATCCTGCGCGGACAGGTGGCCATCGACAATGGAAAGTGCCTGGTACCAAAGGGGTATGGGCAGTTTATAAAGCGGAATAAGGTGGAAAGCAAAATATAAGTTACAAGGCACAAGGTTCAGAGGGGCTGATCGGGTTGCTAAAAAATGATTAAATTGAACTGAGTGGGGGAGGCTATGGCACGGCTAAAATACTTTGCGCCTTAGCGCCTTTGCGCGAACATAACTACAAACCACAAACAACAAACTAATATGCCCAGAATCATCAAATCAGGATTAATACAAATGAGTTTGCCGAAGACGGAAGGTGAAGGTTCAATTGAAGAGATCAAGGAAGCAATGGTGCAAAAGCACATTCCTTATATAGAGGAGGCCGGCAAAAAGGGCGTGCAGATATTATGTCTGCAGGAGATTTTCAACACACCGTATTTCTGTCCGGGGCAAGACAAAGCCTGGTACGAATCGGCTGAAACTGTGCCCGGTCCTACCACGGAACGAATGGCTGAGTATGCAAAAAAATACAACATGGTGATGATTGTTCCGGTATACGAAAAAGAGCAGGCCGGTGTGTTATACAATACCGCCGCGGTAATTGATGCCGACGGCACTTATCTGGGAAAATATCGAAAAAATCATATTCCACATACATCGGGCTTCTGGGAAAAATTCTTCTTTAAACCGGGAAATCTTGGCTATCCGGTGTTTCAAACGAGGTATGCAAAAGTAGGTGTGTATATCTGTTATGACCGCCATTTTCCTGATGGCGCACGCGTACTGGGATTGAATGGCGCCGAAATAGTATACAATCCGTCTGCAACTGTAGCAGGATTGTCGCAATACCTGTGGAAGCTGGAGCAGCCCGCCCATGCAGCAGCCAATGGTTATTTCATGGGTTGCATCAACCGGGTAGGGCAGGAGAAGCCGTGGAACCTGGGTAAGTTTTATGGTTCCTCGTATTTTGTTGATCCGCGCGGACAAATCTTCGCCATTGCTTCGGAGGATAAAGACGAATTGCTGGTTGCCGAATTTGATCTGGATATGATTGAAGAAGTAAGAAGCGTTTGGCAGTTTTACAGAGACAGACGACCTGAAACGTATGGCAAGCTGGTAGAATTATAATATGCTAATGTGCCAATTTGCTGATGTGCTAATGAGGTTGCTGCGGGATGCATAGGTGTTTAATTATCACATTAGCTAATTAGCAAATTATCACATTAATGAATTTTTAAATTGTTTCGATGTCTATAAAAAGCAACCGGTTAACGGCTGAACAATACGAACAAAACTTCAGCGATATACACCCGCCTTTCGACAGCAGGGAATCGGCGCTGGTGGAGGCCAATCGTTGTTTGTTTTGTTATGATGCACCCTGTACCAAAAGTTGTCCTACCGAAATTAATATACCCAAGTTCATAAAACAAATCAGCACTGATAATGTAAAAGGTTCGGCCCATACCATTTTTATCTCCAACATTATGGGCGCGGGTTGTTCAAGGGTTTGCCCCGTTGAAAAATTATGCGAAGGCGCCTGTGTGTTTAATTTAATGGAAGAACCGCCCATTCCCATTGCCCGCCTGCAGCGCTACGCCACCGAACAGGCCATGGAAAAAAACTGGAAGCTGTTTGAACGAAAACCATCAACAGGAAAAAAAGTAGCGGTGGTAGGGGCCGGCCCGGCCGGATTAAGCTGTGCACATGTGCTGAGCCGTGAAGGCATTGATGTTACTATTTTTGAAAAAGAAAGCAAGGGTGGCGGTTTAATGACCTATGGCATTGCCGCCTACAAGGTTACGCCCCGTTTTTGTGAAGATGAGGTGAACTATATCACTTCGCTCGGAGGCATTGAAATAAAATACAACCAGGAGCTGGGAAAAAATATTTCGCTGGCCGATCTGCAAAAAAAATATGATGCCGTATACCTCGGTTTTGGGGTAGGGCTTGCCCGGCAACTCGATATTCCCGGCGAAGAGCTGGAGGGCGTGGTAGATGCCATAAGCTTTATTTATAACATCCGCTCGGGTGGGTATGCGCATGTTCCTGTGGGTGATAAGGTGGCAGTGATCGGCATGGGTATGACGGCCATCGATGCCGCCACACAGGCAAAACGGCTGGGCGCTAAAGAAGTGACCATTGTATACCGCAGAACACAGTCTGAAATGCCCTGCACCGAAGCCGAACTGGATATTGCGAAGTTAGACGGCTGCCGCATCGTATGGCTGGCTGCGCCGCAGGAAATAATTGGAGATGGCTTGCCCGCCGAAGCTTCTGCGAAGGCGGGTAAGGTCACACATCTGATCTGCCGTGTAATGCAACTCGGCGAACCTGATGCCAGCGGCAGACGATCACCGGTTGAAACTGCAGAAACTTTTACGCTTGAAGTAGATATGGTGATAAAAGCAGCCGGACAAATTCCTTTTGAAGAACTTGTTAGCGATAACCAACTACAACATGCAAAAGGAAAAATTACAACCGGTATCAATGGTACTACTAATATCAATGGCATATTTGCCGGAGGCGATTGTGTAAACGGCGGCAAAGAAGTCGTTGACGCCGTGCAGGCAGGGAAAATAGGGGCAAGGGCTATTATAGAATTTTTGTCGACATTATAGGGATACAGTTTATGGTTTGTAGTTTGAAGTTGCTTCGCGATTTGATTAGGCTCAGTGATTTTGACACCAAAAATTGAATCAAATAGGCCTGGTGAAATATTATTTTGATGCCTGAACCTAAAGAACCAGAAACCAAAAACAATAAACCCGAAACGGGTTTGTATTTCAATTTTCAAATTTGCTAATTTTCAAATTTTCAAATTAGTGCTATGGCTGATATATCTGCAAACTTTCTCGGTATCAAATCGCCCAACCCGTTTTGGCTGGCGAGCGCACCGCCTACCGATAAAAAGATCAATGTGCTGCGTGCTTTTGAAGCAGGATGGGGGGGTGTGGTTTGGAAAACGCTGGGCAGCCAGGTAAAAAATGTATCGAGCCGCTATTCTGCCGTAAATTATAATGGCTCCAAAGTAATGGGTCTTAACAATATTGAACTCATCAGCGACAGACCGCTGGAACTGAACCTGCGCGAAATAAAAGAATGCATTAAATTATTCCCCGATAGGGCCATGATCGTTTCACTGATGGCCGACAATACCCGGGAAAAATGGCATGAACTGATTGCACAGGTAGAAGACACCGGCGCACACGGTCTTGAACTAAACTTCGGTTGTCCGCACGGGATGACGGAGCGCGGCATGGGCGCTGTTGTTGGCCAGGACCCTGAAATTGCAAGGCTGGTGGTAGAGTGGGTGATGGAAAAAGCAACTATTCCCGTAATTACCAAGCTTACACCTAATGTGCATTCGGTGGTGCCAACCGGAAAAGCCGCTGTAGAAGCCGGGTCCCATGCATTATCGCTTATTAATACCATACAATCAGTAACCGGTATCGACCTCGATACCTTTGTTCCCAATCCATATGTAGCCGGCAAATCGGTATTCGGTGGTTATTGCGGTCCGGCAGTAAAACCCATTGCGCTAAAAATGCTCGCTACCATCAGCCAGGATCCTGTAACTTCAAAAGTACCTATATCGGGTATCGGGGGCGTAACTACCTGGAAGGATGCGGCGGAATTTATGTTGCTGGGCGCCACAACGGTTCAGGTATGCACGGCTGTTATGAAACATGGTTTTCGTATAGTTGAAGATATGTGTGAAGGATTGAATAACTGGATGGATGAAAAAGGATTCAAAACCATCAATGATTTTGTGGGTAAATCGGTGCCGCATCTTACCCAGTGGGAAGAGCTCGACATCAACTATCACATCGTTGCCGATATTGATCAAACAAAATGCATTCACTGCGGGTTGTGTTATATTGCCTGTGAAGATGGTTCGCACCAGGCAATCAACCTGCAATATGGCAAACCGTATAATACCTATACTATTAAGGAAGAAGAATGCGTAGGCTGCAATTTATGCAAGCTCATTTGTCCGGTCGATAATTGCATTACCATGGTTGAACAACGCAAAGGTCCCGATTATGTGAACTGGATAGAATTTCAGAAAAGGGGTATGCCGCTGAATGATCACTAAGACCCTGAGCGTAGTCGAAGGGACATTTATTTAATCCTGAGCGCAGTCGAAGGATTTCTTATATGCTTTTACCCAACAAAACTAAAAATGTAATAACCATTTGCACTGGCCTTTTTAAATACTTCTTTAAGATTATTGTATTCTATAACCATGTTCCGTTCATTAAATGCATAATCTTCTTCAGTGTTTCTGCTCCAGCCACCGGGATAAATGTCTTCGCGGTTGAGTTCATCAGGATCAAATAAATTTTTGAACTCGTCGATGCTTATGGTATCAAGAAAAGATGAAATAGCAGCAACTTTTACCGGATCATGATAAGGTATTGGTTGTTTGCTAAAGAAAAGTTCCTCGTCGAAGTTATCAAAGTCGAAATTTTCAAAGTCAAATTCTTCTCCAATGCTGGTAATTGGATAAAATATCTGGCCTGCCAGTTCTGCCATTTCTTTGTTGCGACCTTTGGAAAGAAGGAAGCGAAGTCCTTCAAAAGATTTTTGAAAGGTTTCATACAACTTTGCTATTTTATGAAATTCAACACCTTCGGGATTGGTTTCAATTTTAGCGAAATCATTTTTGTCAATGCAGTATAAGGCGGCACTCTGTCCCATATAAATATGAATGATGAAAATGGTAAAAGTGGCGTGAATATATGTAATTTATTACAACACCACCTGCTTCTCCCAAACCTACCCAATCAGCTTACCCACTTAGTAGTATGTCGATGTGTAGTCATAACGTATCATACACCGTTATGAAGGCCATATAATGTAAAAACTACTCTTTATACTGCTGCTTATACGCTGCTTCTTCATCTAACTGATTGATATTAATTAACTTTTTAATTTTACCACATAGTAGTATTGGTTTTATTTTAATACAATGTACCTTCACACCCGATCCGTAATCCCGCTGCTATCGATTCCCGCTGATGTGTTGAATTACAAATAACCAGAGAGATTGGCATAATAAATCAGTCAAACTTTATTGATATGATCAATGAATCGTTACAGTTCATCGCTGATGAACTGAACAAATATCTTGTGCTTAAAATGGGCCCTGCCAGCGATCCGCCGAGGCTGGTGCTGGGCAATGTGTCGCGGGTTTTTGATGGTGAAACAACTGCCAATAATTTAAACAACAGAGCTATTCTTTCACTGGTAAATGTTGAAGAAGATCGCGTAGCAAAACAACAGGAAAATTTTGTAAGAACGGATGTAGGTACACGATATAAAAGTCCGCAGTTGTATATAAACCTGTACATACTTTTTTCATTGAACAGAACAACATACGGCGATTCGCTTTTGTGGTTAAGTTATATTATGCAGTTCTTTCAGTTTCAGAATGTGTTTACACCTATAACGCATCCCACGCTCGACCCGAGAATAGAAAAGATGATCGTTGACCTGTGCTCGCTGAACTTTGAACAGATCAATCATCTGTGGAGCACGCTCGGCGGTAAATACCTGCCCTCGGTTTTATATAAAGTGCGCCAGTTAACCCTCGATGAAGATATTACCGAAAGTGAAAGCGGATTTATAAAAGAAATTCAACTTACCGAAAAAGTTATACAGCCGGTTACATCATGACAACCAGATATAAAATATTATTCATGGTCGATTTGCTGAATGAGTATTACGCCAACCTGCAGTGCAGGGATTTTACAGTGATACCTTCGGCCCACACTTCGCTGGTACTGCAAAACCACCAGCTGTTGTGCAAAACCATCGGCAACAAACTGGTTGTATTGGCTAAAGTACAAACCACTGCAGGCAATGAGGATAAACCGTTTGTTTCTATCGGGGCTGAAACGAAATTTCTTTTTTACCTGAGTTTGAATCAGCCTTTGTTTACTACGGTAACCAATCTCGATACCGACAGGCTGCGGTTGAATCAACGCTATTATTTTACCAATTTATACCAGAATAAAGCAGGCGTTTCATTGCTCCTGAGCAAAAAGATTGCCGCTTACGATAATGCGGCTACCTATAACCCCGGTGATCTGACTGATAACGGCAGCGGAACTGTTTTTGAAAATATTCAGCATACAACAGGCGGCAATAATACTACGAACGATAACTTCTGGTTTCAGCGGGGCACCGAACAGTATGTTTCATCGGCCGATATGATGAATTTTGTAACAACCGGCAACCGGTATCAAACAACAGCAGCAGCTACTGAGTTCACCATAAAAGTATTCGGTTTAAATATCGCTAACAATACGTACACGTTGCCCATCGTCATTTCAAAAAATAAAATAAACAGCGATGTGGCTACTACGGCTGTAATGCCCGACCTGTCGGAACTATTGCCCGGGCGATATAAAATACAGATCAATACCGATGAGTTTGACGTGTTTGTTGATGATACGGCCATTTACCGAAGTGTGTTTGGCGTTATTGAAATATTCAATCACCTGCCTGCTGCCAGTGATTTTTCATTGCTCGATAACAACGGAAAAGTAAAAGATACAGTGGTAGCCGGCAATCTGCAATGGCTGCGTTACCAGATACGGTTTGCCAACAGGCTGGCATTCTGGAAATATGTTACACCCCGTAAAGGTGTAAAGGCGATCAAAGACAAAACAAATACTTACCAGTTTGTGCAATCGCCACCCTTGCCCGCACAGCCTGATTTTTTTCAATCAGATGCTCCTATTCCCATCAGGCAAACGCCGGTGGTTTATGATCTTGAATTAAATAACCCGGTTAGTGATGAACCGCCGGCAGCCCCTAATCCCGACCCGAATGTTACAGGCATGTTAAGCCGAAAAGAACCCGAGAAAGATTATTACTGCACCATATACCTTAATTATTAAAACAATTTAAATATTCAAATATGGCAACCAGCTACAAAACACCCGGTGTGTTTCTGGAAGAAATCCCCAAGTTACCGCCATCTGTTGCTCAGGTCGAAACGGCTATCCCCGCATTTATAGGATATACCGAAATCGCAAAAAGCCTGGCTCCCGGCGACCTGAAAAAGAAACCAACACGCATCGGGTCGTTGGTTGAGTTTGAATTGTATTTCGGAGGCGGCCCGTCTCCTGCTGTTACCGAGGTGAATATCGACAGCAATAATAATTTTCAGAGCGCCAAAGTAACCAACAATTATTTTCTGTACGATAGCGTAAGAATGTTTTATGCCAATGGCGGCGGCGATTGTTATATTGTGTCTGTTGAAGTTTATCCAACAGCTGTGGCTGCCGCCGACCTGATAGCTGGCATTGCCACGCTCGAAAAAGAAGACGAGCCCACCATTTTGCTTTTCCCCGATGGCGTTGCGTTGAATGATACCGATATTGCATCGGTGCAACAGGCCGCCTTACTGCAATGCAATAACATGCAGGACCGTGTAGCGGTATTTGATCTTAAGCAAAACGATCCCAAAGGAGTAACCTTCCGTAATAATATTGGTATCAATTACCTTAAATACGGCATGGCCTATACGCCCTGGCTGAAAGTAACTTTGCCAAAAGCAGTAAAATACACCGATGTAAAATCAGTTATTTTCAGGTCGGGCATTGCTATTCCTTCATTGACCGGATTAACATCGGATGCTGATATTCAGGCATTGATCGGCCGGATTGACCAGGCGTATACCGACAAAGCCTATATCAATACCAGAACGGCGGCCATGGCTTCGCCCAATACCGATTTGCTGGGCAAGTTCGACTCGCTGCAGGCAACCTTTAATACAACCAATAACAATGCGAACATGAAAGCATTGTTTGATCTGTCGCTTGATGTTGCCGATAAAATAGATGAATACATAAACGGCGTTGCGCCCAATACCATAACACTGGCTTCACTCAAAGCCGATGTTGTTGCTGCTGTGGCCTCGAACTTTGATCCTGTAATGGCATCGATCGTTTCGCTGAATAAAGAAGCCGGCGCCGATATTACAGCCGGATATACCCCAACTGATATTGCCACCCTCGTTACAGCCGGCAGCTGGCCGCTCGCCATTGCTGCAGCTGCTTCGAATAACATCAATGAAGCGAACGATAACAACCGGCGTATTGCTGCCGTGAATTTGTTGCGGCCTTTATTTGTTCAGCTGTATATAGCTTATCAAAACCTGATCGTGGGCGCTGCTGCTTCCTATGCCAAAACGCTGGAAGATTCGCTGGTTCTTTCTTTCCCTGTATACAAAGCAATTATTACCGGCGTGGCCAACAGCATGACCAGCATGCCACCGGGTGGTGCAGTAGTAGGCGTATATGCCATGACCGATCGCACCCGGGGTGTATGGAAGGCGCCTGCCAACGTTGCGCTTGCAAATGTGGTTTCGCCAGATACTGCTTTCACCGCTTCGGAACTGGATGCATTGAACGTAGATGCAGTATCAGGTAAATCGATAAATGCCATACGGGCATTCACCGGAAAGGGTACGCTCGTCTTTGGAGCGCGCACTCTGGCCGGTAATGATAACGAATGGCGTTACATCAGTGTACGGCGCTTCTTTAATATGGTAGAAGAATCTACCAAAAAGGCCACCGAGCCTTTTGTGTTTGAACCCAATGATGCCAACACCTGGGTACGCGTGCAAGGCATGATCGAAAACTTTTTGACTACGCTGTGGCGCCAGGGTGCTTTACAGGGCGCCAAACCCGAACATGCTTTTTATGTGGCCGTAGGATTAAATAAAACCATGACGGCGCTCGATATTCTCGAAGGCCGCATGATCGTTGAAATAGGCATGGCGGTTGTTCGCCCGGCTGAGTTTATCATCTTACGCTTCTCGCATAAAATGGCAGAAAGCTGATGCAGGCAAGTAGTAAGTAATAAGTTGTAAGTAGTAAGTATGTAGTAGGCAGGGCAGGGTAGTTGACAGAAAGTAGGATTGTTATTGTAAGCGGATATTCCCTACTCACCACTGCCCACTCACCACTCACCACTCACCACTCACTACTCACGATAGGCGCCAATCATCAAAAAAAGTATTAACCAATAAAATATTGACAATGGCAACATATCCCCTTCCAAAATTTCATTTCCAGGTTAAATGGGGCGTTGAACGCATAGGCTTTACTGAAGTAACCGGACTTGATTTTCAGATAGATGTAATTGAATACCGCGAGGGTTCGAACCCTGAGTTTTCCAAAACAAAACAACCGGGTCTTACCAAATTCAGCAACATCACCCTCAAGCGTGGTACACTGGCCAATGACTCGGAATTTTATAAATGGATAAAAGCGCTCGACCCCTATACGCATACCACCCAGCGCCGGGAGATCACCATTAGTTTGCTCAACGAATCGCATACACCCATTATGAGCTGGTCGGCCAAAAATGCATTCCCTGTAAAATACCAGGCCAGTGACCTGAAGGCCGACGGCAATGAAGTGGCTATCGAAACACTGGAGCTGGCGCACGAAGGATTGACGGTAGTAAGTTAAAAACAGGCAATAGGCAATGGGCAACAGGCAATAAGTAAAGCAATTATTGCAACCCGAAAACCTGCAACAACTACAAACCACAAACCTCAAACAACAAACATGAGCCATGGCAGGCGGATATTATCCTCCGGTAGGATTTCATTTTAACGTTAAGTTCCTGAACATCGGAAACGATAATGATGTGCGCTTTCAGTCGGTATCGGGTTTAAACGTTGAATACGATACCGAATCGTTTAAAGAAGGCGGCGAAAACCGGTTTGAACATAAGCTGCCGGTGCGCACAAAATATCCCGATTTGTCGCTCAAACGGGGCATGCTTCTCGATTCAAAGCTCATCGACTGGTTCCTGGGCATTTTGCAAAACAGGGATTTTAAAAATAACAAACCGGCCGAGATCGATATCATACTGTTGAACGAACAGCACCAGCCCTTAAAAACCTGGCATGTATACAACGCATGGCCAAAAAAATGGAGTGTAAGTGATTTCAATGCACAGGAAAATTCGCTGGTGATAGAAACGCTCGATCTGAGCTATAGTTACTTCACGCTTCCAAAATAAAAGCATATGCCTCTTGAAATAAAAGAATTGCACATAAAGGTTACCGTTAACCAGCCATCACAGGGGCAACAGCCGGCTGCTGCCGCTCCTTCAGGTGGCCAGGCCGATGACGATAAGGATGCCATCATTACGCAATGCGTTGACGAAGTGCTTGAAATCATCAACAATAAAAAAGAGCGTTAACCATGCCTACCGGAGAATTTGAAAAGCTGCGGATCATTTCATATACCGATCCTGATTTTTCTGACGAACACAAAGGCGACGAGTTTGTAGCGCTGATCAATCCTGAAAGCTATACGCTCGAAACAAAAGTCGAGTTCAGCAATAACCAGGGTTCAGGCACCAGCGGTAATCAGCCACGGTTTACCTTAAAACCGCCCGAAGAGCTGGCCTTTGAGTTTTTATTCGATAATACCGGTATCATCGACGGCAATCCCAAAGATGATATTGCCGACGACCTGCAGAACTTCAAAGACTTTCTGATGAAGTACGAAGGCGATATTCATCAGCCTAAATTCTTCAAGTTCGTATGGGGCACCTCTTTAATGAAGGGCATATGCACCACGTTAAATATAAACTATAAACTGTTCAATCCCGATGGCAAGCCCATCAGGGCCGTTTGTAAGGTAACCCTGCGCGAGCTGAAACCCGAAGAGCTGCGGGTGATTGAAGAAAATAACCAATCGCCCGACCTCACGCATTACCGCGTGGTGAAAAAAGGCGATACGCTGCCGCTGTTGTGTTACCGCATTTACGGCGATTCAAAATATTACTGGCAGGTTGCAAAAGCCAATAAGCTCAGCAACTTCAGACTTATAAAACCAGGGCAGGAGATCTTTTTTCCGCCTATTGCAAAAACATGAAGCCGTAGTAGGAAGTAAGAAGTGTGGAAGAAGTGAGGAGTAAGAAGGCCGCGAGCCTTGTAACCTGTAACCTGTAACCGGTAACTGGTAACCAATAACCAATAACAGGTAGCAGGAACCATAAACTAAAAACAATAAACTATAAAGGGGGAGAATGCCCAACGAAAGAACAATACCATCTGACCAGGCTAAAACGGTAGTAACTACTACTTTGTTATCAGATGGCAATGAAGTGACCAAACAATACCAGGTTCTTTCTATAGTGGTAAATAAAGAAGTGAACCGGGTTGCATCTGCCACCATCATTATACTGGATGGTGAACCTTCGAAGCAATCATTTGAAGTAAGCAGCAAACCCGAATTTGAACCGGGAAAGAAACTCGAAATAAAATGCGGTTACCGCAACGACGAAGAAACCATTTTTAAAGGCATCATTATTAAACACGGTATTAAAGTACGCAAAAAGAACAGCGTACTGATGGTGGAATGTAAAGATGAAGCGGTGAAAATGACGATAGCCTGCAAAAGCAAATACTTTACCGATACCAAAGACAGCGAGGTGATGGAGGAACTGATAGACAGTTACGGTCTTGAAAAAGAGGTGGAAACCACCTCGGTATCGCACAAACAACTGGTACAATACAATGCCACCGACTGGGATTATATATTATGTCGTTGCGATGTAAACGGATTGCTGTGCATACCCGACGACGGAAAAATAAAAATAGCTAAGCCCGACTTTTCAGCCGAAAGCAGTCTTACGATTCAATACGGCGCCACGGTGCACGACCTCGATGCAGAGATCGACGCCCGGTTGCAATTCAAATCGGTAAAAGGAACCATGTGGGATTATTCGGGTCAGGAATTGCTGAACGATGTGGATGCCGCCGATCCCGGCGTACCCGATGCCGGTAACCTTTCGGCAGATACACTGGCCGGTGTTATTAATGAAGATGAATTCAGATTATACCACAGCGGCAAAATAGAAGAGCCCGAATTACAGGCTTTGGTTGATGCCAAAATGATGAAACACCGCCTGGCAAAAATCAGAGGTCGCGTACGCATCGACGGTACTGCAGCCGTAAAACCGGGACAAATTATTCAGCTGAATGGGGTAGGTGAGCGGTTCCAGGGAAAATTATTTGTAACAGGTGTACGGCAGGAAGTGGAAAAGGGCGACTGGCAAACCGTAATTCAGTTTGGCATTAACCCCGAGTGGTTTGCCGAAACATACAAAGTAAAGCAACCGCCGGCCGCGGCCATGCTGCCTGCCATCAGCGGATTACAAATTGGTGTGGTAACGCAGCTGCAGGACGATCCTGATGGGGAAGACCGGATAAAAGTACGTATACCGGTTATTCAGAATGAAGAGGAAGGCATCTGGTGCAGAGTAAGTTCTTTGGATGCGGGCGATAACAGGGGCATGTATTTCAGGCCCGAGCTGGCCGATGAAGTGATCGTTGGTTTTATCAATAACGACCCGCGCCATGCCATTGTGCTCGGCATGCTCAACAGCAGCGCCAAACCGGCCCCGCTTCGTGCATCGGATGATAATCACGAAAAGGGATATGTAAGCAGAAGTGAAATGAAAATGATTTTCAACGACGATAAAAAAAGCATACAGATAGAAACGCCGGGCGGTAATAAAATGCTCATAACCGAAGAGGATAAGAAAATTCATATCGAAGATCAGAACGGCAACAAGTTCACGATGGACCAGGACGGAATTAAGATCGAAAGCATAAAAGATATTGTGATGAAGGCGCAGCGCAATTTTGAGGTGGA
Source organism: Niastella sp. sgz303648 (assembly GCF_059587045.1). Lineage (NCBI taxonomy): Bacteria > Pseudomonadati > Bacteroidota > Chitinophagia > Chitinophagales > Chitinophagaceae > Niastella > Niastella sp. sgz303648. The sequence goes on along the minus strand of NZ_JCAPSW010000004.1, from coordinate 41,624 downwards.
GGCCATGTCGAACGTAAGCATCAAGGGAAGCGCTCAAGCCAAAGTAGAAGGCAGTGCCGGAGCCGAGTTTTCATCAGGCGGCAGCACGGCATTAAAAGGCGCAACGGTGATGATAAATTAGGCAGTAGGCAATGGTTTAAGGCAGTTTATAGTTTGAGGTTTGTAGTTTGTGGTTCTTTCGGTGAATCATACCATGCGATTGTGATCCTATTACAATTGTAAGGTGCCGGTTTTTAATAATGATATTCAAAAGCGCGGCAGCAACTACAAACCATAAACCATAAACCACAAACAAATTTATGCTCTTGCGCGAGATATTAACAATTATTAATAATTAAAACTCCCTTTAGGGATTAGGAATATGCCCGCAGCAGCACGAGTAGGCGATATGCATGTTTGTCCGCTGGTAACCGGAACTGTTCCGCACGTAGGCGGCCCCGTTTTACCACCGGGTTGTGCTACGGTGCTCATTGGTGGTATGCCGGCAGCGCGTGTGGGCGATATGTTAACCTGTACCGGTCCGCCCGATGTGATCATAGCAGGCTCGGCCACCGTATTCATCGGCGGTATGCCCGCCGCCCGCATGGGCGACAGCACCGCACACGGGGGAAGCATAGTAGTCGGTTGCCCAACGGTAATTATAAATTAAGACACAGGGAATAAGGCACAAGGTACAAGGATCAAGGCACAGGAACGAAGGGGTGTATACGTCCCGTTAGGGACAATAGGTCGGTAGCATCGGAATGTGAACGGTATTCCGTGCCGGCGGGCACAATATGTAGGTAGCATCGAATCGGGAATGTGTATTCCGTCCTGTCAGGCACGAAATGTAGGTAGCATCAAAACGGGAGTGTGTATTCCGTCCCGTCAGGGACAAAATGTGGGTAGGGACAAAGCATTTGGAATTCATATTTCGACATTCGAAATTCAACATTCGATATTCAGTATTCATTATTCAATATTGGCACATGGCAAAAGAATTTATCAACGACGAGTTTTTAGGCAGAGGCTGGAGCTTCCCGCCCACCTTCAATACGCAATTGAAAGAGGTGGAAATGACAGAGAAGCAGGAAGATATCGAAAAAAGTTTGCAGATACTGCTCACCACTGCCATCGGCGAAAGGATCATGCAGCCCAAATTCGGTTGCAATATGGATGAGATGTTGTTTGAATCGCTCAACACCACCACCAAAACAATTCTCATAGATAAAATCAAAACGGCCATTCTGTACTTCGAACCACGTATTGAACCCAAAAAGATCGCGCTCAATACCACCAATGAGCTCGAAGGTGAAGTGCTGATAGAAGTTGAATACATCATACGGGCCACCAACAACCGGTTCAACTTTGTTTTCCCTTATTATAAAAACGAAGCTACCGAACTGAATTTTTTAACTACTAACGACAGTGTATCATTATAACAATGAGTAACTGCAGCGACAATAAAAACCCTTTGCAGCACAACGGAACAAGCCAGGCCGAAAGATTATTACCCGGTTTGCAGGCAGGCTATGTGCAGGTGAATGAAAAAGAATATGCCGACTGGATTGTGTTTGCTGCCGCCTTTGCATCATACCTTACCCATTACGATGCCGGTAATTCGGCTGATGGTACCTGGGAACCTTTTTTCACCAGCGACATCTCAGCTTTGCTGGGTACTATTGCCATCCAGGACATCGATAGTTACCGCAGGCAGATCAAAGAACGGTTCGATTTTATAAAAGATGATGCCAATGCTGCGGATATAAATTCTGTAAAAAAGAAACTGCACGAATTGTTCAGTGTGCTGTTGGGCTTATCAAAAGCGCTTGATAATTATTATCTCAAATTGCCCGAAAAGGATGTTGAGCAGGAAAATACCATTACACTAAAGAACACGATCAAAAATTGCATCGAAACAAAACTGGCGCCGGCCTTACAACGACTGATCGCTTATCATAAAGCCGCTACGGTAAAATTATTGCTCCAACCCGGCGACTTCACCAACTGGAAGGTGCTCAATATGCCTGTACAACCAGCCGAAACCATTATCAATGGCAGCGGCTTGTCTGACAGCTGGTGGCGAAACGGGGCTGCCAGCTGGAATGCCTATGTTACAGGTATTGCAACCGATGCCAGTATATTCGGCAGCGACCTGTGGGATGAATACCATCGCATTAATCATGCAGCCAACCACAATTTGTTTTCTTCGATATTTGATCAGTATACACAGAATTATACCCGGATTATTAATGAATCTACCGCCAGTCTGTTGACTACGCTCGGTAACTGGAACTCCCATGCACCGCATTACGCGCTGTTTCTTGCTTTTTTAAAACTGTTCAAACTGGCGCAGGCCGATATCAACACCATCACACAACGGCACCTTGACTTTTATTATAAAGAGGTGTTGCAATTGCTTCCCAAAGCAGCAGCGCCCAACAAAGCGCATGTGCTGGTTGAGCTGGCAAAAATGACGGATGATCATGCGCTGGAACAAGGCGCTTTATTAAAAGCAGGTAAAGACAGTGCAGGAAAAGAAGTGCTGTATGCGCTTGATAAAGAAACCACTTTTAACAAAGCGAAAGTGGCTTCGCTGAAATCGGTATACAAGGCCGATAAAGACGGGAAAGATAATCATGGCACTGTAAATAACGTGAATCGTTTATTTGCATCACCCGTAACAAACAGCGACGACGGACTGGGTGCTGCGTTGACTTCGCCCAATAAAGAATGGCATCCTTTTGTAAATAAGCAATATGCCGAAGGGCAGCTCACCGATATTGCTATGCCCAATGCGAACATTGGTTTTGCCATTGCATCGCATTACCTGTATTGCACCGAAGGAGAACGGAAAATAATTATTCGCCTCGCTGCCGGAAGCGATAATGCAAAGCTCTACAATAAGAAATTTTATTATTACCTAACTACCGAAAAAGAATGGCTGGTTGCTGAAACGGTATCGTCAATAGCAGCCGGCACCATGACCGATACTACTGCCTGTGCTGAATTTACCATTACATTACACGGTGATGCACCGGCTATTACCAATTATGCTGCTGCCGTACATGGCGGAACATTTGGCGTAACTGTTCCGATGCTGAAAATGATTTTAAAGAATACCGATGATGAGGAATATAAGTATAACGAGCTAAAAGATATAAAGATCAGCAAAGTTGAGGTGAAAGTTGAAGTGGGCAATATGAATGCCTGGAGCCAGACCGGTATAAAACAGTTGATGTTGTCGAACGATTTTGGTCCGCTCGATGCCTCCAAACCTTTTCAGCCATTTGGTCCGCTCCCTAAGCGCGATAACACATTTGTAATAGGAAATAAAGAGATATTCAGTAAAAAGAACGCATCTATAAAATTAAACTTCGAGTGGGCCGGTATTTCGGATTTTAATCCCGGCGATATTGATTTCGACACTACCGGTGATTATTATCCTTATACAAAACTCAACTTTCTGGCTGGTGGCGTATGGAAAAAAAATACCGACGACAGCAGCATACCGGCGCAAACAAATATTTTCAATTCAAATAACCCGGAGGCGGTTGTTTTTACGCCACCGCAACCGGTATTGGGCAACAGCATCGTAAAGTATGTTGATGCCTATGGTTTGTACAACGCATCTTCTAACGCAGGTTTTATGCGGTTTGTACTGGACGGAACTTTCGGACATAAAGAATACCAGGAAGCGCTAACCGCTTATCTGATCGCTCAGTCAAAAACACCTGCAAGTGGAAGCAAACCCACTGCGCCTTATACGCCTTTGGTGAAATCGCTGTATATAAGTTATAGCGCCAATGGCATTCAGGCAGTGAACAGCACCAATGAAAATCAATTCAACAACCGGGAAATACAATTCTTTCACGTTTATCCTTTTGGCGATGCCGAGCAACACACTTTTATCACCAAAAACGATGTGTTCCTGCTACCGCAATTCAACCATTACGATGGAACGAATACCGTTGATCATATTGGTGAATTTTATATCGGCATCAGTAACCTGCATGGCCAGCAGGCGGTAAATATTTTGTTCCAGGTAATGGAAGGCACCGCCGATCCGCTGGTAATAAAACCCGATAATCATATTCAGTGGAGTTACCTCGCCGCCAACAAATGGACCGACTTTGATAAAAACACCATCAGCGATGCTACGCGGCAACTGGTGCAATCGGGCATTATTTCATTCATAATTCCTGCCGATGCCACTACCGGCAACACCACATTACCTGCAGGATATTTATGGTTACGGGCCGCTGTAACAGAAAAAGCCGAAGCCATTTGCAAATTGCTGTCGGTCGATGCGCAGGCTGCTCTCGTAACTTTTTGGCCCAATAACAATGCCGATGATTTTCTTGAAAAGGACTTACCGGCATCTTCCATTTCAAAATTGAAATTGCCCGATGCGGCTGTTAAAAAAGTTGTTCAGCCCTATGCATCCTTCGGTGGCCGGCCTAAGGAAAAAGATGATAAATTCTATATACGGGTAAGCGAAAGGCTCCGGCACAAGAACCGCGCAATTACCATTTGGGATTATGAGCATCTGGTGTTGGAGAATTTTCCGCAGATATATAAAGCAAAATGTCTTAACCATACCAAACTGGTGCCTGCTGCAGAAAAAGATAAAATGGATTACAATGAAGTTGCGCCGGGTTATGTAACGGTAATTACAATTCCCAATTTGCAAAACCGCAATGATACCAATCCGCTGAAACCCTATACCAATCAAAATACTTTACTGGAAATAGAAGCATTTTTAAAAAAGAAGATTTCGTGTCATGTTAACCTTGGCGTACGCAATCCGCAGTTCGAAGAAGTGCGCCTGCAGTTTGATCTGAAGTTACTACAGGGATTTGATGACTTTACATTTTACAGGGAGAAGCTGCAACAGGAGATCACGCAGTTTTTAACACCCTGGGCTTTTGCCTCAGATGCTGATATTTCGTTTGGCGGTAAAATATATAAGTCGGTGCTCATTGATTTTATTGAAGAAAGACCTTATGTGGATTTTATTACCAATGTGCAAATGTTCCATCGCATCGATGACACAACACCCGAAAGCGGCGATCTGGATGAAATTACCGCATCAACCGCCCGCAGCATACTCGTATCGGCCCAGGCCTCGAAACATGTAATTAATGAAATAACCATAAACGATCTGGAAGAAACAACAGAATGCAGTGGCGCAAAAGCCCAAACTATAAGCGATTGAGAATATAATAAACATGATGGAAAAACAACAGCTATTCACCATTGACCATTGACCATTGACCATTCACCATGCAACAAAGCATCACCATACAAAAACATCCCGATTTAACCGGCAGCTCCGGTTACGAACTGTTGCGACAGGAAGGATTAAACGCCATTCAGCAACTGGGAAGTCGCTGGTGGACAGACTATAATATTCACGACCCCGGTATTACACAGCTTGAATTATTATGTTATGCCATTACCGATCTGGGGTATCGAACTTCATTGGATATAAAAGATCTGCTGGCTGTGCCGGTAACAGAAACACCCGATCCCAAACGGCAGGCTTTTTACACCGCCCGTGAAATTTTAACAACCAATCCTTGGACCGTTAACGATTTTCGCAAACTGCTCATTGATATAAACGGCGTAAAGAATGCCTGGCTGGCCTGTAAAAAATGCGCCTGCGACGATTTGTACCTGTATGCCAATTGTAAAAAAAGTGCTTTACAGTACGATCCTACCGAACACAAAATAACTATTAAAGGGTTGTACGATGTGCAGCTTGAATTTGAAGATGAAGAAGGCATTGGCAACCTGAACAGCGGCAAAATAAAATACAATTTCAGCTTTACCGTATCAGGCAGTTTAACAACCGCCGCCATTGAAATGCGGTTGCCTTCCTGGCAAATGATCGATTCAGAACAGATCATCAGCCGGCATTTTGAAAATGATATGGTTACCTGGCAAAAGTTTCAACAACTGGTGCATCCCGGCAGTACCGTTACCAGTGTTGACGTTCATTTTGTATCGGGTACCAAAAACGATAATGTTGATATTCCCGCCAATGAACTGGGATCGCGGTTGCGCAAACCGGTGTATGCTACATTCACCGTACATTATGTTCCTGCCCCTGATCTGGTTTCACCTTTGTTACCGGCTGAAGTAAAGTTTACCGATGTACCACTTACGGTTTGGTTCAACAGCGACAGCGATCGCAAGGCAATGGCCATTACCGATTTGAAGAATGCTTTAAGTGATGCTTCTGCCGGAGGCATAATTAGTAAATACATCGAAAAGATCAGAAGGGCCAACGCCATCATTGCCACTACCAAACAGGTATTGCACAGCCACCGGAACCTGAGCGAAGATTATTGCACTGTAAAAGCCATAGAAACCGAAGATATTGGTGTTTGCGCCGATATGGAAGTAGCGCCCGATGTAGATATAGAAGCCGTGCTGGCCGAAGCCTTTTACCTGATTGATCAGTATTTCAGTCCCGATATAAAATTCTATTCACTCACCCAGTTACTGGCAAAAGGAAAAACCGTTGATGAAATATTTGAAGGCCCGCAGCTCGATAACGGTTTTGTGGAAGATGAACAGCTCGAAGCTACCAATCTGAAAAAGACGTTATATACGTCGGATATCATCAACCTGCTCATGGATATACCCGGTGTAATAGCCGTAAAGAATTTTGCGCTCACCCGGTATAACGATGAAGGTTTTCTGGTCGAAAGCCAGCCCTGGAGCATGGATGTAACCTACAACCACCAGCCACGGTTATACGTTGAAGCTTCAAAGTTTTTAGTGTTTAAGAACGGGTTGCCTTTTTTACCCGATAAGCTCGAGCTGGCAGATACCATGCAGGTGATTATCGGTAACAATGCGCAACCAAAGTTTTCCGCAACCGACAAAGACCTGCCTGTGCCGCAGGGAACCTGGTACGATTTAAAAGAGTATTATCCCCTGCAATATTCACTGCCGCTTACATATGGCGTAGGGTTTGACGGTTTGCCCACCACGGCTACAGAAAAAAGAAAAGCGCAGGCGAAACAATTGAAAGCCTACCTGTTATTTTACGAACAACTGCTGGTGAACTACCTCGAACAACTGGCGCATGTAAAAGATCTTTTTGCGGTAGATGACACCGTAGCTCATACTTACTTTACCCACCTGTTCACCAACAGCGAAATAAGCGGATTGAATGATATTGTAAGCGGTTTAACTGTAAACGACCTGCAGCAGCTCGAAGAAACAGAAACCGTTTTTCTCGATCGCCGCAATCGTTTTCTGGATCATTTGCTGGCCCGCTTTGCCGAACAGTTCACCGAATATGCGTTGATGCTGTATTCGTATACGGAAAATAAAGCCGTGGCTGATGATCAGCTCATAAAAGACAAGATCGCTTTTTTGAAAGATTATCCCTTTATGAGTTATAACAAAGCGCGGTCGTTTAATTATAAAGATCCGGCTCATGTATGCGATAGCACCAATATAGCCGGTATTGCCATGCGCATTCGCCGGTTGCTGGGCATGCCCGATTCAGAAAAAATATTTATTGTAGAACACCTGTTACTGCGGCCTCGCAACAAACCCGGTACGCTGATTCCTGATGGTGATCCGCTGCTGAATATTTGTATCGGGCTCGATTGTGATCTGTGCGGTGAAGAAGATCCCTATTCATTCAGGTTAACCATTGTATTGAATGGCGAAACCGGACTGGCCAACAGCGGTATTGCCTTTCGACGTTTTGCCGAACAAACCATTCGTAAAGAAATACCGGCGCATCTGGCGGTAAAAGTGTGCTGGGTTTCAACCAAACAATTACTGGAGTTTGAAACAAAGTACTGCGCCTGGTTAAGCGAACTAAGTAAAGAGGAACCTGATACGGTGCAGCTGAGCAAACTGTTAAAAGACCTGCTTGATATATTTAAAATATTAAAGAATGTATATCCTGCTGCGAGTTTGCACGATTGTGCAGATGGCGACGATGAGAATAGGGTATACCTGAACCAAACCATCATTTAAAAAAATAAAAATCGTTTATATGCTACCGGTCAATACTGTTTTCCCCGAGTTTGTACCAGACCAGTTGCTCACCTCATCTGACCTGAACGAATTATTTGGCTACCTCGATGAACAGGGCCGGCTAACACGCACCAATCTAATAGGTATCGGCATTGTTTGCGGTCTTGAAATAAGTATCAATTCAGCCAAAAACGCCATTACCATTTCAAAAGGCACGGCGGTAACATCTGAGGGGTACCTGATAACAGTGCCTGCTATAACCTATACCGAATTCAACACGTTTGATGCTGTAAAGGAATGGTATTACGACCGGTTTGTAAATGTTGCCACCAAAACGCAAAAGTTCAACCTGTGGGAGCTGAAGCAGGCTGCTGTTGATCCCGATGCAACCAACCTGTCGGAAAGTTTTTTAACCGACAAAGTAGTATTGTTGTTCGTTGAATTGCTCGAAGAAAAAAACAAGAACTGCGATCCCAACTCCTGCGATGATAAAGGTATACACGTCACTGTTACCTTCAGGCCCCTGCTGGTAACAAAAGCCGATGCGGTATCGCTTATTGGCGCTACAGGAGGCTCGCTGATCGTTGATACGTTTACCGGTTTGCCCGAAATAAAAATGCGCCGGTTCGACGTGCCCAATACCAACCCGGTTAGCAGTGCGAATATATTCGACGCCTATAAAGCCGTTCTATCAGCTTCTTTTTTAACGGCAACCGAAAATGCGCTGGCACAGGCCTGGACGCGCATCGGCATATTTGTGCAGGATGAGTTCCCATCTAACCCATTTGCAGGACTGGCAAACAGTTTTGCTTTTGTGAACAACGGAACCATTACCACCAGTCAGTTGCAGCATATTCAATACATATACGATCACTTCTCCGACTTTCTGCTGGCCTATGATGAATTTCGCAAAGCCGGAACAAATATTTTAAGCACCTGTTGTCCGGATAGCAGTTTGTTTCCGCGGCATGTATTATTGGGCGAAGCCATTCCGTTGGCTGCCGGCACAACTTCTGCCTACAGACACTATTTTATTTATTCGCCTTTATTCGACAAAAAAGATCTGCTGGCACAGTTGAAAATGCTTTTTAAAAGACTGGTGTTGCTGAAAGACAAGTTTATTATTCCTGCTGTTAGCAGTGGTACCGGTGCATCGAAGCTGGATCCCTATATACGCATTACGCCCAGTACATTGGGCGATGTGGCCTTGTCGCACAAAGCCATTCCTTATTATTATCAGGTAGCAACAGGACCATCACCCTTATACAAAAGCTGGAACTATCAAAAAACGGTACAGGGAATATCGAACCGTAATTTGAGTTACAACGCCAATCAATACAATGCCTCAGATGATTTTGTATTGAACCCGTTGCGTTACGACCTGGAGCCATATAACTTTTTACGTATCGAAGGCCTCATTGGCAAGTCGTATACCAAAGTGTTGCAGAATATAAAATACCAGATCAGTCAGAGCCGCCTGCCCATAGATGTAATTGCATTGAACACCGATAGCTCAAATTTGCTTCAGGGCATCAGTACGTCGAAGGCTTCTTCATTTAACCTTACCGGCGCCATTGGCGATTTGGACCTGATGGGTATGCTATGCCATTTTCAGGATCTGGAGGCCATTTACGATACAATGAGGAATGAAATATTGTGTAACCTGTGTAAAGAGCTGAAGTATTATTATGAACTGAAGTTTGGATCGTTTACACCACCGCCCGGTGCACCTGCTCCGGTGGAGAGTGTGTCGCAGGTGGGATTGTTTAATCAGTGCAGTGCAGGTTATATTGTAAAGCCCGGCACCTTTGGTTATTATATTGAAAAAGTGTACAGCAAAGTGGGCGACGACGGCAATGTGACCATTCAGATAATTGCCGAAGTATTAAACCTGCAAAACCTCGTAGGAACAGATAGCGATGGCGATGGTATCCCCGATAAGCTTACACCAGCTATGGCTGTTTTTCTCGGATACCTCGTATCTTATTTCGAGATCCCTATTTATATCATTCGCTTAGCCAACTCCTTTACATCTGATTTAAGCGGCTTTGATGTGGAAGAATATTGCAGTCTGCAAAAATACCTGGCCGAAAAAGCCGCCACCATCAAATTTGCGTATAACATATTTAATAACGATACCAGCGACACAACCGGAAAAGCAACCAATGATTCAACCGGTCTTGTTTTATCGCGAAGCGCATTGGCGCAAAGTGCTGCGGGTAATGTATTGCTGACCATATTTCAGCTCGAAGATTTATTCGACCACCTCGATGTACTGATATACAACTGCAAATGCAGTGCGTTCAAAGCCTTAAAGGCCGAATATCTGAAACGCGTGGTATACCTTACGCTGTTGCGCCAGTTCGGTTATTTCACCAAACAACATCCCGGCATACAGCACAAAGCGGGTGTACCAATGGGTGGTACGTTTATTGTCGTTTACCACAGTAAGCCCAATGTGATCACAACCGGTACAGCAACCGGAAAATTTATTCTTACCGGAAAAGTGCTCGATGAATCGGGTGCTGCGTTGCCCGGCGCCGGTATACAGGTAAAAGGTACTACCCGTGCAGCCACTACAGATGTATCGGGCAATTTTAAAATACTGGTAATAGAATTACCGGCTACGCTGGTAGTTCGTTTTAATGGCTTTGATGATAAAGAAGTAATAGTAACCTCAGAACAACCGGTGCAGATTGTGATGGGCGATAATAATACCAATGATACCGAAGATGCCATTGATGATATTGCTGCCGGTACGGTGATCGCTGATTTTTATCTTCCCTACAGATGTTGTTCCGATTGTCCGCCCATACAATATGTGGTGCCCGAATTAAAAGAACCAACGGTGCCGCCCAACCAGGGACCCATTGCCAACGCCGGTGCCGATCAAACAATAACGCTGCCGGTGAACAATGTAACTTTAAACGGAAGCGGTTCAACCGATCCCGATGGTACCATTACACAATTTCAATGGACCCGTTTAAGCGGACCCGGCAATCCGCAGATCGCAACACCCAACAGCGCGCAAACCGGTGTGACTAATCTTGTTGAAGGAACCTATGAATTTGAGTTAACCGTAACCGATAACAAGGGCAGCACGGCCAGAGACTCCATGATCGTTATTGTAAACCCCGCTCCGCATGTAAATCAGCCACCGGTGGCCAATGCAGGGCCCGATAAAACCATCACGCTTTCGCCCAATAATCCATTGATACTCGATGGCAGCGCTTCATCCGATCCTGATGGTACTATTGCACAATACAAATGGGCAGTTTCAAGTGGTCCCAATACGTCAACGATCGTAGCGCCCAATTCGGTACAAACACCGGTTACCAATTTAATAGCAGGGGTGTATGAGTTTAAATTAACAGTTACCGATAACGAAGGCTCCAGTGCATCGGACAGTGTTGTAATAACAGTGGTATTGCCCGATAACCAGCCGCCTGTTGCCAATGCCGGTTTGGATCAGGTAATAACACTTCCCGTAAATACGGCCACGTTAAACGGAAGTGCATCAAATGATCCCGATGGAACGATCACCGCATTTTCATGGAGTTTTGTAAGCGGACCCAATACGCCTGTGATCGGAACGCCATCTGCCAAAATAACACAGGTAAGCGGACTGGTGCAGGGAACTTATGAGTTTGAATTAAAAGTAACCGACGACCGCGGCGATAGCGCCAGCGATGCCGTAAGTGTAACAGTAAATCCTGCTCCCGAAAAATCATGCGCCCCACTGAACGATATCATTGCATTGTTTGAAAAACTGCGCGATAATGATCCCGATCGATTCCAGCTGTTTACAGGTATGTTCCAGTTCTATCCACAGGTAGAAGCATACTTCCGGCAACTGGTGGCCAATAATGTGGCCGGCATGCCTGTCGAAAAGCAAATAGAATTTTTTGCCACACCAACAGGCGGGCAAACCATTGACCAGATGCTGATACAATGGCTGAAGCAGCTGAATGAGCTCATAATAGCCAACAATGAGAATATGCGTTTGCTCGCTTTGTGCCTGTACCGGATACTGATGCAGCTGGCCATGTACATCATGTGCATACAAAAAGAAGATTTTGATAAGGCCAAAGTGCGCATGGATGAAGTATTTAAACTGATACAGGATAATACTTCACAGTGGGCCGCTGTACATAAACAAAAGCCATTTGCCGCCAAAGAGCTTGAAGTGGTTAAACAAATAGATGAAGATTTGCGCAAAGAAGATACACGCATAAACAATAATGGCGAAGCGGCTGCAAAGCCAAATTATCTCGATGCAATAAGAATAATTATTAAAATACTCGATACGATGTTATAATGGCTTTCCCGGGCAAACATATCATTCTTAAACAGGTAATCGACTGTGAGTACCATGGCGATACAGATGGCTTTGACCTGCAGCAACGTATTACCGAATGGTGTAACCGGGAACTGATACCGCGAATAGATGAACAGCTGCAAACAGTGCAAACCGGTGCGCTGGTGTACAAAATCGATAAGCTGCATATTGAAGTACAGATAGATGAAAGAGGTAACTGGCTGTCGGCCGCTGCCGAACTGATCGTACAGCAATTACAAAAACGGGTTGAAGAGGAGATCAGCAGAACGGCCTCGGATATTACCCAACAGCCGAAATCCTATCCGCAGTTATTTGTAGATGCATTTATTTATTTTTTGCAATATGGTAATTTGCCCTGGTGGAGTCCGGTTACAACCAATCAGGTGTGGCAGGAAGAGCTGGAGAGTTTGCTGATCACCGGTTTTTCAGACAATGCAAAAAGCCGCCTGCTCCAAATATTAAAACACCGGAAAGTGCAGCAACGCTTATTGTACCAGATGCCCGATGAGTTATTTATTAAACTCATGGTGCAGATAAACCCCGGTATTGAAAAAGATATTACTAATCTCATCAATGATATAAAACAACTGGTACAAAACACCGAAGAAAGAAAAGCGGTGCTCACCCTGTTCAGGCAAAGCGTTATGGCCTTTATTTATGAAGTGGAGTCGTACCAGTTTGCCGGGCATGTGTATGCCCATTTTGTACAGCAGTTATCGGCAACGGGTCATCTAACCCATGTTCATCCCAATAGCGGTAATTTCAGTGCGGGTATTGTAAAAGCATTGGAAACGCAAAAGATCCGCATCGAACCTATTGCACCGAAAACAAAGGAACCTGATAAGAATATACCCATACATAATAAAGGCGAGGAAATGAATTTACAGCATGGCCTGTATATAGAGAATGCCGGACTGGTTATTGTGGCGCCCTTTCTGCCATCGCTGTTCAAAAAGCTGGAAATATGTAATGATACAACCATTATCGATATTAACCGGGCTGTTTGTTTGGTTCAATACCTTGCTTCGGGCAGGGAAGGGGTAGCGGAATTTGAAACAGGGCTTGCAAAAATTCTCTGTGGTATGGCGCCCGATCTGCCGGTTGATACCAGTATCCGATTAACAAAAGAAGAAAAGCACGAGCTGAACGACCTGCTTGAATCGGCCATTGAATATTGGAACATTTTAAAAGATACATCACCCGAAGGGCTTCGGCAATCGTTCCTGCAACGCCAGGGAAAATTACAGTTTGTAAACAACAGCTGGTTATTGCAGGTAGAACCCAAAGCCTGGGATGTGCTGTTACAACATTTGCCCTGGAACATCAGTATGCTGAAATTGCCGTGGATGGAGCATATGTTGAAGACGGAGTGGTAACCTCACCCCTGCCCCTCTCCTTGAGGAGAGGGGTTGGCGCGAGTGATAAAGAAATTAGATGCCTATGAATTACAGAGACAACCTTCATAAAAATGCGCACCCTTATTTATTTGAGTTTGCTAAAGGATTGAGGGCCAGGGGTACGGAGGCAGAAGAAGTATTATGGCATAAGGTAAGAGGAAGACAGGTAATGGGCATGAAATTTAGAAGGCAACATCCTGTTGATAATTATATAGCTGATTTTTATTGTCATGAAAAGAAACTTATAATTGAATTGGATGGAAGTATTCATGATAGTATAGAACAGCAGGACGCTGATACCGCAAGAACCATGGAATTAAATAAATTGGAGATTACGGTTATCCGGATCAGAAACGAAGATATTATTAATAACATTGATTTTGTGATAAGAAAAATAATAGAAGCAGCAGAAAAATTGTAATTTATTGTTGAGAAAGTCTTCTGTTGCTAAATGAGTTAGTACAAAAGATCATAATTAAATAAAAGCCTGACCTCCCTCTCCCTAAAGGAGAGGGACCGAGGGTGAGGGGTATGTTCACCACCGCCGAAAAATCAAATACTACCCGTGTAAACCGGCAACAACAAACAGCCGGTACTACCTTCTTCCGAAAGGCAGGTGGAGAAGATTCTTTTTTTGGTCCAACACAACAACCTTCATTTTTCAATGCAGCCGTACAGCTTAAATTAACGGTGAGCAGTCCTGATGACCCGCAGGAAAAAGAGGCGGATACGGTAGCCGATCAGGTTATGCGTATGCCCGACCCGGTAAGTGCACCGGCTGATAACAATGCAGATGATTCGGTTCAACGAAAAGAAGGACCAGCTTTCAACGCACCTGTGGTAAGTCGCATGGTGCAATGTAAACAGCAATCTCTGCAGGCAAAATCATTTGCTGTAATTAATCGAAGCGGTTTCGGTGATTACGATTCGGGTAGCGATAGCAACACAACACATCTTTCATTATATCCTTCAGACGTTCTGCAAAGAAGCGGCCGGGGCCCGCCCGCCGGCTCCATGCAGTTTGAGCAATCGCTTTCCTCATCGAAAGGTGGTGGCAGCGCATTGCCCGATAACACCCGTCAATATATGGAGAGCCGCTTTAATGCCGACTTCAGCGGCGTACGTATACATACAGGCAGTTATGCCCAAAGTCTGAGCACGCAAATTCATGCACAGGCTTTCACGCATGGCAATGATATTTATTTTAACCACGGCAAGTATGCGCCGCATACTTCCGGCGGTGGTTTGTTGCTTGCCCATGAATTAACGCATACAATTCAGCAGGGCGCCAGCAAATCGAATGCTGCGTCCAATGCAAATACTTCCGTTGCCCGCAAACCGGTTATTCAGCGCAGCTTTGGCGCACCGGTTGCTCAGTTAGACAATGCCATTCAACATGCCAAAAGCCAGGAAGGAAAAATAAATGCCGGTAAAGAAGGGCCCGATGGTTACAGAACCGGATGGGAACAATTACTGGAAATATTTAAAAGCACCTTTGGCGAAGATAAGATCGTGAGCGGCAGTGGCGGTACCGCTGTGCCCGGCACCGTAAGTGAAATGGATATTAAGAAAAAGCGCACGGCCACAGGCGCTGAAGTAGTTGATCCGGCCAATACCGATCGCACCATGACGGGCAACCGCGATGCCATGCCCAGCTGGTGCGGTATTTTCGTATTCTGGGCACTCAATAAGAGCGGCGTGCCCATGCCCAAATGGAAACTGGGACAAAACGTATTAAAACGGGAAGCACTTAACCCACCGGGTTATATTCCAAAACCCGGCGACATTGCGTGGAGAAGCGCCTATTCGCATTTTGCCATTGTTGAAAGTGTGTCGGGCGATACCGTACGCACTGTGAATGGTAATACATCCGGGGAAGACAATCTCGGCGGACAGGTGCAGAGTCGCGAACATCCTATCAGCAACTGGACGGCCTTCTTTAATCCGCTGGCGACCATGGAAGGTACACTGGGCAGTGGGGAAGGACCTGTTAATGAACGGCCCAAAACGTTGAGTGAACTGCGTAAGGAATTGTTCAATGTAAACAGGAAAGAAGACGGTGAGCATGAAGACGTACCGGATAATGGCGGTGAATCCATTCAACCCAAATCAGAACTCAGTGCATGGAGTGTAGATGGCCAGGGTCAGATACAGACCGGTCATCAAACTTCAGACAACATAAATAATAATTCAGTACAGGCGAAAAACGAAGAGCATGGGGAAGAAGACGATCAGCAAACTTCGGTTCAGCCATCTGTTTTACAAAAACAACACGACACAGGCATTTATTGTAAAGAAGAAGCAGGCGATGCCAGTGAAAGTTACATTCAACCGAAATATGATGATCCTGCAATTACCGATGATGCCGGAAGTTCTTTGAGCGAAACCATTAACCCGGCAACAGAAACCATACAGGCCGCGCAAAGCCGCGGGCCTCCGGTAATTGCGCGAAGTGAAGAGCAGGTGCAACGTTCGGTGATCGATGATGCCTTGTCGTACATAGGTTCCGTGACCGATTGTATCAGTCTTGATATCGATGTTGCCAAAGCATGTGCCCTTCGCAAAGCACAGGAAGTGGCATTGCACATACCCGGCTACAGGGCATTGCGCGTGGTGCTTGGTCGCGACCCGATCACCGGCGATGGCATTGAACGCAACGGACGCAACTTTATTGAAGCCGCGTTCGACATCATGCCCGGCGGACGGTTGTTGCATCAGAAGCTCGATGAGCAACACCAGCTTGATGCCGCTGCCGCATGGATCGATGAACAGATTGCTACTATTGAAAGTCTGGTAAACGGACTGTTCAGTGAAATAGAAACATTCTGGAATCACCTTGGAGTAACCGACCTCGGATCGCCCATGCAGGTATTGCGCAATGCAGCCAATATTGTACTGGGCTTTATTGACCGGGTTATTGATTTTGCTATTGATGCGGCCAAAGAATTGCTTGAAATGATCAAGCAATGGTTGCTCAGTAAGATAGTTGACTTTATAAAAGAGCACACCACGGCCTATCCGTTGCTGCGGGTTATTTTGGGCAAGGACCCTGTAACCGAAGAAGAAGTGCCCACCAATGGCACCAATATCTTAAATGCATTGCTTGAGTTAGGTGGAGAAGAAGGTATAAAGCAGCGCACGCAAATGCAGCAAACGGGCACCTTCCAAAAGGCGGTTGACTTTATTGATGAAGGCATCAGTTTGTTCAGCCGCACCTATGATGAAATGCTCCAGGCGTTCCACAACATCTGGAACATAGTAACCATAGATAGTTTGATGGACCCGGTTGGCACCTTTAACCAGATATACAATCAGTTTGCCGGACCCATTGGCCGGGTGCTGGATTTTGTAATAAGAGTAGGCGCCGAAATATTGAAGTTCATTAAGGAAGTGCTGATGCAGCGCCTCAGCAACTGGGCCAAAGAACAACGTGGGTATGAACTGGTAACGGTAATAATAGGAAAAGATCCGTTTACCGATGAAGTGGTGCCACGCAATGTTGAGAACCTTATTAAAGGGTTCATGAGTTTGATGGAAGGCGGCCGCGAACAGTTCAACCAGTTAAAAGAAAGCGGCGCTATTGATCGAACGGTTGCCAAAGTGAACGCAGCTGTGGCGCGATTGAATATGACGCCCGCTTACATTGTGCAGTTGTTTATCGATCTGTGGAATTCGTTCAGTTTAAGTGATCTCGCCAATCCGATCGCGGCCTTCCAGCGCATCATTGAACGGTTTGGCGAACCGATAGGGCGGCTGATTGCATTTGTGATCGAGATCGTAAAGATCGTGATCGAAGCGATTTTGATCGTGATGAACTTCCCCTTCGATCTCATCAACAACATCATCACAAAAGCCATGCAGGCTTTTGAAATGATCAAACGCGATCCCGTTGGATTTTTAAAGAACCTGCTGCGCGCCATCAAGCAGGGTTTTATACAGTTCTTTGATAATATTCTGCAACACTTATTAACCGGGTTAGTGGGCTGGCTCACCAGCGAATTGCGCGATGCAGGTGTGCCTGAGTTTACCGATACATCACTACGTGGTATCATCAGTTGGGTATTGCAGGTGCTGGGCATCAGCATGGAAAAAATATGGGAAAAGCTGGCAGCGCATCCACGCATCGGGCCGCAACGGGTGGCACGTATTCGAAGCATGATCAACACGCTCGAAGGTATCTGGACTTTTATACGTGATGTGCAGGAGCGTGGTATGGCGGCCATTTGGGATAAGATACAGGAACAGCTCAGCAATTTGTGGAATACCATTTTGGATGCAGTGAAGAACTGGATCATGGAACAGATCGTAAACCGGATGGTTACCCGCTTGCTCAGTATGCTCGACCCAACAGGTATTATGGCCGTGGTAAACAGCGCCATTGCCTTGTACAGCGCCATACAGTCGTTCATCAGGTACCTGCGCGAAATGCTTGAAATAGTGAACAGCTTTGTAGAAGGTGTGGTAGATATCGCCAGCGGTAATATCACTACAGCGGCCAATTACCTCGAGCGCACACTGGCAAGAGCAGTACCCATAATAATCGGTTTTCTCGCCAACCAGGTAGGCTTAAGCGGTATCGGCCGGCGCGTAGGTGAAATGATCGGCCGCGCACAGCAAATGGTAGACGAAGCATTGACATGGCTGGTGAACCGGGCGGTGGATACGGGATTTGCGTTGCTGGATAGGGTGATGGGAAGAGCCCAACCCGGCGAACAGCCTTCGCCACAGGCAGGGGCCGGTACATTCGAAAGACCCCTGAGTTTCGGAAGAGAAGGGCATACAATAAAAGTGCGAACAGAGGGTAATTTGGAAATTTTAATGGCCAGTAATGAATATGTTGAATTGCATGCACAGCTTACACAACTCAGAAGGGTATATGTTGAACCAAATGAACAGGGGCAGGGCGGACATTTGGCAAGGACTAACCAGGATGAAGCCCGAAGAACCTTAGATGAAAAATTGCGAGCAATTTTTGCAAAGAAGAGAGAATTATTAACTGCAGCCGATAGAGAAAGAAATAACACACAACGAAGAGATGAAATTTTAAACAATGGCATCGACGAATTAAAAGGTATGGTTGAAGATATGAGTAATTTCATGTTAGATACTTTTAGTATAGCTTTTGGCGGTGCAACGGATATCGCAGTTAATGATATAATATTTGTCAGGGGGCCTGATATGGGGTATAAAGTAATTTCGATTAGGGAAATACAAAATGGGCATTTTGGATTATGGGCCGAATCACTGGATAGAACCGATAGAAAGTTTTTAAATTACGAAGATCATAGTAATACCTGGAGAAAAGCACCCTCAAATGCGCCACCTTTTTATGCCGGATTTAGCGGAGCGGCAGGCTCAGGCACACGAACATCAACCAATGTTCAAAAGACCAGCCCGCGTGGAGGAGATCCAACGCATGATCCGCCTGGTTATGGAGGAATTTATAATAGAAGAGGGCATTTGGTAGCTAACATGTTTGGAGGCCCGGGTGACTCAAGGAATATTGTAGCTATGACTTTTAATGCCAACCAAACAAATGCCGGTATGCGATCGATAGAAGATGATGTAAACGGGGAAATACAAAAAGGTGCAGTCTTCGTTTATAAAGCTACACCCGATTATAGCGGTAAAAACTGGCAAACAGATCCTCCGGTAGGCGTTAATGTAGTCGCAGATGAAGTATGGCCAAATCCTCATCCTTCAAGATTTTTCAAAAATGTTAGTAATGTTTAAATACAATTTATGAAACCATCATTCACACGCCGTTACCGCCGCAGAAGCAAGCCTGCCAAAAGCGAAGGGGCCTTCTTCAAAAAAGAAACCCATTCTGAACAAAGCTTTTTTGGCGATGCCGCCCAGGATGCATTTTTTCAGCCCGCCGTTTCGAATGCACCCTCGCAGGCAGTACAACGTAAATGTGGATCCTGTGAAAAGGAAGAAAAGCAGGTACAGCGTATGGAAGATAAAAAGGAAGAAGACAAAAAATTGCAACGTGCAGCCGATAAAAAAGAAGACGATGATAAGAAGCTAATGCGTGCGCCGGAAAAAAAAGAAGAAGACGATAAAAAATTGCAACGTGCAGCCGATAAAAAAGAAGATGATGATAAGAAGCTAATGCGTGCGCCGGAGAAAAAAGAAGAAGACGATAAAAAATTGCAACGCGCTGCCGATAAAAAAGAAGAAGATGATAAAAAGCTAATGCGGGCGCCGGAGAAAAAGGAGGAAGACGATAAAAAACTACAGCGTGCAGCGGATAAGAAGGAAGAAGATGATAAAAAGCTCATGCGTGCAGAAGAAAAA
The DNA here is from genome assembly GCF_059587045.1 of Niastella sp. sgz303648. Taxonomy (NCBI): domain Bacteria; kingdom Pseudomonadati; phylum Bacteroidota; class Chitinophagia; order Chitinophagales; family Chitinophagaceae; genus Niastella; species Niastella sp. sgz303648. Next base: position 21,599 of record NZ_JCAPSW010000004.1, on the reverse strand, counting down.
AAGGAAGACGATAAAAAGATTCAGAAAAAAGAAGCCGGGGCTGGTTCTGGTTCCGGTGCATCAGTAAACAGCTATGTAAATACATTGGGTGGAAAAGGTAATGCCATGCCGCATGCCGAAAACCAATTCTTTGCTTCGCGCATGGGCTACGATTTCAGCAATGTAAAAATTCATACCGATAAAGAAGCCGCCGATTCGGCTAAAAGTGTAAATGCAAAAGCATACACCATCGGCAACCATATTGTGTTCAACGAAGGACAATATGACACCTCATCCGGCGAAGGAAAAAAATTGCTGGCGCATGAATTAACGCATGTAATGCAAAACAACCCTGAGCAGGTTTTTAGAAAGATTGATGTGCCGGCCATTGAAAAGAAATACGGAATAAAATTTTTAAAGGGCGATAAAGACTGGACCGATGCCGAAATGCAACATGTTATTAATGTATTGGGCAGATTATCAGAAAAGGAAATACCGGTATTGAAGGGATATGAATTTACCAGATGGAGTAGTGCCGGTAAACGCCTGGGCAGTAAGGATACGATTGTGGGGGATATGAAATCTACTGCAAATTGCTTTCATGAGTTTGGTGGTGAAAAGAACATCAGTAAGATCACTATGTTCGATAGCTGTTTTTCTGACCCCGAAGCCAAAAATGATCAGGCCTATGGTATAGATGCGGGCGAATTTAGGATGTTACACGAAATAGGACATGCTATGCAGAACGCCGAACTGCGACAGGCGCATCTTGAAGCCGGGAGCGCAGGTGATAAGGGTAAAGGCGATGCAACAGATAAAATAAAGAAAGTTGACGGGCGGTCGTTAAAAAAATTTGAGGAATTGATTAAAGGAAAGAAATCGCTTAATGATGCTGATAGTTCAGGTGTTGAACAATTTGCAGAAGCATTTGCCATTTACAAAGCAAATCCCGAAAAACTTAAATCACTAAACGCACCATTGTATAAATGGTTTAGTGAGAATGGTCAATTAGGTGATCCTGCTAAAAAGAAATAAATAATCTGTCTCACTTAAAACAAAATAAATTGCTATACCCCCTTCACAAACATAACGAGCCTTCAACGGCCATTGAAGCAGCGCTCAGCGATCTGCGGCAGCTGATCGTGCAGCGCATACAATCGTATTTCAAAGATCACCCGTTTCCGTTAGATAAATGGGTTGATGAAACCGGCGATGACTTCATAAGAAAGGATATAGCAAAACATCTTCCTGCCACTATAAATGCACATGAATGGATCACCCTGCTGCTGTCGATCGTTCCTCACGTGCAGCCCAATTTTTTTGAATCGATCATTACAGAACATCTGCCCAACGGAGGCGACTTTTCTGAATTTGGCGGCGTAAAAGGAAGTAACCACCGCAGCATTTTGCCAACCGGCGAAACCATTCAGTTCATGCTGGCCGGAGCTGATATTGAAAAAAGGTTGCAGGTACAATTATTATTTGGTGAAGATCATTTCTTTTATCGCAATGGTATTTTATGGCTTGAGCCGGTGAAAGAAGGTGAACCGGTTATGAGTGGCCGCATTGTAATGGGGCAGGACTGGGTTGATAAAATTTTGCTCGATAAAGAAACCGTTCCCCGCTTCGGGCTCGACTTCCCGGCCAAACGAATTACCACCAGTATGATCTGGGACGATGTAGTGCTCAATTCTCAAACAAGAGCTTATGTAAATGAAATAAGCAACTGGCTGCAGTTGCATCATTTGTTTAATGAAGATGAAAACCTGAAACGAAAGATAAAACCGGGATACCGCGTATTGTTTTATGGTCCTTCGGGTACCGGTAAAACGCTTACGGCAGCGGTGCTGGGTAAACAGTTTCATAAAGAGGTGTACCGCGTAGATCTGTCGCAGGTAGTATCGAAATACATTGGCGAAACCGAAAAGAACCTCGAAAGTGTGTTCAAAAAGGCCGAAACAAAAAACTGGATATTATTCTTTGATGAAGCCGATGCCCTATTTGGCAAACGCACCAATATGCAAAGCGCGCACGACAAATACGCCAATCAGGAAGTGAGTTACCTGTTACAACGGGTTGAAGATTATCCCGGGTTGCTGATATTGGCCACCAACTTCAAAAGTAACCTTGATGATGCATTTTTGCGTCGCTTTCATTCGCTCATTCATTTTCCCATGCCCAATTCATCGGAGCGTTTATTATTATGGCAACGCTCCATGCCATCTAATTTAAAACAGCATACCGATATAAAGCTCGAAGAGCTGGCCAAACAATACGAACTCAGCGGCGCTTCTATCTTAAACGCCGTTCAATATGCCGCCCTGCAAACCTATACCCGCAACGATGGTACTATTTGCCACAAAGATCTGCTCGATGGTATTCGCAAGGAGTATTTGAAAGAGGATAAATCTTTTTAAGCATTTTCGTTACGCATGCATATTCAGCCCGCCCACCTGGCGGGCTGTTTTGTTTATGTTAGCATAATAGTGGGATATTATTGGCTTTTATCTGCATACAAAAAATGTATGAAAAACATACGAACAAGGCTAATTTTACGGATTTAGTACGGTGAGGGTACGGTGATGGTGCGGATTTAAATCCCTTAAATATCTGATAATACTGCCTCTGCATACGTCCCTGCCGGGTAATAGCAATGAAACATAACAGAACCCCTTTATGTGTATAAATATTTGTCCATTAACGTGAGCTACCTGTTCTTTTTACCTGCTAAACAAGGTAACTTAGTCATGCTAAAACGAAATAGTGTAGTAGAAAGGCACCTTCTTCAAATGATAATTGATACAGTACTTCCCTCCGTACTTTGTATGATCAGTGTAAAGTTTTTGTTATGAACACTGCTGCTGAAAAGCAGTAGCAGACCATTTTTGCCCGATACAGTATTTGCCCGGTATTGGTAGTGTATTTTATTGCCCTTCATTTATAGGTGTTGCGTAAGACCCTGCATCTCCCGCCATGGCGGGATTCGCGTTCCTGATTTGTTTCGGATAAAACAAATGGCCGGCTTATCCGGAATATTAAAGGGGGTAAGCGAACATCTACTGAGTCCTGGCGTGCTTTTGCAGGAAATTTTTGCCTGACTTAATAACATTGCCCTTTTGGGTCATGGGATACGTATGCGCATACATGATATATAAATCTGTTTAATAATTAATCACAATTTTTAAAAACTCCAAACTATGAAACAGTTATTTTACTCTTGTCTTTTATTGTGTTTGGTGCGAAGCGTAAAGGCGCAAACACCGCCTGCCACCTGGCAGGAGCATTGGTTCGAGCACAATCAGTTGCTCACCCTTAAGTATTATGATAATGATGTGGCTATTTATTATGATGCCGATGTAAGCAGCTCGGTTACCTGGCCTTATGCTTATATGGGCGATGTATGGCGTTACACAAAAAGTGTGTATGGCAGCTTTGGCAGCGATCCGCATTTGTATTCCGTTTTGCATACTAACAAATACAGCGGCGGTCATCCGTCAACGTATTTCGATGCCAGTCACGATTATCATAATGTAACCGACGTTGGTCCTGGCCCCTGGACGAGCGGAACCGGTAACGATCTTGATATTAATACGCATGAAGTGTGCCATATTGTTGAAGGGGCCAGTAAAGGCATTAAAGGATCGCCCGCCTTTCCGATATGGGGCGACAGCAAATGGGCCGAAATATTTATTTACGATGTGTACCTCGGTTTAGGCCGTACCGCCGACGCTACCCGCTGGTACAACCTGATGCAAACCAGCACAGCCACTTTTCCTCATACAGACACGTACTGGTTCCGCGACTGGTTTTATCCCATATATCATAATTACGGTGGCACACAGGTGTTGAACCGCTTTTTTACAATGCTTGCCCAGTATTTTCCCAAAAGCGGCGGCAGCTATGCACGCGATATGAACTGGGGCGAGTTCATCCACTTCTGGAGCGGCGCTGCAGGTGTTAGTCTGAAACCCCTTGCCACCACCGCCTTCGGCTGGAGCACCGATTTCGAAACTCAGTTCAACCAGGCTCGTATTGATTTTCCTTTTGCCTATGGCACCGGTGTTAGCTATGTATATAAAGACTGTAATTATGGTGGATATGTAACGGCGTTAGGTGTTGGAGATTATACTTTAACGCAGCTGCAAAACATGGGCGTGCTCAACGACGACATTTCATCTTTAAAAGTTGGCAGCGGCTACCAGGTACAGGCTTTCTGGGATGATAATTTCTCAGGTTCTTCTATCACCATCACGGGCGATAATGACTGTTTGGTAGACGAAGGCTGGAACGACAAAATTTCTTCTTTGAAAGTTAGGGCAACCGGTACCGCAAGAGTAGCACAATCTGAACTGGTTGTTGGTGATAATAAGCTGACTATTTATCCTAATCCGGTTATCAATGAGTTGCGATTCAATTCAACAGTGCCCATGACAGGTGCGGTTGTAAGAATACTGGATATTTCGGGTCGCGAGGTGATCAACACAAAACCCGCAACCGGAAGCATCGATGTTTCTAAACTAAGCACCGGCGTGTATACATTACTATTTATTAAAAATGGAAAAATGCTAACGCAACGGTTCGTAAAATAATTCTCTTTAATTATAACCGCTGGCAGGGGAGGCGCATCTTTCGAATACGCTCAGGATTCAATGATAAATTCATCAGAAGATCCTGAGCGAGCCGAAGGACGCCTCTTCGCCGTTGCGGTAAAACCATCAAACGCTGTTATATGAAAAAGTTACAATCAATTATTATCAAAACGCTTCTTGTAACAGGAGCAGTAATTGCGGTAAATATTCCTTTGTTTGCAGGTTCGGGCATTTATGGCGGAGGACCTATTTATAAGAACAGGAGTTATTCGATCAGTGAGTTGAAAAATTCAGGCTTTACCTACGTGGTTGTATGGACCATTCACATCGATGCAAACGGTACCCTGAATTTTAATGCTGAATTTCCGCTGGTTCAAAATGGTTCCTATATTGGAGCAGCAACCTACCCCAATTTTGCCTCGGATATTGCTTCGCTGAAAGTGGCGCCCACCTCTATTACGCGGGTTGAGTTTTGTTTAAGCGCCTGGGGATCTTCGACCTTTACCAATATAAAAAACCTCATTGCATCGCAGGGCACTGGCTCAACCAGTATTTTGTACAAAAATTTTCAGGCCTTAAAAAATGCATTTCCTGCTGTAGATGCCATAGGGTTCGACGACGAAAGCACGTATGATGCCGGTTCTGCAACTTCATTTGCAGTTATGCTGGCCGACCTGGGATTTAAAGTGGCGCTTGTTCCCTATACCTCTTCTTCTTTCTGGACCACCGTGGCAACAAATACCAATAACCAGCGGCCGGGTACTATCGACAGGGTCGACCTTCAATGTTATTCGGGCGGTGCCGGTAATAATCCCTGCTCCTGGAATTTTGGCAGTGTGCCGGTGTATCCCGGATTATGGGATGCTGAAAAAACAACCAGCCAGGTTACCACTCAGTTAACTACCTGGAAAAATCAATGCAATATCAAAGGCGGCTTTATGTGGCTGTACGACGATTTTGATAATTCATCGGGCACTGCACAATACGCGGCTGCCATTAATAATGTATTTGCAGGAACAGGCACCACGGCAGCAACATTTTATAAAGATTGCAATTACGGTGGATCTGCAGTTGGGTTACCGGCCGGCAATTATACGTTATCGCAACTCATTGCACTCGGTATTGCTAATGATGATATTTCTTCTTTACAGGTGCAAAGCGGGTATACGGTTGTTTTGTATTGGGATGATAATTATCTCGGCGCCACGCTGACCAAAACAGCAAACGATGCCTGCCTGGTAGATGATGGCTGGAACGACAAAGTGTCTTCGATTAAAATCAGTGGTGCCGCGGTTGCGGCCAGTAGCGTACCGCTCATACGCGGTACTGTAACAAATGATTTTTCATTGTCGAATATGCCACAGCAAAATGAGCTGAAAATATTTTCACCGCACGATTTATCAGGCACGGTAATGCGCATTTACGATATTACCGGCCGGCAGATGTTAACGGTTCAACCGGTATCGAACCGTATTAATATATCAGGGCTTCGACCCGGTATGTATTTGCTGGTGTATACAAAAAATGGAAAGCAGGTAACACAGCGGTTTGTGAAGTAATTGATGTGTTTCTATGATTGGATGGTTTGATGATTAGATGGTTGTAAAACCCGCCGCTGAGACTTGTTTTGGAAAATCAGCCTTTTTGAATTTCGGTTATCAACAATCAAACCATCAGGCCATCCAACAATCAAACAGCTTTTTTTCTGTCGCATCGTAAATTTTTCCTATTATTGTTACAATGACGGCAGTATCAAAAGGAAAATTCAACAACCGGCAGGCTTTATTGTTATTAATACTGTTTGCCATGATGACGGTTGTATCGTATTATCTGTTCCTTCATGCATGGGTAAACAGGCATGTTCAGCTCGATATATTAATTGCAGCCACCAGCTTATCGTTATTTTTTCTGTTCATTCTTTTAATTGCCTTACAGGAGTTGAAGGTGGTTGATATTTACGAAGATCATTTAAAGGTGAAAAAAATATGGCGCTTTTCACCCGCGGTAATTAACAAAACCGATATCCAGCTTTATTCGATAGGCGCAAAAAGAAATATAAATTACATCATCATCAAAACCATCAATAAAGATATTATACTGCCCGAGCCGTTAATATCCAATAATACAGAGCTGTATCAACAATTGCAACGATGGAAGATCAAACGAAAAGCTGATATCCCGTTTAAAAGGCATTCGCCCATCGAAAACAAAGGGGCAGGGGTTGTGTTAATGGCGTCAGGTGCTTTTTTGCTTGGCTATACGATCAAAACTTTTATTGCTACGGGCCTTACATACGATGCCGGCAAGCTGATAACCGATAAAAAATGGAGCTTTCTCATAGCCGTTATAGGCATCACCTTTTTTGCGTACGGACTGAATTTGTACCGGCATCATAAGGCTAAGCCTTGATGTTTCGCGCAAAGGCCAAAGCCGCAAATATATTTGTTTGTGCCCACCCGGATGACCGGCCGGACGGGGTTTGAGGTTTATGCCCGCCCGGATGACCCGGTCGGACGGGGTTTGTAGTTGCTGCCGCGATTTGGGATTTCATTACTGAAATCAAACACCTGAAAAGTGTAACAGGATTAAAATTACTCAGTAAGATTCACTAAAAGAACCACAAACCATAAACCACAAACTTCAAACTTCAAACAATAAACTGCTTGGCGCCTTTGCAGGAACTTTCGCTTTCAGCAAATGCAACTCATCATTTCACAGGGTGCAAATGCACCGGCAACGGAATATCGGTGCTGAAGCTATCGGCCAGCGGATCTCTTCTGGTGGTTTCAAGCGGAATGAGTCCCGACCAGATGGGCAGCGATTGATCGGCCTCATCATCATTGGGCAAACCGGTTCGTATTTTGGCAGATGCTTCTGTTACGTCAAAAGCAAGTACGGTTGTTTTTTGTACTTCATTTTGTTTTACCGGCCGCAGATAATCCCAGCTGTTGGGCACTATTTTGTTCGTAAGCCATTTAAAAGCTTCGGTTTTTGTGTGTGCATCTTCAATTTTTTCGGCCTGCCCAAAAAGCACTACCGACCGGTAATTCATCGAGTGGTGAAAGGCCGATTTGGCCACAACCAATGCATCGATCAGTGTTACTGTTATGCAAACAGGTATTCCTTTTTCGAGTTCCCATATAAAATGACTGCCCACCGAGCCATGTATATATATCTTATTTTCATAACGCACAAAAGCGGTAGGAATTGAAAACGGCTTGTTATCTTTTACATAACTGATGGTGCAGTACAACGCTTCGTCTAAAATTTCATAGATCGTTTCCTGGTCGTAATGCGCCCTTTTTGCCAGTCGGCTGGGAATAAGGTGTGATTGCTGCGTCATGATGTTTTGTTTTTTACAAAATTGTATCTTTATTGGATGGGGATAATCATCCGGTTTTTATAAATCAGGTAGTCCAATTATACAATGCAGGCACTTTCAACATTACTTTCAGTAAACAAAGCCAGTCCGCAACCGGTTTATCTGCAAATTGCCAATCAGTTAATGGTATTCATTAAAGATGGTAATCTGCAGGCAGGCCACCGTTTGCCAAGTACCCGGCAAATGGCCGACTGGCTGAATGTTCATCGTAAAACCATTATACAGGCATATGACGAATTGCTGGCGCAGGGCTGGCTCGAGAGCCGTACCGGCAGCGGCACCTTTGTAGCCAAAAATTTACCGGAATTTCGACCGCAAAAACTCAATGGCAGCGCCCCGGTTACCAATCCGGTACAGGTGGCGGGTTTTGCCTTTAATCCTTTGCCGCATCTGAATCGTGCGATTGTTCAGTCGAAATACAAATTTCATTTAGACGATGGTTTTCCTGATTCGCGGCTGGCGCCGGTTGAAGAACTGGCAAGGGCTTACAGAAGCCAGCTGTTAACGGGTAATCCTTATGTTCGGTTTGGCTATGGCGATACCCTGGGCTCCTTGTGGCTGCGGCAGGTTTTGGCTTCCTATTTAAATGATACCCGGGGTTTGAAAATCACCTCTGAAAACATAATCATCATTCGGGGAACCATAATGGGTGTATACCTCGCCAGCACGGCGTTTATACAGCCCGGCGATAATGTGGTAGTGGGCGAGTTGAGCTACAGCGGGGCCAATATGAATTTTTTACAGGCGGGCGCCAATATTATACGAATCCCAATCGATGAACATGGTCTTGTGGTAGATGCCCTGGAGCAGATCTGCCGCACCAAACCGGTACGCATGGTGTTTGTAACATCGCACCATTTTTATCCTACTACAGTTCCATTGCGGGCCGATCGTCGCATTCAATTGCTTCATTTGGCAGAAAAATATGGGTTTATAGTTTTTGAAGATGATTACGATTACGATTTCCATTACCTGAGCAAACCCTTGCTGCCGCTGGCGAGCGCCGATAAGGCAGGGATGGTTTTGTATTGCGGTTCTTTTACAAAAAGTATTTCACCGGCTTTTCGGGTGGGTTACCTCGTGGCTTCGGAAAATGTGATCCGTCATCTGGCGCAACTGCGCCGCATCATCGACCGGCAGGGCGATACCATGCTCGAAAACGCCATTGCCGAACTGTTACAAAACGGTATTATTCAACGTTACCTGCGAAAAGCATTGCGCAAATACAAACAAAGAAGAGAAGTGTTTTGCGATTTGCTAAAAACACAGCTCGGTGAATATGTACAGTTTCAGGTACCGGTTGGCGGTATGGCTGTGTGGACGCATTTTGATGTAGCTGTTAATCTTACCAGACTTTCGCAAAAAGCAATGGAGCAGCATGAATTGTATTTTTCCGAAGGTTTTAGAAATGATGATGTTGCTCCGGTATTGAATGCCACCCGGCTGGGTTTTGCATCTTCAACACCGGCCGAGCTGGAGCAGTGCGTTGATATTATAAGAAAACTACTGAAAGGCAGCATACAATAGGCAATGCGCAATTGACAATTGGCAAGTGGTGGTTCTATTTGTCTATTGCCTGTTGCCCATTGCCTATTGTTTAATAAATAATTCCGTTTTCCTCTTTGAATTTGTTCAATATGCGGCTTACTTCAGCGGTATCGTTCTTTAACCAGGCGTTGAAATAAGGCGTTACCACCGCATTGGTGTTCGATTGTGCATATTTGCTTTGAACGTAAGTATATGCGGTATGAAAATAGTCACTTAAAGAATCTTTATTGTCTGAAGTATATTCCCTTACTGAAGTATTGTCCATCCCTTCGAGCAACACATGCATTAAGTATTTATAGTTCATTCCACACGCGGTAGCATAAATAAATTTTGGATTGGCTTTTGAAAACTGTTCCCACCACACCACGCGATCTGCCAGCTGGTTGGGCGAAATGGTGAGCCCTGCATCTTCCTCGTAGCCTTCGGCCTGTTCCTTTTTTAATTGGGCAAGATATTGTTTCATAGGAGCAGAAACATAGTTATTGAATACCTCAGGTATGAATTTCTGGTTCTGAACAATGAATGCCTGGCCTTCTTCCGAATCAAGGCCAAACCCGTTTTTTTCCAGTGCACGGGCAACTGCTTTTTGTTTTTTCGAAAGCACCGGTTTATGTCCGTTTTCCTCTTCGAGGATCATTTGCTCATAGTTAATGGAATCTGAAGACATGTGTTCATTAAGATACGAACACAAAAGGGCATGAAACTGATTAAAGATATAAAAAGCCGTATCGCATACAGCGGCGGGTTGGGTTTTGAAAAGCTTTTGAAAGGTTTCTGCTGCCTGGTAACCCGATTGAACACTTTCGGTGTCGAGCTGATTTAAATACCTGTCGTATTCCAATAATGCAGCATTGCCATAATTAAACTCAGGAGCGGCATTCCGGGCATGTATTTCTTTTTTGGAAGTTGGGTTCTGCTTTAACTTCTTTTCTTTTGAGCCACAGGCAAAACAAAGCACTGCTAAAAACAACGGGGTTAAATGTTTCATGGGTTAAGGGTATAAAATTGCGCTCAAAAATATTCTATTAAACAGGAAATTCAAAGCACTGCCGGGCTCAATGTTTCATAAAAATAAAAACAGCGCCGATTAATGTTAATGCAATCACAACCTGCCTGTACAAATCGTCTTTTATAATGGCGACCAGTTTAAGGCCGCACCAGAAACCTGCAGCTAAAAAGGGTAGCAGGGCAAGGTCGGTAAGCAGGGAAGGAGTAGTAATATTTTTCCAATAAATGATCTGAAAAGGCAGTTTGAATAAATTCATCACCAGAAACACCCAGGCGCCGGTACCAATGAAATCGTTCTTTGGCAGGCGCATGGCCAGAAAATAAATATTTGAAAATGCACCGGCGAGGTTACCGAGCATGGTGGTAAATCCCGATACCAGCCCCATGCCCGCCGTAAATAATTTATTGTTGGGTATGGTGGTCGTTTTTCTGAATTCCATGATGAGCATAATGACCACTGTAAGTACAATAATAGTTGCCATTATTTTTCGAAAAATAGCTTCATTCAGGTCTTTGCCAATAAATACGCCTATCAGTATACCGGCCACCATCCAGGGAATCAGTTTCCAGAAGTGCGGCCATTGAGCATGCCGGTGATAATATTTTACTGCCATTATATCAGCTGCGCATAACAAGGGCAGTACAATGCCGGTTGAAGCCTTACCGCCGAATACGATGGTCATAATGGTTACGTTCAACATATCGATGCCTTTTAAACCGGCTTTCGATAAGCCGATGATAAAGGCCGACAACGCTATCAATACCAGGCTGCTTATTGAGTAAGAGGCGAATAATCCCATTCTTTTCAGGTGTAATGATAAGCTTCAAATATAATGTATATAAAAGGCGGTGTTATCAAATCGACACCTTATTATAAACATTCAGCTACCCTGTGTATGAGAGTGGGGTGGTACTTTCATGAGGCAGTTCCGCAAGGGCGGGGCATTAAACGATTCGATTTATTTATTTTAAAACAAAAAAACTTGTCACATGAATCAGAAACTAATGATTGCCATTGCCATTTCCTTTTCTGCCATTTCCATTACTGCCTGTAAAAAGCAGGCCGCTTCTGAAAAGCCCGAAGTAGAGGCCGTTTGGTCAACCAGCGCCCAGTATGGCTCCTGGAGCAACGGAGGGTATACCTTATACAACAATATATGGGGCAGCGGCGCCGGATCGCAAAACATGTGGGCCAACAGTTATAGTAACTGGGGCATATGGGCCAATCACCCCAACACGGGAGGTATAAAATCGTATCCTAACAGTACCCGGTATGTAGGCAGAACCCTTAGTTCGTTAGGGTCACTAACAAGCAGCATCAGTGTTACTACGCCATCCGGTGGCGCATGGAGCTCGGCTTATGATGTTTGGGATAATAACAAGCAACATGAAATTATGCTGTGGATGAACTACACCAGTAACAGCGACGGATCGGGTAATATTAAGCCTATTTCGTATAACTGGAACGCAGCAGGCAATCCGGTGCCGGTATATACCAATGTTTCGGTAGGCGGTGCTACCTGGAACGTGTTCAGAGGTAATAACGGCAGTAATAATGTATATTCTTTTTTACGTACTACAAAAACCAATAACACCACTATCGATATCAGGGCCATTGCTAACTACATCCGCAACCTGGGATGGTTTGGCGATATTACAATGGGCGATGTACAGTTTGGGTACGAAATTACTTCGTGCTACGGTACCAACGGTTCGGGGATGAATTATACTACCAATAGCTATTCGGTTAGTTTTAACTAATTAAATGCACCCGTTAAAAGCATCCGGTGGAATACCCGCAAAAGATAAGTACTTACAACGGGCCCATCGGATGCCTTTTATAAATTAAAAGCACAGGTAGTAATGTATACAATAAAAAATATCCGTTTCCTGTTGGTCATAATTGTTTTGTTTTTGCAGGCCTGCAAAAAAGAAACAACGACAGACTGGAACGATAAAGGAGGCATGCTGACGGCGGTGAACAACCTGCGTACAAAAGGCTGTATGTGCGGTACTGATTTTATGCCGCCTGTTGCTGCGCTCACCTGGAACGATACCCTTACCCTCGCCGCCAAAGAACATGCCGATGACATGGTGGCACAGGGATATTTCAGCCATATTTCTCCATCGGGCACTTCGCCCATACAACGCGCTCTGTTACTGGGGTATTTGGGTAACTATGTATCTGAAAACATAGCCAAAGGATTTACTTCACTGGCCGATGTGATGGATGCCTGGACAAAAAGTGAAAGTCATTGCAAAGCGATGATGGATAGTTTGCAAACCGAAATGGGCGCTGCCAATACTGGTACTTATTGGGTTCAGGAATTTGGCAGTCACCGTTAATAAATACAGCATGCTATTATAAATGACTTGATCAAACGCAATTGAAAAATAAGCTTCAGTAAATAAAAATATTTACTGATCTGAAAAATACCCGCCTGATTTACATATTTCATATATCCTTATTTGTTAGTGTCCTCATTGGTTTATTATTTTTGCCGGCAATTCAGATACCCCATTGATCGCATAGTGCTTGCCGGAAAAAATTTAATGGCATGTATAAGCCCTTTTATACCCGGTTTATTTTAATCCTTCCTTAAATAATTTCTGATTAGTTTGATTTTTATCAAAGGGTCACTTTGATACGGGAGATTTTTTTTTATTATTTCTTATAGAATAGTTATGAATAATGCACCATTGGCCGTTACTATTGCCATAGTAGATGATCATGCGCTGATACGACAGGCCATGAGTTTACGTTTAAGCCTGCTGGGTTATAAAGTGATTATGGAAGCAGAGAACGGGAAGGCGTTTCTTGATAAATTAGCGGATTCAGATGCTCCGCAAATATGCATGCTTGATATTAATATGCCGGTAATGGATGGTTTTGAAACAGCTGTTCATCTGAAAAAAAACTGGCCGCAAATTAAGATCCTGTTTTTTTCGATGCATAATACAAGTGCATTTGTATGCAAGGCAAAACAATTAGGAGCAGATGGATTTATTTCAAAAGATGCTCCTTTTGAAGAACTGAACAAAACGTTATTGCAGATCATAAATAATTAATCAATGGTACAGTTACAAAAAAGCTCCCCGTATAGAGGAGCTTATTTGTATTGCGTTGCAGTGCGTTATAAGTGGGTGTAATAGAATGCTCACAAATACAAACCCTAAATGAAATAATAAATCCGGCCAGTTGCGGCCGGATTTATTTATAAGCGCATAAAGCGTCAAAGGATAAGTAGCCATTATGCGCCCGCCTGAACTGTTAATTGAAACAAATGATCCGGCCTGTGAAGGCCGGATCATTAACTTTAAAACCAAACAACACCCGGCTAAAACGATGCCCGGGCATCATACCATCACTAATATACGCAGAATGTAATTGCAAAAGATCAACCTGCATGGCAGGTGCTTAATTTTTGATTTTAGTCAATTAATGGATAAGTCTTCATATACAACTACAAAACTATGACGGTGGTCATAGTTTTTGATGTGTAAAAAATATACCTTACTAATCAAGATCAATTCCTGCACAACTGCGATATCCTGCGAAACTTCCTCATTGTATAATTGATGTAAAACAAGCTGGTATGATTCTGCAAACAAAAAACGGATATCCCGAAGTAGTACTTACGCCCCCATGCGAAAGTTCCTGTTTTTACACAACGGCCGACTGGCTGCGCCATGAGATGGGCATTTCTTTTTGTAATAAAACGAAAGAAGATACCATTATTTACTGGCAATTTTGTTTTGGCACAGGTATCCTGGTGCTGAAATATGATCCATCATCAGGCATATCGTTATGCCCCTCAGGCTTTGGAAAAGCAGGCGTTGAAGAAAGAGTGGCTTTTAAAATGCTTGCCGAAACTTTACATTATGGTATCGGCATAAGCATTGGCGATTGAACAGGCATCTTTCTGCCATAGCATTACAGGTAATAACAGCCCGTGTTGCAGGCTAACAAAACATATATGGTACTACTTATAAAAAGTAAATTTATCACTCATTTTCAGGCAGAAAGTATCATACAGTTTGATATATTAAGAAAATATCAATATATTAGTTGTGTTATTGGTTTTGACCTCGGGAACTAACGTTAACAACAACTTATGATTGACTCTTCATTATGTGAATCCTTATTTCCTGAAAACCAATTATTGATCTGAAAAGCTTCTTTCTACATATATCTGTTTCCCCGGTGCAAAGGTCCAGCGATTCTAAGAAAACAAATTAAACATAATCGGGTTGCCGTTGGTTTCCATTCAGGAATTGTTTCCGGAATCGGACATCTATTTTATTGATTCCAAAACCTTCTTAACAATGAAACAAATTCTCGTTATTGAAAATAGCAGCAACATGCGCAGGATAGCGGGCGATATACCGCAACCGGCTAACGGTAATGTATCAACTGTTAATAATCGAAGAACAGGTATTGAAGTTACAAACGAAACAATGGCAGCATCTTTTTTGGAAAACAGAAATATAAACAGGTATAAAAAGAAACAGATCATTTATGCCGAGGGCAATCATCCTTTATATCTGTATTATATAAAGAAAGGCATTGTAAAAACCTATAAGTGCAATGGCGAAGGGAAGGAACTGATCACGGGTATTTATAGCGAAGGCGATTACCTGGGATATGTAGCTTTATTGCAGAACAACGTGTACCGCGATTTTGCAGTAGCGGTTGAATATGCCGAGCTGGCCCTTATTCCCAAAGACGAGTTTGAGCTGGTAATGGCAACCAACCGGCAAATGGCAACAAAGTTTATAAACCTGCTGGCTGTAAGTATTACCGATAAAGAAGAGATGCTGGTAGGACTGGCTTACAACTCGCTTCGAAAAAAGGTGGCCGATGCGTTATTGCTTTTAAGCAAAAAATATAAAAATACCATAAAGATCAGCCGCGATAACATTGCTAATATTGCAGGCACTGCTACCGAATCGCTGATACGAACGCTGGGCGAGTTCAGGCAGGAAAAGCTGATCGATATTAATGATGGCATTATTATTATTCTTAACGAACCCAGGCTAAGAAAGATGATGAATTGAATTATACATTAAAAGTAAGATTTGTGTTTTTAGTAATGATCAAACGGGAAAAAATGGACATGTAGTGTATGAGTAAAGCCTCTCGATAAATCGGGAGGCTTTGTTTTTAATTCCAACATCCTATGAATAGCTGTAATGAAGTTATTTAATATTGATTGTATAAACTATGATGCAGCTCAATAGAAGTAATGAGAGTAATTACTATTTTGAGAAAAGCTGATCAAAATCATATTTCGGAGATTGCTCTTACATTAATATTGCGCATCTTTTACAGCTCAGGTGAATTAACGGCAACAGAATATGTTCAAACAGGTTGAATTGCTGGCTCCGGCAGGAGCATTCGATAGTTTGCAGGCGGCTATTAACTCCGGCGCCAATGCTGTTTATTTTGGGGTTGAGCAATTGAATATGCGCGCTCGTTCGGCTGGTTCGTTTACTGTAGCCGACATAAAAGAAATCAGTGCTGTTTGCAGGGCAAACAGCATAAAGTCGTATATCACGCTTAATACCGTTATGTATGAACATGATATGCAACTGTTGAAAACTATTTTAAAAGAAGTTAAGAAACATAAAACAGATGCGGTAATTGCGGCTGATTTTGCTGTGATGGAATATTGCCGGCAAATGCAGATACCTGTTCATATTTCAACTCAGGCCAACGTAAGTAATATTGAATCGGTGAAATTTTTTTCGCAGTATGCCGATGTGGTAGTGCTCGCAAGAGAACTTACTTTAAAACAGATTAAGCATATAACTGAAATTATAAACAGGCAGAAAATAAAAGGGCCTTCGGGCGAATTGGTGAAAATTGAAGTGTTTGTACATGGGGCATTATGTATGGCGGTTTCGGGCAAATGTTATTTAAGCCTGCATGCGCAAAATGCTTCGGCCAACCGGGGCGCCTGTGTGCAAACCTGCCGCAGGCCATATATCGTGAAAGATGTTGAATCGGGTGAGGAGCTGGTGATAGATAACGAGTACATCATGTCGCCAAAAGATTTGTGTACGATAGATATACTTGACCAGGTAATAAACAGTGGAGTGGATGTGCTGAAAATTGAAGGCCGCTCAAAAGGGGCCGATTATGTTCAGGTAGTTACTGCCTGTTACCGCGAAGCGATGGATGCTGTACATAACGGAACTTTTTCGATTGAGAAAGTGAATGGCTGGAAACAGGAGCTTGAAAAAGTATATAACCGTGGTTTTTGGGAAGGATATTACCTCGGCAGAAGCCTGGGCGAATTTACACCGCATCCCGGTTCGGCAGCCACAGAGAAAAAAATATACATAGGTAAAGGGGTCAGGCATTATCCGAAAATAGGGGTAGGGGAGTTTGTTATTGAATCGGGCAGTTTACAATGCGGTGATGTGCTGATGGCCACCGGACGGCATTACGGTATGATGAAACAGAAAGTAGAAACGTTGCGGGTAAATGGTACCGAAGGCAGCAAAGCTGTAAAAGGTGATAGCGTAACTTTTGCTGTTACCGGTAAAGTAACGCCCACCGATAAATTATATAAAATTGTTCACGAAGCGCTACATGAGTAAAGTTGTTCAATACCGGAATAAATGTATCGGATGCGGTGTATGCTATGAACAGCAGCCCGAACTATGGCGCATGTCGAAAAAAGATGGGAAAGCAACTTTGCTGAAAGGCATCGAAAGAAAAAAAATTTTTATACTGAATGTTACCGGCAGCATGGCTGCAAGAACAAAAGAGATTGCAGCCTTGTGCCCGGTGCGGATAATTAAAGTAGTATGAATGAAAGAATAGCTGAGTTTTTACAGCAGCAAACCTGTTCCGCCTTATGTTGTGTGGGTAACGACGGACATCCGTGGTGTTTTAGTTGCTATTATGCTTTTAACCGTGAAGATGGTTTGTTGTATTTTAAATCTTCGGCCCAAACAAAACATGCACAGAACATGTCGGGCAATCCGCTGGTGGCCGGTACAATATTGCCCGATAAATTAAATAAACTGCAATCGCGGGGAATACAATACCAGGGAACTATTTTGCCTCACGATCATCCGTTGACGCAACATGCTTCAGCTTTTTATTATAAAAAACATCCGGTGGCCAGAGCCATACCCGGCGAAATATACACCGTACAACTCACCAATATAAAGTTCACCGATAATTCACTGGGATTTGGCAAGAAATTTACCTGGAGCCGCGAACAGGCGGTTATTGATCCCGAAAATGCAAATCAGGCACACCCGGTGAAATAATTTATAAAATTTAAATAGGTAAGAATAATGTCTTTGATAGCGCCTGCTATCTTGATGAGTTAAATATAAAGCCCCAAACCTCTGCAGCCCGATACCTGATATTTATAATTATTCAAATCTAAAAACAGGTCGCCTATTCCCTTTCCCTGCTTTTATTTTGGAACGAATGGCCATTTGGTCCGCCTTTTTCGATTGACGTAGATTAGACGTAGTATACTTATTAACGTAATCACAGCCGGCGTAAGGCAGGCATTGCTATTTTAACTTCTTTGTATTTCGCTGATATCAATGATTATATGCGGTTTGTTACCGGTCAGTACCGGATAGTGTAAAAAAACGGCTGTTGGGCGCCTGTTACCACGAAACAAATATGGCAACGATTTTGCGTTTATTGACCACCTTCTTCAACAAACAAAATCCGTAACAAAATTTCATTACAACTATGAAAAGAAATGGGAAAACCCTGACAACTGGTATCGTTTTATTAGCAATGTCAGCTTTATTGTTCAGGTGTAAAAAGCAGGACGAAAGCGGTCAGGCCGAATCATTCACGCCAAAGGAGGAAACTGCTGTGGCCGCAGCTGCCATTACCACATTCGTTCATCCCGGTATATTGAACACCAAAGAAAGTCTCGACAAAATAGGAGCAGAGGTGAACGGCGGAGATGCTGTTCGACTGGCATCGTACCAAACGGTATTGGACTATGTTAACGGCAATGCCCTTCCAACCAAATTTTGGGAAACTGTTACCGTAGGTTCAAACGGCGCTACTACCGAATCAAAAAGCCAGATCAGAAAAGATGCCATTTTAGCCTATGCCCTCGCATTGCGCTGGGCCAAAACCGGTACTATGACCTATGCCCAACAGGCTATCAGCATATTAAATGGTTGGTCGTACACTTTTAAAAACTATGCGGTTTTGTCGGGCTCCAATGCGTTGCAACCTTCGCTCGAAGCATCATGGACAACGCCCAGCTTTGTGGCCGCAGCCGAAATACTGCGCTATTATAAAGCATTCGGAAAATCTTCGGGCTGGGCCGACGCTGATATTACCCAATTCATCAACTACCTGAACCTCGTAAAAAATACCTACATCAATAACACGCCTGAATACAATAATAACTGGAATGCATCGGCAGGATATGCCCGGATGGCGATTGGTATTTTCATGGATAATGCAACTGTTTATCAAAATGGTTATAACATTATCCAAAGCCATTTGCCCATCATTATTAAATCAGACGGCACTATTCCTGAGTATTGCGATCGGAATGATTGTGTACACTACCAGTATTCATTAACTGCTTTTGCCTATGCAGCAGAACTGGCCAGGATTCAGGGAGATAATTCTTTGTTCACCTATAATTCGAGCCTGCTAAGAAAGGGGTACGATTATATGCGAAAAGCCTATAATCATAATGCCGCCTGTGATGTGTGTTCTTCTTCCAGTCCGGTATTTCCCGGTACTGAGGTTGCTTACAATTATTACAAAACAAGCAATCTGAAAAGTTTAAGAGAATTGCAGGACCCGCTGGGTGTGCCTAATGACAGAACATTCCTCGGCTTTACATCCTATACGCACTTTAACGTAGCCGGTTTGTAATATTTTTTGGGTTGAAAATTCCGGTATCTCGCCTGCGGCGTGATTGCCACGGATGCAGAGGATGTTGCCTTCGGCGACATGATTATAAAAGACAAATTTGCCACGGATGGCACGGATGAACACAGATGTTTTTCAATATCAGATAAACTGAACTAATCCGTGTAAATCGGTGTAATTCGTGGCAAAACGTTGTTTTCAAAAATCATCCCGCCGAAGGCGGGTCACCTGAATCTGGGGCAATATTTTTATGCGTGTATTCTTAAAATATCAACAAATCAATTACATTTGCGTCCCAATTAAAAGTGCCCAGGTGTTGAAACTGGTAGACAAGCCACTTTGAGGTGGTGGTGCTGGAAACGGCGTGCAAGTTCGAATCTTGTCCTGGGCACAAAGGCCCTCCTGATGCAATCGGGAGGGCCTTTTTTATTTGGCAGCGTCCCGAACCTGTTCGGAAAAGCAGACAAATAAAAAAACGCACGCGACAGCGGGCGAAGGCCTTTGAGTAAAACCACTGTTATAAGATCATTGAAAATAATCTTGTCCCGGGCATAAATTATACCCTGTAAGTAATTGATTTGCAGTGTTTTATTAAGCGTTTGTGGCTTTACGCTTTTTTCGGAAATAATTTTTATTCTAAGGTTATTGCTTATGAGTCTTAATTACACGATTCGTAGAGTATTTTCTACACATTCAATTCCTCATTTATATAAATAGTATTTTATTCGAAAAATACTATAAATGAAAGCATTTAGTGTTCAGGTGATTTTATAAAAAAAACAAATGAATACTTCTTTTAATTCAAAGATGGTTCAACATTTGTTGCAGGCAATGATTTTATATGGATCAAAACTACCAGCAATTACATTGGCAATCATTAATTGATTTGCTGGCAGAGGAAACTGAAAAATATACTAAGGCTTTTATTAGTGGCACATTAACGGAGTCTGCATTTCACAAAGCAAATATTGATGCACTTGTGACAGAAATTAACCGCAGAAGGCAGGAAGAATCTTTACACCCTGAAATCGGGCAGCAGATTCCACCTGACACCATTTCTGATGCATCTCCAACCACTACACAGTAATTGTTTCCTTGCCTTATGCGCAAGCTATTCCAAAAATGTTGTACTGCAGAAAGGGGCGTTTCGCCCCTTTCTGCTTTTGTATTCATTGAAATACATGTCAGGGAATATAATTTGCATTGCCTGCCTGAAGGTGTTTCAGAAAGCTTTAATTAGTGCGAATGTGCTTATGTGGTACATCCTGATTGCCCAAAACCAATACTAATTCAAATGGGTATACGTCATATCTGTATGGTTGAAGATGATCCGGACGATTATTATTTGTTTTCACTTGCATTAAAAGAAGTCAATGCGTCGATTCAAATCACATGGTTTAAAAACGGAAAAACGTTTTTGACAAATTTATATTCGAATAAAGGTTCCTTACCTGACCTTATTTTGCTTGATATGAATATGCCGGGAGAAAATGGGCTTGATTGCTTACGAAAAATAAAAGAGGATTCAGATCTTAAGTCAACTCCCGTGGTTATCTTTTCTACTGCCAGCTCTCCGGCTACTATTAAAAAGGCTTATGAATGTGGCGCTCTTAAATATCTTATAAAGCCACATTCTATTGAGGGACTAACTACAATCATCAAACAATTACTTGCAATTCCAAAGCATTGAAGAATTGAAAAATAACAATCAGGACACATAGTTGGGATTTTTATTCACCACCCTTTGATTTATACATCAACAGGGCGATTCGTTACATGCTCTTCCCAAACTTCTATTTGAATGTTATAACCGATATCAAAGTATCTGACAATTTTTTTTGTAGAATTGCTTTGAAGGGGATCTGCATCTTCTGCAACTGGAAGAATTTCAAAATAATGCTCGTCTGTTTTTACTACTTCAAATAAAGTTTCTGTTTTTTTTGCATCAGGATGAAGATATCTTATTTTATCTCCACAATTAACCCTTTGGGTTGAACTAAGAGGTTTCCACATAGGATACTGAATTTAAACAGTACAATAAATTATGAATAATCATAATGCGCAAAAATGAAGCCATAAAAAAACAAAAAATACATTACGGGAATGTAAGTGTAAGCTCTTATGGCTGGCTGGCTTAAAAAATAGCGATTAGTCTGGTAATAAGTATCCCTCCGGGAAGTTTAACAATGGATAGTAAAATAGTTAT
>NZ_JCAPSW010000003.1:0-891479 GCF_059587045.1 Niastella sp. sgz303648 | reverse complement strand
TAAGCCATATTTTAATTGTACCACTCGCTTCGGCTTACCCTTAAGTACTTCTTCTACAACCTTTGCAATAAATTTCTTGTCATAGTTGCCCCCGGGTACCAGACGACGACCTGGAGCTTTTGATCCTTTTTCTGCCATACAATTTTTGTTTTATTGTATAGTTATATTAGGACGGGTCAGGTTACAGCACCAGGTGCACGTAAGAAATACATATTCAATAACCTTATCGCATGATTGCACCGGATGATCGCAGCCATCAATTGTCAATGTCATACATGAACCGGTCAATTTTATGGTTATCCTGTACAATCTCATACATTACCGATCAACCTCACGTTTGCCTTGTGTAATCTCATAAATAAACGGTTCGATTTCATATTTACTTTGTACAACCTCATACATGAACCGTTCACTTTCATGGCTGCATGGTACAATTTCATACATAAACCGTTCAATCGCATGGTTACTTTGTACAACCTCATACATGAACCGTTCACTTTCATGGTTGCATGGTACAATCTCATACATAAACCGTTCAATCGCATGGTTACTTTGTGCAATCTCACACATGAACCGTTCACTTTCATGGTTGAATGGTACAATCTCATACATAAACCGTTCAATCGCATGATTACTTTGTGCAACATCATACATGAACCGTTCACTCTCATGGTTGCTTTGTAGAATCTCACACATGAACCTTCAACCTCACGATTGAACCCTATGACCTCAATGATAAAACCTTCAATCTCATGCTTAATCCGAATAATCTCATTCATGCCTCCCTAAGGCACACCCTTTGCCTTTATACCACAAAAGCATTTTATGGAAAAGCGAACATTGGGCATTATTCTCGCCCTGGCGGGTATGGTGGGACTTGTATTGGCCGGTGTTAACTTTATTAACGGCGGAGCCGATACGCATAACATCAAACAAATCATTCTGTATGGAGTCCTCGGCGCTATCTTTTTCTTTGCAGGCGTAGGCCTAATCCGCAATACGCGCGATAAAGCAACATAGAATTGTAGAATTACATACTCAGTTTTTGATTCCGCATTATGGTTTAAGAAACCTAACGGCCTACGAAATCGCTAAAACAAAGGCGGTTAAACAAATCTTTTTACAATAACTATAAATCAAAAACTACAAACCCGCAACATGCCCGAAGGGCCATCTGTTATCATTCTAAAAGAAGCCGTGCAGCCTTTTAAAGGCAAAAAAATTTTGTCGGCTACAGGTAACACAAAAGTCGATAAAGATAGCATGGTCAATCAAAAGATAGTCGACTTTAAAAGCTGGGGAAAGCATTTTCTGATCTGCCTGCCTAAGTTTACTTTGCGCATTCATTTTCTATTGTTCGGCTCTTCTTCCGTTAATGAAAAAACAAAAGCAAATCCTCGCCTGCATCTGCATTTCAGCAATGGTGATCTGTATTTATATAGTTGCTCTGTAAGGGTAATTGAAGAAGACCTTGACCTGGTATACGACTGGAGCGGCGATGTGCTGAATGATGCCTGGGATGCCCAAAAAGCCCGGCGAAAACTAAAAGCTCAACCCGATCAACCGGTATGCGATGCACTGTTAGATCAAAACATATTTGCCGGCGTTGGCAACATCATTAAAAATGAAGTGCTGTTCCGTATAAAAGTTCATCCTGAAAATAAGATCGGCCATTTACCGCCGCGTAAACTTACCGAACTGATCAATGAAGCCCGCACCTACAGCATCGATTTTTTGAAATGGAAAAAAGCATTCGTCTTAAAAAAACACTGGCTTATTCATACGAAAAAAATATGTCCGCGATGTAATATTCCTGCCGTTAAAAAACACCTCGGCAAAACCAATCGCAGAACATTTTATTGTGAAAATTGTCAGGTGCTGTATAAAACCGAAGTCGGAAGTCTGAGGTCGGAAGTCTGAATAACCCGAATTGCCTAACCCATGACTATTTATTCCCTCCTTCAATTTCTATTTTCGTACTTCTGACATCCGACTTCCGACTTCTCTACTCATACCTCAACGCCTCTATCGGATCCAACCTCGATGCCTTCTGCGCCGGATAATACCCAAAGAACACGCCGGTTATGGCGCACACTAAAAACGATAGTATAATGGATGATCGCGATACCAGCGTTGGCCACGATAAAAAGAATGTCACCAGATTCGATGCCGTTATGCCAAGCAGCACACCAATTATACCGCCGGTAATGCTGATCAGAATTGCTTCTATTAAAAACTGAAATAAAATATCAATACCACGTGCTCCGATCGACATGCGCAAACCTATTTCCTTGGTGCGCTCCGTTACCGAAACATACATGATGTTCATGATGCCGATGCCCCCAACCACCAGCGAAATACCGGCTATGGCTGCCAGTAATACGGTCAACAGCTGACTGGTTGAACTGAAAGTATTTATCAGCTCGGCCTGTGTACGTACCATGAAATCATCATCGTCACCTGCCTTTAATTTGTGCGAAGCACGAAGAATATCCGTTACCTCGGCAGTTGCCAGCGCCGAACTGCTTTCATTTACTGCCGAGGCATAAATGTTTTGAATATAAGGTATGGCCAGAATTCTTTTTTGTACCGTTGTATAAGGCGCCAGTATGATATCATCCTGGTCCTGTCCAAATGCGTTTTCGCCTTTCTCGGCCAAAACGCCAATGATCTTAAAGGGGATTTTATTAAAGCGTATGATCTTGCCAACCGGGTCTTCGCCTGAGCTGAAAATATTTTCTACAACTGTTTGTCCTATCAAACACACTTTATCGGCAGTGTTCACATGTTCCTGCGTAAAAGTGATCCCGTCTTTTAAAAGCCAGTCGCGTATACTAAGGTATTCAGGACTTACCCCCTGTATGGTTGTTGGCCAGTTTAATGATCCACTGATCGCCTGTCCTTTTGCCTGTACGGCCGGCGATACCGCGGTAATATAGGTAGCCTGTTTTTGTAAGGCTTTAATATCATCTAATGTAAGTGTTTGTAAACTGGTTGCGTCGAGCCGGGCGCCTCCACCAACTGTTTGATTGCTGTTGGGCCGTATGGTGATCATGTTTGATCCCATGCTCGATAACTGGTCCTGTATGCTTTGCTTCGATCCCTGCCCTATTGCCACCATCGCAATTACCGCAGCCACGCCAATGATTATACCCAGCATAGTTAAAAAAGCCCGCAACTTGTTTCGTTGCAGCGCTCTTAAGGCGATCCGTATAAGATTAAAGAGTTTCATCTTTTTAATTGTTTGAGGGTTGAATTGTTTGATTGCTCAAACCCGAAATGCTAAAAGTATTATTGCAATCAAACGCCCTAACCATTTATTATCTACGACCGGTCTGTCTGTCGTATACCTGATTGCAGAAAGGGTTCTACAACAATCAAACCATCAAGCCATTTAACAATCTAATAGTCATTCGTCACCGGTAATGCAGCCAGCATTTCACGGGCCGAACGCACACTTTCATTTTTGGTGTCTTTCACTACTTTGCCATCTTTTAATGTTATGGTCCTGCTGCTGAATGCCGCTATATCGGGTTCATGCGTAACAAACACAATTGTTTTCCCCTGCTGCTGATTCAACTCCTGAAACAGCGACATAATTTCGTACGACGTTCTTGTATCGAGGTTACCGGTGGCCTCATCGGCCAATATCATTACCGGTTCATTTACCAGGGCGCGTGCAATGGCCACGCGTTGCTGCTGACCGCCCGATAACTGATTGGGTAAGTGATCAAGTCGGTCGGCCAGCTTTACGGCTTCCAAAGCTTTTACAGCTTTCTGATGACGGGTTTTGGAAGATATGGATGAATTGTACAACAAAGGCAACTCTACATTCTCCAAAGCCGATGTACGCGCCAGCAGGTTGTACGACTGAAATACAAACCCTATCTTTTGATTGCGCAAAACAGCCAGTTCGTTTCGTCCTAATTTCTTTACGTCCACGCCATCTAATAAATAAGTGCCATCGGTAGGTTTATCCAAACAACCTAAAACATTCAACAGTGTGGTTTTGCCCGATCCGCTGCTACCCATGATCGTTACAAATTCACCGGGCTCCACATCGAACGAAACCCCTTTTAATGCCCGCACTATTTCGGCCCCCATTTTGAACTCCCGTTTGAGATTGTGTATTTCTACTATTTTGGCCATAAAAATTAGTTTAAGTTTCTCGTAAAGGCGCGAAACAGTTTACTCAAACCACAAACAAATTAACCGGGCCTGCCACTGCCTCCACTCCTGTTACCACCACTGCCACTGCTGCTACCACCTCCTCTTCTTGGCGGCATAAACGGACTTCTT
This sequence comes from Niastella sp. sgz303648, assembly GCF_059587045.1. Taxonomy (NCBI): domain Bacteria; kingdom Pseudomonadati; phylum Bacteroidota; class Chitinophagia; order Chitinophagales; family Chitinophagaceae; genus Niastella; species Niastella sp. sgz303648. The sequence continues at coordinate 887,180 of NZ_JCAPSW010000003.1, read as the reverse complement.
GTTCCGGATGAACCTTTATCATTAGTTCCTAACTGCTGCATACCGGTAACCACCTGGTCATCGACAGATAATCCTGATAATACCTGCACATTGGTATCATCGCTCAACCCTATTTTAATTACCCGGCGTGTAAGCGTACTGTCTTTTTTAATCCACACCATGGCGGTTTTGGATGCTGATCCGGTTTGTAATGAATCTCTTTTTCTTTTTCCACCCATGTGTGTAGTATCGCGTGGTGTTTCACTGCCAATTCTCATCCCCTCGCTTTTTTCCTTTGCATGCTGGCCCTTGCCTTCAATATGATACTTCTTATATAATGATGAGTCGGGTCTGAAGCGAATTGCTTTTGCAGAAATAAGCATTGCATTGTTTATTTCCTGCGTATAAACGGTGCTGTTGGCCGTCATGCCCGGCTTCAGCTTCATATCTTCATTGGGTGCATCTATGATGGTTGAATAGGTAACCACGTTCGATGAAACGCTCGGCCGCAATCGAACCTCATTTACTTTTCCATCAAAAACATTATCCGGAAAAGCATCTACTGTAAAGGTTACGCGCTGGCCATTCTTTACGTTTCCAATATCTGCTTCATCTACCGCTGCCTGCACCTGCATTTTGGTAAGGTCGCGTGCAATTACAAATAAAGTGGGTGTATTTAAACTGGAGGCTACGGTTTGTCCTACGCTTACATTACGCGTTAAAACTGTTCCATTTATGGGCGAGTAAATATTTGCATAAAAAAGATTTTTTTGTGCTGCTTTTAACTGGGCTATTATACTGTTCACATTATCCCTTGCTGCATTGTTCTGGTTCAGGGCGGTTTCATAATCAGCTTTGCTGATGGCGCCTACATCAAGCAATTGCTTTTGCCTGTCGTAATTGCTTTTTTGAAATTCAAGATTGCTTTGCGCCTGACGTAAATTGGCGTTGATTTGATCAACCTGCGCCTGTAATATGGTTTTATCAAGCTCGGCAATCAGCTGTCCCTTTTTTACTTTGTCGTTAAAATCAACATATACTTTGCTGATGGTGCCCGATACCTGGGTACCTACCGATACAGTATCAACCGGTTGAACAGTACCGGTGGCCGTTACACTGGTAGCAATAAACCCATAATGTGGTTGCTCGGTTTCAAGAACTACAGGCTGCTCTTTTTTTCTGAATTTCCAGAACCACAGACCGATCCCTGCGGCTACTATTATCAGGGCCCATATAATCCATTTATACTTTTTCATTGTTCATGAGTTTACGATTATAATTATAGCGATACAGGTACGCCTGTATAAAAGTCATATATCTTTTTGTTCAAAATGTTGTTGTACCTGGCCTGTACATAAGCCTGCAACGCCTGCACATACAGGTTCTTTTGCGTAAGCAAATCAATGGTATTTAAAGCGCCGAGCCGCAACTGCTCATTGGTTATGTGATAGCTTTCCTGGTTGATACGCCACTGTGTTTCAGCAGCTGTTAACTGCGCCTGTGCATTTAATACATTTATATACGCCTGCTCTACTGCCTGATCGAGCGTGGTTTTAGTGCCCTGCAACGATAGTTTGGCCTGTTCAATTTGTATTTTCGATCGTTCGATATTGCTTTTGTTGGCGCGGTTGGCAAAAATGGGTACCGATACGGTTACCCCAAGCCGTTGATAAAAGTTGTTGTTTATCTGTGAAAAATATTTCAGGTCGTTATTATCTGAATAACCGCTCGATAAACCTGCACCCAAACTAACTGTAGGCAGGGCGCCTGCTTTTGATTTTTTCAGATCTAACTCAGAAGATTTTACACCCAGCTCGCCAATCTTTACTTCGGGCCTTGTTTGCAGAGCCGCACTTTCAGCTTCGGGCAGCGACGGTAAAGCCTGTTGTGTTACGATGGTATCGGGCTGCACCACATCAAAGTTTACCGATGATGGCAGTTGCAGAATTTGCTTTAAAGTAATGAGGTTCTGCCGCAGGGCATTGGTTGCAGTAACAAGGTTATACTGATCATTCGCCAGCGTTGCTTCGAGTTGCAAATAATCTTTTCGGGCAAGACTTCCTGCATCGAATCGTTGTTTTCCCAGCTGTAATTGCGACTGCGATGTATTTACAAGTTCCTGCAGGTATACAATGTTTTCTTTCTGCAACAGTATATTCAAAAAGGCCTGCGTGATCTGAAGCGTAATATCATTTTCAGCCTGCTGCACACTTAAATTGGCCGATTCGAGCAATATGCCTTTTTGCTTTACATCATTATTAAGATAACCTCCGTTAAAAACAGTCCACGATGAGTTGAGCGAATAATTGCCCGATGCTTTTGCCTGGGTTTGAAAACCACCCACCACGGGGTTGGCATTATTACTGTTTACTACAGATTGTGAAAGGCTACCGGTTAAATTAGGTAGTTTGGCAGCCCTCGACTGCAACAAATTTTGTTCACTGGTGCGTTCATCCCAACGCAAATTTTTTATGGTGATATTATTTTTCTTCGCATAGTCCAAACAGGTTTGCAAATTCCAATGTAAGGGCGATGCGGATGATGTATCCTGTGCTTTAATACTACCTGTTACAATGAAACAAATTCCGGTAATTAGTAAAAAATGTTTCCACATACATTACATTTTATCGTTCCCTAATTGTTCCCTATATACCATTTGAAGTGTTTAGAAGACTTTTCCGGTGGAGAGTTAAGTGGTTTTCAAACAGCTTAACATTTCGTTTAGCATTTTCTATATATAGTCACTGATAAACGGTTTTATACCTTGATAAATGGGGTATTATAAACGTGCCACACCTTTGAGGTAAGGCACATTTGCTTCTGAGGAAATATTTCCTCAATTACAATCCGGGAGTTTTTAAAAAACCGAAAGTCCAAAAGAAAGATACATTCAAGGTATCATTCTTTCGGACTTTCTGACTTCCCGACTTTCGGACTTGCCTTACATATTTCTTCTATACTGCCCGCCCACCTCAAACAAGGCATGCGTGATTTGACCAAGCGAGCAATATTTAACGGTTTCCATCAATTCGGTAAAGATATTTCCATTGCTGATGGCTGTTTTCTTAAGTCTGTTAAGCATTTCGGCAGCATGTTCTTCATTTCTTTTCCAGAAGGCCTGCAGATTTTGTATCTGCTGCTCTTTTTCTTCGGTAGTACTGCGAATTACTTCGCCGGGTAAAACGGTAGGACTTCCTTTTTTATTCAAAAATGTATTTACACCAATGAGGGGCAATTCGCCACTGTGCTTCAAACTTTCATAATACAAACTTTCTTCCTGTATTTTATTACGCTGGTACATGCGTTCCATGGCGCCCAGCACACCGCCTCTTTCGGTAATGCGGTCGAACTCGGCCAGTACAGCTTCTTCAACCAGGTCGGTTAGCTCTTCAATTAAAAAAGATCCCTGTATGAAGTTCTCTGTTTTGGCGCTGCCCAGCTCACGATTAATGATCAGCTGAATAGCCATGGCCCGGCGAACGCTTTCTTCGGTAGGCGTGGTGATCGCTTCGTCGTATGCGTTAGTATGTAAACTGTTGCAGTTATCGTAAATAGCATACAACGCCTGCAGCGTGGTGCGTATATCATTGAAATCAATTTCCTGTGCGTGCAAACTGCGACCCGAAGTTTGAATATGGTATTTTAATTTCTGGCTGCGGTCGTTGCCTTTGTATTTATACTTCATGGCCTTGGCCCAAATGCGACGCGCCACCCTGCCGATTACACTGTATTCGGGGTCCATGCCATTGCTGAAGAAGAACGACAGGTTAGGAGCGAACTCATCAATATGCATTCCCCGGCTCAGGTAATATTCAACATACGTAAAGCCGTTGGAAAGTGTAAAGGCCAGTTGTGTAATGGGGTTAGCGCCCGCTTCGGCAATATGATAACCGCTGATGCTTACGCTGTAAAAGTTGCGAACCTTTTGCTGAATAAAATATTCCTGCACATCACCCATCAGCTTCAATGCAAACTCGGTACTAAAGATGCAGGTATTCTGCGCCTGGTCTTCTTTTAATATATCGGCCTGAACCGTACCACGTACCTGCGCCAGCGCTTCGGCCTTTAGTTTTTCATATATTTCTTTCGGCAACACATCATTACCAGATACACCTAATAATTTCAATCCTAATCCATCATTGCCATCAGGTAATCGTTCAGGCGCCGAAGGATTAAAATAAACAGGCTTTGGCAAATGTTTAAACCGTTCTTCGATTTTATTATTGACCATTGACCATTGACCATTCACCGTTATCCATTTTTCACATTCCTGATCGATGGCCGCATTCATAAAAAAAGCCAGTATAATAGGCGCCGGACCGTTGATGGTCATGCTTACCGATGTTTTGGCATCGCACAAATCAAAACCGCTGTATAGTTTCTTTGCATCATCAACGGTAGCAATGCTAACGCCACTGTTTCCTACTTTACCATATATATCTGGCCGATGAGCAGGATCTTCTCCATACAACGTTACACTATCAAAGGCTGTAGATAAACGCCGCGCCGGCTGATCGAGCGATACATAGTGAAAGCGTTTATTGGTACGCTCGGGTCCGCCTTCTCCGGCAAACATCCTGGTAGGATCCTCCCCCTCGCGTTTCAGCGGAAACACACCGGCTGTAAATGGATACTCACCGGGAATATTTTCCTGTAACTGCCATTTTAGAATATCGCCCCAGTCGTTATACTTTGGCAATACTACTTTCGGAATTCTTGTACCACTCAGCGATTTGGTGATCATGGATTGTTTGATCACTTTATCACGCACCTGGTACTCAAAAAAATCGGACTTGTATTTTGTAACCAAAGCAGGCCAGCTATCGATGAGCTTTTTACATTCGGGGTGAAGCTTTTCTTCGAGCGATTTTTTGATCTTCGATAATTCATCAATAACAACAGCCGGCAAATTATTAATTGACGAAAGCGTTCCCTGCACCTGATACAATTGGGTTGCCAGGGCGCCCTGTTCTTTTACCCATGCATCGTACCCTCTGTTGGTTTCGGCAATTTCGGCCAGGTAGCGAACACGTTTCGGCGGAATGATCTGCGATTTGGTAGTGGTATCTTTTATATGTGCATGTACTTCTATATTACCAAATGCCACACCTGTTTTATGCTGTATGGTCACCACTAATTTTTCGAACAGCTCATTGATGCCCGTATCATTGAATTGGGCGGCAATGGTGCCTACAACGGGCACATCCTCATCTTTTGCCGTAAATAAATTGTGATTGCGTTTATATTGTTTACGAACATCATGCAAGGCATCGAGCGCCCCGCTTTTGTCGAATTTATTTATGGCAATTACATCGGCATAGTCGAGCATGTTGATCTTTTCAAGCTGCGATGCAGCGCCATATTCAGGCGTCATTACATATAAGCTCACATCACAATAATCAAGAATGCTTACATCGCTTTGCCCCACGCCGGCCGATTCCAGAATAATCAGGTCAAAGGCGGCTTCTTTACATACATTAATGGCATCCTGCACATGTTCGCTCAGGGCAACATCGCTGTCGCGCGTGGCGAGCGAACGCATATAGGCCCTGGGCGAATGGATGCTGTTCATGCGAATGCGATCGCCCAGTAAGGCGCCGCCTGTTTTTTTCTTCGAAGGATCAACTGAAATAACAGCGATTGTTTTTTCAGCAAATGCGTTCAGGTAACGACGAACAATTTCATCTGTAACGGATGATTTTCCGGCGCCGCCGGTGCCGGTAATGCCTAAAACAGGGATGGGTGCCGGCGATTTGGCAATAGCCTTCTGGCCGTTATTTTCAGCATTGGAAATAGCTCTCGAAATTTTCCTGATGTCCTTCCACTCACCCAATGTCATTTCCTTTTTAAAATTGGCGGGGTTGCCATTCACCGGAAAATCGCATAACGTGATCACTTCTTCTATCATACCACCTAAACCCAGGCGCCTTCCATCATCCGGACTATAAATCCTCGTTATCCCATAATGATGTAACTCATTAATTTCCTGTGGCAAAATGGTGCCGCCACCGCCGCCGAAAATTTTAATGTGGCCGCAACCATTTTCGTCGAGCAGGTCTTTCATGTATTTAAAAAATTCCACATGACCGCCCTGGTAGCTGGTAATGGCAATGCCCTGGGCATCTTCTTCAATGGCACATTCAACAATCTCGGCTACCGACCGGTTATGGCCCAGATGAATAATTTCGGCGCCCTTCGACTGCAAAATGCGGCGCATAATATTAATAGCAGCATCATGACCATCGAATAAAGAGGCAGCTGTAACAATTCTAACCTTATTAACGGGTGTATAACTCATAATTGCAAGCATTACAAAATCGGCCTAAAGATAGTTCAAAAAACTAATGATTGTTAGTATTGCCTGCTCCCTTCCCCCCACACCAGGTGTTTGAAAAGGATGAAACTCCCTTTTAGATTGACGGGATGGCAAATTTTGGAAACGATTGCGGAATTTTCGTTTGGTTTCCAGTGAAAATGAAATAGTTTCGGCCATCAAAAAAATCAAACCGGTAAAATGAAGCTTATTCGTTTTGGAATGGCCGGGCACGAAAAGCCTGGCATTGAGTTACCCGATGGAAAAAGAATCGACACCAGCGCTTTTGGAGAAGATTATACCGAACAGTTTTTCGCCAACGATGGTATCGCGCGTTTAGCAGCATGGCTGAAAACAAATCAGCCTACCTGCCCGCAGGTTAGTGCTTCGGAACGCCTCGGCGCCCCGCTTGGCCGACCCTCGAAAATTATTTGCATCGGCTTAAATTATATCGATCACGCCCGCGAAAGCAATATGGCCGTTCCTTCGGAACCTGTTGTGTTTTTTAAAGCTACCACAGCTATATGCGGCCCCTACGATAATCTGGTTATTCCTAAAAACAGCACCAAATCCGATTGGGAAGTTGAGCTGGCTGTAGTGATCGGCAAAAAAGCATCCTATGTTGAAGAAAAAGATGCGAACAATTATATCGCCGGTTACATGTTGCACAACGACTACAGCGAACGTGCTTTTCAGTTGGAGCGCAACGGTCAATGGGTAAAAGGAAAAAGCTGCGACACTTTTGCTCCGCTGGGTCCCTGGATGGTTACTCCCGATGAAATTGCTGATATTCATAATGTACGGTTGTGGCTGACCGTAAACGGCAAAAAAATGCAGGACGGCAACACGGCCAACCTCATTTTCAAAATACCTTTTTTAATCTCGTACCTGAGCCAATTCATGACCCTGCTTCCGGGCGATATCATCAGCACAGGCACTCCCGCTGGTGTAGGGTTAGGTCAAAAACCCGAACCGGTGTATTTAAATCCCGGCGATGTGGTTGAATTGGGAATCGATGGATTGGGTAGCAGCAAACAGATGGCTGTAGCTTACAAATAATTGTTTGAGGTTTGTGGTTGCTTTGGGCAGTTTCTGGCTTTTGGTTTATTGTTTGAGGTTGCTTCGCGATTCGGAAAACCCGGCATAAACGCAACAGGCTTTATAAAAAATAAGAAGGCCGAAGAACCTAATGCAATTCAAATACTAAGTAACTACAAACCTCAAACCTCAAACCATAAACATGAGATATTGTCTTGCCCTGGATCTGAAAGATGATCCGGAATTAATTGCCGAATACGAACGCTATCACCAACAGGTGTGGCCCGAAATTATAGATAGTATTAAATCATCCGGCATTGAAGTGCTGGATATTTATCGCACCGGTAACCGGATGTTCATGATCATTGAAGCGAATGATGATTTTTCATTCGACAAAAAGTCAAAAGCCGATGCCGCCAACCCTAAAGTGCAGGAATGGGAAACGCTGATGTGGAAATTTCAACAGGCGCTTCCCTGGGCCAAACCAGGTGAAAAATGGATAATCATGGATAAAATATTTAGCCTGCCTGCATGAAATAGTAACACTTAAAAATGCTTGCCATGACAATCGACTCACACGTTCACTTCTGGAAATACGATAAAAAAACTTACGCCTGGATCGACAATACCATGAAGCCGCTTCAGCAGGATTATTTGCCCGAGCACCTGGCGCTTCCGCTGAAAAGAAATGAAATAGATGGCGTAGTGGCGGTTCAGGCTATACAATCGGAACTGGAAACCCACTTCCTCGTTGAACTGGCGCAAACGCATCCCATTATCAAAGGCGTTGTGGGCTGGATCGATCTGCAGGCCGATAACATTGAAGACCGCCTGCAATACTTTTCGCAATACCCCATCATAAAAGGCTACCGCCATATAGTGCAGGTTGAACCGATCGATTTTCTGGCGCGCGAAAATTTCCGTCGTGGTGTGGCTGCATTGAAGCCTTATAATTACACATACGATATTCTTGTTTTTCATAACCAGTTACGACCGGCAATCGATTTCGTATATGCCATGCCGGAACAGGCATTTGTCATCGATCACTGCGCCAAACCCGATATCAGGCATAAGCAAATCGACGAATGGAAGGTGCTGATGAAAGAAATGGCCATGTTCCCTAATGTTTGCTGTAAACTGTCGGGCTTGTTTACCGAAGCAGCCTGGAAAGAATGGAGCGCCGCTGATTTTTATCCCTACCTCGATGTGGTGTTCGAAGCATTCGGTACCGACCGGCTTATGTTTGGTAGCGACTGGCCCGTAATACTACTGTCGGGCATTTATGTACAATGGAAAAGTTTGTTAGAAAAATATATGGAGAACTTTTCATCCGAAGACAGGGAAAAAGTTTTTGGCACTAATGCGATTCAATTTTATAATTTATAAATCATGGATTTACATCTGACCAACAAAGTATTTATTGTAACAGGGGGTGCCAAAGGTATTGGTGCAGCTATTAGCAGTTCGATTGCCGCCGAGGGTGCTATTGTTGTAATTGCAGGCCGTAAACAGGCCGATAACCAGGCAAAAGTTGATGAAATTGTAAAAGCAAAAGGTAAAGCCACGTCAATTGCCGTTGAACTGAGCGAAACCGCAGCCTGTAAAGAAGTGATCGATTTCACCATAAAAGAGTTCGGCCGCATCGATGGCCTGATCAACAACGCTGGTGTAAATGATGGCGTTGGGCTCGAAAGCGGTTCACCCGAAAAATTCTTCGATTCGCTGCAAAAAAACCTGAGCCATTTTTATAACCTGGCCCACTATGCATTGCCTCACCTGAAAAAAACAAAAGGCAATATCATTAATATCGGTTCTAAAGTTGCCGTAACAGGTCAGGGCAATACCTCGGGTTATGCTGCTTCAAAAGGCGCCATCAATGCATTGACCCGCGAATGGGCTGTTGAATTATTGCCATATTCTATCCGTGTAAACACAGTGATCCCGGCCGAGGTTTGGACGCCATTATATGAAACCTGGATCAATTCATTGCCCAATCCGCAGGAAAAATTAGCACAGATCGTTTCAAAAATACCTTTGGAGAAACGCTTTACCACCTCAGAAGAAATTGCCGATATGGCGGTATTTTTACTAAGCGATCGCTCGGCCCATACAACCGGCCAAATCATTTATGTTGATGGTGGCTATACGCATCTCGACAGGTCACTGACATAGAAAGGCACAAGGCCTAAGGAATGATGAATATTGAATGTAGAACTTTGAATATTGAAGTGAAGGAAATATCGATATACCAAAGAACTTTGCAACAGTAACCATAGAACCACAACAAAAAACAACTAATAAATTCCCGATTGCATGTCAAAAACGAACAATGTATCGTCAACCGGCAACAAATATCTGTTCCCTTTTATACTGGTAACCAGCTTATTCTTTTTATGGGCTTTTTTGCATAACATCAATCCCATTTTGATACCGCATTTAAAAAAGGCCTGTCAGCTCAGCGATACGCAATCGGCATTTATCGATACCGCCGTTTATATCGGCTATTTTTCAATTGCGTTACCGGCCGGCTGGTTCATGCATAAGTATGGTTATAAAAAAGGGATCCTGATCGGATTAACGCTATATGCCATTGGCGCCTTATTGTTTATTCCGGCAGCATCGGCCCGAAGTTATAGTTTCTTTTTGTTTGCCCTTTTCATAATCGCCAGCGGCGCTACCTTTCTGGAAACTGTAGCTAACCCCTACATTACCAAACTGGGCCCCAAAGAAACATCTGAGCAACGGTTGAATTTTGCCCAGTCGTTTAATGGTGTGGGCGCTTTTGTAGCTCCCATTGTAGGCGGACAATTTATTTTATCGGGCATTGAACATACAAAAGAAGAATTGAGCCGTATGTCGGCCGAACAGTTGAATGCTTATCTGCAGTCGGAAGCCGATACGGTGAAAATTCCCTATCTGGTCATTGGTATACTGGTGTTGATCGTAGGGTTGCTCGTATTTATGTCGCACATTCCGGATATTAAAGAAGGCAATGAAAATGAAAAAGAAAGCTTTTCGATAAAAGTTTTTCGCCATAGCCATGTTACCTGGGCAGTTATAACACAGTTATTTTATGTAGGCGCGCAGGTATGTGTAGGCAGCTTTTTCATTCGTTTTGCAAAGCAGGTTATGGAAATGCCCGAAAAAAAAGCAGCTTTTATGTGGGGTTCCATTGCCATGGTAGGTTTTATGGTGGGCCGTTTTGCCGGTACCTTTTTTATGAAATATATTAAACCGGCTAAGCTGTTATCACTGTATGCAATCATTAATATTTTATTGCTTACCGTGGCGCTCAATACACACGGATCAGCAGCAGTATATTGTGTAATTACGGTTCCGTTCTTTATGTCGATCATGTTCCCCACTATATTTGCGCTTGGCATTAAAAACCTGGGCGAGGAAACAAAGATCGCTTCGTCGTTTTTGGTGATGTCGATTGTGGGCGGCGCTATCTTCCCTTTATTTATGGGTTTGATATCCGACGCTACCGGCAGTATTCAAAAAGCCTATATTGTTCCTTTACTTTGCTTTTTAATGATCTTATTTTTCGGATGGAAAGGGCATAAAATTAAGTCGGTTTAAAGTTGACAGATTAACAAGGTAACAAATTGATAAGGGTGTCACCTCATTAACTTATAAACTTTTCAACCTATGACTTATCAACTTATCAACTAATTAACTTATCAATATCTTGCACCCATGTTTCGACTCGATAACAAAACGGCCATCATTACCGGTGGCGGAAGCGGTATAGGAAAAGCTATTGCAACCGTATTTGCCAAACAGGGCGCCACGGTGAACATTTTAGATATGGATGAAGCAGGCGCGGCCAATGCAGTAAAAGAAATTACCGAAAATGGCGGCAAAGCTAAATTTTACAAGTGCGATGTATCGAATCAAACCGGTGTACAACAAATAGTTGATTCCATTGCAGCCGGCGGCCCAATTGATATGCTCATCAACAACGCCGGTATTGCCCATATCGGTAATGCCGAAACAACTGCCGAAACTGATTTCGACCGGTTGATCAATGTGAATGTTAAAGGTGTTTACAACTGCTTACATTCCGTTATACCACACATGAAACAAAACGGAGGCTCTATTGTAAATATGGCTTCCATCGCCTCACTGGTTGGCATACCCGATCGCTTTGCCTATTCCATGACCAAAGGCGCCGTAGTGGGTATGACCTTATCTGTTGCCAAAGATTATCTGAAATATAACATCCGTTGTAATTGCATTTCACCTGCACGGGTTCACACGCCCTTTGTAGATGGGTTCTTATCAAAAAATTATCCGGGTAATGAGCAGGAAATGTTCGAAAAGTTATCCAAAACACAACCCATTGGTCGCATGGGCCGGCCCGAAGAGATCGGTTACCTTGCTCTGTACCTTTGCTCCGATGAAGCATCATTCATCACCGGTTGCGACTACCCCATCGATGGCGGTTTTGTGAAGCTGAACAACTGAGTTGAATGGTGAATCCTGAGCGTAGTCCTGAGCGTAGTCGAAGGATCGAAGGATCGAAGGATCAGCTGCAAAGCGTTGAGCGTAGTCGAAACGCTGCTTAGTTAAACGGCATCGAACAGTAAATAAACTTCTTCAATGCGCCCATAACTACCGGGGCGCATTTTTTATTTTTTATACCGCTTTTGCACTACTATCATCGCCGGTTGTGTCACTTGCCGATTTATTTTTATCGGCATCCCGACAAGTCGGGACATGTATGTTCTGAACGCTTCTCAGCAAACAAACTTCACGCTAAACATCAACCGGGTCAAATCGCGGAACAACTACAAACCCCGTCCGACCGGGTCATCCGGGCGGGCATAAACCACAAACCACAAACTTTTCCTACCTTCCCTTAAAGCTATTGCCATGCTGAAAAAACGAGCCCTCCTTTTTTATTTCTCATTTCTAATTTTTCATTTCTCATTCTCCCAGGATCCCTGGAAAATTACCGCTACGCAAATTGACCCCACCAATTATTATGGCATTACTGCTGCCAACGGCATGATCGGCATCGTTTCTTCGCCCGAACCTTTTAAGGTAAAAGATGTGGTACTGGCAGGCGCCTACGATTTATATGGCCGCGGCCGCGTAAGCAATTTTCTGCGCAGCTTTAATTTACTGAACATGTACCTCGATGTTGACGGCCGCCGCATCGATGCCAAAAACGTTTCGAATTTTAAGCAGGAGCTCGACATGCATCATGCTGCTTTTACGGCCTCCTTCGATTACACCGATAAAGCAACGGTGACCTATACCTATTATTCGTTGCGGCATCTGCCCTATACTGTTTTAATGGATGTAACCGTTACCGCTAAAAAAGGTATTACCGTCACCGGCGCCAGTGTAATGGAGGCGCCCGATGCCTTAAAAGATGTACAGAATTATTATAACGAAATCGACAGGCCGCATGTGGTGATTAGTTTGCTTACATCGGCAGCCAAAAGTCCTACCGGTAAATTATTGTTATGCGCCTCCAATACTTTTTTGTTTAGTGAACCTCATGGCCGCGAGCCGCGTGTTATTCATGAAATGTGGGATAACAATATGCACCTGATGAAATTCAATCGCGCTGTTAAAGCAGGTGAAAGCTATCGTTTTTCTATTGCCGGTTCTTCCATAACGTCGGCCCATCACGATGATCCGTTGAATGAAGCCGAACGCATGACCATCTTTGCCAAACTCGAAGGTCGCGACCGGCTACTGCAGTTTCATAACCAGGCATGGGACGATTTATGGAAAAGCGATATCGTTATTGAAGGCGATGCGCAAACTCAGCAGGATGTTCACAGCATGTTATATCACTTGTATTCTTTCACCCGCGAAGGCACTGCCTTGTCGCCTTCGCCGATGGGTTTATCGGGCCTGGGTTATAATGGCCATGTATTTTGGGATGCCGAATTGTGGATGTATCCTGCCATACTGGTATTGCATCCCGAACTGGCTAAAAGCATGATTGAGTATCGTTACCAAAGGTTGGAGGCTGCCAAACGAAATGCTTTTTCAAAAGGATACAAAGGCGCCATGTTTCCCTGGGAAAGCGCCGAAACCGGTGTTGAAGAAACACCGGTATGGGCATTGAGCGGTCCGTTCGAACATCATATCAGCGCCTGTGTTGGTATCGCCGCCTGGAATTATTATTGTGTAACCCAGGATAAGAACTGGCTGAAAGAAAAGGGCTGGCCTATTTTATCCGCTACAGCGGATTTCTGGGCATCGCGGGTTGAACGTAACGGACCCGGCAAATACGAAATCAAAAATGTGGTAGCGGCCGATGAATGGGCCGAGAATGTAGATAACAACGCTTTTACCAATGCAGCGGCCAAAGCCAATCTGCAATATGCTACCGAAGCAGCAAAGCTGTTAGGTATAACACCCAATGCCGATTGGATGACTGTGGCCAATAATATCCCGGTTTTAAAATTTGCCGATGGCGTTACCAAAGAACATGCTTCCTATAATGGTGAAGGCATTAAACAGGCCGATGTTAATTTGCTGGCATATCCATTGAAAGAAGTAACCGCTGTTGACCAGATTAAAAAAGATCTTGCTTATTATGAAACCCGTGTACCCAACGAGGGTACACCGGCCATGACGCAGGCAGTGTTCACCACTTTATATGCCCGCCTGGGCGATGGCAATAAAGCGTTTCACTTTTTTCAGGATGGCTATTTGCCAAATCTCAATCCTCCTTTCAGAGTGATAGCCGAAACCAAAGGCGGCACCAACCCTTATTTTGCTACCGGCGCCGGTGGTTTGTTGCAGGCTGTGTTAATGGGTTTCGGCGGACTTGAAATTACGCCCAAAGGAATTGTTCAGATCAAATCATCACTTCCCCCGAACTGGAAAAGATTGACTATCACGGGAGTGGGGGTAGACAAGAAGGTTTTTAGCAGATAGTTGAAAAGTTAACAAGTTTACAAGTTGACATGGCACTCTGCTCAACTTGTAAACTGGTCAACTTACCAACTCGTTAACTTAAACTTTCCTCTGCTAAACCGATTACAAACCATTATCATACTGCACTATATATTAACTGCTATCTCCATTCATAACCAAAACAACCAGCTAAAAAATTTTGGCCAACAGCATTTTCATACTCCGAATTGTCTTATTTTGTGTTGACTCAAAGCTACACGACCTCAATTGAAAAAGGTTGCTGCCATATCATTGCTTGTATTATTCCTGTTTAACTGGTTCGGATACCGTTTGTTATCTGATTACTGGCAAAAACAGGCCGATACCCGTCTTGAAGCCCGCCTCGATCACAACCAGTACGATGAATCAAGCCTCATAGAAATTCGTGTTCCGCTCAATATGCCTTATCAGAATGTTTCATCAGGCTTTGAACGATACGATGGTGAAATAGAATTCAACGGCAAACATTATAAATACGTAAAACGCAAGGTCGAAAACGGGCAACTGGTTTTACTGTGCCTGCCCAACGAAACCAAAATGCGGTTGCAAAGCGCCCGCGACGAGTTTTTTAAGCTGGTGAACGACCTGCAGCAATCTTCCCAAAATAAAAATCAGGTTCCTGCTTCTTCAATAAAAAATCCTGTTACAGAATACTGGCAACAACAAAATAATTGGTGCATCAACGCTATCGTTGCGCTGCACAACCATTACACATCTTATCCTTTTGTTTTGCCACGCGCTCCCTCACTAACTACGCCGGCCCAGCCTCCTGAATGTTAAGGGCTTTTATCATCGCCTTTCCATTTATTGTAAAATTTCATAGCTCCATCATCCGGGCTATCATTGCTTCATTTTAATTGTAGCTAAATCATGCGTGCATTAATGTATGCTGCCGTTATGGTAGTAGCAGCATCGTGTTCACAACACTCTGCCGATTATCAACAGGTGCTTCACAACCCAATTCTGTACAGTAAAATCACCGGTCAGTTAACCGAGGTAATTACCTACGATATTTTTACGCCACCTGTAGCCAGCCGTATTTATGCCTATTCCCATTTGGCGGCATATCAGGCAATGGTTCATGGCGACAGCAGCTATACATCGCTGAACGGACAATTAAAAGGACTCGATAATGTGCCCCGGCCCGATTCGGGTAAAGCCATCGACCATCCCTATGCAGCATTGATCGCTTTTATGGAAGTAGGTCGTACGCTTACTTTCTCAAAAGATCAAACCGATAAAATTGTCGACTCCATTAAAATGCTGGCCGTAAAACATGGCATGCCCGAAGCAATGCAAAAGAATTCTGAAGATTATGGCGTTGCAGTAGCCAAAGCCGTTTTGGCCTGGAGCAAAAAAGATAATTACGCACAAACCCGTTCGGCCGCCAAATACACAGTGCCTAATGATGAAGGCAAATGGGTGCCCACACCGCCTGGTTATTTTCAGGCAGTTGAACCGCAATGGCGAACCATTCGCGCCATTACGTTAGACAGTTGCAACCAGTTTGCACCGCCTCCGCCCTGCGTATTTAAAAAAGAAGCCACCAGCGATTTTTACAAAATGGCCAAACAGGTGCTGGATACGGCAAACGGTCTTACCGACGAACAAAAGGCCATCGCCAGTTTCTGGGACTGCAACGGGTTTAAGTTAAACGTAGTAGGACATACGATGTACGCTACCAAAGCAATGACGCCCGGCGGTCACTGGATGGGCATTGTAGGTATTCTTAGCCAGAATCAGAAAGCCGATTTCGATAAAACGGTTTACACTTACACATCAGTTGCTTTTGCGGTGATGGATGCATTCATCGCCTGTTGGGATGCCAAATACACCTGGAACCTGGTACGACCCGAAACGGTTATTAATAAATATATCGACCCTAACTGGAAACCATTTTTACAAACACCGCCTTTTCCTGAATATACCAGTGGCCACTCAATTATTTCTACTGCCGCTGCTACTATATTGGAACATATTTATGGATCACAGGCTGCCTTTACCGACAGCACCGAACGCCCCTGGGGATTTCCCGACCGAAAATTTTCGTCGCCCCGCCAGGCTGCCGATGAAGCAGGTATTAGCCGTTTTTACGGTGGCATTCACTACCGCCCATCCATATTTGTAGCACGCGAACAGGGAGTAAAAGTGGGCAACTGGGTTTTATCAAAACTACAAATGAAAAAAGAACAGCTCGCCAGCAAGTAATTAATCATCTCAACCAAAACAAACTATTATGAAGAAGTTTCTCATCTGTTCAATTACATGTTTGCTTATTGTTCATTATGCACAATCACAGGGCTGTGTGGCCATACGTAGCACCGGCGGGTTTTGTACCAGAGATCAGGCGCTGCACAATGATTCCAAATGGATGTTGGGTGTAAGTAACCGGTATTTTAAATCGTTCCGGCATTTTGTAGGTACCGAAGAGCAAAAGCAACGCATTGAACAAGGCACCGAAGTGATTAACCACTCCTACACACTCGACCTTACGCTTACCCGCAACCTTAATAAAGGATGGTCTGTTGCCCTCGACGTTCCCATTATTTCCAACGCCCGTTCATCTTTGTACGAACATGGCGGCAATGCCGGTAAAGACCCCAGGCATTCAACACATGCTTTTGGCGTGGGCGATATTCGTTTTGCTGTATATCGCTGGCTGTGGGACCCCGCATTGATGAATAAAGGAAACATACAGGTTGGACTGGGTATTAAATTGCCAACCGGCGATTACAAATACCAGGACTTCTTCATAAAAAATGATTCAACAAAAATATTAGGCCCCGTTGACCAGTCAATTCAACTGGGCGATGGCGGTACCGGCTTTACTACCGAAATAAATGCCTTTTATAACTTCCTGCCATTTTTAGGAGTATATGGCAACTTCTATTATTTATTTAATCCGCGCGAACAGAACGGTGTATCAACAGCACGCGGCGGAACAGTTTCGTCAGATGCTATAAAATACGGCACGTCTGTGATGAGTGTGCCCGATCAGTTTATGATACGGGCAGGTGTTAGCGCCTCTTATGAAAATTTTTCGCTTACGGCCGGTGTGCGTGATGAATGCCAGCCCTCGAAAGATTTAATTGGCGGCAGTATGGGTTTTCGCCGTCCCGGTTACATTATTTCATTGGAACCAGGCCTGAGTTATCAGTTTAAAAAAGCCACCGTGTATGCATTTGTGCCGGTTGCCGTAAAACGCAACCGCACGCAAAGTGTGGCCGATAAATTAAAAACAGCAGCAACCGGTGTATACACACAGGGCGATGCCGCCTTTGCCGATTACTTAGTGAATATTGGTTGCACGTTTAAATTTTAATCCTGAGCGAAGTCGAAGGATAGAAGGACCTCATAAACGCATCGGGCGTTCTGAGCGTCCTGAGCGAAGTCGAAGGATCGAAGAACGGGATGCACAATTTCTTCAAAACAATCAACTATGACAAAATTTTGGAAGGTCTGTTTCCGCTTCTATATACTATTACTATCAGTAATGTGCACGCTGCATGTTACCGCCCAAACCGATATCGATGCCATTATGATGACCAAAAACAATTTCTGCGTGGGCGGCATGTACGGATACAGCAGTTGGAAAAATTATTGGGAAGGCACATTGAAAAGAGAGAACCTGAACCTTGGTACTGTATCTACCCAAATGGTTAGTGTAATGGGCAATTATGGTATCAGCGATAAATTAAACATTTTATTTGGCGTGCCTTATGTAAAAACAAAAGCATCGGCAGGCACCATGCACGGACTGAAAGGCATTCAGGATGGTTCGCTTTGGATAAAATACATGCCGGTTGAAAAAACAATCGGCAAAGGCGATTTATCGGTATATGCCATTGCCGGTGTATCGGTTCCGTTGTCGAATTATGTAGCCGATTTTCTTCCCTTAGCAATCGGGTTACGAAGTAAAACACTTTCATTACGGGCCATGGGCGATTACCAGGTAGGTAAATTTTTTGTAACGGCATCAGGTACTTATGTATTCAGAAGTAATATCAAAATCGATCGCGATGCCTATTACACTACCGAAATGCATTATACCAATGAAGTGAAAATGCCCGATGCCCTGTCGTTCAATGTTCGCACCGGTTACCGCCATAGCAACTGGATAGCCGAAGCGATACTCGATAACTGGACAACCCTCGGCGGCTTTGATATTACACGCAACAACATGCCTTTTCCCAGCAACAAAATGAATGCAACGCGCGTAGGAGCCAATGTTAAATATGAAGTAAATGCCGTGCCCGGTCTTTCATTAATTGCCTCGGGTAATTATGTAGTGGCCGGTCGCAATGTGGGCCAGGCAACCAGTGTAAACGGCGGCATCTTTTATATTATTAATTTCTCAAAAAAGGCAAAGAAGGCAGCCCTTGAATCTAAAAAACAATGACCATGAAAAAATTGACTATATACCTGGTTATAGCGGTACTGATCAGCGGCCTTTCGTGTTCGAAAAGCATTTCTGAAAGAAACCTGTCTTTTCCGCCTTTAACACCATCTAAAACCGATATAAATGCCGGCACCTGGAAACCTGTTTTATTAACAGCGCCTACAGATATTACGGTAGCTGCTCCTGCAGCCACCAACACACCGGACTATATTGCACAGATCAATGAAATTAAAGACTGGCAGCGGTCGTTAAACAGTGACGAAAAAAGCAGTGTTGCATATTGGAGCGCGGGAGCCGTATTGCGCTGGAACGAAATATTGCGCGAGCTGGTGGCCAAACACAACCTGCCGCCTTACCAGAACCCCGATGGCACTTACCCCGTTCCCAATGCCAATAACCCCCTCGCCTATCCTACTTTCCCATTCGCCAATCCGCCTTATGCGTCGCGTGCATATGCTTATGTAAGTGCTGCTATATACGATGCGTTGGTGTCGGCCTTTTATTATAAAAAGTTATACAACCGTACTGCCCCGTATAAGGTTGATTCATCTTTGAATGTATTGATACCGAAATCGGATCTGCCTTCTTATCCTTCAGAAGATGCAACGGTGGTAGGTGCTGCGGTAGAAATGTTGAAATTATTATTCCCCGGCGACCAGGATTATATTCAGCAAAAAGCCGAAGAACATAAACGTGCGCGTATTATATCAGGCGCCAACGTGCGCAGCGATATCGAAGCCGGTGAAGCACTTGGTAAAGCAGTTGCTCAAAAATTTGTTACACGCGCCCGGGGCGACCGGGCAGGCGCAGCTGTAGGAACTCCTGCTATATGGGCACAGTCTGAAACTGATTGCATCGCCCGCGGCGAAACTCCCTGGATTAGTCAGGAATCGCCCAAACGGCCGCCTATGTTGCCTCTGTTTGGTAAAGTAAAATGCTTTTTGTTCGATTCGCTTACGGCCATCTCTATTCGTCCGGGCCCACCGCCATCTACTTCATCAGATCAGTTTAAAAAAGAATTAGACGAGGTATTGTATTACAGCGAAAACTACGACCGGGAGCGTACCCGCATCGTTCATTTTTGGGCCGATGGCATTAATACCCCCACTCCGCCCGGTCACTGGAATGCGATTGCGGCTGAAGCCTTTGTATTGGAAAATTACAGCGAAGTGCGCTGGGCACGCAATATGGCCCTGCTTAACATGGCTATGATGGACGCTGCCATTTGTTGCTGGGATGCGAAGTATACCTATTTCAATCCACGCCCATCGCAAATGAACACTAAGATTAAAACGCTTACGGGTTTACCCAATTTTCCATCGTATGTATCGGGTCACTCAACGTTCAGCGGTTCTGCTGCTACGTTTTTATCATATGTTTTGCCGGCAAAAGCCACAGATTTTAAAAACATGGCAACCGAAGCCTCGCTATCACGCCTGTATGGGGCCATTCATTACCGTAGTGATATTGAAGTGGGCATGACGCTGGGGCAAACAATCGGGCAATACGCCGTTGACAGGGCAAAAGCCGATGGTGCCGATTAAACTATTCGCAATTTCGCTGTCGACAGCCAGCAATGGTGTTGGTCGATAGCTTTGGTATATGAGTTATTATTGGTTAAAAACGTCCCGTTTTCACGGGATGTTCTTTTTTATATACCCTTTGTATTTCCGACTTCAGACAGCTGACTTCCGACTTCGGGTATTCTACTTCAAACTTTATCACTATTTTCGGTATGTCGAAAATGGCTATATGAAAAAAAATTTCATACTTCTTACCGGCTTTATACTATATCTCGTTGTATCGGTTGCACAGGCACCGGTAGCTACGCCCGATAAAATTTATGGCGATTTATTTCGTGATGTACAAATGAGCAAGGTATTTCCCGATGGAAAAACCTTTGTAGACTGTATACCCAAACGAAACCCAAAATCAATTATAGCCGATTACAACGCGCAAAAAGGCGCCGCAAAATTCGACCTGAAACAATTTGTGCAGGATAATTTTGAATTGCCGCATACTCCTCAGCTTAACTACATAACACAGGAAAAAGATGTGGTGATGCACATCAAAAACCTGTGGGGGGTATTACGCCGCGATCCCGATACCATTGTTATAGGAAGCTCACTGCTGCCATTACCCAATCCGTACATTGTTCCCGGCGGCCGTTTCAGGGAAGTGTATTACTGGGATTCTTATTTCACCATGCTGGGTTTACAGGCAAGCAGCCAGGGCGAGATGATCGAAAACATGGTGAAGAACTTTGCATACATGATTGATATTTACGGTCATATTCCCAATGGCAACAGAAGCTATTACCTCAGCCGTAGCCAGCCGCCTTTCTTTGCTTTAATGGTGGAGCTGCTGGCCGATCTCAAAGGCGATTCGGTATATGAAACCTACTTGCCTGCACTCGAAAAAGAATATGAGTTCTGGATGGAAGGCGCAGCCAAATTGAAAAAAGGCAACGCCGATAAACGGGTAGTTAAACTAAACGACAGCGTTGTGCTGAACAGGTTCTGGGACGATTACCCTTTTCCCCGTCAGGAAAGTTATAAGGAAGATGTTGAAACCACCCAAAAATCAGGGAGAGATAAAAGTTTCATGTATACCAACCTGAGGGCCGGCGCCGAAAGCGGTATCGACTTCAGCAGCCGGTGGTTTAAAGACAAAAAAAGCTTAACCACCATTCGTGTAACCGATTTTATACCGGTTGACCTGAACAGTTTGTTGTACAAGCTCGAAACTGTGCTGGCCAAAGCAAAAATCGTAACCCACGATGAAAAGGCGGCCGGTGAATATGCCGCCAAAGCCGAACGAAGAAGAGTGGCCATTGATAAATACTGCTGGAACAAAACGCTGAAATATTATACTGATTATAATTTCAAAACACGCCAGTCTTCTGATATAGTTACTCCTGCCGGCATGTACCCGTTTTGCCTGTATACAAAAAACCTCGATTTTATGAGCTTATTGGCCCGGCAGGCTGCCGACCAGGTTAAATCGAAATTGTTACAGCCCGGTGGTATTACCGCTTCGCCTTATTCAACCGGTCAGCAATGGGATGCGCCCAACGGATGGGCGCCCTTAGAGTGGATGACGATATGGGGCCTCGACCGGTGCGGACAACGCGAACTGGCACGCGACATTGGCGAACGCTGGATTAAATTAAATGTTGACGTATTTAAACGAACCGGCCGCCTGATGGAAAAATATAATGTCGTTGACCTGAACCTCGAAGCCGGTGGCGGCGAATACTCCTCGCAGGATGGTTTTGGGTGGACAAATGGTGTACTTCTGGCCTTGATCAATAAATATGGCATGCCGAAGTAGGCAGAAGGCAATAGGCAGTAGACAATAGCATTGAGAAATCAAGATGCCGTCAGGCATCAAATGTTGGTAGAAAAATGATAGGGTTTTAATAGAGTCCCGGAGGAACGAGACCCGGAGAGATTATTGGGTGCTTTTTCATTTTCAAATTTTCAAATTCTCAAATTTCCAAATTAGCGCTTTACTTTTGCGCAAATTTCAGCTATGCTTAAATGGATTACAGCCGGTTGCCTGATCGCCGTTGCCCTTACAGCCTGCTCGCCCAATAATGTTACTATCGATAATAGCCTCAAAAAATTCTTCGATCAAAATAAAGTTACCGGTTGTTTTGGCCTGTTCGACAATGGCCAGGGCCGTTTTACCGTATACAACCTGCCCCGCTATAGCGATAGCGCTTACCTGCCCGCCAGCACCTTTAAAATCGTAAACTCGCTTATTGGCCTCGAAACAGGCGCCACACAGGATACCAATACTGTATTTAAATGGGACAGTGTTCCTTTTCCCCGTGAAGAATGCAACCGCGATATGACCATGTGGGATGCGTTTCGCCTGTCGTGCGTGCCCTGGTACCGCCAGCTGGCCCGCCGCATTGGTCAACCCAATATGCAACACTGGTTAGATACTTTGGGATATGGACGCCGGTACGACACGTTTAAAATAAAGAATAACCTCGATATGTTCTGGCTCGATAACAGTGTTAAAGTTACTGCCGATGAACAGCTGGGACTGGTAAAAAAATTATACTTCGATCAGTTGCCGTTCCAGAAAAGATCACAACGTATTGTACGCAGCATGATGCTGTGGGAACAAAATGCCAACTACCGCTTAAGCTATAAAACCGGCTGGGGATACAAAGAGAACGGCAATTCAATCGGCTGGATCATTGGATGGGTTGAAGAAAACAACCACCCGTATTTTTTTGTATTACAAATTGAAACGCCCGATAAAAAAGCCGATG
The DNA here is from genome assembly GCF_059587045.1 of Niastella sp. sgz303648. Classification (NCBI taxonomy): domain Bacteria; kingdom Pseudomonadati; phylum Bacteroidota; class Chitinophagia; order Chitinophagales; family Chitinophagaceae; genus Niastella; species Niastella sp. sgz303648. Next base: position 864,236 of record NZ_JCAPSW010000003.1, on the reverse strand, counting down.
TTGCCGCCATCAGAATTAAAATGCTGAAAGACATTTTAAAGCAGTATGGCTTTTTTAACGGCAAAAAATAATCGTCATAATTTTTGCCACAAATATTTCTGCGTCCCGCCTGCGGCGGGACGTTTTTTTGCCACAGATGCCACAGATGAGCACAGATGAATTTCGATTCTTAAACTAATAGCTGGCAGAAAAATTTTTCCTTACAAAAATGCGAAGCTTTTTATCCGTGGTCATCTGTGAAATCCCGCCACAGCGGGATATTCAATTAAGCCGCCTTCGGCGGCATAACCATTTCGGTGGTACACAATGAAATTCCGCGTTATGCGTTACACCCCTCGCCCTCAACGTTTTGTTAATTTGGTTTAATTATTGCTAATACACAGCCAACCAGGTGCATAACCCCTTTTAGCATTGCGGTTTTTATTAATTTGCACATTGGTTGTTTTTCAAATTAGCACATTATCTAATTATCACATTTGCATTTTGGCATTCCGTTTTCAACATATCGAATATCTCGTTGCCCTGGCCGTGATTCCGCTGGTGGTTATTTTATATGCACAGCTGTTATACTGGAAAAAAAATACTGCCAAAAAAATCGGCGATCCAAAACTGGTTCAGGCGCTCATCATTAATTATTCGCCCGTAAATTTTCTGCTCAAATTCCTGTTTTTTATTGTTGCCCTCACTGCCATTATTCTGGCCGCTGCCAATCTGCAACAGCCGGGAGCTATGGATAATGTACAACGCAAAGGGGTAGACGTGGTCATCGCTATGGATGTAAGTAAAAGTATGCTGGCCGAAGATATAAAACCCAACCGCCTCGAACGTGCAAGGCAACTGGTATATAAATTAATGGACCAGTTACCGAACGACCGCGTTGGTTTGGTATTATTTGCCGGTCGCGCTTACCTGCAGATGCCGCTTACTACCGATCATGGTGCTGCCCGCATGTATATTCAGCAGGCCGGGCCCGAAGTAGTTCCTACACAAGGCACGGTTATATCTGAAGCGCTGCGCGCCAGTAATTCGGCCTTCAACAGCAAGGAAAGAAAATTTAAATCGATTGTACTCATCACCGATGGAGAAGATCACGATCCACAGGCTGCTCAACTGGCGCAACAACTGGCGGGCAGCGGAATTATGATCAATACCGTAGGCATTGGTTCTGCCGAAGGCGCTCCCATTATGGACCCGGCTACCAATGAATATAAAAAAGATGAAACCGGTAATACCATTGTGTCGAAATTAAACGAAACAGAATTGCAGCAACTGGCCGGCGCCACAAAAGGCGTTTATGTAAAATTAAATGATGTTGATGCTGCAGTAAATGCCATAACAAAACAGTTAAACACTATTGAATCAACGTCGCTCGATGACAATGCATTCAGAGATTATAAAAATTATTTTCAGTGGTTTTTGGCCATTGCACTTTTATTGCTGATCGTTGAATTCTTTTATCCGGAAAAGAAATTAAAAACAGCTTGAAAAACTTTTTCTACATAGTATGCCTGACAGTACTTCCTGCGGTGGCAATGACGCAAACCGAAAATGCCGCTATACGTGCAGGCAATAAGCTGTACCACCAGGGCCAGTTCGATAAAGCGCTTCCCGAATACCAGAAGGCCGTTGAACAGAATCCGAAAAATGCTGTTGCACGATACAATCTGGCCAATGCCCGTTACAGATCCACCAAATATGATGAAGCCGAAAAATCGTTCGATGAAGTAATTGATAACACAACCGAAAATAGTTATAAAGAAAAAAGCTATTACAATAAAGGGGTTGCATTATCAAAACAACAAAAGCTGCTTGAAAGTATCGATGCATGGAAAAATGCATTGAAGCTCGATCCAACAGATGAAGATGCCCGTTTTAACCTGCAAAAGGCATTAACAGAGCTGAAAAAACAATCGCAACCCAAAGAACAAAAACAGCAACAGCAAAAAAAGCAGCAACAAAAACAAAAACAGAACAACAAGCTCGATAAAAGAAAAATTGAGCAATACTTAAAATCGCTTGAACAAAAAGAACAGGACGTTCAGCGAAAAATACAGCAAAACCGCTCCCGGTCAGTTACCCAGCCTGAGAAAGACTGGTAACAAGATTAGTTTAATTTTCATCCCGCTCAAATTTGAACAGTGATTGTATCAAAACCGCACAATTTAATATTGTAATTTCAGCAATAATTTGTTGAGTAATAGGCAAGTAACAAAATGGCATGAGTCGTGAATGATTGCATGAGCGAGCCTATGCTATGCGCTGAATCATATCCATTTAAAAAATTGCCTGCTATGATTTCAAATTACGTTAAGATCGCGTTCCGCAACCTGCTCAAAAACAGGTTTTCTGCCTTATTGAACATTGGTGGTTTAGCCGTAGGCATGGCCGTAACCATGCTAATCTGTTTATGGATCTACGACGAATTAACCTATAATAAAAACCATAAGAACTACGACCGTATTGCCGTGGTGATGCAACACCTGATTAACAATGGCCAAACAAATACCTGGAATACCTCACCCTACCCATTAGCTGCCGAGTTGCGCAAAAATTATGGCAGCGATTTTAAATATGTTGTACTATCGAAAAAAGAAACCCATATTCTAAATTATGGCGATAAAAAACTTTCCCGATCAGGCGCCTTTTTTGAGCCTGGTGCTACAGAAATGTTATCGCTTACCATGCTCAAAGGTTCAGCGAACGGCTTAAAAGATCCTTCATCTATCCTTCTTTCTGCATCAACGGCCGATGCCTTTTTTGGCAATACCGATCCTCTCGACAAGGTGATAAAGATCGACAATAAAATCCCCGTAAAAGTAACGGGTGTATACAAAGACCTGCCCCATAATTCATCATTCAACGATTTGCTTTATATAACGCCCTGGCAATTGTATTACAACAGTAACGAGTGGATAAGAACGATCCCCGATCCCTGGCGGCCCAATGCCTTTAACATTTACACTCAACTGGCCGATAACGCCGATATCAATAAAGTATCCATAAAAATAAAAGATGCCAAACTCAAAAATGTAAATAAAGAACTGGCCAAAAAGAAGCCACAACTTTTTTTACAGCCCATGAGCAAATGGCGTTTATATGCTGACTTTAAAGACGGTATAAACACAGGCGGCAGAATAAAATATGTTTGGATGTTTGGGACCATAGGCTTGTTTGTGTTACTGCTGGCCTGTATAAATTTCATGAACCTGAGCACCGCGCGTTCCGAAAGGCGTGCGAAAGAAGTTGGTATCCGTAAAGCAATCGGTTCATTGAGATGGCAATTGATCGGGCAGTTTTTTTTAGAGGCGGTAGTAGTCGCCTTCTCTTCATTCCTGTTATCGCTTTTATTAGTACAGTTGAGCCTTGGCTTCTTCAATGAAATAGCCGATAAAAGCATGTCGGTTCCCTGGAGCAATCCCATGTTCTGGCTGCTGGGTATAGGCGTTAGTATAATTACAGGTATAATTGCCGGAAGTTATCCTGCTTTGTATTTATCATCGTTTAATGCTGTTAAAATATTAAAAGGAACGTTTAAAGCCGGTCCCTGGGCTGCCATACCACGCAGGGCTCTGGTGGTATTTCAGTTTACGGTTTCGGTTATGCTGATCATTGGCACCCTTATCGTTTTCAGGCAAATTCAATATGCAAAGAACCGCCCTATAGGGTACGACAGCAACGGTTTGATTACAGTAACCAATTTTACACCCGACATTCAAAATCATTTCAACGCTGTAAGAAATGAACTGCTAAAAACAGGCGCTATCGTTTCAATGGCCGAGGCCAGCGCTCCAACCACTGAAATTTATTCAACCACCAGCGGTATTAAATGGAAAGGAAAAGATCCTAACCAGTCGATCGATTTTCCCAACCTCGGTGTTTCATACGAATATGGCAAAACCATTGGCTGGCAGTTTAAAGAAGGACGTGATTTTTCGAAAGACTTTGCTGCCGATTCATCATCTGTTATCCTTAATGAAGCCGCTGTACAATTTATGGGTTTACAAAATCCGGTGGGCGAAACCATTCAATGGTTCAATCAAACGTTAACAGTAATCGGCGTAGTGAAAGATATGATCATGCAATCGCCCTATGAACCGGTGCGGCCAACTGTTATTTATCTTGGACTGGGCAAATTTGATTGTTCAATTATTAAAATCAACCCTTTTTTAAATGCCGGTAAGGCAGTGGCGCAAATTGAAAAAGTTTTCAAAACATTCAACCCTTCACAGCCTTTCGAATACCGGTTCATTGATGAAGAATACAATAAGAAATTCGATAATGAACAACGCATAGGCAAACTGTCGGGTTGCTTTGCCATACTGGCCATTTTTATCAGCTGCCTGGGCCTTTTTGGTATGGCATCTTTTATGAGCGAACAACGAACCAAAGAAATCGGCGTACGAAAAGTTTTGGGCGCTTCGGTATTCAATGTATGGCGTTTACTTACCAAAGATTTTGTAGTGCTGGTGATAATTTCTTTCTGCATTGCTACACCCCTCGCGTATTATTATATGCAAAACTGGCTGCAGGATTTTCATTACCGGGCCGAAATATCGTGGTGGATCTTTGCGCTGGCCGGCCTGGCCTCGCTGGTCATCACTTTAATAACAGTAAGTTTTCAGGCAATAAAAGCCGCCATTTCTAACCCTGTTACGTCATTACGGAGTGAATAAGGACTGGTACGGTGTTCCGGGGAATTGAGATATGTGGTAAATCGTATCCTGCAAATCCCACAAATCCCATAATCCCAGTCGTTTTGTTGTAATTTTGCAGACATTTTGCAAAATTCAACCTATTATATGCAGCTTTACTGCGAATCGTTAACTGAATATAAAAGACTGGCAACCCGCGAAGTACGTATCGGCGATCTGTTGCTCGGCAACTTTCACCCCATTCGCGTTCAAACCATGACCACTACCGATACCATGGATACAATCGGTACCGTGGAACAAAGTATCCGTTGCATTGAAGCCGGCGCCGAACTGGTTCGCATTACCGCACCCAGCAAAAAAGAAGCTGAAAATTTACTCGCTATAAAAAATGAATTGCATAAAAGAGGCTACAAAACACCTCTTGTTGCTGATATTCATTTTACACCCAATGCCGCAGAAATAGCTGCCCGTATAATTGAAAAGGTTCGCGTGAACCCGGGTAATTATGTTGATAAAAAGAAGTTTGAACAAATTGATTATACCGATGCAGAATATGCCGAAGAAATCGACCGCATTCGCGAACGCTTTACACCGCTGGTAAAAATCTGTAAAGAATATGGCACTGCCATGCGCATTGGCACCAATCACGGTTCGCTCAGCGATCGTATCATGAGCCGCTATGGCGATACGCCAATGGGCATGGTCGAAAGCGCCATGGAATTTTTGCGTATTGCACGCTACGAAAGCTATCACAATATTGTGCTGAGCATGAAAGCCAGCAACCCGCAGGTAATGGTGCAGGCCTACCGTTTGCTCGTAAATGTAATGATGGATGAATTTGGTGAATGTTATCCATTACACCTCGGCGTTACAGAAGCAGGCGACGGTGAAGACGGCCGCATTAAATCGGCCATTGGTATTGGCTCATTGCTCGAAGACGGACTGGGCGATACCATTCGCGTTTCATTAACCGAAGATCCTGAGTTTGAAATACCGGTGTGCCGCGATCTGGTGAAGCGATATGTGAACAGGCAAGCGGCAGGCAACCCGCCAGCCGGCGGGGATGGGAGTATTCCTGAAATTATTAAGCTACCATATTCGACTTTTGAATACAGCAGAAGGAATACACAGTCGGCATCTAACATCGGTGGTAAAAACGTGCCTGTGGTAATTGCCGATTTCATGAAAGCCAAAAGTATCAGTTATGATGATCTGCAGCCGATTGGTTATACCTACGATGCTGCAAGCGATAAATTCACCATCAGCGATGGCGCAGCCGATTACATATATACCGGTAAAAAAGTGCTTGACATTGCATTGCCCGGAACGCTGAAAGTCATTTGCGATTACACAACCTGGTTACAGGCAACGGATAAAGAAAAATATTATCCTTTATTTCAATCAACCGAATACCTTAAAAATACCGATCGCTCGGGCATTTTGAATTTTGTTGCCATCGATGTAAATACACCGGCTTCGCAGGAGTTGTTACAGGCTATCCGAAAAGACAGGTCGGTTGTTCTTTGTGCCTGGTCGTCGCATCCGCATGCCATGCCATCGGTTCGCCGGTATATTATTGAGCTGATGAACCAGGACATTAATTGTCCGGTGATACTGGCAGTAGAAAGTAACGACACCACCATCGACGAACAACTGATCCATTTTTCAACCGACAGCGGTTCGTTGCTGCTCGATGGCCTCGGCGACGGTGTATGGCTGATGAATGAACCTGACAAAATTCAAAACCAAAAAGTAAGCGGACGTACTTACCTCGAAACAAAAAACAATCATCAGTTTATCAATAACACGTCGTTTTCGATATTACAGGCTACCCGTACCCGCATTTCAAAAACAGAATATATTTCATGCCCTTCGTGCGGCCGCACCTTGTTCGATCTTCAGGAAACCACTGCTAAGATCCGCTCGGTTACACATCACTTAAAAGGTGTGAAAATTGCCATCATGGGTTGTATTGTAAACGGCCCCGGCGAAATGGCCGATGCCGATTTTGGCTATGTAGGCAGCGGCCCCGGCAAAATCACATTATATAAAGGAAAAGAAATTGTAAAGCGAAACGTTGACAGTGCCATTGCTGTTGAAGAATTGATTAATTTGTTGAAGGAAAACGGAGCGTGGGTGGAGAAAGCTGTTTGATTACTGAATGGTTCTGTTTGATTGTTATATGACCGTATTTCAGGCAGCCTGATTATCGGTAACCTGCTGCATAGTAGGGTTCAACAACCATCTAACTATCAAGCCATCAAACCATTTAAAACTTTAAAGGCCTAACTATAAACAATTACTGCGTGAATCGAATAGACAGACTACACGCTATTTTAACTCACCTGCAAAGTAAAAAAAGGGTTACGGCGCAGGAAGTGGCCGATCGCTTTAACATCAGCTTACGAACAGTATATCGCGATGTAAAAGCATTGGAAGAAAGCGGCGTGCCGGTTATTGGCGAAGCAGGCAGCGGTTATACAATTATGGAAGGTTATCGGCTGCCGCCTGTTATGTTCTCGCAGGAAGAAGCGGCGGCTCTGTTGCTTGGCTCAAAATTGGCCGAACATCTGGCCGATGCATCGGTAAAAAAGCATTTCAACGCAGCACTGTATAAAATAAAAGCGGTTTTACGCGCCACCGATAAAGAGCATGTTGACCAGCTCGACGATCACATTGCCGTAATAAGCCGAATGCCATCGGTTGATTCAGATGGCCGCTATCTTGTAGATCTGCAAAAATCGCTGGGCGACAAAAAGGTAATTTATATCCGTTATCAATCAGGCGAAGAAGCGGTAACCGAACGTAAATTGGAGCCTATCGGATTATGCTATTACGGACAGGCATGGCATCTGATCGGCTGGTGTAAACTTCGCAATAACTACCGCGATTTCAGGGTAAGCCGCATTCAGCAACTGCAAATAACCGATGAAGTATTTGAAGCCGATTCGCATCCTTCGTTACAGGAATATTTGCAGGCCATGATCAGCAGTTCAGACCTGAAGGAAATAGTGCTGCGATTCGAAAAAAAAGCAGCCCGCTACATCGGCAATCAAAAATATTATTACGGGTACGTACGCGAAGAAGATGAGGGCGAATACGTGCGTATGCATTTTGTTACTTCTCATCTCGAATGGTTCGGCCGCTGGCTACTCATGTATACCCATTACGTTACTATCGAATCGCCCGAAGCGCTGGTAACAGTTATGAAAGAATTGACCGAAGAAATCAAACAGCATTATTTGCCGGTTGAGCAGCAAAGCGATTAAATACTTACTGAAGACCATCAATACTTTCTACTCCGGATTCCTGCTTAATCATACTTTGATAATTCGTAGGGTCAAAAACCCACTGGCCGGCACCAAAGCCCGCCCGTACCGAACGGTACGTTCGGGCAGGCATCCTGGTCATCAAATAATTATTTTCTATTTTCTACTTCCTGCTGACATAATGTTGTCACTACCCGCCTGTTATTTTGTTCTTCTGCTTCACATTAAAAATTTAACAAGCATGTTACGCACTATCAACGACTTTCTCGACGGGTGGAAATATGAAAGCGACGCCACCCTTAAAATTTTCAATAACCTCACCGATGAATCGCTGCAGGTTGCCATCCCCGGCGGTCGCACCCTCGGCCGGCTGGCTAATCATATTGTTGAAACCCTTACCGAAATGCCGCAACATATGGGTTTGCCGATTAAAGAAGAATATGTCAATTACACTTCGGTTCAGGAGCTCGTAACGCATTATAAAAAGAACGCCGATCAGCTGGCAGCCGCTGTAATGGGCAACTGGACTGACGAAAAACTGGAAGAAGAAAGGAACATGTACGGCATGACCTGGAAAAATGGATTTTCTTTATGGGCATTGCTATTTCATCAGGCACATCACCGGGCGCAGATGACCGTGCTGATGCATATGGCAGGTTTAAACGTACCGGGTATATACGGGCCCAGCAAACAGGAATGGCTGGCCTGGGGTAAAACGCCACTGGAGTAAACGCTGAAATCTGAAGTCGGAAGTGATCAGACCTCCGGCTTCACATCCCCTGATGTCTGAATCCATCCAACTCATTCGTCACTTTATTAAAAAGAAACATATGCACATCAAAACATATCCGCCGCTAACGGTATTATGCAGTACGCATCAAACAACTATACAACAGTTGCATCAGTTTGGCGAGGTTATGGCCGAGCTATACGCCGAAGCAGGCAGAAAAAGTTTTATCAACGGACCGCTGCATTGGATCTACCACAATATGAGTGGAGAACCAGATGAGTTGTTTACGTTTGAAATTGCCATACCCATACGAAAGCCATTTAAGTCATCAAAATTTGAGATAAAGGAGTTAGACTTTTTTAAAGCCATTACTTTCCCGCACGAAGGGCCATGGGAACAATTACCCGGCAGCCATGCTCAGATCATGGAACGCCTGGCCGGGCATCATATACCGGTTACCAATGAGTGCCGTGAAGTGTTTTTAAATATCAACTTTATGCAGCCCGAAAAAAATATTACCGAAATACAGATCGGTGTTACCCCTGAAATTAAAATCAGGAATTATACTAAAAAGCAGCTGATACCTTTATATGTTTGAATGATGGTTTGATTGTTAAATTGTTTGATTGTTCTGAACCTGAATTTCAATCAGTAATTTAAACACTTAACAGCCTAACAATCAAACCATCAAACAATCAAGCAATCACTTTAGTACCATCTTCTATTTGAGTAACATATACTTCAGGCGTTTTCTTAAATAAACCATTAAACGCTTCCTGAATTTTTTGGGTGAAGGAGGCTACCGCTTCTGTTTGAACGATGTTAATGGTGCATCCGCCAAAGCCACCACCCATCATGCGGGCGCCGGTTACACCGGTAATGGTTTGTGCTCTTTCTACCAGAAAATCCAATTCGGTACAACTCACCGAATATTTTTTGCTCAATCCCTCATGCGTGGCATACATGTATTTGCCAAAAGCGGTGAGATCATTTTTTTTCAGCGACTCGCAGCCTGCCAGTAATCTTTCTTTTTCATATACCACATATGAGCAACGGTCAAATACGATGGCAGGTAATTCATCTTTATGTTGCAACAGTTGCGCAGGTTCAACATCACGCAAAGAAGCTATGCCGGGATAATGTTTTTGTAATATCGCTACCCCTTCTTCACACTGCTGACGGCGAACATTGTATTCGCTGCCGGCCAGCGAATGGCTCACCATACTGTTTACCAGCACAATTTTATATCCCGGAAAATCGAATGGAATGTATTCGTATTCCAAACTACGGCAATCGAGCTTCATCACATGCCCTTGCTTGCCATGCAAACTGGCAAACTGGTCCATGATACCGCATTTTACACCAACGAATGTATGTTCGGTTTTTTGTCCTATAAAGGCCAGGTCCATACGGCTGAAACCCAGTTGAAACAATTCGTTCAGCGCAAATCCATACGCCGAACACAGGGCGGCCGATGAGCTCATACCGGCGCCTACGGGAATATCGCCGTCGATCAGCACATCAACCCCGCTTATTTGTTTTCCTTTCTGTTGAATATGGTAGGTAACCCCCAGCAGGTAATTCATCCAGCCTGTACGAGGTTCAATATCATTTATTGAAAAAGAAGATGATTCGTTAAACTGGTTGGCAAAAACATTGATCGTTGTGGTGTTGTTGGGAGCAATCGCTACATAAATTCTTTTATCCACAGCTCCCGGCAAAACAAATCCGTTATTGTAATCTGTATGCTCCCCAATGAGATTTACCCGTCCCGGCGCACCGATAATCAGCGGTTCCTTATTAAACCTTTCTCTGAAAACCTGTTGTAATTTTTTGATCATGATACTGTCGTTATATGAATTAATTTTAAAAAATTATTCTTTTGCAAATAAATTGAAAATATGAGCTTTAGAGTTTCCCGCTTTTCGAAGGATGGTTTGTCATTTGTCGGGCTGCAAGATAATGCAACAAATACAATCATTACAATTCTACCTGAATATGGAGCCTTATTACATGGATTTGAAATACCCGTTGACAATGAACGCCTGAATATTATTGACAATTATTCTAACCGGGAAGATGTTGAAAAATCGCTCGCCTTATCGTATAAAAGCAGCAAATTGTCGCCCTTCGTATGCCGGCTGCGCGATGGCAAATACAAAATGGATGGCGAAGATTTCGAAATCACTACCAAATTCCACGACGGCAATGCCATTCACGGATTATTGTATAATAAACAATTTAAAATCGTAGATCAGTTTGCCGATGACAATATGGCGCTGGTGACTCTTAAATATCATTACAAACGCGAAGATGCCGGTTACCCGTTCGATTATTTGTGCGAAGTACGATACACGCTGCTACCTCAAAAAATACTGCAGGTTGAAACCATTTTATTGAACCTTGATAGTGAACCTATTCCGCTGGCCGATGGCTGGCACCCGTATTTTCAGTTGGGAGGAACGATTAATGACTATGAATTTCAATTCAGTTCAGATACTATGGTAGAATTTGATCAGCGGTTGATTCCTACCGGAAAGCTGGTGCCCGATGGGTCCTTCGCCAACCCGGCCGTAATCGGAAACCGCGAAATGGATAACTGCTTTGTTTTACAACCGGTTGAACAAAAACCCTGCTGTATATTATACAATCCACATAACAGTGTTTGGTTATCAATTTTCACCAATAACCGGTATCCCTATTTACAGGTATATACGCCGCCCCACCGCAAAAGCATTGCTATTGAAAATCTTAGTGCTGCGCCCGACTGTTTTAACAATGGAATGGGGCTGCTGATGCTGCCGCCTAACAGTTCGAAAACATTTACGGTTTGGTATCAAACGGGTGTGGCTGAAAACGTTTAACTTGCCCAAAATACTTGTAATGAAGAACACAAAGTACCTGAAATATGTTCTGTCAATAGCCCTCTGCGTTTTTTTTGCCGGTTGCTATGAGGTTAATGAAGAAATCGAGATCAACGCCGATGGCAGCGGCACCTATGTTACCAAAATGGATATGGGCCAGCTGATAGATATGATGCAAACGTTTGCAGGTGAAGAAGAATTGACCAAAGAGGGATTAGACAAAGTGATCGATACCACTATTTTAATGAAAAGCATGGTAGATACGGCTAAAGATGTTACCGCCGAACAAAAAGAACTGATGAAAGACGGTAAAATGAAGCTGCAGATGAATATCAAAGAAAAGGTATTCAAAATGGATATGAATTTTCCGTACAAAAATTATAACAGCCTGCAACAGTTAATGAGCGGTCAGGGTGGCAGCGGCGCCGGCTTAACCAATGTTTTTAAAAATATGTTCGGTAATAAAGGTGGCGCATCGGCCGATCAGCCTGGCGCCCCCACCGGTCCCGACATGGGTGATATTGCCGGAATTTATGATGTTACCATTAAAAACGGGTTGATCAGCAAAAAAGTAAATGCTGCAAAATTCAAAGCATTGACCGACCGGCCCGAAATGGCACAGGTAAAACAAATGAGTGGTTCAGGCATGGAAATTTTGTACACCACCACCATTAAATTACCCCGTGCCGCCAAAAAAACCGATAACCCGATGATCAAATTATCCGACGACAAAAAAACAGTAACCATGAAATACAATCTGCTCGAGTTACTGGATACGCCGGAAAAATTTGCGTATACAATTGAATACTGAGCATACTGAGCGTAGTCGAAGTATTTGCGCAGTCATTCTGAGCGCAGTCGAAGAATGAGCCTCAAACACCGTCCGACCGGGTCATCCGGGCGGGCACAAACTACTAACCCCAAACTGTACTAAATCTTTTTCAGGTACGTTTGACGTTTCGGAACCCAATATTTATGCAAACTGATTTTCTTGTTATCGGATCCGGTATTGCCGGAATTACTTTTGCGCTAAAAGCAGCTCAAAAATTTCCCGATAAAAAAGTGCTGATCATCACCAAAAGTCAGGCCGATGAAACCAATACCAAATATGCCCAGGGCGGTATTGCAGGCGTTACTGATTTTGAAAAAGACAGCTTCGAAAAACATATCGACGATACCCTCATCGCCGGGGATGGACTGTGCAACCGGCAGGTGGTTGAAATTGTGGTAAAAGAAGGCGTTGACCGCATTCAGGAAATTATTGAATGGGGCGCTCAGTTCGATAAAGAATCCGACGGCGATTATAAACTGGGTAAAGAAGGCGGACACAGCGAGTTCCGCATCCTGCATCATAAAGACATTACGGGTAAGGAAATGGAGCGCGCCCTGTTGGAAGCTGCCTCCCGCTATCCGAATATCGAAATCATCAAACATTGTTTTGTTGTTGACCTGCTTACCCAGCATCACCTCGGTTATCTGGTTACAAAATCTACTCCGCATATTGAATGCTACGGCGTATACGTGTTGAACCTGGCCACCAACCAGATCGAAAAAATTCTGGCCGGCATAACGGTATTGTGCAGTGGCGGTAACGGACAGGTGTATCGATCTACCACCAACCCCAATATTGCCACCGGCGATGGCGTTGCCATGGTGTACCGCGCCAAAGGACGTATTGAAAATATGGAGTTCATCCAGTTTCATCCAACGGCATTGTACGAACCGGGCGTTCGCGGCCAATCGTTCCTGATTTCCGAAGCAGTGCGCGGTGATGGCGGCATTCTGCGCAACAAAAACGGAGAGGCGTTTATGGAACGCTACGATCCGCGTAAAGACCTTGCGCCGCGTGATATTGTGGCGCGCGCTATCGATAGCGAAATGAAGATCACCGGTACCGAGCACGTATACCTCGATGTACGGCATATCACCACCGATAAATTCATTGAGCATTTTCCCAACATTTATGAAAAATGTAAATCAGTTGGCATTGATGTTGCCACACAACTGATACCGGTAGCGCCGGCCGCACACTATAGTTGCGGCGGTATAAAAACCGACGAATGGGGACGAACATCTATAAAAAATTTATATGCCGCCGGCGAATGCGCCAGTACCGGTTTGCATGGCGCCAATCGCCTGGCCAGTAATTCACTGCTCGAAGCCATGGTATTTGCACATCGTTGTTTTATTGACGCAGCAGAAAAAATTAAAACCAGTACGATTACCCTTAGCGGGTTAACGCTGCCCGACTGGGTTGCAACAGGTACCACACAACCCAAAGAAATGATCCTGATTACCCAAAGCTTAAAAGAATTGCAGCAGGTAATGAGCGATTATGTGGGTATTGTTCGAACAAATATTCGTTTGGAACGCGCTGCCAAACGCCTTGATCTGTTGTGGGAAGAAACAGAAGCGTTGTACCAGACTACGGCCCTGTCGCCCCAGTTGGGCGAATTGCGTAATATGATCACCGTGGGTTACCTGATCGTGAAATGCGCCCAGTTTCGCAAAGAAAGCCGTGGACTGCATTTCAATACCGATTATCCGTATAAGAGTTCGCTGGTGCAGAATATTGTGTTGTAGCTCGTGCTAAAATAAGTCTCGCAAAGGCGCCAGGGCGCTAAGTCTTATTTTTTTGTATTTCTTTGCGGCTTTGCGTCTTTGCGAGAGATTTATTGATTACTCAGTATTTTCAAAATAAATGACCGACTCTCAAAATATCTCTTTCAATAACTCCCCTTATAAGGGGCAGGGCCTCCAGGGCATGATCTTCGCTGCCGGTTTGGGTACACGTTTCAAACCATGGACCGACAAACATCCCAAAGCGCTTGCTGTGGTGAATGGCAAAAGTTTATTACAACGTAATATCGAATACCTGCAGCAATACGGCATACCCAATGTAGTGGTAAATGTGCATCATTTTGCCGGTCAGATCATCGATGCAATTAAGCAAAATAAAGGTTGGGGCAGTACTATCACCATCAGCGACGAAACCAACATGGTGCTTGAAACCGGTGGCGGCATCAAAAAAGCAGAACCACTTTTCACTGCACAAAACATTGTGGTCATTAATGTAGATATTCTCACCGATCTCGATCTGGGCCAGCTCATTGCATTTCATCGGCAATACAATCCTATTTCAACCATAGCAATAACCAATCGCACTACTTCACGTTATTTTTTATTCGACGAAAACGATACACTTTGCGGCTGGCGCAATACCAAAACCGGTGAAGAAAAAATCGCCCGTGAGGCAAAAGAATACATTCCAAAAGCGTTCAGCGGCATACATGTTATCAGTAAAAAATTATTGTCGCTTATTCAACGACAGGGTAAATTTTCCATTGTAGATACCTACCTCGAACTGGCCGCTACGCATATGATCAAAGGCTACGACCACAGCGGTTCACGGTTCATCGATGTGGGCAAGCCCGATTCGGTGGCCCAGGCTGAAGCAATGTTTTCCTAAAATCTCAGACCCTCTTATTTACAATATCGAATAATGAATGCAGAATGTTGAAATATTAACTTCGACATTCAAAATTCAACATTTGATATTCGATATTCATATTTTCTCCTTATCGCATTAAATAATTATTAAACCTGTTGCACAACCACTCAATGAAGTAACTTTAGCGCTTCACCTGCAGCTCATGATTAAGATTTCAATTCCCGCCGCCATCATTTTATCTTTTATTTGCTGGAAGGCTGTTGCACAGCCAACACCTTACAGCTCACAACTTCCCGATAAAGTTACCTTGCCAAACGGCTGGCATTTGTCGCCAACAGGCCGCTCATTGCCCCTCGGCGATCTGCCGTTAAACCTGGTAGTTTCTCCTTCAAAAAAATATATCGCCGTAACCAATAACGGCCAAAGCGTGCAATCGATTCAGTTGATCGATGCCAAAAAAGAAAAAGTATTGCACAGCCAGGTGATACCCAAAAGCTGGTTTGGTTTAAAATTTTCTGCCGATGAAAAATTTCTTTATGCCTCGGGAGGCAATGACAACTGGATATTACAATATGCCATTACCGACAATAAACTGGTATTAAAAGACAGCATTAAACTCGGAGCCAAATGGCCCGAAAAAATTGCACCGGCTGGTTTGGAGATCGACGACAGCAAAAAAATACTGTACGTAGTAACTAATGAAAACAACAGCTTATATATAATTGATCTTACCACCAAACAGGTGCTGCAACGGGTTCCTTTTTCTGCAGAAGCATATACATGCCTGTTATCTCCCAATAAAAAAGAACTGTATATATCATTATGGGGTGGCGATAAGGTACTGGTGTTCGATACAGATAAAAAATCTTTTTCCGATTCCATTCCCGTGGGCGATAATCCGAACGACATCTGTTTAACAAAAAACGGAAAATATCTTTTTGTGGCCAATGCCAATGATAACGCTGTTTCGGTGATAGATATATTGCAACGTAAAGTGATAGAAACATTAAATACCGCTTTATACCCCGATGCACCCAATGGTTCTACCACAAACGGACTTGCCCTGAGCGCCAACGAAAAAACGTTGTACATCGCCAATGCCGATAACAATTGTTTGTCTGTGTTCGATGTAAGCAAACCGGGCAGCAGTTCGTCGAAAGGGTTTATTCCAACAGGCTGGTACCCAACCAGTGTAAAAGTCATCGGCCGTAAAATTTATGTGGCCAATGGAAAAGGCTTTTCATCTATGGCAAATCCCAATGGCCCAAAGCCGGTGAAAAAGCAGGAAGAAGTAAATTATCAGCAGGGCGATGCTAAAAAACCAACAACCGTACAATACATTGCCGGTTTGTTTAAAGGCACGTTAAGCATTATTGATGAACCCTCTGAAAAACAGATGGCTGATTTTTCGAAACAGGTATACGACAACACCCCATATAACAAAGACAAAGAATTGCAAACACAGGGCGAACCCGGCAATCCGGTTCCTATGAAAATCGGTGATGCTTCACCCATCAAATATGTGTTTTATGTTATTAAAGAAAACCGTACCTACGATCAGGTGCTGGGCGATATAACCGAAGGTAACGGTGATAAGCAACTGGTTTTGTTTGGTGATAAGTATACACCCAATCAGCATGCTTTGGCGCGTGAATTTGTATTGCTCGATAATTTTTATGTTGACGGCGAAGTAAGCGCCGACGGCCATAACTGGACGATGGGCGCCTACGCTACCGACTATCTCGAAAAAACATGGCCAACCAGTTATGGCGGTCGTGGTGGCACCTATTCTGCCGAAGGCAATCGCGCCATCGCCAACAACAAAAAAGGATTTATATGGGACCATTGCAGCAGGGCGGGTGTCAGCTTTCGCACTTATGGCGAATTTGCCGACGATTACAAACCCAATATTCCTGTGCTGAAGGATCATTACTGTACTTTTTATACCGGATGGGACCTGGCTACCCGCGATACAACCCGCTTTTATCAATGGAAAAAAGATTTCGATTCGCTGCTGGCCATCGGCCAGTTGCCTCACTTCAATTCAGTGAGGTTTGGGAACGACCATACCGAAGGGTTGCGCAAAGGACGACCTACCCCCTATGCACATGTGGCCGATAACGACCTGGCGGTTGGATTGTTTATCGAATACCTGAGCAAAAGCCCTATCTGGAAAGAAACAGCCGTGTTTATTATTGAAGACGATGCCCAGAATGGCGCCGATCATGTTGATGCGCATCGCAGCACAGCTTACGTTGCCGGCGGATTTGTAAAACGGCATTTTGTTGATCATGCCATGTACTCAACATCCTCTATGTTACGCACCATGGAGCTGATCCTTGGCGTACCCCCTATGAGCCAGTATGATGCAGCCGCCAACCCCATGTGGCGCTGTTTTTCGTCAACGCCCGATCTTACGCCGTTTAAAGCATTGCCCTCCAATATAAACCTCAACGAAAAAAACGGAGTTACTAATAAATGGCAGCAGCGTTCCGAAGCCTTCAATTTACAAAAAGAAGATGCCGTACCTGACCTTGAATTCAATATAGTGCTTTGGCATGCCATCAAAGGCGACAACATTCCCTTTCCCGGTCCCAACCGGGCGGCATTTGTAAAGCTGCGTAAAGAGGAAGAGGAGGATTAAAACAGATGACTTAAAGGCCCAAAATGCCCCAAAAACCGGCTTTATATCTGTTTGGTCAATACCACCATACCTGCTTCGGGAATTGTTCGGGAAGTATTCGGGAACGCCTCGGGAAGGCTTCGGGAATCCCCCGAACACTTTCCGAATACTTCTCAAATCCTTCCCGAACTCATAATGGATAATTCCCATCTTTTTCTGCCCTCCTTACTCCTTCTTCCCTTCAAACACATTACCTTTTAAACTTATCAACTTTTTAACTCATTAACCTATCAACTTACCACAATGTTGAAAATTTTCGTGCCGGTTTTTGCATGTTAAGCTGATAAGATTACGTTACTTTTACTGACCTAATATCCACCATGCAATCAATAATCGACGGCATTAAAAAATTATATACTGAGTGGTGTGGAGAGGATTGTGAGCGAATTGAAGTATTACCACAATCCGGCTCCGACAGACGGTATTTTCGTATTCATACCAGCAAGGGTACTTTCATAGCTACCCATGGTCATAACATACCTGAAAACGAAACCTTTATTTATTTCAGCCGCCACTTTTTTGATCAACAGTTACCGGTACCTGAAATATATGCCTTAAGCGACGATGAAACGATTTATCTGCAAAAAGACCTGGGCGATATTTCTTTACTGAACAGGCTCGAAGAAGAAGGTTTTACCAGCGGCATATACAACCTTTTCAAAACCAGTTTGCACAAACTGGCTCAGTTGCAGATAAAAGGCCATATAAATCTCGATTACACCCGTTGCCTTACCAACCAGGAGTTTGGCAAACAGGCCATTATGGCCGATCTGCTGTATTTTAAATACTATTTTCTCGATGCTTTGCGCAAGCCTTACGATAAGCAAAAACTGATCGACGACTTTGAAGCGCTGAGCAATTATCTTACCCATACGGAATATAAATACTTTATGTTCCGCGATTTTCAAAGCCGCAATATTCTGGTTTCGCCCGATAACTCGGTTTATTTTATCGACTACCAGGGCGGCATGCAGGGCGCCCCCCAATACGATGTGGCCAGTATGATTTGGCAGGCGCGCGCCAATTTACCCGACGACTGGAAGGAAAATTTGCTCAACGATTATATCGATTCATTTGAACAAATTATCAATGAGCAGGTTAACCGCGACCTGTTCAAAAGCCAGTACAACGGCTATGTGCTCATCAGGCTGTTACAGGTTTTGGGCGCTTACGGGTTTCGTGGATTATTTGAGCGTAAAGCCCAGTTTTTGACCAGTATTCCCCAGGCATTAAAAAACCTGCGCTCTTTTATTAACGATCAAAGTATGGGCATTGCAGTGCCTGAATTCAATAAGGTTTTACAAACCTGTGTAAGTGATGAAATCATCGACCGGTTTACGCCATTGATAGCCGATGAAGAAACCCCATTGGTGGTACGCATTCACAGCTTCTCCTTTAAAAAGGGCATTCCAAACGACCCATCTGGCAATGGCGGAGGTTATGTATTCGATTGCCGCGGTATCTTAAATCCGGGCAGGATAGAACAGTTCAAATCCCAAACCGGTCGCGATAAAGGCGTAAAAGACTTTTTGGAACAGCAAACCCGCATGTCGGAGTTTTTGAATAGTGTTTTTGACATCGTAGATATATCTGTTGAAGATTATATCCGGCGGGGCTTCGAAAGCCTGACCGTAAGTTTTGGCTGTACCGGCGGGCAACACCGCAGTGTGTATGCAGCCGATGCTCTGGCCCGCCACCTGCGCAATAAGTTTAAGGTAAAGGTTGAATTAAAACATATTGAACAGGAAGAGAAGAATTGGGTGAATGGATAAATACCAGTTACCAGTTTCCGGTTACCGGGTTCCGGTTGCCAGGTGTCCGGTAACTGGTAACAGACAACTGCAACAACTCCGAACTTAGCATTATCTTTGCCCTCCCATGTACTATATTGTTTACGGCTTATTATATCTGGTTTCGTTATTACCACTGCGTGTATTATATATTTTGTCGGATGGTTTTTATGTATTGGTTTATCACATACTGAAATACCGGCGTAAAGTAGTGTTGGATAACCTGCAGATTGTTTTTCCCGAAAAAACACCGGCTGAGCGAACCGCAATAGCCAAAAAATTCTACCATAATTTTATAGATTCCTTTATTGAAACCTTAAAAATGGTTTCTGCCAGTGATGCGTATATCTGTAAGCGGGTAAGCGGCAATTGGGAGGTGTTGAATGATATGTATAAAACAGGGCGCAGTTGCCAGATCCACCTTGGCCATACTTTCAACTGGGAATGGGCTAATCTGGCCGGGGCCAAAGAAATGTCTTATATTTTTCTGGGTGTGTACATGCCAATTAAAAATCAGCTATTCGATAGATTGTTCAGGAAGCTTCGCTCCAAATCGGGCTCGGTATTATTACCGGCCACTGATATGCGAAAGGCTATGCTTCCCTGGCGTAACCGGCAATACTGCATAGGATTGGTAGCCGATCAGGCGCCTGCTAATCCTGAAAAATCATTTTGGCTTAATTTTTTTGGAAAGCCTACTCCTTTTGTAACCGGCCCCGAAACGGGGGCCCGCGCCTCTAACATACCCGTTGTATTTGCCAACATCGAAAAACCCCGCCGCGGTTATTATAAAGTTGTATTTACCATTGCTGAAGAACAGCCCGCCAATGTTGAAAGAGGTGAACTTACCCTCCGTTATGCCCGCTACCTCGAAAATGTGATCCGCAGTCAACCCGATATGTGGTTATGGAGCCATCGCCGCTGGAAACGTGAATGGAAAGAGGAGTATAAGAAGTTGTGGATTGGGGAATAAGAAGGGCAGGTACCTGATTACCCGCCCGTTGACTTTGTTACACTTGCTGCTGCATAAACTATGCAGTACAAACGCCATCCAATACGTTCATAAAAGTTTTAATCGCATCGCGCCACTTTGCCGGTATAACCGGAATGTTAGACACCAGCACCAAAAAGGGCTTTACTATTTTGTAAATGGCGCAAACCTTTTGTAAAACATCTGCCGGCGCTGTAGCCGCCTGAGTGGTAAAACGTTGTTTCCCATCTTCTTTAAAAGGCGATAAATCAGCCTGTTCAAAATGATTGTTAACTTCTTCAAACGTTAATGCTGTGTTCGACATAATTATTGATTAATGGTAAATAGATAAATATTTCTGTCAACTCAAAATTTAGGTGAAAATCTTACCTGTAAAACCCTGTTTTAACCTATAATTTTTTCGAATAACCGGAATGTTTAGGCAGGTGTTTTCACCGTTTTTTAGGGTGTTTTCACCTTTTTAGAGGCAATTATCAATAAGTTATGCGTCAGCGTGGTTAGGGTTCGTAAACACAGCAGCTACCGGTAATATATTTAACCGGTACATTTTATTATAAAATTTCTAAAACGTATTGTATGGAGTTTACAACCACTATCAAGTTCAGATCGCTTGCAACACCCAAAACAAAAATTTTAAGAAGTGATGGTCACAGCATGCACGAAAAATTTAAAGCCTATAAAGACATTGTACCTGCTTTGCAATTCCTGCCAAACAGCTTTGTGCTTGATAAAAAAGCGTTGTACAACATATTGGGACAAACCGGTTGCGAAGGTATGAGGGCATACTTTGGAATAAAACTCGATGGTGGAGTGCCTGCCCTAACCCTCGTTTTACTGGGAACTGATGAAAACGATAACAATATATTTAATCTGACTGCTACCGGCGAAGATGAAATATACGACAATTTCAAGCCCTGCCCCACCTATTGCCCCACGATTGAAATTTAATAAGTAATTTAAAGCCGGGTGCGTTTACAACATCCGGCTTTTCATGAATTTTCTTTTTCTGGTATATATAGGCATTATAAGCCTTGCTGTTTTTACCGGCCTGTTACGTTTTAAAAAATTAGATGTGGCTGGTAAGATTCTTTTACTCATTTTAATTATAACATTAGTAAGCGAAAACATTGCAGAGTTTTACCTGGCCAGGCAGTATCAAAATAATTCACCCGCTTACCACTTTTTTAATCCGGTTCAGTTAATGCTTTTTTTATTACTGTATCACTATGCCATAAAAAATAAAACGCTGCAAAAAATTATTAAGGCAATGATGATTATTACGCCCATATACGCATGGATCAATATCCGGTTTTTTCAACCGCTATGGACGTATAATTCAAATTTTCTGTCGTACGAGTTTATTGTTCTTATTCTGTTTTCATTGATCTATTTCAATACGCTGTTAAGTGAAGAGGTGATTAACCTGTTTAAACACACGATGTTTTGCATCAATTGCGGGGTAATTCTTTTTGCCGGCAGCTCTATTTTATGGTTTAGTTTTTACGACAGAATTGTTAAAAACTATCCCGATTTAACAAAGCCCCTTTTTTACATAAGCGTTTGGTCGAACTATTTCTTCTATACCATCAACTTATATGCGATAGCCATTAGCAACAAACCATAAAGCCATCTCTTCCATGAAGAATGTGAATGACGATATATTTTATCTGATACTCATTGGAACTATAACATTTGCTGTATTTGCAAGCTTTATCGTGAACTATGTATTCGTATATCAAAGAAGACAGCAAAAACATAAAACCGAAAAACAATTCCTTCAAGCCCAATTCCAGCAAACCCTTCTTCAATCCCAGCTCGAAATTCAGGAACAAACCCTGCATATGATTTCGCAGGAAATTCACGATAATATCGGGCAGGTGCTGAGCCTGGTAAAGCTGAACCTGGGTACAATGGACCTAAACAAGCCCGAATCGTTACAGCAAAAAATAACCGATTCCAAAGAGCTGATGGGCAAGGCCATTCACGATTTGCGCAGTTTGGCAAAAGGGCTCAATACCTCGTTCATAACCGAAATGGGATTGTTGCGTTCTATTGAATATGAATTAGATATGGTTGGCAAAAGCGCCGGAATCAGCACACGGTTTGAAACCGACGGAACACCGGTAAAACTCGATGCCCAAAAAGAACTAATCCTGTTTCGCATTATTCAGGAAGTATTCAATAACATCATAAAACATGCAGAAGCAACAGAAGTCTTAACTCTGATCAATTTCTTGCCCGGTGCGCTAAAAATAACTATAACGGACAATGGAAAAGGGTTCGATTTATCGTTTTATATAAATGAAAATCTTAATTTTGGATTAGGGCTTCGGAATATGCAGAACCGGGCCCAATTAGTCGGCGCAGAATTTAAACTTACCAGTATCCCCCGAAAAGGAACTACAGTAACTCTTTCCTTACCCTTTTCCTCATATTAAACCCTTACACGTATGCTAAAGACTAATGCAAGCGTGGCAATTGTAGATGACCACGTGCTGCTGCGCAATGGACTTGCAAATCTTATCCGGGGGCTCGAAACTTATGCCGTTCTGTTCGAAGCCAATAACGGTAAAGATTTTATTAAACAACTACAACCCAGGTACTTACCGGATATTGTACTACTTGATATCAATATGCCGGAAATGGATGGTTACGAAACAGCCCTGTGGCTTAAGCGAAATTATCCCGGCATTAAGATCCTGGCTTTATCTATGTACGATAATGAAAATTCCATTATCCGTATGATGAAAAACGGCGCCAAAGGTTATATCCTGAAAGATATAGATCCCCTCGAATTTCGCCACGCCCTGGATTCGCTCATGCGTAAAGGATTTTATTACTCCGAACTGATCACCGGCAAACTGATACATGCTGTAAACCAGTTAGATGAACCGGAGCATCTGCTCAAAAACCTGATCTCGCTCAACGATCGCGAAATCGAATTTCTGAAACTCGCCTGCACCGAAATGACCTACAAGGAAATTGCCGAAAAAATGTATCTGAGCGTTCGCACCATCGATGGCTATCGCGACGCGTTATTTGAAAAACTAAATGTAAAAAGCAGAGTAGGTTTGGTTTTGTATGCTATTAAAAACAGCGTAGTTAGTATTTAAAACAGTAGGTGGGGGAAGTAGTAAATAACAAGTAAAAAATGGCAGGTGGCGAGCAGGAAAAGATAATGGGAAGTAGTATGCCGGTAGTTTCCGGAAAGCAGAAAGCAGACACAAATACAGGGGGGAAAATCAATTAGGTATTTGCAGAAAAAAGTCTATAAGGTTTTAGCATTGCAGCAAAACCTTATAGACTTTTATTTTTAATCATTTTACAGAATGCCCGATGCTAACCTGTTATCTCAAGCCGAAAGTTATGTTGACCATTCACGATACTGCTCTCTACTTATTACTTATAACTTAAAGCTTACAACTTAATTCAACACACTATTTTCTTTCACTATCTCAATTCCCTGTTGTAACCTGATCGCATTAAATCCACCCAGTACATTTCGCAAATTATGTATTCCCTGCCGCTTCATGAACGACGCTGCTATTACACTACGGTAGCCGCTGCCACAATACAGATACAGGTTCTGAAATTCTTCAATATTGGCCATTGAACCGGGATCGGTTAAATCGTTTAAAGGAATATTAATGGCGCCGCGCACATGGCCATCGCCAAACTCTGCCTCGCGCCGAACATCCACGGCAATCAGGTGATCGTCGTACGGCATATCCATTGCCAGTTCATCTACTTCTACATCAATGATCAGATCCATTTCTTCACCTGCATTACGCCATGCTTCAACACCACCTGCCAGGTAGCCTTTCATTTGCGAAAACCCAACCCTCGCCAGGCGTACCACGCTTTCTTTTTCCTGTCCTTCTTCGGTTATCAGAATAATGGGTTTATCAAATGGCAACAGGCTGCCGGCCCATTCGGCAAAACGCCCTTCGAGCCCGATGCTTATCGATCCCGGAATAAACTGTTTGGTAAAGTCACCGGCTTTGCGGGTATCGAGTATAACGGTATCTTCTTGCTGCATCCATTTTTTAAACTCATCGATACTTAACGGAGTAAGGGCTGTATCCAGAATATTTTCAAGACTGTCGTACCCTTCTTTATTAATCCGGGCGTTGATGGGAAAATAAAGCGGCGCTGCCGGCAGATCGGCTGTAACGGCTTTTATAAAATCTTCGCGGCTTTGCGGCTGCAAAGCGTAATTGTTTTGTTTTTCTTCGCCAATAGTGCTCGAAGTAGAGGGACCCAGGTTTTTACCGCAGCTGCTGCCCGGCCCGTGTGCAGGATACACAATAACATCATCCGGTAAGGTGGCTATTTTTTCATTTAATGAATCGTACAGCATCGAAGCCAGCTCTTCTTTACTCATATCGCCGCTGCTCAGGTCGGGCCGGCCTACCTCGCCTACAAACAGCGTATCGCCGGTAAACAGGGCGTGTGGCTTTCCGGTTTCATCGCGCAGTAAATAACAGGTGCTTTCAATGGTATGACCCGGGGTATGCACTACCTCAATGGTAACGTTACCCAGCTTAAAGGTTTCGCCGTCTTTGGCCAGATGAATAGGAAACTGGGTTTCGGTATTGGGACCGTACACAATGGGCGCCCCGGTAGCTTTTTGCAAATCGAGGTGACCACTTACAAAATCGGCGTGAAAATGGGTTTCGAAGATGTATTGAACAGAGGCGTTTCTTTCGCGGGCAAGCTGTATGTAGCCCTCCACATCGCGCAAGGGGTCAACAATAGCAGCAACCCCATCACTTTCAAGATAATAGGCCGCTTCACTTAAACAGCCTGTATACAATTGTTTAATAAACATGCTATGGTTTATTTTCAGGCAAAAATAAGCCATAACAGGTTAACCCGCAGGCAATATATAATATCGCTGCGGGTTAACCATAAATACTAAAGTCTCGTCTCCGTCTTATCAGATGTTGAGGTCGTCAACGCATTTCATGATATGAGCGACCCGTGAACTGTTAACCGAATAGTAAATAAACTTACCATCACGATCAGTTTTCACGATTCCTGCTCTTCGTAAAATTGCGAGGTGCTGGGATGCGACAGACTGTTCTAACCGCAGACGTACATATATCTCCGTCACGGTAAGACGCTTGTTCTCATCGATCAGTTTGACGATCTGTTGACGCAGCTTGTGGTTCAAGGCTCGAAGTATCATCGCCGCCTTTTTCAGGTTCAGGAAGTCTACTTTTACCGATTCACCATCCCCACCATCTGCATTTAAGACCATGGAGTAATTGGTTGTTACGTTCATGTGCACATCAGAGCTTTTAAGATATTTAATAGGATAACGCTAAAAATCAAATTTACAAGAATTTTGATATGCGAGGGAGTAAACACTCATAAAAGTTTCATTTGGTCAAATTTTAATATAAGAGTAAAATTCTTTAAGATAAACGGGTTCAGCATACGCTAAATTTGCAAAACTTTTTGTCAAATAAAGGCCTGTAGCCAGTTTTGCAAGGGCTTTATCCATATCAATTTTTTCATTTATGAATTGAACGTTAGGATACCTGCTTATAAATTTCCACTTAGAACTACCGCTCCCAAAGCATATCAAAGAACAATTATTTAACTCTTCTTTAAAGGATAAAGCATCCAGGATCATTGCTTTCGGGGATATTACTTCCTGTAAGTCGCTGTTATATACAGCTGTAAACACCTCCATCCGCCTGGCATCGATCATTGGGCAAAAATAAACCGGCCCCCTCACCTGATTGGGTAGTTGCAGCCATTGTTCCCTGGCTCCATACGCCATTACCTTTAACGTATTAACTGTTATCAATGGTATTTGTAATGCAAAGCATAATCCTTTGGCAGTGGCCATTCCAACCCGCAAACCTGTGTAGGAGCCCGGCCCTTCGGTAACTGCCACAGCCTGAATATCGTTCATAGTATATCCCTGCTCCTTTAATAATGTGCTGATAGCCACCTGCACCCAGGCCGCATGATCTTTTTGTTTATCGTTTATCATACTGCCCAAAACCTCGCCATCGCGCGACAAACAAACACAGGCCTGTTCTGTAGCTGTATCTATATTTAATATCATTCTGTTTACTAATTTGAAATCGGTAATTGTTTGCCTATTGTCTATTGTCTATTGTCTATTGCTTATTACCCACTGATGCCCTGAGCGAAGTCGAAGGGTTGGCATTTAGTCCTGAGCGTAGTCGAAGGGCTGTGCTTATTGCCCATTGCCTATTGCTTATTGCCTATTGCCCACTGCCTCCTTCTCTAACAACGGCGCTGCCATATAACGGTTATCAGTACGGCTTAACTCTTTTAGCAACTCATAAATATGCTTTATGCCTATTTTATCGCTCCACTCAAAAGGTCCCATGGGATAACTTGTTCCCAGCTTCATGGCAATGTCAATTTCATTGCGACTGCTTACTTCGGCACCTAATGTATAATAAGCTTCATTAATGATCATTGCAAGCACCCTTGCCGTTATCATGCCGGGAATATCAGCAACCACCTGATACTTCCATTGTAAACGATCGAAAATATTTTTCACCTGCTCTTCCTGTATACTCGCAGGAATAACTATTTCGGTTATTGATCGCTGCAATAAACCCGGCCATGCATTGATGCGAATAAAATCGGCGCCAATGCTTTTGATGGTCCACGGCACCGCATTTATAAAAACCGGATTGGGCAGTAGTTTTTTTAAATGCCGTGTTCTTTCTGTATCTGGTTCAAACAATAAATCAATGTAAACATCTGCCATCACCACCGTTAAAGCGCGAAGCGAATCGGCCCACACCACGGTTACATCATCAGGAATTTTTTTGGTTAGCAATTCCTGTTTCAGATTTTCATCGGCTAACACCGCCACTATCATTGACTTTCAATTTAACCGCAAAGAAACGGTTATTATGGTGAATGGTCAAAACCCCTAACGCATAGCATTTACGCATGGTTGCCTCAACTGTACCAACCCTGATACGTTTCTTGACCGTTTTCAATATTTTTGACTATGGAAAAAAAAATCATCAACACTACCAATGCGCCGGCTCCCATTGGGCCCTACAGCCAGGCAGTTCAAACAGGCAATTTATTATTTCTTTCGGGCCAGGTGGCAATTAACCCAACCACGGGTAATATAGATGCCGCCGATGTTGCCGGCGAAACCGAACAGGTAATGAAAAACCTGAAAGCGGTGTTAACCGAGGCAGGATTTGATTTTAGCCATGTAGTTAAAACAACCATCTTTTTGAGCGATATGTCGCTGTTCGGTGCAGTAAATGAAGTATACGGAAAGTTCTTTACCGGCAATTTCCCGGCCCGGGAAACAGTGGCCGTAAAAGGGTTGCCTAAAAATGTGAATGTTGAAATAAGTATGATCGCTTCGCGATAGAAGAAAAGACCGAAAGTCCGGAAGACGGAAAGTCCGAAAGAAACTTGCCATGAACGTAAGCGTCTTTCGGACTTTTCTGACTTTCCGACTTTCGGTCTTTATACTGCCACCTTTAACACGCCCAACTCTTTACCAATTTTGGCAAAAGCGGCTATGGCTTTATCAAGATGATGTTGTTCATGCGCCGCACTTAACTGCACGCGTATGCGCGCCTGGCCTTTGGCCACCACCGGATAAAAGAAGCCAATAACATAAATGCCTTCTTCCAGTAACCGGGCGGCAAAATTTTGCGCTACTACCGCATCATACAACATGATAGGAACAATAGGATGATCGCCGGGCTTAATATCAAAACCCGCGTCGGTCATTTTTTCTCTGAAATATTTTGTATTGAATTCAAGCTTATCGCGCAAAGAAGTTGTTTCGCTTAACAGGTCGAGCACGGCTATCGAAGCGCCTACAATACCCGGCGCAAGCGTATTTGAAAACAAATAAGGACGTGAGCGCTGGCGCAGCATTTCGATCACTTCTTTTCGTCCACTGGTAAATCCGCCCGATGCGCCGCCCAGGGCTTTACCCAGGGTGCCTGTAATGATATCAATTTTACCCATCACCCCGCGATACTCATGAGTACCTCTACCGGTTTTACCCAAAAAGCCGCTCGAATGGCTTTCATCTATCATAATGGCCGCATCGTATTTTTCGGCCAGTTCAACAATAACATCTAATTGAGCAATGGTGCCATCCATGCTAAAAGATCCATCGGTAACAATAATGCGACTACGGGCCTGTTGCGATTCTTTCAGTTTCTCTTCCAGATCGGCCATATTATTGTGCTTGTACCTGAAACGTTGCGCCTTACATAAACGAACCCCATCGATGATCGACGCATGATTCAGTTCGTCTGATATAAGCGCGTCCTGCTCATTAAACAGGGGTTCAAATACACCACCATTTGCATCAAAAGCCGCTACATATAATATAGTGTCTTCGGTACCCAGAAAAGCAGATATTTTAGCCTCCAGTTCTTTATGAATATCCTGGGTGCCGCAAATGAAGCGAACGCTGCTCATGCCATACCCACGGTAATCAACATATTTTTTAGCCGCTTCAATTACTTTGGGATGAGATGATAAACCGAGGTAGTTGTTGGCGCAAAAGTTCAGCACCGTTTTGCCATTCACGATTATTTCAGCACCCTGGGGACTCTGAATAATTCGTTCTGTTTTGAATAACCCGGAAGCCTTGATGTCTTCGAGCTCAACAGCCAGGCGTTGTACTAATTTTTCATTCATGGAGCATGTAGTTTTTGAATGCCACAAATGTAGCAATTTGAAAATGGACTGCTTTGCATGAAGTCATTCCAGGGCCATCTTTACCCAGTATTCATTGTTTAGCCACCAACATAGCTAACAGCTTCATTTATATCACTTAATTTTCAAATTGGCTCATTTTCAAATTTTCAAATTCACAATTCTAACTTTTTCTTAAAAAAACTGTAACATTTTCCCAATAACTTCGTCTTATAATACAAAACGACTCATTATGTGGAAGAAAACCTTTATCCGTACAGCCCTCGCAATATTAGTGGCACTCGCTGGTTTATTCGTTTTCGCCACTACCCATTCTGCCAGTAAAAAGACGGACAGTGAAGATTGTACCAAATCGCACAAAGAATGCTGTAACAAAAGCCAGGGCGATTTCCTTATATGG
Organism: Niastella sp. sgz303648; assembly: GCF_059587045.1. Taxonomy (NCBI): domain Bacteria; kingdom Pseudomonadati; phylum Bacteroidota; class Chitinophagia; order Chitinophagales; family Chitinophagaceae; genus Niastella; species Niastella sp. sgz303648. The sequence goes on along the minus strand of NZ_JCAPSW010000003.1, from coordinate 834,700 downwards.
GAGTCAATGAGCCGAATCGTGGCCAATGCCCAATTCTAATACAATGAATATCAATATTTTCATATAAAAGATCCCGCAAACCGGGATCTTTTTATTTTTTATTGAATTGCTGTAACTATTTGTAATAGCCGTACGTATCACTAAAAACACAATAGAATAACAGACAGGTTCTGCTTATGACCGAAAAAGAATACAATCAATGTGTGGCTGAGTATGCTGACAATGTATACCGGTTCATCCTTAAAAATCTTCGTCATGAAGAGGATGCCCGTGATGTTGTTCAGGCGGCTTTTGAAAAAATGTGGAGGAACAGAGCCGACGTCGACAATACCAAATGCAAAAGTTACCTGTTTACGGTTGCCTATAACCAAATGATCGATCACATTCGAAAAGTAAAACGCATTCATCTGCGCGATGAATTTAAGGAAGAAGCGCAGATATACGACCGGCCCATGCACAACGCCCGTAAAATTCTGGAAGAGGCACTGGGCAGATTAAACGAAATACAACGTTCACTGGTGTTGCTGAAAGATTATGAAGGGTATTCCTATGAAGAGATCGGACAAATTACGGGCCTGAACGAAAGTCAGGTAAAAGTGTACCTGCATCGCGCCCGTATTCAATTAAAGAATTATCTCGTAAAACCAGAAAATGTCATTTAATTTTTATCATATCAGGGCTGATGATTTTTCTTCATATAACGGTGGTAACAACGGTAGTGTTATTACCCGCAATAACTATGAAGAATTTTTTGTGATGTATGTTGATAATGAACTGCCCCTTACCGATCGGTTGGCGGTAGAAGATTTTGTGCGGCTGAATCCCGATCTTGAAGAAGAGCTGGTAATGCTGCAACAATCGGTTTTACGGCCCGATGAACGAATTGTATTTGAACAAAAAGAAAGTTTATTAAAAAATACACCCACACAGGAACCAATAAACGACAATAATTGCGAAGAATACTTTGTGTTGTATGGCGATGATGAATTAACCAACCATGAAAAAGACAAAGTTGAGCAGTTTGTTTATAAACATCCGCAGTATCAGGAAGCCTTTGAACTGATACAACAGGTTAAACTGGTGCCCGATAAATCGCTTACATTCCCCGATAAAGCCTGGCTGTACCGTACCGAAGAAGATGATAATAAAGTAATAGCTTTCCCCTGGTGGCGCATTGCGGCCGCAGCGATTGTACTGGTAGCAATAGGTGGTTTAGGCTGGTATTTATCTGTACAGGATGCCCAAAAGAGCGAACCGCTTGCAAAAACACAATCAAAAACTGAAAAAAGCAATCAACAGCAAACTGCCGGTAAAAACAATAACAATACCGCTGAGGTAATACCTGATCACTTAGTTGCAACAGCAGAAAATAAAACCGGTACTCAAACAGTACCCAATACACCGGTTAAAACCGTTACACCAACTCAACAACAGGTAGCCGTAAACAGCAGCAGCAAAAAAAATAATTTAAAACCCAGTAACATTTCGTTGGCCAAAAACGTACAACCTGTAAACACACACGAACCAATGATACCAGGTGCAGATGATACAAAGATTACGGCTAAACCTGTGCTTGTTGCAGTGAACAGCTCATATACACAACCTTTGGTTAAAGGCAGGCCTATTGATAAAACAATTAACCAGCCGATACCGGTTGCCATGGTTACTGAACCCGAAAACAATAATGAAGAAATAAAAGAACCAATTTATATAGCTACCGCTACTATTAATAAAACTCCGTTACGCGGTTTCTTTCGCAAAGTTTCACGTGTGGTTGATAAAGTTACCAGCCACGATGAAAACGGTAAAGGAGAGGTACGCATAGCCAACCTGGCAATAGCATTAAAATAATACCATAACATAGTTAAAACAAAGTAAGATGAAACAGGTAATTATACTCCTGACGGGGATTAGTATGTCGTTAACCGGCCTTGCCCAAACCGATTCAACAAAAACCGAAAGCGATACCATTCGCGTAGGCGGCATGATCATCATAAAAAAAGAAAGCCGCAACAAAGAAGGTAACGAAACCGAAGTAAAAACCTATCGTCGTAAAAACTCAAATTCGCGCGTGAGCACCAACTGGTGGATCGTAGATCTTGGTTTTGCCAACTACACCGATAATACAAATTATGCCAATGCCGCCGCAACAGGTTTTGTGGCCCCGTCGATAACGAAAGACAATTTAAAACTGCGTGCGGGTAAATCGGTGAACGTAAACATCTGGGCCTTTATGCAACGATTGAACATTTCAAAAAACGTAGTGAACCTTAAATATGGCCTGGGAGTTGAACTGAATAACTATCGCTATAAATCACCCGTGCTTTACAATACCAACCCAACAGAGGTTACACTTGATAACGCAAGGACCTACAAAAAAAATAAGCTGGCAGCCGATTATGTTACTGTGCCCGTTATGTTGAATTTTAATTTCACGCCCAAACGCAAAAAAGGTTTTGGCTTTAGCATAGGCGCCAGTGGTGGTTACCTGTATTCGAGCCGGCAAAAAACCATTACCGAGCCCGGTGGCAAAAACAAAGAGCACGATGATTTTGACTTACGCCCCTGGAAATTATCCTACATCGGCGAATTAAGTTTAGGCCCCGTTAAATTGTACGGTTCTATCGCTTCGCAAAGCATGTTCGAAAAAGGTTTAGATCAAACGCCCTATAATTTTGGATTGCGCTTTAGCAACTGGTAAAATCGAATTTTGGGATTTTGGGATTTAGAGATTTTGAGATTTATCCGGTTCTTTCATATAAATGAAATCCCAAAATCCCAAAATCTCAAAATCAGAAATTCATATATGGCCATGAAAAAGTAATCCCGCCGTAGCGGGATTATTTTTTTAGTTTGCATCCGAAGAATTGATTCTCAGGCATCGGGAAAAAAATTCCTGTTTTGTTCCCAAAAGAATCTGTTAAAATGCCTTCACAAAAAAATATTTATGATCGAAACTGCGTTTGTTTCTTTTTGGACAAATAAGTAAATCCTTTATCCACAAACCTGAATATTTTTACAATTTTTTTTATTTTTAAACCCATTAATCAATTGCTTGGTCTTTACTCTTAAAACCAGGTTTACTTATGAAATCTAAATGGCTCATTGCTACCCTGATCATCATCACCGTAACAGGGTTAGCTTCGTTTAAAACCATTGAAAGAAGGATCATCAAAAGAAATTTATTCAGGGCCGAGCCCGTGGGCGTGGTTTATCTGGAAATAGATAAATCCGATTACGAGCTTAAAGTGTACGACGAGGAAGGCTGGTATGCCACTTACCCGGTAGTATTTGGCAACAAAGATTTGAGCGACAAATATGTGGAGGGCGACCGCCGCACTCCGGAGGGTACTTTCAAAATTCTTTCCAAAAGACCTCACCAGAAATGGCATAAAATGCTGATGCTCGATTATCCCACACAGGAAAGCTGGGATAAATTCAAAGAGCGTAAAGCAAAAGGAGTTATTCCGGCAGGCGCCAAAATCGGCGGGGGTATTGCCATTCACGGAACCTGGCCGCATGATGACCTGGTGGTTGATGATTTTACCAACTGGACGAATGGCTGTATAGCGTTAAAGAATGAAGACCTCGACGAACTGGATGCCATTGTACCTATTGGCACCAAAGTAATTATAAAAAGATAATGCATTAAACCAGGGTGATTCTCCCCGCAAAAGGAGACTCACCTTTTGTTTTCAAGAGGGCAACAGGTGAGCCTTCCGTCAGCTGGCGGATGACCATCTGTTGCCAAAACCCTGAAGGTTTTCCTACTCGTTTTATAGTAAACAAACTACGTACATTTATCACACCATTCAGTATTTTCACCTACCCTGCAACGTTCAGTCGTTAATTTTTGTCATGTTGATATTAATATGCCGGTTTAACTAACCATTCTGCCAATTGACCCGTATATTGCGTGATGATACTATCCCGCCCTGGCGGGATCAAAAATGTGAGACATAACAAGCCATACATGAGCATTGGCTTCCAGAAAACGGTCAATGTTTCCGTCTCTATGAGAACCCCACACTCTCCAGCCAGTGGGGTTTTCTTTTCTCCGAAACTAAAAAATTAAAAAGGTTAACAAGTTAGCGCTACCCAGTTAACAAGTTGAAAGGGTTGACAAGTTAACAAGGCAATACCCTATTAACTCATCAACCCCTTTATAATTAACTATATCAAAAGTTAACTTTTCAACTCTGTTAACCTATCAACTTTCTATAAACGTCCATTCTTAATTTCCTCAACAACATTGGGATCCAGTAACGTAGAAGTATCGCCCAGCTTATCGGTTTCGCCTTCGGCAATCTTTCTTAATATCCTGCGCATAATTTTACCGCTTCTTGTTTTAGGCAACCCGCTTACAAACTGAATTTTGTCGGGCTTGGCAATGGCGCCAATGATGCGCGATACGGTTTTGGTAATATCCTGGCGGGCGAGGTTTTCATCGCCATGCGTTCCCTGATAAATAACAAAAGCATAAATGCCCTGTCCTTTTATATCGTGCGGATAGCCTACTACAGCGCTCTCAACCACACCGGCATGCATATTAATGGCATTTTCAACTTCGGCGGTTCCAATACGGTGGCCGCTCACATTCAATACATCATCTACCCTGCCGGTTATGCGATAATTACCATCTTCATCGCGTAAACAACCATCACCGGTAAAATATAAGTTTTCGTACGTAGCAAAATAATTTACGCGGCAACGTTCATGATCGCCATAGGTAGTACGCAGCATACCGGGCCATGGAAAACGAATACATAAATTGCCGCTCACGCTATTACCGGTAACTTCTTTTCCGTTTTCATCAACCAGCATAGGCTGAACACCGGGTAAAGGCAATGTGGCATGGGCCGGTTTGGCCGGCGTTACGCCTGCTAAATTCGATATGAGTATGCCACCGGTTTCTGTTTGCCACCAGGTATCTACAATGGGGCATTTCTTTTTTCCGATATGTTCATCGTACCAGTGCCATGCTTCTTCATTGATCGGTTCGCCCACGGTACCCAATACTTTTAACGAATCAAGGCTATGACCTTTAACGGGGTCAAGACCAAAACCCATTAACGAACGGATGGCGGTTGGCGCCGTGTACAAAACGTTTACCTTGTATTTATCTACAATATCCCAAAATCGGCCGGCATTTGGCCAGGTAGGAATGCCCTCGAACATAAGGCTTGTTGCGCCGGCGCTAAGCGGACCATACACTATATAACTATGGCCGGTGATCCAGCCAATATCGGCCGTACAAAAATGAACATCGCCGGGCTGGTATTGAAACACGTTTACAAAACTGTAATTGGTATACACCATGTACCCGCCGCAGGTATGCACTACCCCTTTCGGTTTACCGGTTGAACCTGAAGTATACAATATAAACAGCATGTCTTCGGCATCCATTTCTTCGGCAGGGCAATCGGGATTACCCTGTGTTTCAACAATTTTAATTTCATCTTCCCACCATACATCCCTGCCTTTGATCATCGATACCGCCGTTCTTGTTCGTGTTAACACAATCACCCGTTTTACGAACGAACATCTTACAAGGGCATCGTCTATTACACTTTTCAGCGGTATTTCTTTATTGCCGCGAAAAGCGCCGTCGCAGGTAATTACAAATTCAGCTTTTGCATCATCTAACCGGTCGGCAATGCTTTGCGCACTAAACCCGCCAAATACCACTGAATGAATGGCGCCAATGCGGGCGCAGGCCAGTACAGCAATGGCCAGTTCGGGCACCATGCCCATATAAATACAAACCCGGTCGCCTTTTTTAACGCCGTTATTTTTTAATACGTTACAAAACTGCACCACTTTGGTATGCAGGTCGCGATAAGTAAGTACACGATGATGTTCTTCGGGATCATTGGGCTCCCATATAATGGCAGGCGTATTGCCTAATGATTGCAAATGGCGGTCGATACAGTTCTCGGTAATATTCAGTTTACCACCATCAAACCATTTTATCGTTGGTTTTTTAAAATCCCACTCCAGTACCTTGTTCCATTTTTTGCGCCAGTAAAAATGTGAAGCCACTTCACCCCAGAACCCTTCAGGATCATCTACACTTTTTTTATACGCCGCTTTGTATTCGTCTGCCGATTTGAGCTGATAAGGATGTGACATAACAATCAGTTTAATCCCCTTTTTTAAATTTTAGGGCGTTAAAATACGAAGAAAAAGGCACAAGCAAATAAGTTACAGGTTACAAGGTTACAAGTTAACAAGGTTACACATTACAGAACACAAGATGTGCAACATAAAAAGCTATTACACTTAATAAAACGTAGCAGTATCACCAACCTTTTGCCTTGCACCCTGAGCCTTGTAACCTGTAACCTGTAACAGGCACCAGGCAACAGGTAACTGGTAACAGGTAACTGGTAACTGGTAACTGGTAATATGTACCCTGTTCCATAACTATCCATCATGTACTGTTTTCTTATGAACTTTATTTCTCACTTACGCTTGTTAGTTAAAGTTCTCCCCCGGCAACTTTGTGCCTTGAACCTTGTGTCTTGTGCCTTGTTTCTTCAACCTTGTGCCTTATATTTATGACCTAAATTAAACCAGCTCAGCTTCCATATGACCCAACCAACGGAATCGAAAAAAATCTGGCAGGTAATAGCCGCCTCTTCGGTAGGAACTTTAATTGAATGGTACGACTTTTACATTTTCGGTAGCCTGGCTACAGTTATTGCCAGTCAGTTTTTTCCAAAAACAAATCCTACTGCAGCCCTTTTATCAACACTGGCCACCTTTGCCGCGGGTTTTATTGTTCGTCCGTTTGGTGCTTTGGTATTTGGCCGCCTGGGCGATCTGATAGGAAGAAAATATACCTTTTTACTTACGCTCATCATTATGGGCGGATCAACGTTCGCCATTGGCCTGGTGCCCGGTTATGCCAGTATTGGTTTTGCTGCCCCGCTGATTGTTTTGTTGCTACGCTTATTACAGGGGCTGGCGCTGGGTGGTGAATATGGCGGCGCCGCCACCTATGTGGCCGAACATTCGCCTGTTAACAAACGTGGTTATTTCACCAGCTGGATTCAAACCACCGCTACGCTGGGTTTATTTCTTTCGCTCGGTGTAATTCTTATTACCCGCCATTTTCTGGCGCCTGATCTTTCTACCTCTATTCAGCGATTTAACGACTGGGGCTGGCGCATTCCTTTTTGGGTATCGATATTACTGGTAGGCGTTTCAATTTATATCAGGCTTCGCATGAAGGAATCGCCGTTATTTGCCCGTATTAAATCGGAAGGAAAAATATCGGTGAACCCGCTGAAAGAAAGCTTCGGACATAAAACAAACCTTAAAATGGTATTGCTGGCTTTATTTGGCGCTACGATGGGCCAGGGCGTTGTTTGGTATACCGGCCAGTTTTATGCGCAATCATTTTTAGAGAATGTTTGTAAAATAGATTTTGACCAGTCACGCACCATACTCATCTGGGGCATTTTATTTGCCACTCCCTTTTTTATTGTATTTGGCGGATGGAGCGATAAAATAGGCCGTAAATGGATCATGCTGGTGGGCATACTGCTGGCAATTTCGAGCTATCATTATATATTTAACCAGTTTCTTCATATTGCAGATCCTAAAAGCCGTACAGAGCTTACCGATCAAAGAAAATTGCTTGAAGATAAAACCATCCCCAACGAAAAAGATTCAACGCAATCAATACACCTTGTTACTACCGAAGTGCACTATAGCGATGGCGCTGTATTTAAAGAAGTGAAATCCGATACATTGGTTGCCGGCACTTCTGCAGTAAAATCGGGCATTGCCTTTAAAGATAAAAAGCTCGATAGTGCCTCGTACCGCAAACTGGTGATGTGGATATTTGTGCTCATTTTGTATGTAACCATGGTATACGGGCCCATTGCAGCCTTTCTGGTTGAATTGTTCCCTACCCGCATCCGGTACACCTCTATGTCACTGCCCTATCATATCGGAAATGGCGTTTTTGGCGGTTTAACACCGTTTATTGCTACCCTGCTAACGACCATTTATGTAACTGATAAATTATCGGGTTTGTGGTATACCATTATAGTAGCCTCGGTTTGTTTGTTTATAGGCGCCGTGTATATTTCGAATCGCATTGATCCCGATGTAAACGACTAAAATCTGAGCAAAAAACAGATGGCTTCTTTTTAAATCATTAAAAAAAATTTCAGATGAATGCTATTAAAAAATGGCTTGGAATAGTTTGGATTTTACTGGGTCCTGTTGCCATTTATTATCTTATAAAAACAGCGGCCAGCGAAATACACAAAAAACCGGTTATCGATACCAAAATACAATGGGCTGTTTTTATAATTGTATTTCTTCCCATAGCCATTGGCATGACTATCTTCGGATATTATGCATTAAAGAATGAATACCAGCATTTACCGGAAAGTTCGCAGGAATTGTAACTACAGATGGCATGAACCGCCTTCGGTGGTATGATTATTTGCCACAGATGAACACAGATAATTTCCGGCCCCGGCTTCAAAACAAATAGGTCATTCTGGTACAGATGATAAAAATCTGAAACGGACCAACATATTTGTTGGAATTTGAAATTGAACATTTCTGTGTTAATCTGTGGCAAAGTTGTTTTCATGTAATCGTGGCGCCGAAGGCGTCACCTTGAAATCTGTGGTAAAATATACTCAGTACCAACAATTACCCTTTTTTAAATGTTAAGAAAATTTAACGTTTGTATGCTGGCTATTGAAACCCTATTTTTGCATCGTTAATTTGTATCATGACAAAAGCAAATAAAATAAAGCAAAATCAATTTGTTGCGAAAAAGATCGTCGCAACCATGATGATGCTTTTATTGCTTTGGATCACCGGTATAAATTTTATGTACCTGACGAAGAACAGCGGCAGTACATTGATAACCTGCATCGATGAAGATACTTCAAACTGCAACAGCAACCCCGCTGGTCCCGATGAAAAATCGCCCGATGCACCCATAACAATAACCGAAGAATTTATTCACGAATACCACAATCCGGTTAACCCTTATTGGGTAAGCTGTTATTTTCAGCATAAAGTACACGAAACAGAAAAACTCTGCATATTTCATCCGGAATCTTTTTCGCCTCCACCCGAAGCTTAATATCATCTCTTTTCTTTCTTATTTATTAATGTTTCTTTTTTGCCCCCGTGCGGGGATCATTGCTTGCTGATATGAATTGTATTCCGGCAATAGTGTATTGTTAAGGCACTATCCGAATACATATCAACCCTGCATCTTATTATCACCCGGGTAGCCAGTTGCTGCTCATAAATTATTCATTATGGTTAAAAAAGTAAACCATTACATTGGTTCATTGGGAAATGATCTCCCTGCTTCCATTGTAGTTTTTCTGGTAGCTCTTCCTTTATGTTTGGGCATAGCATTAGGCTCGGGCGCTCCGTTATTTTCTGGTATCATTGGCGGCATGGTAGGCGGTATTGTTATCGGCGCCCTGAGTGGCTCGCAATTGAGTGTTAGCGGACCCGCCGCCGGATTGACCGCCATTGTAGTGGTGGCTATTGGCAAATTGCCCGTTTACGAGGCTTTTTTGCTGGCCGTTGTAGTGGGTGGCGTTATTCAAATCATATTTGGTTTTCTGAAAGCCGGTATATTGGGCGATTATATTCCTTCGGGTGTAATTAAGGGTATGCTGGCAGCCATAGGGTTGATACTGATTCTGAAACAATTTCCGCACCTGGTTGGTTACGATGCCGACTATGATGGCGACGAATCGTTTCTTCAGTCAGATGGCGACAATACATTCAGCGGTCTTTTTGGGTCATTGAGGCATTTAATACCAGCAGCCCTGTTCATTGGTATCGCTTCACTGCTTATTCAAATTGTATGGGAAAAATATATTGCCCCTAAAGCAAAAATATTGCAACTGATACCAGCACCGTTGATTGTTGTACTTGCAGCAGTTGCCATCAATGAAACTTTAAAATCGTCATCGCCCGGAATGGCCATTAAACAATCGCACCTGGTGAACATTCCTGTAGCAGATTCTTTTAGTGGTTTTGTATCTTTTTTTACGCTGCCCGATTTCAGTTATATTTTCAATCCTACGGTTTTAACAACAGGCCTTACAATAGCTATTGTAGCCAGTTTGGAAACCCTGTTAAATATCGAAGCAGCCGATGACCTTGACCCCTATCAGCGGGTAACACCAACAAACCGTGAGTTAAAGGCTCAGGGCGTTGGTAATATTGTATCGGGCTTAATCGGCGGTTTGCCACTTACATCGGTGGTTGTGCGCACATCGGCCAACATCAATGGCGGCGCTAAAACAAAAATGTCGACCATTTTTCATGGCATATTACTGCTGTTATCGGTAGCATTTATTCCGGCATTGCTGAACCGCATACCGCTTTCGGCACTGGCAGCTATTCTTATTTATACAGGTTATAAACTGGCTAAGCCATCGTTATTTGTTAAGTTCTACAAAAAAGGATGGGATCAGTTTTTACCGTTTGCATTAACAATTGTTGCAATTTTGCTTACCGACCTGTTAAAAGGTATTTTGATTGGTTGTGGCGTTGGATTATTTTTTGTGATTCGCAGCAACTTCAGATCGGCAGTATTGGTGGTAAACGATGCCAACAAATATTTGTTCCGTTTACGCAAAGATGTTTCTTTTCTGAATAAGCCGATCATTAAAAATAAGCTCGAAAAAGTGCCCGAAAACTCCTATGTACTTATTGATGCAGCCCGTGCCGATTTCATTGATAAGGATATTGTAGAAGTTATTGAAGACTTTTTAAAACACGCTCCCCTTAAAGGGATATCTGTTGAGTTGAAAAAAAGCAGTCATAAAGAACAGGGATTTTCAACCAACGGCAGCAATATTGTTATTAAAGCAAAACCGGTGGCTGAAAAAGCCATGTCAGAAGAAGTTTAAGGCACAAGAAACAAGGCTCAAGGCACAAGACCGGGGATATTAACAGCAAATTAATTGTTGTGTCTTACCTTGCGCATTGAGCGTTAAGCGTTAAGCATTTTGCATTAAGCGCTTTGCGTTAAGCGTTAAGCGTTTTACGTTAAGCATTTTGCCATATTATTACACTGAATTTAAAATTGATCGCATATGCAATCGTACGAAAAATTATTGCTTGAAAATAAAGCATGGGCTTCAGAAAAAGTAAAAGACGATCCGGAATATTTCGGACGATTATCCGGCATACAAACACCCGAATTTTTATGGATCGGTTGCAGCGACAGCCGTGTACCGGCCAATGAAATTACCGGTACACAACCGGGCGAAATATTTGTACACCGCAACATTGCCAATATGGTGGTGAACACCGATGTGAATTTATTGAGTGTGCTTGATTATGCGGTAAATCACCTGAAAGTAAAACATGTTATTGTTTGCGGCCACTATGGTTGTGGCGGTATTAAAGCGGCTGCCACACAAAATGATTTTAAAGCAGTATTGAATATGTGGCTGAGAAACATAAAAGATGTATACCGTTTACATCGCGACGAACTTGACATAATTAAAGATGAAGAAACACGTACCAACCGGCTGGTTGAATTAAATGTGCAGGAGCAGGTATACAATCTGGCCAAAACATCGATCATTCAACGGGCCTGGAAGCAAAACAGCTCGCCCGACCTGCACGGATGGGTATACGGATTAAAAGACGGCATCATTAAACCGGTATTTGAAATGAAGGCAGGCACACACATCGATCCATTATATGAATACGATGACCTGTAGCCACAAAAAAGCGTGCTTTTAAGATGATAACGCGAACCCTCAAAACCCGGCACAGTGCACGCCGGGTTTTCTTTTGGCCTCAGCGCAACAAACCATTTACATTGAATTACTTTAAATTTACACAAGGCGCACTTGCTAACAAAAGCGGTTTCGCCCATTGTAAATGAGTAAATCGATTGCCTGCCTGCTCATCGTGTATGCATTCATTGCATGCAATAATCAACCGGCCAACCAGGCTTCGGTTGATAAAGACAGTTTGTACACACAATCACCTCAACCCAACTGGGCGCTGCTGCCATTTATAAAAGCCGATTCAGTCAATCCCATTCTTGGTGCCGGTAATGGTGAATTTATGTGCCCTATTCGCCGGCAAAAAATTAAATGGGAAGAAAAAGATGTATTTAATCCGGCAGTTGTTGTAAAAAACGGTAAAGTATATATGTTGTACCGCGCCGAAGATTCAATTGGCAAATATGCCGGCACCTCGCGTATTGGATTAGCCGAAAGCACCGATGGCTTTTATTTTACCCGCTATGGCGCACCGGTTCTTTTTCCGGCCCCCGATGCCCAAAAAAAATACGAATGGGAAGGAGGCTGCGAAGACCCCCGCATTGTACAAGATAGCAGCGGCACCTGGTTTATGACCTACACCGCTTATGATGGCCATACGGCGCGGCTAATGGTAGCTTCATCAAAAGACCTGCTTAAATGGACCAAACACGGACCAGCCTTTGCCAAAGCCTTCAATGGTAAATACCTCAACACCTGGTCAAAGTCGGGATCTATTGTTTCGAATTATGATAATGAAAAGATAACCGCCGTAAAAATTCATGGTAAATACTGGATGTACTGGGGCGATGTAAACATCTGGGCAGCTACATCAGATGACCTTATTAACTGGACGCCGGTATTGTACCAGGGAACCGAAAAACCGGCTATAGAATTACGTCATTACGCCAAAGACATACCCGAAATAAAAATAGTGTTCGGCCCGCGGCCAAAAAAGTTCGACAGCGACCTGGTTGAACCGGGCCCGGCTGCTATGGTAACCGGCCAGGGTATTCTGTTGCTGTACAATAGCCGTAATATTCCAGCTATCGGTGACAGCAGTTTACCCGAAGGCACTTATGCCGCTTCGCAAATTCTGCTCGACAAAAATGATCCCACCCGGGTATTGCAGCGGATGAACACCTGGTTTATTAAACCCGACAAGCCATACGAAATCAGCGGACAGGTGAACCGGGTTTGTTTTGTGGAAGGCCTTGTTCACTTTAAAAACAGGTGGTTGCTGTATTACGGAACGGCCGATTCGAAAATAGCAATGGCAATGTGCAAATTTGAAAATGTGCCAATTAGCAAATGAAAAATGCACTAATTTGAGCCTGCTTAATTTGAGCGTGTTTAAATAAAAAAGGCGTTTTCGAATAAAACGCATTTGCACATTTTCTAATTGGCTAATTTGCACATTGATTTTCATTAGCACATTAGCAAATTGGCACATTAGCATATTAAATTATGTCGATAGAAGTTAGCAATCTTACTAAACTGTACGGCGAACAAAAAGCTATAGATCAAATAAGCTTTAAAGTTGATAAAGGCGAAATCGTTGGCTTTCTGGGGCCCAATGGCGCTGGTAAATCAACCACTATGAAAATCATTACCGGCTATTTGCAGCCCGATGAAGGCGAAGCCATTGTATCGGGTATTCCGGTAAAAAAACAGCCCCTGGCCGCCAAAGCCACTATTGGTTATTTACCCGAAGCCAATCCCCTGTATTACGATCAGTATGTGCGCGAATACCTTGGGTTTATTGCCGACATTCATAACGTTCCTGCCAAATCAAAAAAAGAACGCATTGAAGCCGTTATTCAAACAGTGGGGTTAAGTTTGGAAAGCAAAAAAAAGATCGGCCAGCTTTCGAAAGGATATAAACAACGTGTTGGTCTGGCGGCGGCCCTTATACACGATCCCGAAGTTTTAATACTCGACGAACCCACCACCGGTTTGGATCCCAATCAGATCGTTGAGATCAGAGAAGTGATCAAAAAACTGGGACAAAACAAAACGGTTCTTTTCTCATCACACATATTACAGGAAGTAGAAGCTATTTGCGACCGGGTGATCATCATCAACCGGGGTAAGCTGGTGGCCAATGACAAATTAAGTAATCTGCGTTCACAGACAGTCAACAATAATGTATTACGGGTAACCTTTAAAGAAACGCTGGAAGCCGAGTGGCTGCAAAGATTGCCCCCCGTGCAATCGGTTAATAAAATCAATACCAGCGAGTGGGAGCTCATTTGCAGTGATTTAACCGAGGCCAAACGGCAGTTGCTCGAACTGGCCCTGCAGCACAATCTGAACATTGTATCCCTTCAAACTGGTGGACAAAGCCTTGAAGATGTGTTCAGAAGTTTAACGGCTAATGCCGGATAGGTTTTAATTTTTGCTACTTTAAATTTTATTTTTGATACCAAACCGGGTTGTGTTACAGCTCAGGTTTTCTTTTGCTCACAGCTGACCACTATCAGCCCCTCTGCACTAAAAATAAAATTCTGATCAGAATTTTATAACACAAACTTTGTTTCTTTGCACGCTGATCCTTCGATCCCGGTAAATACCGCGATCATCATGAACAAAGAAGGACGTACTTAAAACTTAGAATAAAAAATACCAATCATGAGTTACATTGCAGAAATTCATGCCCGGCAAATTTTAGACAGTCGCGGCAATCCCACAGTAGAAGTAGATGTAGTTACAGATAACGGATTTTTAGGAAGGGCAGCCGTTCCCAGCGGCGCTTCAACCGGTAAACACGAAGCTGTTGAACTGCGCGACGGTGATAAAAAAACCTACATGGGCAAAGGCGTTTTACAGGCTGTAAAGAATGTAAACGACATTATTGCTGATCAACTGATTGGTATTGAAGTAGTAAAGCAGTCATATATCGATGAGCTGCTGATTAAGATCGATGGCACCGAAAACAAAGCCAAACTGGGCGCTAACGCCACACTGGCTGTTTCGATGGCCGTTGCAAAAGCAGCTGCCGAAGAAAGCAACCTGCCCCTGTACCGCTACCTCGGCGGTGTTAATGCCTCAGTATTACCCATGCCCCTCATGAACATCCTGAATGGTGGTGTGCATGCCGATAATAAAATTGATTTCCAGGAATTTATGATCGTTCCTGTAGGCGCGCCTTCATTCAGCGAAGGTTTACGCTGGGGTGTTGAAATATTTCACCACTTAAAAACCGTTCTTAAAAAGAAAGGTTACAGCACCAATGTGGGCGACGAAGGTGGCTTTGCTCCTGATATTCAAAGCAATGAAGAAGCAATTGAAACCGTGTTGCTGGCTATTGAAGCTGCCGGTTACAAAGCAGGCGAACAAATAGGAATTGCCATGGACGCAGCCAGCACCGAAATGTTCGATGAGGCTAAAAAGTCCTACAAATTCTATAAAAGCTCAGGCAAAATCATCAGCAGCGATGAAATGGTGGCTTACTGGACTGAATGGGTTAATAAATATCCCATCGTTTCTATTGAAGATGGTATGGCCGAAGATGATTGGGATGGCTGGAAAAAACTGACCGATTCTGTTGGTAAAAAATGCCAGCTGGTAGGTGACGACCTGTTTGTAACCAACGTAAAACGTTTACAGGAAGGCATCAATAAAGGTATTGCCAACAGTATTCTGGTGAAAGTTAATCAAATAGGTACTGTTACCGAAACCATCAACGCCGTACAACTGGCGCAAACCAGCGGATACACCTCAATCATGAGCCACCGCAGCGGTGAAACAGAAGATACAACAATTGCCGACCTGGCCGTTGCCCTGAATTGCGGACAAATTAAAACCGGTTCTGCAAGCCGTACCGATCGTTTGGCTAAGTATAACCAGTTGATCCGCATTGAAGAAATGCTGGGTGAAAACGCTGTTTATCCCAAAGGAAAGATTAAATTTGGTAAATAGGTTCAATGTTTAAGGTATAAGGTTTAAGGTAAGAACCCTCATTTTGAGCTTCCTGCCTTAAACCTTACACCTTAAATTTTTAAAGTTTGCGTAGTTTAAAGTATAGGTAGAAACCAAAACAGGGTTCCACCTTAAACCTTAAACATTATACTTTAAACCTTGTAACTTGTAACCTGCAACCTGTAACATTGAATTTGAAATTTGAAGCTACTTAGCAACATACCATCCTGGCTTAAAAACAAATACTTCATTACCGTGCTGGTGTTTTCGGTATGGTTGCTGTTTTTCGACGACCGCGACATCGTTACCACCCACTTTAAGCACAGCCATGAACTACAGCAGCTTGAGCAAAGTCGGGATTACTACCTTCAGCAGATCGAAGCCACTAAAAAAGAGCTCGACGATCTGAAGCAGAACCCCGCCATGCTCGAAAAATACGCAAGGGAAAAGTATCGCATGAAAAAAGACAACGAGGATTTGTTCATACTATCCGAATAATGTTCATACTACCTGAATAAATAGTTTCCCCGCTTACTATTGCACCATTCACCGCCTTTTTTTACCTTTCCACCGATTTCAGCACTCCCATCCAATTTCCTGCACAATAAGAGAAACCAGATATCGTTTTATTACACGGACGGACTCCGAAATTGACTCTTTCGGAAATTTAAAGGACATAAATGGTTTGCCTATGACTATTCTCTTTACACCGGAGGACCTTTTACGCTATTTGTACAAAGAAACCTCTGCAGAGATGAATGCAAGCATTGAAGCTGCATTAGAGCACGACTGGACGCTTCGCGAAAAATTAGAAGTATTAAAAGCATCGGCCAAGAACCTGGACAGGATCGTTGAATCTCCCAGAGCAGAAGTTATTCTGAACATTTTGCAATACGCCCGCGAAACGGCTATCGCAACAACAGTTTAACACTTTCAGGCCAGCTTCCCTATGAGAAGGCCCGTGAATTAATAAGTTATATTCTTTGGGCTACTATTTAATCCACTCCCTTAATTTCGCAGTCATTCTGTTAATAGGATGACGAGAAAACAACGCTTTCAGTTTGTCATTGATTATTTTCAGCATCATGCACCCGATGCCGAAACGGAATTGTTGTACGATGATCCCTACCAGCTACTGGTAGCGGTAATTTTATCTGCACAATGCACCGACAAACGGGTTAACATGACCACGCCGGCTATTTTTGAAAAATATCCGGATGCAGGCAGATTATCAAAAGCAACTTTTGATGAGCTGTTCCCGCTGATAAAAAGTATTTCATATCCCAACAACAAAACGAAACACCTGATCGGGATGGCCAAAATGCTTACTGAGCAGTTTAATGGCCAGGTTCCCCTTACGGTGGATGAGTTGGTACAACTGCCCGGCGTGGGCAGAAAAACGGCTAATGTCATTACCTCGGTAGTTGACCAACAGCCTAATATGGCGGTAGACACCCATGTTTTCCGCGTAGCGGCCCGTATTGGCCTTACGGTAAATGCCAAAACCCCTTTGGCTACCGAAAAGCAGCTTATTCAACACATACCCCGCGAATTGATTCATAAAGCCCATCACTGGCTCATTTTGCATGGCCGGTATGTTTGCGTTGCCCGCAACTGAAGGATCAGGATAAAAAACGTTCATATAGCAGAGTTATAAAGGAGTTATAGGAAAGTTGGAGAGAACTTATAGAAGACTTATAGGGAACTTATAGGGATGTTACTCCCGGGCTACTCTATAGCTACTCCGTTGCAACTCCCTCGCTACTCTATATCTTTCCCATATGCCACCCGTACATGCTCCCGGGTTGCCACTGGGTTGCCCCCTCCTTGCTCCTGGGTTGCTCCGTGGCAATGCCGTATGGTTGCCTTATTGTTACCCTATGCGTACCGTATTACAACATGTAAGTTGCTTCAAAGCCAGGTCGTTCCATTGTAGACCTTTTTCTACACATAGCCTCTGATTACCTTTTCTAATCAATTAAACCATTATGGGCCATTGGTATGGCACCAGATTTTGAAAGATACAATATGTGCCATATGCCTTGTTTATGCTTTACAGATATTTATGCATTATATGCCTCATTATTGTTTTTGTGAATAGCCACTGCTCTCAACCGAACAATACCAGTTATAAAAGTCCGGACGGATATAACTTAACCAAACCCTTTTTAATAAAGCTGCCGGTTGAACTGGACGAAATATCAGGCCTGGCCTTCTATCAGAAAGATACCAGCGTATTTGCAATCGGTGATGAATTTGGCTGGCTGTATAAAATTCCGCTTACACCACATAAACCTATCCGAAAATGGAAATTTTCAAACGAAGGCGATTATGAAGACATGGCCCTGATCGATAAAGTGTTTTATGTGCTGCAAAGCAACGGCAATATCGTTGCCTTTACATTCAACGACCATAACCAGGTTTTACAACAGCTACAATCTTTCCCCGGGCAGGGAAATGAATTTGAAATCCTGTATTACGACCCGCATATGTTTAAACTCACTATGATATGTAAAGACTGTGAAGAAGATAAAAAGAAAGCACTGACCGTTTTTTATTATAACCTGCTGAATAAAAGTTTCGATGACTCTTCTTCTATCAATGTTAGCGAAATCGCCAATATGATAGGCGAAAAAAAGATAAAATTCAAACCATCTGCAGCCGCTATCAATCCGGTTACAGATGAATTGTTCATTGTGTCGTCGGTTAACAAACTACTGGTTATAGCCGACCGTAAGGGCAACCCTAAAAAAACTTACCCTATCGATTCAAAACTTTTTAAACAACCCGAAGGAATTACTTTTACACCCGCAGGCGATATGATTATTTCGAATGAATCAGCCGATCGTGGAGTAGCCAACCTGCTTTTTTTTAAATACAATAAGAAAATGAAATCATGAGATATGCTCTAATTGCCTTTGCTCTTTTAACCGGCAGCACCCTGTTTGCCCAAACAGATGATTCGGTAACAGCCCGGATCGTTTTGATCGGCGATGGCGGCGCATTGGTGAATGGCAAACATCCCGTTGCATCGGCTGTAAGAAACTATCTGCTTCCCGATAAAAAAACAACCATTGTTTATCTGGGCGATAACCTGTACCAGTGGGGTCTGCCCGATGAATCGAATATAAAATTTGTTTTATCACGCACCGTGCTCGACTCACAAATGGCCGTTGCTGCCAATACACCGGCCCATGTTTATCTTATTCCTGGTAATCACGACTGGGCCAATGGCCGGCAGGATGGATGGGAAACCCTGTTGCGCCAGGAAGCCTATGTGAACCTGATGAAGGAAAAAAACGTGCAGTTTGTGCCATCCGAAGGTTGTCCCGGCCCGGTAGAAGTGCCCATTAGTAAAGATGTAGTGATGATCGTTTTCGACAGCCAGTGGTTCTTACACAAAAACGACAAACCAGGCATTGAATGGGATTGCCCCTGCAAAACAGAAAGTGAGTTTATGCTACAGCTTTCTGAAATGCTGCGTAAAAATTATAATAAGCTGGTTATACTGGCCTGCCACCATCCTTTCAGAAGCAATGGCATACATGGCGGTTATTTCGGATTGAAGCAGCACATTTTCCCTTTCACCGACATGAAAAAGAACCTGTACATACCGCTTCCTGTAATTGGTTCAATTTACCCCATCAGCCGCAGTGTGTTCGGCAGTCCGCAGGATATCAATTACCCCGCTTATACCAATATGGTAGCACATATTGAAAGCGAAGCAAAATTGCATCCTAATTTAATTTATGCTGCCGGTCATGATCATAGCCTGCAACTGCTCAAAGACAGTAGCCAGTTTTATATTGTAAGCGGCAGCGGTTGCCACACCAGCCGCGTTGAAGACAGTAAAAAATCATTGTTCACAAAAGATTCCATTGGGTTTGCCGTGCTTGAAGTATCGAAGAATAAAAATGTACGCATCAAATTTTATGTAGTTGACATTAACACCGAAAAACCATCAGAATCATTTTCAAAAAATATAATCGACTTTTCGAAGCTGCCGGCGCTGGCGAAGGATACCGCCAAATTGCAAATACCACCCTATACTGATTATTATGTTTCAGCAGCCAGTAACCAATATAAAAATGCATCGGCATTAAAACGCTTCATACTTGGTAACAATTACCGCGATGTGTGGTCGAAGCCGGTGAAATTAAAGGTCTTTCGGCTGAAAGAAGAACATGGAGGGTTTAAAATAAAAAGTATGGGAGGCGGCAAGCAAACCAAATCGTTAACGCTTGAAGATAAAAATGGTAAAGAATGGTCGTTACGAACGATTGATAAAGACCCCGAACTGGCCTTGCCCGAAAATCTGCGCAACACCGTAGCTTCTGAAATTGTACAGGATATGATTTCTGCAGCGCATCCTTATGCCCCACTGCCCATTGCATCGCTGGCAACAGCGGCCCATATTCCCCATGCAACACCCGAATTTTTTCTGGTGCCCGACGACCTCGACTTTGGTACCTACCGTACCCTATTTGCCAATAAAGTGTGCATGCTCGAAGAAAAAGATGCTTCGTGGGATGGATCAGATACCAAAAGTTCGATAACTGTTTTTAACAACATGATCGAAGACAATGAAAAACGCGTGCTGCAGAAAGAAGTACTAAAAGCGCGGTTGCTCGATATGCTGGCAGCAGACTGGGACCGGCATATGGACCAATTTAAATGGGGCGTGCAGGATACCGGCCGGGGTAAAATTTATTATCCTATTCCGAAAGATCGCGACCAGGCCTTCTTTCATTCAGACGGATTACTGGTAGCTTATGTTTCACGTAAACGGTTACCCTTTTTAAAAGGGCTGCAGTATAAAATACACGACGTAAATCACTTATCGGTCGTGGCAAAAGATTTTGACCGGTTGTTCATGGATGATATCGACAAAAGAGAGTGGGACTCTGTTACCAAAGTTTTTATTAATCAGTTGCCCGACACTGCTATCAAAAAAGCAGTGCAGCAAATGCCACCTGAAATCTATGCAATCAATGGTAAAGAAACCATAGACAAGCTGATCAGCCGCAGAAATGATCTGCAAAAAAAATCTATGAAGTATTATGATTTTCTATCCAAACAGGTATCAATTTTAGGCAGCAATAAAACCGAGTACTTTAAGGTATTCAACGAAGGTAAAAACATAAGGGTGCAGGTGCTTTCGCGTAAAAATAAAGACACCAGCTTTATCATGTACGACCGGCTTTTCGATCCCGCAAAAACAAAGGAAATACGTTTATACGGATTTCGTGGTAACGACAAATTCGACATCAGCGCCAACGCTCCTGTAAAAAACTTCATTCGCATAATCGGCGGCAAAGGCGATGACACCTTTCATATAACCGGCAACATCAAAAATTATATTTACGATCTTTCAGGTGAAAAGAATTTTCTTGAAAAAGGGCAACGCACAAAACCAAGGTTCAGTACCGATCCGCAGGTAAACAATTATGACTTCAATGAATTTCAATATAACATCTTCCATTTTCCGCGCATCAATATAGGATACAATGCCGATGACGGATTTATGCTTGGCTTTGGCTTATGGTACCGGCGTTATGAATGGCGTAAAAAACCTTATTCAAGTGAACAGCGGTTTTCAACATTGTTTGCCCTGGGGCAGCGGGCCTACCAGGTTCGTTACCGGGGCGTTTTTATGGATGTTTTTAAAAAAACCGATGTTATAATAAATTCCGAACTGATGAATCCTGCCCTCACCAACTTTTTTGGTTTTGGCAATAACACAACTATTAACACCGATTCAACCATTAAATACTACCGGGCGCGATATAAAGATGTGGCAGCTGATGTGTTATTCAGAAAAAGATTGGCAAGCGTAGTGGGTGTGTTTATCGGCCCTTCATTTTATCATTACTGGAACAAACCCATCAATAACAAAAATTATATTCTGGGTAAGCCTTCTCTGGTCGGCCTCGATTCAACACAGATTTATTCAGTAAAATCATATGCGGGTTTTAAAGCAGGCGTACAGGTAAATAACCTGAACAACGAACTGTTCCCCACACGTGGTATTAACTGGGTAACTACATTTACCCAATTGCAACCGCTTACCAAAAACAGCTCCCCCTTAACAAAGCTCGAATCAGATATGACCGTATATGCCAGTTTGAGTTATCCGGCCAGATGGGTAACCGTACTGAGGCTTGGCGCCGGAAAAATATACAGCAATAAACTGGAATACTTTCAGGCAATGACATTAGGCGCCAACAACTTTTTACGAGGCTTCAGAAAGAATCGTTTTTCGGGTAATTCGCAGGCATACGGAAGCCTTGAATTCAGAATAAAGTTGTTCGAAAGCAAATCGTATGTATTTCCCGGTCAGGTGGGTCTGGTGGCATTTAACGATATAGGAAGAGTATGGTTAAAGGGTGAAGATAGTAAACGCTGGCACAATGCATATGGCGGGGGCTTTTATTACGTGCCCTACAATATGGTGCTGATATCGGCCACTATGGCCTTTTCGAAAGAAGAAAGCCTGGTGAACTTTACGCTGGGCACAAAATTGAACCTAACATTTTAATTCTGTGGCTATGTTAGCATATAATGAACTTATAATTGAAACCGAAACCCATGTGCGGTATCTGTTCAAACAGCACCATCAGGCAAACCTTGTATTTCATAATCTTGAACATACGCAAGGCGTAGTACAGCATGTGCAGGAAATTGCATCGCACTATCAGCTGCCCGAAAAAGAAATACCTGAACTTATTATTGCTGCCTGGTTTCACGATACAGGGCACCTGCTAACGGAGCCGCCACAGCATGAAGAAAAAAGCGTGGCCCTTATGAAAGAGTTTCTCGAAACCAAAACCAGCGACCGGGAACTGATCGATAAAGTGGCTTCCTTAATAAAGATCACAAAATTCCCCACTGCACCACAAACCTTGCAGGAAATGATCCTGTGCGACGCCGATACCTATCATTTCGGATTAGATGACTTTAAAAAAACCAATAAGGCGGTTAAAAAAGAACTGATCTTACGCAACATGAACACCATGGTGATGGACTGGGAAAGGAACAGTTTGGAACTGCTCGAAAAACACCGGTTCTACACCACATACTGCATGGAGTTGCTGCAAAAAGGAAAGGAAAAAAATATACGCCGGCTACTTAAAAAGGTGAATAAGCTCGAAGGCCTTAATATCAGTGAATCCTTATTACTGCCTGAAGACGGAAAAGATGAAATAAGCGCCAAACGAAAAAATTCGCTTGTATCAAGAGGCATTCAAACTATGCTTCGGCTCACCAGTGAAAACCATGTTGAGCTTAGTAATATGGCCGATGGTAAAGCAAGCATTCTCATAAGCGTTAATGCCATTATTATATCGGTGATACTATCGGTATTGATACGTCGTATTGAAGTGGAAACACATTTAACCATTCCAACTTTTATATTTCTGGCATCTTCCCTTGCAACCATAATCATAGCCATACTGGCAACAAGGCCCAAAGTTTCGCAGGGCAATTTTAGCCGGGAAGACATTCTAAATAAAAACACTAATTTGTTATTTTTTGGTAACTTTTACAAATCCAGGGTAACCGAATACCAGTGGGCCATGAATACCATGATGCGCGACCCTGATTATTTGTACAGTTCTTTAATAATGGATATACATCAGTTAGGAGTTGTGCTTGCCCGTAAATACAAGTTGATACGCCTCGCATACACTGTTTTTATGATAGGCTTATTTATATCGGTTATTGCATTTATCGTAGCTATTATGCTGCATACACCGCAACAACCGGTAATTAATTCGCCGTCTGTTTCGCCATACAGTTAGGGAATACTGCATTAAAAAGATACTTGCGCATGTTTGTGTACAGTACCGGAAAAAAAAGTTATGAAACTGTTCAGTCGCATAGTAATCAGATTTGGTGTTATTAGCAAATACCGCCTAAAACAGGTACTGGCCATAGCCCTTATATGGACAATCATTGACACCAGTGTTTATCTTTTTAAATTTTATCGCGACCACATTAATCTGGCGCCCCATCCGTTCGACATGCATTCGTCGATGGTATTATTGTTGCGGTCGGGGTTGATATTTCTAATATGCCTGGCTATGGCATGGTTGCTGACCTACCAGTTGAAGCACATGGTGCGTAACCTGCCGCTTTTGCTAAGCCTGCTTATAAGAAGTATCATACTGGTAGCAGCTGCTTATTTACTGAATTTTATTCTGCACTTCACCTACATCTGGCTCATCGAAAAAGAACCGATCACAACCGAATTAGGCCGTTCATATTATAGGAATTTTCAATCCTCCCTGTTCTTTAGTCAAATGGTCAGATGGCTCATTACTTTTTTAATTACCATATTGCTTATTGAAGTAAATGAAAAATACTCACCGGGTGTTTTCTTCGATATACTGCTTGGCCGGTACCTCACTCCCAAAAACGAAAAAAGAACGGTAATGTTTATTGATCTTGTTGACTCAACCACCATAGCCGAACAACTGGGCCATAAAAAATATTTCAGCTTTATACGCGATTTCATATACTTTATTTCGGTTGCCCTGCTCGAGAACGACGGCCAGATATATCAATATGTGGGCGATGAAGTAGTAGTATCGTGGATCGTTAAAAAGCAAAATGCCAACCGCAAATGCCTGCAGGCGCTGCTGGATTGCAAAAGAATAATACAGCGCAATAAAAACTATTTTAAAAGGCAATATGGCGTTATACCCGATTTCAGGGCCGGCATTCATACAGGTGAAATTACCATTGGCGAAATTGGGGTTATAAAAAAAGATCTGGCCATGAGCGGCGACATCATGAACACAGCCGCACGGTTACGCTCAGCTACCAGCGAGCTGAACCAAAAAGTAATTATATCAAAAGACTTTGCCAGTCAAACCAATTTAAAGAACTGGCAAACAGTTAATCTGGGCCTGGTTGATCTTAAAGGAAAAGAATCTGCGATGGAATTGTATGGGTTGAAGTTATGATAATCGCATTATCTGTTGCCTTTTTTCTACACATTTTCGCATATACCACGTTATAGCAGGCCTGCGCATAATAATTGCTTAAGATCTCATAAACCTATATGAACACAATCAGGAAATTTTTAGCTATTACAGGAAGTGCAGTAATAATCGCTTCCTGCCAGGAATCAAATAAGCAACAGAACATTGCCTCCGATTCCATGGCAATCAAAGAACCGGTTACTGATAATGGTAATACCGGTAATCAAACATCAACGGCACGATATGTTGATTTAAAAACCAATCAGCCAGCCGACCTGTATTATGATTCAAAAAAGAAAAGAACCTATTCAGCCAACACCAGCGAACCGGTAGATTTATATATTAACGTATTAACCGGTGATACCATTTATGGAAGAGGCCGGTATGTTGTAAACAATTATATCGTTAAAACACCAGATGGCACTTACAAGCTCGATGACAGCAAACTAAAAGTTAGTGATGAGGAAATCAAATTAAAGTCAGGTGATCAGAAATTACAAATGGATGAAGGCGAAATGAAGATCAAGGATGGAGATGATAAGTATAAAAATGAAGGAAGGGAAGAAAAGATGAAGAATGAAAAAATAAAGGTCAAATCAGAGGATGGCAAAGTAAAGATGAAGAAAGAATAATGCAATCGCTGTTATAAACAAAAATCCCGTTCACCTGAATATGAACGGGATTTTTTTGCGCCTTAGCGCGAAATATTAATTTACACTCCCCAGCATTTCATGCAGCTTCATTACCAGTTCGGTTTTGGTAATGGGTATACCCATGATTTTGTTATACCCTTTTGCATCTATAAAATACTGGTCGCGGATAATTTTTATCAGTTGACCGTTATTGATTTCAGGGATCAATACCTGATCAAAACTCTTCAGTAGGGTTCCCAGGTTTTTAGGGAAGGGACGCACATAACGTAAATGGGCATGGCTAACTGCATAGCCCTGTTGCTGTAACTCAGCTACGGCGCTTTTAATGGCGCCATAGGTACTACCCCAACCCAGTACCAGTATCTTTCCGGTGGCAGGACCGCTATCCAAAGTTTGTTCAGGAATATAATCAGCTATCTTATCAACCTTTTCCTGTCTGATTTTTACCATCAGCTGGTGGTTCTCCGGTTCATAACTAACATTACCGGTTATATTCTGTTTTTCCAAACCACCAATGCGGTGTTCAAGACCAGGTACACCGGGTATGGCCCAGGGACGCACCAGTTTTTCATCGCGCAAATAAGGTTGAAATTTATCTTCACCATGTCCCAGATCGGTTTTGAATTTTACTTCAATAGCCGGCAGTTCATCGCTTTTCGGAAAACGCCAGGGCTCGGCGCCGTTGGCAATATAACCATCGCTTAAAAAGATAACCGGTGTCATATGCTGAACCGCAATGCGTACCGCTTCGTATACAGCGCCAAAACAATCGCTTGGTGTAGAGGCCGAAACAATAGGCATGGGGCATTCGCCATTACGTCCGTAATACGCCTGCAATAAATCACTTTGCTCGGTTTTGGTAGGCAACCCGGTTGAGGGGCCGCCCCGTTGAACATCGCATATCAGTAAAGGAATTTCAAGCATTACCGCCAGTCCCATGGCTTCGGCTTTTAATGCCATACCAGGGCCCGAGGTTGTAGTAACGCCCAGGGCGCCGCCATAGGCAGCACCAATGGCCGAAGTAATACCGGCAATTTCATCTTCGGCCTGAAAAGTTTTTACACCAAAGCCTTTGTGACGGCTCAGTTCATGTAAAATATCCGAGGCCGGGGTGATGGGGTAAGAGCCCAGAAACAGCGGCAGGCCACTTTTTTGCGAAGCGGCTATTAAACCATAAGCCACAGCCTGGTTACCCATGATGGAGCGGTAAACGCCGGCTTCCATTTGAGCCCTTTCAACTTTATAGGTAGTAGTAAATGTTTCAGTGGTATCGCCAAAATTATAACCGGCCTGCAGGGCACGCACGTTACTTTCGAGTATCTCGGGCTTTTTACCAAACTTATCTTTCAGGAACTGAATGGTGTTTTCCATGTTGCGGTTGTACATCCAGTACAAAAAGCCCAGCACGAACATGTTCTTGGCGCGGTCTTTTTCTTTTGTGCCCATCGTAATGTCTTTCAGGGCTTCCCGCGTCATTTTGGTAACATCCATTTTTATCACCTCGTAATTACCCAAACTGCCGTCTTCCAACGGATGAACGCCATCGGCATAATTAGCCAGCCGCAGGTTCTTTGAATCAAAGCCATCGGTATTGGCAATGATCTTTCCGCCTTTCTTCAGGCTTTTCAGGTTCGCCTTTAATGCCGCAGCATTCATGGCCACCAGCACATCGCACTCATCGCCCGGAGTAAAAACCCGGTCGCTCGAAAACCGTAACTGGTAACCGCTCACACCCGGCAGGGTACCCTGGGGCGCCCGTATTTCGGCAGGGAAATCAGGAAAAGTGGCAAGGTCTATCCCCAGCAATGCGGTATTGTTGGTAAACTGGGTTCCGGTTAATTGCATGCCGTCACCTGAGTCGCCGGCAAATTTGATCACTACATCGTGCAGGACCTGTTCTTTACGAATCATTACTGTTGTTCTTAGTTAATTTGCAAAATTAGCATAAGTTAAGACAGATTTAGGACATTATTGTTCTTCATTTGCTGTTTTTACTTTTTGATGGCTTTTACCCCAATGGCCTATTGCTTTGATTTTCTTGCACTTCAGCGTTTATTTCAATTTATCGGAAAGCAATACCCACTGCCAATCGTTCAATAAATTAACTTTTTACTATATCTGAATACTGTGAACAATGGTCATCTCCGGGGGTTCTTCTGACTTCCGACCTCAGACTTCCGACTTCAGACCCACTCACCACTCGCCACTAACCACTCGTTGTTTTTATACAATCTTTAACCAAAGTGAATTTTACAATACTATTTTCTCATTATAATTTCATACAACAAAATCCCTTCAAACAATTATGGAAACAAATGCTGAAGAGGGCGATCATAATACCGCCGCCTTCTTTTATCGCCCCATTATGCTCTTACTGGTATTAATTTCAACAACCAAATCAGCCCGCGAGGGTAAAATCACTTATCATTACAACAAAGCGCCCAACGACCCATCGAATAAAGTGGTCGGGGCAACAACACCAAAAAAGAAAAAGAAGAAGATCTACCTCACTTTCGACGACGGCCCCAACAAAGGCACCCGAAAAGTATTACACATTGTTCAGGAAGAACAGGTACCTGTTACTTTCTTTATTGTAGGAGAACATGTATTTGCCAGCACTTCGCAACATGCTACCTGGGACAGTCTTAAAGTAACCGACTCCATTGAATTGTGCAATCACAGTTACACGCATGCGCACAACCATTATGAACGGTATTACAAACAACCCGATTCGGTAGTAAGCGATTTCAGACGCTGCCACGACAGCCTTCAGCTTAGTAACAGTATTGCACGAACGCCGGGACGAAATATCTGGCGCGTTGATACCCTGTCGTATACCGATCTTAAAAAAAGCGCTGCTGCAGCCGACTCATTACAACAGGCCGGGTTTACCATCATTGGCTGGGATCTTGAGTGGCATTACGACCACAAAACATTCTCCCTGAAAAACCGGTCAGAAGTATTAATAGATGAAATCGACAGCCTGTTCGCGCACAACAGAACAAGAATTCCCGAAAACCTTGTCGTACTCGCCCACGACCAGGTGTATGACGATGCCGATGACAGCTGTGAGCTGCACGAACTGATTAAAAAATTAAAACGCCGCGATGAATACGAGCTGGTTGTTGCCAGTAAATACCCCGGAGTGAAAACTGTTCAATAAATATCGAATATCAAATGTCGAATATCGAATGTAGAAGTAAATACAATTTCGATATTCGACATTTATAATTCATTATTCGATATTTTATTTTGTATTACTCGTACCGTAACCAGCAACTGCCCGGTATGCCGCATGGTATGCTCAGCCGCATGAAATAATAATCCCATTATAGTAGAAGGAATTTGTTTGCGGCCAACACCTCTTGCCTCGGTTAAGGTGGCAGGATTTATATTTTTTAAGGTTTCAACTGAAGCATCCATTTGAGCATCGAGTGCCTGAAGCAACGATGCTACCCGTATATTTTCTGAAGGCACGCCTTCGACTTTCAAATACTGTAATTGCTGATCCGACAACTGCTGTACGGCAGCATAGGTAAACAATCTGTTGAGCACACCGGTAATATGTTGCAAATGAAAACCTGGCGAAGCCACGCCCGCCGGCCGTTCCCATAATTTTGATTCGGGAAAGCCTTTCATCATCTCATGTATTTCTTCCTGAGCCTGCAACAGGGCATGCGCTACCGGTTGTAACAACGCCGGTATGCCCGGCAACTGGCCGCGCTGCCATACTTCGGGTAGTTTTGCTTCTGCCATAATCTTAATTTAAAAGTATTAAAGGTACGGCTCCCTGATTATAACGCTTTACGCTTAAATATATATCTTGCAATCGGTTACATTATGCCGATATATGCTTAAATTAATAGTAGTTATTGCCATATCAGCTATGGCTCAGGATTGAACTTGCCATCATGAAATAAATTCGTTGCAACACAACGATGTTTGCAGAAAAAGGAAAGTCCCGCCGGCTGGCGGGACTTCTGTTTATTTCTTATTACTTAAAACTTACAACTTAATATTTCGACATCAGCGACTGATAAATAGCATCATGCACCTTCGGTCGCACACTCATTCGCAGAAACTTATTGGGGTCGGGGCTATTTACCCGGTTCGACAAAAACACATATATCAGGTTGTATTTGGGATCAACCCAAAAACAGGTGCCGGTAAAACCGGTATGTCCGAATGTTTGGGGCGATGCGTAGGCGCAGGGATAAGGTTCGGTACGGGTGGCATTATCTCGCTCGGGTTTATCAAACCCCAGACCCCGGCGGCTGCTGTCGCTGTGGTACTCGTTAAAGTAATCCATGGTTGCGCGGCTGAAAAAGTTTTGTCCGTTTAATACACCGCCATTCAGCATCATTTGCGCCAGCACAGCCATTTCATAGGCATTGCTGAATAATCCTGCATGCCCCGCTACACCGCCAAACATGGCAGCTCCCGGATCATGTACGTCGCCATGCAGCAACTGACCACGAAAGCCTTTTTCTTTTTCGGTAGGCGCTATATAATCCAGCGGAAACCGTTCTGCCGGTTTAAAACCCGTTGAAGTAAGGTTCAGTTTATCGTAAAAGGTTTTCTTAACGTATTTGTCGAGCGGCATATGGGAGATGGCTTCCACAATTTTTCCCAGAAAAATATAATCATTGTCGCTGTACACATACTTGCCCTGCGGACCTAAATCGCTTTGCAAAATGCGTTTATACATGGTATCTTCCCAATCTTTACGCATGTACAAATTAGCGGCTACGCGAACTGAAAAAACCGAATCGGGCGTATTCCTGTAAAAAGCAGGCAGGGGTTGATTATCGCGCGCATCGAGTGTTTCGCGATTAAAAGGAATGAAAGCCTTTAAGCCCGCCTGATGTAATAACACATCCCACAACTTCAACTGGGCTTTGTTGCTTTTTTTAGTCCAGGGCAAATAATCGCCCAGTGTTTTTTGAATATCCAGTTTGCCCTCATCATATAATTTCATTACCGATAAGGTTGTGGCCATTATTTTGGTTACCGAAGCAAGGTCGTATATGGTTTCGGGATATACCGATTCGGTGCTGTCGTAGGTGAAATAACCGAAAGCTTTTTCGTAAGCGATTTTACCATCCTTTGCCACCAACACCACAGCGCCTGGTATGGCATGTTTTGCTATGGCATCATTTACGATAGAGTCAATAGCCTTGCTCATTTTACCTGAACTGAGTCCCAGCAGATCGGCTTGTACCG
Organism: Niastella sp. sgz303648; assembly: GCF_059587045.1. Lineage (NCBI taxonomy): Bacteria > Pseudomonadati > Bacteroidota > Chitinophagia > Chitinophagales > Chitinophagaceae > Niastella > Niastella sp. sgz303648. Next base: position 804,130 of record NZ_JCAPSW010000003.1, on the reverse strand, counting down.
ACGGCAATAAACGACTGGCCACAACACCATATCCGTATTTATAAGAAGGGCAAACGGTTACCGGTAATTTTCCTTTGGCCATAAACCGGCCATGCAACAAATCGCCTGCAGTAGCCTGGGTAATGTCATCATCTTCATAAGCGGCAATCAGCACCGGGGCATTACACATATTTTTAACAGCATACGGATTACCAAATACCAGGGTAATGGTTTTTTGTTGCTGCTGTACGCCCTGTATCAGCTGCTGAGCGGCATTGCTGATGCCGAAGTTATTGGCCGGATAACGATTGAATTTGTGCACGCCAAGGATCACCACATCAAAACTGTCTTTCAGCTGTTGTAACAGGGGCGCTACGCTGCTGCTGTCTTTTTTATAATCGAAATAATATACCTGCGCATTGTAGTCTTTACGTACGTGTTGCGCAAAAGCATTGTCTTCGGTTAATCCTACCCCTACATAAGCAATCCGCCGGCCGCTGACAAGCGGAAATATGGCCGGGTCATCGTTACGTAACAGGGTAAGCGCATTTTCGGCTATTTTCCGGCGCATCTTCGGCACATCTTTGTTCAGGTCGGCTAACAGGTTGGTAGTATCTACCGGTTTCCAGTTGGCCAAACCGTACTCGTATTTGGCATATAACACTTTTCGCACGTGCTCATTTATATCGTCCCAGTGAAGCTTTCTTCTGCGAATAGCTTTTCTTATTTTTTTAATGCTGCCTTTTATATCGCCCGGTAAGCACAGCATATCGTTACCGGCAATCAACGCCTGGCGCGATGCTTCGCCATCGGGGAAATATTTTGCCACGCCTTTCATTTCAAGCGCATCGGTAAAAGTAAGGCCGTTATAATTGAGCTCTTTGCGAAGCAGTCCTGTTACGTTGTTATACGAAATTGAAGTGGGCGTATGTTCGGAATTATCAATTGCCGGAACCGATAAATGCGCCACCATTACGCTGCCAACACCCGCTTTAAAGATGCGGCTGAAGGGATACAGCTCAAGCGAGTCGAGCTGCGATTTACTCTTATTGATAACCGGCAGATCGAGGTGCGAATCAACATCTACATCGCCATGACCGGGAAAATGTTTGGCGCATCCCATCACCCCAACATCCTGCATGCCTCTCATATAGGCAATGCCATAATCGGCCACTTTGTATTTGTCTTCACCAAAAGAACGGTCGTTAATAACCGGGTTATTGGGATTGTTGTTTATATCAACTACCGGCGCATAGTTCACCTGAATGCCTATTCGTTTACATTGTTCACCCACTACGCGACCGTATTCGTAAATGAGCGACTGGTCCTGCACAGCGCCCATCATCATCTGGCGGGGCAGCGGCAGCACACTATCCATACGCATACCTACGCCGTTTTCGGCATCAATGGTTACCAGTAATGGCGTGGGAGCAATTTGTTGCAGGTGGTTCAGTATAGTGGCCTGTTTTATTGGCCCGCCCTGGAACAAACAAATGCCACCGATATTGTATTTAAGAATGGCTTCTTCAACCTGTTTATCGTAGAAAATAATGGTACGGTCGGGCCCTATCGACGATAACCTTACCACCATCAATTGCGCTATCTTCTGATTTTTTGATAAGGTTTTAAATACACTGTCGACCCAACGGTCTGCCGCCGGGTTACCGGAACGCTGTGCTGCTACATGGCCACTAATCAGGTTAACCAATACAACAAAACATGTTGTTTTAAAGATTTTGCACATGAATATATTGTGATTTTTTGTCGCAGAAATGAACATCAAATGTACTGTTTATAAGGTGTTTGCACCATTAAAATTGTTCTAATATCGGGTGCGTTTTTGTGCCGGTGATATGGTTCAAACAAAGAATTTATTGTATATTAAATCCGATACCGGTAATCATTTTGCAAACCCCTTGCCAGTTTATATACACAGGTTGGGTTTAGTGCCGATATCTGAACGCAGTATTATGCAATCAAATATTACTACATTTGCCGATTCAAAATCAGGAGCAACCTTTGGCCGATATCATTCAATTACTGCCCGATAACATTGCCAATCAGATCGCCGCCGGCGAAGTGATTCAGCGACCTGCCAGCGCCGTTAAAGAGTTGCTGGAAAATGCTGTTGATGCCGGCGCCACTGAAATACGGCTGATCATTCAGGATGCCGGCAAAGCGTTGGTGCAGGTAATCGACAATGGCAAAGGAATGAGCGAAACGGATGCCCGCATGAGCTTTGAACGGCATGCCACTTCCAAGATCCGTAATATCGACGACCTTTTTCACATTCGCACCATGGGTTTCAGGGGCGAAGCGCTGGCTTCAATAGCCGCCGTGGCACAGGTTGAGCTGAAAACCAAAAGGGCCGAAGATGAAACCGGTACCTGCATCGAAATAGAGAACAGTGTAGTGAAAAAGCAGGAACCCGTGGCAGCCGCCAATGGCACCAGCATTGCCATGAAGAACTTGTTCTTTAACGTGCCCGCCCGCCGCAATTTTTTAAAAAGCAATGCGGCCGAAATGCGGCATATTGTTGATGAGTTCATTCGCGTGGCTTTGTCATTTCCTAATGTTTTCTTTTCGCTCAATGGCAGCGGAACACAAATATTCCATCTCGAAAAAGGTAGTCTGAAACAACGAATTGTACAGGTACTGGGCCAGCATTATAATGCCCGGCTGGTTACCGTACAGGAAAAAACCGATTACCTGAATATCTATGGCTTTGTTGGCAAGCCCGATACAGCCAAAAAAACCCGGGGCGACCAGTACTTTTTTGTAAACAACCGGTTCATTCGCAGCGCTTACCTCAATCATGCGGTGATGAGCGCTTTTCAGGAAATGATACCGGCCGACAGTTTTCCGCTATACGTGCTGTTTATTGATCTTGACCCTGCACAGGTGGATATCAATGTGCATCCTACCAAGCAGGAGATCAAGTTTGAAGACGAAAAAATCGTATACGCTTTTGTACAGGCAGCGGTAAAACATGCATTGGCCCAGTTCAGCGTAACCCCCACACTTGAGTTTGACCTTGACCCCGGCATTCAGCAACTGGATGCGGTTAATAAACCTTTTACCGAAGACAAACAGGAAGCCGCCCGTTCGTCATCGCTTTATAAAAATTTCAGCCAAAAGAACCAGGCCCATTTTATTCAGCCAACCGATAAAAGTGAACTAAGGCACTGGAAAGATTTTTTTGAACCAGGTGGCCAAAAAGTTCCGCAAGGCGGGAGCAATGGTCAATCAGCAAACAGCAATGGGCAATGGGCTAACACCTCGCCAACCAGCGGGAATGAGGGCGGACAAAAAGAAGAAAAGTTTGAATCGTTATTAGATCAATTAAAGAAACAGGAGCCATCGGATGGCACCCCATTGGCAACCGGTTATAACCAACCCGCTACCCGACACCTATCGCTAAACACAGAAGAATATTCCACACTATCCCAACTCCACAATACTTACATCGTAGCACCCACTACCCGTGGCTTTATTCTTATTCACCAGCAACTGGCGCACGAACGTATTTTATACGAACGCTATGCAGCTACTGCCCAGGGACGGTCAATTCCCACACAACGCAGTTTATTTCCTGCCACGCTTCAGCTATCGGCTTCCGACGCCGTATTGCTGCAGGAACTGATGGCCGATTTAAACCAGCTGGGATATTTGATTGAACCATTTGGCGCCAATGCCTTTGTTATTCAGGGAACGCCCGCCGATGTTTCGCAGGGCAATGAAAAACTGGCCATAGAAAGTTTGCTGGAACAGTTCAAGCATTTCAGCAGCGACCTGAAGTTTTCGCGTCGCGAAAAACTCATTCGCTCACTGGCCTGGCAGCAGGCAATTAAAGCAGGCACTTCGCTCACCATCGAAGAAATGCGCACATTAACTGCCGAGCTGTTTAAATGTACACAGCCGAATGTAACGGCAGCAGGAAACCCCACTTACATTGAATTTAAAAAAGATTATCTCGAACAGCTATTTAAGCGTTAACAGCGAAGCATTTTTCGGCTGCTTTCTTTTTTTATCTTCCCATATATTATATCGCAGATAAAACTGTAGACTCTTGTTTTTATCGAATGTATAGGGCGAGTTAGGCGTAACCTGAAAACTAACATAATTATTAAACGCCTGGTTATACTGCAACCCTACAGTAAAGCGGTTAAAGTAATAATTCATATCAATAAGCAACCTCACTTCATTACTGTTTAACCGGTGCGACAATGAATCGTTTTGAAACTTGGTAAAGTAATTTTTAATCACATAATCCTGTGGCGGACCGAACTGAGGATACTTGCGTTCGACCTTTTCATAATACGCAACACCACTTAATAATGATGAGAACTGCAGGCCGGCACCCATGTAAAAATTCCTGAGCGGACTATGATAAACCGAAACCGGTACATTAAAATAATACAGCTTACGGGCCGATATGGATGTAATCAGATCGTAGGTATTTGGCCCCTGCCGCATGCTCTGCTGATTTTCATACAATAAAAACGGGCGAATAAACTGCGGCGATGCAAACTGTAATCCGGTTTGCAGATATGTTTTGTTATTAAAATGATATTGAAAATGCGGCGACGGAATGTAATCCGAAACAGTGTTAACGCCCGCCTGCCTGTTATAGCCCAGGGCCTGCTGATCGCCCACCGGAAATGCCAGCGGCAACGAAAGGCCAAATGCAAACCTCTTATCTTCACTTGCATCTGATAAACGCGATGATTTGCTGTGCGAATTTTTATTTCGTACGGCCATGTCGGGAAACAGATCGGCCTGCGTGTAATACGTAAAATCTCTTTGCAATACGCCCGATGGGGCAACCACTGCGGCTCCGGTATAATCTACGTTTATCAAAACACGCGATTCCTTTAAACCCGCACCCGAAGTAGGTTGTGATGGCAATGATATAGAAGGCGTATACACATATCGGTTATTTTCCTCTTCGTCTTTAAACTCGTTATTGGTAGCAGGTATTGCTTTTTTTACGAGCTTGTTGGGTTTCCCTTTCTTAGCCTTTGCACTATTTGTTCGTGCTACATCATTATTGGCAACATCGTTACTGGTAATGTTATCAGGCGCGTTGGTGTTATTTATTTTTGAATCAGAAGGCCGCGTTTTGTTCCTGTTTTTTTTATTAAAAGAGTAGATGTTTTTTCGATCCCTGTTGTTTTTGTTTCTGTTGGCTGTTTTTGCGGGCACTACCGGGTTGTTGTTGTTATCCGTAGCTGCAAGCAATGGCGCATTGCTCACGTTATTATTACCACTACTTCGGGCATGTTCGGCTTTTTCAAGCACTTCATTGTTAGATGCAACTGATTGATTACCGGCAGCAGCAGGTTTATTAGCAGCAGGCTGATTATTAGTTACTGCATTATTTTTTACATCCGGTTTGTTTTTTACTACCGTTTCATTTTGCCGGGCGGCATCGGCAGCAGGAGCATCAGCCGTACCGTTACCATTGCCCTGCGGTTCAGTTACAGAAGCATAGGAAGCACCTTTGGGATCGGCAGGTGTTGCCGGCCGGGCGCCTTCATTTTTTTCAACAGCCGGCGGCATGGCCGGTTGCTCAGATTTTTTATCGGTCAATGCAACGGCAGGAGCCGTTTTGTTGTTAACGGTTTTGATTTTTCCGGCAACAGCCTCATTGCGTTGTTCGCTGGTAAGCAGCTGCTTACCACCAAACCACGTACCAACCAGTACAGCCACTATTACTGTACCGGTAATCCACCAGCGGTATGACCCACCGGGTCCGCTGCCTCCACCCCGTGGCATGTTTTTATCGAGCAGCGATTTCATCTGCTGCCAGTTTTGGTCCGGGTCACCGGGTGGCGGAAGCTGAACCAGTTTTTCCGCTAAGTGTTTTTCGTATGGATGCTTTTGGTTCATCTCATTTACACTTGCAATGTTTGTAATAATTTTTGCAATTGTTTACGGGCTTCGCTCAGGTGCCATTTACTGGTTCCTTCGCTAATGCCTAATAGGTTAGCAATTTCGCGGTGATTGTATCCTTCAACTACATACAGGTTAAACACCGTTTGTGTTGCGGGTGATAACTTCTGTACAAGTAGTAAAACTTCATGGGAAGACATTCGTTGTATCGCATCTGCGTCAATGGCCGGCTCCTCAACTTTCTCCAGTTCAATGTGCGTATGAAATTTTCCGCGCTGTCGTACAAAATCAATAGCCGAGTTTATGATAATGGTTCGTATCCAGGTATACAAAGATGCCCTGCCCACATCATACGTATGAATGTTTTTGAATACTTTTAAAAAGCCATTGTGTAATACCTCAATCGCATCTTCATGATTTCGGGTGTATCGCAGGCATATGGATGCCATGGGCCCGTAAAACTTCTTGTACAAGTGTTCCTGGGCCCGGCGGTTGTTATTTATACAACCGTTTATGAGTTCAATATCCGTAGCATTGGTGGACAATCAAGCCTGTTATTTTGGTGTTTTGAAACCCCTTTTACGTACGCGATAACTTCCTGTGCGGTTGCTATGCATTCGCGCCGGTATAGCTTCTGAACGGGCACAACAACATATTATTGCTATCTCATACTCGTTCAAAACAGGTAACTGTTAAACCTGACATTTGCTTTGAATACTTATTTTCTCTTTAGTTTAACGGCTAATTGCCAGTTGCTGATAATAATACGGGGTATAAATACAATACGGTTGGGGAGTAAAGAGAAAATTTTAAAAAATTGTTAATCTATGTGTTAATACCGGTTCCTGATGCCGGTCAGAAATGCTGACAGTTTTCGGCGGATAGCTACTGCGCTGCCTGTATGGTTATTAATCAGAACCGAAAAAATCAGCAGCTTATTTTTTTTGGTATATAAATACCCGCTTAATGCTACCACGCCCGACAGGGTACCGGTTTTAGCAAATATATAATTACTATCCTGTTTATACAAGTCACCCAATGTTCCCCTTCCACCCGTTGGCAAAATTATTTGCATCCGTTTCATGCCAAACTCGTGCCGCATTTTATCCAACACCACAACAAAGTCGTTGGGCGTAAACAAATTATACCGGCTCAGCCCACTCCCGTCGACCCAGCGGGGAGCCTGGGGCAGATCGTTTAAATTAGTTTTCAACAATGTATCGATGATCTTTGCGTCGTTCATTTCGCCCAGCTTTACATTGCTAACCATCAACAGCGATTGTTCGGCATAAAAATTATCGCTGCGGTACATCATTAGTTGTAAAAGCGAGTCGGTTGGCTGCGAGTTTATAGTTTGTAGTTGGTGCCCGCCCGGATGACCCGGTAGGACGGGGTTTGTAGTTTGTAGTTCAGTACGATACCCAATTCCCTTTAAAATAGTATCGGGCAGCAGTTCAAGGGCCGATTGAATACCATGGGTAACAAAAGGCACATCCTGCTCCTTTTTCTTTTCGGTTCCCTGTGTTATTAAAAAAAAATTGTCGTCGCGGTTCCGTTTCACAAAAAATGCTTTACGCGTAACACCGGCAAAACGCACTTTCCAGTTTATTTCAGGGATCGAATAAATAGATGCCTGATCGGGCACGCCCTCGGTACTGGAGGTATTTTCTTCATTTATTTCCTGAACCCAGTGCACCATATTGCCATATACCGGCAAAGCATTGCGTTCGGCCATGTAATTATCATTGAAGTCGTTCCAGGCCCAGCCATTGCCAAGAGGTTCATCTTTCCAGTTGGCATCGGTCATATAAATGCTCTTTTTTGTTTTTTGCAGAAAGCTGATAACGGGATTTTGTTTGAAATCGCTGTGCAGCAAGGTAGGGTCACCGGTTGGCACCAGGTATACGGCCGTGTCATCTTCCCAATACTTTATACCGGGTAAACTATCGCCCAGGTATTTCATAGCCGCATAACACGAAAACAATTTGGTGTTCGAAGCCGGCACAAAATATTTACTGCCGTTATAATTATACAGGTATTTGCCGCGCGATGCATCGTACAAACTGATGCCTATATGCGCATGCTGCAAACCTTCATCCTGTAATAAGGTTGTTTTTGCTGTTTTCGAAAACTGGTGCTGGGTTGAACAGGAAAGCAGCAGAAAAAATATTGAATATCGAATGTTAAATGTAGAATGTCGAAGTAAAAAAAACCAAAACGTATGCTTCGCCGTCTTGTACTTGTTTATATTCATCATTATAGGATTTCGCAACTTCAAAATTCCATATTTCAAATTCAACATTCATAATTCAATATTCGATATTGCTTATTCCCGTTCCTGCGCCCGTAACCACCGCTCCGGAATTTCGTTGCTGCTGGCCAGCAGATAATCTTTGTACGAGCAGGCAATATATTTTTTATCGGGTAACTGCATCCACCAGCGGCCGGTTTTTTTGCTTTGTAAAAAAACAGCTTCTATTTCGGCAAATGCTATATGAAACTCATTAAAGGCATCTTTTTCTTCAAGCTTCGCTTCGCGCCGGCCACGGCTGTGCCCATCGATCAGGTACCAAAGCATATGGCTTATTTGCTTAGCCGTTAGGTCGTCACGGTCGCGTTCGGGCACATATCCATAAATGCCAATGGTATTAACAACCGGGCTCAATCCGGCAAAACGCATCAATGCACAAGCCTCTTCGCCTGTTAGTCCGTTAGGAGTAATTTGATTACTTGGGGCAAATGCATTGGCAATGGCCGCAATATCAAAACTGAACAGTTGCGAATTGCGAATCACCGGTTCCATTTCTTCGAGATTCTCTTTTACCATCCCTACCCTGAAACAATCAAAACGCAGTTTATCCATCGTTTCGAGCATATGCGGATGCACATAATAGCTCTGAAAGGCGATGTGGTTATAATGCTTTATATAGTTCGGTTCACCGGTAAGCATTTCCATTAAAAAATTCTCTGACCGGTTCAGCGATTCCATGCTCAGGTCGATCAGTGCATCGACACAGGTGGCCTCAATAATTTTTTTGTGGCTTGTATAGGTATGATACTGTGCCAGCGTAAGATCGTGCGATCCACCTAGCACCACTACCCTTTTACCAATTTCGGTTAGTTCGCCCAGCACAGTTCGCAAAGCGGCATAGGTATCGTTCAAACCGGCGCCAACGGCTATATTGCCTAAATCAACAATATTGATATCGCTGTGCCATTGATACAATGAATAAAACTGCCGCCGTATGGCATCGGGGGCACTCTGACCGGCATACAACTGCCAGCTGCCCCGTATTTCGTTGCAACCTACAAGTACAATGTCGGCATCCTTCACGTCGGGCAGTTCCTCATCTTCATACAATACGATCTTTTTGCCGATCTGTCCGTCTTTATACCCTTCATCTTCCGATATCATAAACCGGTTAACGGGTTGCAGAAAATCACCGATATGTAATGTATCCGACATGGGATGCAAGATAATTGAATCAGGCGCAGTAAACAAGGCACAGCATACCCGAATTTTATTTACATTTATTATTAACCATATGGGAAACAATGAAATACAATACAGATAACAAGGTTACGGTTGAGCAATATAAAGATGCCCCGGCATCATCACGCAAGGCCTGGATTTTTATCTGGAACCCCATAACATGGCCATGGGATATTGATGAAGCCATTAATGAAATTGAAACCACCGGTAAAGTTGAAGTAAACTGGAAATGCGGCAATACAAAATCAATATCCATTGGCGACAGGATATTTTTAATAAAACTCGCATCAAAACCCAAAGGCATAATTGCATCAGGGCGTGCAATATCAAAACCTGCACTGATCAAAAGATGGGGAGGGCTGTATACAAAGATTGAATTTGATATTTTATTCAATCCCGATAAAGATCCGATACTTCCCATTGAGGTGCTTCAAACCGGTAACCTGGCAAAACAAGGCACGTGGACACCACAGGCCTCGGGCATCACCATAAAACCTGAATTGGTTTCTGCGCTCGAAAAAAAATGGTCGCAGTTTTTAGAAAAACAAGGAATACTTTACGAACCGGCGCCAGCTGAAATAAGAGATGCCGGATTGTATACCGAAGGAACTGCCAACCAGATTATGCTAACCCGGTATGAAAGAAACGCCGAAGCAAGAAGTAAATGCTTAAAACATTATGGTTATACCTGCATTGTATGCGACTTCAACTTCGAAAAATTTTATGGCAATATCGGGCATAGGTTTATTCATGTTCATCATTTAAAATCAATAGCTACGATTGGTAAAGAATATAAAATAGATCCTGTTGCCGACTTGCGGCCCGTTTGTCCTAACTGCCATGCCATGCTGCACAAACGGCAACCACAATTGTCTATTGAAGAGCTGAAAAAACTATTGAGGAAATAGGAACCGATCCGGCATAGCAAACCTTGTTTTTCCAATCCCTATCTTTGCCATATGGACCAATTGTTACAACAGATAGCAGTATATAAACAAGAGATTGAAAATCAGCCTACTAACGGAGCCGATTCACTTGAGGCATTTCGTATTAAATTTCTCGGAACGAAAGGAATTGTTAAGAACCTTTTTACCGAAATGAAGAACGTTCCGGCCGATAAAAAGAAAGAATTCGGACTAATTTTAAACGAGTTCAAACAACTGGCCGAAAACAAATACGAAAACTGGAAACAGCAACTGGAGGGCTCAGGCACTTCAGCCGCTGCCGCTATCGATGTAACCCTTCCCGGCGATCTGCAGCCACTGGGCACCCGCCACCCCATCAATCTGTTTTTAAATCATGTGATCAGCATATTCAGCCGGCTTGGTTTTTCAGTTGCCGAAGGCCCCGAAATTGAAGACGACTGGCACAACTTTACCGCTCTGAACCTGCCCGAGCACCATCCGGCCAGGGATATGCAGGATACTTTTTACATTCAGCAAAACCCCGACTGGTTGTTGCGCACGCATACCAGCAATACGCAGATCAGGGCCATGGAAAAAGGACAATTGCCCATTCGCATTGTTTGCCCCGGTCGTGTATACCGCAACGAAACCATCAGCGCCCGCAGCCATTGCTTCTTTCACCAGATAGAAGGATTATATATCGATGAAAATGTTTCCTTCGCCGATCTGAAACAAACCCTGTATTTCTTTGTGCAGGAAATGTATGGCAAAGATGTAAAAGTGCGGTTCCGCCCATCTTACTTTCCGTTTACCGAACCCAGTGCCGAAATGGATATCAGCTGCCAGTTATGCGGCGGTTCAGGTTGCGCCGTTTGCAAACGCACAGGCTGGCTCGAAATTTTAGGTTGCGGTATGGTGCACCCGAAAGTGCTCGAAAATTGTAACATCGATCCCGAAAAATACACCGGTTTTGCCTTTGGCATGGGTATCGAACGCCCGGCCCTGTTAAAATACGGTATCAACGACATCAGGCTGTTCAGTGAAAATGATGTGCGGTTCCTAAGGCAGTTCACAAGCGCTACGTAGTAGTTTGTTGTTTGTGGTTTGTTGTTTGTGGTTGCCAGAACAAAGGTCAGTTCTGAAAATCATTCAACAGCTAAAAACCACAGCAACCAATTCACCATTGACCATTCACCATTGACCATATGGTTCAAACTATTTGCATATGCGGCGCCGGCACCATGGGCAGCGGTATTGCCCAGGCGGCAGCACAACACGGCTTTCATGTATTGCTATATGATCTCAGCACCGATATGCTGCAAAAAGCAAAGGCGGGTATAGAAAGCAACCTGCAAACGCTGGTGCAGAAAAATAAAATTACTGCCGATCAAAGCCTTTTCATTTTCAGTCACATTCAATACGTTTCGGATATTAACGACTGTTTGGCCGATCTGGTTATAGAAGCCATTGTTGAAAAACCCGAAGTAAAGGCCGGCTTATTAAATCAACTTGCCGAAGTAAATCACAGCGAAGTAGTATTTGCTACCAACACCTCGTCGTTATCAGTTACCGAAATTGCCGAAAAGGTTATACATCCCGAACGCGTAGCAGGCATGCACTTCTTTAATCCCGCTACCATCATGAAGCTGGTAGAAGTGGTTGCCACGCCGTACAGCAATGAGCAAACTATCAACACCATTATGCATACCGCCCGGCAAATGCAAAAAACACCTGTTTTATGTAAAGATGCGCCGGGTTTTATTGTTAACCATGTTGCCCGCCCCTATTACCTCGAAGCATTAAAGCTGGTTGAACAGGGCATCAGCGATTTTGAAACCATCGACAACCTGCTCGAAGCATCGGGTTTCAAAATGGGCCCCTTTCGATTGATGGACCTTATTGGCAATGACATAAATTACGCCGTTAGCTGCCAGGTTTATGAAGCGCTTGGCCAACCCGAACGGCTGCAACCCTCTTCCATTCAAAAAGAAAAAGTCGAAAAAGGCCAGCTCGGCCGGAAAACAGGCAAGGGTTACTATCAGTATTGATATAACACGGTGCTTAAAAGCCGGCGTCTTTAGCGCCGAAACAGCAGTTTATAGTTTGAGGTTTGTAGTTTGTGGTTCTTTGGGTGAATCATGCTGTGCGATTTTCATCTTGTTTCAATTTTACGATGCGGGAATGTAATAATGATTTTCCAAAGCGCGGTACCAACCACAAACCTCAAACCACAAACCAGAAACAAACACTATCTTCGCAGCCTGTTAATACTCAAACTTGTTAACCAAAATATTAGTTACAGGCGGCACGGGATTTATCGGCGCTTACATCATTAAAGAACTGGTGGAGAAAGGTTACCATGTGCGCGCAATTCGTCACAGTAAATCAGCTCCATTTTTTATACCGGCAGCCATTCAAAATAAAGTTGAATGGGTACAGGGCGACATCCTCGATGTGGTATCGCTCGAAGATGCCATGGAAGGAATAGATGCGGTTATTCATGCAGCCGCAAAAGTTTCCTTCGCACCGAATGAAAAGTCACAACTGTATAAACTTAATATCGAAGGCACTGCCAATGTGGTAAATATTGCGCTGGAAAAAAACATTCAGCGATTTGTACATATCAGTTCGGTTGCCGCCATTGGCCGTACGGTTAAGGGTGAAAGTGTTTCTGAAGAAAAAAAATGGCAGGAAGGCAAAATGCACACCTCCTATGCCATTAGTAAATACCACGCTGAATTGGAAGTTTGGCGCGGCGCTGCCGAAGGATTGAATGTGGTGATCGTAAACCCGAGTACTGTATTGGGTTATGGCGACTGGAGCACATCGAGCTGCGCCATTTTTAAAAGCGTGTACAACGAATTTCCCTGGTTTACTAAAGGCATCAACGGCTTTGTAGGTGTAGAAGATGTGGCCCGGGCCACTGTGTTGCTTATGGAAAGCGGCATCTCGAATGAGCGCTTCATTATTAACGGCGATAACTGGTCGTTTCAACAATTATTCAATACCATAGCCGATAGTTTTGGCAAAAAAAGGCCACACAAAGAAGCAACGGCTTTTTTGGGCAGCATTGCCTGGCGAATGGAAAAACTAAAGTCAATGGTGTCGGGTAAAAAACCATTGCTGACGCGCGAAAGCGCCCGGGTTGCCCAAAGCATTACTTATTTCGATAACAGCAAAATATTAAAAGCTTTGTCGGGATTTTCATTCACTCCCCTCGCACAAACCATTAAAAAAGATTGTGAACGGTACCTTCGCCATCTGCAACCGCTATAACTGGCAAAATACTTGTTGTAATTACCGCGTAACGTTCATTTGTTAAAGAAATTTAACCATCAATAACCACTGAAAAACGGGCCGGCAATACTTTCAATGCCCTCAAAACGTTGTAACTATCATCAGATTGCCATCGATTCAGGTTCAATTGTTCACCGAGGGTCAACCTTAAATCCGTAGCCTAAAATAAATATCAAATGAAAAATTTATTTGTTCTGCTGTTGCTCGCTGCCAGCTGTACCCATGTTTTGGCACAGGAAAAAACATTCGTTGTATTTGGAAAAGTACTTGATTCTGCAACACGACAGCCCCTGCCGGGTGCCTCGGCCTATTGTCAAAATACCACACAGGGAACTGTTTCAAATAATCTGGGGTTGTTTTATATGCGTTTGCCCAACGGAGGGTACGATCTGGTAGTTACCTATACCGGTTATGAAAAAAGAATGATCCGCATCAGCAACAATCAGCCAATAAACGACACGATGGTAGTAGAATTATCGAAAGCCGAACAGGCATTGTCGGAAGTTGCCGTTGTGGCCAGCAGCGAAGACCCTGATGGATTAAACAAATACGGAAAATTTTTCACCGACAATTTTATTGGCAATACCGGATTTTCGGCCCAATGCAAAATTGAAAATCCCCAGGCGCTACGTTTCTTTTATTCGAAAAAAAGGAACCGCCTGAAGATCACGACGCGCGAAGACCTCATTATTTCGAATTACGCCCTGGGATACAGGATACGGTATCAGCTCGATTCGTTCACTTACGATTATGCAAAAGACATTACCCAATACACCGGGTCGTCTCTGTACCAGGAAATAGACAGCACCGAAGAAGTAAAAAATACCTGGAAAAAGAACCGGGCACACACCTACCTCGGCTCACGTCTGCACTTCATGCGTGCTTTTTACGATAGTACGGTAGCACAGGACGGTTTTATTGTAGAAAAGCTCGAAGATGACCCCCAAAGCGCCAAAGGAACCTTCATTACCAATTTTTATAACGACCATGATTATGTAAAAGACAGCGGCGATGTAGAAATTAACTGGACAGGCCGCTACCGCATCAGTTATAAAGGTGTATTACCCGATAAACAGTTTCTGGTTGAATACAAACTGCCCGAAAACACCCGTTTTCAAATCACCGTGCTCGACATTGCCAATGGCTTTGTAATTGAAAAGAACGGTTATTTTTATGACCAATATGATGTAACCAACACCGGGTACTGGGCATGGAAAAAACTGGCCGAATCATTACCATACGATTACGAATATAAGTAGGCGGGAACCCACCCGCCGTACACATTAATAAAATCTTTGCATTTCAAAATAAGCCGGATAGGCTTTTTTTAATACCTTCAAAACTGAATAACCCAACCCGGTTTTTTTAGATTTAATCCTTTGAATATACCGGCCATTGGCATTAACCAGTCGCTTATGGGGATCCTTATCATTATAGCAGCCGATCTTTCTATGATCGTTAAACGTTTTATTGGTGCAATGCTGCTATTATCCGGTTTGTTAACTGGTTACTCCTCCCTTGCCCAGGAATATAACTACATTCACTACGACGTTAAAGATGGATTGGCCGGCTCTACCGTTTACGATTTATGCCAGGATAATGACGGATTTATATGGTTTGCTACCGAAGCAGGCATCAGCCGGTTCGACGGTACCCATTTTAAAAATTTTACTACCGCCGACGGATTGCCCGAAACTGAAATACTGGAGCTTTTTGCCGATACAAAGGGAAGAATATGGATGGCGCCCTTTAAAAACGCCATTTGTTATTATTACAATGGCAAGATACATAACCAGGAAAACGACCCCATTCTAAAAAAGATCAACCTCATTTCTATTACCGGCGCCTTTCGCGAAAGTGCCGACCATAGCGTTGCATTTGTATCCGACAAAGGTTTTACCGTAGTAAGGGCCGATTCGGTGGTAGAAGAGTATAACCTCGACGTTTCGAAAAGAAACAGCTATGTTTTTAGAGCTAATACCCGGGGTAAAGGATTTGAGCTGTCGGTGCCAGGTGCCTGTTATACGCTTGCAGATGGCAAGATGACACCCATTTCCTGCGATTTGGTTAAAATTCAAATATTACATACAAGCGTTCTGAACTTTACCCTGACGCTTAAAGGCTTAAACCCGATGGATTTTACGCCGAACATGAGCAATGTGCTGTTTACAAATACTTATTCCGGCTCATGGATGATGGATACCACCACATTCGACCGGTATGAAGAACTGTTTCTGAAAGGAAAACAGGTAAGCCATGCAAAGATTGATAACGAAAAGAACATCTGGTTCACTACCCTTGGCGAAGGCGTTTATAAACTCGCTTCCAGAGAATTCAAAACATATTATTTTAAAAAAAGCCAAACCTCCGAAATCTTTTCATTGACGAAACTGAATAATAAAATATATGCAGGCACAGGTTTTGGAAAGATATACATGATCAACGGATCGAAGGTAGATACCCTTAATTACGATAAGGAATTCAAGACTGCCATCAACTTTAACTCAGTTAATAAAATAGGTTATTTAAGAAAGCTGAAAGACGGAGGATTAATTGCCGGCGCAGATGGCCTGCTGGTAAAAGAAGGTCCCGCAAAGCGGTTATATAACCCCTTTGTATATGCAATAAAATCAGTCGACGAGATAAGCAGCAACCAGTTACTGGTAGGCACCGGCAGAAGGACAGTGCTGGTAAATCCCCAAAATTTATCGATACAGGATACCCTGTGGCCTTATCGAACCACGGCGGTATGTTTTTATAATAACGAGTATTACATCGGTACCGTAAACGGACTGTACATCATGACAAAAGATAAGAAGGTGCGGTATATGGGCGATGTTTTTAGTTCACTCAAACAACGCATCAGCTATTTTGCCAAATCGCAGGATGGCAACCTATGGGTAGCCACTTTCGGGGCCGGTGTTATTTGTATGAAAAACGATGAGGTTATTAACCAGATAACTACCCGCGAGGGGCTATCGAGTAATATATGCCGAACCCTGTTTGCCTATAATAATTATTTGTGGATAGGAACCGATAAAGGCCTCAACAAAATAAATATCAGTCAAACCCCGTATCCCGTAGTTACCTATAGCAGTACCGACGGATTACCCACCAATATCATTAATGCCATTTATGTTGACAGCAATAAAATTTATGTAGGCACTCCCATGGGCCTCACATTTTTCGACGAAACCAAAGTATCGGATTATTCAAAATGCAACCTGCGAATACTGGATATATCTGTCAGCAATAAATCGCAACCTGTACAGAGCAGTTACCGGTTAAAACACCGCGAAAACAGTTTAAAAATATCTTATGCCGGCATTTCGTTTAGATCTGGTGGTAATATCTGGTACCGCTATCGCTTAAAAGGATTAACCGACAACTGGGATTCAACAGGGCAAAACGTTTTGGAATATCCCTCCCTGCCACCGGGCAATTATGAACTGGAAATGATTGCCGTGAACAAAAAAGGGATCGTAAGCAACCCTATAAAAATTTCATTTATTGTAGAAGCCGCCTTTTGGCAAACCCTGCCCTTTCAGATTTTGATCATTGCCGTAGCCATATTAATAACCTGGATACTGGTAGCATGGCGTTTTAGCATCATACGTAAAGAGGAGCAGGAAAAAACAGCCCTTCAGCAACGGCTGAACGACCTGGAGCAAATGGCATTGCGGGCCCAGATGAATCCGCATTTTATTTTTAACTGCCTCAACAGTATTCAAAACTTCATTATCACCAACGACCTCGAAGCCTCTAACTGGTATTTAACCGAATTTGCCCACCTGATCAGGCAAACGCTCGACAATTCAGAAAAAGGAACCATTTCGGTTGCCAGTGAAATAAAATACCTGAAAAGATACCTTGAGCTTGAAATGATGCGTTTTGGCCATTCATTCAGCTACAGCATTGAATTAGATCCCGACATCGACCGCGAGCTGGCAACTATACCCACCATGATACTGCAGCCCTATATCGAAAACAGCATACGGCACGGTGTACGCTATAAAGAAAATGGTGAAGGAAGGATTGATATAAAATTTCAAAAAAGCAACGACGATTTCATATGCATTATACAGGATAATGGCATCGGAAGACAAAAAGCAGCTGCATTTAAATCGCAAATGCATGTTGAATACCAATCAAAAGGAATGTCATTAACCGCCGAACGTATAAACATATTAAATCGACAGATGGCCAATCCTATAACAATTGAAATTATCGACTTGTCAGATGCACTTAATCAACCTGCGGGTACAAGAATCGTTATCCGTTTTCCCGCTACTGTTAACCTAAAAGCCATAAGAAATGATTCGAACCGTAATTATTGACGATGAGCCAAACAATATTGAAGCGCTCAAACTACTGGTGCTTAAGTACTGCCCGCTGATTGAAGTAATAGGGGTAGCAGAAAACATCCGCACCGGACAGGCGCTGATCCTGCACACGCAACCCGACCTGGTATTCCTGGATATTGAAATGCCATTTGGGAATGCCTTTGAACTATTAAACAACCTGTCGCCGGTAAACTTTGAAATTATTTTTGTTACCGCCTTTGATAACTATGCCATCAATGCCATAAAATATTCGGCCCTGGATTATTTATTAAAGCCTGTAAATATTAAAGAGCTGCAATCGGCCGTACAAAAAGCCGCCGAACGCATTAAAACTAAAAATATAACCAGTAAAATCGACACATTATTATACAACCTCAACGTAAGCAAACCGGTTTTACAAAAGGTAGCGCTTCCTACGCTCGATGGACTGGTATTCGTGAATATAAACGATCTTGTTTGGCTCGAAGCAAGGGGCAGTTATACGTTTGTGTACATGCACGACCAGCAGAAAATTATGGTATCGCGCACATTAAAGGAGTTTGAAGATATTTTACCGGTCGAAAACTTTTCGCGGGTGCATCAGTCGTATATCATCAACCATTTCTTTATTAAAAAATATAACCGGGGCCGGGGCGGCACCATCGAAATGGAAGATGGTACCACCATTGAAGTTTCGATGCGAAAGAAAGATGAATTTTTGTCGAAATTTAAATAAACCCGCCACTTAAATTCTTAATCCTCCGCTTCGCGGAGGATTTTTTTTGCCACTGATGACACAGATGAACACTGATGTCTTGATTTTTAATCCTTTCTCTATAAATACTACCAGTTATATTAGAAAAAACAGCATGTAAAAATTTGAGAACGCTTGTTATATGTTTTGGTGACTGAATCGAAAAATTATCTGTGTTCATCTGTGCAATCAGTGGTCCCGCCCGTGGCGGAATATTTGTGTCGCCGATTACCCGTGGCCATTATTTTATAGATTTTAACCGCTCCCATATTTCAGGTATCCGCTTTATCCAAACTAATTCTCTTTTTTTAATACCTGCTTCTTCAACCGGTGATCCAAAATAAATTTTACCTGCTTCAAGCGTTGACCCTACCCCGCTTTGGGCAAGCACCACTGCATTATCACCAATGCTGAGCGTTTTTGAAACGCCAACCTGTCCCCATAATATTACACCATCACCAAGCGTAGTTGCACCTGCTATACCAACCTGGGCAGCCAGTAAACAGTTTTTACCTAATACCGTATCATGACCAATGTGAACCATGTTATCGAGTTTAGTACCACGACCAATGCGCGTATCGTGCGATACCCCGCGGTCGATGGTGCAGCCGGCGCCTATTTCAACATCATCTTCAATAACCACCCTGCCGCAGCTCAGCATTTTTTTATACCATACATCGCGGTTCTTTTTTGTGTTATAATAAAAAGCATCAGACCCGATAACCGTTCCTGCCTGTACAACTACATTATCGCCCAACACACAGTAATCCATGATAGTAACATTGGGTGCTATAAAACAATTTTTACCAATGGTTACCTCATGCCCTATATAAACGTTTGGCGCTATATAAGTTCCTTCACCAATAGCGGCTGAATCGCTTACCGGTTTATCGGCAGCTTTGAAAGGACGAAAATGACGAACTATAGTTTGATATGCCTCGAATGGCTGATCAACGATCAGCAATGCTTTACCTTCAGGAAAATCAGTTTTCTGATTAATGATAATGAAAGTTGCTTCAGATTGTATGCACTTATCGTAATACTTGGGATGATCAACAAATACCAGGTCGCCGGGTTCTACTTTATGAATCTCATTTATGCCGGTGGCCATACCTGCAGTATTGCCTGTAAGCTCTGCACCTATTAATTCAGCTATCCATTGTATCGAAACAGGAGAAGGAAATTTCATATGCCATCGAATTTTCGCAAAAGTAACGTACTCACACCACACAGGCAGCTAATAATTGCTTTCAGTTTCATGTTTTCTGCTATATCAGCCATTCAGATAACGATTACTATGGTGAATTTGCTATCACCTCGTTTGTTTATTACTAATCCGGCTTCATTAACATGTATTTTATAACCGCTTAACGTTCGTAAAGGGGTTGTTATGGCACTATTTAACCCTTTCAATGATCT
This sequence comes from Niastella sp. sgz303648, assembly GCF_059587045.1. Classification (NCBI taxonomy): domain Bacteria; kingdom Pseudomonadati; phylum Bacteroidota; class Chitinophagia; order Chitinophagales; family Chitinophagaceae; genus Niastella; species Niastella sp. sgz303648. The sequence goes on along the minus strand of NZ_JCAPSW010000003.1, from coordinate 784,066 downwards.
TTTTGCCCAAAAATTAAAAAGAGCTACCCGTTTACCCGATCGTTTTTTCTTACTGTAATGCATGTACAGATAGTTAGCTCTTATATCTTCACTTCAATAACCCTTTATCATAGCTTATAATGCATCATTGCATACAACCTGCTGTGGGCAATGGTTTCAGAAGATGCATAAAAATTAAAACAAACAGTTTATCCTGAATAGCATTCCAATTTTGTGTTTAACATGGCTTGTAACTGTTCTTTCATGCTTCGCTTTTCCCCATTACTTAAAAAAAATGTGAATAAAATTTATTAGAATTTTTTTTTAGATAGACAAAATTATTTTTAATATTGTGGAGGGAAATTTATTTCCCGGTACTTACTAACCCATCCACATAATAAATCTCCCGGTTCACCGGGAGATTTTCTTTTGTATGCATCGCTATTTTATCATTTACAAACCATATCAGGTACTTTCACAATTCACTTCTTCCGAAGGAAAGCAAACATTGAAAGACTACTTTAAAGTTCCTTCTGATGTTTATCCTGTAGGCCGGTTAGATTATGACAGTGAAGGATTATTGATTCTTACCAATGATACAACGCTCAATCACCGGTTACTGAATCCAAAGTTCTCGCACGAACGTGAATACTGGGTTCAGGTAGATGGAGCCATTCATCAAAAGGCTATCGATGATTTGCAGGCTGGGGTTACAATAACCATCAACAATGAAAAATACCGTACCAAAAGATGTAAAGCAACGCGTTTTACCAACACACCTTTGGTACCTGATCGAAATCCGCCTGTTCGTTTCAGAAAAGAAATACCTACAAGCTGGATTAAACTGATTATAACCGAAGGAAAGAACAGACAGGTAAGAAAAATGACCGCTCAAACCGGCTTTCCTACCCTTCGCCTGATCCGTTATCGCATTGCAGAAGTAACTATAGAAGGTTTATTACCCGGCGATATGCGTGAAATGAATAAAAATGACATCTATACCCGATTATTTGGTTGAACGGCTAAAGGTAATACCCCAAAAAACTGTTGCATCAATTACCCAACTTTATACTATCTTACAAATGGCCCCGATACATGAACTATTTACCCCGCAATACAGGACCCTTAATTAGTTTCCTGTACCCTATGGCTTACGGCTTTATGCTTTTAACCCTGAAACTTGTAGAACTTATTTCATTACCTTGCTAAAAAAAGGAACGTTATGCTGAAATCAATGACCGGCTTTGGAAGAAGTGAACAAACCGTGGGAGATAAAACTTTCCTGGTTGATATTAAATCACTGAATGGAAAACAGTTTGAGCTATCATTAAAAATACCGGCTTTTTTAAAGCCCTTTGAATTTGATATACGATCGTTGTTATCTAAAAAACTGGGAAGGGGAACTATCGATTGTACCATAAGCTTAAAAGAAAGCGGCGCAGCCAAACCGGTTAGCATCAATACCGATCTGGCAAAAGCTTATTACCAGCCCATTGCCGAACTTTCACAGGCATTAAATCTCGATCCTTCGCATATTTTAAGCACCCTTATCAAGTTACCCGAAGTAATTACACCTACCGGTGATACCCTAACCGACGAAGAATGGGACGCTTTTGAAAAAGTGATAGAAGCCGCCATGGAAAATTTGACTATGCACAGGCTTGATGAAGGAAAGATCATGGAGGCCGACCTGTTGTTGCGTATAAGCAATATTCAAAAGCAACAGGAAATCATTGCCACCCTTGAACCTTTACGCAAACAAAAGATCAGAGAAGGTTTAACCAAAGTGCTCGAAGAACATGTGGGTAAAGAAAACTACGACCCTAACCGCCTTGAACAGGAACTGATTTATTATATCGAAAAAATCGACCTCAGCGAAGAACAGGTTCGGTTAAAAACCCACTGCGAATACTTCAAAACCATACTCGGCGAACCAGAAGAAGGAAAGGGTAAAAAATTATCATTTGTACTGCAGGAAATAGGTCGGGAAATAAATACAACGGGCGCTAAAGCCTACGATTCGTCTATTCAAAAATGTGTAGTATTGATGAAGGACGAACTCGAAAAAGCAAAAGAACAGGTTTTAAACGTGTTGTAAGGCCCAACGTTTAAGGTATAAGGTTTAAAGTTTAAGGTGGTTGCCGCATTTTTTGCTTTGTTCATTATTTTCAGACTACCCGATACTTTACTTTTTAAAAATCAGGAGGCAAGTGATTAGTAACCAAAGCATGAACCGAAACACCTTATACCTTAAACCTTATACCTTGTACCTTCTGCCTTCCTTACTTATCTTTGTAAAAACTGTTCGCTTGAAAAAGATCAGCTGTTATTATATTTCCTGCTTCCTGCTTCTTACTTCATACTTCGTGCTTTCTGCCTCTTGCACCCGGGTAGATGTTTTTGAAAAAAATGCCACTATACCCAAACAGGTGTGGGCCAGCCGGTATAAACCCGAAATAACGTTTGATATACAGGATACCATAAGCAGGTATAATATTTTTATCGTTATTCGCCATACCGATGCCTACCGATACAAAAACATCTGGTTAAACGTGCATACCGAATCGCCTTCAGGTGTTACCCATAACCAGCCATTAAACCTGCAACTGGCTACCGATAGCAAAGGCTGGCTGGGGAGCGGCATGGATGATATTTTTGAACACCGCATTCTTATTACGCCGCCACAATCTCCCGAACGGTTAAGCGCAGGCACCTATCGCTTTAAACTCGAAAACATCATGCGGGAAGATCCGTTAAAAAATGTCATGAATGTTGGCATTCGCCTTGAAAAAGTTAAATAGCCTCATATGTTGACAAATGGATGTATTTACTAAAAAACGACTTGTAGTAGCCAGCGTTGTATACTGGTTTTTACTGTTATACATTGTAACAGCACTGGTATTTTGGTTTATAGCCCTCGAAAAACAAAGCCATAAAATGGCAGCCTATAAACTGAGTGAGTTAAAAATGGATGATCCCGGCTTTCAGGATAAATACAAAGCGATAATCGAAGAAAAAAAACTCAAAACAGCTCAATACATTGGGGAAGGAAGTATTTTTTTGGTTGTAATATTATTTGCTTCCATTTTTGTTTACCAGGCAGTACGGCGACAAATCAGGTTACAGCATCAGCAGGAAAATTTTATGATGGCCATCACCCATGAGCTCAAAACACCAATTGCCATCGCAAAGCTCAACCTCGAAACCCTGCTCAAATACCAGCTCAACGAAGAAAAAAAACAAAAGATGCTGCAAGCCACCCTGCAGGAAATAAACCGGCTGAATACCCTTGCCAGCAACATACTGGTATCGTCACAGCTCGAAGGCGGGCGGCACCGCATCACCAAAGAAGAGCTTGACTTTTCGGAATTGGTAAAAACAGCCTTCACCGATTTTAAAAACCGGTTCCCCGAAAGGCACTGGCAATGCGATATTGAACCCGAAATAGATTTTAACGGTGACCCTTTACTGTTACAGATAATGGTAAACAACCTTATCGAAAATGCGGTGAAGTATTCGCCCAAAGACGGCCCTATCGAATGCCGGCTGCATCAGAAAGGCAAAACCATTTTACTGCAGGTGATCGACGAAGGCCCTGGTATACCCGATGATGAAAAGAAAACGGTATTTGAAAAATTTTACCGCATAGGCAACGAAACCACCCGCACCACCAAAGGCACAGGCCTGGGCTTATACCTTTGTAAAAAGATTGTAGAAGATCATCACGGACACATCAGAGTAACCGATAATTTAATCAGAGGCAGTAATTTTATGGTCAGTTTCACCGTAAAACATGCCCATGAGCAATAAACCATCTATATTACTGGTCGAAGACGAAGAAAATCTGCACGAAGCGCTTAAGCTGAACCTTGAACTGGAAGGATACGAAGTTACTTCGGCTTTCACCGGTGGCGAAGCACTTCAAAAAGTACAGGGCGAATATTTCGACCTCATCATACTCGACGTTATGCTGCCCGATGTAGATGGCATTAGCATTACCGAAACCGTACGAGTGCAAAATAATCATGTGCCTATTCTGATACTTAGCGCTAAAAACACCAGTAGCGACCGGGTATTGGGTTTAAAAAAAGGCGCCGATGATTATCTTACCAAACCATTCAACCTCGAAGAATTATTACTGCGCGTACAAAAGCTGATAGATAAGAATAAAAAGATGCAGGACAAGGATTCGGTGGGCAATACCTATCAGTTTGGCGGCCATACCATTGATTTTGATGCCCAGCAGGCTGTGACCAAAGAAGGGCAACACATACAGCTAAGCAAAAAAGAAGCTATGCTGCTGAAGCTGTTGTTCGAGAATAAAAATGATGTGGTGCCGCGTGAAAAAATATTACAAACCGTTTGGGGCTACAATGTATACCCAACCACCCGCACTATCGACAACTTCATATTGAACTTTCGCAAATATTTCGAGCACGACAGTCGTAACCCCCGTTATTTTCATTCAGTACGCGGTGTTGGCTATAAATACACGGAATAATATAGAATATCGAATATTAAATGATGAATTTTGAAGTAAAGGCAAATCAGTTAGCCTCTTTTGTTTTTAACTTCAACATTCGATATTGGATATTCATTATTCAATATTTCTGGAGGTCGGTTAATGTCACTTCGGTTTTTGAAAGCAGGGCGGCCATATCGTTTATATCGGTTGTTGGTGTATACAAGGCCCATTCGCACTCATCAAGTACCGATGAAATGTTTTGAATGGTAGCAGCCGGTATACCTTTTTGTACCAGCAGTTCGGTAAGATGGTATTTATTCATTTCAGAAGGCAACACCTTGTATTTATCAGCCACCACATTCCATAAAGCCTGCTGCACTTCGTTATAAAAGCCTGGCCGGTGATCGTGCTTTAATGCCAGCCGTGCAGTAGCGAGAATTTCAGCAGCCGGTTTTTGCCACAGCGTAGTTTCGGTTTTTGTAACGGCAGTTTTTGCAGGCTCGGTTTTCTTTCCTTTACCTAACGAAATCACCTGGTAGGCAATGCAGGCAATAATGACAACTGCTATTAAAGCAAACCAATAAAACTGCGGACGAATAGCGGGCTCGCGAACGGTAACTGTTTTATCATTTACAACGTCGTTTTTCTTTACACCCGGCAAAACATGCAGTATGATGGAATCGCTGGAAGCCGTTTTATATCTTTTTTCTGCAGGATCGTAATAGGGAAAATGTACGGCAGGTATAGTATAATCGCCGGTGTCGGGGGCCGCAAACGTATACTCGAATGTTTTGGTACCGCTTAACGGAAAAACAAACTTATTAATATTTTCCTTAACCGACGGTTCGGCCGTATCAACGCCTTTGGGCCATTTTATTAAAGGCGGTGTTAGCAGCGATATATTTCCGCTACCGGTTACCGACACCTGAATTTTTACCAGATCGCCCGTGTGAATGGGTGTTGACGGCACTTTTACCATCAGCGAAAACTGGCCCACCGCCCCTGAAAAATCATCCGGCTGATTGGTAATTGGTAATGGCTTTACCGTTATGGTTTGCGGCTTTGTGCGTAATATGGTTCGGTGATTAATGGCCACCGGAAAATAGGGCGTGGGGTTACGGTTAAAAAGTTTACCAAGTGCATTTCTTTTATCTGCCGATTCATCGGTTTTTATAAAATGAATAACGGTTTCAATTTCGGCAGGGTCAAGCGTGAAGTTTCCTTCCTGTAAAGGGAACAGTTGCACTTTACGAATAAGGTTGGTGTAATACAACCGCCCGTTAAACCTCTCGATTTCGGGTTTACCATCATACGCATCTACCATTTCCATTACACTAAAACCGGTTAGTGAAGGCCGTCTTACCACCTGCGAATTGGCATTTAAGCGCAAATAGGCTTTGTAAACCACCATCAGCGGTTCACCCACATAACAGGTGGTTTTATTGGATTCAACCCGCAAAAAAAAGTTCTTTTCTATTTTATCATTTATGTTCTCGCCCGGATGCAATACCGATTCCTGCTCGGTGTCGATATCATCGGGATTAATATTATTCATACCGGGCACACTCTGTTTAACCACTACTTCCAGTGGTTTCGAATGCATGGGTTTACCATTAATTACTGCGCTGGCACCGGGTATGGGAAACCGCCCTTTTTTGGTAGCGAGCAATACGATGATCTTTGAATAGCTATCTACTCCGTTTCGTAAGTTGGTCGAAGTAGAATAATCAAATACACTCTGTACTTCAAACCCTTTAAAGCGGGGCAAATTAAAATGGCCGATGCTGGCGGCGCCTTCAACAATATATTGAACCTGAAAAGTTTGACGAAGGGGTATAGTAGTTTCACTAACCAGTGTATAGAATTTTACCTGTGCCCATACCGGCTGCATCACACAACACAAAGCCAGCCATAATAAACTGATATGTATATTTTTTCTGATACTAATTACTTTTCATTGACAATACATGCTGCTCTCATAACAAATATAAATTTTGCCTGCAAAGGCCGGTAAAAATGTTAGCGTTAAAGGTGCGTTAAAGCGATGAACGGTTGAACCAATTGACAATTTACAATTGGCAATTAGCAAAATGGCTTCCGAATTATAGAATTACTCTCCCCAATTGCCCATTGCCGGTTGCTTATTGCCTGTTGATTAAAGATCTCCGAGCTGTGGCCTTAGGGTAATTTCTTCTACACAAGCCTGTGGCGACAGCTGCGAAGCAGCATAGATCATTTTTGCAATATCATCGGCCTGCATAATACGTTGGGGATTTACGCCACTGCCCTCCCACGAATCGGTATAAGCTGCACCGGGATAAACCGCCGTTACTTTTATATTGAATGGCTTCATTTCTTCGCGCAGGTTGGTCGAAAACCCCGCCAGCGCATATTTGCTTATGCTGTAGGCTCCTCCATTGGGATATGCTTTTAAAGAAGCAATGGAGCACATATTAAAAATATGACCGCTTTTTTGTTGTATCATATGATCGATAACCGACCGGGTAACATGGTAAGCGCTGAACAGGTTTACCGCCATCATATGTTCCAGCGTACCTTCCGGCTCATTGTACACGCTTCCCGGATCAAACAAACCGGCATTATTTACCAGCACATTTATAGGAACCTGAAACGAAAGCATCCATTTACCAAAAGCCTGCGCCTGTTCTTTTTGACCAAGATCAAATGCTTTCGCTTTAATGATAATGGCAGGATAAGCCGTCATCAGTTCTTCAACGGCATTATACAAAGCCACTTCACTACGCGAGGTCAGGTATAGATTATGACCATTTTGAGCAAATGCATGGGCTACAGCTTTTCCCAGTCCACGTGATGCGCCGGTAATTACAACATTCATACGAATAATGTTAGAACCGCGAAGTAAGAGTTTTTTAGGGGACTCACAAAACCTGCCCCAATAAACCCGTCAGGTCTAAAAACCTGTTTGCATTGTTGTAAATGACTATCAAGTCTGTATTAAATTCATTGCCCCCAAAGCATCGGGGCAGGTTTTGGACGCAGCCGTTTATGGCTCATTTCGTAATTTGCGGCATGAACACGCCATTCAAGTACCAGCATATTTTTTTCGACCTTGATCATACCCTGTGGGATTTTGAAACCAATAGCCGCCAAACACTCGAAGAATTATTTCATACCTGGAACCTGCAGCAAAGAGGCGTACACAGCTTTGAGCTGTTTTATAAAAATTACATGGTGCACAACGACAAGTTGTGGGACCGTTTCAGAAAAGGCTTTATAAAAATTGATGAACTGCGCTGGAAACGCATGTGGCTTACCCTGCTCGATTTTAAAATAGGCGACGATAAGCTGGCGCACGATCTGGCAAAGCGGTTCCTTGATCTTTTACCTACCCGCAAAACGCTTTTCCCTTATGCCGTTGAAATACTTACCTATCTTACCAATAAAGGCTACCATCTGCATTTAATTACTAACGGTTTTGAACAGGTACAACACAACAAACTGCAAATAGCAGGCATAGCGCACTTTTTTGGCGAAGTGATCACTTCGGAAGGAAGCAATTTTATAAAACCCAATAAAGAAATTTTCGACTACGCTTTTCAAAAAACAAATGCCCTGCCCGAAAAAAGTATAATGATCGGCGATAGTATCGAAGCAGATATTCAGGGCGCCATCAACGCAGGCATCGACCAGGTTTATGTAAATCACCTGAACATCGACACCGAAATTAATCCTACTTACACAGTGTATTCGTTAAAAGAGCTGGAGCAAATATTTTAAACAAGGAAGGACCTGAGAATCGCTTAACCTGTCTTTGTCAGGTATCCGAATAAAAAAAGGCTGCATCAAAGTGTGATGCAGCCTTTCAATATTTTTTTTATTTCATTAACTATCGGGGAGGCTGTTTTATCCCGCTCTGGCGGGACCGTTTGCCGTTTACTGATTCACGTTTTCCGCTCCACTACAGCGTTGCCAATACCGTAACACCACCCTTTACCACTTCATTGAACTTAACGTTCACTTTGGCATCTATGGGTAACAGTAAATCTACCCGGCTGCCGAACTTTATAAAACCCATTTCGGCACTTTGTTCAACTTTTTGTCCTACGCTCAGGTAGTTTACAATTCTTTTGGCTAAAGCGCCCGCAATTTGTTTTACCAGTATCTCGCCTTTACCATGACGAATAACAACCGAATGCCGTTCATTTTCGGTTGATGATTTGGGATGCCATGCAACGAGGTATTTTCCTTTATGGTACTGGTTGTACACTACTTCACCAGCTACCGGCGTGCGGTTCTGATGCACATTGGCCGGGCTCATGAAGATAGATACCTGAAGTCTTTTATCTTTAAAATATTCTTCGTCGTATACTTCTTCAATTACTACTACTTTACCATCGGCAGGGGCTATCACCAGATTGCTTCCCAACATAAGCTGGCGGCGCGGAATCCTGAAGAAAGAAATTATAAACAATAAAAGAACCAGCGTAAGAAAAAATATCACCCAGCTTAACCACGCCAGATGAAAACTGATAAAATAAAACGATGCGAGGTTAATAACAGCAAACAATATAGCGCTGATCAATATACTTTTGTAGCCTTCTTTATGAATGGTCATTGAAAAATATTAGGGTGCAAAATTACGAAATAGAAACGCACGAAAATTTTTATTTGGCTGTCTTTGCGCCACCGAATTTATCCCATTGCTTATTGGCAAATTGCAAAAAAGCATCCGGCGCCTCATCAAATTTCTTTTCAACTACCTTTTCGCCACCGATCTTTTGCTTATCTTTTAAAATAGTGGTGGTACCTTTTATCTGGTACTGGTCTTTTCCTTCATAAAATACCAGCTTTTTTTCATCGGGCTCAAATCCTGTTTTGCATCCCAGCACATAAGCAAAACTCACTTCGGCAAGTCCGTCGCCATCGAGGTCGGTTATAGCGAGTGAATTTTCATAAAACTCACATTTTACTTCAAAAGCGCAATCATCAACCATCTCATTCAGTTTCCATACTTCTTTCAGGGTGCTATCGGCCCCTTTTATAAAGTGGTAAGCATATAATTTAGCGCTTCGGGTTGCATCATAAACGTCTTTCCAGTAAACACCGCTTTGGGTAAGAATTAAAATATTTTCTCCGCGGCTATCTTTCCACCGCCGGCCTTCTTTTATCTGGCCTTTGTATAATTTTTTATTTATCATACCCGGTTTAAAATCCATTAGCGGAACCGGTGTACCACCGGGTGCAGCGGTACAGCTTTCGAGGGTGATCAACAAAAGAATAAACAGTAATTGGATTTTCATTTTAATGCCAGTTGAATATATAACCAAACAAACGGAATAGCTAACAGTAATGAATCAAACCGGTCTAAAAAACCTCCATGTCCTGGCATAATGTGCCCGCTATCTTTCACATTGGCAAGGCGTTTTAATTTGCTTTCGAGCAAATCGCCTATCGTTCCTATAACTGCCGCAATGCCTGCTATCACTATCCAGTGTATCATATGATAACCATTGGCGGGTGCGGTATAATAACCCAGCAAAGCAATAACCACAATACAAAGAATTGCACCCCCGGCTGTTCCCTCCCAGGTTTTTTTGGGCGAAATCGCCGACAACTGCGTTCTTCCTATTAACGATCCAACTATGTAGGCCATTGTGTCGTTGATCCAGATTGAAAAGATCAATCCGCAGGGTATCACCTTTCCCCAGCTGTCGTAAGATAAAGAAAACACAGCTGCATCGGGGACAACAGGTGTACTACGAAGGTTCATCAGTAAACCCCAGGTCAACGATATATAAATCAGGCCTGCTGCCGAATAACCTATGTTCTTTGGCTTTATTTCCCGGGCAAATAACAATTCAATGATTGGCAAAACGAACATGAACAACAATCCCAGCCACCAGCCTATTTCATGCAGGTGCATGCCGAAAAACGAAAAATAGTCATTGGTAAAATACAGCATCAGGCACCAGCCCGCCAGGCGTACCCCGTATTTATGGGCGGGTGTAATGTTTTTGTAATCAGGGTCAATTAAACCTATCAGTTTTTGATATTCTGACCAGCAACCAAAATGAACAATGCTGAACAATATAAAAAAGCTCCAGTGGTTCCATAGCAGTCCTGTAAGCATAACTGCCACAAATACGCCTGCAGTGAGTGTTCGTGTTTTAAATGTTTGTACGTTGAGCGCCATAGGCAGATGCAAATATGTTTTATGCCATAAATTGATTAGTGGGCGTTAACTCATCTGTCTGGTATACTTTGGAATAGGTAATGGAAGATTGTTTTTGATAATACCACAGTATGGCCCAAACCACTATACCACTTGCCATGGCTGCCAATACCGGCGTTTCGGGATTTTTATCAATATACTTCGGCGCATACGATGCAATGATCACCTGTACGGCGTTATTAACAAAATGAGGTATGATGCTTGTCCATAAACTGCCGCTAAACCAGTAAAGAGCACCCAATATAATGCCCAGGAACATTCTTGGTAAAAATCCCAGGAATTGCATGTGCAATGCCGAAAACAAAATGGCCGTAACAACAATCCCTACCCAGGGGTTACGGGTTATATTAATGATGATTCGTTGAAGGGCGCCGCGAAAAAATATCTCCTCACAAACCGCCGGTAAAAAAGCAATGATAAATACATTGATGGTGATATCAATGGGTTTATTTACTTTCAAAAAAGCGATCATGGTACGGGAAGTTTCCTCTTCCATTTGTGTTAATTTCCGGGGAAGATCAATATGCTGGTTCAATTGGCCCAGCCAGAATACAAAGGGCATAGCCAGTAAAATGCCTATTACACCCAGCACATACATATTGGCTTTTTCAGCCTTTCTGAACCCTAAAAAGTAGCCATAGTTTCCCGGAAACGTAATAAAGAGGTAAATAAGTACAGGAGGTACAAATAAAAGCACGGTCGATATTGCCTGCGTCCATTTAAAAACGTTAACCACATGAATATCATTCCAGTTAACCGTGTCGAGTGCTAATATTTTTATACCATTGGATTGATAAATAACCAGCGACACGAAGCCTGTTATGATGTAAAAGAAACCAAATAACCCCAGAAACATACCTAACTGCGACCAGGGGGATTTTATACGTAAATGACCTCTCATAGGCTGGTATAAACAAAGATTAAATGTAAATTTGCGACCCGGTAAAGGGTGCAAGATAAGGATAAAAGATGCTTAAATCGTTGGTCCGGATCGGGTAAACCCAACATAAAAAAGAAATTCAACCGGCTGGCGCACAACTAATCATGACACAAATCGCTAATATATCACTTCCTGATTTTCCGCTTCTTCTGGCCCCTATGGAGGATGTGAGCGATCCGCCGTTCCGTTTTGTTTGCAAACAGAATGGAGCCGATTTGATGTACAGCGAATTTATTTCGAGCGAAGGCCTCATTCGCGATGCTATTAAAAGCCGGCAAAAGCTCGACTTTACCGAATTTGAACGTCCTTTCGGCATTCAGATTTTCGGGGGCGATGAAGAAGCCATGTCTCTGAGTGCAAAAATTGTTGACACCGTTCAGCCCGACCTGGTTGATATCAATTTTGGCTGCCCCGTTAAAAAAGTAGTTAGCAAAGGAGCCGGCGCCGCCGTATTAAAAGATGTGGATGCCATGGTACGGTTAACATCTGCTGTTGTTAAATCTACATCACTGCCTGTTACGGTTAAAACCCGTCTTGGCTGGGACGATAACAGTAAAAATATTGAAGAAGTAGCCGAACGTTTGCAGGATGCAGGCATTAAAGCGCTTACTATTCATGGCCGCACCCGCGCCCAGTTATACAAAGGCGAGGCAGACTGGACCTTAATTGCACGGGTAAAAAACAATCCGCGTATTCATATTCCCATATTTGGTAACGGCGATATCGATTCTCCGCAAAAAGCGTTTGAATACAAAAACCGGTATGGTGTTGATGGGGTAATGATTGGCCGTGCAGCCATTGGTTATCCCTGGATATTCAGAGAAATAAAACATTTTTTACAAACCGGCGGCACTTTGTTGCCTCTTCCTTCGGTTGAAGAAAGAGTTGAAGTATGCCGTACCCATGCCCATAAATCGGTTCAATGGAAAGGCGAAGTATTAGGCATACTCGAAATGCGACGCCACTATGCCAATTATCTTAAAGGATTGCCACATGTTAAGGAATACCGTACCCGTCTGGTAACGGTAAAAACCCTTCACGAAGTAGATGCTATACTCGATGAAGTAAAACAACAGTTTGCCGGAATAGTATTGGAAAGGCAAATTGTTTCCCTCGATCAGGACCAGTTGCCCGCCTGCGCCTGTTAAAGCAACTGTTTATTGCTATAAGTTTCGCCGCATAGCTTTTGTTCTGCAGTATCATCTTTGATCATATCCCCGGGGCAACAGCGTATAAAACATAACTTTAGTTTGCTAAATTTCGTATCTTATAATTCTACACGGATTTTTTAATTAATTATGTATGATGAACCGTTATATTTCCTGTGTAAAAAAAACTATGCCCTCTATACTTTCGGGTTGTGCCCTTTTTTGTGCAGCCCTCGTATTCACCGGTTGTCCGCCGAATAAAGAAAATAAAAAGGTAACAGCCACTGCGCTGATCAATATCGACAGTACAACGCTCATAAATCATTTACGTATTATTTCATCGGCCGAAATGGCCGGAAGAGAAACAGGTACACCGGGCAATCAGCGGGCGCGCGAATACATTGTAAAAATTTTTGATTCACTGCAATTGTCAAAAGCAGGCGATTCGTATTTACAACCATTTTCATTTGGACAAAGCAACCTGCAGGGAAACAATATCATCGGGGTCATTAAAGGTTCCCTGTTTCCCGATCGTTATATAGCCGTTACAGCCCATTATGATCACCTCGGAACACGCAATGGAACTATTTTTTTTGGAACAGATGATAATGCATCGGGCACTTCGTGTTTGCTTTCGATGGCGCAATATTTTAAACAGCACCCGCCGCGCCACTCCCTGCTTTTTGTAGCATTTGATGCCGAAGAAAAAGGACTGCAGGGTTCAAAATATTTTGTTGCTCATTGCCCGGTGCCGCTTACTTCAGTTACATTGAATATAAATATGGATATGGTGAGCCGTAACGACAGTAACGAAATATTTGCCAGCGGTATTAAGCATTATCCTTTTTTGAAAAGATATGTCGACAGTGTTCAGCCATTTACACCGGTTCATATTCGTTATGGACATGATGGCGTTAACCCCGGTTCGCAGGACTGGACGAATCAATCGGACCATTTTCCATTTCATCAAAACAATATTCCGTATGTTTATTTTGGGGTAGAAGATCATGCTGACTACCACCAGCCCGGAGATACTTTTGATAAGGTTAATAAAAATTTTTATTACCAGGTGTGCACCATGATCACGGCTGTAACCTCTCTTTTAGACCAGGTAGATGCGGTTCAGTAATATTTTATATGGATTTGCTACATATATATCAGATAAACCAAAAAATAAAACCATGAATACCCGCGAACAAAATGTACGCACCTGGTCAATGCTTTGTCATATTTCTGCCTTAGCCGGTTTGTTTTTTTCGTTAGGAAATGTTATCGGCCCGTTGCTGGTATGGCAAATTAAAAAGAACGAGCTCCCCGAAATTGAGCCCTATGGTAAAGAGGCGGTTAATTTCCAGTTAACTATCTTAATTATCAACATCATTGCAGGCATTGTATTCGCCGGCATATTGGGCTATGGATTTGGTTTTGGCTATATGTGGCGCAGTCCTTTTTCGTTTTTGGGTGGTGGTTTTGGATTAGGTGTAATTATATCTATCATCAACTTTGCAGCCTGGGTATTGGCAGTCATTGCCGGCCTTCGAGCTAATAATGGGGAGTTTTATAAATATCCGTTTGCGATAAGGTTTATTAAGTAGGCAGTAGGCAGTGGTGAATAGGCAGTAGGCAATGCCTATTTACCTCCTTTCACCGCCCCAACCACTTCCTCACTCAACGGAGATACGGAAGGATCAAAATAATGCGTAAGAACGCCCTGTTCGTTGATCAGGTATTTTGAGAAGTTCCAGGAAGGCAATTTATCGTTCCAGCCGTTTTGTTTTTTATCGGTAAGCCATTTAAAAATGTTGTTCTGATCGCCCGATTTTACCACCACGCTTTTTTTCGCAAGCGGAAAAGTAACACCATAGTTTATTTTACAAAACTGTGCTATTTCTTCGTCATCGCCTTTCTCCTGCTCTTTAAAATCATTGGCAGGAAATCCGATTATCGTAAGCTGGTTATCAAACTGCTGATATAATTTTTGCAGTTCGTCGTACTGATTGGTATAGCCGCAGTCGCTGGCTGTATTCACCAATAACATTTTTTTGCCTTTGTACATTTGTAATGGCAATGTGCTGCCATTATTTAACTGCACCGTAAGATCATAAACAGCTTTTGCCGGTTTCGCATTTTTATTATTTACCAGCACTTTGCTGTTTTTGCCAAACAGCTTTGTGAGGCCGATAAAAATAGGATAAACAGCTTTTAAAAATTTTTGCCTGCCTGTCATAATATATATTTTTAAAATCCAACTTTTGCAACGTAAATCATCACTGGCAAAGCAAACATACCGCTATCTTATTATCCATTTAAATAGCTTTAACCTCCCTTTAAATGGCGGATATTTTATAGCCGGATCGAACCACGCTGGTGTTTTCATTACTGCCTTGGTATGGCTAAATACATCAAAACTATATTTGCCATGATACCGGCCAATGCCGCTGTTGCCGAGTCCGCCAAAAGGCAGATAGTGATTGGTAAAATGCCAGCTTGAATTATTTACACAGCCACCCCCAAAAGCTATGCCCTGTAACCATTCCTTTTCTTTTGCCACACCCGAGGTATAAATATAAAACGATAAAGGATCGGGATTGTTCTGAATAATCGCTTTTGCTTCCTCAAAATTATTAAAAGTTAACACCGGCAGTACAGGGCCAAAAATTTCTTCTTTCATCAGCGGCGCATTGGCGGGCACATTTTCTATAATAGTAGGCTCTATATATAACCGGCTGATATCGTGGTGGCCGCCATGCAAAATGGTACCCTGCTGCAGATAAGCGGTAAGCCGGTTAAACTGTTTTTCGTTTATAATTTTTCCGTAATTGTAACTGGTAGCCGGGTCATCGGAATAAAAGGATTGAATGGCATTTTTCAGCGCATTTATCAATTCATCTTTTTTCGATGCATGTACCAGCACATAATCAGGCGCAATGCACATTTGACCCGCGTTTGAAAATTTTGTAACAGTAATACGCCGGGCCGCTACCTGAATGTTGGCATCGTTTTCTACCACGCAGGGACTTTTGCCACCAAGCTCCAGTGTAACCGGTGTTAGTTTTGCAGCCGCCATTTGATATATGCTCTTACCTACGGCGGTGCTGCCTGTATAAAAAACATGATTGAAGCGGAAGTTATTCATCATATCAGGTACCACCTTCGCACCATCGCCTTCAACATATAAAATATATTCTTCACCAAAAATTTCTTTGATGATGTTGCCCATTACGGTAGCCGTTGCCGGCGCCAGTTCAGATGGTTTTAGTACAACACAATTACCTGCTGCAATGGCCCCCACCAGAGGTGTAAACAATAATTGTAACGGATAGTTCCACGGACTGATGATTAATACCACACCCAACGGTTCGCGCAATATATAACTCGACGAAGGAAAATTTACCAGGTTTGTTTTTGTTTTTTGCGGCTGCATCCAATACCGCAGGTTATGAAGCGCCATATTAATTTCTGCTATTACTACACCTAATTCAGTTACCCAGCATTCTTCGGCGCTTTTTTGCAAATCGATATGTAAGCACTTATATAATTGTTGTTCATATTTTAGTATGGCTGCTTTTAACCCTTGCAGTTGCTTTTTACGAAACTCAAAAGTACGTGTGGCGCCGCTATCGTAATACGCACGTAATCGTTGCAATTGTTGCTGAATAATATCAGAATCCATATACTTGAAATTTGGCAGGAAATATATTCGTTCAGGTAAGTTAGTTAAATTATGCAATATTACTTCAGGTTTACGCCGTATTCAAAATGCCAGATAAAAACCTGCATTTTATCAGCAAAATAATACAGGTTGTCATATTATAACCGCAGCACATTTATTCTTACAGTAACTTTAATAAGGCGGTTAAAAATATATCCATATGAACAAAACATATTTTTCAGCGGCGTTTTGCCTGCTGTTTTCCTGTTCAACCTGTAACAACAATCAGTCGCAAACTGTACAAAAAACAGCCAATACGCAAATACGGGTTGTAAAGAGTGGGTTAAGTTACCCCTGGGAAATCATCTGGGGAAAAGATAGTAATATATGGATGACAGAACGTGAAGGTAAGATCAGCCGCATCAATGTCGCCGATGGATCAACCAATTTTTCGTTTATTATTAATGAGGTATCATCCCGTGGTGAGGGTGGACTGCTGGGCATGGCCCTTCACCCCGATTTTGAGAAAAACGGTTTTTTATTTGTTGTATACGATTACGTTAACAACGGTGACTACCGCGAAAAGCTGGTGCGATATACCTATGCAAATAATACACTCACCCGGCCAATGGTTTTGCTGGATGGCATAAAAGCCGCCGGCATACACAATGGTTCAAGGCTATGGATTACCAGCGATGCCAATCCAAAAATTTTTATGACAACCGGCGATGCCTCTGACCAAAGCCTGCCGCAAAAAACCAATACGCTAAATGGCAAAATATTGCGCATAAACATAGATGGCAGTATACCTGATGACAATCCATTTCCCAACAACCCGGTTTGGAGCTACGGCCACCGCAATGCACAAGGCCTTGTAATGGCAAATAATATTTTATATGCTTCAGAGCATGGACCATCTGAAGAAGACGAAGTAAAACATTATTGAAAAAGCCCGCAACTATGGCTGGCCGCAGGTGGAGGGGCCCTGCAACGGCAGTGAACTGCCCTTTTGTGCCAGCCATAGGGTTGCCGAGCCAATATGGAGCAGCGGCAATACCACATTAGCTGTTTGCGGACTTGATTATTATAACA
Source organism: Niastella sp. sgz303648 (assembly GCF_059587045.1). Classification (NCBI taxonomy): domain Bacteria; kingdom Pseudomonadati; phylum Bacteroidota; class Chitinophagia; order Chitinophagales; family Chitinophagaceae; genus Niastella; species Niastella sp. sgz303648. The sequence continues at coordinate 766,576 of NZ_JCAPSW010000003.1, read as the reverse complement.
GCGATCTTATACCTGAATGGAAAAACTCATTGCTGATGATGACCTTAAAGAACAGCAGCATTCAGCAATTAAAACTAAGCGCCAACGGAAAATCGATTACAGCAACAACCTCCTTTTTTAAAAATGAATGGGGACGGTTGCGCGATCTTTGCATTGCCCCATCGGGTAAGGTATATGTGTGCACCAGCAATGGAAGCGACGATAAGATCATTGAGATTGCTAAGATTAAATGAGGGCAGAAGTCGGATGGCTGATGAAGTTTGGGGTTCTTCCAATTTCCAATATTCTTATCAGACCTCTGACTTCTGACTTCGGCCTCACCTCCTTCTGCGTTTCTTCCTTTGCTTTTTTTGAATTTGTTTTTGCATAACAAATGCGGCTTCTATAAGTGCCTCCATCTTTTCATAAAAATATATATGATTGTTTCGCTCGTGCGGATCGCACGAAATACCATGCTGACTTGAAATAACTTCTACGAGCCAGTTCCATAAAATCTGGCGCACTTCATGTAAATGATAACATTGAAAATATTCTTCGAGAACTAAGGCAGGATTGCGTTTTTCCTCTTCAGTTAAACGCAGGGGTACATTGTACCACTGAGGATGTTTATTATAGGTTCGCATAAAAAAACATTAAACGGGTTAAAGAATATAAAACACATCCATAGCGACCGGATTTAATTTTTAAAATGACATACAAATAAAATAGCAATAGAATACCTGCTACGGCAAAACAATTGCCGCATTAAGTGACGTGTAATTACTACTTGTGCACAAATGCTTTTGGAAGTTTATGTTGGTGCAGCTTTTATAATAAGCCAGGCCCACAGGAGCTTTAAGCAGTAACAATAAAGCAAAGGACCGGCTTTTGCCAACAAATTGTACAACCACCAACCCACGCTTTTAATACTGCGCACGCAATACAAACGGATATACCGTTGCCGATTTAAAATAACTAAACACATAAAAGCTTAATAAAAATGAACCAGCCAACATTAGTTATAGTTGCAGAATACCATAGTTGCAACAATGCTGTAACCGCAACATCAGCACTTTTTACCCGATGGTTAGTGTATTGGTGGTAGTTTGATAACCGGAGCCTGGATGGTGGCGTGTGGGTAATTTTATAATTGGTATGAAACTCCGGTAAAAATTTGTAACGATCAGCACTAACTCATTTCTTTTTTCGCTTATATTTGACAGTATGAAGTTAATTCCGTTTCCCACGAAATCCAAAAATTTTAGTAAAATTATTTTTTCACACTTATTACAATGAGTGCAAATAATATTTCAAAAAACCTGAAATATTTAAGAAAGAAAAAAGGGTTAACCCAGTTCAAACTACGCTCAAACCTGGGCATTACACGTTCTACCTGGTCTAATTATGAAAATGGCTTAACTACGCCGGCGATAGAAGATCTGATAAAATTTTCCAACTTCTTTGGAATTTCTTTAGACGATCTTATTGTTCGCGATCTTCAGGGGGACGATCCTTTTCCCAATAAACCCGATAAAAAGCATCCACACGGTAAACCTGTTGTGTATGCGCAAAACCCTGCTATAACGATAGTGTCGGAACCTGATTTCGATTATTTAATGGGAGAAATAAAAAAGCTTCAGGAAGATTTAAATCTTATAAAGGAAGGAATAATAAAAACCTAACGCAGACCCGGCGGGTGCCTTGCGTTGATAAATCTGCTCACCGGTATGTACAAAAATATCGCAATGCGCAGCCCAAATAAGCCAACGTGCAGCTCAAACGCAGCCTGTTCATGAAGCCTGTTAAAGTTAGCAGTTTTCATATCACACGTTTGCATCCTGTTTATTACATCTTACTTCATACTTCTTTCTTCTGACTTCCGACTTCCGACTTCCGACTTCAGGCTTCAGGCTTCAGGCTTCACCTCCGCCTCTGCGTCCACCATACTCCCCCGCCGAATAAAATACCTACCAAACAAAAAACATACACCAGGTTAACGCTACCCCTGTTTTTATTTTTTTCAGTTAATCTGTTTACCTCTGCTTCTTCTGTTTCTTTACTCAACTCGTATTCGAGTCCGTCATTTACTTTTTTGTAACTGGCAAAAAAAGCATCTGCTTCATTGGGCAGTACATGATCTTTCAAACTTTCATACTCATATTTCAGCTTAAATTTTCTGTAAAAGTAAGCGTACTGTATGCGCAGTTTAAAGGCAGTACAGGTAATGTCTTTCATCGATTCATTGCCCTGCCAGTCTTCGGGTACATTCACAATAATTTCTTCCTGGTATTTGGCCGGGTATGCGATCGAAAAAGGCATGTTGCGTTTTGCCTCTTTGGGCTTTTTCAAAATGCTGCTGATAACATAAGGCGAAAAATAACTGGTTTTTATACCTTTTTGCAGCGCCCACATCTTTTGAATGGAATAATACTCATTGGTTACAAATTTTCCGGTAACCTCATCATCTTTATACGATAAACTATCTGCTTCAATTTCTTCGAAGTAGTGTGCATAGTATTCGCGAAACGATTTTTTCATTTCGGCCTTACTGCTGCTGTTAAACCCTTCGCGCATATCATCGGCAAAAGAGCCGGTATATTCAGTGTGCACCACCAGTTGCGCTTTGCCCGACATATCGGGAATGGAAAATTCTTCCCGCACGTTCACCAGGCCTTTATTTTGTAATGGAATGGTGGTAAGTGCTGTTGTAGTATCAATAATAACCAGTCCGCAATGATAATTGGGGTAAGAAATAGCATCAATATTTCCGCGCTGATACGAACTGGTAGGATCGAACCAGTAATAACGACCGTTAAATAATACCCGCACCGTACAATGGTCAAATGCCTCGGGACCCGGCAGCCAGTCCATGATCGTTTTTTTAAAAGTTGTATTGATCATCACCGGACTTGCTTCAATGCCCATGGCGCGTAACAGCGTGCATAGTAAGTACGATTTATCCTTGCAATCGCCAAAACGTTGCGCAAAGATTTTGTTGGGATTATTGGGGCGATGTGAATTTTGCCCCATTTCAATACCCATATAACGTACATCGTCCTGTACAAAACGCAGAGCGGCCAGTATTCTTTGTTCGGGTGTTGTATGGGTTGTTTGTATTTCCTTTATTTTATTCTGCAAAGCCGGCGACAGCTTAGTATTAAAGGGAAACAGTTGTGCAGCCCAGTCACTAACTTCTTTCCAGTTTTTATATTCACTTACCATAACCATTGAATACGGATCGTACCACGAAGGCGTACGGTCCTGCTCCTGCACACCCGTAATATTATTTAATTTCCATTCATAGGATGTTTCGTTACCTGCTTTCTTCAATTCATAAGCTACCTTAGTTAAATGATTTTTTATTTGCACCGACCGTCCATCGGGCACCAGCAGTTTGTAATACAGGTTATATACCGGTACCGAAAAACCGGTTTCAAAAACTCCCGAAAACTTACCTTTAAATACCGGGTTGAACCCTGCAACGGTATAGCTGTATTCAATGATATCGCCTTTGCGAACATCTTCTAAAAAAAGAACTGCCGATAAAGACCCATTGTATAAATGACGGTTCAGTTCATCTTCTTGCTGAATTACTTTTATTTTACCGGGCTGCAGTTTATTGATCGTTTCTGTGCCGCGAATAATTTTTATGGTATGAAATATAAGCCGGTTGTAAGAAGGATCGAAATTGATATTAATCTCCGAATTATTCTGAACGCCCGATTCTGATAAAATTTTGAACGCTGTTTTTGTGTAAATAGACTGCTGTTGTAACGATACCTGTTTTTCAAGAACCAGGTTCACATAGCCATCTTCGGCCTGGTCATCTAACTGCGTGCTGCTATAATCGAAATTGCTTACTGTAACCCACGAAGGTTCTTTTTGATATTGTGGTTTGGTGCTTTGGGCACGTACAGAATGGATTAAAATAATCCAGATACAAATCAGGATACAAAGTTGCTTCATGACAGGGGTTATGATCACCCACAAATTAAATTTTTTCCCGGTTATTTAAAAGCGCCGGCCATTAAAATACCCATCGAGGGCGCTTTCTTTTTAGCTATAAAAGTATCAGCGATAAAATATAAACCACCAGTAAGGTAACCACCCCCATTAACAGCGAAGCAATTGTATACACTTTTAACATCGACCGCATATCGATGCCTGAAAATTTGGCAATTACCCAAAAATAGGCGTCGTTCGCATGCGACAATGTCATAGAACCGGCGCCCATTGATAAAACGGCCAGCAATTTACCCGTTTCAGTATCCAGCGAAAGCAGGGGCAATAATGGCTGAACAATAGAAGCTGCCGTTATAATGGCTACGGTAGAAGAACCCTGGGCGGTTTTAAGTATGCTGGTTAAAATAAAAGGGAAAAATATACCTAAAGCATGTAAGTTAAAAGCCTTACCAACATGTTCGCCCACCTGTGTGGCCGCCAGTACAGCCCCGAAAGCACCTCCCGCTCCTATTATTACAAGTATGCCACCGGCTTTTTCGGCTGCCTCCTGTAACAGTTTGGCAACTGTTGATCTTTTCCAGCCTCTCACGGAAGCAAAGGCCAGCACTATGCCGATTGTTAATGCAATTACCGGATCGCCCGCTATCATTAATATTTGCCGGTACAAAGGCATTGCCTGCCCCGCTTCTATTGAAAGAAAAGATTTAATACCGATTAAAATGATCGGAACCACAACCGGCAAAAACGAACCGGCGACCGAAGGCGCGGCCATTGTTACATTCACCACTGGTGTTTCGGAATTTATTTCATGGGTTAGGTTTTTACCGGCATATCGTGCCCATGCATAGCCTGTTAACATGGCCGGTATGGCCACTGCGATTCCTGTAACGATCAGTTTTCCAAAATCAACACCTATAGTACCGGCGGCAGCTGCAGCACCGGGATGCGGGGGAATTAAACAGTGAACAGCATATAAGCCGGTTGCCAGCGACACCGACATAATTACCACGGAAATGCCTGTACGCTTGCATAACGATTTATTCAACCCGCTGAGAACAATATAGCCCGAATCGCAGAATATAGGAAGGCCTACAATAAAACCGGTAATGCTCATGGCCAGCGGCGCCTTTTTTTCGCCTATACGTTTAAGTATGTATGCCGCCATTACCCGGGTACTGCCCGTATGTTCAAGCACTACGCCCAGGGTGGTGCCCAGCACTATCACAAATGCCAGCGACTGCATAATATTTCCGAAACCCTGTTTGGTAACAGTGATAATGGTAGCCACCGGCATGTGCACACCAAGCCCTACTACAAAACAGGCGATCAGCAATGCAAAAAAAGCATGAATGCGAAATACCGCCGTTAGCAACACAATGATGCCAATGCCGGTTATTAAAAAAATCATTACCTGTGCAAGGGATGTCGTCATAACATAAACTATAAAACGATCATTAACTAAGATAGCAAACCTGCTTCTTTTGGCCATGAATAGATATTAACCTTCATCTGCCTTCATTTCTGTAACTTAGGCACGTTAAACAGGCAACAAACAGGCTTCTGATTTATGAACGACGAATTTTTTATGCAAAGGGCCCTTAAAGAAGCTGCATTAGCTTATGAAGAAGGGGAAGTTCCCGTTGGGGCTGTAGTGGTTATGAATAATAAAATAATTGCGCGTGGGCATAACCAGGTTGAGCGGCTAAACGACCCTACAGCGCATGCCGAAATCATTGCCCTTACATCGGCATTCAATTACCTCGGCAGCAAGTATCTGCCCGACGCTTCGATTTATATTACGGTTGAACCCTGCCTCATGTGTGCAGGTGCTTTATACTGGAGCAAAATAGGAAAAATTATTTGGGGCGCCGATGATGAAAAAAACGGTCATAAACGCATTACCGAACCGCACTGGCCTTTTCATCCAAAAACCGAAGTAACAAAAGGCATTTTGAAAGATGAATGCGCCGAATTAATAAAGAGTTTTTTCAGAAGCAAAAGATAAGGATACAAGGTACAGGTTTCAGGTTACAGGTTGCAAGGCACAGGTAACAGGAATCAAGGTACAAGGATCACGACGCAAGGATAAAAGGTACAGGTTTCAGGTTACAGGTTGCAGGGCACAGGTAACAATCAAGGTACAATGATCAGGCAACAAGGCACAGGACCCATGGCAAAAATAAAAAGATGCCGGATCGGGGTGCAAGTCTCAGAATACAAAGCACAGGAAAGAAAATTCAAGGGGCACAAGACAGTGCAAATCGAAAAGAGCAGGAGCAACGGCGCGTGCAAGCCATTTGCAAATTGCTCATTTGCACATTGGTCATTTATGCATTGGTCATTTTCAAATTTTCAAATTTGCTCATTATCATTACAGCTTCCGCAGTTTAATATTTTTGAACCAGATGCCGCCGCCATGGTCCTGCAGCGCTATATATCCTTTTTTAGCCATTCCGTAATCTTTGGCATCTTTCCATTTGCCTTTTTGTTTCAGCTGCTGCCATTCGGGTGTCCATAATTCAAAATCAGCCACCTTTTTATCGTTCAGCCAGTGTTCAACATGCGCTCCTTTTACAACAATTTTTGTGTGGTTGTATTCACCGGCTTTTTTGGAAGCCAGTTCAGTGGGCGGATGCATGGCATAATCAGAACCGCTCTTCTGCCAGTCTTCCAACTTCTGAGCATATCCTTCATCGTCGATTAACTGGTACTCGGGACCTGTTTCATAACTTGGGCCACTGGTTTCCAGTGCGCGGTAAATGACGCCGCTGTTAGCACCCTTATCAACTTTCCAGTCGACCTGCAATTCAAAATTATCATACTGTTGCAGGGTGATCAGATCTGCACGCTGTTTTACATCGGCGTTTTTACAGTGCAGCTGTCCGTTAACCACCTCCCAGCTATCGAATGGCTTGTTGTTATATGCGCGCCAGCCGGTGATATTACTGCCATTGAACAACAATTTCCAGCCCGCCTTTTTTTCAGCGGCAGTTAATGTATTATCGTTTCCCTGGGGAAGATGAAAAGCCAAAAATCCTGTGCTAAATAATATGGTTCCAACAGCCAGCATTAATTTATTTGTTACAATGATACCCTTCATATTGTTTGTTTTGATAAGGTTATGGTTTGAAATTGATAACTAATATACCACAAAATCGGCACCGGCAACGCAGGCATTTGCAAATAACCCGGCCGGTTGGATAGTATTTTATGCAATTGCTTCAATGACAAATTTCCCGCAACAGATGGTGCAATTGGCAGCAATATAAAATTCATGCCACAGCAGGTTCAAATTCGGCAAACTTTTCTTTTTAATAAAATAGAATGAATTGGTTAATAAACCTTTGACCTGTACTTTTGTTGTTGTTTGAAAGAACAACTATAAATCTTCAACATTTTAAAACTTTTGTGATATGGCATTTACACTACCTGCGCTTCCTTATGCACACGATGCACTGGAGCCGCATATTGACGCATTGACGATGCAGATACATCATGGCAAACACCATCAGGCTTATGTAGATAATCTGAACAAAGCAATTGCGGGTACCCCCAATGAAAATAAATCGCTGGAAGAACTGGTAAAAATTGCCGGCAGCATCAGCCCCGCCGTACGCAACAATGGCGGCGGTCACTGGAACCATTCTTTCTTCTGGGAACTGCTGGCGCCTAATGCAGGTGGAGCACCTACCGGTGCACTGGCCAATGCCATCAATGATGTGTTTGGCTCTTTCGACGCCTTCAAAGAAAAATTCAACACTGCCGGTGCAACCCGTTTCGGAAGCGGATGGGCCTGGCTGATCATAAAAGACGGCACGCTCGAAATAACTTCTACACCCAACCAGGATAATCCACTGATGGATGTAGCCGAAGTAAAAGGCACCCCCATTTTAGGTATCGATGTATGGGAACATGCCTATTACCTGAAATACCAGAACCGCAGACCGGAATACCTTACCAACATCTGGAATGTGATTAACTGGAACAAGGTGGCCGAAAATTTTACAAAAGCAGCCAGATAATCATCGAAAATTTATAATGCAATCCCGGTTTTTTAGCCGGGATTGTTTTTTTTATAGGATGAACACCGCATTTGCTGTTACTTTGCCACCGCGCATCCCGCCTTCGGCGGAATGAGTGCAACTTTGCCACTGATTACACAGGTGAACGCAGATTTTTGTGAAGCAACACCAAAAAACGTTTCAATCGTTCTGAAGCTTTTGAAATGCACCTGAAAAGAATGTGCTGATGAACATAGGCATTGTATTTTTCCGTGTACATCCGTGCAATCCGTGGCAAAAATGGTGTTGCGAAGCAACACCATGCGAGGCCATCGTCCTTAGAAAATTTTTTAACCTTTCAAATATATAGCCCAATGAAATGTACTTTGCTTAGTACGATGGTTGCCGTAATGTTCTTTACCGCCTGTTCGCCCGGCATCGAAAAAAAAGTAGTGATCATGTCGAGTGGAAAAATTCAGGTAGATAACAATGCCAAAACAATCACATTTGAACCGGGGACCCAGCATAATGAAGCAGAATTAAGCCTCAGCGCAAAAGACAATTCCATAACGGTAAAGAGTGCCGATGGTGATAAAACCTACGACCTGCCCGAAAATGGATTGTACCTGCTGAACCTGAAAACCGATACCCTTATCGGTAACATGGTAAATTTCGGAGCGGCCGGCGTACCCACCTCTATCAGTACTGAACAACTGGAACATATTATCGACAGCACCCAGCAGCTGATCAACGGGCAAAATGTCAGCGATGAGCACAAGACCTATTTCTTGGTGCCCAAAACAATTAAAAAGCTCACCACTAACATCAATGCACAACTGATAAACCCGTACAAAAACATTCCTTATAAAGTAGAAGCTGATAAAGACGGTAAAGCACCCGAAATTTATAAACTGTTTACCGTTAAGCAGAAAAGAGAATCGCTCAATGAGCTGATAGAAAGAATGAACAAGAAATAAATATCGAATATTGAATGTTAAATATCGAATGCTGAAGTAAGAACCCGTACTTCTGCATTCGATATTTTTTATTCTACATTCATTATTCTTTATTTGATATTCATCATTTCTTAAGGAACAGGATCGTACCCATGTCCGCCCCAGGGATGACAGCGGCTTAAACGTTTAACGGTTAGCCATAATCCTTTGAATACACCATATTTTTTCAGGGCTTCGATAGCGTATTGCGAGCAGGTGGGGGTAAACCGGCATTTAGGGCCAATAACAGGAGAAATGATCCATTGATACAGTTTGATCAATGCAATAAAGGGAAAACTTAATATTCGAAGCACCCATTTCATGCGAATGCTGATTGTTAAATAGTTTTTAGCAGCTTATTTAAAATTATACCGATCCTTTCACTCACGGTTGCATATTCAGGTAATTCCTTTCCGGTATAAATAAAAAACAACGCCAGTTGCTGCTGTTTTGTTTGCAAAGCTTCCTGTAAAGTATTTTTTTGCAACCGGTAGGCTTCACGCATCAGGCGTTTAATGCGGTTACGGTCAACGGCCCTTTTAAAGGTACGACTGCTTACACTAAAGCCGGCCTGCAGCGGAGTGCTGAGCACCTTGTCGTAAGTTTTGTATTGCGTTCGTATGGGAAATACGGCAACAGACCTGCCTTCACTGAACAATTGTTCAATGATCTTACGGCGCTTTAACCGCTCATCTTTTTTTAAGGTAAATTTTTTTACCATCCCTGTTAACCTCAAAATAAAATAGCTCCACCTGGGCGGGCCACAGCGGAGCTATAAAATATTTGAACCACTACCGTCCTCTTTTTCGGAGGAGATCAGCAGGTTTTTATTTCAATTTTCTTTCGTCGGAAACTGTCAGTTTCTTACGACCTTTTTTGCGACGGCTGGCCAGTACTTTACGGCCATTGGCATCCTGCATGCGTTTACGAAAACCATGAACTGTTTTGCGACGACGGCGATGCGGCTGAAATGTACGTTTCATAATTATTTACTTTTTTTCCTTTTTATCCCACAAAATGCAGGCTTTGAAATATGATCCGGGAGAAGCGGATCAGGTTCCAGTTCCAGTTTCGCAGACGGGCCACCATACCCGCCCCGCTTAAAGCGGATGAAAGGACGGCAAAGGTAATAAATCGAAATGGAAGTATGAAGTAAGAGAAAAGAAAATTACCTATAAAAGACCAAAAGTCAGAAAAGTCCGGAAGTCGGGAAGAAAATACATTTAAAGCCTTCATCTAAAGCCTTCATCTTTCGGACTTCGGAACATCCGACATCCGACTTCAGACTTCAGACTTCAGACTTCTTGCTTCCAGATCAAGATTTTTCGACTTCACCGGTTCGCCAAAAAATATACTTGCATGATTATCAAAATCTTCAGTGGAGTCGGTGGTAAAAAATACCCGGCGGCCATGCCTGCTGCAACGGGTTTCTATTTCGGGATGGCGTTGTAGATAATCATCGAGACTTGCAGCCACTATTTCGCCCTGCGAAACCACGGTAACGCCTGAAGGTAAAAACTGCAATATTTTATCGCGCAACAACGGGTAGTGGGTGCAGGCCAGCAGCAGGGTATCTATCTGGCTGTCGGTACCCATAATGTGCTGCACATGTTTTTTTACAAAATAATCAGCTCCCGGCTGCCGGTGCTCATTATTCTCTACAATAGGCACCCACATGGGACAGGCTTCCTGATAAACTTTTATATCGGGGAAAAACTTCTCAATTTCAATAAGATATGAGCCCGATTGCACCGTTCCGTTGGTGGCCAGTATACCTATTTTGCGCGATTTTGTGAATTTACCAATGATCTCGGTAGTTGGCCTGATAACGCCCAGCACCCTGTTATGAGGACTTATTCGGGCAAGATCATTTTGCTGAATAGATCGCAGCGCTTTGGCCGAAGCGGTGTTGCAGGCCAGTATTACCAGCGGGCACCCCTGTTCAAAAAACCATTCAACACATTGCAATGTATACCGGTAAACTGTTTCAAACGAACGGTTACCATAAGGCGCCCGGGCATTATCGCCCAGATATATATAATCATACCCGGGTAGCTGTTTTACGATCTCTTTCATTACGGTTAAACCGCCATAGCCTGAGTCGAATATCCCGATTGGTTGCGAACTAAGCATAAACAAAAGTAATTGATTACATAACACAATTACCAGCGCCACGGTTCCTTCGCTTTGCGAAGGTTTTTTGCCTCAAAAGGCGCTCCCGCCTTCGGCAACCCGTGTTTTTGTTGCGACGCAACGGGCATAAAAAAAGCCCCCCGAAATATCGGAGGGCTCATGTATTTATATCGTTCAAAAGTTATTGTTTGCCGCCTGTTTTGGGAGCGCCGGTAGCAGGTGCCGGTGCTGCAGGAGCAGCTGGTAACTTAATATTCAATTTTTTGGCAACAAGGGGTAAAATATCATCGCCGGGAGGAGCAACAAGCAGGGCTTCTTTTTCAAATACATAACCATAACCATTTTCTTTGGCTACAGTTTGTACAGCTTCGTAAGCCTTTTTGTTGATGGGGCCCAACAGCTCCTGTTGACGTTGCTGTAATTGTTGTTGAATACGTTCTTCTTCACCACTTAATTCCTGACCCATTTTGGTTAACTCGTTTCTTTTAACCGTTTTTACTGCTACAGCTAAAGTAGCAGAGTCTTTATTGTATTTTTCTACAGCTGCATAAAATGCATTTTGTTTATCGGTTGCATTTTGAATTAATGCATTACGCAATTCCTGCAGAGCCGAATCGGCTTTTTTAGTTTCGGGCATTACGCTCACCAGTTCCTGAGAACTGATATAGCCAATTTTTGTTTGAGCGTTAACTTCACCAGCCGTTACCAGGCACAGGGCGAACAGCAATACAGTAAAAAACTTTTTCATTTTGAATGTCAATTTTGTTTACGCACCCTAAGCCTGTTTTCCGGTGCCTTCGGGTGAACGGTTATATTTACGTTTAAAGTTGAAAAAAACCTTTCGATGGTTGCTTTCCCCTTTGGTCTTTTGGTTTATTTAACACCCAGATCTTTTAATATATCCTCGCTACGATCAAGTTTGGGGTCGGCAAAGATAACGGTAATTCCTTCACTTTTATCCAAAATAAAATCAAGCGACCTGTTTACCGCCAGCTTCTGTATGGCATTATAAACCCTGTCCTGTATAGGCTTTACCAGCTCCTGCCTTTTTTTAAACAGATCACCTTCAAAACCAAAGCGTTTACGTTGCAGATCGCGCACTTCTTTTTCTCTTACAAACAGTTCATCTTCGCGCTTTTTCTTTAACTCGGGGCTCAGCATTACCTGTTCAGCATCAAAATCTTTATACATTTTATCCAAAGCGCTTTGCTTGGTATCTATTTCTTTCTGCCACAGCGCACTAAAATCATCCAGCTTCTTCTGCGCGTCTTTATATTCAGGCAGTTTATCAAGAATGTATTTTGTATCTACAATAGCATATCGTTGGGCCTGTGAAGCAAAGGCAAGCACCATCAAACAGGCAACAAAAAATAGTTTCTTCATGGTGGTTTATTTAAAGTTCTCGAAAAATATCGAATGTCGAATGTGCAATATCGAATGGTGAACAAACCAACACTTCATCATTAACATTCAAAATTCATTATCCGATATTTATTATTCAGGTTCATAACCTAGCATGAACGTAAAGCGTGTTGCATCACGCAATCTGGCACCCGGTGTTAAACGGTCGAAGCCCACGCCATAGTCAAATCCAAGCAAACCGAACATCGGTAAAAAGAAGCGCATACCCACACCGGCGCTTCTGCGCAAACGGAACGGGTTATAGGTTTTATAATCGTACCATCCGTTGGCAGCCTCAAACCACACCATACCAAAAATGGTGCTGCTGGGGTTGGTAGTAAACGGATAGCGCATCTCCATCGTATACTTGTTAAATATAGTAAAGAATTGTCGGGCATTTTGCTGGTCGGGGTTCACCTTGGGATCTGAACTTTCATACACGGGGTAACCGCGGTGTGCTATGATGTCGTATCCAAGAATATAGCTACCGTTGGCCAAACCGGCATCACCCACCTGAAAACGCTCGAACGGTGAATAATTCAAACTGCTGTTGTAACGACCCATAAAGCCGTATTTGGCAGCCGCCCGTAATACAAACTGCCGGCTTCTGTCGGCACCCATGGCCTTGCCTATAGGAATAAACCATTCGGCATTGAATCGCCATTTATGAAACTCAGGTAATTTATAACTATCCTGGTTGGTGACATCGGTTTTAAATAATGAATACGGTGGCGTAAACTGGGCGCTCAGCAAAAAGTTCGATCCGCTGGTAGGGAAAATAGGATTGGGACCGGCCGAGTTCCGGTTAAGCGCAATTTTAAAGCTCAGGTTGTTTGATGTACCGTTTTTGAAATCCGATGTGAACAGGGTATAGTTCTGCAGCTTATACTGCGTATAGCTGATTGAATAAACGAGTGTAAAAAAGTCATCGGGCCATTTTAACTGTTTACCCAACGAAACGCTGGCGCCAAAGTTTTTCAGGCGGTTGGTATCACTGAAGAAGTATCTTCCGCTGGCATCGATACCACCGGTACGGAATACACTCTTATATAAGCTGAATGTTAATGAATTTCTTTTTTTACCGCCTAACCAGGGTTCGGTAAATGAAAAGTTATACGACTGGTATGCACGGCCGTTCGATTGAACACGCATGCTCAGTTTTTGTCCGTCGCCGGTAGGCAATGGATCCCAGGCCTTTTTGTTGAGTATATTTTTTATAGAGAAGTTGTTGAACGAAACGCCCAACGTACCGGTTAAACCGATACCACCACCCCAACCGGCGCTCAGCTCAAGCTGATCGCTTGATTTTTCTTCTACCCTATAATGTATATCCACCGTTCCGTCTTCAACATTAGGAACCGGATCGATAGCAATTTTTTCCTGGTTAAAGAAGTTCAGCTGCGCAATTTCACGATTTGAACGGATCAGGTCCTGGCGGCTGAATTTTTCACCGGGCAGCGTACGCAACTCACGGCGAATAACGTGTTCTTTTGTTTTTTCGTTACCCGAAATGGTAACGTTCTTAATGGTAGCCTGCGGGCCTTCCTGTATACGGATCTCGAAATCGATCGTATCGTTATATACGGCAGTTTCTACCGGATCAACACGGAAGAAAAGATAACCATCGTCCATGTAAAGGCTGCTGATATCGCCGCCTTCCTGCGACATTTGTTTACCCAGTTTTTTATTCAGGATGTCGAGGTTGTAGATATCGCCTTTGGCAATACCCAATAACATAGTAAGAATTGAGTCGGAGTATTTGGTATTTCCTTTCCAGTTTACATTACCAAAATAATAACGGTGACCCTCATCTACTTTCAGGTCAATTTTCAGGTTGCCTTTCTGATTGTAATATTGGGTATCTGCTACAATGGCCGCATCGCGGTAACCGAGCGAGTTATAATATTCAAGCACTTTTTCCTTATCCTCCTGGTACTTCTTTACATTAAACTTGGCCGAGCTGAATAATTTGAAACGGAAATAGGGATCAAGGAACTCTTTTGTGCGGGTCGGCGATAAAAATCCGGCCTGGCTCAGGTATTCTTTAAAAGTAGTTTGTTTGTTGCTTCCATACGGACTTTGCTCTTTGGTAGGGTACAAGGTTAACTTGGTCATTTCCTTGGTTCCTTTCAATTGCTTTTTAAGTCGTAGTCCGCTCACCTGCTCATTGCCATAAAAGTTTACGTTATCAATGCGAACCTTATTGCCTTTTTCAACATACAAAGTAAGGATGATTGAATTGGGCAATGCCGGATCGGGATTTTCTTCAATGCGAACGGTGGCGCTTTGAAAACCCTTTTCGGTATAATATTTCTTTATGGCTTCTTCGGCGTTGCGTTTTGTGTTTTCGGTAACCACCCGGCCGGTAATCATTCCCATTTTACCTTTCAATTCATCTGCCTGCGACTTGGGAATGCCTTTTATATAGTATTTCGATAAGGCGGGCCTTTCGGTTACGTGTATTTCTATATATAATTTATTGCCTTCGAGTTTGGTAAAGTATATCTGTGCATTGGAGAAAAGGTGCTGGTTCCACAGATTGGTAATGGCTTTGCTGAAATTATCGCCCCCCGGTATCATTACTTTATCGCCCACATTTATACCAGCAATGCTGATAAGCAATTGCTGATCGTACCGTTTGGTTCCGGTAACGGTAATGCCGCCGACAATATATTCTTTGGCAACTTTTGAGTTGCCTATATTTTCTAATTCCGGATCTATTGAAGTAGGAACGGTGTCGGTAACAACCTGGGCACGGAGAGAACCGACGGAAAATAAAGCCAAAACCAGTAAAAAATAACTAAAAGTACGCGAACGCTGCATTCCGGGGAGTTTAAAGTGGAGCAAATTAAGGGGGATTTATTAAAAGGGTTTGTTAAAAAGAACAGTAATCGACGGAATCATTAAATATTCATGAACAATATGAGAATTATCCGTTTATATGTTCTTTTTCTATTTGTTCGCCGGTTTTGCCAAAACGTCTTTCACGTCGTTGAAAATCCAGGATGGCTTCATAAAGGTTTTCTTTTCTAAAGTCGGGCCAGCGAACATTGGTGAAATACAATTCTGCATACGCTAATTGATATAATAGGAAATTACTGATGCGGTATTCTCCGCTGGTACGAATCATCAACTCTGGATCGGGAAAATTACTGGTGGCCAGGTATTGCTGCAGGGTGTTTTGTGTTATGGCAGCGGGATCAATTTTACCGGCTTTTACGTCTTCGGCTATATGCTGCACAGCCTGTACCAGTTCCCAACGGCTGCTGTAGCTCAATGCCATCACAAGGTTCAAACCTGTATTGGTACTGGTAATCTGCAGCGATTCGTTCAATTCTTTCCGGGCGTATTCGGGCAACATTTTTACGTCGCCGATAACATGCAGCTTAATATTGTTCTTATTGAGGGTTTCTGTTTCCTTGCGAATGGTTTCAACCAGCAGTTCAATAAGGCCGGTTACTTCGTACTGGGGGCGGTCCCAGTTTTCGGTTGAAAATGCGTACAGGGTCAGGTATTCGATGCCCAGTTCGGCACAGCCTTCTACAATATTGCGCACGCTTTCAACGCCATGAAAATGGCCATAGAGGCGGTCCTGGCCTTTTTCTTTAGCCCACCGGCCATTCCCGTCCATAATAATTGCTATATGGCGAGGAAGTCGTTGAAGGTTAATTTGCTCCTTGAGGCTTTGCATACCCTTTTTTTGAAGGGCACAAAGGTACGATAAGTTTATGGTTTGTGGTTTGTAGTTTGTTGTTAAATTCCCTCATAGCAAACAGGTTAACCAATTGTCATTTAGCGGGTCTTTTAAGCTCACATAAATAATTGATTGCTAATCATAAAGAAACTTAACAGGTGCATGCAGCGTCGCACCTGAAACCACAAACCTCAAACTAAAAACCACAAACTAATAGGCTGTTGGACAGCGATATGAAGTAAGATTAAATGATAAAGTAAATTCGGCCAGTACGTAGGCATCTTTTTGTTTCGAATAACCGCGCTGGCGGCCTTCTATACCAATAACATCGCCGGTTTCGTACGAGCGGTCCTGCAGCAACTGGGCGGCAGAAGGCGATCCGTCGGGCAGATTCGGGAATTTGTCGGCGCCCACATAGGTTTTACTAACGTCGTCGAGGTAATCGGTAGTGGTATAGCGGTAAACTACTTCAAAACCGAGGTTTATGCGATCGTTCAGGGCATATTTAACACCTACGCCTATAGGAAAGCAAACAGCCATAGTGTTATAGGGTTTGCGATCGGGGTAGGCAGCTGTGCCCTGTCCTTCGGTACCGAGGGGACGAAGGAAGTATTTTTGTCCGTTCAGATAGGCATACGGATCATAGCTGAAAACACCTGCTCCGATGGTTATATAAGGGGTAAAAGCATAAGCCGGATCGGCCGGAACGAATTTAAAAAAGTTAAAATCGCCCTGAAGGGTAAGCTCAAACACATTTGAGTTGAAGCTGAGGTTACGCCTTTTCTGGTATTCGTTTTGGGTATTATATACATCCGAATAGCCTAAGCGGGCATAATGGGCAGCTACCCGTAAGGCGGTATAATTGCCAAACTGTTTGCGGAAAAACAGGCCAAAAGCTGGTTTGGGCCTGTTTAATTTAGCCCTGGTGTTAAGGTCGCCAAAATAATGAGCACCACCCACCGATATTCCAAACTCACCCTGCTGTACAATACTTTGATATTGGGCAGTAACCTCTTGCGCACATATAACGGAAAAAAACAAAAGTGCTGTTACAACCAATTTCTTCATAATTCGCAATTTAATATTAAGAACCGGATTGCCGGGAATTTAATTTTTACCTGAACAGTTAATTTCTTGTGTCGAGTCCCCACGATAATTTGTTACGCAGGGTTTGTAAAAAATTATTTTCATTTAACCGTACAAGGCTTAGGGTAAAGGATTCTCGGCGAACTGCCAGTTGCACTTTTTTATCAACAAGCTCTTTACGCGAGTCGAGGGCGCAAATGAAATGATCGGTTCGGCCTTCAATTTCAAAGGATATTATATTATCATCAGGCACTACTATTGGCCTCACATTCAGATTATGCGGGGCTACGGGGGTAATTACAAAACTTGAAGATTCGGGAAAAACCACCGGGCCATTACAGCTAAGCGAATAGCCGGTTGAACCGGTAGGCGTTGCTACAATCACGCCATCAGCCCAGTATGTATTTAAAAATTCACCATTCAGGTACGTATGAATTTTTATCATGGGTGATGTGTCGGTTTTATGAATGGCAAATTCATTTAAACCGTATGGAACATCGCCAAATAATGGCTTACTCGCATCCAGGTGAATTAACGAACGCTTATCGATTAGTATTGTGCGTTTGACCAGCGATTGTACCGCAATGTGCAATTCTTTACTGCCAATGCTGGCCAAAAAACCCAGCCGGCCGAAGTTGATACCCAGAATTGGAATATTTTTATCGCGTACCAGAGTCACGGTGTCGAGTAAAGTACCATCGCCACCCAAACTGATTACAAAATCGATGGCTTCGGTTAAATCGCGGGAATCGGAAAAAACCGTTGTTTTTGCCGGTAAGCGTACCGACGCCTGAATCATTTCAAAAAAAGGCTGATAAATAACCGGCTGAATATTTTCTTTATCCAACTCGTTTAACAATTGCTGAACCTTGTCATACTGGTCGTAATCATCAATAACCCGGCTATAAATAGCTACCTTCATACAATGCGGTTGATAGAATTTTCCTGTCTTCGTCTGTTAAAAATCGCTCTTGATGTGTAAAAATAATCCCTTTTGACCTAATTGGTTAATGCTGTAGTCGATGCGCAAATTGAAATCATAGAAGGTAACGATGTCGAGGCCAACACCGTAGGTATATAACATAGTGTTGGTAAGCGAATTGGCGGTAAAAGTTTTATTGCAGGCATAGCCGGCGTCGCCAAATAAGTGGGCATATATGCGAAAAGGAATGCGGTCGTGTGATTGTGATTTTATATAGGTAGGAATGCTGAAACGGAACAATTCGCGGCGGTAAGTTTGCCGTGTTAAGAATCCGGTGCTTCCGTCAATTACATAATTTTCGAGCCCGCGCAGGTACATATCGCCATAGCCGAACATGCGTTGATTGATATATGGCTGGTCTAACGGATACCGCAATATCACGGCGGCCTGCGAGCTGAAGAAATTCTTTTTACTCAATTGCCAGCCCTTTGTTACCCTTCCGTTAAATTGCCACATGTTCATTTCTTTGTCGATGCCTCTTTTTAAAACACCTCCATCGGCCAGCCAGCCGGTTAACGGAAAGGGCTTATAATCGACGTTTACATAATTAATGGAGTATGCTAATTCGGGGTAACTGACCGCGTTGCGATACGACCCGTAATATTTGGGATTTATTTCGTTTATGCGGGGGTCAACTTCCTGGTGTGTATACGTTAACGATACGGCATGAACGGTACGTAACCCGGGCCGGTAAGTATAATCAATATGGCCCGACCATTGCCTGATGCCATCCTTTAAAGAATCAACAAACCGTTGCTGGTTGTCGATGGTGGCAAAGTTGATTTCGCGGTTATATGAATAGGAAAAACCAAGCCGGTAGCCATGTTTAAGCGATTTATCGGCATAGGGCTGGTCGTACTGAAATTGTATCTGCTGCGTATAGCCGGTGATCAGCCATATTTTTAGTT
This sequence comes from Niastella sp. sgz303648, assembly GCF_059587045.1. Classification (NCBI taxonomy): domain Bacteria; kingdom Pseudomonadati; phylum Bacteroidota; class Chitinophagia; order Chitinophagales; family Chitinophagaceae; genus Niastella; species Niastella sp. sgz303648. Next base: position 747,434 of record NZ_JCAPSW010000003.1, on the reverse strand, counting down.
TATCGTTGCGCCCGGTAAAATTGTTATAGGTAAATTTAAAACCATAGTTTACCCGATCTACGCCGTATCCCTGTTTGGCCCATTCGTTCAGGTTGCGGTCAACCGGTTTCAGGTATGGGATGGGAAAAACATACCAGCGTTCTTTTACCTGTATAAGAATATCGACCTGGTAACCACGAAACGATTTTAAGGCTATTACCACATCAACGAATAAACTGGTATTAATAAGTTGCTGACGCGATATTTCGAAGGCTTTCACCAGTTCGGGTAAATAAATTGAGTCGCCGGTTTTAAAAGGGAGCTCGCGTTCGATGATGTAGGGCTTTGTTCTTTTATTTCCTTCAATTATTATATCGCCTACAACAAAAGGAGTGGAATAGTTGTTACTATTACCTGCAGCAGCATACAATGCCTGTGATGAATCCACGGGTGAGGGTTGTGCATGCACCAAAGCCACGCAACACAACAATTTTGCTATTATGCAATAAACTTTCTTTCCCATTCACATGCCCGGCAAGCAGTTGCTTATGTTTTTGGTTTTAAAAAAGCTGGCTCGATTCTTATGTTGGTGCTAAATATTCAGATAATTCATCAAATGATCATAATTGTTCCGCAGTTCATTTTCGTATAGTTCCTCGCCAAAATAATATTTCACATTATATTCATATCTCTGAAACGTAGCAACAATATCAGAAATCTCGAATTTATTGATTTTTATCGCTACAAAAAAAGAACTCGTGTTATTATCCCAATAACTGTTTAACTGCGTGATTTGGGCATCATTGGTTTCTACCAGTTTGCTGAGTTCGGAAAACGAAAAATTACGTTGTTCCATTTCAAGCACAATTAACCCGCCGGGTTCGCTGGCTCCGGTGGTTTTACCCAATTCTTTTAACAGGTCGATCGCAGCAATGGAACCTAAAAATTCACTTTCCTTGTCCACAACCGGTACGAGAGACAAATTATAATCATTCAAAATTTGTACCGCCTCAATGAAGTGCGTGTTGGCGTGTACAGCAACTTTCGAAAGGTGAGTATCTAAAGATTGGAGGGTGGCCCGTTCGTCGTTATTCATCAGGTCGTCTTCAAAAACAAGGCCCAGGTATTTATCACCGGCTACTACGGGTAGCTGCATTACATGAAACTCCGACATCAGGTCCAGCGCCTGAATCACCGAGTCACTCAAATTGAGTGTGGGAATAGTGGCTGATATGAGATCTTTGTTTAGCACTGATCAGAGTTTTGTTCTGCTTATATATATAGTGTATGTACGTATAAAACTTGTAACAGGTTTGCGGCAAAACCGAAACCGTAAAAATTTAACCGATAGGTAGTAACCTTGATTAGCAATAGGTGTTACCCTTAACCAAATATAATCATTTAGACGATAGCAGTCAGGCTACCGCTGCAGGCTCATTTAATTTTGTCAAAAATTTATGGAGAATACGGTTGAATTCCTCGGGCACTTCCATCATTGGTGCATGGCCGCATTTGTCGATAAAATGCAGTTCGCTATTGGGAATCAATCGTTGAAATTCTCTGCCTACAAACGGTGGGGTAATGGCGTCATTATTTCCCCATATTAATAACGTGGGTTGTTTGATTTGATTGAGTTCTTCGCCCAGATTATTTCTGATGGCACTCTTTGCCAGCGCAATTATTTTTATGGCTTTTAAACGGTTATTAACTGTTTCGTACACTTCATCTACCAACTCTTTGTCGGCAATTTTTGGGTCGTAAAAGGTTAATTCCGTTTTCTTTTTAATATAATCATAATCGCCCCGCTTGGGATAGGTGTCGCCCATGCCATTTTCGAATAAACCCGAACTGCCGGTTAAAATAAGCGATTTTATGCGCTCGGGATTTTTCAAAACATGTAAAATGGCTACGTGGCCGCCTAAAGAATTTCCCAGCAGGTGTACATTTTGCAAATCGAAAAATTCAATAAACTTATGCACAAACTTCTGTAACCCCCCTACTGATGTGTGTAACAAATCCATTTCAAGCAAAGGAAGCATGGGCACCACTACTTTATTATGGTGCCGGAAATAGTCAATCAAACTATCAAAGTTGCTCAACGTGCCGAATAGCCCATGCAATAATATGAGCGGCTCGCCTTCGCCTTCTTCAATAAACTTGAATTTATCCACCTGTTTGATCGTGTAATTCATCATCAGCTATGTCTGTTCAAGTCAGTCAATTAATCGCTAAAATAAACGTTTTACTGCAAATAGCACAAGCCTTGCAGTTTTCAACATACAATTTTAATGTAAGCTACTGATTTTTGTACATTTTTTATTTGCCGGTTATTACAGGTAACTATATATTATGCATAGTTTCAGGTAGTTGCAGGTGTGACCAACCCGGCGAAAAAGTTACTCAGTTCAGAAAACATGTTCTTAAACACGGGTATCAGCTTCCCCAAACCGTCAATTACCCAGGGTCCCAGTGGCTGAATCCATTTCCAGGTAACCGACCGGGCAAGGGTTTCATCGCTGATGAGCTTTACCTGTTGTACGAAAAATAACAGTACGCTCAGTGTAAACATATACAAAATAATGTATAGCACCACCCCTGCTATTTTGTTTGCCCAGCCCAGCATGGCCGCTTCAACGGTTTGTTCCAGTAAAGCGGCTGCCCATCGTACCAGCAACACCACTCCAATAAAAACAAGCGCAAATGAAATAAACGGCAGCCATTTCGCAGATACATTAACGGAATCTTTCAAATATCCTGCTACTACTACCGATAACTTCATAGCCGCTGCAATACCTGCAATAAACGCAAAAATCGAAAATATTGCAACAATAAGTCCACGCCGCAATCCTTTGATAACGGCCATAACCAGAAATAGTATAACTAATATATCTATGAACATCTTATGAATCGAAGTCTGAGGTCCGAAGTCAGAAACAGACCGCGGATCTATTATTCCCTGTCTTATTTTCTACCCGTGATTTCCAACTTCTGACTCCCGACATCCAACTTCTGACTTCCGATTTCTGACATCTGACTTCCGAATATCGGGCTTATTTCGCCAGCAACTCCTTCACCACCGCACTAATAGCCTTACCATCGGCCTGGCCGGCCAGTTGTTTGGAAGCCACCCCCATCACTTTTCCCATATCGGCCGGCGATGAGGCACCGGTTTGGGTAATAATGGCTGCTATAATACCTTTCAGCTCTTCGGCACTTAATTGTTTAGGCAAAAACTTTTCAATCACCTCAATTTCTTCCTGTTCTTTCCCTGCCAGATCGGCCCGGTTCTGCTGCTGGTAAATTTCCAGCGAATCTTTGCGCTGCTTAACCAGTTTTTGCAACAGCTTTATTTCATCTTCCTCCTTAATCTCGCCACCGGCGCCCTCTGATGTTTTAGCCAGAATTATAGCTGCTTTAATGGCACGCAAACTACGCACCGTTTTTTCATCTTTGGCCAGCATTGCTGTTTTCAGCTCGGCCATGATCTTTTGTTCTAAACTCATACAGAGGCTATTTGGAATTATAATTTATTGTCTTTCAACTGTGTATCACGAAAACGGGCATAAAAATCCTTCGCAAACTCTTTCATCATATTTACCAGTTCCGGCTGATGGGTGGCCCGGTCAAAACTATCGGCCATGGTCATTATGGTTTGATAATAAAAATCAGCCATTTCATCCACCATCATTTCTTTGGTCCAAAGGTCCATGCGCAGGGCCGATTTATCGGCGCCATCCCAAAACGACAGCATCATGGCCTTTGCCTTCTGGGCTGCGTCGGCGGTACTGTCGGTGGCTTTCCATAATATTTGATCAGGAATATTTTTTTCATCAAGCGCTACCTCAATAGTTATAGTAGATTGCCTCATTGTCTTTGATTATCAGTTTTTTGCATTTTGCACCGCAAAAGTACACCGAATTTTTTGATTGCTGATTTTGCGATTTTGTGATTTAGGAATTTCTTCTTCTTTCAACAGACTATGCTTTTTGCAAATCTAAAAATCCCAAAATCCCTTATTCTCAAAATATCGCCTTATTTTTGTTTACCTTACATTTATAAGAATGAGTATACAAGACATGGAATACAATACCACCAGAAATCATCTGGTGATGCGTGAGTACGGCCGGCATATTCAAAAAATGATTGAATACCTGCTGACCCTCGAGGATGAGGAAATTCGCCAGCGTAATGCCTATGCGGTGATTGAATTAATGGGTTTTTTGAACCCCCACTTAAAAAATGTTGAAGACTTTCGTCATAAATTATGGGATCACCTGTTCCTGATCTCCGATTTTAAACTCGCTGTGGAATCGCCTTACCCCATTCCTACACGCGAAACGTTAAAATCAAAACCACAACCGCTTCCCTATCCCAAGCGGTATCCCAAATTTTCGCATCTGGGTAAAAACCTTGAGCTGGTGATTAATAAAGCGTTGAAAGAAGATGGTCCCGAAAAACGCCAAGGCTTTGCCAATGCAATTGCCTACTACATGAAACTGGCTTATAACAACTGGCATAAAGAAACCGTGCACGACGATGCCATTCAGGGCGAGTTGACCAATATTACCGATGGCCAGTTAACATTTACCAATACGCCTTATGTGCGCCAGCATCGCCCCAGCGACAACCGCGACCGCGATCGTGATCGTGGCGGCTACGGCGATTACCGCAACAAACGTGGCGGCGGCGGCAAATTCCAGTCGCGCGGCCGCGATAACCGCGATGGCGGCGGTGGCCGTGATAACCGTAACGACCGGGGCGGCAAGTTTAAGAAGAGATATAAATAAAAGGTCCAAGGCACAAGATCCAGGGCACAAGGCACCTGGAGAAATCTTACGAATTAAGCCTTTTGGCTAAAGAATAATTAATAAATAAAAAACCCCGACAGTAATTACTATTGTCGGGGTTTTATATTTGCACCTTTATAATTCCATAAGTCAAATAACCGGCACAAAACCAGCGAAAAGAAACTATGAATTCATTTGAAGTCATTGGCGGTAAAAAATTAAGCGGCGAAATCATTCCGCAGGGCGCAAAAAACGAAGCCCTGCAAATTATCAGCGCCGTGCTGTTAACACCCGAAAAAATTACCATCAGCAATATTCCCGATATACTTGATGTAAATCTGTTGATCGAACTGCTGGCCGAAATGAATGTGAAGGTCGATCGCCCGCAACGCGATACCTGCATTTTTCAGGCCGATGACGTAAATATCGATTACCTGCGCAGCGACGACTATAAACAAAAAAGTGGTCGTTTACGCGGTTCTGTTATGCTGGCAGGCCCCATGCTGGCGCGTTTCAAAAAAGCATTTATTCCAAAGCCCGGTGGCGATAAAATCGGCCGCCGCAGGCTCGATACGCATATTATTGGTTTTGAAAAACTCGGCGCTTCGTTTCATTATCTGCCCGAGGATGGATTTTTTCAATTGCAGGCGCCCAACCTGAAAGGCACGTACATGATGCTCGATGAACCTTCGGTAACCGGTACCGCCAATATTATTATGGCTGCCGTTATGGCCAAAGGCATTACTACCATTTACAATGCAGCCTGCGAACCTTATATACAACAGTTGTGCAAAATGCTCAATCGCATGGGCGCCAAAATAAGCGGCATCGGAAGCAACCTGTTAACCATTGAAGGAGTAAATTATCTGGGCGGCACCGAACACCGTATGTTGCCCGATATGATCGAGATCGGTTCGTTTATTGGCCTGGCGGCTATGACCCAAAGCGATATCACCATCAAAAATGCAGGTATTGAACATTTGGGCATCATTCCCGATAAATTCAGGCAACTGGGCATTCAGCTAAATTTTAAAGGCGACGATATTCATGTGCCGGCCCAGGACGTATACGAAATACAAACCTTTCTCGACGGATCAGTGCTTACCATTTACGATCATCCATGGCCGGGATTTACGCCCGATCTGCTGAGCATTGTGCTGGTAGTGGCCACACAGGCGCGCGGCAGTGTGCTGATACATCAAAAAATGTTCGAAAGCCGTTTGTTCTTTGTAGATAAACTGCTCGACATGGGCGCCCAGATCATTTTATGCGATCCTCATCGTGCCGCGGTTATAGGCCTGGCCCGCGAGCAAAAGCTGCGCGGCATTCAAATGACCAGCCCTGATATACGCGCCGGGGTATCGTTATTAATTGCGGCCCTTAGTGCCGAAGGGAAAAGTGTTATTCAGAATATCGAGCAAATCGATCGCGGCTATCAGTATATCGATAAACGATTGCAGCAGCTCGGAGCCGACATCAAACGGGTGTAATGAAATTGTTACCGGGTACCGGATACTGGTTACCAGTTACCGGATACCGGTAACCGGTAACAGGTAACTGGTAACATGAAACCTGTAACCTGTAACTTTTAAACAAACCACAAACCAATAAATGGCTTTTCAACCCAACAACAAAATCATTATCATAACAGCTCCTTCAGGGGCCGGAAAAACCTCTATTACCCATTTTTTATTAAAAGAATTTCCGCAGCTGGCCTTTTCAGTTTCTGCGGCCACCCGCAACTGTAGGTCAACCGAAAAAAATGGGGTAGATTATTATTTCATGACCGTCGACGACTTCAACAGAAAAATACAGCATAATGAGTTTGTTGAATGGGAAATGGTATATAAAGGCAACTATTACGGCACTTTAAAATCTGAACTCGATCGAATCTGGAACAACCACCAGGTACCGGTATTAGATATTGATGTAAAAGGCGCCATCCATGTGCAGCAACAGTTACCTGATACTACCCTGTCGATCTTTATTGAACCACCTTCGATTGAAGAATTAAAAAACCGCCTTAGCTCCCGTGGTACCGAAACAGAAGAAACGCTGCAGGCACGGGTAAACAAGGCTTCATACGAAATTTCTTTAAAACATCATTTTCATAAGATCATCCTGAACGACGACCTCAAACACGCCTGTGAAATCGCCAAAGAGGTGGTTCAGCAGTTTCTCGAAAGCTGAAGTCGGAAATCTGATGTCTGATGTCAGAAATAGCGCAGGGTGAGTCTCTCTTTCGGGATAGGCTCACCCTGTGCTATTTTCGGAATCAGGGAGGCGAGCAGCAAGTAAGAAATAGAAAGTATAAATTAAGGGGAACAAAGAGTAACGAATACACAGGTTCTTCTGACTTCCGACTTCTTACTTCACACTTCGTTTCACCCGGGAGCAGGGCCTTCCTGCATGCAATTACCACCCGGGAGCTTGATTCTACTGCTTTTTTTATAATTTCGTTGCCGAACTATGAGTTTTATAACTATTATAGGCATTGCTATAGGCGTGGCATTTGTGCTGATTGCCTATTTTGCAGGGATTGAGGTGGCTTTCACTTCGGCCAACCGGCTGAATATTGAATTAAAAAAGAAACAGGGCGCCACCAGCGGCATTTTACTATCTAACCTGTTCGATAACCCCTCGCGTTTTATAGGCACCAATGTAGTAGGCTTCAGCTTTTTTCTGGTAGTGGTGGTATTGCTGGGGTCGGTATTCTGGAACGAAGTTTTCAACTGGGATAAGCTCGATATATCGGCCAAATCATTTATCACCCCCATGCGGTTGTTATTTGAAATACTGGTATCGTGGCTGGTGATTATTTTATTCGCAGAATGCATTCCCAAAGCCATATTTAAAGCAAAAAGCGATTCACTGCTCTCCTTTTCGGCCCGGGTAGGGCTGCTGGGTTTATTCGACCAGTTATTTTACTGGATAGCCGCCGCATTTGTAAAGCTGTCGATCTTTATTCTGAATGTAATTTTCGACATGCGCATCGATAAAAGAAAAGAGCCTTTTTCGCGCAGCGACCTCGATCATTTTTTTCAGCAAACCAACGAATATAACAGCGACAGCACCGATATGAACACCGAGCTGTTCGAAAATGCACTGTCGTTACCCAAAATAAAAGTGCGCGAATGCCTGGTTCCCCGTAAAGAAATTGAAGCCATTGAGCTGAACACTTCAGTAGAAGAAGCCCGCAAAAAATTTATTTCAACCCGGTTAAGCAAGCTGATCGTTTATGTAGGCAATATCGATCATATTATAGGATACATTCACCAGCTCGACCTGTTCAAACAACCCGATTTGATTAAGGAAATTTTACTGCCTATTCCCGCCATACCCGAAAGTATGAGCGCCACCGACCTCATCAATAAATTAACCAAAGACCGCAAAAGCATTGCCTGGGTAGTTGATGAATTTGGTGGCACTGCCGGTGTTGTTACCATGGAAGACCTGCTCGAAGAGATCTTTGGTGAAATAAAAGACGAGTATGATATTGAGGAGTTTGAAGAAAAAATGATTTCAGAAGATGAATACATTTTATCGGGCCGGCTCGAACTTGATTACCTTATTGAAAAATACAAACTCGAATTTCCCGAAAACGACTCCGAAACACTGTCGGGATTTATCATACACCAGCACGAAACCATTCCCCGTTTAAAAGAACGCATTATTATCGGGAATTATGAATTTGAGGTGCTGAACGTAAGCGACACCCGCATTGAAATGGTGAGGCTGAAGATTCTCAAATAGTTACAGGTTACAAGTTTCAGATTTCAGGGACTTCAGTTATTGCCAGCTCTCTTTTGATTTAGCCACCTGAACCTTGCAACTTGTAACCTGAAACCGGGAACAGGCCAATTGCCACCTGTTTTCCTACGCTTAACAAGCTTTATGTTCATACCAGCCCGAATAGCCTTAAATTTGCCCCGCTTTATTCATTATTCAGATTTTTTGGCGATCCTATGGCGTTAACCTTTTTTGAAAGAAGGAGCAATGACAGCGAGATGACCTTTGTAGATCATCTCGAGGAGTTACGGTGGCACATTGTGCGTTCGGTGCTGGCCATTTTAATAGCTGCCATTGTTATTTTTATAAATATCGACTGGGTATACGATACCATCATTATGGGGCCCGTACGTAACGATTTTGTTTCGTACAGGGGATTGTGCGGCCTGAGCAACATGCTGCATTTAGGCAACTCGTTGTGCATGCCGCCCATACCAGCCAATTATAAATTACTGGGTAATACAGTGAGCGGGCCGTTTATGTCGGCCATTCAAATTGGCCTTATTGGCGGTTTCATTGCAGCTTTCCCTTTCATATTCTGGGAATTCTGGAAGTTTATAAAACCCGCCTTATCGCCCAAAGAATTAAAATACTCCCAGGGCGCTATTTTTTGGGTGTCGATTTTCTTTTTTATAGGCGCCGCCTTCGGCTATTTTGTGCTGGGGCCTTTTACCTTTAATTTTCTGGCCAATTTTACATTGGGAAAAGCGGGTTATTATGAATACAAACCGGCACTGAGCGATTATATCGATAACCTCGTTGATATAGTGATCGGCTGCGGCATTGCATTTGAACTGCCTATTTTATCGTATGTATTAACAAAAATAGGGTTGATAACCCCACGTTTTTTATCTACCTATCGTAAATATGCCTATGTTGTTATATTGGTAGTGGCGGCTATTATTACACCTTCGCCCGACTGGACAAGTCAGATGATCGTGTTTTTGCCGTTGTGCTTTTTGTACGAACTGAGTGTTATCGTTTCAAAAAGGGTATTCAAAAAAGATCAGGAAGCAAGTGATAACTGGCGATAAAAACAATAAGAAAGAACAAAACCCTTTTTAATTAATACCGGAACCTGTTGAATGGCGATTCCTTTTTTTAATAAAAGAAACAATGATTCGGAAGAGATGACCTTTATTGATCATCTCGAAGCATTGCGTGGACATATTATCCGTTCGATTTTAGCTATTTTGATAATGGCCATTGCCATATTCATTAATATCGATTGGGTATACGATGCCATCATCATGGGCCCCATCAGGAACGACTTTATTTCGTACAGGGCGCTTTGCAACTTCAGTCATTATTTGCATATAGGCGATGCCCTTTGCCTGCCACCCATCCCTCCGGGTTATAAGTTACTGGGAATGACGGTTAGCGGGCCTTTTATGGCAGCCATACAAATTGGTATCACGGGCGGATTTATTGCCGCCTTTCCCTATATTTTCTGGGAGTTCTGGAAGTTTGTTAAACCGGCGCTGTCGCCCAAAGAATTGAAATATTCGAGCAATGCCATCTTCTGGGTTTCATTCCTGTTCTTTCTCGGCGCTGCCTTCGGATATTTTATTTTAAGTCCGTTTACTTTTAATTTTCTCGCCAATTTTACACTGGGCAAAAGGGGTTATTATGAATACAAGCCCGCTCTCGACGATTATATCGATAACCTCGTAAACATTATCCTCGGTTGCGGTATTGCTTTTGAAATGCCCGCACTATCGTTCGTACTAACCAAAATAGGTTTAATTACACCGCAGTTTCTGAGAACCTATCGCAAATATGCCTACGTAGTGATTCTTGTTATTGCTGCTGTTATTACGCCTTCGCAAGACTGGACCAGCCAGATGATCGTGTTTTTACCACTGGCATTTTTATATGAATTAAGTATCAATGTGTCGAAAAGGGTATTTAAGAGAGATCAGGTTGATTAGTTGATTAGTTGATAAGTTGACAAGTTTACAGGTTTACGAGTTAACACGTGAATGATTGAAATACGGGTTGCCATTCACCATTGACCATTCACCATTCACGACAAAAAAACAACAATATGTCTACGATATTCGATACTTCAAAACCAATAGCCATTGGCAGCGACCATGCCGGTTTTGAATACAAAGCAGCTATTGTACAATGGTTAACCGAAAAAGGATTTACACTCAACGATAAAGGTGTTGATCAAAACAAATCGGTCGACTACCCCGATTATGCCCACCCCGTAGCCAGCTCGGTCGAAGATGGCATTGCTTCTTTTGGTATATTGTTATGCGGCAGCGCCAATGGCGTTTGCATCACGGCCAATAAACACCAGGGCATACGCGCCGGCCTGGCATTTGAACTGGAAGTGGCCCGGTTGATTCGTTTGCATAACGATGCCAACATCATTTGCATACCCGCCCGTTTTGTTTCGCTGGATTACGCCAAACAAATGATCGAAATTTTTATGAGCACCGCTTTTGAAGGTGGCCGCCACCAGCTGCGGGTTAATAAGATTGCCTGCATGTAGGAAAGCCGAGTCGGAGGTCGGAAGTCAGAAGTCGGAATCTGATAGTTTGTGTTTATACAGAAGTCAGAAACCTGGAATTATCGGCACCTCTCCCCGATACTGATCGTTATTACACAAAAGCGGGTTTTCGATTGTTGCCGGGTGTTACTGACAGGTACCCGCATACGGAAGTTTTAACCAGAAATTATCGTCACGGTCAACAATCTGAAGCTAAAAAATTCGGAATTTCCGGTATGTTTCATGGCGAAAAGCCCAAGGGTTGCACTTCATTCTATCGATTTTGATGGCAGACTTAACGATTTGTGTATTCGTTTCGGCGATTATAGGTCGTGGTGATGCATTATAGCCACTCATTTTAGTGATATTGCCGCCCGTTTTATTGCAACCTGTTCGGTGTTTTAAAATATATTTTTATAAATAATTTGTTATTAATTAAGTGATTATACAAGAAATTGGAATCACAAACCGTTTATAAACTTCTAAAAAAATCCTTTTTTATGAGAAATGACCGTTTACTGAAAACGACCCTTTTCGGCGCTATTTTTACCCTGGCAATTGCTTTTTCTCAGAATGCCACCGCGCAGGATGCGAACGCCAACAACAATGCCACTGAGAAAAAAGAAAACAAGTTCGACAAGAAAGAAAACCGCCACGACAAAAAGGACGGAAAATTTGAGCACAAGGAAAATCTGAAAGACAAAAAGGACGACAAGAAAGATGACAAATTAGAAAAGAAGGAAGATCTGAAAGACAAAAAAGATGGCAAATTCGAGCACAAGGAAAAGAAGGAAGGCAAAAAGGATGAAAAATTTGATCATAAGGAAAACATGAAAGACAAGCCCGAAGATCACAAAGACAAGAAAGAAGACCACAAAGATGGCAAAGACCACAAGGAAAAACTTGAAGATCACCCCAACAAAAAAGGTGATATGAAAGACCACCACCACAAGATGGACACTACCAAAAAAGCGTAAGCGATTTAATAAAACAAATTAATAAAACGGCCCTGCATGTATGCGGGGCCGTTTTATTAATAGACAAATCAGTCAGCGGGTTAACCAGGCCCTGAAAACGTTCAAAAACCCGGCTTAGAGAAATTTCATTATCGTATCGAAGAATTAAGCGATGGCTCTGAGGAATTAAATGAGGGCAAAATTCTTTAAATCGACGATTTTGATCCTTGAAATGGGTCTTTTGAAGAATTGAATCATCGTTTGAAGGATTAAATCAGCCAATTGAAGAATTAAATCACTGAATTAAGTTTTAAATCGGTGATTTAATGATTTAAATCGCCAGATTGAAGATTTAAAACATCGTTTAAAGATTTAAATCGGCCAATTAAGATTTAAAATTGCTGAATTGAAGGTTTAAATGGCTTTATTGAAGATTTAAATCAACGATTTGATCCTCGAAATCGCTCATTTGAAGAATTAAGCCATCGTTTAAAGATTTAAACCGGCGATTTAAGATTTAAAATGACTGAATTAATACTTTAAATCGCCTTCTTCTAACGCTAATCCATTTGATACTTGTTATTCCGCAGCAGCCAGCTGGCGCTTTGATAGTAGGCAATGGCCTGCTTAACGAGGCTGTCGGTCAGTGGTTGTTTTTGGGCTTTGCCGGTTAAAAAATCGGGCTTAAACTGTTCAACCTGCTGTATGGGCGATTGAATCACCAGCTCACCATTGCGCAGGTACCCCAGCCCCTGATAAGTGCTGATAAAGGCCCTTTCCTGACCGGTCGGCAATGAAAACATATCCTGCCCGAAAAACTTCGACCGGTAATTGAATTTTAAAATGCCTAAAATGGTGGGAGCTATATCGATCTGAGCCGTAAGGCGATCGAATTTTTGTGGTGGCAGGTTAGCCGGGCTGTATATGAGCATGGGAATATGGTAACCGGTAACCGGCAATTCAACGCTACCGGCGCTGCCGGCGCAATGATCGGCCACTATTACAAACACGGTATTATTGAACCACGGCTTTTTCGAAGCTTCGTTAATGAATTTTCCAATGGCATAATCGGTATACTTTACGGCGCCTTCCCGGGCCTGCCTCGATGGTGGAATATCAATCCGGCCTTCGGGATAGGTAAACGGGCGGTGGTTCGATACCGTCATAACCTGCGCAAAAAATGGTTTCTGCGCTTTATAATTTTCATCGAGCTTTTGCAGTGTTAACGTAAAAAGATCTTCGTCGGCCACGCCCCATATATTGGCATAATGAATCTGGTCGGGACGCAACGCATTGCGGTCGATTACCTCGTAATGGTTACCCGAAAAAAAGGTATTCATGTTATCGAAATAACCATAACCGCCATACAGGTATTGCGAAATATAGCCTTTCGATTTAAATACGCTGCCCAAAGAGAACATATTTTCGTTGCGCGGTCTTTTTACAACACTTTGCCCCGGTGTAGGCGGTATCGATAACGACAGGGCTTCTAACCCGCGCACGGTTCTGGTTCCGCTGGCATACAGGTTGGTGAACAAAATGCTTTTTTCGGCTAAGCTATCCAGAAATGGCGTTATGTTTTTATCGCTTCCGAATGCTTTCATAAAATCAGCGCTGAAACTTTCAACACTTATCAGCACCACATTCATTTTGTGCTCAGGCTGATTGTAATTAATGTCACGTTCAATTGAGTACGGATCGTTGCTAACAAAATGCGTATTCGGTTGCGCCAGTTCTTTTCGCATAATGCTAAAGGCTTCCTGGTCGGGCAATGTTTTATAAAACTTATAAAAGTCGAGTTCGTTATTGTTAAAGGCAGTGCCAAATTCAAACAGTCCGTTTGCCGCCAGCTCATTGGCGTAGGCATTGGTGCTAAACTTTTTCCATTTATTGGTTACAAACAAAAAGGTAATAACGGGGAAAATCAATAGTACCAGGGCTGTAACCGTACGGTGGGCAAAGCTCATTTTATATTGCATCGACCGGTTGATGCTTTTTCTGATAAGCCATACAACAGCCAAAGAAGCTATCAATACGCCCGCAACGATCCATCCAACAGGATACGACTCCTGAATATTTCCCAATACTTCGGTTGTATAAATCAGGTAATCAACCGCAATAAAATTATAGCGGGTCGAAAATTCGTTCCAGAAAAAATATTCGCTGATGGCATTAAACAACAGTAAAAAAGTAATCAGAAAAAAATCGGCATACAGCACGTATTTTCTCCATTTTTCCCTGAATGCCGGTCCTTTTTTAGCGAGCAAAATATAAATCAGCAACCGCAGACCAAACAAGGCTACTACACCCCAATGTAAAAGGGCATTATATTCCGAAGGAACAATTTGTGAAAAGGCGAAGAACAGCATCAGGCCTGCATACAATGCAATCACCCATTTTCGCTGTTTGGGTAAGTAGCTTTTTTCGTTTTGAAGCCAAAGATGCAGCACAAAAGGAGTTACTATATATGAAGTAACGGCCAGATCATATATCAAACCTATACCAAAAACCCCCAGCAGGTTGAGCACCGAATAGTCAAAACCTTTACCCGTATACAACAACAAACCCAGCCTTGTAACGAACGATATTCCAACATTGATGAATACCAGTAAAAGAATTATTCCAAAACGATGATTCAACCCTTTTAGAATAAAGGATCGTAATCGTTGCATTTTTCTTAATGTAGTTCCAAAATAATGAATTAATTATAATACCTCAGGTAACAATCATCACATAGCCGGTATAAACTGTCAATAAAACGGCTCAATCTAAATCCCCTACGGCAGCGCAAATTAATGAATACGCTGTAATTGCGCCTAAAGCGGGCGAAATTACAATGAAAAAGCCCCGCCGATTCAGCGTGGGGCTTCGTTAACAAGCGATTAAGAGTTTTTACCAACCTAATATCCAGGCAAATATGAGCGGTGCTACAATAGTAGCATCACTTTCAACAATATATTTGGGCGTATTGATATCTAATTTGCCCCAGGTAATTTTTTCGTTGGGAACAGCTCCCGAATAGGAGCCGTAAGAGGTTGTAGAATCCGAGATCTGGCAGAAATAGCTCCAGAAAGGCACATCATGCCATTCAAGATCCTGGTACATCATGGGCACCACGCAAATAGGAAAATCACCGGCAATGCCACCACCTATCTGAAAAAATCCTACTCCTTTTCCTTCGCTGTTTTTACGATACCAGTCGGCCAGCCAAACCATATACTCAATACCACTTTTCATGGTAGTTGCCTTCATTTCGTTTTTGATAACATACGAAGCGAAAATATTACCCATGGTGCTGTCTTCCCAGCCGCCAACAATGATGGGTATATTTTTTTCGGCGGCTGCGATCATCCAGCTATCTTTTGTATTGATCTGGTAATCTTTTTCCATTACCTTACTAAGCAGCAGCTTATACATGAATTCGTGCGGAAAATAACGCTCGCCGTTTGCATCGGCATCTTTCCACAGTTTTACAATATTGTGCTGAATACGGCGAAACGCTTCTTCTTCGGGTATGCAGGTATCGGTTACACGGTTCAGGCCCTGCTCAAGCAACTCCCACTCCTGCTGCGGGGTAAGATCGCGGTAATTAGGAATTCTTTTATAGTGATCATGAGCCACCAGGTTCATAATATCTTCTTCGAGGTTGGCGCCTGTGCAGCTGATAATTTGTACTTTATCCTGGCGAATCATTTCGGCCAGCGAAACACCCAGTTCGGCGGTACTCATGGCGCCGGCCAGTGTAACCATCATTTTTCCACCTTCGAGTAAATGGGTTTCGTACCCTTTGGCGGCATCAACCAGTGCAGCGGCATTAAAGTGCCGGTAATGATGTTGTATAAATTGTGAAACAGGACCTTTGCTCATGATCAGTTTTTTTTGTGGCGGCAAAGGTAGGGAAACAGCAGGCAATTGGCAATGGGCAATTGAGCAGTTGACAAAAGCACAACTTTAGGGGGAAACGAAGTCGGAAGTCAGAGATCAGAAGTCAGAAAAACCCTATAGTTCATCACCCCCTGCTTCACTCGTACTTCATACTTCTTAACCCTGGCCTCATACCTCAGATTTCTCAAATCCGATTTCAGATTTCCGACTTCTGACCTCCGACTTCTGACTTCTGACTTCAGACTTCAGACTTCAAAAAAAAGACCCCCGAAAAATCAGGGGCCTTTACTTTCCAACTAAAACCAACTATAAGAAAAACCGTAGTTATACTTTTTGTTTCTTTTCTTTTTTGAATACTTCCCAGCCATTGGTTCCAATTGATTTTAGTACGAGTTTGTAATCGGCGTTCTCGAGCGTTATGTAGTATACATTCTCGTTATTGGCTGCCATTTCAAACAAGTCGGCAATCCAGTATTGATTGTAATTTTTCTTTACTTCTGTAAGCAGATTAATAGGTAACTGGGCCGATACAATGTTACGCGTTACCGCTGCCAGCGAACCATCCTGCGTGTAATACGCATATACAACCTGTTCGTTCAGGGTAAATGTTACTTTTGCATATTCTTTTCCTACAGACCATTGCACGTTTTGTGCGCCGGCAAATTCTTTGTTGAATGAATTGATGATATGATCATTCACTTCTCCGATTCCATTGGCAAAGGCGCTGCCGGTGATCAATAAAAAGATGCCAATGATGATTTTGTTTTTCATGATGCTATATTTATACTGTTTTAAGTGGCTTTGATATATAAGTAACAGTTTGATTAAAAATGTTACAGACAATTACTGAATTCTTTTTTCTTTTTTAAATACTTCCGTATTGCCGCTGCTATAAGCCAGCACTTCTAATTTAAATTGTTCGTTTTCAAATGTGATTAAATAACTTGTTTCGCTATTACGTGTAAGTTCAATAGCCTGCACAAAACTATACGATGCATATTTACGGGCTATATTGGTTTGCACCATTAAAGGCAACGATTGCTCGCTGATAAATCTGCCGGTGGCCACCAGTTGTGCATTCTCGTCGTAAAAGGCATTCATCCTTTCATTATTATACATAAAATGCACCTGATAAATGTTTTCAGGGAACCGTTCCCATTTTAGGGCTACAGCGCCGGCAAATTCTTTTTTAAATGCATATTGAATGCGGGAGCTTACTTTTTCGCTGCCTTTTGCGGGCATTGTGGGATCGATATTATTAACAGGTGCGGCATTAACAACTGTGCTGATTACACTAATAAATAATGTAAGAGAAATAAAAAACTTTTTCATGGCTTTACTTTTAAATGATTACTAATCGGGTGATTTTAATGATTAGTCGACACGAAAGTAAAAGAGGTTACACCCTTTTCCCGAAAATTTTGATTAAAGGGGCGCAATGTTAACCCAGGTTAAACAAGTTGCTGTCCCGCCGTGTTTTTGATAACGTGAAATGCAGTGTGGTAAAGGGTTGCAGTCAAAGACTTAAATATTTCCTAAAACAGGCTTAAGTGACTGTTAAAATAGAGCACCGGAAAAGAGGAGGCTGCCCCGCAACGTTTTACACCTGACATACTGTCAAAACATTATAATATACCGGCATACAGTTTGACCTTATTTTACTGGTTTGGCAGCATTTCTGTTTTCAAACTTTTTTATCAGTTTTTACTACCTGAAATCATTGTAAAATATTATATTGATAATTACAACAAGTATTAGTGAATTATCTGGCGCACGCATATTTATCTTTTAATCAGCCGGCCGTACTGGCTGGTAACCTCATCAGCGATTTCGTTAAGGGTAAGCAGCAATTGCTTTATCCTGAAGAAGTTCGCAAAGGTATTATGCTGCATCGGGCTATTGATTCATTTACCGATGAGCATGCCGCTAACCGCGAAGCCAAAAATATTTTCAAACCCTATTACCGGTTATACAGCGCTGCATTTATTGATGTGAGTTATGATCATTTTCTGGCCAACGACTGGCAACAATTTACCGATGACTCATTATCGCAATTTTCGCAGCAGGTATATAACTCCCTCGAAGATTACCGCGAAGTTTTTCCTGAGCCATTCCGGCTTATGTACCCTTATATGAAACAACAAAACTGGCTGTACAATTACCGTAACCGGTTGGGTATAGAACGCAGTTTTGCCGGAGTGGTGCGCCGGTCGGCTTATTTAACCGACAGCGATACAGCCTTTAAATTATTTGAAGATAATTACCACCGCCTTCAGCAATATTATACCGATTTCTTTCCCGCCCTGCAGCGGTACGCCTACAGTACATTACAAAAATTGTAAACAACGCACATTAGTTTACATGTGCCACCACGTTGCTGCAAACATTCCGGCCGGCGAATTGTTTGGTCAAAAACACCGTTCGTATTGAAATAAGTTTTAGTATGGAATGTATCTAACTTTTATTTTTGCCGTTTAGAATAATAAAGCAACAACATACAACGCGTTACATCATTACTATCGTCTTAAAAAAAATCAAAAAATACTCAGATGAAGCAACTGGCGATTTCATTTTTTGCCCTAACGATATTTATTGCAACAGCCAATGCCCAGTTTAAAGTACCGGCGCTCGATAAATCGCCGATGGATATGAGCTATTTCCCGAACAACTTTCCCATATTAAAAATTCAGAATAAAGCTACCGAACCGCTGGTTGCACGGGTATTGTATAGCCGGCCCCAAAAAAATGGACGTACTATTTTTGGCGAACTGATCGAATATGGCAAAGTTTGGCGCCTCGGGGCCAATGAAGCCACTGAAATTGAGTTGTATAAAGATGTAAAAATTGATAATTCAATCCTCAAAAAAGGCCGCTACACCATGTATGCCATTCCTTATCAGGATAAATGGACAGTTATCTTTAATAAAGAAACCGATATTTGGGGCGCTTTTCAATATGATGATAAAAAAGATGTATTGCGTACCGATGTTAAAGTTGAAAAACAACAGGACCCCATTGAGGTTTTTACACTGGTATTCGACAAAACCGATTCCGGCGCTAATATAATCATGGCCTGGGACGATGTAAAAACCACCTTGCCCATCACTATTATAAAGTAAACACATGCACCAAACCAGGCATTTTAAAAAATATTGCAGCATTTTATGGGTATTGTGGATATTGGCCGGTTGCGATCAAAAATCGCCATCGGGCAGCAACACAGTAACTATTACCCCTTCTCAGCCTGTTCAGGCCGAAAAAGCCGCTCAGCTGGGATTCGATAAATCGCCCATGGACATGAGCTATTATCCGGTTGATTATCCCAAATTAAAAATGTCGGGCAATGTATCGCAACCGTTAATTGCACGGGTTATTTACAGCCGGCCACAAAAAGATAACCGGATTATTTTTGGCGATCTTATCAAGTATGGTTCCATCTGGCGACTGGGTGCCAATGAGGCCACAGAAATTGAATTTTTTAAAGACGTAAATATCAATAATCAGAAAGTGCTTAAGGGTCGCTATGTTTTGTACTGTATACCTTACGAAACAAAATGGACCCTTGTTTTAAATAACGATTTGTTTACCTGGGGACTTAAAATCGATTCTACCAAAGACGCCTACAAGTTTACCGTGCCTGTGGCCAAAACCCGTTTCCCTTACGAAGTTTTTACCATGGAATTTGAAAAGGCCGATAAAGGCGCAAAGCTGATTATGGAATGGGATAGCGCCAAAGCTGCATTGCCAATTACGTGGTAAGTATTAAGTAATAAGCAGGCTTTTGATACGCCATCAGGGTCCTGCTCGCCCTTTTCCACTGCCTTTAACTATTACCTACTTATTACTTGATACTTAATTTTGCTATCTTGTCGGGGTATGTGCGGCATAGCGGGAATCATAACAAATAAGGCAGACTTACTATCGGTTCATCGTTTACAAAAAATGACTGATGCCCTGGCTCACCGGGGCCCCGATGGGGAAGGACAATGGCTGAATGAAAACGGAACTACCGGTTTTGGTCATCGGCGCTTATCAATCATCGACCTCAGCGAGGCAGCCTCGCAACCCATGCACTACGGGAGTCGCTACACGATCGTTCACAACGGAGAAATTTACAACTATATCGAACTGAGGGAAATGCTGCAGCAAAAGGGCTATCATTTTGCCAGCCAGTCCGATACCGAAGTAATACTGGCAGCCTATGATTGCTTTAAATCGAATTGCCTGCAGTATTTCGATGGCATGTTTGCCTTTGCCATCTGGGACGAAGAGGAACAATTGCTTTTTGCCGCCCGCGACCGATTTGGCGAAAAACCTTTTTTTTATTACCTCGATGATAAGCAATTTGTATTTGCCAGTGAAATGAAAGCCCTGTGGGCGGCAGGTATCGACAGGCAGATCAATGAAAAAATGTTCTTCAATTATTTAACGCTCGGCTATACTCAAAACCCTGCCAATCCTGAAGAAACTTTTTATGCTTCTATACAAAAACTGCCCGCCCGTTCTTTTATAACCTATCATTTTAAAGAACATTACATAAACCATTCGTTATACTGGAATATAGATGTTGATTTTGTTGATGAAAGCATTTCAGAAAAAAATGCTGTAGAGCAGTTCAATCAGCTATTTGGCCAATCGGTGCAAAGACGTTTACGAAGCGATGTTCCCATAGGCACTTCGTTAAGCGGCGGCCTTGATAGTTCGTCGGTATTGGCCGGCATATATGCTATAGCGCCTGCTGCAACACAGTATAAAACGTTTTCAGCAATATTTCCCGGCTTTAAGCGGGATGAATCATCCTATATACAACTGGCCTGCGATTACTTTGCTACGCAAAATTTCAAAGTACAGCCCACTGCCGACCGGCTGATCAGTGATTTTGAAAAAATATGCTATCACCAGGAAGAACCTTTTCAATCGGCCAGTGTAGCGGCGCAATATTATGTATATGAGCTGGCCCGCAGCCATGGGGTTACTGTATTACTCGATGGGCAGGGCGCCGACGAATTACTGGCCGGTTATCATAAATATTATCACTGGTACTGGCAGCAATTGTACAGGCAGGATAAAAAATTATTGCATGCTGAATTTGGCAACGCACGCAAGCTGGGCATTACAGAACCCTGGGGATTAAAAAATAAAATGGCTGCCGCTTTTCCAACCTGGGCAGGCTGGTATGTACGCCGCAGACGCGCCCGTCAGCAGTTGGGCTTGCACGATCTTACACAATCATTCATTGCTGCTTCGGGCGAATCGTACTACGACATTGCCCATTTTGATGAACTGAACAACATCCTTTACTATAACACATTTGTAAATGGTTTGGAAGAGCTGCTGCGTTATGCCGACCGAAACAGCATGGCGCACGGAACCGAAGTGCGGCTGCCTTTTTTAAGCCATCAGCTGGTAAAATTATTGTTTTCGATACCTGCCCGTTTTAAAATTCATAACGGTTATACGAAGTGGCTACTGCGTAAAAGCATGGAAGATAAGCTGCCCCGTAACATCGTATGGCGAACCGATAAAGTTGGTTTTGAACCGCCACAGCTGCAATGGATGAAAGACCGGCGATTGCTCGATTATGCGCACGAGTCGAAAAAAGAACTTGTAAAACGAGGCATATTAAAAGAACAGGTGCTGCATAAAAAAATTCAGCCGCAGGATGCACATGCAGCTGACAATTACGACTGGCGATATCTTGTTGCCGGACAATTATTAAAAACATCCTAAACGGTTTCGAAATAGTAAAGGTGAGTCTACCTTCAAGAGGAAAGCTCACCTTTATTTTGCTTAGAAGGGTGAGCTACTTTCTAAGAGAGTAACTCACCCTTCGTAAAATCTCAATGCGAAGCCGGCACTTAAATCTTTCTGTATTTTTCTGTCTGCTGGCTGTTGCCATCAGCGTCTACTTTCAACGTATACCAATATGTTTTATCTTCTAATTTAATAAAGTAAGCTACGGTACCTTCATGTGTAACTTCTGTTACGCCAAATATTTTTTTGGTAGGATGATCGTTGCTTATTTTATTAAGGATATTCAAAGGCAGGTATTGCGAAGCATAATATCTGAGAGAGCTCAGCATTTTTCCTTCCTTATCATAATTAACTTTTGTTCTGATACCTGAGTTAACAAAGCTTACAGTGAAATAGGTGGGAAATTCTTCCCAGCGTACTTCTGTTGCACTGCTGAAGGTTTCATTGAATGCTTTTAATACTTTTTCGTTCGGATCGAAAGCAAAAGCGCCTGCTGCAAGCAGAACGCAAATAATCATGGCTGATACTTTTTTCATGGCTTTTTATTTAAAATGCGTGATTGATGAACCAAAAGTAGTGTTGAATAAAGGGCAAGTCAAGGTAATTGGTACAGGTGGGGGGTACATGACAAGATCTACGAATGTTTTCGCACATTTTATGCATCCACGCTCATGCAAAGTTGGCCATCAAATGCAGGCGGGTAACCGGTTTGCAAAATGTTACAACAAATTTTCATATTCGGGTTAAGTTTCTGTTAAACCGGATATCCGGATATTTTCGCTTCGCGAATAATGGGGTTGCCACAGATTAACACAGATAAATACAGCAGTTGGCGAAGTAAAAGAATCTGTGTTCATCTGTGCAATCTGTGGCAAAAGTTATATTCCGCCGAAGGCGGAAGAATGGAATCCGTGGCAATATCTTCTGAGCGTAGCGAAGGTTCAGTGGCATTATTTTACGCATCTTTGCAAATTCTGATCATTATTCCTTAACCATTATTAAATCATTTATTTTCAATCAGATAATATGAAATTAGGTACCAAATTCATACATGCAGGAGCTGAACCCGATCCTTCTACCGGCGCTATTATGACGCCTATTTATCAAACATCCACCTTTGTACAATCTGCCCCCGGAAAAAATAAAGGTTTTGAATATGCCCGCTCGCAAAACCCTACCCGTTTTGCACTTGAAGAAGCACTGGCTGTTATCGAAAACGGAAAGTATGGTCTTGCATTCAGCAGCGGAGTGGCCGCAACCGATGCCGTTATCAAATTGTTACAACCCGGCGATGAAGTAATTGCAGCCAATGACATGTATGGCGGCACCTACAGGTTGTTTACCAAAATATTTGAAAAATTCGGCATCCGCTTTCATTATATAAATATGCAGCAGGCCGAAAACATTCAACCCTACATCAACAAAAACACAAAACTCATCTGGACCGAAACGCCTACCAATCCGCTCATCAATGTGGTTGATATAGCAGCTGTGGCTGCTATTGCCAAAGCCAACAATATTCTGCTTTGTGTTGATAATACATTTGCATCGCCTTATCTGCAAAACCCGCTCGACCTGGGTGCCGATATTGTAATGCACTCTTCGACCAAATACCTCGGTGGACACAGTGATGTTATTCAGGGCGCTCTTATAATGAACGACCAGGCGCTACGCGATCAGTTGTATTTTATTCAAAAAAGCTGTGGCGCAGTACCCGGACCTATGGATTGTTTTTTGGTATTGCGTGGCATTAAAACCCTACACATACGCATGCAACGTCATTGCGAGAACGGAGAAAAAATAGCCCATTTTTTACGCAATCATCCAAAGGTTGGTCATGTTTACTGGTGCGGCTTTACCGATCACCCAGGTTATGCCATTGCCAAAAAACAAATGCGCGGCTTTGGCGGAATGATCAGCTTTACATTAAAAGACGATAGTGTAGAAACCGCTATGAAACTGTTATCGGCTACAAAAGTATTTGCACTGGCCGAAAGCCTTGGAGGGGTTGAATCGCTCATTAATCACCCCGCCACCATGACGCATGCTTCTATTCCCCGTGAAGAACGCATTAAAAACGGCCTCAGCGATTCACTTATACGCCTAAGCGTAGGTATCGAAGATGCCGAAGATCTGATTGAGGATTTGAAGATAGCTATTGGTTAAAAAAGGCAGTGGGCAGTAGTGAGCAGGCAATGGTGAAAGGCAAGTAGTGAGTTGTTAGTGGCGAGTAGGTGATTCATGTGTTATTGAAGATTGCTATTAGTCAGGTTTTCTGAATTGAGGGTTACTTCTTCATTTTTCATTTATTATTCGTTATTCGACATTTCCGTATGAAACAGCCATCTTTAAAAGAATTTCTGAACCGGAAAGTAGAGGAGTACAACCAGCTCTCCTTTATTAAAGATGATCCTGTTTCAATACCCCATCTTTTTACCAAACAGCAGGATATTGAAATTGCGGGGTTCTTTGCAGCCGTATTTGCCTGGGGCAACCGCACTACGATTATAAAAAAATCGCACGAACTGATGCAGGCGATGGACATGTCGCCGCATCAGTTTATTGTACAGCACAGCGATTCTGCATTGAAAAAACTGCTGTTGTTCAGGCACCGCACCTTTAACACCACCGACCTGTTATACTTTATTGAGTTTTTAAAATTCCATTATTCAACGCATAGCAGTTTTGAAACAGCCTTTACGCGAAGCATGGAGGCTACCGATGATACTATCGAAAATGCACTCACCGGTTTTCATCATTATTTCTTTTCGCTCAACGATGTACCGAACCGAACCCGCAAGCACATTGCCTCACCCGAACGAAAATCGACCTGCAAAAGACTGAATATGTATTTGCGGTGGATGGTGCGCCGCGATGACCGCGGTGTTGATTTCGGCATTTGGAAAAACATACAACCCGCACAGCTCATTTGCCCAATTGATTTACATGTAGCACGGGTAGCCAAACGTTTTAACCTGTTGCCCCGAAAGCAAATCGACTGGCAGGCCGCCCTTGAGCTAACTACCTGCCTGCGGCGCCTCGATGCCAGCGATCCGGTGAAATATGATTTTGCTTTATTTGGTTTGGGAGTGGTAGAAAAATTCTAACCTAATTCGCCACTCAATCGCTTAACTTCTCCGCTTACAATTTTCCACTGCCCACTGCCTATTGCTTTATATTGAACTTCCTCAAATTATATATAAAGCTCAGCAAAAAGTATTGCTGCAGCACCTGTGTTTGCCGGTCTTCGATATAGGTTTGTGAAATGCTGCGGTACACTCCCGCATTCTGTTTTAATATATCGTACACAGCTAACCGCAAAATGCCCTGTTGCTTTTTAAATAATAAGCAATTAACGGCGGCGCTCCACATGGTAACACTTTTGCTGAAGCCTGCCGCCATCTGGCTGTTATAATTATACTGCAGGTTATTTTCAACGATCAGCCATTTGGGTTTATTCCAGAAGGCGCTTACCGAAAGGCTTTTGGTATTGAAATCGGCATCCTGTATCGATTGCGAATAATGCGTTTTATTATAGCGAATGTTAAAAGCCGGCATAACGCTAAACAACTGCTTATAGGTAAAATTCAACCCAACCGATTGCGAAATACTGTAGCTGTTTGAGGTTATGTTCACCTTATTGCTAAAAGTATTATTCCGGTTAAAATAGCCGTTACTGCCCAGGTTCATGCGCAGTATTACATCGTTCTGCTTCCAGGTACGGCTGTACTGCAGGTTACCCGACAAACCGTAATTGCCATTCAGGTTTACAGGCTGTGTTATCTGCCGGCCCACATCATCGTACCAGGTTTGATAAACGATCTGGTTTCTGGTTGTATTAAAATTCAGGCCTGTAAACCAGTAGTTGTTGCCCTTTGATTCACGAACCTGCATACTGATGTTGTGATAAAACGAAGGG
This sequence comes from Niastella sp. sgz303648, assembly GCF_059587045.1. Taxonomy (NCBI): domain Bacteria; kingdom Pseudomonadati; phylum Bacteroidota; class Chitinophagia; order Chitinophagales; family Chitinophagaceae; genus Niastella; species Niastella sp. sgz303648. The sequence goes on along the minus strand of NZ_JCAPSW010000003.1, from coordinate 721,865 downwards.
CGCAAATCGGGATTACCCAGCTGCACGTACAGCGGGTTACTGTTATCAGGCACCGGCTGCAATTGTTGTATAGAAGGCTGCTGACTGCGACCATTATAATAAAGCGACACGCTTCCTGTTTTACTGAAGTTATAGCCCACGTTGGCAGATGGCGAGAAATTCATATAGTACTGATGCAGTAAAGTGTTGGCGGTAGGTGAATAGTTGTCCTGCTTCAGAAACTGAATGCCCGACCCTATCGATGCTCTGTACTGATCTTTATTGTACGACAAACTTACATCGGGGTTATGTACCGCATTTATGTTACGAAAAGCATTGGTATAAGCCGAATCTTCAAGATCGTATTTACCGGTTACAGCATTGAACCGGTTGGTAATCTTATCTGACCAGCTATTGTTGTAGTTGTAATTATACCGTAAAATGGCGTTAATGTATTTGGTTACCGGTTCGCTATACGTTGCGGTAAACGAAAGAATATTGCCCGAATTCTTTATAAAGCTTCGCTGGTTGAGCACATCGGTGCTGTCGATCGACCCGTTTTTATAAAAATCGTTTTGACCAACATTATCATTGGTCGACTTGAGATCGTTATAATTATAATTAAAGCCCAGCGTAAAGCCCCTGCCCAATTTTCGAAAACGATGACTTACAAAAAATTCTCCGGTCCAATATTTACCATCCCCCTTTGAACTGTAGGTATTTGCGCTGGTATTGATCAACTGGCCCGCAAGGCTGTTTGAGGTAGCGGTGTTGGTGGTAACGGCATCGCTCCCATTGGTATTTACATACGAGTTAATATTAATTTCGGTCAGCGTATCGATGGTATAACTGGCATTCAGCGACAACCGGTGATTGGTATAGTTGTTAGTACTGTTGTTTTCACTATTGTAATAGAAAGAAGTATCGGGCAATTTGTTCAACCGCTGCGCTTTTGAAAAATTGTCGTTATGGCTGCTGTTATAAAAATAACTGCCATTCAGTTTTAGCTGCCTGCCCAGGTTTTCGCTGAAGTTCAAACCGCCCGATGCAGAGCGGGTTAATCCGCCACCGCCGCCATCGAGCGTGCTTTGCAGGTTGCTCATATTGAAATCGCTTCCCGAAATACTACCCCGGTTGGTATTGTTAACATTGCCAATAAAATTCAGCTGTTTGGCGCCGCTAAAGAAATTGATCATGCCGCCCGCTTCGTACCGTTCGTTCGATCCATAACCGGCACTCACCCTGCCAAACCAGCCTTTTTGCACTTCTTTTTTAAGTGTAAGATTAATGGCCAGGTCTTCGTTTCCGGTGGAGGTTTTATTAAAACGGGCCTCCTTGCTTTTGTTATCCATTACCTGCAACTTATCAATGATATCTTTCGGCAGGTTTTTAAGTGCAATTTTAGGATCACCACCAAAAAAATCCCTGCCATCGACCATTAGCTTTGTTACCTTTTTACCGTTGATGGTAATATTGCCGTCTTTATCAACTTCAACACCCGGTAATTGTTTCAGCAGGTCTTCGACCATGGCATTGGGCATGGTTTTAAAAGACGATACATTGAACTCGAGCGTATCCTGTTTTACCGAAACAGGCGGTCGCTGGGCGGTAACGGTCACCGCCTTCAATTCGTTAAATACTTTAACCAGGCGAATGGTATCGAGTTTCATTTCCCGGTTTTCGGCTGAAAGGGTAATTTTCTGTTCAAAGGTTTCATAACCTCTGAAAGTGATAACTACATTACAGGCTTTATTAAAGGGAATCTCTCCAATACTAAATTCGCCTTTGTGGCCCGCAAGGGCATAGTTAATTAAAGAAGAATCTGATAAAAGATAAACGGCAATGGAGGTTGATTCGAGTGGGCGCAGGCTTAATGAATCGATAACTGTACCTTTGATAATACCAAAGCGGGTGCGCTGTGCCTGCACACAGGTACTCACGAGCAATAAGCATACAATTATCCCTGCACTCCAACGCATATCCTGAGAATAAGGTTAAAATGTTACGTTAAGTGAGGGTCAATGAATGCGTTAACTTACAGATGCAAATCAGTCGCTCTCTGGTTACATCTCTTATGTAAATGTACTTAAATGATGGCATACGGGCCGAACTTTTTGAGGTATAAACGCATCCTGATGGCAGTATTTTCAACACAAAAATCTGCTGTCATAATACACAGGATGCCTGCAAATTTTTTTTCATGTAAACCGATCTTATTAACACAGCTATGCAATTGACCGAAGAAAATATATTACTGGTACACCAGGAACTGACGAAAGATTTTAACATTCCTGCTACAGGTAGTAAAACCGATCTGTTACAGGTGCTGACGGCCGGCATCAATCATTTAATAGATAACGATTTTGCCCGCCTGATCAATATCCTTTACCGAATAGACATTTCAGAAAATACGCTGAAGGAAACTTTAAATACGCATGCCGGGGAAGATGCCGGGCTGTTAATCGCAAATCTTATTATAGAACGGCAGTTGCAGAAATTACAAATGCGGGCACAATTCAAACCACAACAGAATATTCCGGATGACGATAAATGGTGAATAATTCCTAAGTTCGCTACATGAACCTGATAGAGGTAGCTAATGATATACAGGCGCGGGAATTTATAAATATGCCAGGGATTATCTATAAAAGTGATTCAAACTGGATTCGCCCGCTCAACAGTGATGTGGAGGCCGTATTCGACCCTTCCCGGAATGTTTTTTTTTCGCACGGTATATGTAACCGCTGGTTACTTACAGATAAAAACGGCTCGCCCATAGGCCGTATAGCAGCTTTTATTAATTATGAAAAAGCCCATAAAAACCCACAACCAACCGGCGGATTAGGTTTTTTTGAGTGCATTAACGATATCAAGGCCGCTTTTTTACTATTCGATACGGCCAAAAACTGGCTGAAAGCTAAGGGTATGCAGGCCATGGACGGCCCAATAAATTTTGGAGAAAACGATAAATACTGGGGCCTGCTGATACACGGATATAAACCGCCAAGCCTGGGCATGAATTACAATCCTGCTTATTACAAAGATTTTTTTGAATCGTACGGGTTTACCAAATTGTACGACCAGTTTACCAATTTTCTTGACGCTACCACGCCCCTGCCCGAAAGGTTTACCAAAATAGCCGACTGGGTGATGAAAAAACCGGGCTATACTTTTCGCCATTTCAGTAAAAAGCAGTTCGACCGTTTTGCCGGCGACTTTCGCGAAATTTATAACGACGCCTGGAGCGATTTTGAAAATTTTACCCCTATTGAAATGGGCACCATCAAAGAATCGTTCCGCCAGATGAAAGCCATCATGGACGAAAAGATCATTTGGTTTGCCTATTATAATGATGAACCGATTGCGGTTGTATTATGTTTGCCCGACGTTAACCAGATACTGAAGCACGTAAACGGCAAACTAAACCTGTGGGGTAAGCTAAAATTTTTCTGGTATTCAAAAACCACAACCGTCAATCGCCTCAGGATCATAATTATGGGTTGTAAAAAGAAGTTCCAGAACCATGGTATTGAATCGGCTCTGATCCGCTGCCTGCAGCTTGAAGTACTGCCACGGAATACTATAACGGGCGTAGAATTGGCCTGGGTGGGTGATTTTAACGATAAAATGATCGCCCTGCACGAAGCAACGGGTGCAAAGCAGGATAAGATACATAGAACCTATAGATACGTTTTTAGTTAACCAGTTGATCAGTTAACCAGTTAACTGGTTAACTGATCAACTGATCAACTTTTAAACATAAGCTCCCTCACCTTCTCCTTATCTTCCTTTTCCTTCCCAAGGTCGAACATGGTACCAAATACTCTATCCCAGATAGTGGTACTTACCCCATATCCCTTGTTTTCATCTTTATAATGATGCAGGTGGTGATTGCGCCACAGCGGTTTCATCCATTTAAAAGGAGGGTTCCAGGCATGAATAGCATAGTGCATGCTGCCGTATAATAAATAACCGAGCATAAAGCCGGGGAAGAACATAAAAACATGTTGCCGAATGATCAGGTACATCAGCCCAAAAATGGCCGAAGCCAATATCAAACTGGGCACCGGTGGCAAAAACAGGCGTTGCCTATCGCGGGGATAATGATGGTGGTTACCATGCATGGTGTACACAAACTTCTGCACACGGGGATTTTCACTTACCCAATGGTACAAAAAACGGTGAGCGATGTATTCGAAAAACGTCCAGAATAACAGGGCGCTGAAGAATGTAATCGTAATGCGCAGGGCCGAAAAACCAAAATGATCGTTGCTGTAATAAAGCATATACACAATCACCGGCACATACATACCCCATATAACCAAAGGATGCGTTTTGGTGAGCATCTCAAGGTATTGGTTCTGAAATAATCGTGCCTGTCCTTTATTATGTATCTTCTCAAATTTCATAACCGCTTAAATATTAGCAAAAATAAAAAAATTTAAGCTACAAGGCACAAGGTACAAGGCACAAGTCATGAAATGAGATCAGTTAAACTAAAGTTAACCTGTTCAAATTTAAACGTCTTGTACCATGAGCCTTGAATCCTGTGCCTTACATTGTTTCTTCAAAAATATTCTCCGTTACCCCGTTCTGTTTTAACAACCGGTAATGTTTAAACAGCGACTCTCCTAATGAGTATTGCCGGTATGGCCAGTTATACCTGGCAGCATAGTCTTTCAGTAATCCGGTTATTTCGGGATAATAAATATGATTGATATTGGGAAAAAGATGATGCGCCACATGATAATTAAAACAGCCCATAAAGGACCGCGTAAACCAGTTATCGTGCGTTACATCGTTGGTGGTAATGAACATATGCGTCATCCAGCTATGGGCCAGTTTATTTTCCTCATCGGGGTTGGGAAATTCAGAGCTGGTGTTGGCATGCGGACTTAACAATACCATTAACGAAAAAACACTGGCGGTAAACAGCATTAGCAAAAAGCCGGCAATTACATGCAGCCATGCTACACCCAGTATCAATTTGGGCAACACGATAAGGTATAATAGAAACAGCGCTTTAAATACAAACAGTTTTACATATTCGATACCAGGAATAGTAATCAGCTTCCAGATGGTTCTTTTCTTATTAAAAAAGTCTTTAAAGTCGCGTACCAGTAACCAGTTAAAAAGATATAATGGATATAAAAGCGGCATATATATATGTTGATAGCGATGAAGATACAACGTGCTGCTATCAGGAAAAATGCGTACAAGATTGCTTTGCTCAATATCGGTATCCCATCCGTTAACGTTAGGATAATTATGATGAAAGCGAATATGCCGTAATCGCCATATATAACTATTGGCGCCCATTAAATCAAAAATGTAAACGTACCATTCATTCAGCCATTTGCTGTTGAATATAGTGCCATGCACGGCATCGTGAATAATATTTAAAAAAATCATTACCAGGGTAATACCCAGTAAAAAATAACCGGTATAAAAAACAACCGGGTGATCTCCTGCGGCTAATATAGTACAATAAATAAAAAGATATAGTACGGGGAATAATACAGCTTTTAATAGAATGCTTCCCCGGCGTTTGGGTTCCAATTGCAGCACAAGAGTATTCACATCCTGCCGCAATTGTTGAAAAATGGCTTCGCCGCCACTTTTCGCATAGCGTGGTTTGGTTACCTTTTCCATCGGTCATCGCTTTTTAAACAAATCCTGTCTTAATTGTATGCTTGCTTAGGGTACCGTGTGGTTGTTGGAAAAGTTGATGTATTATAATGTAACCCGTATGGTTAAAAAAAGTTTACATAAAGGTCAATTATTTTTAAGCAATATTGATCTTCATCATGCCGCAAGCGCTGCATAAACGATACTTTTTACATCTCTTTTTAAGGTTACTTTAATAACTCATTGATAGTAACCAATGAATAATTTTTTCTGCGAAGGAAGTCTATAAGCAGGGGAAGCTGTTTATACAATTTATCTGTTCGTGCGGGGTTGGTACCAATATGAAGCAACAGTATAAACCCATTAAGGCCGCCGGGACTCCTTTTTTCATAAGCTTTAATGGAATCTACAATAGCGGCGCTGCTGCGCCAGGTTTTCATATCGGGCGTGGTATAATCGGCATTACTGTAGGTTCCGGGGGTAAAATTTACCAGTTGAAGTCCCTGCTGCCGGGTCCATGCTGCAATGGAGTCGTTATACCATTCATAGGGAGGCAAAAAAAACGGGGCCTGTTTTTTGGTGATACCAAAAGCCTGCATGGCGTCATAATTTTTCAACAGGTCGGCCTTAAACTGATTTTTTGTAACCAGTAAACTATCGCGTTTAGTCCAATCACAATATAGCAGGTGTTGGTCGGCGTGAGCGCCGAGGTAATTACCCAGTATCACCAGTTGCTGAATATAGGACCTGAATGCAGGGTTGCGGTAAAAACGGCCGGTAAAGAAAAAAGAAGCCTTTAGTCTTTTCTGCAGAAGCGTTTGAATGATATCAGGTGCGCCATCGGCATATTCATCGCCGGTAAAAACAAGCGCCAGTTTTTTCTGGCTGGTATCGCCTCGTATTATAGCACCATAACTATAAGTAAAGGTTCCCTGTTTAGGATCTGCCTGCGTACCAGGATCTTTTGACGGTGCCCCCTTTTTTGAACCCTGACTCAAGGTGCCCTCTTTGGAAGTTCTATCACCGGAAGTACCCACATTGGAAATCCCGGAGGTACTCTCATCGGAAGCGCTTCCTGTTTCGGCTTCCTGCTGGGTGGTGCGCATGTCTTTACCGGTTTCGCCCGGCTTATTGTTTGAGCGCCCGAAAGTTCCCATATCGGAAGTCTTCCCTCCCTGAGTCCCCCCACCGGGGACATTCAGGGGGGCCGGGGCGGGGGCCAAACCCGCCTCTTTTGCTGCCAGCAAATAAATCAGCGAAGCGGTGCCATCCATGGTAGGCTCATTGGTTGAATAATCGCCATAATCATCATGATACACTACGAGGTCGCTTTGAAAAGCAGCATACTCATCGGGCTCATTCAATGTTATACCTATAAGATTTTTATAAATAGAACCATAAACAGGGCCATCAACCAAACCACCGTCGATGGGGTATTTTTTAAGATGCGTAAATGCCGAATGCGGATCAGTTGGTGTGTCTCCCGTTGCCGGTAAGCCATACACCATGGAGGTGCCCCAGGGATTACAGCCAAATAACCAGTCGAAATTGGCCTGTTCCAGCTCATTATAAGCAGCATCGCGGCTTAGCCTACGGTACCAGTAACATTGTATGGCAAAGGAAGTAGTAAGATTGTTACTGCACCATATAAAGGGAACGCCCCGGTAAAAAGCATTTTGTTTTGCTTTTTGCCAAACAAGGTCGATGCCCTGTTTATAATATCCGATAATTTCTTTTTGTTCTTTTCCTGCCAGTTGCCGGGCCAATTCGTAATGACCTACATTAATAAAAGGATACCACTGATAATGTTTTGCAGTATCGGACCCCAGCCAGGGAGTTACTTTTTCCTGCTGCGCAAAATCATAAGCCTGCTTTAAATATTTATTATGCCGGGGGTTCATCGAAATGCTGGCCATATCATATATGGCAGCACCGGCCAGTTCCATATCATCGGTCCAGTTATCTTCTTCATAAAAATAGGGCGACTTACCGGGCGCCGTTTGACAAACACCTGGCTTTTGCAAGCCCAATGCCCAGGCCGATAGGGAACGTTGTTTTAAAACAGAATCGTGCAATACAGCAGCGCCCAACGCAAATGCGCTCGCAAATTTGCCGGCGGTGGAGGCCAAACCGGTTGACCGGTTTTTATATTTTCCAAATCCCTGCGGTTCGCCGGTACAAAAATAAACCGGGCGTTCGTACCCCCTGCCGTAAAAACTATCTTCTTTGGGTATACGCATTCCATGATGATCGCGGTCATCGGCAATCTGATTAAACAACCAATCCTCTTTAGGGTGCATTTTTAATAACCAGTCGAGCCCCCACCGGGCTTCGTCCAGTACATCGGCACGGTTATTTTTACCGCTTAACCCGTTGGCCTGGTACTGATCGGTAAACACTTTGGGAAAATCGCGATATGCGGCCAGCAAATGATAAGTGGCATTGGCCGATGTGGTAACATATTGCAGGTAATCCGATGCATCGTGCCAGCCGCCGCTAACGTTTATATGTGTACTATCGGGCATGGGCCCGTATAAAGTATAGCCATCATGGGTGTGGCAACTATCTTTCAAAAACGGATTAAAGCCGCTGCGTTGCTGGCGCATATAACGCAAACAAAAGTCGGCCGCTCCTTTATATACATCCTGCCCAATGATAAATTCAGGTGAAATTACCGAGGCTGCTTTAATCATATACCGCCCGGGTTTGGTAAACGCCGAAAAATTCAACCGGTAAGTTTGTACAAACGGGCCATAAGCTCCAAATGGTTGAACCGCTTTTCCCTTGTATACAACTTTGCGGTTGCCGGCATCGATGATTTCAAACTCATTGATCGTTTGTAATTGTTTACTGCACCATACAGCTACTTTACTGCTAATGGGTTTATAGCCCAGCAGGTTAATGCGGATCCAGCTATCTGGTTCGGTTTGTTTCTTTTCAACAAAACCGGTAATGATAAGGAGTACAGAAATTATAGTAATTGAAAGAAATTTTTTCATGCGTGTGCTTTTAAACCTTCAGGGGGTTTAGGAGGAGGTCAATTTTTCATCTATACCCGGTTAATTTTGGGTATGCCTTATGGGGCAATGCTAAAAACGCTCATGATTTTTATAATCGAACTTAAAACTGCTCAGGTCAGGAGTATATTGTCTTTTCCTTTTCAATTCATACTGATAAATAATATTACCCACTTCTTTAAAAAAAGGATAGCCGGTTTCTTCATACTCATATTTATCATCGTTTAAAACACCATCACTGTTCACATAAATATTACCGCTTAACATAAACTCAACCTTATTTTTGAAATCAACTATATAGGCAACATCGGTTAAAAATCCATACGACCAGCCGGTTTTATTAAATACCCTTATGTACGATGGAATTTTGCTTTTCCATGCTTTGAACATAAAAAATTTGGTATAGCTGTCGAAGTATTCGGTTGTATCGTAATGCGGATAATCGCTTTCTGATGGCAGCTCGCTCATATAACGGTACAAAAAATCATAATCGTCACTGTTTAACTGAAACCGTTTTTTTGCAGGCACCGAATTAGGGAATAAAGCCGATTGCAATACCTGCTGCATATCTTCCAGCGGAAAATTATTGTGGGTTGTAAAATCCATCGGTGCGTTTATGAGGCTGTCGTACCGGTTATAATGCGCCCGTCCGATCAGTATTTTTTTATCGAAATCGAAAGGTATCAGATTATAAGCTGCAGGCTGTGCATACAACAAAGTATCTCCGGCAACAAATCTGATAGGATTGGTATGGCGGTTTTCATCTTCATTCATAGTTACAAACCGGCGGGTGATGTGTGTATCGGCATAACCCATTTGCCATAAGCGTTCGTTCAATTGCTGCTGACCAACAAATTCGTATAACCGGTTATAGGCATCGTTATCGCTTACCAGAAATATTTTTTTAACATAATGGGCCACTGATGGCATCAGGTAAGCCGAGCTGCTATCGTACCAGGCTCTTGATTGATGGTTATACGCACTATCGGTAAGCATAGCAGTATATTTGTTCACCCCATACCGATGCAATGTGTTTATCTTTTCAAGCGCCAGTAAAGCGGTAGGCAGCTTTACCATCGAAGCGGGGTTAAAATATTCGTGGCGGTTAACACGGTAGTAGTAATTGGTAAAATGCGGCCGGTTATTTTTATCGCGATCAATTTTGGTATATATCAGCTGGTAATGAAACGTATCGGGCTGGTTCAAAATATCTTTTAAAAAAGGAGAAGCCTGTTGCCGCACCAGCTGTTCAAGCCAGGCATCTGTTTTACATTGAGCATTGGTGGTATATGCTGTTGCCGACATTGCCGCCAACAGAATAAAACGTTTCATGGGGCAAAAGGTACTAACAAAAATGGGCACAGATATAATTTTTTATAGGGCAAAAAAACGCAATGCGGGTGCATGAAGTCAGATGTCTGAAGTCAGATGTCAGAAGAACCTCAATATTCTCACTACCCGCCTATTTCTTACTTGGTACTTCATACATCATACTTTCCTCTTCAGACTTCAGACCTCTGACTTCAGACTTCGGGATTTGCTTTATATTGCAGCCTTTAAAATTTGCCATAAATGAAAATAGTTTCGTATCTCAGCGATGGGCAAGACCGTATTGCCATACTGGTAGATGGCTATTTATACGATGCCGAAGTATTACATCCCGATATGCCGCATAATATGAGCATGTTCCTGAACTATTGGGAAGATGCCTATTCCATGGCTTTGGGTGGTGAAATGATGATCAGGGAAGGAAAAATACCCAAAACAAAAGGCACACCCTATAATAATGCATCTTTATTGGCGCCGGTTCCTTTCCCCACTTCATGCCGCGACGGTTATGCCTTTCGCCAGCATGTGGCAGCCGCCCGCCGTAACCGCAAGGTGCCCATGATACCGGAATTTGATCAATACCCAATTTTCTATTTTACCAACCACCACAGCATACAGGGACCGGGTGCTATTCAATGCATGCCCGATCATTTCGAAAAACTCGATTTTGAACTCGAAGTAGCCATCGTAATTTGTAAACACGGCCGTAATATCAGGGCCGAAGATGCGGATGAATACATTGGTGGTTTGATGATCATGAATGATATGAGCGCCCGCCGTTTGCAAATGGAAGAAATGCTGTTGAACCTGGGACCCGCCAAAGGAAAAGATTTCGCTACAGTTATCGGCCCCTGGCTGGTAACATTAGATGAGCTGGAACAGTACGAAGTACCGGCAAAAGAAGGACATACCGGCAAAAACTGGGACCTTCGCATGCAATGCAGGGTAAACGATGTACAGGTAAGCGACGGCAATGTGAAAGATATGGACTGGACCTTTGCCGAGATCATTGAAAGAGCATCATACGGAGTTGATCTGTATGCCGGCGACGTAATAGGCAGCGGCACCGTAGGCACCGGCTGCTTTTTAGAACTGAACGGCACCGGCAAACTCAACGATCCCGATTACAAAGAACAATGGCTGCAACCTGGTGATGTGGTTGACATGGAAGTAACCGGATTAGGAATTTTAAGTAATACGATTGTTAAAGAGGAAGATGATTTTTCGATATTGGCCAGAAAAAAGCAAATTTGAAAATTAGCAAATGTGAAAATGTGCAAATGAACTGTAGGCTTTCATTTGCACATTGGCTAATTTGCCCATTGGCACATTAAACTATGATTCTCGACTTAAAAGATTTAACGGCTCCCGTAAAGCAGAATTACCTGCAACACGCCATTGCACCGCGCCCGATTTGTTTTGCGAGCACGATCGATAAGCAGGGCAATGTAAACCTGAGCCCATTCAGCTTTTTTAATTTGTTTTCTTCCAATCCGCCCATCGTTATTTTTTCACCCGCACGCCGGGTGCGCGATAATAGCATTAAACATACACTGGAAAATGTAATGGAAGTGCCCGAAGTGGTGATCAACATTGTTGATTACGAAATGGTACACCAAACCAGTTTGGCCAGCTGCGAATTTCCCAAAGAGGTAAATGAGTTTGTAAAAGCAGGTTTTACCAGCGAACCCGCCACATTGGTGAAACCGCCGATGGTAAAGGAAAGCAAAGTAAAGCTGGAGTGTAAAGTAATTGAAATAAAACCTTTGGGTACCGAAGGCGGCGCCGGCAACCTGGTTTTATGCGAGGTGCTGCGCATGCATATAGCCGATGAATTGCTGAACGAAAATAAAATGATCGATCAGCGCAAGCTGCACCATGTGGCCCGCCTTGGGGGCGACTGGTATTGTAAAGTAGATGAATCAAATCTTTTTCAGGTCGAAAAACCGAATACCAAACTGGGTATTGGTATCGATGCCCTGCCCGAGCCTGTGAAAAATAGCAAAATACTTACCGGCAATAACCTGGCGCAATTGGGCAATGTGAACGAAATGCCGGTTATTGATCCATCTTTTGACGACCCACAGCTGAAAAGTATTTTTCAATATTACGCCATAAATCCCGCTGACATGGAAACCGAGCTGCATGCCTACGCCAAAAAACTGCTCGATGAGGGTAAAGTGCACGAGGCCTGGCAGGTGCTGCTGGCGCTGAATTAGATACCAGTTACCGGTTACCAGATGCCGGGGCGCCGGTAACAGGAAACTGGTAACCTGTAACCGGTTTTCCCCGCCGTTGGTTGTGTGCCACCTAACAAGTACCTTTGCAGCCGCATTTGCAATAATATGAGTACACAACATTTGTCAGAACAGGAACTTATTCGCCGCGAGAAATTAAAAGAATTACAGCAACTGGGTATTGATCCCTACCCCGCCCCTTTATATCCCGTAAATACCACTGCCGCCTTTATTAAACAGCATTATAAAGGAGAAGAAAATAAGGCCGACTTTGCCAGCGTATGCGTGGCAGGTCGTATTAGGAGCATCCGCGATATGGGAAAAGCTTCTTTTGCCGTTTTGCAGGACAGTAGCGGTAAAATTCAATTGTATATCAAACGCGATGAAATTTGCCCCGGCGACGACAAAACGATGTATGATAAAGTTTGGAAACACCTGACCGATATGGGCGATATTATCGGTGTTAAAGGCTATGTGTTTACCACCAAAACCGGTGAAACAAGCATACACGTTACAGAACTTACCTTTTTGACCAAATCGTTAAAACCATTACCGATTGTAAAAGAAACAGAAGGCGAAACGTTCGACGCTGTAACCGATCCCGAATTCCGTTACCGGCAGCGCTATGCCGACCTGATCATAAATCCGCAGGTGAAAGACGTGTTTGTAAAACGTACGCGCCTCATCAATACCATGCGCGAATTTTTAAACAGCCAGGGCGCCCTTGAAGTAGATACACCCGTATTGCAGGCAATACCCGGTGGAGCTGCTGCGCGTCCGTTTATTACCCATCACAATGCGCTGGATGTGCCTTTTTATTTGCGCATTGCCAATGAGCTTTACCTGAAACGCCTCATCGTGGGCGGGTTCGACTGGGTATACGAATTCAGCCGCAACTTCCGCAACGAGGGTATGGACCGTACGCATAACCCCGAATTCACCATTCTTGAATGGTATACGGCATATAAAGATTATTTCTGGATGATGGATATCACCGAACAGTTGTTCGAAAAAGTTGCAGTAGCTCTGCACAATACGACCGAGGTACAGGTAGGCAATGCCATCATTAATTTCAAGGCTCCCTTCAAACGCATTAGCATATACGATGCCATTAAAGAACATACCGGTTTCGATGTAAGCAATATGAATGAAGACCAGTTACGTGAAGTATGCAAAAAACTGGGCATTCATACCGAGGCCAGTATGGGTAAAGGAAAACTGATCGATGAATTGTTTGGTGAAAAATGTGAAGATCATTATGTGCAACCCACCTTCATCATCGATTACCCTGTAGAGATGAGTCCGCTTACCAAAAAGCACCGCAGCAAACCAGGACTGGTAGAACGTTTTGAACTGATCATCAATGGTAAAGAAATCGCCAATGCCTACAGCGAGCTGAACGACCCCATCGATCAGCGTGAGCGTTTTGAAGAACAGGCAGAGCTGCTGAAACGTGGCGACGACGAAGCCATGTTTATCGACAACGATTTTCTACGTGCGCTCGAATACGGTATGCCGCCTACTTCAGGCATCGGTATTGGCATCGACCGCCTGGTAATGCTGATGACCAATCAGCCTTCGATCCAGGACGTATTATTATTCCCCCAAATGCGGCCTGAGAAGATTGTGGAGTGAAATGAGTTCCGGCAATTAAATCTTTAAAGAACATTCGAAATAACAAAAATAGCATATACATATATGTTGTTTTTGTTATTTTTATTAATGCCCCTTCCCTTTTCAACTTTCCTCATACATCTGCCTCTTGTCCCACTCCGGCCTATTCGTTTCCGGAACAACATTTACTGCAATGTTGCCGTCTGATTTACATTATTTTTTTTCATAACATATTACAGATGAATGGGTTAAACACTGGTATTAATGCCCTACATATTTCCGGTTTTAGGACAAATTTTCTCACTTCGGGAAGGATTTTTTTATAAGGTAAAAAATCTTCATGAATAAAGTTTTTGTTTAAAACATATTACATAGTAGTACTTATTTGGCAGCTTACTTGCAAAAATGTAATCAACCTCAAGACCTGTATGATATGAAAACAATCTGTACCCTGATTGCATTTATTGCTATGTCACTAAACCAAACAATGGCGCAAACCTATACACTAAACTGGGGTTCCAGTTTTTCCGGCGGCTGGTACGATGGCGATCTCAGCGGTACAGCTAATAATATAGGTAGCTCAACGGTGAATGCTACTGTTTCTATTACCAGTCCCCAGTCTACCGCCTTTTCAAGCCATACATCTTATACTTCCCCAACAGTAAGTTCAGGCGGTAATCCCTATACAACCCAGTTAAGCTCAAATGTTTCCAATCTTGTTATTGGAGTTAACTTCAGCAGCAATACCCGTTATGCCGATATTGTTGTGAGTTTCACTACAGCTGTAAAGAATGTAACGTTTAATATTGCAGATATTGATAAACCAGGTCCTAACGACAATGATTATTACGATGAAGTTGTTGTAACCGGCACCAACAGTGGCACGGCCGTAACAAATCCAACTTTAAGTAAACTGGTGTCAACATCAAATTATGTTACCATATCAGGGAATGTTGCTACAGCCAACACAACAGATGGAGTGGGTGGCAACAGCGCATCATCAACTACTGATCAACGAGGTACTGTTACGGTTAATTTCGGCACTACTACACTTACTTCTGTTACCATCCGTTACAGAAATAATGCCGCCGCAAAAAGCAATCCCGATGCACAGGCCATCGCCATTGGAAATATTTCTTTTCAGAAAGCAACTACATTACCGGTTCAGCTGATTTCGTTCAATGGCAACCTCAATAATAATAAGGTACAGTTAAACTGGTTAACAGCACAGGAAGAAAACCTTGATAATTTTATTGTTGAAAAAAGCGCCGATGCTCTTTACTGGAAAACGCTTTCAACGGTAACGGCAACGGGCAACAGCAACTCAACCAAAGAATACGCCAGTACAGATGCCAGTCCTTTGACGGTGAATTACTACAGATTGAAACAAGTTGACCTTGACGGAAGATTTATTTATTCGCAAATTATACGTATACGTACAGGCGCGCAGGAAAAAGCCGGTATAAAAATATACCCCAATCCTGTATCAAATACAGCTACTGTTTCAGTAAACAGCAGCAAAAAACAAATAGCATATATTAAACTTTATAACCAGGGTGGCATGCCTGTGAGTAACCTGCAGCGGCCGTTGATCGGGGGCACCAATAACATTGCCATCCCTGGTGTTCACACCCTTGTTCGGGGAGTATATATTGTTAGCGTAACGGATGAACAAGGCATTACTTTAGGCACATCAGAGTTAATTAAAGAATAGCGCCGGGAAAAAGGTGCGAACTGTAACTCTAAACTCTGCACTTCTGTGCGGAGTTTTTTTATTTCCATATCACTTTGCCGGTAACGATGCGCCGTTTTCATCCAAAAACTCAAAGCGGGGATTGTTTTGGTTATCAACGTATAGCTTGATACGTGGTTTTCCCTTTGTATCAAGAATAAACAACCCCACTTCGCCATTGCTGTTTTTCCCTGCAAAAAAACGTTTTGCGGCCGCCTCGCCCTTTTGCTTTCTTTCCCTATAATATTTTGCAACGGCCGAATCGCCATACAACCGTTGTATAGAATCTGTTTCATGTATTACCCGTTCGAGCGGATAGCTATCCGGCTCATCCCATAATTGTAAGCCATACGAGCGCTTTTTTGTTTCGCCTTGTTTTTCTTCATTATAATTCAGCTGCATGATCTGGTCGTTTTTGAACTGGTCAACCGAAAAAGCCAGGCCCGCCTCTTTCACATTGCCATCGTATACCAGGCCACCGCATTCATCACCCGACGAATTAAAAAAGATAATCCCGGCATCTCTATCACGCTTTGGAAGCAATTTGCCATTGATCATTCCCGGGTGTTGCTTTACTTTATTACTGATCACCATTTTTAATTGTCCGTTCTTTTCCACTATGTTGATGCGTTCAACATCTATTTCTTCAAAATGAGGTTTATTATGCCCGGTAAACGATAAAATAATAAACAGTACAACAACAGTGGTTAATGTAAACGCATACCATTTGAGGAACCGAACTTCTTTAATGATTTTATTTTCCATCAGATAAGTAATTTAATCTGTAAAATATGCGATTTCAGCTAACTGCATTTACCGCTTTTCAAATCATTAACCACCGCTGCAGCACTGATGATTGCTGTAAAGTGGTGATCGCTACAGTATAGCCATAAAAAAACCTCGTAACCGTCGGTCACGAAGTTTTCTTTCAGAATAACATTTTATAAAAAAAGATCGGGCATTAGCTTTTGCGAAGGATTTATTGCATAATGGGTAAAATCCCAAACACCCTGTTGAATCAATATGTCTTCATCAATAAAAAAATTGCCGGTACACTCGTTAGAAGGTCTTTGCAAAATATAATAAGCAGCATCGGCTACTATTTCGGGCTTGCGGCTTCGCTGCATTAAAATATCCCCGCCTACTACATTTTGTATTGCAGCAGTAGCGATAGTAGTTTTTGGCCATAGCGCATTCACTCCAATGCGATGTGCCTTCATTTCCTCTGCCAGGCCCAATACAATCATGCTCATACCAAACTTACTGATGGTATAGGCCAGGTAGCGCCCGAACCATTCAGGATTTAACGTCAATGGCGGCGACAAATTCAGAATATGCGGATTGGCGGCCTTTTTTAATGCAGGTAAACAGGCTTTGCTCATAAAAAATGTACCCCGCACATTTATATCGTGCATCAGGTCCCAGCGCTTGGGTTCTGTTTGCTCGGTAGGGGTTAATGTAATGGCGCTGGCATTATTGATCAGTATATCAATGCCACCCAACTCATCTATGGTGGTTTTTGCAATATGCTCAATACTGTCTTCAAAGCGAATATCGCCCTGTATAGGAAGTACTTTCCCCGAACCCACTTTTGAAATGTCTTCTGCAGCGCTGTAGATGGTTCCTTCGAGCTTTGGATGCGGCTCCGATGTTTTTCCAACAATCGCAATATCAGCGCCTTCACGCGCCAAACGCATGGCAATCGCTTTTCCGATGCCCCGCGAGCCACCGGTTATAAGCACTTTTTTACCTTGAAACAGCATATTAGTTTAAATTAATGATTGTAAAATTTTGTTCTTCAAATTCAAATATATGGTCAAGTATTAGTCGCTATGCGCACTCGTATTTTTACGAACTAACGGGTAATTTCTGAATGATATAAATCAAGCATTTGTTCGCTTGTATTTACAAAATATTAACAATATGTTTGTATTCGTCAGATTGATTGATTCACACGGACACCAATATCCAAAAAAAACCAAATCCAACGATCCAAAGAAAAACCAAAAAACAAAATCCAGAAAAACCACCGGTCAACAAAACCGGAATCCAAGATCCAAAGAAAAACCGAATCCGTAAAAACCAATATTCCCTGTGAACCAAAGTGTACCAGAATTAATCAATCCGACAAAAAGTAAAATCCAAAATCCGTATTAATCCAGGCATCCTTTGAAAATGAATTAAAATTTGTACCTCCTGATGACCCTGTTCCTTTTGGTAAGGTTTCGTACAAACTTTTTGCAGTCCCGAAGTTCATTCGGGACTGTTTCTTTTTATATAAGTCCGGAAGACGGAAAGTCCGAAAGACGCTTGCCGGTTAGCAAACTTCTTTCGGACTTTCTAACTTCTAACTTCCATCTTTTCTGACTTCCGGTCTTTCCGACTTTCGGACTTCTAATGCGCATCTACTGCAATTGCCGGCTTCTTCTTAAACCGCTGCAAATAAATAACCGGTATTGATGCCAGTACAAATACGCCGATCAACATATACATGCTATCATAAGTAACCAACATGGTTTGCCTCACTACCGTTCCCTCGATGGCCTTGAGGGCCATTTGCCGCGCCTGTTCCAGCGAAAAGCCTTTGGCCATAAAACTTCGAATGAGGCCATCCAGGCGCTGTAAATACGCGGAGTTATATTGATTAATATTTCCAAGCAGCAGGTTACGTATTTCACCCGACTTTAAGTGAATAAGCGTAGTAAGAATCGCTACTCCAAATGAACCGCCTAACTGCCGCATCATATTGTTCAACCCCACACCCTGACCAATTTGCTTTCCCTGCAGATCCTGCACGGCCAGCGTTGTTAACGGCACAAACAAAATAGCCATTCCAATACCACGGGTGATCAACGGCCAAAAGAAATCGCCGGTTCCCGATTCAAGGGTTGAGTTCGACAGCAGCCAGCAGAAAACAAAGAATAGAAAAAATCCACCGGTAGCCATCAACTGAGCCGGCACGCCCCGCTTTAACAACATACCTACAAATGGCATCATGACAATTGTAGCAACACCGCTGGGTAACATAATGAGGCCGGTTTGAAGAGCGGTAAATCCCAGCAGGTTCTGACAAAATACCGGGAATATAAACACCGACCCGTATAAAGCAAAGCCAAGGCTGAATGAAGTAATGATCCCTATTGCAAAACTTCGGTTTTTAAGAATGCGAAAATCTACCACCGGGTGATCGGTACTCAACTCCCTCCAGATAAAACCAATTACCGACAATATGGTGGTTACTGTAAGCAACGCAATGTATGGTGTAGCAAACCAGTCTTCCGACTCCCCTTTTTCAAGCACTACCTGCAAACTTCCTACGCCTGCGGCCAGCAACAGAATACCCCACCAGTCGATCGGTTTGTCTTTTGAAAACCGTGGCGATTCCCGCACGAACATCGATACCAAAAACGCAGCGATGGCGCCTACCGGAATGTTTACATAGAATATATAACGCCAGTTTGAATTATCAGTGATATAACCACCGATAGTAGGGCCAATTGTAGGACCCACCACGGCGCCTAAACCAAACAAGGCCGTTGCCATGCCGATCTCTTCACGCGGCCAGGTTTCCATCAATATAGCCTGAGCGGTAGATAACAAACCGCCACCGGCCAAACCCTGCAATATTCTGAATAAAATAAGTTCAGTAAGATTGTTGGCATAACCACATAAAAAAGAAGCGAGGGTGAATATAAGAATGGAGGCCAGGAAATAATTCTTTCTTCCGAAACGATCGCCCAGCCAGCCCGACATGGGTAATACAATTACATTCGCCACCGCATATCCGGTTACCAGCCAACCTGCATCTTCAAGGGTGGCGCCCAGGTTACCCATGATATCGGGCAGAGCCACATTCACGATCGTTGTATCTATCAGCTCCAGCAACGAAGCCATGATTACCGTAATGGTAATAATCCATTTTCTAAATCCATGTTCTGCCATTGCTAAGTATTTTAAATATCAATGCATCCGATGGGTTTTCTTTGGAAGTTCGCTTACTCAACACACCCATCAGATGCGTTAAGCAAGGCATCCGATACCCGCCCGAATGAACGCTTTCGGACGGGTGTTTTTATTTAAACATCAACTTTTAACCAAAAACCTATCGGATGCTTAACCTTTACAATTATTTGGTTTCAACCACCACTTTAGCGCTCAATCCAGGACGTAAGCGGTTGAAAAATGCTGTATCCGATTTATCGAGCTTTATACGAACAGGTACACGTTGAACTACTTTCACAAAGTTACCGGTGGCATTATCGGGAGGCAGCAGAGAAAATTTAGCGCCTGTAGCTCCTGAAAACGACTCAACCGTTCCTTTCAGATCATGTTCGGGAAAAGCATCTACTATCACATGTACAGGTTGACCAATTTTCAAACTTTCCATTTGCGTTTCCTTGAAGTTGGCCGTTAAGTATAAGCCTGCGTCGTTCACTATTGAAAATAACGACTGACCTGCCTGCACCAGCTGACCGGGTTGAATGGTTTTCTTTGAAATAACACCATCAACAGGCGCTGTAATAACGGTATATGTTATCTGCAGTTTTGCATAATCAATATCAGCCTGGCGTAATGCTATGTTCGAAGCCGATGCCGAAACCTGCTGGCGGTTGGTGCTTACTTTTTCCTGCACCACCGGCACCTGGGTTTCAGCAGCGTGCAACGATGCTTCCGCAGCATCTTTTTCGGCTTTGGCATCATCGAACTGCGCCTTCGTAATGGCGTGATCTTCGTACAGGTTCTGGTAACGGTTAAAATCTTCCGTTGCTTTCCATACACGTACTTTGGCCGTTTCGATATTTGCCTGTGCAGTGGCAATACCGGTTTTAGCTTCGGCTACTGCAAACTGCGATACATTCACCGATTGTTTGGCAATTCCCAGGGCTGCTTCGGCCTGTTGCAGCTTAATCTGATAATCCCTGTCGTCGAGTATTACGAGGGTATCACCGGCTTTTACCAACTGGTTATCGTTAAAGCGGATATCTTTTATGTACCCGCTTACCCTTGTTACAACGGGGCTGATATCTGCATCGATCTGGGCATTATCGGTTTCTTCATGGCTTTTGCCATAGAAATATTCTTTTGCTGTAAATGCCAGTGCACCTACTAATACAAGACCCAGGATAATAGGGAAAATAATTTTTTTGCCTTTACTGCTCTTTTGTAATGCGTTCATACAATATCTCTTTAATTCTTTTTTAAAAAGTTTAGGGTTGAATGTGTCCGGTCGTTTTCAGCAGGGTATAATAAGCGGCCGTTGCATCTGCTTTGGCCAGCTCAAGATTCAAACGCGATTCGTACAACAGGGTTTGCGCATCGATGCGTTCGGTGGTTGTAACCAGGTTGTTCTTATACTTCGATTCAGTTATTCTTTCATTTTCGTTTGCCTGTACTACTGCATCTTCGAGCACCTTTATCTTTTGCAAAGACTGTTCGTATTGGGTGTAGGATTTGTTTACATCCATTTTCACCTGGTCGGTAAGCACGCTGCGGGTAGCTTCTACTTCCTGCTTTTGCAAATTGGCCTCGGTTACTTTGTTTTTATTTTTAAAGAAACCGGCAATGTCCCAGCTTGCATTGATGCCCACTACAAAAGGAGCCAGATAGGTAGCGCTTTTGGGGATGAGGGCCTTTGAAGGATTGATGTAGTATAAATTACCGCCTATGCCTACAGTAGGTAATTTTTCATCGCGTATCTTTTTAATGTTTACATCGGCCATTTTATCCTGATAATTCAGCGAGCCAAACTCCTTTCTATCCTGCAGGGCCTGCTTCAGGTATACATCCGGTTTGTTATCTACATCCAGTTTATACACTACGTCCTGTGCCTGTAAGTTGGTATTTTCCGGCAAGCCCAGCAGAATATCAAGGTTATAGTTTACTACTTTACGGTTATTTTCAAGTTCAATCTGTTGCAGCTGTATATTCGACTTTTGCAGTTGAAAACGCAGCACATCGTTGCGCGTGGCCAGCCCCTGGCTTTCGAATTTCTTTATCTCTGTTAATTTTTGCTCAACGTCTTCAAGGTTTTGTGCCACTATTTTCTGGTTCTGCTGAATTTTATAAAAGTTGATGTAGGCGTTGATGATGTTATACACTATTTCATCTTTGTCTTTTTCAGCATCCAGTTTGCTGCTTTGGATCAGCAGGTTGGCCGATTCGCGGGCATAGCGAAATTTATGTCCGGCAAAAATGGGTTCGTTAACGCTGATGGTTGCCTGGTATAAAGTGTTGTCGAACGGAAACTTCATCTTGGCATCCGATCCGCCGGAAGAAGGCAACGCAAAACTTCTCGACAGCATTAAAGCATGGCTGTAACCGGCACTTACTTTAGCGGTGGGCATGCTTTCATCTTTTGCCTGCTCCAATTGCGATACAGCCTGGTCAATTTTATTTTGCGATACTTTCAGTTGCTTGCTGTTTTGAACACCAAGGTGAACAGCTTCATCAAGACTTATTGTTCTGGTTTGCGCATTAGCAGAAGCGATGATTAGTAATAAGGTTAATCCTGCTAATATTTTCTTTTTCAAATTCATGCGTTCAATAATTAAATGTTATTCTTCATTTTTAATATCCAGATGCGCCCGTAACAATTGTTTCAAATGTGTTTTCAAACGGGGAGACATCTTTTTCCTATAGGCAGCATCGTCTGTTTCATCTATTTTCATTAACCGGCAATAAAAGGAACGCGAGTTGGTTGTATGGGTAATTGTTCCCATTATGCTTGCGATGGTTAATTCAATATCTACCTTCCTGAACAGGTTTTTCCGTTGGCCGTCGGCAATCACCTTTTTAATCTGTTCAAGGTTGCGCAGCTTGATGTTGGTAAGCAGCTCTTTAATTTCTGTAGAACGTGCATTATAATATTGCTGCGTCATGATGCAGTGAAAGCGATGGTTACTCAATACCTTATCTACATAATACTCTGCCATCCGCTCAATTTTATCCCATGGGTTCAGTGCCTGATCTTTATTCAATTCTTCAAGAATGCCCAGTGTATATCCTGCCCGCTCTTCAACCAATGCCTCGAGTAATTTTTCCTTTGATCCGAAATAATACGAGATCATGGCAAGATTAACGTTAGCGAGTTGTGCAATATCCCGCACAGAAGTACCATCAAATCCTTTATCGGCAAACAATTGTTCTGCTACAGCCAATATATGCGCCCGTTTATCTACTTTATCTGTGAGTGACATAAAATCTCATTTGGAGCCCCAAAATTAAACAAACGTTTAAATTAAACAAACGTTTAAATAACTTTTCGGCTGAAAAAATATCCACGCCGTCGCAATTAATGGTTCGGCCGGATTGTATAACTGAAAAAATTGTGCAAGGGATTTTTTACCCGGCCAGTGCCTATTGCATTGATAGCCAATTATTGCCACAGGGAATTATAAAATGCTGAAAAAGTTTAGCAGTTCAGGTTGCTGACCATGCCCCGAGGCAGAAAATTTTTATGTTATTTTTTTATTTACCGACTTTTTGTGGCACATAAAACATAATAAATGTTCACAAAACACGTTTCATGGGTGCATAATTGCAAAAAAGTCCGGTACCCCCATCAAAAAAATATGCAATTATTGCCCGTAGCTGTATCTTTGAGCAACCATAAAAGTTTAATCTGCTTTTAAACAATGAGTATTGCAGCAGATTAAAAATTTATTAAAACACTTCGTCACTTAGTTTTCATTACATAATATCAGGGTATAAACCGGCTTCTCTAAGCCGGTTTTCTGTTTTCGCGGTTGAAATATAAATAACAGCACAACCGCTCTCACAAATTCACAAACAGAAACTAATAACGCTCATTCAACTTTTCAGCAGATTAAATGAATGATATAACGCTATCACACATTATAACAGAAGCGCCTTATCTGATTATAATAAATTATCCTGTAACATTGCCTGCCGGATAAAACATAAGGCTTGTATCAGTTTTTTAAACCCTGGTACAAGCCTTTTGCTTTTTTTGAGTAACTGCAATAGCGCCGCTATGTTATTACTGATAAAAAAATTGCCGCCCTTGAAAAAAGGCGGCCTTTTTGCCCTATGCACTATTTAACCCCTATTAGAAATTTGTAAAAAAATATTTTAACCTAAACAGGAATACCTGATTAATGAATTTTTTATATCATGGCCAAAACTAAAACAGGGGCATTTACACTGAGGGCGGGAACTATGCACTGGTTACAAAATCGAATTACATAAAAAGCCCGGTTGGTTTCAGATTTCATAGTAAACGATTTGTTTCCCCGGAAGCGATGCGTTGCTATTTTACTTCCTTGTTGATGCCAAAGATATCTAACCGGAGTATAAGATACAATAGCATTATTACTAAGGAGCTACCATACGTACATGTCACCGTTAGTTGATGAATTTACCAGCTTGTATAAACACGTGAAATTGTTTTTAATTGACGGGTATCTAATCCCGTTAATTGACACCGCTACCTCAAACAAAATCTATAAACTCATTTATTACAATCAGTAACGTTCAGTATAAAAATATTATTCATCAGCTACTGTTTTTCATATCAATTATTTTCAATGTGCATGCATATAGGAAATTGTAAACAAAAACAATTAACGTTCTGCCATTAACCTCCATCAAAAGCCAATAAAAAAGCCCGCCTGAAATCAGCGCGGGCTTTTAAAATGTTCAAATGACATCTATTAAAAGAATAAATTCAACTCTCAAAACTCAATCACAAATTTCAAAACCACAAATCTCAAACGCCAAATTGCAAACTACGAACCTCAAACCTTAAACTTATACCTTAATTCAAATCAACCACAGGCTTATTCTGTAAAATGCCTTCAATCTTTTCAATCACATCGGGTTTCAATACCGCCAGGGTATCCAAAGCTTTCAGATTTTCCTGCAGTTGTTCTTTTTTGGTAGCGCCCAAAATGGTGCTCGTTACATTGGGGTTGCTGATCGTCCATGCAATGGCCAAAGTTGCTAAAGAAACACCTAATTGTTTAGCAAGCTCGCTCAGTTGTTTTACTTTTTTTAGTTTTTCATCCTGCAACCATCTTTCTTTCAGCCAGTCGAAACCTGTTATCGACAACCGCGATCCTTCGGGTATTCCTTCATTGTATTTACCCGTTAAAAAACCAGCCGCCAGCGGGCTCCAGATAGTAGTGCCCAAACCTACGTTTTGAAATACGGGCAGATAATCCATTTCCATTTTAAAGCGTTCGAACATGTTGTACTGGGGCTGCTCCATAGCGGGCCCAATCAGTGAGTACTGTTGCGCTACGCGATGCGCTTCCATAATTTCAGCACCGCTCCACATGCTGGTGCCCCAATATAAGATCTTGCCCTGCTGAATCAGATTATGCATCGTCCAAACAACTTCTTCAATAGGCACAGTGGTATCGGGCCGATGGCAGAAATACAAGTCAAGGTAATCGTGCTGCAGGCGTTGCAGCGCTTCGTGACAGGCTTCTATTATATGTTTACGACTTAAGCCTTTTTGATTAGGCTTGTTATTTTTACCACGCCATCCAAAATATACTTTCGATGAAATAACGTACGAAGTGCGGTCCCAGTTTTTTTTCTTTAACACTCGCCCCATCATTTTTTCGCTTTCGCCCAGTGCATATACTTCGGCATTATCAAAAAAGTTAATGCCGCTGTCGTAGGCCACCCCCATCAGTTCGTCGGCAATGCTGTCATCGATCTGTTTATGAAACGTTACCCAGCTGCCGAACGACAGCACGCTTAATTGTAAGCCCGACCGTCCGAGTCTTCTGTATTCCATAGTATTATTATATGTTTATTTAGTGCAAAATACCAGCTTTTTGCTTCAGGGGGTAAACGAAGTCTGAAGTCAGAAGAGCTTTAGAATCCATTACTCCTACTTTTACAATATGCCTTTCAGGTCATACTTCATACCTCTTACTTTATATCTCAGATTTCCGACATCGGACTTCTGACTTCAAAATTCAGACCTCCGACTTCCGGCTACTTCGGCATTCCGTTACTGGGCACCAGCACCGGACCAGAGGCCTTAAAAAAGGTATACGAGGTTAAATTCTGCGAAGCGCGTAATCCGTCTTTCGCATTTATAATTTTATCGCGCTGATAAATATCGGCCGGTTTAGCGGTATAAAATTCCTGTTTGTCCTGGTCCCACCACAGCTCCTGCGTACGCAGTGTATCGCCGTTTTTCAAACTTTTCACTACCACACTGTCGCGCAACAACACCTTATGATCAAATTCAACGAATTTGGCATAACGGGCATCAACGGTACTTTCTATTTTAGTTGAGTCGTCGAAAAAATCAACATGCAGTGTACGCGGAAACTCAATATAGGGCGAATCGGCCTGGTACCGCAACATATAGGGCGAAGTAAGCTTTGCTTTTACTTTACCGCTCTGGCTCAGATAGCTCTCAACCTGTTTGGCTTCTTCAATAGCTATCTTCTTTTTAAACATATCGTTTACCACTTCCGGGTCATTTTCGCAGGAACTGATAACAAAAAAGCAGCCCATCATCAGAGCTGCCATAATAAAATAATATGATGATTTAATTGCACGCATATTTTAATCATACTTACGTTTCACAAACCAGATATCGCTTAACGACAATCCTATTGCGATCTGGAAAAAGCTTTCGCGAATGATACTATTCTTATCACCGCGTTGTCCGAACTCGAACGTTGTATTAATAACCGAAAACTGATTTGAATATGCAGGCTTACGCATAGGTAATCCGGCGCCTACAGAAACACTCCATTTTTTCAGGTCTTTATCTACACTAATATAATCTGTACCGTACGAAACGCCTGTACGCAAACCAACATTGCTCCAGTAATTTTTGCCTCCTTTTGGCAACAACTGACTGCCCACATGTAAGGTCCAGCTATCACGTACTTCATCTGTTTCATCAAAAAACCGGTACTGCGACCATTTTTGGGTTGAATAATCCACACCTATCATCCATTTACCCAGTTTGTCGTAAATAAAACCAGCGCCCCACGATGCAGGATATTTTACTTTACCCGAAGCATCCTGTACATATTTAATGGTGTCGATTGTGCTGGTGCCTCCCGCTGAATTAGTGGTAAAAGTTTCATTCAGGTAGTCGCGACTTGCATGCAAACTGCTTTTGAGATTGCCATACGCGCCAAACCGCAGCCAGGTGCTTTTGCTCAATTTGGCCGTATATTGAATACCTGCATTCAGCAACACTCCGCCATAGTTGGCTTTTGTTTCATAATTCGAGGGGTAATAAAATACCGAATCATTTACAAAACTGCGGCGTGAACTATAATCTTTCGAACCAAACAGATAGCCAAAATTCACCCCAACAGAAAGATTTTTCAATACCGTAAAACCGGTTCCAACATAAGCTTCATAAGCGCCTCCGCTGCCTTCGTAAAGGGTATGAATGCTGTCGATATCAGCATCCCTTTCATTTTCTTCAATTTTATAATTGATTCGGGTTATGGGACGCAACCCCACATTCATGCCCCATCCGCCATTCTTTTTAAAGGGTATACCCAATTGCACATACGAGATCATGGGACTGTACGCCGAAAACTTTCTGGGTGGATTGGTTGATTTTATAGAACGGGTATCCAGTTCTATGCCAATATCAAGCGTGGTTGCCTGTAAGTGTGAATATGAAGCCGGATTTAAAAAATTTACAGTGGAATAATCATAGTAAGCAGCCCCAACGCCCCCCATGCCGCGGGTTAAAATATTCTGGCTCGGAACAATGTCGCCAAGTCCGTATCGCGAATAAACAGAGTTCAGGTTTTGAGCCTGAATATGAACTGTGAAGCAAGAACCAAAAAGAGCTAAAAGCCTGATTCTCTTATACATTGTTGTGCTCACTAATAGCATATAGGCCTTTGTAGATTAAATTAGGGTCTGCAAATATCTTGTTTTTCAAATGATAGACAAAATAGGGTGCATCCCCCCCGGTTAAGACTACGTTAAAGTTCCCATATTTTTCGTCGTACGCATCGATCATCCCGTCGATCTCTTTGGCCATTCCAAGGATTACACCACTTAGTATATTGGTGCGTGTATCGTAGCCTATCAGCGGCAGGTTCCAGTCTTTTTCAACCAGCGGTAGTTTGGCTGTAAACATATTCAGCGATTTAAACCGCATTTCCATACCGGGCGAAATACCGCCTCCCAAAAACTCGTTGAATTTATTCACGAAGTTGTAAGTGATAGCGCTTCCCAACCCAATTACAAGATTATTTTTTTGTGGAAAAAGATCAACTGCGGCCACCATCAGCGCAAGCCGGTCGGCCCCTATATCCTGCGGTTTACCTACCGGTGTGGTGATGGGAATTTTCGACAGGTGACTTAGTTTATGAAACCGGGTTGCTTCAGCAAGCAACTGCTCCATGGCAGGATTATGATTCACAACAGACGAAAGAATTGATTTTGCCGGCTTATAGGTTTTGATCAGATGCTGAATGGTTTCATCGCTATCGTTTTCAAGCACCAGTACCTGCTGTAATGCCCTTTTATCGAAAACAGCACATTTTAAGCGGGTGTTGCCAAAATCAAAGCAAAGCGTTGTTGTACCCAAATTGAAAAATTATTTAATCGGTTCCTGTGAAATAACGGTTGAAGAAATGTGATTTTTTTTGATTGGCCAAAAACATTTGCGGTGCGGATGCTGCACCGAAGGCGGAAACCATAAGTGGTTATAAATCGAGGTCAAAATCGAATGCCGATAAATTCCTGAAATGCCCGTTCAGCTTCACTTTTTCTTTAAGCTGCTCCATTTCGAGCAACATGGGTAATACTTTCTGCAAATGGCGTTTTATGTATTCCTGACGTTGTAATTCTTTCAACAACCCCAGCACTTCATACTCCTCCTCGAGCGACAATCCGGCATGATGGGCCACATCATAAGCCTGCAGCTTATCTTCGGGTTTTTTAAAATCTTTACTGATATTCAGCAGTCGATGCAATTGTTTTACACCCAGCACCACTTTTTGCATCAGTTCGCGGTTACCGGCATCGTCGTTTTCGGGATAATTTACAATAGCGCCACTATATAATTTTTCAGGTACCTGCTTTATTACTTCCAGGATCCTGAAAATACGCAGTCCCTCAGTTTTAATATCCATTTCGCCGTTCCCGTACGTTTGCACAATATCCGATACCTGCACCAACGTGCCCATTTCCTGTAGCCGGTTGTTTAAAACAGCGGGTATGCCAAACGATTTTTTACTTTCGAAACATTCATTAACCAGTTGCTTGTACCGGGGCTCAAAAATATGCAGGTGTACTTTTTCACCGGGAAAAACTACAATGCTCAGGGGGAATATCGGAATAAAATTAGTCATATGAAATACACGAAACGCAATCTAATACAATGTAATAAACCTATAAAAATTATTCCACATTCAGTTACTTTTGCACCATTAACAGGCCATCTTTTTTAACACAGCCCATTAAAAAAAGTTATGAAAATTTCGGGATTTATTATAATAAAAAACGCAGTTAAAAATGATTATCCTGTAACCGAAGCTATCAGGAGCGTTTTGCCCCTTGTAGATGAAATGATAGTGAGCATCGGCGATAGTGAAGATGACACTCTGTCGCTTATTCAATCCATTGCATCTGATAAAATCCGTATTGTGCATTCTGTTTGGGACCCTGCACTGCGCAAAGGTGGCGAAGTATTGGCGGTTGAAACAAATAAGGCTTTTCAGCACATATCGCCCGATGCAGACTGGGCCTTTTATATTCAGGCCGATGAAGTTGTGCACGAAAAATATCACGCGGTTATTCTGGAAGCAGCCAAAAAATATAAAGATCAGAAAGAAGTGGAAGGTTTGTTATTCAGGTATACCCATTTTTACGGAACCTACAATTATGTTGGTGACAGCCGTCGCTGGTATAACCGCGAAATTCGCATAATACGCAACGATAAAAACATTCATTCTTATAAAGATGCACAGGGCTTTCGTAAAGACGGCCGGAAATTGCTTGTAAAGCTTATCGATGCACATATTTATCACTATGGCTGGGTAAAAAGTCCCAAACAAATGCACGAGAAGGCAAAGAACATTGGCAAATTCTGGCGTACTGATGAAGAATGGGAACAATTTTTAACAGCTTCTGATTTCTGGGACTATAACAACGAATACGATTCGCTGGTAAAATTCACCGGAACGCATCCCGCCGTTATGCAGGAAAGGATCAAAAATCAAAACTGGAATATTGAGCTCGATACAAGCAAAAAACGCTTTTCATTCAAAGAGCGCGTACTGTATTTTATTGAAAAACTAACCGGCAAACGCCTGTTCGATTATAAGAACTACAAAATATTAAGATAAACAAAACCCTTTACCATCTACCACAATAAAAAAGATCCAATGAATTCGATTACAGCTGTAATCATTACCCACAACGAAGCAAAAAATATTCAACGATGCCTTGCTTCGCTGAAATCAGTGGCCGATGAAATTATTGTTGTAGATTCTTTTTCAACCGACGATACCCTTGCCATTTGCAAACAGGAAGGTGCCGTTGTACATCAACAGGCATGGCTTGGTTTTGGCCCGCAAAAGAACGTGGGCATACAGCTGGCAAAACACGAATATATTTTATCGCTCGATGCCGATGAAGCACTGGATGAAGCTTTAAAAACAGAAATACTTAAAGCCAAAAATCAGGGGTTAAACGGTGTATACGATTTTACCCGTTTGAATTATTATTACGGAAAATTTTTGCACCATGGTCATGAATACCCCGATTACAAGATCAGGTTATTTCCCAAAACCACCATACGATGGAACGATGAACTGGTGCATGAAACATTGTTGGTGCCGGATGACATACCAAAAAAACGGCTAAAAGGACACCTGTTACATTATACTTACTTTACTATTCAGGAGCACGTGACTAAAGCCAATAAATATACGAACCTGGGCGCTGAATTAAATTACCAGAAAGGGAAAAAGGCCTCCTGGTTTAAAATACTGTTTGGTCCGCCGGCCACATTTGTACAGGCCTATATAATAAAAGGTGGTTTTTTAGACGGGGGTCATGGTTTTATTGTAGCGGTTTTTCATGCCTACGGCACTTTTATGAAGTATACCAAATTGTGGCAATTAAATAATCAAACCAGGTAACGTGAACAGCAAACCAACCAGTACATTATTGATTGCCACTTATAACTGGCCCGAAGCGCTGGAGCTTACATTACAAAGTGTAAAGCAGCAGACCTTATTACCAAATGAAGTAATTATTGCCGATGATGGTTCAAAGGAACCTACCAAAAAACTGATTGAAAGTTTTCAAAGCAATTTTCCTGTTCCCTTACGGCACATATGGCAACCCGACGAAGGTTTTAAACTGGGGCAAATACGCAATAAAGCCATTGCAGCTGCTACCGGTGAATACGTGATACAAATTGATGGCGACCTCATTCTTCATCCGTCATTTGTAAAAGATCATGTGCAGGCTGCAAGGCCCGGTAGTTTCATTGGCGGCAGCCGTGTGTTGCTCGATGAAAACCTGTCGCGCACGCTGTTTCAAAACAAACAGCTGCAGGTATCAATTTTTCAAAAAGGTGTACGCAATAAATTAAATGCGTTGCATGCGCCTGCGATAGCCCGGCTGATAGAAGTATTTAAAAAAGAAAAAGGGTTGTATAATCTGCGTGGTTGTAATATGTCGTTCTGGAAAAAAGACCTGCTGGCCGTGAACGGGTACAATGAGCAGATCACCGGCTGGGGTCGCGAAGATACCGAGCTGGTGATTCGGTTATACAATAAAGGTATAAACCGGGTATACTTTAAATTGCAGGGTATTGTATATCATCTTTACCATAAAGAGTTCGACCGTACCAGCATATTGCGCAACGATGAAATTGTGAAGCAGGCGCTGAACAGTAAATCAACCTGGTGCGAGAAAGGGGTAGCGCAGTATTTAGAAAAGGGCAATGGGCAATAGGCAATGGACAAAATTAACAAGTGGTTTGATATTGCCACAGTACGTTAGTGTATTGCTGCAGTGCTTCAATATTGTCAAAGGACTTCAGCGCGTGGAATAAATCAACCAGGCAACACATATGGTTTTAGCCAAACTTTAAACCATGATGCCCTGCTGGCATTTGGGCTAAAGCCAAAAACATTTAATTCGCTATCTTCCGCCTAAAGACGATGGACGCAACATAATTAATTAATTTATAACATGCATACCAAAGCGCCGGTAAACTGGCCACAGTTAATGGAACAGGTTCAGCTTGGCTTGCCAAAAGCCATTTCGCGGTGTATTTCACTGGTCGAAAATGAAACGCCCGGTTATGAACAATTCCTCGCCGGTTTGCCTGCCACAGGTGCCGCACAAATAATTGGTATTACCGGTCCGCCCGGTGCAGGCAAAAGCACTTTAACCGATGCTCTTATTGGCCAACTGGTGCAGGCGCAAAAAAAAGTAGCGGTACTGTGCGTTGATCCCTCCTCGCCTTTTAACATGGGCGCCCTGCTGGGCGACCGCATCAGAATGAGTGAATGGTACAATCACCCTCATGTGTTCATTCGCTCATTGGCCACCAGAGGTTCACTCGGTGGACTTCACCCGAAAATTATCGAGTTAACCGAAGTACTGAAGGCAGCGCCGTTTGATTATATTCTGGTAGAAACGGTTGGTGTGGGGCAAAGTGAAGTTGAGATTGCCGGATTGGCCGATGTTACCGTGGTAGTACTGGTGCCCGAGGCCGGCGATGAAGTACAAACCATGAAAGCCGGACTGATGGAAATAGCCGATATTTTTGTGGTGAACAAGGCCGACCGCCCCGATGCCGATACTTTTTACCGCAACCTGAAGCTGATGTTGCAACCCGCTTTTCATGCTACCGCAATGGATATTCCGGTTATTAAAACAGTAGCTTCGCAAAAAAAAGGTGTTCCTGAATTGTACGAAGCTATAGGCCGGCAACTGCAACAGGTACATTCTACTGATAAAAAATACCGGTTGCTGGCCGAAAAAGCCTGGCTGCTGCTGCAAAAGCACCGGATGAAAAATATTAACAAACACGATTTACTGGCAGCCATTCAAAAAGAAAATATCACCAATATTTATTCGTTTATTACACGGTATTACTAAAAACCTTTTCACTTAAGATATGCATATATTGTATTGTACGTTTGGCAATCGTTTTCAAAATCACCTGCAGGCTGCATTTTCGGCAATTTCTTTTTTACAACAACCTTCAGAAATATCTTCCATCAATATAATAACCGATGCTCCTTCGTTTTACAAACATTTATCGGGCCATGTAAATATCATCGAAACAACTCCCGACAAAATAAAAGAATGGAAAGGGCCACACGATTTTTTCTGGCGGGTAAAAATAAAAGCCATTCAGCATGTGGCTTCGTTGTATATGGGAAGTCCGGTTATGTATTGTGATACCGACACGTTTTTATATAATGATATCACACCTTTAAAAACAGCGCTTCAAAACGGAAAAGCGTATATGCATGAAGATGAGGGTGCGTTATCGTCGCTTACCGACAAAACAAGCAAAAGAACCTGGCGGGCCCTGAAAGAAAAAACTTTCGCAGGATTGCTGATGAAACCCACCGATCATATGTGGAATGCCGGTGTGGTATCTTCACCCAACAATCAAAACGGAAAAGATATTGAGCTGGCTTTACAAATATGCGATGAAATGTGCGCCGGTGGTGTACCAAATCGACTGGTTGAACAATATGCCCTGTCGCTGGCCCTGCATCATGTTTATACGGTGAGTGAGGCCACTCCCTGGATCGCGCATTACTGGCGAAATAAAGAAGATTGGAACCCGTTCATTCTGGAGTGGGTGGCTGAACAACAATTCAGGCAAAAATCATTTTCTGAAATAATAGCTGCTTTTGCAGACCTCGACATCAGCAAAGTACCGGTGATCATCAAAAGAAAATACACCGCAGTAAAATGGCACCGGGCAGTTGATAAGCTGTTCCCTCCTACCAATCATAAGTATGTTAAAAACGGGAAAATAACACCGTAGCATCTGCAAGGTGGTTGTTGTAGCTGCGATTCAGTTAAAGACGCATTTTTTTCGCTGATTTTACGGCCTGGCAATATCTTATCTACCCTGAAATTATAGACTTACTCATGTCAGCTCTATAACAGCTCCATACCTGATTGCATAATTATCCGAAATTTAACCGCCTTTTTTCCGTGATTTCTCCGACTGAGAGTCGGACAAGAGTCGGACGAAACCCGGACAAAAGTCGGACGAAATACGAATCTGGTACGATCGTGTTATGGCCCCGGTACGATAACCGGTTAACGAAAACCAGAAACTGAATGGGAAATCTTTTGTCTTAAGAATTGGATCCTTTGAAGGATAATTTTAAAGGGGGCCTACACTTTGGAACACCCAACGCCCTGATGTGAAGTAAAAAATTATTAATCAATCAGTTACAATAGGCCTTTCACTGGTTATTCCTCCACCAGCGATACCCTATATATCCAATGATCAAAAACGGGGTGAGACCCAGGTAAATGATGCCGGCATTCAGGGCTTTTGCCGGTCTTTCGCCCAGTTGCTGGGCCGTTTTGGTGCAAATGGAGCATTGGGCCAATAAATCGGCCGGAATTACAATAATTAAAGCCAGTAATACAAACAATATCAACCATCCTCTTGCCATAACAATTCAATTACAGCACAAAAATACAATTAAAATAATTGAGTGCCGCAGAGGGCGAAAAAAACAAAAAAGCAATTTTATTGCCAGTACAAACAGAATGGGACCATAAATAAAAAGGAACTGCCGGTAAAGGCAATTCCTTCTATGTAATACAATTTATCTTTTGCGATTATGCTTCTTCTGTCTTCATACTTTTCGCGAACTTCTTTCTATCTTCTTCATCCAACATAGTTTTACGCATACGAATGAAGTTCGGCGTTACTTCAATACACTCATCCTGTTGAATATACTCCATACACTCTTCGAGCGTGAGTAATGTTTTGGGAGTAATATGAACAGTTCCATCACTACCACTGGCGCGCATGTTGGTGAGTTTTTTTCCTTCGGTGATTTGAACCACCAGGTCGCCTGGTTTAATATGCTCGCCAATTATCTGACCGGCATATATTTCTTCACCCGGATCAACGAAGAAAGCACCTCTGTCCTGTAATTTATCAATAGAGTAAGCAGTTGTCGATCCGTTTTGTTTGGCCAGCAACACACCATTACTACGGCCGGGTATAACACCTTTCCATGGTTTGTATTCACTAAAACGGTGCGCCATTACTGCTTCACCGGCGGTGTTGGTAAGCATTTGTGTACGCAGCCCGATCAATCCGCGTGAAGGAATTTCAAATTCAAGATGCTGCATATCACCTTTAGTTTCCATCACATGCATCTCGCCTTTACGACGGGTAACCAGGTCAATTACTTTTGAAGCGTATTCCTGGGGCACATCTACCACCAGCACTTCGTATGGTTCGCATTTTTTACCATTGATTTCCTTTACAATAACCTGTGGCTGACCTACAGTTAACTCATATCCTTCGCGGCGCATGGTTTCGATCAATATCCCCAGGTGCAATATACCACGGCCATATACCATAAAGCTATCGCCGCCATCGCTATCAAGTACCTTTAAAGCCAGGTTCTTTTCTGTTTCTTTCATTAACCGGTCGCGCAGGTGACGGCTGGTTACAAATTTTCCATCCTTACCATAAAAAGGCGAATTGTTAATGGAGAACTGCATATTCATGGTAGGCTCATCAACACTGATCAGCGGTAATGCTTCGGGATTTTCAAAATCGGCAAGGGTATCGCCAATGTTGAAGCCATCGATACCTACAACAGCGCACAGGTCGCCGGCAATTACTTCTGTTACTTTCTTTTTACCCATGCCTTCAAACACATACAGTTCCCGTACGCGCGTTTTCTTAATGCTGCCATCGGCCTGCATTAAAGAAATGGGTTGATTTTCTTTGATCGTTCCGCGAGCAACTCTTCCGATGGCAATACGGCCCAGGAAAGAAGAATAATCAAGCGAAGTGATCTGCATCTGCAAAGTACCTTCGCTCACTTTCGGTGGAGGTACATGTTTCAAAATGCCATCAAGTAAAGGATCGATATTATCGCAAGGTGTTAATGAGTCGTTGAACCAGCCATTTTTACCACTTCCGTAATAGGTGGGGAAGTCTAATTGCTCTTCGGTAGCATCGAGGTTGAAAAACAATTCAAACACGGCATCATGCACTTCATCGGGGCGGCAATTGGGTTTATCTACTTTGTTAATGATTACAATCGGGCGCAGGTTTAACTGTAGCGCTTTTTGCAATACAAAGCGGGTTTGCGGCATCGGACCTTCAAAAGCATCCACCAACAAACATACGCCATCAGCCATTTTTAATACGCGTTCTACCTCGCCGCCAAAGTCAGAGTGGCCGGGGGTATCAATCACATTAATCTTAACGTCTTTGTATGTTACAGCCGCATTCTTACTAAAAATGGTGATCCCTCTTTCTCTTTCCAGATCATTACTGTCCATGATCAGCTCACCAGTTTGCTGGTTATCACGAAACACTTTGGTAGCATGTAAAATCTTGTCTACCAGAGTAGTTTTACCGTGGTCTACGTGGGCAATAATGGCGATATTTCTAATATTCATAATTCCTTATTCCTGACAGGAAGTGTTTTTAAATTCTTAATAATGAATGCCTTTTTCAGTTGAATTTTCAACGGCGGCAAACGAGGCGCAAAGGTACGCTAAATCAATGGGCGGGGCAAGCAAAAGCAGAAACTTCTTGTACAATTAATTCGGGACAATAAGTGTTTTTTTGGGCAGATGCATTATATCCGGATATATATCTTTCGTTTATCCATCCACCAGCCTACGA
Organism: Niastella sp. sgz303648; assembly: GCF_059587045.1. Lineage (NCBI taxonomy): Bacteria > Pseudomonadati > Bacteroidota > Chitinophagia > Chitinophagales > Chitinophagaceae > Niastella > Niastella sp. sgz303648. The sequence goes on along the minus strand of NZ_JCAPSW010000003.1, from coordinate 685,469 downwards.
ACCAGCACATTAGCATAAACCAAATGGCAAACAACAGCGAACCGGGATACTGGCCTGCATACCGGAAAATACGCTCAAAAATCCATTTATACAATGTCATATCCTTTTTTATTCTAACCGCATGCAATACGAGGGCGCCTGCGTCCGATAACAGGTATATGAACAAGGCATTTTTCCCAAACACTTCAAAAAACCAGGTCCACCGTTTTTTATCCAAAAAGTCGATGCAATAAATTACTACAGCAAGAATAATGCAACACAATCCTGTTGTAAGCAAAACAAATGAACTGGTCCATAATTTTTTATTTATGGGGAAGCTAAGATCCCAGCAATAAGCCAGTCCCAGTAACACACATCCTGCCAGTAAAAGTTTGGCCAGCATTTCCCAGGTTTTACCATGAAACTGAATAAACCGGCCCGCTATGTAACCTGCCACTACATTAACCACAGCAGGGAAAGTGCTCAGCAGGCCTTCGGGCTCAAACGGAATGTCTTCGCCATGGTACATATGATCGGGCCCTATAAGCCAGTAATCTATTTTTGTTCCTGCATTGCCCGTCATGCTCAGTTCGTTACCAGGTTGGCCAAACCACAACAATATCAGCCTGTAAGCAATTAAAAAAAATACCGATGTAATAAGCGCGCCTTTGGGTTTAAGGTAGTAAATAAGTAAAGCCGCAATGCCGTAACACAAAGCAATTCGCTGCAGCACGCCGAATACTCTTGTTGTTGAAAAAGGTTTCAGCATAGCATGCCCGTCGGGACCGTATTTAATAAACGGAAACCAATACATCACATACCCGATTATAAACAGCAACAGTGTGCGTTTAAAAATTTTCATCAGCACCTGGGCTTCACTCATATCAGCCCATTTTTGCATGGCAAAACTCATTGCATTGCCTACGGCAAATAAAAAAGAAGGAAATACCAGATCGGTTGGCGTAAAACCATTCCATTCAGCATGCAGCAGCGGCGCATAAGTTGTAGGGTGGTTGCCCGGCGTATTTACGATGATCATGAAACAAATGGTCATGCCGCGAAATACATCAAGTGCTGTGTAACGGTAGGTTGGGATCATAAAAAGATTCAAAATTATCAATCGCCGTTTAAGCTTTAGCTCATAAGCAGCACAAAGAAATTAAAATATTATTAAATAAAATCATATCAAATTGTGTATTTCGAATGGTTCGGTACACTTTTAGTAAGTTACTGTTACTTGAATTTTCTTCTTTGAACCAATAAACTTTTCCCCGGCATGAGCAAATATTTTTCGCGTCGCGATGTATTAAAGCAACTGGGACTTGCAGCAGGCGCCGCCCTGCCACTGAGCAGTTGGTCTGCCTCACCAATACCCATTCCCACACCGGATGATTTTTTACCGCAGCCGCCCGAAAAACCAATTTCGGCAATTACCTTGGGGGCAGGCAATCGCGGAAATGTTTACGGCAATTACGCCACTGCCTATCCTCATCACATAACCATAGTGGGTGTTGCCGAGCCCATTGCTGTACGCAACCAGCGGTACGCCCAACAGCATAATATCCCCGAAAAAAATCGCTTCAATACCTGGGAAGATGTGTTTAAACGGCCAAAATTTGCCGATGCTGTTATTATTTCCACACCCGACCGGTTGCATTACGGTCCGTGTATGGAAGCATTGAAAATGGGATATAATGTTTTGCTCGAAAAACCAATTTCGCCGAGTGAACAGGAATGCCGCGATATTCTGGCCCTGACCAAAAAAAGCGGGCGCATTGTAGCTGTTTGTCATGTATTGCGGTATGCTCCCTACTTTATTAAACTGCGTGAGCTGGTTCAGTCGGGTGCGGTGGGCGAAGTGATCAGCTTTCAGCATCTTGAACCCATTGAATACGTGCATATGTCGCATTCGTATGTACGGGGCAACTGGCACAACAGCCAAACCACCACGCCCATCATTTTAGCCAAAAGTTGCCACGATATGGATATTCTTCGCTGGATCATAAATAAACCGGCAAAATCGGTTACTGCTTTTGGTAATTTAAAGTGGTTCAGAAAAGAAAATGCACCGGAAGGCAGCACCGATCGTTGTATTAATGGCTGTGCGGTTGAAAGCACCTGCCCTTATTCAGCGCTTAAAATTTACCAGCGCGATCATCAGCGCCTGTATGTATTCGACCTGCCCGAAGATGCCGCTAAAAAAGACGCGGCCATACTCGAATACCTGCGCACTACCGACTATGGCCGATGTGTTTATAAAATGGATAACGATCAACCCGATCATTACGTAAGCAATATTTTGTTTGATAACAATATCACCGCATCCTTTTCGATGGAAGCGTTTACTTCGTATGCCGGCCGCCGTACAAGGGTAATGGGCAGCATGGGCGATATTTCGGGCGATATGACACAGTTTACCCTAACCGATTTCAGAACCGGGGTAAAAACCGATTGGGCGCTTACCACCGATCATCATGGCGGTGGCGACTGGCGGCTGATGGCGAACTTTATTCAGGCGGTAAGCAAACAGGACCCCAACCTGCTTACCTCTACCATCGATGTGTCGATCGAAAGCCACGTAATGTGTTTTATGGCCGAACACAGCAGGCTGGAAAAAAAGGTGATGGATGTGGTAATGTAAGTCACAAGGCACAGGGAGCAAGGCGCAGAGGTCAAAGAAATCTTCGGATAATACTTATTACTACAGTGACCAGAACGCTAAAAATAATCATGGTGGTAATAGGGAAATAAAAGCGGAAGTTTTCTTTTTCAATCCGTATGTCGCCCGGTAAATGCCCTATCCAGTGCAGTTTATCGTGAAAAAAGTATATAACGAGGCCTATGACCACAATGGCGCCTCCTATGAGCATAATATATTTACCGGTATCGGAATTCATATAAATTTCATTTTAATTCCTGCCCATATCTTTCATACGTAACAAAAAGCTGTTAATTTCAACACCAAATTTACGGCATGAGCAAAAAGAAATGGGCACTTCTTATTCCGGTTGTTTTGGTTGCTGCATATTTTGCAGGCCCCAATCCTTCTACACCGGTTTACAGCACTACAATGCCGGTGGTGCCGGCCGAACCTGGTTCCCTGGTAAATTATATTAAGCAGAAAGAAGCTGCACATACCATAAAACCCGATAATGAAGCCCGGATCATTTGGGCCAATGATTCGCTGAAAAACCAAACCGAATACGCACTGGTGTACCTGCACGGCTTTAGCGCCTCACAGGGCGAAGGCGATCCGGTACATCGCGATCTGGCAAAGAAATTCGGTTGTAATTTGTATTTATCGCGCCTGGCCGAACACGGCATCGATACCACCGAGCCCATGGTTAACCTCACCGCTGATAATTACTGGGAAACTGCCAAAGAAGCGTTTGCCATTGGTAAACAAATAGGCAAAAAAGTAATACTCGTAGGCACCTCAACCGGCGGAACGCTTGCATTAAAGCTGGCCGCTGATTACCCTGATGTTTATGCTTTACTGCTGATGTCGCCCAATATTGCCATTAACGATCCTACCGCCTGGATATTGAACAATCCGTGGGGATTGCAGATAGCCAGAACCGTAACCGGTTCAAAATACATCGATTCAAAAAATACGCGCGAAGGGTTCCGCAAATACTGGACGTATCACTACCGCATCGAAGCAGCAGTAGCCCTTGAAGAATTGCTTGAAACAAGCATGAATAAAGAAACATTTCAGAAAGTAACCCAACCAACGCTTGTATTATACTACTATAAAGACAAGGTTCACCAGGACAGCACTGTGAAGGTGAGCGCCATAACAGAAATGTTTGATCAGTTAGGCACGCCTGCCGATAAAAAAAGAGCGGTATCAATTCCCAATGCCGGTGATCACGTTATTGGTTCATGGGTACGGTCGAACGATATACCTTCTGTTGAAAAAGAAAGTGAAAAGTTCATGACCGAAGTACTTGGAATAAAGCCTTTGTAATAATTCGGCCATTGATCAATGAAGTGATGATATATGTATAAAAAAAGAGAGGCTGTCGATGTTGACAGCCTCTTTAGATCCTGTTCCCCTTTATTTAGTGTCTTCCGTAATGATCATCTCTTTTATCATTATTCCGGTCGTTATCGTTGTTTCTGCTATTTCTGTCGTTTCCTTTAATATGGTCGGTTGAAGCCTGGCTAACCATTACCCTACCCCGGTTGATACCGATATTTACTATTTGCGCAGGGGCAATGGATAAGGAGCTGTTATAAACAACCTGTGTTCTTTTTCTGAATCCAAAACTTTCGGTTTTATAAATGGTGATGTTGTGATTACCGGGACGAATATTATCCAAAACAAACGTGTTGTTAAGGTTGTAGGTTACTCCATCTATTCTTGCCTGCATTATGCTATGATCGTTATTTACAATTGATATTTTGCTGTTTTTGGGGCCGGGATGTTCGGCGGCAAAAGTTGTTATGCTGAATAATATGGCTGCGAGTGTAAAAATCTTTTTCATAATCTGTTTCCTCCAAAGTTTTTATTTGCTATAATAGATTGAATTTAAAAGTCGCCGTTTACTAAAGGAGTGTTAAACGCACAGAAGCGTAAAAACGAAGTCATTTCTTTCACCAATGCTGTTACAGGAAATGTAAGTGCGGGTTATGCAACGCGATCAAACGAAAGAAAAAGGAACGCGAAAACAGGTGTAGTTATAATTAACTGATTTTTTCTGTAAAATAAAAAGGCCCCCCGCATGCGGGGGGCCATTGAATATTTACGGTATAGGGGCAAATTAATGCCTGTAATGATCATCACGATCATCATGATCACCATAACCTGGTGTACGGTCGTAGTTACCGCCGCGATCATAGTCCCGGTTACGATCCCAATCCCTGCCATTTGCATAACCGCCTCCATTGTAACAATCATCACTATCACCACGGCTTTCTACCCATACTCTTTCAAAACGGTTGATGTTGATGTTTAACGATTCCCAGGGTTTTACAAATGTGGTGCTGTTGTAAATCATTTGCGGCCTTCTTCTGAACATGCCATAGTTATTTACCTGGTAAACTTCAATGCAGTGACGGCCGGGCCGGATATCATCCATTACAAAACCATTACAGTCTAAATTATATTGTCGGCCATCTATTACTACCTGAAGCCTTGCATCACTATTGCTACGAATGGCTAATTTACCAGGACGGGGATGTTCGGCTGCAAAAGTTGTTACGCTGAACAATATGGCTGCGAGTGTAAAAATCTTTTTCATAATCTGTTTCCTCCATTTTTTGTTTTATACTGTAATAGATGGGGAACAGCACTCGTCGTTTACAAATGGTATGTTAAAGAAAAAAACAGCCAAAACGCAGATGGTTTGATTGTTTGTTAACAATCAAACCATCTGATAATTTATGACTATCTACCTTTTTTATATTCTTCGAGCACTTCGATTTCACCGCGGCAAAGTTTTACCTTTTTCCAGTCGGTATCGCCCTGCAGGTTGAAAATATAAACGGTAGGAGCATCGGGGCTTTCAATTTCCTGTACTATATAAATCTTATAGTCGTAGTACACGCTTTTTATTTGCGCACGAATATCACGGGCAAGATTTCGCTCCTCGTAGTACTTCATTATATAATTCAAATCGCCCCGGTTTGTGTAAATAACGCGGTACTGTATACTGTCGCGAAAGAAAACCGCTACATAACAGTCGTTATTTTTATGCCATGATTCATTGGTTACTCCGCTGAAACGGCTAACAAAATCGCGCATAGCGCGGGTATTCATTTCGTTCAGGTATTGATTGGTGCGCCCGTGGTTCCTGAGGTTTCCGGCTAATTCGCTGCCGGTTTGTTGCGATTGGGCGAATGTGGTTAACGCCGCCAGGCAAATGCCTGTGGCAATCAGATACTTTTTCATGGCTATTTATTTATTAGTTTAAAACAATTATTACAAAGCTATCGCTTATGTAAGACCGTATTTATAAATGGTATTGGTGCCTGTTACTCGATAATCTGGGAACGTACACTTGAATAGTTGAAGTTGAAAAACAAGGCATTTTTAGTTGGGTATAGCACTGGTGAACAGTATTTGCAAAATGTTTCATGGGGTTACCTTTTTCACGTTAAGGTTCTGTTAAATGGGAATTATGGAAAACCCATTATCATAAAGGATCATATGTATTCAAAACACTTTTTACTTTTACGAAACCGTAAACGTATAATGATTAATAATATTGGTATGGATGCTTTTTTTTCTTTTATAAAATCAATCACGCACCTTTCGCAGGAAGGTAAGGCAGCCTTGTCGCTGGTATTGCAACGTCATGATTTACCAAAAGGACATACATTATTACGGCCGGGAGCCATATGTTATCATTTTTATTTTATTGAACAGGGATTAACAAGAACATGGTACATAAAAGACGGGAAAGATATCACAGACTGGCTGAGCGCAGAAAATTCATTTGCAGTATCTATTGTTAGTTTTTTAACCGGACAGCCCGATATTCGTGGCATTGAGCTGTTAGAACCTTCGGTTTTATGGTCGATATCGCGTAATGACCTCGATAATTTATATACCGGTTATCATGATATTGAACGCCTGGGAAGACTACTGGTAAACAATGGCATTATACAAATGCAGCAACGGTTCGATGACCTGCATTTTGCTACCGCCCTGCAACGCTATCGTAAACTGATTGATACGCATCCCTCCTTTATTAACCGTGTTCCGTTGGGAATGATTGCTTCTTACCTAGGCATTACACAGGAAACATTAAGCCGCATTCGTTCGCAATTATGATTTTTGACAAAGGTCAAAGGAATTTGTTTGAACCTGCCTGAGCTTTGTTAAAAATTTATGTGTATGAATACTATATCATGGATTTGCCAGGGCATTTTGTGGCTTGCATTCCTTTACTCAGGCGTTAACAAATCAATTTTTTCCGAACAACAATTAATCGCCAAAGGTCAAACCGGAGTTGTTAATCTATCAACCCCGGTAATACGCTTTATAGGTATATGTGAAGTATTGGGCGCAGTAGGAATTATTGTACCATGGCTCACAAAAATATGTCCCGTATTAACTCCGGTAACGGCCATCTGCTTTGCAATAATCATGGTGCTGGCAGCAAGGATTCACTACCGGCTTAATGAACCTAAAAATGTGGCTACCAATTTTGTTTTACTGATTATGGCTGTTTTTGTGGCATGGATCAGGCTAAGATCTTTGCTCTCTTAGCAAAACATCAAGGATTTTGTTCGGGTTGTCAAACAAATTGTGTGTGGCAGGTAACATTGTTTTGCTTTGTTACTGCAATCAGAACATGATTTTTAAAACCTAAAAATTTGTTTATGAAACACACATTTTTAAAATCGCTTTTGGCAACAGCTTTTACATATGCACTTGTATGCCTGGTTTCATTCACCGCAAAGGCAGGAGGTGAAATGTATGAAATTTATCTTAACAATAAATTAATCTTACGCCAGGCAGTGACCCAATCAATAAACCTGCAAAGCCTTCAGTTAGATAGCAGGAACAGGAACGATCAGCTGGTGATTTACTATCATCATTGCAGAACAACCGGAAAGGGAAGAAGTATAGCCATTAAAGACGACAAGGGCAATACATTAAAAGAGTGGAAGTTTGCCGATGCAAGCGGCACCAATGCCGGTATGACCATACCGGTTAAGGAGTTGTTACAGCTTGAAAAAAATTACGGGCATAGCCATCTTAACTTATTCTATACATCGGATCAGCTTCCCAAAGGTCGAACGCTTTCGGCTTTACAGCTTACAGCCAAAAACACAACATGGCGTAACCAAAACGATGTATGGTCGGTATGGGCCATAGCCGATGTACCAGGTAGTTTAGCCCTGTGAACTAATAAGTACGAATTTAAAAAAACAAAAGTCAGAAAGGCTTCCTGATGAACAGGATCTTTCTGACTTTTCTATTATTTCCGGCACCTGTAATTATTCTCTGTTGTAATCTTCTATTACTTCCATTTCGCCCTCACTGATCCTGAGATTTTTTAATGTAGCTGCATCCTGCAAATGCACTATATACACAACAGGTTTTGCCATCACCAAAACTTCTTCAACCAGATTTATGGTATAATCATAATATGTACGTTTTACTATGTCGCGTATTTCGTGCAGCATTTGCTGCTCATAATACTGCTTAATAGTGTACACATAATTACCATGATTGTTATATACAGTACGGCAATTGCAGTTTCGGTTATCCTTGTATTTCACCACATACCCGCCATCTACCGGCACCCATTCAACATTTACGGCTTTTTTATTTCTTTTTATAAAGTCGCGGATAGCTTTGGTATGAACATCATTCATACCGTGCACGCGTGGTACATAAGATTGCAGGTTATCGGTAAGTACCGGTCCGATGCCAGGTTGCGCCAAACCGCGGTTTGTTAAAGCTGCAATTGCAATGCAGGCGAGCGTAATCAATAATTTTTTCATGGCTATACTTTTTGGGTGATATAATTGCTATACAAAGAAACTTCAGTTTTATTTCGATGTTTTTTTTATTAGATGAACACAATATGTTTTCGCCAATCGTAATAAAACAGGCAAAAATGCCGTTGGTGTGGCAAAACAGTCGTTCGTCGAAAATGAACCTTGTCAGGAAAAGAATACAGCGCTTATCTTTGTGTTTTGTAATCTGATAACATGCAGCGAAAGATCATCTATCTTATTAACCCCATTTCCGGTACCAAAGGAAAGTCATCACTGAAAACATTGATCACCCATGAAACCTCACAACGCAATATTCATTTTGAAATATTACCAACTTCTGCAACGGGCGATTATGAATTTGTTAAGCAAAAAATACAGCAGGAACAGATTACCGATGTTGTGATCTGCGGCGGCGACGGAACTGTAAACCAGGTGGTGCAGGCGCTCGCCCACACCGGTGTTCAATTCGGCATTATACCCATGGGGTCGGGCAACGGGCTGGCCCTCGCAGCAGGTATACCAAAATCAAGCGCCAAAGCCCTTGAAATTATTTTCAATGGCAAAGCCATATTAACAGATGGCTTTATGGTGAATGACCATTTTGCGTGTATGCTTTGCGGACTTGGTTTCGATGCTCAGGTGGCGCATCAGTTTGCAGATCAACCCAAACGCGGACTGGGCACTTATGCCTCACTTACAACACGGCACTTTTTCACTGCCAAACCTTACCCATTTACCATAAATGCCAATAAGCTTGAATTTACCACAGAGGCTTTTTTTGTAAGCATCGCCAACAGCAACCAGTTCGGAAATAATTTTACCATCGCCCCAAAGGCTGTTTTAAGCGACGGTTTGCTTGACGTGGTAATCGTAAAAAAAGTTGCCAAGCCGCTTTTATTATTAACGGTAATGAGGCAGGTGCTGGCGGGCCGCCTTAAGCGTATTGAAAACTCGCTGCGATCGCCGGTTATTTATTTTCAAACCTCCGAGCTCACCATAAGCAATACAGCCAATGCACCCATGCACATCGATGGCGAACCCAGCGAATCCCTGCGCCAGTTACATATTAAAGTGCTGCCGCTTTTTTTTAAGCTGATTCATGCCTGAAATCGAAAATCTGAAGTCTGATGTCAGAAGTCTGAAGTCAGATGTACGAATATTTTTGCTATCGAATGGTTAGCGCATGCGAATCTTTTATGAGCCGGTCGAACAGGGCAAAGGTTTTGAGGTTATAGTCACTGCCCAGCGAACCGGTGATATCTTTTTTCTCGCTTTTGGTAAGATGAAAATTTAACGCGGCGCGCGCATCGCCTTTTTCAGGTATATATTGAAAACACAAATTGTAAAAATAACTGCCCATCATCGACTGGGCCAGGCCCATCAGATCGTTCTGACTGTACTCCTGCATTTTATACCAGTTGTACTCAAGCAATAACATGGGTTTGGTAGCAATTTCCGTTATACTGGTCGATTCATACGGGTGCTCCCATCCACCGGTTTTACGGTCGCGGATATGAATTAACACAACACCCGATGTATTTTCACGTATCCATGACTGAAATACCTGTATAAAACGAAGGGCTGTTTCCTGCCCGTAATTATCTCTGATACCGGCATCCATTACATCTACAACAGGGTTGCTGGGCAACCATACATTAGGCAGCACATAGGGGAAAGTTGCATTCATACGCAGCGCAGTGAGCATACGCAAATTCAGCGGGTCCTGTTTCGAAAACAATGCCTGGTAATCTACCGCATCGGGGTCAACATCCGACACATGACTGGTATCATAAACAGGGCGCATTAAAAAACTCATTGGCTGCGTACTGATAATCATTTTACGGCCATCACGGGTTACCACCGAATTAAAAAGCATTAAAGGAATACGGGCATTTTTTTCATCGGCATACCAGTCTTTCAGCTGCTTATTCAGCATACCCCTTGTATTGGAATTCAGTTTTTGCTCAAACGCATAGCCGCGGTCTTTGATATATTCATACGATCCTACTTTAAAGCGTTGTGCAGGGGATGCAAGGTCGCGTGCTACAAACGAGGTGAACAGCGGGTTCAGCAAATCGTTCGAAATATCGTTGAGGTATTTTTTATCCTGTACATTAATGGGTTTACCTTCCCCTCGTTCCCTGCTCAGCTCACGAAAATACGAGGCCCCCAGCATGCCGCCCGACGCACCTGTAATCAGCACCGTTTTATTCATCAGTTCGCCATGGGTCAAACTATCAAGGTGCTGCAATACATTCATCGTAAAGGTAGCGCTGCGGTTACCGCCCCCACTGGTTGTTATAATAAACATCAGCGGTTTTTCGCCCCGCTGTTTCTTTTTCCAGTTTTCGAGAATGGAAATCATATTTTGCTTGTCGTGGTTTACCTTTTCGTTTGTACACAACGACATCAGCTCTTCGGCTGTATAAGGAGGCCGGTCACTCTTATTTTTATAATTTAATCCGTATGCTTTATTACTGGGGTCAATAATCTCGTATCGGTACAGCACATTGGTTATTAAAAACAGAACAATTACAAAGGGAATACTCCAGCTTTGTAAAAAATAAGAAAAAGCGCCGGATACGGCTATTAAAATGGCAAAGAATAAGGTAATACCTGCGGCTGCAGGCAACTGGCAAATAGGGTTATCTAACCAAAAGCCGAGTAATATCAACCCTATAAAGGCAATAAAAATAGAAACTACCGCTGCAAAGTGATGGCGGCTGAAGATGGTTTCGATAAACTCGCGGCTGTAGTGCGAAACGTCGCGCACCTTTTTTACCCTGAACATGGCATTCAGGTACCACTCCACTTTTATCAGCCGGCTTTCGTTCAGCTTTGTTTCGCCTTTTTTAAACTGTGCTTTGAATAATTGCGGATTGCTGATCACCGGTGTAAGCCGCCGGATAATGTTTTTATCGGCCCTGAAAAAATAAAACAGCGAGATTATAACAATCAATATCAGGCCACTTAAAAATCCTAATACCAGCAAAGCAATTTCACCTATCGACATCAGCTCTTTATACCGGTCGAACGATACTGCTTTCAAAAAATAAAATATCAGGAATACGAGGGGAAGTACGCCGTTATTGATGCAGTATTTTAAAAACGGGTTAGAAGTGGTGGCTAAAAACCTGAAGTGACGGCTGAACAAAATAAACGTGGTAATGTTCCAGCTCATTATAAATACACCGATGGCCATTCCAACAAATAAGGCGGCCAGCATGTTCACATTTCCAAGATATTCAGGAGCCAGGTACAGCGAGTCGGCGCCAAAGGTTTTCATAAAGGTGCCGTTCACCGTACTAAATAACACAAACCAGAAGATCAGCAGCACCTGAAATTTTTTAAAGTGCAGCAACACCAACTGTACAGGAAATGAATGATATAATCCTTTTAAAAAAAGCTTCATACTATTTTTATAGTCCGGACAACCGGAAGTCGGGAAATCGGAAAGAAGCCTGACATTAAACAAAAATGGTTTTCGGGCTTTCGGACTTTCCGACTTACCGACTTTCGGACTTTTCTGACTTTCCGACTTCGAATACAATTTACTACTAAAACAAAAAGACAGTAGCAAGATTATGATGGTTGCGTAAAACCTGACCGCCGGGTAAGAAATAACATTGCTACCAGGCTCAGCAGTAACAACATACCGGTAATCTGGTGTAACTGTGCCATCCACTCAAACGTGCCCCAACGGTTGGGAATTATGCGGGTACTGGTTAATACCGATAAAATGCCCAATATTACCTGTACCGTTACCAGTATTATGGGATATACACGCGCCTTTGAAAAAACGGTATTGGCCGGTGTTATACGAAATGCCTTCAGGAAATAAATTATTATCAAAATTAATAACGTGTAGGCCAGCCCCCGGTGAACGAAGTGAATGGTGATCTTATTTTCAAAAAAATTAAGGGTAACCGGTTGTTCTTTTAACAAACCTTCGGGTACCCAACTGCCATTGATGGTTGGCCAGGTGGGTGCCGCAGTAGCCGCCTTATGCCCCGCCATTAATGCCCCGAAAATCAATTGCACGAATAAAATTATGATCAACGCCCAGGTCCATATGCGTAATCCACTGTTATAAATTTTGTATTTGGCAGGAATTTTAAGTTGCAGAGCGTACCAGAAGGCATAACAAATTAATCCAAGCGCAAAAATAAAGTGCATGGCCAGCCGGGTTGGCCGCACATACACGGCATCGCCCGTTAATCCGCTTGCTACCATAATCCATCCGATGGCGCCCTGCAGGGCCCCCAGCAAAAAAAGGATCACCAGCGGATTTATCATTTCTTTTTTAAGGTATTTTTTCGCCAGCAGGTACACAAAACCGGCCAAAAAGGCTACCGCTATGAGCCGTGCCCATAAGCGATGAAACCACTCCCAGAAAAATATAAATTTAAAGTCAGAAATTGTGAAGTCGGTATTCAGCAACCGGTATTGAGGGGTTTGCCGGTATTTATCAAATTCGGTAAGCCATTGCTGTTCGGTCAGCGGCGGCAAGGCCCCGGTAACTACGTTCCACTCGGTAATAGACAATCCCGAGCCGGTTAAGCGGGTAATACCACCCAAAACCACCTGCACCAATAACATAATTACCCCCAGTAAAATCCAGTTCGATACTGCCCGTGCGGCACGTTGTTCATGAGATATGGTATTCATTGCGGCGCAAAGGTAAGGGAGGAAAGGCACAAGAAACAAGGCTCAAGGCACAAGGTGGCATGCAGTATACATGGAGTTGGGAGGAAGTAACTATGGAGGAGGTAGGGAGGAACCTTGGAGGAACATTCCTATAAGTTCCCTATAAGTCCACTATAACTCCCCTATAACTCTGCTATAAGTTCGTTAAAATGATTGATTTTAAGCTGAGGTATTGAAGTTTAAGACTCGCTGGTGCGCCGCCCGGGTGTCGCTGAGCTTAAGCGGAGGCTCAAACCACAAGAAAAGCAAGCACCAAGGCACAAGTTTCAAGGCACAACCTTCAAATTCAGTTAACCTGACTAAACCGCAAGACCTTGTGCCTTGAAACTTGTGCCTTGATTCTTAATGCGCCACCTTAATATACCCCCACCCCTCATGCTGCTTGCTTACAATTTCATAAATGGCATCGGGAACGATGTCTACGCCCGGTATCAACTGGCTTTTATCAACATTGAGGCGTTTCATAGTTTGCCCACAAACCTTAAAACTGGCTTTTTTACTATTGCTCAACTCCTGAATGGCATCGGCAATTATTGATTTATCTTTCATTACCATGCCCAGTGCATCGCCGTAAATAGCCACTTCAAGCTGTGCATTAGGTTGCGATTGTGATATGCCCCGTAACTGGCGAATAACGGTTTTGTGAGCGGCAGTATCGCCACTGGTAATATCAAAAACCACCTTGTAATCTGCTTTTTGTGCTATGCTCCCCAAACACAACAAAAGCAGGGGAACAATGAATGTTGTGTGCTTCATTTTCAGTTCGATTTAAACTTTAAAAAATGATTTCAATAAACACCTCCCGGAAAAAATATTTTTATTTCGCTTTTTTTGAATCTCTGGCGCTTTGAATAGGGCCAAACGGACCGAACTTATGCTGTTGTTCAGAAAAGCTATCGGCAAAAGGCCCAAACGGATGATCGACGGGCTTGGTGCTTTTCTTCGGCCAGTCGGTACTATACTCTTTAACAGGATGTGGTTGTGAATTAATAAAAGCAGCTACATCCCACGCCTGTTCTTCGGTTACCTTTGAATTACCATGCGAAACGCCGAACGGCATATTATCCTTTACATAACCTGCCATGCGCGACACACGGTAAAGACCGGCCCCGATATTAAAACTATGCGGCCCCCACAAAGGTGGATACAAATATCCGGTACCCATGATTGTATCGGGCATTCCCCCGCCATTAGCACCATGACAGGTTTGGCATTTTTCGACAAAAACCTTTTTCCCATTCACCGGATCTGCCGGCCGGTTCAGGTATTCGAGCGAAGAAATGCCCGACCCTAACGGCTTTTGGCCTTTCGGCACGTTAGATCCCAACCAATGCATGTAAGCTACAATGGCCCGCATTTCGTGACTGTTACTGTCTAATGCTTTTCCATTTAAACTTCTTTCGAAACAATCGTTCACCCTTTTTTCAATGGATTCAATAGAACCGCTTCTGTCGCGAAATTTGGGATAGGTTGAAGCTACAGCGCTGTAATTATTTCCCCAGGGTTTGGTTCCGGCGGCAAGATGGCAATTCTGACAGTTCATCCCATTCGAAATTTTCGCCACCTTTCCTTTTGGTCCAAGGTACCATGATGTGTGTACTATTAAATCGCGTCCATAACGGATTAGGTTCCCTGCTTTTGAATCAGGAATATCATTTGAGTCTGGCGCCTGCCACGGTTTTTCGGGGTCTTTTGCTATAGGGAGTTCAGTTGTTTCATTTTTTAACTTAACAGAGCGGGGCCGGATAGCCAATAATACTACGGCAATAATAGCTGCAACCGCCAATGTTCCTATAACCAATGTACGATTCATATAAACTGAGTGGGGAATCGTTTTTATAGGTTGGGGCGTCGCTTTGCAGGCAGTTGGTTTGGAGCAACCTGGTTTGCGTTATAAAATGAATAATAAAAGGATAAATGCAACAAATACCAACGCCCGAAAATTTTTCAGGCAATGGTATTTGTTGCTGAAATATTTATGCATTTACGTTATCCTGCAAAGCAATACGTGCAGCCATGCTCCTGTGCACGGCCCAGGGCCCATACACCTGAGGGAACTACCTGTATGTTGGGCAATACCCCATCGAGCCATTCTTTTTTTACTGTAGCGGCATCCGTCTTCATCATATCGGCGGCAACTGCACTATATACAGTTATTGCCATATTACAGGCGCAAAACATAACACCATTTGCCTGTAATTCATTTATTCCTATATTAACAGGTCCTATACCCGGCACTTTATAATCGCCTTCTTTGGGCTGCCAGAATGGATTACGGGTAGCAGGCGCTTTTGTGAGCGGATCATCTGCCTTAAATAATTCACCGAGTTTATATTTCGCCCATAAATCGCTTTTAAGCGCATAGCCAATAGCATCGTGCCTGAGTACTACTACCGTACTGCAATCTTTTTCGGGTGTGCCGGTGGCCGCATTGGTCAATAAAAAAATTTTTGGCCAGGCAAAAGGCATCAATTCATGCGGCCGTGTAGCATCAAATACAATACGGTGTTTGCCTTTGATCTTATTAAACCATTCGTCTGCATCGGCAAACTCATGCTCAGCCACAGGAGCCGCCTGCATTTGAAACGGGGTAAGAGAAGCGGCGCCCAATGCGGCAGCGCCGGTGGCAAGCTTTCCTAAAAAATCACGACGTGACTCGGAATTAGCGTTGTTAGTTAGCATATTCAGTTAAGTTTTAGTTTTATGTATTTAACAATCGGTAAAAGCTTTTACAATAACGGCGTGGTCTATATCCGGGGGTTAAAACGCTGGCAATACAATTTCATCAACAAACACACAAGGTTTATCGATGGGGTTTTTCATTTTACAACATGTAATTTTTATAAAACCGGGTATTGCCGGCCAATGGGGATATGGATCTTTAATTCATGGATCAGGCAGTTCAACGCATCGCAATTTTATTGCGATAACGCAAAAGCAGAAATCCCAAACTACCTAAAACAAAGTTCCAGCAGATAATTAGTAGTATAGAGCCGGTAAATGAATCACTAACATTCCTAAGGGTGCAAATATGAAAGGATGAGGTGAAGGAAGAGAAAGGTTATTTCACTATTAAAGATACTTATAATAAATATTTACCGCCAAATTAATGTGGCAATTTTTCGCGCAGGCGGCCATACACCCATGTACCGGCAATAGCGCTTAACAAAGTAATAATGATAACAGTAGCTCCTGTTCCTATCAGCGCGTACAGCGGGCCCGGACAAGCACCGGTTAATGCCCAGCCTGCCCCAAATAACAAACCACCGTAAATTTGTCCTTTATTAAATCGTTTGGGATGCAGTTCAATCGGTTCGCCGTATATCGTTTTTATTTTGAACTTTTTAATCAGCCATACCGATATAATACCTGTTACAACTGCAGAACCTATCACTCCATACATATGAAAGCTTTGTAACCGAAACATTTCCTGAATACGAAACCAGGAAATAACTTCCGACTTAACCAGCACAATTCCAAACAACATACCTACAAAAAGATATTTTATCGAATGATACCAGGGGTGCTGAATTTGCGATTCATTCAGGCAAATAGTATCGAGCGAACGCACTTCAAAATCGGTATTCAATTCTTTTAACGCTTCGGGCTGTGCTATCATTTCTTTTGTTTCCATGTGTATTTTTTACAGGTGTAAAACAATTGGAAGAATAAGGTTGGCGGTAATAAAACCACCGATCATAAAACAACAGGTTGCAACCAGGGAAGGCCATTGCAGGTTCGAAAGCCCCATAATAGCGTGGCCCGAAGTGCAGCCGCCGGCGTAACGGGTACCAAAGCCCACCAAAAAACCGCCAACTACCATCAATATAAATCCGCGAACGGTTAACAGTGAAGGCCAGTTAAACAAATCCACCGGAATCAGGCTGCTGTAATTATGAACGCCGTAACGTTGCAGGTCATTTACCAGCTGCTGATCTACCACAACGGGTTGCGCATTACTTAACCAGGCAGCGGCAATGGCGCCACCTAACAATACGCCACCAGCGAAAAAAAGATTCCAGGCTTCTTTTCGCCAGTTGTAGGTAAAAAATGGAATTTTGGCCGGAAAACAGGCGGCGCAAACATGCCTTAGTGAAGATGAAATGCCAAAGGTTTTATTGCCTGTTATCAATAAAAGGGGTACTACTAATCCTATAATTGGCCCCGCCACATACCAGGGCCAGGGTTGTGTAATAAAGTTCCAAAAATTCATAACTGGTAAGTTTCTGTAAATATGGTGGTTTCAACAAAAAAGCTATGCGACAAAAATCACACAGCTTTTTAAAAGTCGTAAGTAATAAGTAAAGGCCAGGTTGTGGTTTTCCGGTTACCAGTTTCAGGTTGCCGGTATTTGCACTCCGCTTTGTGACATCCGACTTCGGGTTTCCTGCTTACTACATACAACTTACTACTTCCTGCTTCCTATGCAACAAACCGCTGCAACAACTGCTGTAACTGGGGGGCAGGCACCACGCCCGATTGCCGCCATTTAATTTCTCCTTTATGAAAAAGAATCAAAGTAGGCACTCCCTGAACCTGAAAAGCATTGGCCACCTGTGGATTTTTATCTACATCCAGTTTCAGGATCGTTACACTATCGCCCACAGATTGCTTTACCTCTTTTAAAATAGGCGCCATCATTTTACAGGGACCACACCATTCTGCAAAAAAATCAACCAATACCGGTTTATCTGATTGTATAAGCTCAGCAAACGTGCTCATAACTTTAATTTTTCAGTTCTTCAAATTCGATAGTTTTCGCCGGTTTGTTTCTATTATAACGGGGTGTACAACCATCGGCAGTGCAACATTGAACCGACAATAATCCTGCCAGCAAAAAAGCGCCGCCAAACAACATTACCGGCCAGTCGTGTTGTTTAATGCCCATGATCATTATCGGCAGGCCACCTGCTATGCGCACGATACGGCATACGTTCCATTCAACCCATAATTGCTTTAACCAGGCTTTCATTATAATTTATTTAAAAGTTCGTTCCAACTGCCGCCATTGTAAGCTTCAATGCCGGCGTTTTTTAAAATACCTACTGCAGCTGCGCTTCTGGCGCCCGACCGGCAACACGTGATCACCGGTTTGTTTTGCTTTTTTAAATCATTTAAAGCCAAACTCAGCTGGTTAACAGCAATGTTTACCGAACCAGGGATATGACCACTGCTATATTCAGCCGGTGTGCGCACATCCATAATAATAGCACCTGTCTGCCGCAACGATTTAAAATCTGTTTGCGCAGCAAATAATTTGCGAATAAACCGGAACATCATTTTGTTTTTAAGGTTGTATATCAGTAATTACAACATAGTCGTTGGACAAACATAATCGGTAATAGAGAATTTTCCCGAATCCTTAATGGCTTTGAAACCACCTTTTACATCAATCAGGTTATCAAACCCTCTTGCTTTTAATATCGAAATAAATATCATGGAGCGATAGCCGCCGGCACAATGTACATACCAGGTTTTGTTTTTATCAACCATTTGCATGCTGTCGTTAATATAATCAAGACTGGCATTTATTGCACCCTTCATGTGCTCTGAATCGTATTCGCTTTTTTTGCGTACATCCAGCACATCTATACCTGCTTTCGTTTCACAAACAGATGCAAGCTGATCAACCGAAACCGATGTAACGGTATCGATTTCTTTACCGGCGTTTTTCCACTCTTCAATACCACCCTGCAAATAACCAATGGCATTATCATATCCTACGCGTGCCAGCCGGGTAACAACCTCTTCCTGACGGCCCTTCTCTGCTACAATTAATATTTGTTGCTTTATATCAGGTATCAGAGCGCCCACCCATGGTGCAAAATTGCCGTCGATACCAATGTTAATTGAGTTAGGAATAAATCCTTTTGCAAATGCCTGCGGGTCTCTTGTATCCAATATCAATGCATTGGTTTCATTGGCAGCTGCTTCAAAAGCTTCAACACTTAAAGGATGCGTTCCTTTTTTAATCACTTCTCCAATGCTTTCGTAGCCCTGCTTATTCAATTGCACATTCAGCGGAAAATATTGAGGAGGCGCAGTTAATCCGGTAGTCACTTCTTTAATAAATTCTTCACGGGTCATATCGGCACGCAATGCATAATTGGTTGCTTTCTGATGACCAAGCGTATCGGTAGTTTCTTTACTCATGTTTTTGCCACAGGCGCTGCCGGCTCCATGAGCAGGATAAACAATTACATCGTCAGCCAGCGGCATAACTTTGTTCCGCAACGAATCGAATAATAATCCCGCCAGATCTTCCTGCGTAAGATGAGCGGCCTTTTGAGCCAGGTCGGGACGGCCAACATCACCAATGAATAAAGTATCTCCGCTGAACAAGGCTACTTCTTTTCCCTGCTCATCTTTCATTAAATAACAGGTACTTTCCATAGTATGACCAGGCGTATGCAATACAGTAAAAGATGCTTTGCCTACATTAAAAACCTGACCATCTGTTGCAATTGTTGCGGGGAAAGATGGCGTAGCCGTTGGCCCGTATACAATCGATGCACCTGTTGATTTGGAAAGATCGAGGTGACCTGATACAAAATCTGCGTGAAAATGGGTTTCAAAAACGTATTTAATGGTTGCGCCATTGCGGGCTGCCTTTTGAATATAGGTGTCGATTTCGCGAAGCGGATCAATAACTACAGCTTCTCCTTCGCTTTCGATATAATAAGCGCCCTGCGCCAGGCAACCTGTATAGATTTGTTCAATCTTCATACTATACTTTTTTATATTAATCAATGCAAATGTCTGTTATGTACGTTAGGTATTCTATGACTTTTATCACATAGCAGCAAAACGTTTTAAAAGAAAAGATCAGGGCAAGCTGTTACATAACGTCTTTATTAAAAAAATAATTCGTGCAGTAAAATAAAAATGCCTATTGCCAGTACAAACCATCCAAACCCTTTCTTTAAAGTTTGTCCTGATATTTTTTCAGATAAGGCAGTACCTATAAAAATGCCCAAAACTGCAATGGCGGTAAACAACAGCAATTGAAACCAGTTAACCGTATAATGCGATAAAGTGCTGAAAAAACCAAAATACGAACTTATGGCCATTATGGTTAACGACGAACCAACGGCAATTTTCATAGGCAACCGGCTGATCAATACCAACGCAGGTATAATTAAAAAACCACCGCCGGCTCCCAGCAAACCGGTAACTGTTCCTACCACCAGGCCCTGCACCATAAGCCAGGGTATGCGCCACTGGCCGTTAACAGGTGAAGACTGCTTATTGTTCGGCTTTATCATCGAAACCGAAGCGGCCACCATTAACAGGGCAAACAACACCATTAAAAAAACACCTTTGGTAACTGTTATGTTACCTATGGTAAATAAATAGTCAGGGATCAGCGGCAAAACAAATTTGCGTATTATAAATACCGATAACAGCGACGATAAGCCGAAATAAAGTACTACATTTAAATCAACCAGTTTTTTAACATAGGCGCGAGCCCCTCCTACCAGGCTGCAACTGCCAACCACAAATAAAGAATAAGTAGTAGCTAATACCGGATGCACATGCATCAGGTATACAAATACAGGTACGGTAAGTATTGATCCGCCCCCGCCAATTAAACCCAATGACACGCCTATTAAAACGGCTGCTATATAACCGGCTATTTCCATGTATAATAAAAGTTGTAAAAAGGAATGGTAGGTTTAGTAATTCATGCAACAGGTTGCCCGCTGGTGTACTAATTGTCATGCATTCATCAGGGTAAAGGTGCGTGAAAATAAAAATCTGATTGGTGACGAAGATCACAATAACGATGATCTTCGCAAAAATGTTTTGTGATTTTATGCAGCAATGAGTGAAGAAAGAAAAAAGATGGAAATAGAATTTTTAATCGTTTATCATTTATACCAAAGGCAATTAAACCAACCAGGGTAATTATTTAAACGATATTTAAAAGTTTCAAATTATAATTGAATAATCTCAATAGCGTTGCGATGCAGTTTTACTTTACCTATTTGCTCCATTTTTTTTAGTAACCGGGAAATTACTTCGCGCGAAGAGTTCAGTTCATTGGCAATTTCCTGGTGGTTGATGGCAATTAAATTTGTTTGCAGGGTTTCGCGATGCTTTTTAAGATAAAATTCAAGCCGTTCATCCATGCCCCGAAAAGCCACATGGTCAATCGTGTTCAGCAATTCTTCAAAACGAAGCCGGTAAGTGCCCATTACAAAGTGAAACCAGTTCTTATATTTTGTTATCCATTCGTCCATAAACTGCAATGGAATAGCCACCACCTGAGTATCTTTAACGGCTTTTGCCATAATGGCACTGGGTTTATGTTCGGCAGCACAAACCATCGACAGCGCGCAGGCGTGGCCCGGCTGCAGGTAGTACATAAAGAATTCGTTCCCTTCCTCATCTTCGCGGTATATTTTTACCAGCCCGTCGAGAATAAGCATGGTTGAACGGAAATACTGTCCGGTGCGCATCAGTTGTTCGCCGGCTTTAAAATATCGTATTTCGCCATGTTCCTGAATTTCCTGTTGAAGCTCTTTTTCAAAAGTGGGGAACAGCCGGGGTAATGTAGTTGGTTCCATATTGGGAATGTGGTGTGTATAAAAACAAAGTTGGCAAATAATATTTAAATGCCGCCAAAGCGCTTATTTTTGGGCCAAAGTACGCCAATTGCTGAAACTTTTTTACCAAACCGAACTAATCGAAGCCGGCTGCGATGAAGCAGGTCGCGGCTGTTTGGCAGGTCCTGTGTTTGCAGCGGCTGTAATTTTACCCGAAGGATTTTACCACGAAAAACTGAACGATTCAAAACAGGTTAAAGAAGAAGACCGGTACGAGTTAAAGGCATTTATCGAAAAAAATGCAATAAGCTATTATGTGGCTATGGTAGATCATGAAGAAATTGACCGCATCAATATTCTGAACGCCTCTTTCAAAGCCATGCATCTGGCCCTTGATAAATTAAAAAAGAAGGCCCAATTCCTGATCATCGACGGCAACCGGTTCACCCGTTACAAAAAAGTACCTCACCAATGTATTGTGCAAGGCGATGGCGAATATGCATCCATAGCTGCAGCCAGCATTCTGGCCAAAACCTATCGCGACGATTTCATGCGCAATCTGCACAATGAATTTCCTCATTATAAATGGAACACCAATAAAGGCTACGGTACCGAAGAGCACCGCAAGGCTATTGAACAGTTCGGACTAAGCCCCTACCATCGCCGGTCGTTCCAATGCACTTCAAGCCAGCTTGAGTTAGATATCTGATAATTTTGCATCCTTTTATCATTCGGTCCAACCCATTGACCGGGCAGGGTTTGCGCCAATTCATTTTGTTAAAGTGGTGTGGGCGCCGGCGGCTATTTTTGCCATCTTTTAAACCTCGCATCTATGCTTCAGTCTTTAATACAATAGCCCCAATAAAAAACAAAAAAACTCATAGCCATGAACAAAAAGTTTATTCTTATCGTTTTGCTTGTAGCCGTAGCTGCAGGTGCCGATGCTCAAACGATCCGAGGCAAAGCCCGTAACGAACATTATCGTATAGCGCAGGGTGTAAATAATGGGTCATTAACCCGTGGTGAATCCATGCGCCTGGCACATGAACAGCGACATATTCATAACGATATTCGCCGGGCAAAAGCAAACGATGGCCATATTGGTCCTGTTGAAAGAATGCATATTCGTAGTGAAGAGCGCCGGGCCAGTCGTCACATTTACCGGGCAAAGCATAACGGCCGTTATCGTGCCTGATATTTAACCCCATTGGCCCTTCGCGCAAATTCGCATATAGGAGGTTTTTACAGTTAGCAGATGATTTTGAATGAGATGATAATCAGTCCCGCCCGCGAGGCGGGATTGGTTTTTTAAAAAAAAGTTATACTTCGTTTAGTACATCGTGTTGGTTCGTCTGTTTATATTAATGAACACTTTCAAAAAGTGAGTATAAATAATTAACAACATCATGTGCCTATGAATTTTGAAAGATATACAGATCTGGAAATATTTTCTGATAGATTGAAATACAAGTTCATCAGTAATGGCCCCAAAGGAAATATTTCAAAAATCATCGAGTTTCAGCCAACTGATATCCCTAACCTGTATAACCTTGCTTTTGGAAATTTGAATAAGGATGGTACAATAGATGATTTAACTGTTAATGATAATAAGGACAGAAACAAGATTTTAGCGACAATTGCCACAGTTCTATTTGAGTTTACCAAAGGGAATAATAGAATAATCTATTTTGAAGGAAGTTGCCCTCAAAGAACCAGGTTGTACCGTATGGCAATCACCATAAATTTTGACCTCCTAAGTGCTGATTTTGAGATTCTTGGAGTGTTAAAGTCACAAGAGTCATTTATAGATGTGCCCTTTGAAAAAGGGGTAGATTATTTTGGCTTTTTAATAAAACGAAAATTACATTAACTTTATAATATGAAGCAGAAGAAAACAATAAAAGGAGTAACGGATTGGGGGCTTAAGATAACCGTGAATAAAGATCTTGATAAATACTCCAATAAAATTTTATTCCCTGAAAAATTAGAGCAGGCGAATAAAATATTATCCAATATAAAGTTTATTCATCTCAAGGTAAAGTAATTAACCTTACTTCAAAATATAATTATCAGCAATTACAGGCCGCCTTGCAACAGGGCGGCTTTTTTATTACAACATCTCCGGATAAAAATGCAATTTACGATCTGCCCATTCCACTCTGAGAATACTTAAATAAAGCGTATCTCTTCGCCTGTTGCCATGTACCAGCTGATTACTTCGCAACATACCTTCGGGAATCATACCTGCCTTTAAAAAGGCTGCTTTGGCGCGCTCATTCCGGTTATCGACCCTTAATTCAACACGCTCCATTTTCATTACCTCAAAAGTGTAGGAAAGCAATGCAAAAAATACTTCGCGGTTTATACCGGTTCCCATAAACGGCGTGCCAAGCCAAATACTGCCTAATTCGAGGCTTTTATGATAAAAAGAAATGTTTACAAAACTGATACTGCCGCAAATTTCATACGTGTGCTTATCAATAACGGTAAAAGGCACCCGTATTTCCTGCGCCCGTTCATTCAATACCTTCTCTACCCAACTCTTTAAAGTTGTTTCATCGCTCAGGTCTTTGGTCCAGTATGTCCATATCTGCTTGTCTTTGGAAAGCGGCAAAAAAATGTCGAAGTCTTCGGGCTTTATCAGGCGCAATAATACGCGTGGGGTTTCGAGCGTAAAACCATCGGGAAAAAATTGCTGATATTCGCTTTTCACAGCAGTTATCTTTTTTTGTTAACCGTTAGTTATTAATTTCTTTGCTTATTGTCATTTGCACATAGTGCTTATACAAGCGCCCATTCTCCAGCTCCCTGCCTTATCAAAACAGGTTCATCACCGGTGCAATCTACAACAGTCGAAGGAATCATTCCGCCCGGACCTCCATCAGCTACCACATCAACCAGTTTATTGAAGTTATCCTGCATCAGTTCAGGATCAGTATATTCCTCAACCATAGTACCCGGCAATGTGGTGCTTAAAATAGGATGGCCCAGCTCTTTTACAATTGTGCGGGCAATCAGATTATCGGGGATTCTCAATCCGATAGTGCTTTTTTTACTCTGCAATATCTTCGGCACTTCTTTACTGGCCGGTAAAATGAAAGTATAGGGGCCGGGCAAATATTGCTTTAGCATACGATACAGCGGGGTGCTGATGCTTTTGGTATAACGGCTCAAATCGCTCAGATCGTAACATACAAAAGAAAGCTGCGCCTTTTGCGGATCAATTTGCTTAATGCGACAAATGCGTTCAATGGCCTTATGTTCAAAAATATCGCATCCTAACCCATAAATGGTATCGGTAGGATAAATTATAACTCCCCCCTTCGATAAAACATTTACAATAGTTGCAATATTTCGCGGTTGCGGATTCTCAGGATGAAGATGTAACAACATAACAGCAAATTATATGTTTTAATTCAGGTAATCGTTATAAAAAAAATGCCACTCCTTTGCTGTTTTTTAACCGGTGTTAAACCTTCTTTTAGATTAATTTGTTTAGCCTACCGGTCCTTTACAGTGTTTTTAAGTATAATCAAATGGCTCATACAGGTTCAGAGGTATTTAGCAAATGTTAAAGCGAGGTATAGAATTGAACCGGCTTTGTTCAGCGAACATGATTTTAACATTAAATTTGTGTAAACAAAAACTTCATGCAATTACAACCTGTTGATCGCATTGACAACATCAATGCAATTGACTTTCAGCAGCGGTATTACCTGCCATTGAAACCAGTTGTTATTACCAATCTGGCCAAAGACTGGCCGGCCTACACGAAATGGAATTGGCCATACTTCAAAGAAATAGTAGGCAGTAAACGGGTAGGCCTATATAATAATGTAAAAAGCGACGCCTTTACTCCTATTAATACAGCCGACGATTATAAAACCTTTGGTGATTATGTTGATATGATCAGCCGGGGACCGGCCGGATGGCGCATCTTCCTGTTTAATATTTTTGATCATGCCCCGGAACTTACTCAGGACTTTACATGGCCCGATCACCTGATGAAAGGTTTTGTAAAGAAGTTTCCTATGCTGTTTGTAGGAGGCGCTACCAGTATCACCCACATGCATTTTGATATCGACATGTCGCATATTATGCATACCCAGTTCGTGGGACGCAAAAAGGTGCTGTTGTTCCCCTTCACTGAGCAGCATAAGCTATATCGCAAACCGTTTGAAGTATTAAGTCTTGCCGATTTTTCAAACTATAATCAGAACGGGAATCCTGACTATAGTCAGTTTCCGGCGCTGAAACTGGCAAAAGGTTATGAAGTGATCTTAAACCATGGCGATACCCTGTTTATGCCCGCCGGATACTGGCATCACATGGAATACCTCGACAGTGGCTTTGCTATGAGCCTCAGGGCACTGCAATCGTCGATCAGCGGCAAGCTAAAAGGCGCCTGGAACCTGTTCGGCATGCGTAATATCGATACACTTATGAAAAGAACCGCCCCAAAGTGGTGGTATGAATATAAAAAAACCAGCCTTCTGAAAGCAGCCGAAAAGGAGCTGGAAGCTGCAGACTTCAAATAGGGAGCCGTTTCCACCACTATTTAATTACGGTTTGATTTATCTTAAGAAATCATACTAAACGGTATGACATTAAAAAATTTTAAAAAAAATATTGATTATTAAAAAAACAGTCTTTATTTTTACCGGGCTATGCGCTGAATATACCAATCTCGCCAGCAAAGCACAACAACTAATCCAATCTCCGATTTCCAACCATCCAATTTCCGGCAACCCAATTTCCATTTAAACATAAAACTTATTTGAAGTACGGATAATCATTTGTTCGTACCTTAAATTGTCCGCAACCCTTTTTAATACATTACCTCTGTTAACGTGTAGCCGATCATTTGTGCTGCTGAGTATCTGCAAAAGATTGTACCTGTAACTAAAACTAACTGCTTTTACTACAATAACGGCAGCTATATTTTAAAATTCAAATTTCGCCGTAGGGTGTTTATTCCTTTATATACAGTCTCCGCTGTCCATCATCCATTGAACCTCCTGATTAAATAAATAATACTATTATAACATATAGCTTAACTTCTTTCTTTTTGTGGTTTCAGAGGTAAGCACAGGCCGGCGATATCCATCGCTGGCATTTTTTTTATAATCAATGATGATATATAGATGCGGAGTTAAAAAAAGGTTTACAAATCAAAAAGGCTCCGTAAAACGAAGCCTTTTTGATTTGTAGGTCAATATTATGGAACCAGGTCAAAAATTTTGAGGCATATTAACTTTATGCCTCTGTGCCTTATTCTTGTGCCTTGTGTCTTGTGTCTTATTATATGCCATCAGGCAATTGTCCATGTTTCGTTACCACGAAGCAGTTTATCGAGATTGCCTTTGCCTTTTGTGCTGATAACCTCTTCAATTTGCATTTGCATCACATCTTCATAACAAGCCCGGTCGTTTTCATAAAATACACCAAACGGACGAGGCAGGTGCCCTTCAACACGCGGATCATCGAACATACGCACCAGTATCTGTGCCTTATAAAAATCTCTTTCATCATGCACCCACAGGTCGCTGGTTGAGCCACCGTTGGCCAGGTCTACAATCACTGGTCTGAAGCCATCTAATTTAATCCCTTTATCCTGTTTTGCGCCGAAAACAAGCGGTTTGCCATGCTCAAGGAACAAGGTATTATCGGGCTTGCTTGACTTTTCGGTAAAGATCTCAAAAGTGGCATCGTTAAAGATGTTACAGTTTTGATAGATCTCGAGGAAAGAGGCGCCTTTATGTTTATGACTTCTTATCAATGCTTCCTGCAAATGTTTGGGGTCGCGGTCCATACTACGGGCAATAAAAGTAGCATCTGCACCCATGGCAAGGGCCAATGGGTTAAAAGGATGATCGATACTGCCGAATGGAGTTGATTTGGTGACCTTATTTTCTTCTGATGTAGGCGAATACTGGCCTTTCGTTAAGCCATATATCTGGTTGTTGAAAAGCATTACGTTCACATCAAAATTGCGGCGCAACAAATGAATGGTATGGTTGCCGCCAATGCTAAGGGCGTCGCCATCACCGGTTACGATCCAAACGCTTAATTCGGGCCTGGTTGCCTTCAATCCGCTGGCGATGGCTGTTGCCCTTCCATGGATCGAATGCATGCCATATGTATTCATGTAATAGGGAAAGCGGCTGCTGCAGCCGATACCCGAAACGATTACAATATTCTCCTTTGGAATACCCAATCCCGGCATAATCTTTTGCACCTGCGCCAAAATGGAATAATCCCCACAACCGGGGCACCACCGCACTTCCTGGTCGGTGGCAAAATCCTTTGCCGTCAATTGCGGCGCTGTTGTTTCGCTCATAGTACTACTAATTAATGCAAAATTATCGGAATAACCATGAATTGGCAAGGAATAATAGTGTTGCATCTGTTAAAAGGAAAACCCGCTTAATATCAATAGTTTAAAACTGCTACCATCCATTAGCAAATACTACTATTCATCATTTTAATACGACTTATAATTCGGTCGAAGTCGTACATTCATCCTATTAAAAATCAGTCACATGAAAAGGCTTCTGGTATGCATTGGCTTTTATATATCTATTTGCGCTACAGCTCAAAATAAGCAGCCTGTTACTGTTACCGATATGCTGAAAATTAAATCTATCGATAATATCACGCTTACCCGTGATGGCAGTAAAGCCGCTTTTACAGTTACCAGTATCGAAAATGATGGCGATAGTAAACTGGATTACAAATATGTGAGCCACGTTTGGATGACATTAACCGACGGCAGTTCAGCGCCCCGTCAGTTAACTACCAAAGAACACTCAGTGCAACCCGCCTGGAGTCCCGATGGCAAACAACTTGCTTTTGTTCGAACGGCCGACGGCAAACCACAGATATTTCTATTATCACTCGATGGTGGTGAAGCGGTACAATTGACTAAATTTAAGTACGGCGCCAGCTCGCCCAAATGGAGCTCCGACGGACAACAGATTCTGTTTGCTTCCTATATTCAAATGGCCGATTTTGCAAAAGACTCCATACTGAACCCCGGCAAAAAACTGCCCGACTGGCCCGTTGAAAAACCGGGCTTCGATAAAAATGAACAATTAAAACCTTCAACGGCCAAAAGCAATCCCGATGGCACCCTCGAAGAAGTACGGGCCTACCTCGATAACAATATCACTGATAAAAAAGCACGGGTGATCAATAAACTCAACTTTCAGGATGAGTTTAACATTACCAACGACATAAACTTCAACCATTATTTTGTTGTTGGCATACACCCCGGCGATTCGCCGGTTGCTATAACGCATGGTTTTTATTCTTTTGGCTCGGCCGATTTTACGCCCGATGGCAAACAAGTCATCTTTTTGGGAGATATTGATTCAATACAACACCCCAACCGGTCGCTTGAAAGTGAAATTTTTATAGTTGATCGTGATGGTAGCCATTTGCGTAAATTATTGGGAGAAGATGAAAAAGTATTTTTTTCTCCAAAGGTTTCTCCTTCGGGCAAATGGCTGGCATTTCAGTTTGCCGATATTTCATTTGTAAAAGTTCCGCAGCTGGCCATCATGCCGCTGACAGGTTCGGCAAAGGATATGATCGTTATTCCTTTCGATCGTACCAAAGCCAACTTTGTATGGAGCGCCGATGAAAAATACCTGTACTTCAATGCGCCCAGCAATGGTGGATTTCCGTTATACCAGGTGAACATAAAAACCAAACAGGTTGAACAATTAACCGATTATAACAGCGGCATCAGCAACTTCGATGTGGCAAACAATAAGCTGGTGTTTGTAAAAACCGAAGTAGCCAATCCCTTCGAATTGTACCTCGCCGATGCAACCGCCAAAAATGCAAAGCGCATCGGCACCATCAATTACAATTGGGTGCAAAACAAACAGCTGTCGTTTCCCGAAAAGAAAACATTTACCAACGATAAAGGCCTTACTGTTGAATATTGGGTGATGAAGCCGGCCAACTATGAACCGGGTAAAAAATATCCGTTGTTGCTCGAAATTCATGGAGGCCCTTCGGCTATGTGGGGACCAGGCGAAAGTTCAATGTGGCACGAATACCAGTTCTTTTGCAGCAAAGGATATGGGGTGGTGTATTGTAACCCACGAGGCAGCGGTGGCTATGGTGAAACATTTCTGCGGGCAAACATAAACGACTGGGGCAAAGGCCCAACCAGCGATGTGCTGACGGCCCTTGATAAAACTATAGCCGAAGGATGGGCCGATACATCAAAATTATTGGTTACCGGTGGTTCCTATGCCGGCTACCTGGTGGCATGGATCATCAGCCATGATCACCGCTTTAAAGCTGCCTGCTCACAGCGCGGTGTATACGATCTAAGCACTTTTTTTGGCGAAGGCAATGCCTGGCGCCTGGTACCGAACTATTTTGGCGGTTATCCATGGGAAGCGGAAGCCAAAGCCAATCTCGAGCGCGAATCGCCCATTACTTACGTACAAAATATCACCACTCCTTATATTATTTTTCATGGCGACAACGACCGGCGTACCGGTTTTGTTGAAAGTGAAATGATGTACCGTAGCCTGAAAGTATTGGGCCGCCCGGTTGAATATGTGCGCCATCCGAATGCAACGCATGAGATTACCCGAAGTGGCGATAACCGCCAACGGATCGATCAGATGTTACGCACCTGGGAATTTTTTGAACGCTGGATAAAATAACACCAACACATTAAAGAAATCAATATTCACTGCACAGTACTGCGGGTATAATTTTTTATGTCTACTTTTGAATGGCCGGTACAATTACTACCGGCCATCATCATATAAATCAGAAATGCGGTTCAGGGAATTATTAAAATAATTCCGTTCAACCCAGCCGCAGTGAAAAAACAACTTGTCCTTTACAGCCTTCCTGTTATCGTATTATTGATTATTTATTTCCCTTTATTTTATACAAATTATGTTTACCTCGATGACTGCTACCAGTTATGGCATAACGAAAAGGGCGTACTATATTATGATATTTGGCTGGTACAGGGGCGCTTTTTAGGCGGGCTGCTCATGGATAAAGCATACACTTCAATTCATACTATTAGCGCTATAAAAATCCTTCGCCTTATTTCTTTAGCTGGATGGGCTTTGGCAATTTGTATGTTCATTAAAAACATAAGTCAATGGGCAAAATATAGTGGTTTCGATAACAGGTTGGTTTTATTAAGCAGCGTGTACCTTGCCTGTAGCATTTCGGTATGCGTATATACTGGTTGGGGAGCTTCCTGTTTTGAAATATTCCTGGCTTTAATATTTGGCCTGTTAAGTGGTCATTTATTATTTACACAACTAAAAAAATCAGGCAATTACTTTTCTGTTCCCGTTCCCATGCTATTGCTGATACTAACTTTAGGTGTTAGCTCATTATTTCTGTATCAGATAGGTGTAGGTGCATTTTTACTCCCGTTCTTTCTTCATTTTGTCACAAAAAAATTTTATAAACCCGATCGCATTGTAATAACAGGTGTTATCGCATATCTTGTTATTGTCTTTGTTTATTATATACTATTCAAATTATCTCTGATTATCGAAGGTGTAACAGGTACCCTTAGAACAGCATTAAATCTGAACGTATTCGATAAAATTGCATTTTTCTTTTCTGTGCCAACGGCACAGGCCTTTAGCTTTAATTTCCTGTTCAATTTACACAGCATCCTTTCGCAGGCATTTTATATAACAACCATTTCGGTTTGGATCGCTTATTTATTCATTAGCCACCGCAACCGGACTGCTATCAAAAAACTGCTATATATAGTAGTGGTTTTTCTATTACTGATGCTCATATACCTTCCGGTAATGGTAGCACATGAAAACTTTGCATCGTACCGTACCATGATTAATTTAAACCTGGCTGTTTTCATATTACTTGCCAGCATGATATTGGAATGGATAAAAAAGGAAAAATGGAAAAACTATTTTGTTATTGCGGCTATGGCGGTGTTTATAGTAACCGGCTTTTATAATTTCCGTTATAACTTCCTGTACCCGGTAGCGAAAGAATATAAGCTGCTAAGAACATATGTTCAACAACAGTATACCGCCAGATTAAATAAAGTTTATTTTCTGCGCCCTCCTGAAAATCTGTTCTATAATGAATTTCATGTTCATCCTTACCGCGATGAATTAGGTGCACCCTCTACATACCGCGACTGGGTACCGGAACCTTTGGTTAAACAAATTATATTCGAGTTGACAGGTAGTAAAAGCATTGCCGAAAACATTGAGGTGGTACAGTTTACCGAAGCAACGTCATTTTATAAGCAGATAGCGCAGAAAGAACGTCACACCATGGCAATTGATATGGCGGCCATATTTTATGCCGGTGAAAAATAAAACAGTAATACCGCAGAGAGCCGAAACAAGATTGCTCCTGCTTCTCTGCGGTATATTCAAACAACAATAACCGTTATAGTTATTTAAATTTTATTGAAACGCCAATTTGGCCAACCCGGTTAAAATAGTCGCGATTGTCGTTTTTGGTGATGTCTGAAAGACCGGCATTATAACGGGCATAAAATCCCAGCATGGGGGTAGCCTGTATGCCAAATCCAAGAGCAAGCCCTGCATCAACTTTTTTATATCCGTCATCAACTTCTGTTTTATTATCATCATCTTTTACTTTGGCTGATAACAGAAAGCCTATTTGCGGACCAAATTCAAGATAAACCTGCTTTGCCGGATAAAACTGAAACATGATAGGTACCTGTAAATAGTTCAATGCAAGTGTATACTCATGGTTGGCTATTACAAATTGCTGCCCCTGGCCTGAGAATAATAATTCAGGTTGCACAGCCCAATTTCTGGTAAACCGGCTATGCAAAAACAAACCAATATGGCCGCTTAACCGGTTATCACCATCCAAACTGGTAACATCTGATATATTCAAACCACCCTTTATGCCGGCAGTTAATTTTTGTGCATTTATATGACCTGCAACTATACAAAACAAAAACAGGGTTAAAACATGCTTTTTCATGATTGATTGATTTGATGAACCATGATTTTCAAAGCTTGTGCCAGTTTATGTTATGCAAATGAATACGCCTGCATATCAACGCAATAAAAGGGCTGAAATTCAAAAAATAACAGATTATAAAGAAAAGCCGGCTATAGTGTAGAAAAGCCGGGCCATAATAGTAATGGCCCGGCTTTTTATTTAAAGAAACACTTTATTCAAATTGCCGATTGCTTATTGCAAATTGCTTATTTGTTTACTGCGTCATCGAAATTGTTTCAACAACTCCCATGTTAACGGTATTCAATTGTTCCTGTTGTTTTTGTACATATTGTGCAAACAAAGGCATAACAGCTTCTGACAAAGGCACAGAGGGCGGGAATTTTTGTTGCAGCGGATCAACCTGTTTTCCGTTTTTCCAGAAACGATAGCATACATGCGGCCCTGTAGCCAAACCGGTGCTGCCCACATAACCTATAACCTGACCCTGCCGTACGCTTTGTCCGGCCCTAACCGCCTGCTTTGTCATATGCAGGTACTGCGTAGTGTATGTATCGTCGTGCTTAATTTTAACATAGTTACCGTTGTTGGCGCTAAACTCCGACTCAACTACCACTCCATCGCCGGTAGCAATAATGGGCGTTCCTTCAGGGGCAGCATAATCGGTTCCCAAATGCGTTTTCCATCTTTTTTGTACTGGATGAAAACGCCTGAGCGAATACCCCGAAGTAATATGACTGAATTTAAGCGGCGCCTTTAAAAAAGATTTACGCAGGCTTTTTCCTGTTTCGTCGTAATAGTCGCCGGCCTCTGCAGTATCGGGTTTAAAGAAAAATGCATAAAACTTTTCGCCGTTGTGCGAAAACACGGCCGATTGAATAGCGCCTGTTTCAACCGGTTCATCTTTTATGTACCGCTGCTCATACATTACTTTAAAATAGTCGCCATCGTGAATGGAATAAAAATCTACTGTGTATGCATACAGGTCGGCCAGTTTCATAGCCAGGGCCGGGTCGGTTCCTGACTTTTCAAATGTTTCATACAATGAACCATTGATGATGCCTGATGCCGTTTGCAAACGCGCGGTTACCTGGCGTTTGCCGGTGATAATAGAAATTGAATCGCGCAGATCGTATAGTACATAGTCGATAGCGTTAGGCTGATACACAAAATAACATACCTTTTTCAAAGTGTCTTTGGTGCAAAAAACCGTGTATTGGCTACCGGCTTTCATTTTCTTTACATCAAAAACATATTTCGATTTTTCCTGTAGTTTTGATATGATGGTATTGTCTACATTATACAATTCCAATATAGAAGCCAGAAATTCATTACGCTGAATAATGCTTTCAGTTACGTTAAATGAATCAAGGGCCAGACCGAATCTGCGAGGTACAATTATGGTTGAGTCTTTTTTTGCAAGGGGTGCTTTTTCGCCCGGTAAAGAAAGGTTCAGGCTGCTCAATACAATTACAGCCACGATAAGTATGGCCATAAGAGAAAAAGCAACGCCCCAATCTCTGTGTGTAAGCATATGATTTCAATTGCCGGTTTTGTCAAGCGGCTTTTTAGCGCAAAAACAATGCCCGGGCATAGTTTAACGTATGACTTTTTTATTTCATCTTAAAGTCAACCAGTTATAGTAATTAATTAAGTTGGATATATTGATTGGGATATTGGAAGATGGCAAATGCAATTAGTAAAAATACGGCTCGGTAAAATGCGTGCTTTTACTCGCTGGTTTTCTACCGACACTTCAACGAAAATATATTTTACTTTATTGGGAACGGGTGGATTTTTAAAATTGAATTAACATTGGTTTATAATGAATAAAAAACAAATAAGAGCTTTGTATGATAATAATACAATTACCGTTTATCAGGCATACAAGTACTTAATAGCAGATACGGCTATGCCTCTTAAATCCCACTCGTGTTGCTTACCCTATCACATTCCTGCTAAACGGCAATAACGACAGTTCCATTAATTTCAAATGCTGGCGGGCAAACGGAATACCTATGATGGTGATGAAAAATATAGCAGCAAAAACAAGATGTACAAGCGCAGTATATAACCCGCCGCATAATAACCAGATGATATTACATAAAAGGGCCAAACAACCCGTTGTTCCCTCTTTCGGAACAATTTGTTTGCCGAAAGGCCATAACACTACTCCTGCCAGTTTAAAACATTGCAGGCCCCAGGGAATGCCGATAATCGTTAAACACAATACAAATCCGCCACATATATATCCCAGCGCGGCTACTAATCCGCCAAATAACAGCCAGATGATGTTACCTAATAAATTCATGAGGATGGTTGTATTATATGTTTCTCTTTATATAAAGTTCGATATGCCAAAATTGCACTTACTAAAAACAATATCGCCCCTGTAAAAAACGGCGCTCCGGGAAAATGAACGGGCGCTGAATTTTCAGTAAAATAATAAAAAAGATGATTCATTAATAACGGGCCGACAATAGCAGTCAGGCTCATTAAACCGGTTAATATACCCTGCAACTCGCCCTGGGCATTGGGAGGTACATGGCTCGAGATAGTAGCCTGCAATGCAGGCCCGGCAATACCACCCAAACAATAAGGTACCAGAAAAGCAAACATCATCCAGCTTTGCGTGGCAAAAGCAAATAAAAACATACCCAGCGAATAAAGCATTAACCCTATATAAATGCTTCGCTCCTGCCCTAATAATGGATGCACTTTACGTATCAGTACCGCCTGTACAAAAGCAACCAGAAAACCCACAATGCTTAGTGAATTACCAATCATCTTTTCGTTCCAGTTAAAGCGGTACTTCGTAAAATAACTCCAGTTACTTTGTACGGCATGCGCCCCGATATATACCAGTACAAGTGCTACTATTAATCCATGAATGGCAGGATATTTTTTTAACTGCATCAATGAGCCTAACGGGTTGGCACGTTTCCACTCAAATTTTCGCCGGTGCTCTTTGCTTAATGATTCGGGTAAAATAAAATATCCGTACAACCAGTTCAGTAAACACAATACAGCTGCTGCATAAAAAGGAGCGCGCAAACCCAAACCGCCTAACTGGCCGCCAATAGCAGGACCAATAATGAATCCTAAACCAAATGCGGCTCCTATCATGCCAAAATTCTTCGTTCTGTTTTCGGTAGTGCTTATATCGGCAATATAGGCCGAGGCTGTAGTAAAGCTGGCGCCGGTAATACCTGCAATAATGCGCCCTACAAATAACAACTCGTAATTAGGCGCCAATGCCAGAAATAAATAATCTATACCAAATCCCAGTAGTGAAAACAATAACACGGGGCGGCGCCCATACTGGTCACTCAAACTACCCAATATAGGCGCGCAGATAAATTGCATCAGGGCATATACGAACAGCAACCAGCTTCCGTATTTACTTGCTTCGTTTGCCGATACATGTTTCATGCCGGCCAACAAATCGGGCATCACCGGAATGATCAACCCCCAGCCTATAACATCTACCAGAATAGTAATAAATATAAATTTCAATGCAGCAGAACGACCAGCTTTCATACAATTAAAGTTGCTGCAAATTAACAGCGTTTTTTCAACTGTGGTGGTATAAAAATTTTAGTATATGTAATAATAGGAAAGTTAACCCTGAAACAATGACTTATATTCAGTGGCATATTGGCTGTTCGGGATTTCATTACAAAGAGTGGAAAGAGGTATTCTACCCCAAAGGATTGCCGCAGCGCCTGTGGTTTGAGTTTTACTGCCGGCATTTTGATACCCTTGAGCTAAACGTAACTTTTTACCGTTTTCCCGAATTGTCGTTCCTGCAAAACTGGTATCAAAAAAGCCCTTCTCATTTTCTATTTTCGGTAAAAGCGCCCCGGCTGATCACGCATTACAAAAAGTTTTATGAAACCAAATCGCTGCTAAACGATTTTTATAATACCATTCAAACAGGGTTGCAACAAAAGTTAGGCTGTATTTTGTTTCAGTTACCCGGTCAGTTGATTTATACAAATGAATTATTGCAAAAGATCATTCAACAGCTGAACCCTGCATTTAAAAATGTAGTTGAATTTCGACATAGCAGCTGGTGGCATCCGCAGGTTTATGAAACGTTGGCTCACCATCATATTAGTTTTTGCGGTATCAGTCATCCGCTGTTACCCGAAGCAGCAATATGCAATACCACGGTTGTTTATTACCGCTTTCATGGAGTTCCAAAATTGTACTACTCGCCTTATGAAGAAAAATTTTTACAACATGTTGCTGAAGCAATAAAAAATGCTAAACATGTTAAGCAGGCTTTTTTGTATTTTAATAATACGGCCAATGCGGCAGCGATTCAAAATGCACAATATTTGCTGCAGGTGATTTCAAAGCAGGAAGTATAAAACAACTCATTAAAAATCTTCTTGCTTCATACATCTTACTTCAGGCTTCCTGTTTTTGCGAGTGTACTTACGTAAACAATTGTAATGTAAAATGAACCGGAAAAAAACCGCACTAAATGAAAATTTATACCTATTTCCACTTATTTATACTGAAAATTTGATAAGAAGATATCCTCAATTGTCGTTTTAACATTTTTAGTTCGTTATTTTGTGCAGCACTTTTTTATACGAAGTCTTTGGTTAAGGTTCTGAAAATAAAAATCCGTACACGTACCATTTGCCTTACTTTATTTGTACCCTGTGAACCGGTTCTAATTCGTTCACTATAAAAATCCTTTGTATGAAAAGCCTGATGCATTTTACTCACCCCGTTTCAACTCCTCAAACTGCATTAAGTCAACCTGTTCCTCTACACCGGCTCATCGATCAACTGATGGTAGGCTTGTTACCCCTGGTTACAGGAAAAAAGAGTTTTATTATAAATGATGTTGATCAAACATTTCATCTTGAAGCCGATGAAAATTTGCTCGCCTATGTGCTGGGCAACCTGTTAAGCGGTGCCATCAACGGTTCTGAAAATGTTTGTATAAGAGTAGAGGCGGTTTGCAACAATGACGGAGTACAGGTTCGGGTAAGAAATAATGGTTCTTACTTCTACAGTACCGTATCGAATGGATTTACACATGTTGTACAGGCTGCCCGGCAACTCGGCGGCAATATCAGTATATACAATCAACACAACCAGGGCACCACATTGATGTTTTATATGGCTGCGCCCGGAAAAACTGTATGTTGATTTCTGATTTTGGGATTTAGAGATTTTGCGATTTCGTTGGGTGCAACACCTAAAGAAATCTTCGAAATCAGGAAATCAGAAATCAAAAAATTGTTTTCCGGCAACCTCCAACTACAACAAAAAAGCCCCCCGATGCATCGGGGGGCCTGATATTTAACCTAATAAGTTTAATAACGATTGTTGTAACTGTTATTACGGCTAAATGAACGTTTTTCGTTACCGCCACCACCACTACGCTCTTCACGGGGACGAGCTTCTGCAACCTTAATCTCTCTGCCTTCTACTTTGCCACCATCCAGTTCAGCAATTGCTTTTCTGGCAGCCTCATCATTAGGCATTTCAACAAATCCAAATCCACGGCTTTTACCAGTGAATTTGTCTGTGATCACACGGGCAGAAGATACTTCGCCATACTCGGCAAAAAATCCTTCCAAATCATCGTCGGTAACGTTGAAACTTAAATTCGAAACATAAATGTTCATGCTAACTAAAATTGGTTAAAAATTATAAATGGATCTGAGGTAAAGCAGAATGTAAAGGAAGACTAACAACTATTAGCAGAAATGCGTAGCGAGATATATCGTTCACTTACTATATGCGTTTATCACTCAAATGTGGCCGCAAAGATACTTCATTCACACCGAATAACCATATTATCTTGCAACGTTGTGATGTTAATTTATAGATAACGCAGGTTTATTTTCTTAATCACATCTAATAAATTTCAACGAAGCACAAATTCGACCATTTGTGCCCGTAGTTTTATGTCTTATTCCTTAAATCCCGGGCCTTGAGTCTTGTACCTTAATCCCTTGTCTTATGCCCCGAATCCAGTACCTTGTAACCTGTAACTTTTAAAACAAACTGTCATGCTTTTTAAAAAGAAATTTACTGTTGCCTGTACATTGGTTGCATTGGTTGTATTAGGAATTGCTGCCAGCGCACCTGCCGATCCCGATTACAAAAATTTAAAAGTACTGCCTAAGAGCATCAGTCATGATGAGCTCGACAGCGTCATGCACCAGTTTAACAACGCCCTCGGTGTAAGATGTAATTTTTGCCATGCCGCACAAAAAGACAATCCCAAAAAGCTTGACTTTGCGAGCGACGAAAAGGGCGAAAAAAATGCCGCCCGCGATATGATGCGCATGACAACCCGCATTAACAAAAAATTCTTCCATTATAAAAAAGATGAAGAGCATCCCATTCCTCCCATAGGTTGTGTTACCTGCCATCATGGCGACCCGCATCCCGAAGCCAAAGCAGCTTCCAAAATGGAAATGAAGCCGCCACCACCACCTCCCCCGCCGGCGCCAAACCAGCAATAGATACCCACGGATTTGGATGTTTGCCGCGTAATTACAAAATTGGTTGTTCCGGACTTGTGGGCGAAATTGCACGGCTGAACACAGATATTTCATGTAAAAAACTCAATATATTATTGTTAACCTTTCATGAAAAGGTAATAGGTAACACGGACAATAACAGTCCGTGTTTTTTATTGCCCGCATCCGTAACGGTCGGGACTGGCTGTGGCAAAGTAGTATTCTGCATACAGGTCGCTGAAGGCGGCATACCCGAATCCCAAATTTTCTTCTGCCGCAGGCGGCAAACCTGTGGCCTCTTTTGATAAATCACAAACAAGCCATCAAAAAATCACCATACTGCCAATATCGCATTAACACGATTTTCCTTATTTCGAAAATTTTCAAATTTCCCGATCCCCTCCCCCCTATCTTCAATTTGCCTACTTTTGCAACCTTATCTATTTGCAATGAGTGATCAACAATTTGATTTTGGCATGATTGGCCTCGGCGTTATGGGCAGAAATTTTTTGCTCAACATGGCCGATCACGGTTTTAAAGTAATAGGCTTTGATAAAGACAATCAAAAAACATCGGCGCTTGAATCATCAGCAACTGCCGGTACTACCGTAAAAGGTGTTGGTACCTTACAGGATATGGTGAACCAGCTGGCAACGCCACGAAAAATAATGATGCTGGTGCCCGCAGGTAAACCGGTCGATGATGTGATTGAAAGTTTATTACCGCTTGTGCAACAGGGCGACATCATTATCGATGGCGGCAACTCGCATTATACCGATACCCTTCGCCGTGTTACTTATCTGCAGGGCAAAGGCATTCATTTTATGGGCATCGGCGTTTCGGGTGGCGAACAGGGTGCGCGTACAGGCCCCAGCATTATGCCGGGCGGCGATCCTGAAGCTTATCCGCATGTTCGGCCCATGCTCGAAGCCGTTGCTGCCAAAGTGAACAATGTTCCCTGCGTGGCCCATCTGGGTAAAGGCGCCGCCGGCCACTATGTTAAAATGGTGCACAACGGAATTGAATATGCCATCATGCAGCTCATCAGCGAAAGCTACGACCTGCTGCATCGCGGCCTGGGATTAAATAATGATGAACTGCATACTGTTTTTGATACCTGGAACAAAGGTGAGCTCCGCTCGTTTTTGATAGAAATAACAGCCGACATATTTTTACAACCCGACGATAAATCGTCTAACCGCCTGGTAGATATGATCCTTGATAAGGCAGGCGCAAAGGGCACCGGTAAGTGGACGTCGCAGGATGCTATGGACCTGGGTGTGCCCATCCCTACCATCGATATGGCCGTTACCATGCGCAATATATCGGCATTAAAAACCGAACGCGTACAGGCAGCTGCCTTATATCCTGAATCGGCATCACTGATAAGCCTGCCCAAAGAACAATTCATTCAACAGGTACACGATGCCTTGTTGTTTGGCACCATCATCAGCTATGCGCAGGGGCTTGCTTTGTTGCATAAAGCGTCTTCCGATCTGGATATGCAAATTCCATTACCGCAGGTGGTAAGTGTGTGGCGCGGAGGCTGTATTATCCGTTCTGTTCTGCTCGAAATGTTCGGCAAAGCATTTGAACTGAACTCTCAGCTGTCGAATTTGTTATTAGATAACCAGGTAGCCCGCTACCTGCAGCCAAAAGCACAGGGACTTCGTGCAGTAACTGCACTGGCCATTCAACATAGCATACCGGCCGGTGCCCTGATGAGTGCTTTGAGCTACTACGATGCTTACCATAGCAAACAACTACCCATTAACCTGTTGCAGGCGCAACGCGATTACTTCGGTGCCCATACCTATCAACGTGTTGACCAGGAAGGGGTGTTTCATACGGAGTGGAAGAAGTAAAACAACGGGCAATTGGCAATGGGCAATTGGCAAAGCGAAAAGATCACACTTTGCCGTTTAATCAGGCTAATTAAAATTTAAATAGAAAATCTAATAATGAACCGCCGTCCCGTAGGGACGAAAGGTTGGTAGCGCAAAAATCATAATATGCAAAACCATAAATGTCCGCCGGCCTCTTTGCTTTTCATCTTTGGTGGCAGTGGCGATTTAAACCAGCGCAAACTTTCCCCGGCTTTATACAATTTATTTATCGATAGCTGGATGCCCGAGAAATTTGCTATTGTAGGTATTGGACGAACCGCCTACAGCGATGATAAATTTCGCCAGCACCTGCTCGATGGCATTCAGCAGTTCTCGCGCCGTAAAGGTGAGCAAAACGGCAAATGGCAGGCATTTTCGCAACACGTTTCGTACCTGCAAATGGATGCCGGCAATGAAGCCGACTACCAGAAAATTGCCGAAATAGTAAAACAAAAAGAACAGGAGTTCGGCGAGCATCCCAATGTGATCTTTTACATGTCGGTAGCTCCGCACCTCGTTCCTGAGATTGTGAGCAAGCTCGGCCCTTTGAATATTTGTGCCGATACCAAATGCACCCGCATTGTGGTTGAAAAACCTTTCGGTCACGATCTGCAAAGCGCCCATGAACTGAATGAGCTGCTTACGTCGATGTTCGATGAAACGCAGATTTACCGCATCGATCATTATCTTGGTAAAGAAACCGTTCAAAACATTCTGGCGTTGCGTTTTGCCAATGCTTTGTTTGAACCCATCTGGAACAGAAATTACATCGATCATATTCAAATTACCGCAGCCGAAACCGTTGGACTTGAAAACCGCGGCGATTATTACGAACGGTCAGGCGCATTGCGCGACATGGTGCAAAACCATATTCTGCAACTGTTATGTATGATTGCCATGGAAGCGCCCGTATCGTTCGATGCCAATGAAATCAGAAATAAAAAGGTAGATGTATTAAATGCCATTCGCAAGTTCAGCAAGGAAGAAGTACACAAGTATGCGGTGCGCGGACAATACTCCGATGGCTGGATGCAGGGTAAAAAAGTACCGGGCTACAGAAATGAAGGTAAAGTAAACCCCAATTCGCCTACCGATACTTTTGCAGCGGTAAAGTTTCATATTGATAACTGGCGCTGGCAGGATGTGCCTTTTTATGTACGCACCGGTAAACGCTTACACGAAAAGTCAACCATCATAACTGTACAATTTAAACCGGCTCCCAATTTTGCATTTCCGCAGGAAGCTGCTTTAACATGGCGCCCCAACCGGCTTACCATCAGTATTCAACCCGAAATGGATATACGCCTGCGCTTTCAGGCAAAACGCCCCGGTCAGTCGCTTACGCTGAATCCGGTTGATATGATCTTCAATTATAAAGATACCTACGGCGATGACGATCCCGAAGCATACGAA
Organism: Niastella sp. sgz303648; assembly: GCF_059587045.1. Taxonomy (NCBI): domain Bacteria; kingdom Pseudomonadati; phylum Bacteroidota; class Chitinophagia; order Chitinophagales; family Chitinophagaceae; genus Niastella; species Niastella sp. sgz303648. Next base: position 643,001 of record NZ_JCAPSW010000003.1, on the reverse strand, counting down.
ACCCTGTTGCTCGATGTAATGGAAGGTAATGCCACTTTATTCATGCGCAGCGACCAGGTTGAAGCGGCGTGGAAAGTAGTAATGCCCATTCAGGAAGCCTGGGAAAACCGCGTACCGATCGATTTCCCCAACTATGCGCCCGATAGCTGGGGACCCGAAGATGCCGAAGCGCTTATAGCCCGCGATGGCCGTAACTGGATTTCGCTGCCCGTTGCCCACCACGGTGTGCAGGCGGGCGTTTAAAACCCGTTACCTGTTTCCGGTTACCAGTAGCCGAGAACAGGCAACAGGAGGCTGGTAACCGACAACTGGCAAGTAATCTTAAATCAAAATTTGGAATGCTCCACATTTATAAATCTCCCGACGAAGTAAGCAAAGCCCTCGCTGAGTGGATTACCCAGGCCATTGAATCGGTTTTACAAAAACAGGATCATTTTACCTGGGTAGTAACCGGCGGTAATTCGCCCAAACAATTGTACGAATTACTGGCTTCGCCTCCTTACCGGGAACGCATTGACTGGAGCAAACTGCATATTTTCTGGGGCGATGAGCGGGCGGTACCCTATACCGATAGCCGCAACAATGCAAAAATGACTTTCGATCATTTGCTTAATAATGTACCGGTAGTTCGCGCACAGGTGCATATTATGGATACTTCTTTATCGCCCGATGAGGCCGCCACCGCCTACGAAGCCATTTTGCACCGTTATTTTTCTGCCGAAGGCGCCACCTTCGACCTCGTATTAAACGGCATGGGTGATGATGGACATACCTTATCACTTTTTCCACATACTTCTGTAATTCACGAAAAACAAGCCTGGGTAAAAGCTTTTTACCTCGAAGCCCAGCAAATGTACCGCATCACCTTAACGGCGCCAGTGGTAAACAGGGCGGCACGGGTAGCATTCCTCACCTTTGGCAGCAATAAAGCCAACGCCTTATTCGAAGTGCTGAAAGGGGCTAAAAACATAGATCAATATCCCTCGCAGATCATACAGCCGGTACAGGGCGAGTTGCACTGGTTCACCGATGAAGCCGCCGCCAGCCGTTTGCAATAGATTTTCAATCAACTTATTTCGCCTGTAATACAACCTGAGATAGGGAAGTATTCAACAAGTAGCCGGGATGTGTTCGGGTTTTGTTCGGGAAATTACCGAAGCCTTCCTGAGCACTTCCCGAATACTTCCCGAACACTTCTTAGGTAATTCCCCGTATCATCCACCTTCCGGTACTTTCCCCTTACACCAAAAGGAGTTTATTCTTGCTTTATATATCATTCATAATAAACAAATTATGAAATAACGCACTTAAACAGCGGTTGACGCTTGACGTTTTTTTACTATGTCTGGATAAATTTTTGCTTGTTGATATAGGGGAATTACGAAAAAGGCTGTTTTACTATTAGTTATTCAGATGTTAATACCCAATCCAGAGGCGCAATACAAACATGGGAATATCAGCTTGCCAAACGATACTTTGCAGGCATGTTATTCTATTGTCCCAAAAGGTTTCAATTCTTCACGCATTTACCTCTGGTCGAATAACAAAAGCCATCTCATTTTTATTTACCCGAAAAAAACAATGACAGTATGATCAAACTCGTATCTATCGTTGTTCCGGTACATAATGAAAGGGAGAATGTTGTTCTGCTGGCTAAAACTATTAAAAAAATATTTGCCGGATTACGATACCGGTACCGGCTGATCTTTGTTGATGATGGCAGTCAGGATATCACCCTGCTCGAAATAAAAAGGCTGGCCGTACAGGACCCAAACATCAGGTTCATTTCTTTTTCGCGCAACTTCGGCCATCAGGCCGCCATTAAAGCGGGCCTCGACATGGCAGACGGCGATTGCATTATAACCATGGATGGCGATATGCAGCATCCGCCGCATTTAATTCCGAAGTTGCTCGAAAAATGGGAACAGGGCTTCGACGTTGTTTATACTATAAGAAAGGAAGATAAAAAGCTGCCTTTTGTAAAAAGAATCACATCGAACCTGTTTTACCGCATGTTGAACTGGCTCAGTGATATTAAAATCGAAAAAGGCACGGCAGACTTCAGGCTGGTGAACCGGAATGTTGCCAACGCATTGCGCGACCTGCAGGAGTATGAGCCGTTTTTCAGAGGCCTGGTAAAATGGGCGGGTTTTAAACAATACGGCGTGGAGTATGAACCCGAGCAGCGCAAATCGGGAGTATCGAAATATACATCCAAAAAAATGATCCGGTTCGCATTGCAAGGCATCACTTCATTCAGCATCAGGCCTTTATATGCAGCCACCTACATTGGCTTTACTTTTGCAGCTTTATCAACTTTATATATACCTTACGCGCTTTACAGCTATTACTTCGGATATACCATTTCGGGTTGGACTTCAGTAATCGTAACTATTGTTTTTTTCGGCGGTCTTCAATTGATGATTTTAGGCATTATAGGCATATACCTGGGTAAGTTATTCATGCAAAACAAACATCGTCCTGTTTACATCATAAAAGAATCAAACATACATGAGCCGGCAGAGATACATATTGACGAGTTTTGACGTAGAAGAATTTGATATGCCTTCGGAGCATAATCAACATCTTTCTATTTACGAACAAATGGAAACAGGCTTCAAAGGCCTGCAGGCCACCATGTCGGTCATTAATGGCACCGATACTAACTGCACTTTTTTTACAACGGCCCATTTTGCCAACTGGTTTCCCGATAGCATCAAACAAATTTCGCGTAAACACGAAATTGCATCGCATACCTTTTTTCATTCGCATTATCAAACAGCCGATTTGCTGCAAAGCCGGCTGCAGCTTGAAGAAATTACCAATCAGCCTGTTTACGGTTTAAGAATGCCGCGTATGAAGGCCATTCCCATGCAGGACGTAATTAACGCCGGTTACAGCTACGATTCATCTATCAATCCTACGTGGATACCGGGCCGTTATAATAACTTTTCACAGCCCCGAACCGTATACTACGATCAAAATATGTTGCGTGTGCCTGCCTCGGTAAGTCCGCGATTTCGCATTCCGCTGTTCTGGCTGGCGTTTAAAAACATGCCCTACGCTGTTTTCAAACAACTGGCCATAAAAACGCTTCATCACGATGGGTATCTGTGTTTGTATTTTCATCCCTGGGAGTTTACCGATATCTGGGAATTTCGGATTCCCGGTTATGCAAAAAGATGGTCGGGCGAAAAATTACAACATCGCTTATATCGCCTCATTAAAGATCTGAAGACCGAAGGCGAATTTACCACCATGTTTCAAATGCTGTCTGAAACAAAATCATTACAACCCCGCCAGCTGTTGTACCATACGCCGCCGGTTACGCCACCAAAAGCGCTGAAGAAAGAACCACAGGGGTCGATTGTGAAGCCGTAGGCAATGTATCCGTGTTCATATCCGTGCAATTCGTGGCAATATTGTATAAAGTCTACCGCAGATGGACCTAAATTCTGTGGCAAACGGTTCACCTAAAAAACGCTGTCACCATTTCATTGGTCAGCTTTCTTTCACCTTTTGTCCAGATAGAGTTGGGAGGAGGAAATTCACTCAGGCAATAGCCGCCATGGTTATCAAAATCAAATACAGCATGGCAGCAATTATTTATGATGAGCGCACAGCGCAGCCAATCGGTTGACCAGATTATGTTTATAATACCTTTTCGTTGTTCTGCCGGCACTTCTTCAATATTGTAAATGTGCACCGCATCCAGAATATTTTGCTTACCGGTAGCAGGCTCAACTTCTATTGCATAAAAATACCCGGTATCGGTATCATCTTCAAATACCACTGCATAGTTATTCTCATTCGAAGTACTTTCTATAAAAGTATCTTCGCCTGCAGTATATGCCTGGTTGCGTAACAAATATCCTTTCATTGTATTTATTTGAGTTAACAGGTTAACCTGTAAGCCTGTTAACCCGTTAACTTATTAACTTACCAACTACTTCACATCAACTGAATCATACACAATTACCTTGCTCCACAGATGCGAATAATCTTCAACAAATTTCAGATGTATTGGATCCGTTTGATAACTCGCCTGGTCGGTGGCATTGTCGAACATCGTAAACCACGAAACAGCATACGAGCGGTCTATCACATCGCGGTTGGTATCTGCCGGCTGACCAATGTGAAAAGTTTTAATGTTTTTTACCTTCGATAATTTGGTCAGGCCTTCAATAAGTTTAGCGCGATCTTCTTTGCTACCGGTATTCTTTAACCAGAAATAAACATGATGAATGAACTTGTTTTCAATCATAACGGGATCCCCTTTTTCTGCTAAGGTAACCAATCCGGTGGCAACCATGGCTTTACCGGTATTGCTAATAAATTGTCGGCGTGTAGACATGCGTTAAGGTTTTAAAAGCAAGTTAAAACAAAGTCCGAAAGGCGGAAAGTCCGGAAGAAAGAACCTGTGGAGTCACATCTTTCCGATTTTCGGTCTTGCGGACTTCCCGACTTTTAACGTATTTGCGGAAATGCAATTCCGGTGATCTTACGGTATACATCAACTGCATACAGATCGGTCATACCGGCAATAAAATCAACTACCGATTGAATATCGTTGTACAGTTTATTGCGGTCGCCGGTGATGATGAACTGCTGCGATATCAGTTGTAGCAATTTTTGCGATTTGGCAGAAGAAGGATTGATCACCGCTGCAAAAAATTCTTTTAATAAACCACCGATCACATTATAACCGGCAATTTCAATTTCCACCACCGAACGATGGTTGTAAATATGCTCTATTGAAAATTCATCGATCGATTTTATTATCTGCAGTTCCCTTTGGGGCAAATAATCTATCAATGATTTTTGTAATGTGCCCTGCAGTAGGGCATCTTCATTTTGCATAAATACATTGGTAACCCGGTTAAGGAGCAGGTTAATGAGCTTGGCGCGCAAAAACTGCACTTTCTGATTGTGATCATTAATTTCATTAAAGATCTGCTCAACCCTGTCGCGGGCATCGTACCCTTCTTCATTATCAAAAAACGATAAAAAGAGGTCTTTAATAGTATCAATAGAAATGATATTTAACCGGTGGGCATCTTCAAAATCAATGATGCGATAACAAATATCATCCGCGGCTTCAACAAGGTATACAAAAGGATGGCGGGCGTATATGTTTTTATGCTCATCGAGGCGGGGAATGCCCAGATCTTTAGCGATGTATTGATAGGTAGCAATCTCTGAATCGAAAAATCCTGATTTTTTGGTAACCAGCTGTTGCTTATAAAAACCACTGGCCGAGTCGGAAGGATATTTAATAATTGAAGCCAATGTAGCATAAGTTAATCGAAAACCACCCGGCGCTTTTTCATTAAAACTGTGTGTAAGGGTGCGAAAGGCATTGGCATTTCCTTCAAAAAAAAGAAAATCGCGTTGCTGGTTATAGCTCAGCAACTCAGCAAATTGTTGTTGAGCATCTCCCGTTAATTCCCTGAAAAAAGTGCGAATGGCATCTTCGCCCGAATGGCCAAAGGGCGGGTTGCCGATGTCGTGCGCCAGGCAACCGGCGGCAATTACTGAAGGCAGTTCATATTTGTAAAACTCCCTGAAGTTTTCTTCGGCATTGTTATATTTCTGCACTATGGCATCACCTACGGCCTTTCCGAGTGAACGCCCTACCGATGCAACCTCAAGACTGTGCGTTAACCGGTTATGAACAAAAACAGGTCCGGGCAAAGGAAAAACCTGTGTTTTATTCTGGAGCCGCCTGAAGGCAGAGGAAAAAATAAGCCGGTCGTAATCGCGCAAAAAAGAAGTACGGATGGCATCGGTGTATGCCGTTTTATGTTCAGAACCGCTTCGTTTAGTGCTGTAGAGTTGCTGCCAGTTCATAAGCGACAAAAATAGTCGGAAAAAGTGGGAATGCTGCTGTTCAAAGCCATCATCGCCGCCCCAAAAACATCATATTCATCAGTAAAAACCCTTATAATTTTTGCACAATCCTGCCTGATTTTTCACAAAAATTAGCATTATTGACCGTTGGTGAGTATTTTGAATATGAAATTCGTACCTCAAAATCTATATGCTATGCGATTCGTTCCCTTTTTAAACAGTTTATTAGTTGTAGGCTTTCTGGCCGTTGTAACAGCCACTGTTTTAATGATGGCAAGCACCGGGTACATTGATAAAGTTTCCCATACCTGCTTCATACTGCATGCCGCCAATGGTTTTTTGCTGCTGGCGCGGGCTGCTTTTAAAACTGAGGAAGTCGAGGCATAAAAAAAGCCTTCTGCCAAAAGGCAAAAGGCCAATTATATAACTACCCGTTGAAGTTTACAAAGGATACCTGTTATCGCTGATCAGCTTTTGAGCAATGCGGCGTTTGGCTTCTTTGCTGTTGAAAGGTTCTACTTTCGTAAAGCGTTTCAACCCCAGCAACATCATCCGCTGCTCATCTCCATCAGCAAATGCATTTATAGCATCTTTACCATGTTTGTTAATGATGTCGGCTGCATCGTATAACCAGGTTCTTGTTACATCGAGCTCAAATGCGGCGGCGGCTTCTCCTTTCCGTTCAACCAGTTTCATGGCGCGCAACAGAGCGCTTTCGGCCACAAATGTTTGAATGGCCATATCGGCAATATGCATCAGAATTTCCTGCTCGTTTTCAATCTTCATCATCAGTTTTTGAACAGCGGCGCCGGCCGTCATTAAAATGGCCTTTTTAAAGTTGGCGATAATTTTTTTCTCTTTTGCAAATGCTTCTTCATCACTGCTGCCAAAATCAGGAATGCTCATCAGTTCTTTTTGCACACTCATTGCAGACCCCATCAAATCGAGTCTTCCCTTCATAGCGCGCTTCAGCACCATGTCAACCGTTAACAGCCGGTTTATTTCATTGGTACCTTCGTAAATACGGTTGATGCGGCTATCGCGATATGCTTTTGAAATAACGTACTCGTCGCTGAACCCGTTACCGCCGTGTATCTGAACGCCTTCATCGGCAATAAAATCAAGTGTTTCGCTACCAAATACTTTCAGCATGGCGCACTCAATGGCATATTCTTCGGCACCGCCCAATACCGCTTCACTAAACGATTTGCCGGCGCTCAGCAGTTCGTGTTCTTTATCGTCGATCCATTTGGCTGTGCGATACAGCGCACTTTCGCATACCCACATGGTGATGGCCATTTCGGCCAGTTTGTTTTTTATAGCGCCGAAACTGGCGATGGGTGTTTTAAACTGTTCGCGCGTATTGGCGTATTGTATAGTGGTAGTAGTAGCACGTTTGGCGCCGCCCAGTGCAGCAGCACATAATTTTAAACGGCCTATGTTAAGAATGTTGAATGCAATGATGTGGCCTTTACCAACTTCGCCCAGTACATTTTCAACCGGCACTTTGCAATCCTGAAAGTAGAGCTGTACGGTAGACGATCCTTTAATGCCCATTTTATGTTCTTCGGCGCCCTGTGTAAATCCGGGATAACCTCTTTCAACAATAAATGCGGTGAACTTGTCGCCATCAACCTTGGCAAATACAGTATACACATCGGCAAAACCACCATTGGTGATCCAGCATTTTTGTCCGTTCAATAAATAATGCTTTCCATCATCACTCAGTTTGGCGGTGGTTTTGGCTCCCAGCGCATCACTGCCGCTGTTAGGTTCGGTAAGTCCGTAAGCGCCTTTCCATTCGCCGGTTGCCAGTTTGGGAATATATTTTTCTTTTTGTTGTTCGGTTCCGAAATATAAAATAGGCAAGGTGCCAATACCCATATGCGCCGAAACGGCTACGCTGAATGAAAATCCGCCACCAAGTCCTTCGCCTACGAGATTAGAGGTAATAAAATCTTTTCCCAGCCCGCCATATTGTTCAGGAATCGAAGCGCCCAGCAAGCCCTGTTCACCGGCTTTGGTAACCAGTGAAGGCATCAAACCGGGTTCAAGTTTATCGATCCGTTCAAGAATAGGTAAAACTTCTGCCTCTAAAAAAGAAGCACACATATCTTTTACCATTTGCTGTTCTTCGGAAAAATCTTCGGGGATGAAGGTTTCAAATGGGGAACTTTCCTTTATCAGCCATTCGCCTCCTTTGAGTATATTTTTTTGTTGGGTCGTGGTGCTCATAAAAAAGTATTTATGTTGAACTGATATTATTGTCAATGGTGAATAGTCAATTGTGAATGGTCAATAGCTATCTCAGTATCTTATACCTTGTGAACTAATTAACCTGTTAACTTGCCAACTTTTTAACTCGTGAATTTTTTAACTTGTTAACTCGTCAACTTGTCAACCTATTTCAAATTATCATACACAATCTGCAATACCTCGCGGCATACGTCTATACGGTCGGGTGATACCCCTTCAAGGGCTTCGTTCAGTGTTTCGTTGGCCAGTTCCATGCTTTGGTCCTGTAGTTTCTGTGCCTGTTTGGTTAAATAAATCATGTTCATGCGCCGATCCGATTCACTAGGTACGCGTTTTACCAGCTGTAATTTTTCGAGATTATCTACCAGCCGTGTTATACTGGGTTTGTCGCGAAATGTGGCATTGCACAATTCCTGCTGACTAATGCCGTCCTGTTTCCATAAATGATATAACACGCTCCACTGCTCAATGGTTACATTTAACCCGGCCGCATTGAACTTTTTTTGCAGCCGCCTGGCAATGGCAGTGGATGCTTTTCCGGTAATAAAACTGTATAATTCGCCTCTCTTGAATTGGTTGTTTGACATATAGTTGTTTATACAACTATTCAAATCTAACATTTTTGCTCCATTTGTGCAAGTTTTTTCAGCAGCAATTTTTTGTTAAGAAACAAATTGCTGATAATGGCTTGCCCCTGCTTGAGTTGCGGTGGTGATGGCCTGGCCGCCGGTTCAGCGATTGGTGAATGCTATTGAGGTTTTGGTAGTTTTTATAGTGGTCAGCTTATCTTCACCCCACAATTTTTGAATATCCATATTCAATAAGATAACCGAAATGTGAACGCTGGTATTTTGCTGTATCGCCTGCAGCCCCTGCACTACCTGCTGCTTCAACAGTTTTTTGCCCGTCCAACGGCGCCATTTGATCACAACCGTATAATCTGCCGTATCGGAGTGTTTGTATACAAACGGTTCGCCATTGGGCAACATCCAGGTTTTTGCTACTGAATCGATCAACACAGAGTCGGCCCGCTTAAATTTTTCCTGTTTATTTAAATTTTTAAGAAATGTGACCCGGTTATAAGAACAGGCATTTTTAGTTTCCGGCATGATAATTAATCGCCCTTCTTTATCAAACACGTTTATATCAGAACTGCCAAATGTAAAGTTGCTAAAAAACCCATCGTAAGTTGATACAACCAGCGGATACCGGCCAATGTGTACCGACTGCAGCACATTGCTGATGCTTTTTTCTTCTTCGGGTTTTGGCTTTTTAAATCCGTATACAAGATAAATTACAGGCTTGCACGAACTCATTACACTGCAGCAAATGATAATGGTAAGATATGCCTTTGCATATGCTTTCAGGTTGTTTTTGAAAAACATAAATGGGAAGATGTAACCTTGTTAATAATGTGCAGCAGTACTCAAACTTAATATATCCTTATCGCATAAACGAATATTTAATTTACCATTAACATTTTTGTAACCAATGTAAAAATACGGGCAGATGCAGTAAGGTTGCCGCCACCTGGCAAAACCCTGCCGGTTTTTGTTATTTTTGTGCCGCATGCAAACAGGCACTTTTATTTACCGTTCATCGCAACTGCATTATTGCCGGTTTGGCGCCGGCAAAAAAATGCTGATATGTTTGCATGGCTATGGCGAGTCGGAACAATCATTTCATTTTCTTGAAAGCCATCTTCCAGGCGATTACACGCTTTTTGCCATAGATTTCCCCTTTCATGGAAAAACACAATGGAAAGAAGGCCTGCATTTTAGCATAACCGATTTACTGGCTATTATTAACGGCATTTGTTCAAAACATGGCTGTGAAGCATCGGGATTTACGCTGCTGGGGTTTAGTATGGGCGGAAGGGTAGCCTTGCATCTGCTGCAGGCCATTCCCGAACAAATTGAAAAAGTAATTCTGCTGGCGCCCGATGGTTTGAAAGTAAATTTCTGGTACTGGCTGGCTACGCAAACCCTTATTGGTAACCGCCTTTTTGGTTTTACCATGAAGCATCCGCAATGGTTCTTTTCATTGCTGCAGGCAGGCAACCGCCTTAAACTGATCAACCAAAGCGTGGTTAAATTCACGCGTTATTATATTCATGATACCCAGGCGCGACGGTTATTGTACGAAAGATGGACCAGTATGCGGTTGATCAAACCCGATCTTGCATTGATAAAAAAGGTAATTTGTGCGCACCGGGTACCGGTTCGTTTACTATACGGGCAGTTCGACCGCATTATACGGTTTGAAAGAGGAGAAAAATTTCGCAATGGTATTGAATCTTTCTGTACGTTGCACATTATTCAATCAGGGCACCAGGTGTTACAGGAAAAAAATGCGAATCAGATTGTAGAATTAATTCAATCATAATCTATAGCCAAACTAATTGAATGATGCCGTTTTTCCTCTTTGTGTTTTTTTTATTGATGGTGTCCTATGCGGTGCTGATCGCCTATTATCACAAAGCATGGAACCGGATGCCCGAATTTGTTTTACCCGAAAAACAACCATCTGTTTTCATTTCGGTTATAGTGGCTGCGCGTAATGAAGAAAACAATATTCAGCAACTGCTGCAGTCGTTATACCAGCAGCAATACGCCAAACATTTATACGAAGTAATTATTGTAGATGATCATTCAACCGATAACACCTGGGCATTGTTGCAGCAAAGCAGCTTTGAAAATCTTCAATTAAAAACCATCAGGCTTGAAGAACATGTAACCAATCAAAATGCTATTGTTTCCTATAAGAAAAAGGCAATTGAAACGGGCATTCATGCTGCAGCCGGAGCTCTGATCATAACCACCGATGCCGATTGCCGTTTTAACCCGCTATGGTTGCAAACAATAGCCGCTTTTTACGAAACAAACCAGGCAAAGTTTATTGCTGCCCCGGTAACGTATACCACCAACAAAACCCTGCTGTCGGTTTTTCAAACGCTCGACTTTTTAACACTGCAGGGTATTACCGCTGCTTCGGTGTACAAACGATTTCACTCCATGTGCAACGGCGCCAACCTGGCCTATGAAAAAGCGGCGTTTCATGAAGTAAACGGTTTTGATAATATCGATACCATTGCTTCGGGCGACGATATGTTGTTAATGCACAAGATATTTAGCCGCTACCCCAATAATGTATTCTATTTAAAAAGCCGTGAGGCCATTGTTACCACTGAGCCGGCTGCCGGCTGGAAGCAATTTTTTCATCAACGCATACGATGGGCAAGCAAGGCCGACCGGTATGATGATAAGCGCATTTTTTGGGTGTTGTTGCTGGTTTATTTGTTAAATGTATTTTTTCTGGCAGGTGTAGTTGCTTCATTATTTAAAAGCATCTGGCTATTTTTTGTATTGCTGCTGTTATTGGCAAAAGTATTGATCGAATTTCCGTTTGTAAATTCAGTGGCTATCTTTTTTGGTCAGCAGCGGTTAATGAAGTACTTTCCTTTTTTACAACCACTGCATATTACATATACAATTATTGCCGGCTGGCTGGGAAAGTTTGGTTCATACGAATGGAAAGGGCGGCGAATAAAAAAATAAAACCTGTTACAGGTTACAAGTTTCAGGTTATAGTATTTCCCTGAAATCTGCAACCTGAAACCTGAAACAAAATATGACAACTGCCACCAAAAGAACAATCTGGCGGCGACTGCAAAAAAACAAAGGCGCACTAATAGGTATCATAATTATTGCTCTGGCCATATTAGTAGCGGTTTTTGCGTATTTGCTGGCGCCGGATGGCTCGCCCGATGCCAACAGAATGGTGGTGGAAATTGGTGGTCAAAAACCGGGTTATACGCAGCTATTCCTTCAATTGCCGAAAGAACGAAAAATAAAACCCACTCCTTTTTTTAAACAATTACTATCCGGCGCCGAAGACAAATACCAGTACATACCCATTAAGAGCCATAAGCTGCAGGGCGATAGTTTGATAATTGAAAAATACATCGATGAAGGCCTTTATGAAAGAATGGCCCTGCCGCTTACACAAACGCGCTGGCAGGAAGGTTCCGCTTCGGGGCCCTATAAAGTTGTTTCAAAGAAATTCAGATTGGGCACCGATAAATATGGCCGTGATATTTTAAGCAGGTTACTGGTAGGTGTTCGGGTAAGCCTTGGTGTTGGATTGGTTACCATTGTTATTTCTTTAAGTATTGGTGTTTTGCTGGGCGCCCTGGCCGGTTATTTCAGAGGCCGTACCGATGATGCGATTATGTGGTTCATTAATGTAATCTGGAGCATACCAACCTTGTTGCTGGTATTTGCCATTACGCTTGTTTTGGGAAAAGGCTTCTGGCAGGTATTTGTTGCCATAGGATTAACCATGTGGGTAAGTGTTGCCCGCATTATACGCGGACAGGTTTTAAGCGTTCGTGAACTGGAATATGTTGAGGCTGCTCGGGCACTTGGTTTTTCGCATACGCGAATTATACTGCGGCATGTTCTTCCCAATGTTTTGGGGCCGGTAATGGTAGTGGCTGCTTCGAACTTTGCTTCGGCGATCGTTATTGAGGCCGGTTTAAGTTTTTTGGGAGTAGGTGTGCAACCACCGCAACCAAGCTGGGGGTTAATGATAAAGGAAAACTATAATTTCATTATTACGCATAATCCTATGCTGGCACTTGCACCCGGCTTTGCTATTATGTTGCTGGTGCTTGCATTCAATATGCTGGGAAATGGTTTGCGCGATGCGCTGCAGGTGAAAGAATAACAGGTTACAGGTTTCAAGTTGCAGGTTACATGATACATGTATTTCCTTGCAACATGAAACCTGCTCCGTCGAAGCGGGGTAACAAATTATTTTCCAGAGAACCGGTAGCTACCCGACCACTTATTGGTATTACAGCTTTTTGATGTAACTGTAATTTCGCAAATACAGGTTACGCCGGTAGGTGTATTCGTAATAGTAAAGCTGTTGCTCGACAAGCCATCGCGTGTTTCGGTAAAGAAAGGAGTTGAATTTGATTCTGTTCGTGCTGTTACCTGAATGCTAACGCCCGAAGAAGGCATGCCATCTGTAATGTTTACGATCAGCGGAAATGAAGTTCCGGGAGCAGGAGGATCAACGGTACCTACAGCAGGCGTGGTGGTTACTTTAATTTCTGCTTCACCGCATCCGCCGCCATTTTTATTTTTTTTACAGGCAGGAGATACAGCAAATAACATGAGCACGGCCATACCAAGCAGGATAGTTTTTTTCATAGTAGTAAAGATATAGGTTTGAAAATACTTTATTCTAACGCTACAAACAGCAAATTCTGCAAATACTTATTAATATTAGAAAAAATAATACTACGGAGTAAACACCTGCACATTACGGGTAAAGCTCTCTTCCAATGAAATAAAGGTTTCAGTTCGTTCAATTCCCTTTATCTTTTGTAATTCATCGTGTAACACAAACCGTAATTGATTAATATCTTTACAAACTACCTCGGCAAACATGCTGTAATTACCTGTTGTGTAATTCAATCGTACAATTTCGGGGATACGCTGCAATTCTTTGGCTACAAAATCATACAGGGAGCTCTTCTCAAGATATATGCCAATAAATGCAATTACGTCGTATCCGAGCTGTTTAAGGTCAACATTTAATTTAGTACCTTTGACAATACCTGCTTCCTGCAATTTTTTTATACGTACATGAATAGTACCTCCGGAAACGAATAGCTTCTTACCAAGGTCTGCATAAGAAACCTCAGCATTATCCATCATTTCGTGGATGATCTGTAAATCCAGTTTATCTAAATTCAATTTAGCTGCCATTTTTGCAATCGTTTTTTGTACAAATTTCAAGTAAGTCCACAAATATTTATATATTATCGAAACTTTCCAAATTTCTATTGAATAATTTACAATATTTATAGGTATTTCTTTAATATTGCTATGAAATAGCTCTTTAAACAGCGACAAATACTGTGGGATGATGGAACTTTCGGCAGACATGCCCTCTTGTCTCGGGGGTGGGGAACTCGGATAAATCATGCTTTTAGCTCGGCTAACGTCCCCGTGGAGGTTCGAATCCTCCTCCTACAGCAGCGTTTTTCTCATGTGTTTTTAAAATTGTGGAGTGATGGAACTTGGCAGACATGCCCTCTTGTCTCGGGGGTGGGGAGTTCGGGATAAACGTAGTGTAATGCCGGTTTAAGCAATTAAGCCGACTGGGGTTGACCACCACAGAATTGCGCTATGGCTAACTGCCCCGTGGAGGTTCGAACCCTCCCTCTACAGCAAAAAGCCCTCCGAATATCGGGGGCTTTTTTATTTGATCTATCTCCTACTCTTTTTTCCCTTCTCTTTCTCTCCTATTTTTGCCGCCTCATGGGTCAAAAGAAATTACAACGCTTTGCTGAAGTAAGCACCTTTACCAATGTGCTGCAATACCCCGAAAATATGCCGGGTAACTGGAAGAACTTCTTTCATAACAATAATGACATTACCCTTGAACTGGCCTGTGGCAAGGGAGAATACGCGGTTGGACTGGGCCGTTTGCATCCTGAACGCAATTTCCTGGGAGTTGATTTAAAAGGCAATCGCATTTGGGTGGGCGCCAAAAAAGCGCTGCAGGAAAATTTAACCAATGTTGGTTTTTTGCGTACCCAAATCGATCGTATCGCCGCCTACTTTGCCCCCGGTGAAGTGTCTGAAATATGGCTCACCTTTCCCGATCCGCAGTTGCGAACATCAAAAGCAAGGAAACGGCTAACGCACCCAAAATTTCTAAGGCTGTATCAACAAATACTTAAACCGGGTGGTTATATTCACCTGAAAACCGATTCGCCCAGCTTGTATCGTTTTACAAAATGGGTAATTGAATTATACGACCTTACGGTGGTGCAGGATATTGAAGATGTATATGCCTCAGCAACGGTGAGCGAAACCCTGAAAATAAAAACGCATTACGAAAGTCTGGATATAGCACAAAGCAACAGGGTACATTATTTACAATTCATGCTGCCGGCCACTCCTTTACCCGATAAAGATGAAGCTTTAAAACTTTTATTACTTGAAGAAGAAACTGACCGAAGGAGTTGATTTTTATTATAACGAGCAGGGCTATATGGTGCTCACCCAACAATATCATCTCGAACGGGGCTATTGTTGCGGAAACGGATGCCGGCATTGTCCGTTTCATTATGTAAATGTTTCTGAACCCCGCAAAAGCGAATTACTCAGTAAACTGAATCAGGATGGCAACACCCAAAAAGAACAATAAGCCGGTAAGAGAAAAACTGAAATCGGTTACTCCTTCGGGCAAAAAAGACGATACGTTTTTTGAACTGGTGTTTGAAGTAACCCGCCAGATACCTAAGGGTCGTGTTACATCGTATGGGGCAATTGCAGCCTGTTTGGGCACCAAACTATCGGCCCGTATGGTTGGATGGGCCATGCACGCAGCAGGATCCGTAAAGCCTAAAGTACCAGCACACCGCGTTGTAAACCGCAATGGCATGCTTAGTGGTAAACATCATTTTAACCCACCTTCCAAAATGGAAGCCTTATTAAAGAAAGAGGGCATTAAAGTAAAGAACGATACGGTGGTTGATTTTAAAAAGCTGTTCTGGGACCCTTCTACTGAATTAATATAGCTATTTACGGTTTGTGATCGCTGCCCGTCGTTAGTTTGTGGTTTGAGGTTTGTAGTTTGTGGTTGCTGCCGCGATTTATAGTCTCTGATTCATTTTCAAACTAAACTTTTAACCTATCAACTTTTCAACCTGTAAACCTGTTAATCATTCAACTTCCTTCTACATTCAGCATTCAACATTCATTATTCAATATTTCAACTACAACTCAACCATCGCCTTAATCACACCAGTCTCCGGCTTCAGCCAGCCTGCAAATTCGGTCTTCACATTTTCGAATAAAACGCGGTGCGTAATGTAGGTGGCAGGATTTACAAGGCCTTTTTTCATGCTTTGCATTACCAGCGAAAAATCTTCTTTAGTAGCATTACGGCTGCTCATCAAAGTAGCCTCGCGCTTATGAAACTCGGGATGCGAAAAACAGATCTCGTTCTTTTGCAATCCTACCAATACATACCGGGCACCATGCGCCATATACTGAAATGCATTGTTGATGGCCTTTAAACTGCCCGTAGCATCTATTACTACAGTAGGCATGTCGTTACCGGTAATTTGCTGCAAACGTTGCAGTACATTGTTAGTAGCAGCATTTATGGTGTGTGCCACTTTTAATTTCTCCCGGCAAAATGATAGCCGCTGTTCATTAATATCCATGGCAATTACATGGGCGCCGGCAATGCGCGCAAATTCCATAATACCTAATCCGATAGGCCCTGCCCCAATTACAAGCACATATTCGCCGGGTTGTACACCTGCCCTGCGAACGCCATGCGCCCCAATGGCCAGCGGCTCAACCAGTGCCAGCTCTTCAAAGCTCAATCCTTCGCCATGCAATAAGGAATATGACGGAACTACGAGGTATTCGCGCATGCCTCCATCGACATGAACACCACAAACATTGATGCTGGTGCAGCAATTAGGCTTTCCGTTCCGGCAGGCAATGCATGTTCCGCAATTAAAATACGGAATGATGGTAACACGTTCTCCCGATTCAAATCCCGGTGCATCGCCTTCTACAAATTCGGCTGCCAGTTCGTGACCCAATATGCGGGGATAATTAAAAAATGGCTGTGTGCCTTCATAGGCATGCAGGTCGGTACCACAAATGCCTATGCGTTTTATTTTCAGTAATGATTGTCCTTTTTGCCAAACCGGTTGCCCTGCATCCTGATATTCAAGCTCGCCGGGCGTAATACATACCAATTGTTTCATGGTGAATTGTCAATGGTGAATAGTGAATAAATACTTTATACTTTATCAAGCTATGCATTTCCACCTTCAAGTTGCGCCACTTCTTTTACATTCAGGTTCAGCAACAAAATAATATTTCCTTTCCGTGGCGTGAACGTAATCATAATCAATATATGCACAATTGCGAGGGCGAAAAACGCAAAGTTGCCCGATAATAAAAACCCAATATTAGCTAACAATCCCGGACCTTCTATCATGGCCCACCATATAATGCAGGCCGAGCGGTATTGATCCATTCTTTTATCGGCCGGTTGTGTACTGTTGCGGGCTGCAAATATTCTGCGTTTAAAAATATTAAACCCGGCCAGTATACAGCTTAACGACAGCACTATACAAATCACCTGAAATGTACGTTGAAACGATTCACCGGTTAAAGATGAAGCACGTTTTAATACCACTACCAGCGATACCATGGCAAATAAAAACATGCCAATGAGTAAGGCGAGATGAAGGATTTTTAAAACTTTGAAAGCGTTGGGCTTCATGATGGTGAATAGTCAATGATCAATGGTGAATATCGTTGCGCTTTAAAACCCGTTTCCATTTCGCTCATCAAAACATTAATAATATGGACTGATAAGCAAATACACCAGTACGCCGGTTACAGAAACATACAACCATACAGGCCAGGTATAGCGTGCCAGTTTTTTATGTTTGGGCCATTCGCCGATCAAAGCGCGATAAGCAGTGTATAAAACAAAAGGCAGAATAATACCCGCCAGCGGAATATGAGTGGCAAGAATGATAAAGTAAAGAGTTCTTTTGGGGCCGGCCAACAATTTTTCTTCATCACTTAAGATGCCATCGTGATTAATATCGCCAAACCGGGTTTCACCGGCAAACAAATGATGACAGATATAGGATACCAGGAAAATAACCGATAAAACCAGCGCGGTGATCATAATGCGCTTATGCTGCAGGTATTTACCTTGTCTTACTACTGCGAGGCCGGCCAGTAATAAAATGGTTACTATTGAATTTATAACCGCATTCAGCTGTGCAAATAAATGAACGTTAAAACCCAGATCAACATCGAGCTTTATGCGGCTTAATAAAACCACAGCTGCAAATACCACGAAAGAAAAAACAAGTATGAGCCAATTGGCCTGTTTATCGTTTTTTGCCAGTACAGGAGGTAGCATATTTTATAATTTGGGTTCTTTACTCGACTTGCGGGTGATCCATACAAACAATACCACAGCCACAATTACTGCTATATAAATGGGCCAAAGCCCTTTTAATTGTGCAAATACAGGCGAAGCTTCGTTTTTATCTTTTTCGAGCATCAGTAAAGTAATATCCTCTGCCAGTTTTGATAAAGAGGTGGTATCCAGTCCATCGTAATAACCACGAACGATACCCTTTTTATCAAGCACCACAAATTTTTGGGTATGAATGAAATTTGAATCAACGCCTTCTCCATCCTGCAGGCCCAGCTTTACTTCGTTTAAGGCAAAATCATAAATAGTTTTTTTAGGACCGGTCAGCATCCACCATACATCGGGGTTCACGCCAAAATGGTCGGCATATTTCTTTAACTGAGCAACCGAATCTCTTTCAGGATCTACAGTAAAAGATACAAACTGCACAAAAGAAGTATCTACCCGTTTGGTAACATCTTTCATTTTCAGCGCGTCCTGCAACCCCTTCATATTACGGGTAAGAAAAGGGCATATCGATGGGCAGTGGGTAAAGAAGTAATCTGCCACCACAATTTTACCACGCAAATCGTTCAAGGAAACCGTTTGGCCCAATTGGTTGGTCAATGTAATATTGGCTACCTGGTGCCAGATGGTATCGCTCACACTTTTTCCGTTCTGCACTTTATCAACAATGTCGTCGGGATAATAATGCATGGGCATATGAATAGCATCCTTACTTACTCCCTTTACAATGAAGTAACTAACCACCGGCAACAAAATGGCAATACACAAGGCTAATAATGCTTTCTGGCTCACAGTTTTTGCTTTTGCTGCGCAAAGTTACCGCACGAAGCGATGCCATGCTGCATTTTGAAAGAATAAAACAAAGTTGGAAGTTTCATGGGCAATACTGTTGGTTTACAGGTAATTATAGGATGTTTTCTGCACCTGAGTTACATTTTTTAATATCGAATAATGAATGGTGAATGTCAAATGTCGGAAGTAAATATTTTCAGCATTCGACATTTGATATTTAATATTCAATATTTCTCACATGCATTATCTGTGCTCAGTACTGCAAAGGCCGCACTTCGACTACGCTCACACTTCGACTACGCTCAGTGTCGCTTGTGTCGCCCCTTCGACTACGCTCAGGGTACACCAAAAAAAAGAACCATCGCCGTAACAGCGATGGTTCCTTTTTATATCACATTTAGCAGTAAAGTATGTTTAATGAATTTTGCCGGGTTCCTGGGTTTCAGGTTTTTCGGCTGGTTCTTTTGGTTGTACTTTTTCCTTGCTGCTTTCAAGATGATGGCGGTCGTAACTATTACGCAGGTTTTTGTAAGAGTTACCATCCCACAAAAAGGCGGTAATAAACCACAGGAACAACAGTGCAGGAATTGCAATGGTCATGATCATATTCCTGATCTCATGACGCAGGTGCATGAATTCGGCAATGATAAAGAAAGCTTTTGCCAGTGTAAGAATAACAAATACACCGTTCAGGATATGCTTTACCAGTTCGGGATTCGAAAAGGTCATTTCATAATACCCGATGGCCAGTGCCAATTCAAATAAAGTGATGTATAAGAGTATCCGGAAAGTTCTCCAGATCGCTTTTTTGTCGAAAGTATGTTGCTCGTCGTGAGCGTGGTCATGAGCCGCTACCGTTGCATGTACATTTTCCATAATCTCAATTTAAAATATTCAAATTTACTTTCCTGCGCGTGCGCGGGGTCAATTTAAAACAGATAAAAACAAGTGAATACAAATACCCACACCAGGTCAACAAAGTGCCAGTACAAACCGGCCTTTTCAATCATCAGGTAATGGCCTCTTCTATCAAATACACCCTTCCAGGTCATAATGAACATGATGATATTAATTACCACACCCGATAACACGTGAAAACCGTGAAAGCCTGTAATGGTAAAGAAGAAGTTGGTAAAGTTGGTAGAAGACATTGAACCATCCAAATTATTGAAAGGATTGCGGCCCCACCATGCACCTTCATGATACAGGTGTGTCCATTCCCATGCCTGGCAACCTAAGAAAGCAGCGCCTCCCAAAATCGTCCAGCCTAACCATTTCAATACTTCTTTTCTGTTATTTTCATGACCGGCGCCTACAGCCAACACCATTGTTACTGAACTCATGATCAGGATAAAAGTCATTAAGCTCACGAAAGCGAGCGGAATGTGCATTTCACCAATAACAGGAAATGACCTGAATACATGGTTAGGGTCGGGCCATCCATTGCTCGAAAAACGAGTGGTTCCATAAGCAATCAAAAAAGCGCCAAAGGTAAAAGCATCGCTCATCAAAAAATACCACATCATCAGTTTGCCATACTCCACTTTAAACGGGCTCTTCCCACCTGACCACATGTTTTGATTAACCGGTACTGCTTGTGACATGTTTCTATTTTAATCTTTATAATTTAAATAAAAAGAACACGAATAAATAGATCCATAACAGATCAACAAAATGCCAGTAGGTGCTCATTACTTCTACCGGCACTGAATTGTAATTTCTGATGCGCGCGCTGAATGCTTTTACAAACATGATCAGCAAAGCGATTACGCCGCCCAGTACGTGTACTGCGTGCAATCCGAAAATTACATATAGAAACTGGCCTGCTCCTGCCGATCCCTGCATTTTGTTACCGAGGTCCCATAACTGCATAAACCCAATGATTTGCATTGTAATAAAGCCAAATCCAAGGATCATGGTGACAGTTAATAACCGGCGGTACTGATGCATGCTTCGTTCTTTGAACGACTTCAAAGCCCATTGCATGGTGAAGCTGCTGGCCAGAATAACTATTGTTGAATAATAAAAGAGCTTCGGTAATTCTACCGTCGAAAATCCGGGCATGCTTCCTTTTACGATATAGGCACTGGTTAAACCGGCAAACATCATAATGATGGAGCCTATGCCAATCCACAAGGTAAACTTGTGCGGATGTATTTTTTTACGTTGCGTACTCACGGCTTCTGTCATCACGGTTTTTAGTTTTTATCGTTAAACGGTCCCGCTCAGAGCGGGATGAAATGCCGTTTTATACTTATACTTAGTTACTTAAAACTTACAACTTATCTGCCAGTAACGCCAGTAACACTATCGGCAAATAAATATAGCTGCTGAACATCACGCGGCGGGCTGCTTTCTTTTCCATTTCAAGATACAGCCTGATGCTTTGCCACAGCATAAACACATTGGCTGCCATCACGATCCAGAAACTGGTCATACCACTCATGCCAACAAGGTAAGGCAATGTACCAACAGGTATCAGCACCAATGAATATATGATCGATTGAACAGCTGAATATTTTGTTGGTCCTTCTGTTGAAGGCATCAGTTTAAAACCGGCGGCTGAATAATCTTTGTGCGCGATCCAGGCAATGGCCCAGAAGTGGGGAAACTGCCAGAAAAACTGTATGGCAAATAACACCCATCCGCCTGCACTTAGTTCATCCTGCCC
Source organism: Niastella sp. sgz303648 (assembly GCF_059587045.1). Taxonomy (NCBI): domain Bacteria; kingdom Pseudomonadati; phylum Bacteroidota; class Chitinophagia; order Chitinophagales; family Chitinophagaceae; genus Niastella; species Niastella sp. sgz303648. The sequence goes on along the minus strand of NZ_JCAPSW010000003.1, from coordinate 621,415 downwards.
TGCTGCCCATCCTATTAAACAGGGTAAAGCACCAGGTACAGCGCCCAGCAATACTGAAACTGAACTTACTTTTTTCAGTGGCGTATACATGTAAGCATACACAAACCAGCTCACCAAAGCCAATGCGGCCGATAACCAGTTAAAAAAGTAGCCCAGGATAAACAATCCGGCTGCTACAGCAATCACCGCAAAAGCCCATGCTTCGGCGGGTTGCATTCTTCCGGCTGCCACAGGGCGTTTGGCCGTACGCTTCATCATAGCGTCGGTATCTTTTTCAACAACCTGGTTTACTGCATTGGCGCTGCCGGTAACCAGCAGGCCACCAACAAACAACAACATAATGTGTAGCCAGTCGTATTGAACCACTTTCGGCGCCAGCAGGTAACTAATAACAGCAGAAAACACCACCATGAAGCTGAGGCTGAACTTAATCAGCATCATATAGTCTCTTACCTTACCGGCTATATTTAAAGAACTCTGTTGCTTCACGATTACTTGCTCCATCTGTTATTTAAAAAATTTTATCGTCAATGGTGAATGGTCAATGGTGAATAGAACCTCAACCATCAAACCGCCTCAACACCACATCAGCGCCCCGGTCGGGCAGGCATTATTAGTGCTTTGTCTCGTTCGGACCAATCGGCTCGATTTGAGAAATGTAATCCCGTCCGTCTTTGCTGTAGTCATAAGCCCAGCGATGAACTTCAGGAATTTCACCATCCCAGTTACCGTGTCCGGGTCTGATCGGTGTAGTCCACTCGAGTGTTGCTGCACCCCAGGGATTCATTGTGGTTACTTTTCTTCCTTTCCAAATTGAATAGAAGAAGTTGAACACAAACAATAATTGTATAGCGAATACGATCATTGCAACGGTTGAAATGAACTTATTCAGATCGCCGAACTGGTTGAATGATGACCAGTTGCTGTAATCTAAATAACGGCGGGGCATACCGGCCAAACCTTCGTAGTGCATAGGCCAGAAGATGAGGTAAGCGCCAACCAATGTTACCCAAAAATGGATGTAGGCCAGTGTGTTGTTCATATAACGGCCAAACATTTTGGGGAACCAGTGATAAATACCGGCGAACATGCCGAAGAATGCCGACACACCCATTACTATGTGGAAGTGGGCAATTACAAAGTATGTATCGTGTAAGTGAATATCCAATGTTGAATTACCGAGGAAGATACCGGTTAAACCACCTGAAATGAACAGGCTCACAAAACCAAGGGCGAACATCATACCCGGTGTAAACCGGATGTTTGCCTTCCAGATAGTAGTTAACCAGTTGAACACTTTAATGGCCGACGGAACGGCGATGAGCAGCGTAAGCAACACGAATACTGATCCCAGGAACGGATTCAATCCGGTTACGAACATGTGGTGTGCCCATACGAGGAAGGCCAGAATGGTGATGGCGAACAGCGAACCCACCATGGCCATATAACCAAAGATCGGTTTGCGTGCGTTAACTGATAATACTTCAGAGGCCATACCCATGGCAGGCAACAAAATGATGTATACTTCAGGGTGACCCAGGAACCAGAACAGGTGCTGGAACAGGATGGCGCTACCACCTTCGTTGGGTAAAGCCTTGCTGGTTGCAGCTACATATATGTCGCTCAGGTAAAAGCTGGTACCTGCATGACGGTCGAATAATAACAGAATGAAACCTGATAATAATACAGGGAAAGATAATACCCCTAATACAGCGGTAAAGAACAGGGCCCAGATAGTAAGCGGTAAGCGGGTCATGCTCATACCTTTTGTACGCAGGTTCAATACAGTAGAGATATAGTTCAAACCACCGAGTAATGATGATACTACGAACAACGCCATAGCCGTGATCCACAGATCCATACCGGTTTTAGATCCCGGAGAAGCATCACCGAGGGCGCTTAACGGCGGGTAGGCTGTCCAGCCACCGCTGAACGGACCGGTTTGAATAAACAGAGAAGATAACATTACGATGCTACCACCGAAGAAAAACCAGTACGACAGCATGTTCAGCATGGGCGATGCCATGTCGCGGGCGCCGCACTGCAGGGGAATCAAAAAGTTGGCGAAAGTTCCGCTTAAGCCACCGGTTAACACAAAGAACACCAGAATGGTACCGTGCATGGTTACCAGTGCATAATAATTTTCGGGGGTGATTTTACCACCTTTAGCCCAGTTACCAAGAATATCTTCAAGCCAGGGGAATGTTTGATCGGGGTATCCGAGTTGTAAACGGAATAACACCGACATCAAACCACCTATCATGGCCCATATCATACCTGTGATCAAAAACTGTTTTGCGATAGTTTTATGATCCTGGCTGAATATATATTTGGTAATAAACGACTGTTTGTGATGATGCACCCCATGCTCATCGTGATGCACTTCGTGTGTTGTTAAAACCTCGGCGTGACTCATTTTATCTTTTTTTGGTAGTCGTAATTAATCAGTTTCTGAATACGTTTTTTAATTGCCCGCTTATATGCGTTTTAGTTTATAAACCTGCAGTAGTTTTTGTTGTGTCTGCGGGTGCAGTTTCTGCCACTGCGGGTTTATAACTGGGCTGCTGTTTGGCGCGCCATAAAATAAATTCATCCTTTGTTACCACTTTAATAAGCCCTTTCATTGAATAGTGGCCGTTTCCGCACATCTGGTCACAGGCAATTTCGTATTCAAAATTGGGATTATTGGTAATTTTCTTCATTTCGTCGGTAGTATACTTAGGCGTAAACCACATGGTGGTAGGCGTACCGGGAACGGCATCCATCTTCATACGAAAATGGGGCAAACCTACGTCGTGAATCACATCGCGCGAATTGATGATGAGCTTTACAGGCTGATCTTTAATCAGGTACATGGCAGATGTTTCAACGATATCATCAAACCCGGCAGGGTCAGCTTTCAAATGCTGCACACCACTGGGTGTTTCCATGGTGCTGTCTTTCCACAGCATACCCAACACGTTTCCCTCAACTTCGTCGATCATTCTGAAATATTTCTTTCCAAACGTATTGTCTTTTCCGGGGTAGCGGTAAATCCAACCGAACTGACGGCCGGTAATTTCAACCTGCATAGCGTTTGCAGGCGCTTCACCGGTAATTTTAAACCAGTAGTACAAACCAAAACCTACCAGCGTACATAAAGCAATGGCGGGTACGGTTGTCCACAATACTTCGAGTTTATTGCTATGCGGAAAGTAATAAGCAGTTCTTTTCTCGCTGTACTGATATTTATATGCGAACCAGAATAATAATACCTGGGTAATTATAAACACAATGCCGGTAATAAGCAGCGTAATCTTCAACATGGTATCGATGTTTTCACCATGTTCAGATGCTGATGGATGCGGCATCAATGTTTTGGGATACAAAGCACTGTTGCACCACCATACGCCGATGAGGCCCAGTACGAGGAACACTACCATCAGGAATCCATTGATCCTGTTATTCTGTTCGAAAGATTTTTTTTCTCCCTTTAGTACAGAAACATACTCACTTGCCTTGGCTATCTGAAATGTAATCAGAAACCCAAGAACCAGAATAGCTAACAAAAATAAGCCGGTAGTTGTCATGATCTTTCAATAATTTTTATACTATCGAAACTAAGTCGTTGTTTATTTAGAATCACACCTGCCACACAATAACAGTTAGGTATGATGTATGATACTTTCTTTAATGAACGGATGGTTTTTGGCAATCAAAGGAAACTTAGCTAACGCTTTTCCTACGGTAAACATAATTACACCTACAAATCCGGCAGCCACACCAAAATCGAACAGGTTCAACGTAACTTCTCCGGGGAACAGGCTCGCAAATACCTCCTGGTAAAAATCGAGCCAGTGACCGAATATTATCAATATGGCCATAAACGTAACCGTGGTATAATTTCTTTTTGAACCCCGGCGCATTAATATTAATAACGGAGCCAGGAAGTTGACGATAAACATAAACCAAAAAAGACCAGAGTACGTACCAGTATGGTTATTAGTGGCTATACGCTCTTTGAAATAAATAGTTTCTTCGGGAATGTTGGCGTACCAGATAAGCATGTACTGTGAAAACCACAGGTATGTCCAGAAAATTGAGAACGCGAACATGAATTTACCCAGGTCATGTATATGCTCTTCGTTGGTATATTCAAGATAACCCTGATTTTTAAGATAAACCACAAAAATTGTAATGAGGGCCATACCAGATACAAACGTACTGGCAAAGTTATACCAGCTGTACATGGTCGAAAACCAGTGTGCATCGATACTCATCAGCCACAGCCAGGGAACGGTTGACATTACGGTTAATGCAAACCATACGATGAATACTGAAGCCCAAACGGTATTCTTGAAAATATAACGACGTCCTGATTCGGGATCAGATAACGGGTTGTTATCAAGCTCACGCGATAACTTACGCATTTTGTAACCCAGCACAATCCACAGACCTATGGACAGGGTTGTCCAGATAATATAAAATCCGGTGTTCAAAAAGGCCGCTTTGCCTTCGAGAATTTTATCGCCTTTCGGGTGCAGCCAGTGATAAACATGGGGGTCAATGGCTACGAGACATATCAATACGATAAATGCTATAATACCTAAAGGAATAACAGCTACCGAAATGGCTTCTGTAACCCGGCGGAATACTATTTGCCAACCTCCGAAAGCCAGCGTTGTGGCGCAGATAAAAAACATAGCGGCATTGGTAACCAGCAGAAAGAAAACACTGTTTTGCAACAGGCTGGCCCAAAATCTTGCCGGGTGCTCACCGGTTCCATATAATATAAAACCGATGATAACAGATAAAATGCCGACTCCCATCAATGCCATTGACCAGGTTCTGTACCGTGCGGGGATGTCGAAAAATTCTTTAATAGCCATTATCAGTAATTTATATGTTCTGTTTTCTTAGTCAGTTATTTTTTAGCTGTTGTATCAGCACTTTTTTTAGCGGTTGCAGCGGCAGCTGGTTTAGCAGCAGCAGGTTTTGCAGCAGCAGCTGTTGAATCGGTAGCGGCCGCAGCAGGCTGTTTGCCACCACCCTGTTTGTTCTTTATATAATGAATGATCATCCAGCGCTGTGTAGTGCTTAACTGCGAAGCATAGCTTCCCATGAGGTTTTTACCATATGTTACTGAATAGAACATCTGCCCTTCGGGCATGCTTACATATTTTGCACCAGTGGCCAAATTAGCCGGGGCAGCCGAAAATGGACCTTCGCCGCCTTTGTACAACGGACCATTACCATCCAGGGCTGTACCATGGCAAATACCGCAGTTAACGAGGTATAAACGTTCTGCTTCTTTCATTTGAACTGCATTCAAAGCAGGTAACGGGTTAGCCACGTGTACAGATTGTACATAGTTGGTGGTATCGCCTGTTTTATCTTTTGCCAGCGGAAAAGGCAGTAATTCACCTCTTTTAATAGTACCAGGCACGGGTGTACGGTTATAATGAATACCCTGCTTTGCAAGTGTGTCGATTGGCGAGTATGTTTCAATTGCCCGGCTGTAAGCCATATCAGGCATATACACATGACCCGGGGTTCTTCGTACGTCGCTGCAACTCCATACCAACACGGCCAGCACTAAAACAGAAATGATAGATAATTTTTTCATCTTTATGTATTCAGATATTATGCAGAAACAATTTCGCTTTCAGATAATTTTTGTTCTTTATCGTAACGGCCTAACCACCAGCCGGTTTCGGCTACCTGTGTATTGATTTCCTTAGCGCCTAAACTTCCCAAAAACGCACTCGCTTCAGATTCATTTGTTTTGGCGGTACACTCAAGAACCATCACAAACAGGTCATCAGTCGAACGCAGGTGAAAATGATGCTTTTTTACAAAAGGCGCCAACTGGCACAGATAGCAGAAAGTGATTACCATGCCCACGCAGGCGCACAATACAGTAAACTCGAATGTGATAGGTATCCAGGCGGGTAAAGCAAAGTGTGGTTTACCACCTATGTTCAACGGCCAGTCGGTAGTAAACACCCATGTCATAAACGCCAGCATCGAAGATGTACCAAAAATGGCGTACAGAAAACCGGCAGTATGAATGCTGGTATCGCGCAAACCCATTGCCCTGTCTAATCCGTGAATAGGAAACGGGGTGTACACATCATGCAGTTTATAACCTGATTTGCGTACTTTCTTAACGGCATCAAATAAAGCTCCCTCCTCATCAAAACAACCGACAACAAATTTTTTAACAGCCATATAATGATTTTGAAATTTCTGATTTCGGGATTTTCTGATTTCTTTCTATCTCTTTTTCGGTCTTTCTTTCTTCCAGACTTAATTAATGATGTTCAGCATGTATTTCGTGAAACAAATCATCCGCACTTTCCTTTTCAATGTGGTACATGTTCTTCTTATAGCTTTCACCTGATCTTTTCAGAATGTGCTTGATTTCGGCCACGGCAATAACCGGGAAGAATTTCGAGAACAGGAAATAACAGGTAAAGAACAAACCGAATGTTCCAAGGTAAAATCCAACTTCCCAGATAGTAGGCCGGTAGTAAGTACTCCAGCTACTGGGCAGGTAATCGCGGTAAATTGAAGTAACGATGATCACAAAACGCTCGAACCACATACCGATGTTTACGATAACCGACATGAAGAAGGTTACCACGATGTTGCGGCGCAGTTTGCGGAACCAGAAGATCTGCGGAGAGATCACGTTACAACCCATCATCAGCCAGTAGCTCCAGCCATAAGGGCTGAACAGGTTCAGCCTGTTTTGAGCGAATGCCCAGCCTTCGTTGGGGTTTTGACCGTACCATGAAATGAACAACTCAGTTAAATATGCGATACCTACTATAGAGCCGGTTAACACAATTACCTTGTTCATCACCTCGATGTGCTCCATAGTAATATATTCTTCCAGTTTCAACACTTTACGTGTTACCACCAGCAGCGTTTGCACCATCGCAAAGCCCGAGAAGATAGCACCCGCAACGAAGTAAGGCGGGAAGATGGTGGTGTGCCAGCCAGGAACTACTGAGGTAGCGAAGTCGAACGATACCACCGTGTGCACTGATAATACCAGCGGGGTACTTAAACCTGCCAGTACCAGTGACAAGCTCTCATGGCGTTGCCAGTGTTTGGTAGAACCGGTCCAACCGAACGACAGCAAACCATACATATACTTACGCCATTTTAAACGGGCGCGGTCGCGTACGGTAGCGAGGTCGGGAATTAAACCAGAGTACCAGAATAATAATGATACAGTAAAATAAGTAGAGATCGCGAATACGTCCCACAACAGCGGCGAGTTAAAGTTAACCCATAATGGACCGCGGGTGTTGGCATAAGGCAGTACGAAGAAGGCCATCCACACACGACCCATGTGCCAGATCGGGAACTGACCGGCGCACATTACCGCAAAGATGGTCATGGCTTCTGCCGCACGGTTCACCCCTGTTCTCCATCCCTGGCGGAACAGCAACAGGATCGCTGAGATCAGTGTACCGGCGTGACCGATACCTACCCACCACACGAAGTTGGTGATATCCCAGCCCCAACCGATTGTTTTGTTCAGGTTCCATTGACCTACCCCGTAGGTGACCTCACGATATATTGAGTACACACCAAACATTAACAGTGCAACAGAGATCAGAAATCCGATCCACCACAGGCGGGAAGGATTTGCTTCAATAGGCCGCACTATATCTTCCGTTACCTGGTGATAGTTTTTCTCGTTTTCTACCAGCGGAGGTCTTACTTGCGATTCGTACTTTAATGATGCCATGTTATATGCTTTTTAGCTATATTCCGCACAACGGAACTGTTAGCCGAAAATATTTTTTGGTGAATGGTGAATGGTCAATGGTGAATAGTTCACCTGCTTCGACTTCACCCTGTTAACTTGTCAACTTTTTAACTTGTCAACTCATCAAACCTAAGTATGCTTTTCAGCCTGAGCGCCTTCAACCGTTCCTTCCAGAACGCCTTCATTGCTGATCTCTTCTGAATTTCTCACTTTAGCCAGGTAGTTTACGTTGGGCATAGTGTGTATTTCTTCCAACGCATAGTACAACCTGTTTCTGTTTTCAAGTCGAACATTCGATATTTCGCTTTCAGGGTTGTTGGCGTTACCGAATACAATGGCATCGGCCGAACAAGCCTGCTGACAAGCAGTTTTCATATCGCTATCCTGTAAAGGACGGTTTGCTTTTTTGGCTTCGAGCTTACCAGCCTGTGCTCTTTGCACGCAGAAGGTACACTTTTCCATTACACCGCGGCTACGAACAGTAACATCGGGGTTCAGCACCATTCTGGTAAGGTCGTCGTTCATCATCAGCACTACATCATCGAGCTTGCCTTCATCTACCAGCGGTTGCTGGTTGTTGGCGAAACTGTCGGCGCCGGTATAATCGGCCCAGTTGAAACGACGTACTTTATAAGGACAGTTGTTAGCGCAATAACGGGTTCCGATACAACGGTTATAAGCCATCATGTTTATGCCTTCGCTGCTGTGGTGCGTTGCGGCCACCGGACATACGTTTTCGCATGGCGCGTTGTCGCAATGCTGACAAAGCATTGGCTGAAACACCGTTTGAATGCTTTCAGGGTCATTGGGATTACCGCTGAAGTAACGGTCGATACGCAACCAGTGCATATCGTGGAAACGGGCAACTTCGTGCTTACCAACAATAGGCACGTTGTTTTCGATATGACAGGCTACAACGCAGGCGCCGCAACCGAAACAACTATTAAGGTCGATGCTCATACCCCATTTAATACCCGGACGGTCGTAAACGGGATAATGGGTACCGTCTTTTGCAAATTTCTCAGGTCCGCCGTAAGGCTTCATTTCAGCCTCTCTTTCTTCACGAATCTTATTAGGCTCTTTTTTATATTCTGCAAGAGGAATTTCTCTGACAACACCTTCACGGCCTTCGTAGCTGTTGTGTGTTTGGCCCTGCGCTATTTTGTACGTTTTATCGGTAGTTGCAATTTCAACAGGAGCACTCCAGTCAATGGTTGAACCGTTAAAACTCAACATCGGATAGGCATTTTTACCCAGTGAACCACCACCTTCGGCTTTCACGGCACGGCCTACACTTTCATCGCGACCGTAACCAATGGCTACAGCGATGGTGTTGGGCTGTGTACCGGGAATAACAACGATCGGCAGTTCAACTACTTTTCCTTTAACCTTTAAGCTGATCACCGGCTTCATTACTTCAACTTCGTATTTATCAGCCGATCTTCTGTCGCCCAGGTCAATATTGAATTTTTCTTTAGCCAGGTTTGGCGAAATGATAGCGTAGTTATCCCATGATACGCGGGTAATAGGATCGGGCAGTTCGAGCAACCAGGGGTTGTTAGCCTGTTTACCATCGCCCACACCTACTTTTTGATAGATAACCAATTCATACTCGCTGCTTTTCTTCGATGCAGCAGCGGCAGTGATAGCCTGTGCTACAGGAGCTGCGTTGAAAGCGGCGCCTGCTTCGGCAGCAGGAGTAGTTTCAATTACACCATCCTGCAATGCTTTATTAAATGTTTCCTGGCCACCCAGTTTGGTAACCCAGTAATTTTTAAAGTAAGCATCCCACGCCGTGTTGTTACCCGACCATTTGAGCAATGATTGTTCAAAAGGTCTTGATTCGAACAACGGATTGATAGTAGGTTGAATCAAACTTATAAAACCGGTTTTGGGTTCTGCATCACCCCAGCTTTCGAGGAAGTGAGGAGCCGGTAAAATATATTTACAAAGCTTTGAGGTTTCATCTTTACGATCGTTGAAAGAAACCGACAGCTTAACAGCATTTAATCCTTTATTGAAGCGCTCGAAATCAAAATATTCGTAAGAAGGGTTGGCGCCATATATCAGCAGTGCGCTTACACGGCCGGCTTCCATATCCTGAACCAGTGTAGCCATTTCGCTATCGATACCCTGGTGCGTTTGAATGGGGGCGCTAAAGCTAATAGTAGATCCATATGAACCGATGGCTTCGTTAATGGCATTTACTATTATCTGAACCTGTGTATTGTTGCTGCCGCTTACTACCAGGGCTTTGCCTTTGCTGGCAACCAGGTCTTTGGCGGCTTTTTTAATACCTTCTTTTAATTTACCGCTTACGCCGGTAGGCTCCTGACCGTTTACAGCAGTTAATAAAGCTGCAGCTACCACACCCGCTTCAGAAGGACGGTGGGTAAAACGTTCATCGGCAGCAGAACCGGTTGTACTGAGCATGCTCTCGAACTGGTAGTGCTTGCTCATGTCGGTTTTCTTTTCATTCACTTTGCGTCCTTTGCTATAGCCATGTTGAAATTCAACGGGGCTTAACCAGGTACACAAAAAGTCGGCGCCAAGGCTTACAATGGTTTGTGCATTACCGAACTCATAAGAAGGTATTGCACGTTTGCCGAAAGTAGCTTCATTGGCCAGCAACATACCAGTGTACGATACTGCATCGAACTGAACATGTTTGCTGTTGGGATATTTTGCTAAAAATTCTGCTATTACCTGTTTGGTAGTAGGAGAAGTAATGGTAGAAGTAAGAAGAACCAGCTGACCGTTACCCAAACCGGCGAGAGCAGGAGCTATTTGCCGGTCGATTGCCTCGTAACTGGTTGCAGAGTTACCGGCAAAAGGAGTTTTTAAACGGGCTGTATCGTATAAATCGAGCACCGATGCCTGCAAACGGGCAGTAGTACCGCCTTTGCTGAATGTAGACAGGGTGTTACCTTCTAATTTGATAGGACGACCGTCGCGCACTTTTGCTACAACCGGTATGGCTTCGCCGCCACTTACATAAGTAGTTGCATAATAATCAGCCACGCCAGGGATCATATCCTGAGGCTTATTCACATATGGAATAGCTTTTCTTACTTTGGTTTCGCAGCTGGCTGCTGCGATTGCGGCTGCTGTACTAAAACCGAGATATTTCAAAAAGTCTCTGCGTGAGGCAGGACTGTTTGCCAATCCTTTTTTATCTGCACTTTCAAACGGCAATTCTTCTTTGAATTCGTTTGAAATAGATTTTTCATAGGCCTCACTGTGATTGAGCTCTCCAAAACTCTGCCAGTACTTTTTTTTAGCCATTTATGTTATAATTTGAGAATTTGTGAATTTGGAAATTTGAAAATGAGGTCGTTGAATTAAGACTGCATCATCAAATTTGCTTGTTTCCTTTTGTTTTGAAAATCTGAAAATCAGGAATCACCATTTTCAAATTTTCAAATTTGCACATTAACAAATTTTAGTAGTGACATTTCTGGCACTCCAATCCTCCGATATCATTTACAGTTACACTGTCTCTCTTTCCTTCTTTGATTTCATCGTGGAATTTCTTGTAAATGCTGTAGAACTTGTTGCCGTCGCCATTGTTATCGAAGTTCACTTTAGTGGTACGGTGACAGTTTATACACCAGCCCATGCTTAAATCGGCAAACTGGTAAACCTCGTCCATTTTAGTGATTTCGCCGTGGCAGGTTTGGCATTGTACTTTACCGGCATTCACGTGTTGTGCATGGCTAAAGAAAACGTGATCAGGCAGGTTATGGATTTTAGTCCACTGAATTTCTTTGCCCTGATTTACGTATTGTTTTTTGGCAGGATCCCAGCCGGAAGCTTCATATAACTTTTGAATTTCAGCTGTTCCGTTTACTTCAGTACCATCTTCGCGATACAGTTTACCAGCGGTGCCGCTGTATTCGTTAATGGTCATGTGGCAATTCATACAAATGTTCACCGAAGGAATGTTTGCATGTTTACCCTCCATAGCACCACCATGGCAATACAAACAGTTGATCTGATTTGCCCCTGCGTGAACTTTATGTGAATAGAAGATAGGTTGTTCAGGCTGATAGTTTTGACTGCGTCCTAAACCGATCGCACCTTTCACTACATAATAACCACCTACTACAAAAAGAAGCAGCACTAAAAGTGTTATGTAGGATTTATTGCGATAGAAAGGAATCGGCTCATGTGCAGGAACACCGTCTTTATCATCGGCCAGCTTTTTAAGATTGCTGTTAACCTGCAGCATAATTAACGCTACTACGGCCAGAATGAGCGTTAATACACCGTATAAAATTGAATTGTCTTTTTCGTCGATTACTTTAGTATCGGTAGTAGTGATATCAGGTCCTTTGGGAGCGCCTGCTTTTCCGATGTAATCGATAACTGCATCAATTTCTTTTTCTGCCAACTGAGGGAAGGGTGTCATCATAACACCACCAAACCTTTGTTTCAGCCCCTGGGTATAAGGGTCTGAAGCCATAAACTTTGCCGGATTATGTACCCACTCGTAAATCTTTTTACGATCAGTCCAGGGACCACGTGTTGTTACTCCTGATAATGCCGGGCCGGTAAGGTCTTTTGTAACAGAGTGGCAGGATGCACAGTTATTCTGGAAGATAGACTTTCCATCCTGAGCTGTTAATTTATTTCCGATCGACAATAACAAAAAGAACAATGCACTAAGAAGGGTTCGCTTAACATTTGCTCTATGATCAATCATATTGCTGGATATGATGAAATTATGTGGAAAAATTTCCCGAATTGGGTGCAAAAATAAGTCATGGAATTAATAAAATCACAACCTGTTTAAATTTTTTTTAACACAGGCCTGGCGCGGGTTTCAGCCGATTTTGCACCCCCTGTTAAAACGGTTCAGTCAGAAATGTCACATTTTTGTCAATCTGACAACTAACAAAAAAAATGACATCCGTCACCGGAACCTATAACTTCTATCAGCCAAAAAAAATGACTTTAATCAGCCAATTTTTTCCCGCACTTTTGCGTGCATGTTTCAAAAACTGAAACAAAAATGGAAAGTAAACGGTACACAGTTGTTTTTAATTGTGTGCGTTTTTGCTATTACCGGAACAACTACTGCCTGGCTAACCCGGCAAATAACAACCTGGTTGAACTTTACCGCTTCAACGCCCTGGTACTGGATACTTAAAATAATGATGTTGATTTTTGGCTACCAGGTACTTATTCTTCTTTTTGCCATTCCTTTCAGGCAATTCAATTTTTTCTGGAACTATGAAAAGAAGATTTTGAGGCGAATGGGATTTTTGAAAAAGGCAAACCAACTACAAACAACAAACCACAAACTACAAACAGTGAACATTGCCATCTTTGCTTCAGGTGCCGGGTCAAATGCAAAAAAACTGATTGAGCATTTCCGCCATCATAACTACATAAATGTTGTTTTGATCGTTTGCAATAAGCCCGAAGCCGGTGTATTAACGATTGCCCGCGATGAAAATATTCCTGCATTATTAATAGAAAAGGAAAAATTCTTCAGAGGAAATGCATATGTCGATGAATTACGTTCATTCAACGTACAATTCATTGTATTGGCCGGCTTTTTATGGAAAGTTCCGGTAGCATTGATAAAAGCTTTTCCGCAACGTATTATTAATATACATCCGGCACTGTTGCCAAATTATGGTGGTAAAGGCATGTACGGCCGTTTTGTTCATGAAGCAGTAATTGCAGCCGGCGATAAAGAAAGCGGCATCAGCATACATTATGTTGATGAATTATACGATCATGGTCAACTGATATTTCAGGCACGCTGCACCATTGAATCCGGTGAAACAGCCGATAGTCTGGCACAAAAAATTCATTTACTGGAACATGAACATTACCCCCTGATTGCAGAAAAAGTGATTTTTGAACTGCAAAATCGCCGTTAAAACACCTGTTAAGTTTATGTATGTCATTTTCTTGCAGTAATATCACAATCTCAATTTCAACAGTTTGACTTCACAACGGTACATACTATTAATAATACTGATTGCTGTTTCACAGGCGGCTGTTTGCCAGATAATGGTCAAGGGAAAGGTATTTGATATGACCCAGCAGATACCGCTTCCTTCGGTAAGTGTTATTAGTACCGGCGGTACCGGCACCGTAACCGATTCGCTGGGCCGGTATACGATTTATGTGAAGGAAAACGACAGCATATCGTTTTCGTATCTGGGCAAAGGAACTCCTAAGTACGCCATTAAATCAATTGCCAACCTGCAGAACTTTGAAATTTCACTGCATGTAAATGTTACGGAACTGAAGCAGATAATGGTAAAACCCCGTAACTATCATTTAGACTCCATCGCCAACCGCGAAGAATATGCAAAGGCTTTCAATTTTAAAAAGCCCGGTTTGGGTATAGTTACACCATCGGGGCCCGGCGCTGCCGTAGGAGTTGACCTCGATGAATTGATTGAAGTGTTCCAGTTCAAAAAGAATCGCCGGATGGCAGCTTTCCGCGACAGACTGCTTCGCGAAGAAAAAGAGAAATTTATTGAGCACCGGTTTAGCCGGGCGCTTGTTATAAAACTTACCCAGTTGCGTGGCGCCGAGCTCGATACCTTCATGCAACGCTACAAACCCGATCTGGTATTTACCGAAACAGCTACCGATTACGAGTTTCAAACATACATCAAGGTATGTTATGAAAAATATCAAAAGTGGAAGCAGGTGATGGGTGAGCTGAAGAAGGAAGAATAGGCAATGGGCAATAGGCAAAAGTAAATAAGCACCCTGCCTGCCGGCAGGTAGTGAATGGTGAATCGATGTCGATTAGTTAAGAATTTTTTATTTCTCGCAAAGGCGTCCCGCCGAGGCGGGACAAAGTTGATCGCTTCGCGATCTGTAAGAACGCAAAGAAAAGGCCCCCGACTACTGGTCGGTTCAAGTTTTGTGGCTTTGCAGCTTTTGCGCGAGGATTTCTTGCTGAATAACTCCATCAACCTTCTGCATACACGCCTACGCGCACATTCAAACAATTCGTTATCTTCCGGTACAAAAAATCATTTCCTGCTACCATGAGAAATAGCCTATTGACCATTACCGGCATTTTGCTTTTTACGACTGTTGCATTTTGCCAAACAAAACATCCTGTACTTACTGTTGCCGCAACGCCTGAAGCAGCCGGCATTTCATCAAACCGGTTAAAGCGCATCGACACTGTTTTAAAAGATTATATTAATAAAGGAAGAATGAATGGCGCCGTGGCCATGATTGTGCACGACGGCAAAATTGCATATTATAAAAATTTCGGGTATAACGATGTTGATACCAAAGCACCGCTGCAAAAAGATGCCATCTTTCGCATTGCATCACAAACAAAAGCCATTACCAGCGTAGCCATTATGATGTTGTTTGAAGAAGGAAAGTTTATGCTGGATGATCCCATTTCGAATTACATTCCCGAGTTTAAGCATCCCAAAGTATTGGATAAATATAATAAGGCCGATACTACCTATACTACGGTGCCCGCAAAAAGAGAGATCACTATACGCGATCTGCTCACGCATACATCAGGCATAGGCTATGCACAAATCGGTACGCCCGAAGCCAATGCTATTTATGCCAAAGCAGGCATCGTTGGCGGTATTGGTGTAGATAAAATTTTGCTGGCCGATAAAATGAAACTGCTTGGTTCAATGCCCCTGTTTCATCAGCCCGGTGAAAAATTCACCTACGGATTAAACACCGATCTGCTTGGTTACCTGGTAGAAGTAGTTTCGGGCATGAACTTAAACGAATTCTTTCATAAATACATTTTTGAACCGCTGGGCATGAAAGACACCTATTTTTATTTGCCCAAAGAAAAACAACATCGCCTGGCCATGTTGTATACCGAAGATTCGGTTACGAAAAAAGCTGTTAAGATGGCCGAAGAAGTAAATGCAAGCGGCGTAATGCATCGCGATTATCCAAAAATGGATGGCACTTATTATTCAGGAGGCGGCGGTTTATCATCAACCGTTTATGATTATGCCATCTTTTTACAAATGCTGCTGAACGGCGGTGAATACAATGGCAAGCGCATACTCAGTCGCAACAGCGTTCGCATGATGACGATGAACCAGATTGGCGACATTATGCGTGGTCCCAATAAATTTGGTTTAGGCTTTGGCATTACCACCGAAAAAGGCAGCGCTGTGTTGCCTACGCAGGAAGGAACCTTTGAATGGGGCGGTATGTTTGCCACCACTTATTGGGTTGATCCCAAAGAAAAATTAATCGGTTTAATTTATCGTAATATATGGCCCACCAGCTGGGGCAATCTTGGTAATTTATATAAGGTACTGGTGTACCAGGCCCTGAACGATTAATTTGATACATAATCATAAATCCTGCAAATGAACCAACCACTGCACAATGAGTTAAAAAAAGAATTTCAGCTTGAACGAATGATCCTTTTCAGCGATGCGGTATTTGCTATCGCCATTACCCTGCTTGTTATTGAAATTAAGGTTCCTGCAATTGTTGGCGAGGTAAGCGAACATAAGTTAGCCGAAAGTTTGGTTGAAATGATCCCCAAATTCATTGGTTTCCTCATCAGCTTTTTGATCATCGGCCAGTACTGGACCATACACCACCGGTTGTTTGGATTTGTGGTGAATTTCAACTTACGGCTCATGTGGCTGAATTTATTTTTTTTACTCGCTGTTGTGCTGATGCCTTTTACCACCGCCTTTTACAGCGAATACATCGGGTATTTTAAAAGAACTTCAGCTATACTGTATATCAGCAACATTTCTTTTTTAGGTTTAATGACCTGGTTGTTGTGACGTTATGTAGGCAATTCACGGCATGGTTTCAGCGAAGGATTATCGAAGCCGGTAGCCAGTTATTATTCGCTTCGTGCCATTGTGGTACCCATAATCTTTATCATTATGGCCTTTGTTTATTTTCTGAGTCCGCGTTTGGCCATATGGATTCCTGCTTTGGTTCCTGTAGCTATGTGGTTAGTGGGCCGCATGTACCGGAAAAAATTAAATAGCATTAAAAAATAAACCATGAAAAAAAACCTGTTCTTATTAATTGGGTTTATCCTATGCTCGTTGTGCATCATTGCACAGGAAGCGCCATCCTTTGTAAAAGATAGTCTGGATACATATGTTGAACGGGCTTTAACCGACTGGCAAATTCCCGGTGTGGCCGTATGCGTGGTAAAAGATGGAAAGGTAGTTGTTATGAAAGGCTATGGCGTAAAAGAAATTGGAAAAACCGACAAAGTAGATGAGAACACCTTATTCATGATCGGTTCCAACTCAAAAGCATTCACTGCAACGGCGCTCGCCATGCTCGAAAGCGATAAAAAATTGTCGCTCGATGACCATGTACAAAAATGGCTGCCCGATTTTAAATTATACGATCCATGGGTTGCCAAAGAAGCGTGTATACGCGATCTGTTATGCCACCGATTAGGTTTTGAAACTTTTCAGGGCGACTTCATTTATTTTGATTCTGACTTAACAACGGCCGAAGTGCGCGAAAAATTCGGCAAAGTGAAACCCTTGTACAGCTTTCGCAGCAGGTGGGGCTATACCAATGCCGCATTTATGACGGCCGGTGAAATTATTCCCAAAGTAACCGGAAAAACATGGGCTGAATTTTTGAAAGAAAGAATATTCACGCCGCTTGACATGAACAATACGATTGCGCTGACAAAAGATATAGAAACGGCATCCAATAAAGCTTCAGCGCATACAGTGGCACAAGGTGTATTGAAAAAAATTCCCTACGGACATATCGATAACCTGGCGCCTGCCGGAAGTATTTCAAGCAGTGTAAACGATTTGAGCCATTGGGTAATGATGCAGCTGAACTTTGGCAAATACAACAACCGCGAAGTAGTGCCGGCTGCTGCCATTGGCGAAACATGGAAACCCCAATCGATATTAGGCAATGGCGGACACCGGTTCAACAAAGCCCATTTTTCGTTATACGGACTTGGCTGGTTTTTACAGGAGTACAGCGGACGAAAAATTGTTGCCCATACCGGTGGTGTAAATGGTTTTGTAACCAGTGTTACGCTGGTACCCGAAGAAAAGCTGGGCATTATTGTATTGACCAATACCGATGCCAACAACTTTTTTGAATCGCTGAAGAATGAAATAATGGATGCCTATCTCGGTTTGCCTTATCGCAATTACAGCAAGCTGCATCTCGACAGGTATAAAAATAACCAGCAGGAAGAGGCTGCCTGGTTAAAGAAAATGCAGGATACGGTTGCCATGCATATTGCCACTACCCTGCCCGTTGCAGCCTATGCCGGTACTTACGAACATGAAGTATATGGTAAAATGACCATTGCATCAGAAAACGGAAAACTGGTAGCACGTTTTGAACATCATCATGGCCGCTTTGCCACGCTGGAACCTTTGGGCGGCAATAAATTTCTGGCCACTTTCAACGATCCCTTATACGGCATTAAAGTATGGCCCTTTACCACCGCCAATGGAAAAGTGAAATCAGTAACGGTTACCGTAGCCGATTTTGTAGAGTTTACACCGTATGAGTTTTATAAAAAATAGATTTCATATCAACCTGCTTTAAGTTTTATTTAACCTTACAGCCAGGCATACCGTATTATTTATTTGGAAAGAATTGGTTTCTTACACTTAATAACATAGTTGTCATGAAACCTTCTTTCCTGTTGTTGCTTTCCTGTTTATTTATTTATTCTTTACAAGCCCAAACTACTTCGGAGCGGCTTGAAGAATTTATGGATGCCGCTTACAAGGCCAAAATGTTCAACGGAACTGTATTGGCGGCCCGCAACGATAGTATCTTATTTGCAAAAGGCTATGGCTGGCGAGATTATGAAAAGCGGGTTCCGCACGACACCAACTCAATTTTCCGCATCGGTTCACTTACCAAAGAATTTACGGCAGTTGTTATTTTGTATTTGCAGGAACAAAACAAATTAAAAGTTACTGATAAGGTTAGTAAATACTTTCCTGAATACAAGTATGGCGACAAAATCAGTATCAAAAACCTGCTAATGCATACATCAGGCATATTCGATTTTACTGAAGGAGAAAAGTATCAGGAGGTACTTGCATTTGATCCATTTAGCCAGCAGAATTTCTGGAACATCATCAAAGACCAAACACTTGACTTTGAACCCGATTCACAATTTTACTATAGCAACTCCAATTATTATCTTTTAGGTTATATTATTGAGAAAGTTACCGGCAAACCCTATGAACAAAATGTGCGGGAGATCATATTCAACAAAGCCGGGATGACACATTCAGGTTTTGATTTTGCCCATTTACAAAGCCCCTATAAAACGGTAGGATATGATGAACTGAATGATGGTGTACATATCCCGGCCCGCGTTGCAGACTCCAGTGCTGCCTATGCCAGTGGTGGTATATATAGCACAGCAGGCGACCTGTTTCGATGGCACAAGGCATTACTATCAAATAAAATTATCAGTCCCCAATCGCTGGAAGAAGCATTTACACCAGGCAAAGGACCACTTGGGTATAGCTGGTATATAAGGTATGATGGCAAAAAACGACAGGTTCTTGATAAAGGTGGCATAGCTGGTTTTCAGGCTTTGTTTATTCAGGTACCTGAAGATAGTATCTGTTATATGGCATTAAGCAACGACTTTAGTACCTGTTGTAATCCTGAAACTGAATTGAATTTTATTGATGCAGCATTTCTGCAAATATTCGCCAATAAATCAAACTACTATATTCCCAGGATATCCATTAAGCCGGATGCGACTACGTTACCTGAATACACCGGTTCGTATAAAAAAGACACTTCTGTTAGTTATATCATCAATATTACCCTTAATGACAATCATCTGCAATCCAGACTAAATAATGGCCAGGCGAATGAGTTGTTTGAAGAAAAAAAGGATTTCTTTTTTTTAAAATCATTCAACTGTCAGATAGCATTCGAACGCGGTGCCGATGGAAAAATCAACAACCTGATTGTATACTATAATAAACAAAAAGCGCGGTACCGGAAAATTAAATAGTTGGCAACTGAAGGTGTTTATCTAATTTCAAAAAAATAGCATGCAAAAGCAATAAATTAGCCCAAAACATGGAAATTTAACTTCTGAATGTTTTCTTAAACCCCTCATTTTTCAATTATATAGAATCATGGATCAGCTCAATCTCGGTATCGGCACCCGTTTACAGCACACACAGCATGGCCCGGGTGTAATTGTTGGCATCAGGTATGCCACCTATTTAATTTCTTTTATTCATCATGGCATAAAAGAGATCGATAAAAACGACACGGCACTCGAAGAAATCATCCCTGAAAATGTAACTGAAGAAATTGAAACGCACAGTGACGTTGAAAAATCACTCCTAAAAATTCTGCGTTTGTGGGGTGGCTTTTCAGAAATTGTTCCTTTGGGCGATCGCTGGAAGGGCGGCATGATGTTACTGCAACCAGCCGATAAAACCCAAAAGCCAAAAGAAGTACCGATCGATGTATTCTTTCATAAAATAGTGATGCTGCGCGACCGGTTACGCGTGCTGGAACAACAGATCAATGCACACAAGCAATTAAGCGACGAAGACAAAGTAAACCTGCAGCAATATATTACCCGCATTTATGGTTCGCTAACCACTTTCAACGTATTGTTCAGAAATAAAGAGCAGTGGTTTATTGGGGAGAAGGGGGCTGTTGAATGATTGTTCGATTGTTTGATAGCTTGATGGTTTATCGTTTATTTTCCATCTGAACCTTCGCTGCTTTACATTGTTACTAATTTGTAAATGTTTTAGTGCACACTATGTAATGGAAACATTGGCATTATATTTTTATAAGTAATGGCGTAAACCAGCGACATATGCAATTAAACTGGAGTAAGGATCAAAGTCCGGAAGCTCAAAAAAATAACACGATACAACCAAATCAACAACATAACGAAAAAGATTCTAAACCGGAAAAAAAGAACAACACATCGCCAGACCAGGACAAAGACAATGACGATGACCTGTTATTGAAAGAAGGGTATTTACCGGAAATATATTTTTCGTTAAGAAGTGAAAACCCGGCAGATTGGTAAACGAAAGAATAACAGTGATGGCATGAGTTTTTTAAACTGTTTACTTATAAAACAGTTTGTTATGGATAAGTTAGAAATCAAAGGCAACTGGAATAAGTGGAAAGGCAAAGTAAAACAAGCCTATGGAAATCTGACGGACGACGATTTGAAGTATGAGGAAGGTAAAGATGACGAATTGTTAGGCCGTTTGCAAAAAAAGACCGGCAAAACAAAGGATGATCTGGTAAAATGGCTTAAATCACTTGGCTAAGACTTATTCAATTATAGTCGAAAGAAAGGGAGCCCGTAAGCTCCTTTTTTTATTAAACTAACATTATACTTTTTTGTTGTTTGAGAATGCCGGGAGGGCCTGAACTAAAGGCCTACTGCCCATTGCCTGGTGCCTGCTTCCTGTTTCAACCTACTTCTTTTTGGCCGAATCTTTACTTCTGCTCGAATCAACAGTTGAACCGGTTACCGGCGGCTGAGGATAGGCAGTGGAAGGATCCTGGTGATGAGCTGCATTTATGGAGTCATTTGCCAGCGAATCGGGCGGAGGTACGGCACCTTCAGGATTCTCGTGATTATTGCCGCAAAACATAAATCCGCATAACAGCAGCGCCATCAGCATATGATAGAAAAAATTAGTCTTCTTCATAAGATTTTAATTTTAATATCTATCTCTTACTTATTGATTAAATAATCATTCCCAAACCACCATTTGAGTTATACCGATGTAATGAATTTGATCGAAACGTTCACCATAAGGCAAATTCCTGGGGAAATTTTTCAACATTTAAAGGCAACAAAAAAGCAGAAAGAGTTTCCTCTTTCTGCCTTTACTTCAAAAAAATAGCCACTGTATCAGGAAGTGGGTTTCTTTTCAGCGCCTGTGTTAAATTTAAACAGGCTGTACAAAGGGCAAACACCAATTATTCCTGTTAAAATAAATACGCCTGCTATAACCAGCAAAACAATACCTGCAGTACCGCTTATGACATTCATATATACAAGCGTTATTATTATTAAGGCAACCAGCATCCTGATAAACCGGTCGGCAAAGCCCATATTCCGTTTCATAAAATAATTTTTTAAGGTCAATCAATCACGTTGATTTCTATTCACGATCTTATTAAAGTTACTCATCTATACCCCGCAATGTTGTGACTTTAGTCAGGAACAGGGCTGATTTTGGAAAGGATCATTGATGGGGCTTCAGTTGTAAAGCAATAAAAAAAGTCCGGAAGACCGGAAGTCGGAAAGTCCGAAAGACTGAGGTCAGAGGTTAAAAACCAAGTCGCCAGGATTTTGTCCCGGAGGGACTATATATTGGTAGCAATAAACAAATTAAAGGCACTTAGTGCCGTCAGGCACAAAACATTATTGAAGCACATGATTGAAATATCTTATGTTCCGTGCCTAATGGCACGATAAAATATCATAATAATTTTCTACCAACTTCATGTGCCTAACGGCACTAAGAAAGTAGTACACCGCTATACACCATAACAAACTTCGAACTTATCTTTATAAAATGAAGCTTATTCTATTTCTTTTATTCCCCTTATCGCTTTTTGCGCAAAACTTCTCCAAAGAAGAAATTGTCCGCTGGCAGCAGCAGGCAAAGCGCGTTACCATTATACGCGACAATTGGGGTATTCCACATATTTATGGTAAAACCGATGCAGACTGCGTGTTCGGTTTGCTATATGCCCAATGCGAAGATGATTTCAAAAGAGTAGAAAAAAATTACATCGATATTTTGGGAAGAAGCGCTGAAGTTGGCGGCGAAAATAATTTGTACACCGATCTGTATACAAAATTACTGGTTGATTCAGCCGGAGCAGTAGCAGATTATAAAAACAGTCCGGAGTGGTTGAAGAAGTTATTGCAGGCCTTTGCAGATGGCATCAATTATTATCTGTATAAAAATCCTTCGGTAAAACCAGTTTTACTAAAACATTTTGAACCCTGGTATCAGCTGATGTGGACAGATGGAAGCATATCGGCCATTCAATCGGGCGGATTAACTGTTGATGAAGTGAAAAGCTTTTACAGTGGTAATTCTGCGCCGCTTGCATTAAATGACGCAAGAGGGAGAGCCGGAGTTTTGAGCGAAAGCCTGCCCGACTTTAGGCGGGTCGAAAGAGTCGCGGCACAAGTCGCGCCAATACAACAAGCTTCCGAAGAACTACCATCCGGCTCCAATGGATTTGCACTTGCACCGGCACGCACTGCTTCGGGCAATGCCATTTTGTATATCAATCCGCATGTTACCTTTTATTTCAGGCCCGAAGTGCATGTGATCAGTGAAGAAGGGTTGAATGCTTACGGCGCAGTAACCTGGGGACAGCTGTTCGTTTATCAGGGTTTTAATGAACATTGCGGATGGATGCATACCAGTAGTTATTCAGATGTTGCCGACCTGTATACTGAAAAGGTTGTAAAGAAAGATAATAAGTTGTTTTACGAATATGATAACAAGCTGTTGCCGGTAAAGGAACATACTGTTACGGTATGTTATAAAGATGGCAACAGCATCAAAAGCAAAACCATAAAAACCTATGCAACACATCACGGACCGATAATGGGCATTCGCAACGGACAATGGCTCAGTGTAAAAGCCAACAACCGGTCGATGACAAGTTTGATACAATCGTGGCAACGCACCAAAGCAACCGGATTTGCATCTTTCAAAAAGAATATGGAGCTGATGTCGAATGCATCGAACAACACCGTATTTGCCGACGACAAAGGCAATATTGCTTACTGGCATGGCAATTTTATTCCGCGCCGCGATATCACATACGACTGGACAAAACCCGTTGATGGCAGCATAAAAGCCACCGAATGGAAAGGTTTGCATACGTTAGATGAAACCATACACTTGTACAATCCACCAAGCGGATGGATACAAAATTGCAACTCTACCCCATTTACATCATCGGGTGAGAGCAGTCCGAAAAAGGAGCAATACCCGTTTTACATGGCTACCGAGCCTGAAAATTTTCGCGGCATTAATGCAGCCAGATTATTACAAAATGCCCACGGTTATACCATCGATTCAATTATTAAAACAGGATATAACACCTACCTCGCCGCATTCACAGCATTGATTCCCGCTTTTGTAAAACGTTTTGAGAACGATTTACCTAAAACAGATTCATTATACAACAAACTGGCCGAACCGGTGCAAATATTAAAAAGCTGGAACCTGCATGCTTCCGTCACATCTATTTCCACCACGCTGGCCATTGAGTGGATACAAAAATTACAACCGTTCATCAACCAGGTTCGGGTAAATGGTAACGAAGTTGATTTTGTAACCCGTGTTCACGAATATGCCACCACTGCATCGGTCAATGAATTAGTCAGTGCGTTGAATGCCGTTATAAACGAACTAACCGCCAGGTTTGGCAACTGGCAAATTGCATGGGGAAGCATCAACCGTTATCAGCGATTAACCGGAGAGTTGCAGGAAACCTACGACGACAGCAAACACAGTTTACCTGTTGGCATGGCCGCTTCGATATGGGGCTGCATTCCATCATTCGTTAGCCGTTATGTTGATGGCACTAAAAAAAGATATGGTTATAATGGCAACAGTTTCATTTGCGCTGTTGAATTTGGAAAGAAAGTAAAAGCTAAATCACTACTCGCCGGCGGCGAAAGCGGCAACCCCGCTTCACCCCACTTCAACGATCAGGCTGAGATGTATACGAAAGGAATTTTTAAGGATGTGCTTTTTTATAAGGAGGATGTGGTGAAGCATGTGGAGAGAGAGTATCATCCGGGGGAGTGATTGTAGTTACAGGTTTCAGGTTACAAGTTACAGGTAACAGAAAGGGAAAGGAGAAAAAAAGGTGAATGAAAATCTCTTTTTCTCCTTTTTCTTTTATAGCTCTTAGCGCAACTGCATTCTTAGCGCCTTATGCGCCTTTGCGCGAAAATTTCTCTTTACCCACCAAACACCACACTCACAATATCACTCGGCTGACCAACCTCATCATCACCAACTACACCCATGGCCATATACTCGCGTTTCTCGGGCTGTTTACCTCCGGCTATATTACTCAATCCGTACCCTCTTCATCCCCTCCTGGCCGTAAAACACCGGGAAGTACATCATTTCGGCGCGGGCCGGGTTGCAAAAGTATTTGCCGGTGTACCGGGGCAATAAGGATACAGTGAATGTATAATCGCCTTTGCGCAAAGCACTGCAAAATATGCTCACCTTATTCTTAAAGTATTCGCGGTGCACTTCGTTGTTATAGTACGATTGGTTCTTATCATTATAGGAACATCCCGCCGGTATGGGTATTTGTAGCATTACATAATCGGCATCGGCCTTTACGGTTACTTTTACCTTTAACACCACCGGCTCGCCGGCTTTTAATGTGGTGATGATGGCGTTGTTCTTTTCGAATGAACTGCTTACTTCAAAATTGTTGGCCGACTTTTGGGGCGATGTATTCCAGCTTTGGCTGTACGCTGTAAAATATACCGGCATCGCGCCTTTTTTTGAAACGGTTATCTTTTCATTGGCATTCATATGGGCCGTCCACGGAAATGTTTGCACCGGCGCTGCGCCGTTTATTGTTATTGAAGCCGGTTCATTTGCATTTTGCTGCTGCAATATATCAGGCAATATGGTTTCAAGTATCAGAGCCGATTCATACGTATTGCGCCAACAGCCGGCCTTGCGCATCTGAAGAAAATAGTTCCTTGCCAGTTCTAACATAGGTTCGAATCCGTCTGCTTCCCTAAGAATGCGGTACATTAATACCGTATTTTGAATGGAATTATCAAAAAAGTTATACCCTTCTTCGCCCCAGTACATACTTCCAAATACAGTAAAGTTTCGTTTTGATATCAATGTATCGATCCTGACTTCCATGCCCAGCGATTGCTTCAGTTGCTGCAACGTGAGCGTTTGGTACAGATTAAGCTGCGATCTTTGCTTTTCGAGTGTATCGATGTACCGTTTGTAATCGGCATTGGCGCCAAGTGCATGCAATAACTGAAGCGTAAACAACTGTTCAGTGCCATGATATTTTTCTACCTGATAAACCAAATAATCTGTTATCAGTTGCTTATTCAGATTAACGGTATATCCGGCTTTTTCGGCCATCAGCAATGCTTCTGTTGCATGGTACGATATCCAGGGCACAAGCTCGTTGTTTTTCCACCAGCCCCACAAACCTGCCGATGATTTACCCTGATTAAGTTTGCTGATTATATCCGGTATATTTTTTTCTTCCCGAAACTCTTTTTTCAAATAGCCATATACTTTCTTCTTTAATAACAGGGCTATTAGTTTAGAAGCCAATTGTTCGTTACACAAATATTCATAATCACGAACACGGTCTATTTCATCGAGCAGCACGGGCAGTACAGATGATTCGGCATATAACTTTATTTTACCCGATTCGGCGGGAAGCTGAAAAGTAAATGATGTGTCTTTCGTAAGCGCCGCAAAAAAGCCATGGGTTTCAAGAGTGCCTTGTTTATAAACAGGAATGCTGCGTTCTTCGCCATCAAAATATCCATCTTCTTTTTGAACGGTATAGGTTAGTTTCAGCGAATCTTTATCGGGCGCAGTTATGTTAAACGTGTCGATAAATACATTGCGCAAGCCAATAACACTTTCCTGTTGCAGCACGCTATCAATTTTAAATCTTCGCTGTAAACGAATGCTATCTAATGAATAATTGAGTGTTTTACCTATTACATTTATTGAATCACCTGCTATAGCAAACTGCGGCAGCGAAATGTTGGCGCTCACCAGCTTAAACGAACGAACTGACTGTTCAACAAATCCTGTTTGTTTATGCGGACCAACAACCGCAAAAAAAGTTCGCCATTTGGTAATATCATCCGGATATTTAATTGTGAATGAAGTTTTACCCTGCGCATCGGTCCTTAATTTGGGTTGCCAAAATGCATCGTCCCTGAAATGACTGCGCAAGGTGTTTCCTTCCTGTGGTGTTTCATTATCTGCAAGCGCATCAATGGCAGTTGCTGATTTTTTGGTTGTGATGATCACTACGCCATTTGCGCCCCGTGCGCCATAAATGGTTGTTGCTGCTGCATCCTTCAGCACTTTCACATCGGTGATAAGTGAAGGATCAATATCGGCCATGCTTCCGCTAAAAGGCAAACCGTCAATAATAATAAGCGGCAAAGCATTTTCAATGGAGGAAATACCCCTGATTGATATGCCGGCCAACTTCCCCTGCAACGGATTTGCTATTGACATCGCACCTGTTAACTCTCTCTTTGGCATAGAGGCATAACCAACCACCACCACATCCTGAAGGTTGGCGCTGCTCTCAATAAGTTTAATATTATAAGTTATTGTTTCCGATATACGCACTTCTTTTGTTTCGTAGCCAACATAAGTCGCTAACAGCATACCATGTTCCGGCACTTTTAATGAAAAATTACCCTTCGCATCGGTTACCGTAGTTACTTTAGTACCTTTCACCCCTATTGATACGCCTTGTATAGGCTGGCCCGATTTTGCATCTGTTACCTGCCCGACGGCCATTCCCGTAAACGTTACAGGATCGAGGTATTTTTCGTTAAACCTTTCTTTTATAACATTCATATCCTGATCCTGATTACCCGCCCACCAGTCTTTTTCCCGGCTGTTAACAACAACAGCTATACGGGTACTCATGGTATCCATGGCATGTGCACTGTTTGTTTCAACCCTGTAATAATTGATGCCATTTGGCCGTATCAGCAGGCTGTCTTTTATAAAATACCTGTTCCCTTTCAACAATAATAATAACCGGTATTTACCGGGCTGCATATAACCAAGATCGCGGTTGCTGCCGGGGTAAACACGCAGAAAGTCGGGATTATCATATCTGAACAAAAAGATATTCTTAATAAATATCGAATGCTTTATGTATTCGCTGTCAACATTAATCTGCAACCGGCCATTATCCAATTTATTAATGGCATCATTTTTAAACAACGATACATTGGCGCTGCGGTTATTCAGGTAATCTTCCCACATACTGTCTATCTCTTTTTCGGTTAGCACAAAATCCCTGAAATTTTGTTGCGGTATTCCTGATGAAAGCCGGGCATTAAAAGCATATCTGTCATAAGGCAACTGCTTTTGTTTGATCAGACCTTTTTGTATATCAAATAAATAATTGCCTTCGGGATCAAACAATTGCTCAAACTTGTCTTTTACCACCAGCTTACTGTATTCGGGCAATAAAGGACCGGTAACAATATGTGTGTTCTGTTTATTGTATCCGGGGTTTACCAAAAATACGCGGTTGAACTGGCGAACATAGGCGTAGTTTTCGCCAAAATTATTTTCAATCAACAGCATGTAGCGGCTCCATAAACTCTTTTCATAATTCGTAAGGGTATCGGGCACCTGCTGTACATGAATTTGCTTGTTGATGTTTGTATCGGCATTAATGCCAATGAATGTTTTCATGCCCTGTTTCACCCAAAAGCTGTCAAGCTTTATCATTTGCCGGTTAGTTCGTAACCGTAATGTATGTTTACCCGGCGACACAACAAAGCTGTATTGCTGCAGGTGCTGAGCCTGGCTAAAAAATACCGGCACTTCATCAATATAAATCATGTGAACGGGCCGAATATCGCCATTCAGTAATACAAAAGGAGCAATTTGGGTAATGCTGTTGCGAGCCGGTTCTTCGTTGATATATATAGCAGGGGTATGCAAAAAGTGAAAATATTCGATCGTATCGAGCTTCATTTCGCGACTATACCGTTCCCAGTTTAAATGCATGGTACCATCAAAATCCTTTTGCTGGCCTGGCAAAAAACTCGCTCCTAATTTTCTGCCGGCATATCTTTTACCGAGGTAAGGCATAATGGGCAAATCAACTTTTTGAAATTTTTTTGTGAATGCCCATGCCGTTACATCTGCATCGCTAACCGGTTTGCCGTTGGCATCTTTTACATCAATTTCAATAGTAGCTTTTTTGCCGGGATACACCTGACCGGGCTGATTTACCTGAATGTTCAACAATTTGTTACTATACGGAATGTTATAATTATCAGTTGTAACCTTGCCGGCATATATATATTGCAACGAAAGAGAATAGTTCTTTGGCGTGCTCACCTTGCCGGCATACTCCAATGAATTGCTATATCCCTTGCTAATGATTTTGTTACCGGCAAAAATCGTGTACCAGAAAAACAACCGGGACGGGTTTACTACCTGCAGGCTAACCGAATCGCGGGTACGCCAGGCATTACACGATAGTAAATTTTTTGTTTGTTGAAACTCGTACACTTCGGCAACGCTGTCGGTTTTAACTTTATAATAACTGGCAAAGTTATTCACTGCAAGTGCCGCCGGCAGTTGAAGAGTTTGCTGCGTTAATGTATCATCATTATCATTAAACGCATATAGTGTGCCGCTTGCCGATGCCGTTTGCCCCGCAATTTCGTAATCAATAAACAAACTATCATGCTGCACATTGAATACTATTTTGTGCCGGTTATTATAAAAATGCTGATTCAGGGTTTGGGTGTGATATTCGTTATTGCTGTTTAAAAAATTACAGCTGATGGTATAGTCAAAATCGGCAGCGGGAAAAATGCTGTCGGGTATTATAATTTTTGTTTCGCCAATGGCATCAAGCGGTTTACTGTATTGCCATAATGTATCGGGCAGAAACACTTTCGAACCATAAAAACCGGTTTTACCCCATTCGGATGCTGTTATCAGAATTTCTACCCGCCCATCAGGAACAGCCAGTTCATTTTCATCGATAGCTTTCAGGTACACCGCTGCAGGGTTACCCCGGCTGTGGTTTGTTTTATCGGCACGTGCTGTAAACGTAATGTTATTCAGTTCATATTCTTCGTACCGGAACGTTCCGCGCATCAGCACTTTCCGTTTCATGGCATAGTCGTCATCATCCAGATCGCCATCGTATTCATTAATATCGTACCGGCGGCTTTTCAGTTCTTCGAGGGTTATCAAATAATCATCATCCAAATCAAGATCAAGGGTATCGCTGCACACAAACTGGTATTCGAAACCACCGGGCCGGTACGGATGAATGGTAGTCATCAATGTGTCGGGCTCAAATCTATCTCCGGTCAATCGCAGCAACAGCGGTCTGTTCACGGGCTTGCCCTGTTTCGTTAAAATAAATGCTTTCAGTTTTACCGTATCACCCGGTTTATACATGGGTTTGTTAAACGCCATATAACCACGGAAGCGGCTTTCATATGAAGTACCTCGTCTGAAATAATCATTGTAATAATTTCTTTTCTTAGGAAATAACCGGCGAATTCGTGCTGCCGTATATTTTAACGGCGATTTTAAAAAACGCCGTAATGAAAACCGATGATACCGCCCGGGCACAACCTTCCTGACAGGAAATAAATAAAGCGCCCCCTCCTGATTTACTTTCAACACACCGGTTCGTTTTCGTTTATTACTGCGATAAGTTTGTGTGGCGTTATCGAAAGTCATTTTTTTATTGCCGATGCTAACTGCTGCATTACTGATAAAACCGCCATTATTGTTATGCAGGGCAACCACCAGATCGTGATTATTATTTACCAGTTTATATTGCAGGTCGCCAATCATCTTCAGCTCGCCGCGCAACCGGTTATCCTGTGCTTTTACAAACAAATAATCACCTGCCGGTAAGTGGGGGGTATAATCATTATCGGTTAAAAAGGAGTCGACGAGCGTATGCAGGAATTTCTCATCCAGCTTATCCATATCACTTTTGTACAGAGCCAGCGTTTCGTTGCCGGTTATGCGGTACACATAGGTATATAAACTGGTATGGCGGCTTGCCGATAAATTATTTTGTGCAATGCAAAAACAGGGAATAATCAATATCAGGGCAAGGAGTAATCGTTTTCCCATGCAGGTGGTTTAGTAAGAGGATACCGAAAAGGGAGAAATTACATAAAGGGAAGCAGTATTTTTTTGGGGGAAGTGAAAAAGTTCGCGCAAAGACGCGAAGGCGCAAATTAAATCACCAGATTTCCTTAAAATCAACACGAGCGTTACATTCAGGAAAGAAAAATTCGTGTATTAGATCTTTGCCTGTTTGTTTTAAATGATACTTGCCCTCAATCAGTTCATAAATCTCTGCTTCCTGTTTATCGGGAGCAATTATGATATAATATTTAATGCCCTGCGATTCGTAAATACCATATTTAGTATGACGGTCTTTCAAGGCCGTAGCAGGAGATAAAATTTCTACAACCAAGGCAGGAGGAAAATCAAGATACTTTTTTGTTATTTCACCACATACAACCAGCATATCGGGTTGCAAAATGGTATCATCAGTTACCCGGTAATCTATGGGTTGATACACAATGCATTTATTATAGGCTTTTAATGGCACCCTAAATTCTACCGACAGATTCAAGGCAATCCGTTGATGATTTGGAACAGGCAATGGACTCATCGCATAGGGAATGCCATCAATTAATTCCCATTGGCCTTCCCATTGCACATAATCATCATAAGTATAATGAGGTAATATTTTTACAGCGTTGCTCAACTATATTCTTTTTATAAAGGTAAGCATTAAGATTGAATGGCGGAAGCAGGTGCAAGTCTATGCTTAATGTTAATAATTTATCAACCTTTCCACCGTTTCATGCAACCTCGCTTTGGCCAGAAAATTATTTTCGAGCCCGGTATTAAAGGGTACCGGTGTGTCGAGCGAGGCGCAGCGCATTACAGGCGCATCGAGCAACTGAAAACAATGTTCGCCAATCCAGGCTGCTATTTCGCCACCAATGCCGCCGGTGAGCGTATCCTCGTGCAATATCATTACGCGACCGGTTCTTTCTACAGCTGCATGAATGGCTTCATAATCAAGCGGCAATAAGGTGCGTAAATCAAGTATGTCGATTGAAATTTCAGGATGGTGTGATGCATAATCTTCTGCCCATATCACGCCATACCCATAGGTGATAATTGACACATCTTCTCCGGTGCGTACATGCCGCGCTTTACCGATCTCAATTTCGTAATACTCGTCAGGGACATCGCCACTAACGCTGCGGTATAAGGCTTTATGCTCGAAATATAACACAGGATTGGGATCGTTAATAGCCGCAATAAGCAATCCTTTTGCATCGGCCGGCGTACTCGGATACACCACTTTCAATCCCGGCGTATGCACAAACCACGCTTCGTTGCTTTGCGAGTGAAAAGGTCCGGCGCCTACCCCGGCTCCTGTTGGCATGCGAATAACCACACTGGCCGATTGCCCCCATCGATAATGGATCTTTGCCAGATTGTTTACGATCTGGTTAAAACCCATCGTCACAAAATCGGCAAACTGCATTTCGATCACCGATTTAAATCCCTTTAGGCTCAAGCCCAGCGATGCGCCGATTACAGCGCTTTCGCACAAGGGCGTGTTGCGCACTCTTTCTTTTCCAAATTCTTCAACAAAGCCTTCTGTTATTTTAAACACACCGCCATATTCGGCAATATCCTGCCCCATTAGTATCAGATCGGGATGCTCGTTCATGCTCTGATGCAAACCCGCTTTTATAGCATCTATAAATCGAATTTCGGTAGATGATTCACCCGAAAGGTGTTTCAGGTTCGATGTATGCGGTCCCAGATCGGCTACATCAACAGCATCTTCTACTTCTATCAAAACAGCTTCCGCCATCATGCTTCCTACTTCATACTTCTTACTTCCTGCTTCTGATTTCAGACTTCTAACCTCTGATTTCGCATAAACATCTTTCAATTCCCTTTCTGTATCCACCAACATCGGTTTACCATTGAAGCCAATAGTAAGCTCCACATCAATATATTCCTTAAGGTCCTGGCGAATGCTTTCAACCAGTTCTTTATTAAGCACCTGTTTCGACATTAAAAACTGCTCGTAATTTTTTATGGGGTCTTTTGTTTCCCATATATCAAATAAATACGAGGGAATGTATTTGGTGCCGCTGGCTTCTTCGTGTCCGCGCATACGAAAAGTGGCGCATTCAACGAGGTAAGGCTTCTGGTACTCTATGCAATACTGCCGAACGCCTTGAATAGTATCGTAAACACCGAGAAGATTATTGCCATCTATTTTAACGCCGTCGATACCATAACCGCGGGCGCGCTCAACCAATGCTTCGCAACGGTATTGTTCGTTAACCGGTGTGCTGAGCGCATAGCCATTGTTTTCAATTACAAAAATTACCGGCAATTCCCATACGGCTGCCAAATTCAGGGCTTCGTGAAAATCGCCTTCACTGGTTCCGCCTTCGCCGGTAAAAACAACTACTACTTTATTTTCCCCGCGAAGCTTGCTGGCAAGCGCAATTCCATCGGCAATGCCTAATTGCGGCCCCAGGTGCGATATCATGCCGCAAATGTGGTGGTTTGCATTACCAAAATGAAAACTTCGTTCACGCCCATTGCTGTACCCGCCAATGCCCCCCTGCCATTGCATTAGTAATTTGTGCAAAGGCATATGCCGGTTGGTAAACACACCGAGGTTCCTGTGCAGGGGTAAAATCCATTCGTCTTCTTCCAATGCCAGGGTAACGCCTGTAGCAATAGCTTCCTGGCCAATGCCGCTGAACCACTTGGAAATTTTTCCCTGACGCAAAAGCACCAGCATCTTTTCCTCGATCATTCTTGGCAACAACAGGCTTTTATAAAAATGAACCAACTGGTCGTGGGTCAAATCTTTGCTATCGAAGTGCATACAAAATGGTAATAAAAATGTGTACCATGAAGTTAGGGCAAATCGCAGCGTGAAGCAGCCGGGCGAGGAGATTTTTTTGTGAAGGATGGCTACGGATGCCATTGCCGGCGCAACGGCCACAGGTTCAAGCCCGTCGCCTTCGGCGACGGAAAATGATTTTACCACAGATGAACACAGATAAGTAACGATCTAACTCAAAAACTAATTGCTGTCATTCATTTATGATTAGTTGTAAAGAGGCAAACTTTTTACAACGCAGGCAATGCATCTATGGTCATCTCATTCTTTTTCTTCCCTTTTCTCTTTATACAATACCGAAGTAACGATCGACAGCAGCAGGCTGAACAACAAGGCCCACCAAAAGCCGTCTACAGCAAAACCCTTTATGAATTTATCGGCGAGAATGATCATCAGTGCATTCAGTACAAAATAAAACAGGCCCAATGTTAACAGGGTGATGGGAATGGTGATTATAAACAGAATCGGTTTTACAATTGCATTTAAAATAGCCAATACCAGGGCAAGCACAATGGCCGTCCAAAATGTATCGATGTGTACACCACTGAGAATATACGATAACCCAAAGGCAACAATGGAAGTAACAACGATACGCATAATGAAATTCATAACAATATGTTGGGATTTTGGGATTTCGGGATTTTAGAGATTTTGAGATTTCATTTGATGCCGGCCCACTGAACAAATCTCAAAATCTCTAAATCTCAAAATCAGAAATTATATCACTACCAGTTCATAAAACGCCTCGGGCTGCAGGTATTTGTTGGCCAGCTCCTGCAATTCAATGGCGGTTACGGTTTTTATGATTTGAACGCTGCGCGAAAAATAGTTTTCATCTACATTGTTCAATATCATATTTTTCCAGCGGCCGATAACCTGAAATGGCCCGTCGAGATCGCCGAGAATGCTTCCGATCATTGAATTGCGCGTCATCATTAATTCTTCGTCATCAACCGGCTCCTCGCGCAACTGTTCCATTTCATAATATATTTCCTTTACAGTGTCTTCCGTTACATCGCGGCCAGCTTCGGTACTGATCATCCAGCCGCTTTCGCTGGTAAAGTTCATCAGGTAACTGTAAATACCGTACGTGTAGCCTTTGTCTTCCCGAATATTGCCCATCAGTCGCGAACCAAAAAAGCCACCGAACAGATTGTTCAGCACCAGCGCTTTTTGAAAATCGGGATGGTGCCTGTTGGGAAACGGCCTCGCCAGGCGAATAGCCGATTGTACCCCATCGGGATCGTTCAATATCTGATACTTTTTTTGCACCGCAGGCTGTAACGGATGCTGTATTGTTTCGGCAGCGCCGGTACGTGCCTTCAGGGGCAGGTGGCCAAAATATTTCTCAAGACTTTCAATAATATCCTTTGGCAATTTGCCAGCCACGAAAATTACACAGCGGCCATTGCGATAATAGGCATCATAAAAAGCCAGTATATCTTCGCGCTGAACAGTTGCATAATCTTCGAGGTTCAGGTATTTGCCATACGGATGTTGTTCGCCGAATAAATAGGCATCAATTAAACGGCCGGCCACAAACTCGCTTTTTTGCAAATTTACCTTTAGGCGTTGCTGTGAGTTTTGTTTATAAATGTTCAGCTCTTCCTGCGGAAAAGTTGATTCCTGTGCCAGCTCGGCCACCACGGGCAGCAGTTCGTTAATATGTTTATTTAAAGTATGAAGCGTTACTTCGGCTGTTTCGTTATAACAGTTGCGGTTCAGGTAAGCGCCGTAGTACTCAAAATGTTCATTGATCTCGAAAGCTGTTTTTTTAGTGGTGCCATTCTTCAGCATAGCGTTGGTAGCTGCGGCAACCGCTTTTTTTGTTTCGAACCAGTTACCGGCGTAAAAAACCCAGTTTACCATCATGGTATCTTCGTTGCCCATATCCAGTGCATACACTTCAACACCGTTGGTAAGGGTATATTTTTTACAGGCCGGCAAATTAATATCAAAAGCAACCGGGTCTATAATAGGAGGCGCAATGGTTCTGTTAAGCATATTATCAGTTTGTTCGTCTTTTGTTCGTCAAATTAATTGCTGCTATAGTAGGTAAGCGTATTACTGTTGTTGGGGGTTAATATTTTACGGCTGTAGTTCAATATGTCTTCGCCTGTTACTGAAAAATATTTGTCCCTGTCGGCATTAAACAGCGCCGCATCGCCCAGCAATTCGTAAAAGGCCAGGTTATTGGCGCGGGTAAGCACGCTCATATCTTCGAAGGCAATTGTAGCTTCGGTTTTGTTTTTTATTTTGGTGAGCTCTTTTTCACTGATGCCATCCTGTTTCAGTTTTTCCAACTCTTCGTTCACGGCATTTTCTGCATCATCCATTTTCACCCCTTTTACCAGTTTGCCCTCGATGGTAAGCAGCCCTTTATCAACCGATCCAAAATGATAACACTCGATATGGCTGAACAATTGCTTTTCTTTTACCAGGCGTTGATACAGGCGCGAAGAGCCGCCGCCGCCCAATACCTCGGTTATAAGATCTGCCACATAGTACCCATGATCGAGACGGTTATCCATATGCCAGCATTTATACATTGCATCGAGCGGAACACCGGCCCGTACTTCGGCACGACGCGCTTCGTTTTGCACCGGTTCGTCGGCTATGCGGCGAATGTATTTATCGCCCATCGGAATATCGCCAAACCATTTTTCGGCAAGCTGGCGAACATGATCGGTTTTTACATGACCGCCGATTACCAGAATGGCATTTACCGGACGATAATGTTTAAAGAAAAAGTCTTTTACATCCTGCAACCGGGCATTTTCAATATGCGAAAGTTCTTTGCCGATGGTCATCCAGCGGTACGGATGGGTTTTATACGCCATTTCGCGCATTTTAAACCATACATCGCCGTAAGGTTTGTTAATGTAGTGCTCTTTAAATTCTTCAACCACTACTTTACGTTGTACTTCCAGACTTTTTTCGCTGAATGCCAGCGACAGCATGCGGTCGCTCTCGAGCCAAAATGCGGTTTCGAGGTTTTCGGCAGGCAACTGAATGTAGTAATTGGTAACATCGTTGCTGGTATAGGCATTGTTTTCGCCGCCCGCCATTTGCAGGGGCGTTTCAAAATCTTCTATATTACGCGAGCCGCCAAACATCAGGTGCTCGAACAAATGGGCAAAACCTGTTTTATTGGGATCTTCATCCTTCGACCCCACATCATACATAATATTTAAAACTGCCATGGGGGTAGAATGATCTTCATGCACTACAACCCTTAAACCATTCGATAGCGTGAATTTTTCAAATTGTATCATAAACCGTTCTTTTAAAATCGATGGACACAGATAAATTTTTATCCTTCGCTACGCTCAGGATATTTTTTACCACGGATTCATCGTTGCTGACGCAACGAATACAACTTTGCCACAGATTGCACAGATGAACACCGATAAATTCAGGTTCTAACACTAAAACTAATAGCAATCATTCATTTATGCTTAATTGTACAGAATTGCAAAGTAGAACACAGTAATTCTTTTCGAATGTAACGCCTTTTAGTGAGCGGCCTTTAGGCGTATAGGCAACATTTCAAAAAATGAAAATTGTATTTCATCTGTGCAATTCGTGGCCACCTGGTCTTCCGCCGAAAGCGGGAGACGATGCAACCAGTGGCAAAAAATTCCGCCGCAGGCGGAAAAGCGCCCATGACAAAATCCGTGGCTACAAATTAACGACAAGTTGGGGTATTTGGTTGAAAGTGGTTAATAAAAGGCGCTACTTGCCCGTAAGTATATTTTTCACTTTCAGAGTAAGGATCACCGGGCCTTCTTTGCGTAAAACAAGCACTTTGAGCCTTTCGCCCGGTGTTTGCATCAGATTTTTATAAGTTTGAATGTTATTACTGAAATTATTTGCCACCGCCATGATCACATCACCGGATTTAAAACCCGCCTGCTCGGCCGGCGATTCGGGCATGATGTCAACCACCTGAATTTCGCCACTTACCACGTACATGCCTAAACCGGTGTAGGAATAATCGAAAGGTTCTTTGTAATGCGAGTTCGGCATCATATAAATATCCCGGCGCTCGTAGTTAATGATCAGGTTAAACCGGCGCAACAGGTCGTTACCAATCAATCCTGCCAGGGCGGGGTAAGCCGTAACATTATACTCATCGTCGAAAATATAGGTTGGTATATTTTTGAACCTGTACGGACCCACCTGCAATTGCTTTATAACTCCCTGTTTCATAGGCGCTTTGCCGCCCAGTCCTTCGGCCTGGGTAGCGTACCATTTGCGTTTGGGTTTTATGAAATTACTGTCGCTTACAAAATCGGCCGACAGCAGCAGGCACATACCGGCGCCGGTATCAAAATAAAAACGCGAGGCAACCGGGCGATTATCTTTCATAGTAGCCTGCATGATCGGAATAGTTTGTATCAGCGGTTTTAATAAAAAACCACCCCGTGGGTATTTCATGGTACCTTTTGTAAAAACCGATATTTTCAGGCTGTCGTAATCTACCGTAACAATATATCTCGATAAGAAGCTTAATCCGATAATGCCATCTATTTTTTCGCCGTAGGCGCTGGTGAGCACGTCATAGTCATTAATATGAAAATCGAGACTGTCGACCGACAACTGAGGCAGGTGAAGCGTTTGCTTATAGGCAAAAAATACGCGGCGAACACCGGCAATACCGCGAATGGTGCGGTCGCTTAAAGATGTTTTCAATTTTAATTCGGCTGCAGTAGCAGAATCGAGCGAAATGCCGCCGCTGCCGGTATCGAGAATAAATGTAAGCGTATCGGGAAAATTACTCACCCGGGCTTTTAAGGTAATAATACCGCCGGTTAGTAATTTAAACGGAAAACGGGCAATCAACTTAGCAGGCGGAGGAACAAACTCTTCCTGCGCCTGCAGCTGTGTTACGGTAATAAGTAACAGCAACAACAGTTTGGTGGGTATGGTTAGCAATCGCATAAGACCAGGTTTAACTATAGTTGTCGGAAAGTCCGAAAGTCCGGAAGTCTGAAAGAAAGCTTTAAGCCCGGCAATCATCTTTCGGACTTTTCTGTCTTTCCGACTTTCCTGACTATAAAACAGCATCATTAGTTTTGAATTGAATACCGTTAGAAAGATAATCGATTTAAACGATATCCTTAAACCATTGGTATAAAAACACATAAACAGCAGTTTGTAGTATACAACCGGCAGAAGAAAGTTTGTAATTGACAGTTATCAGCGATAATTGCCAATCTGCCTGCCGCGCCTCGCATCATCGTGCGCCGGCGCTGAAGTTTCCGGTGCAGATGCCCAAAGCCAGGCGACATAGGGTCGCGTAATTTCAACGAAGCAAGGCTGGTCATTTAAAATTTGCGGTCGGTCATGCCAATGGGCGGGAGTCGTTGGCAATTAAATTAACGGCGCCAACTTCAACCGAGGCTTGCCGGGCCTTGCGCTACCGTGCTCCGGCGCTGATGTTTCCGCGACAGGCGTTTAAAATTAGGCGACAGTTTCGGGGTTAATGCATAAAACTTAGGACACACGGTCGCATAACTTCAGCCAGGAAGTAAAGCCGGTAGTATACAAAATGGCAGTTTGCAGGTAGCCGCTCCCATCGCCAACTGTCAAAACTGCTCCCGACTTAGTCGGGACCAACCTGATTTTTTTGAGAGCGGCAATTTATCGGAGTGTGAATCCACGAACTATGTACTTTTGTTGCCACAATACACATTTATGAATCTGGATGAGCTATACTCGAAAGCCCTCAATTTCGACATGCTGACCATTGAGGAAGGAATGACCCTTTTTGAACAGGCCCCGCTTACTGAACTGATGTTTGTAGCCAATGAGTGCCGTAAAAAACAGGTACCCCATGGAAAAGTAACCTGGCAAATAGATCGCAATGTAAACACTACCAATGTATGTATTGCCAATTGTAAATTTTGCAATTTTTACCGCATCCCCGGCCATTCAGAAGCTTACATAACCGATATTGATACTTATAAAAGAAAAATTGATGAAACTTTCCGCTGGGGCGGCGATCAGTTGCTGCTGCAGGGCGGCCACCACCCACAGCTGGGTTTGCAATTTTATGTTGACCTGTTTAAACAGCTGAAACAACTGTACCCAACGCTCAAACTGCATACCCTGGGGCCCCCTGAAGTTGCCCATATTACCAAACTCGAAAAATCGACACACTGCGAAGTTTTAACCGCCTTAAAAGAAGCCGGTATGGACAGTTTGCCCGGCGCCGGCGCCGAAATTCTGACCGACCGGGTGCGCCGCCTTATTTCAAAAGGAAAATGCGGCTCGCAGGAATGGCTCGATATTATGCATGAAGCGCATAAATTAAATATCACTACCTCGGCCACCATGATGTTCGGCCATGTTGAAACCCTGCGCGAACGTTTTGAGCACCTGGTTAAAATAAGGGAAGTGCAGGCTAAAAAACCGGCCGATGCCAAAGGGTTTCTGGCCTTTATTCCCTGGACTTTTCAGGATGTAGATACCCTGCTGGCCAAAATACGCGGTGTGCACAACCTAACCACGCCCGATGAATATATTCGCATGATTGCCATTAGCCGCATCATGTTACCCAACGTAAAAAACATTCAGGCATCGTGGCTTACCGTTGGTAAACAAACCGCCCAGATTTGCTTACATGCAGGGGCCAACGATTTTGGCAGCATTATGCTCGAAGAAAATGTGGTAAGCGCCGCCGGGGCACCCCACCGCTTTACCTATAAAAGTATACAAAGGGCTATTAAAGAAGCCGGGTTTGAACCGCAATTGCGCAACCAGCAATATGAGTTTCGCCAGGTACCGGTTCAAATCGAAGAGCAGGTTATTGATTATTAGTTTCCGGATACCAGTTCCCGATTTACCGGCAACCGGGAACTGGTAACTTATTCATGCAAATTCGGTTTTGTCATCTCCCAACGTACTATCTACGCTGACCTATATCCTTCCCTTATTACCCATTTGCCCTTAGTGTTACATGTGAGAAATATTATGTAACTTATGAATGTATAAGGCATATTTTAATTTAAAGATTGACCGTTATTTTTGCTTATTCGTTGTGTGACAACAATCAACTTTTTAAATATTACCCTTATTTATGATAAAAAAAAGGGTTGATATTCAATAGAAAGCTGTTTTTTTAGTTAAAGATAACAGGTAGATATAGTAGCCTCAAAAAATCCAATGAAGAGTCCCTTTCGTAAACTGGTTAGAATTGCTGTAGTACTGCTTGCCGCTGTGCTTCTATTCAACTTCTTTGGGTATTACCTCATTCACCTTACATCAAAACAGAACGAAAAAATGGTGCAGCTGGTAAATATCGGCGGCCATCAGCAAACCCTTAGCCAGATCATTACCAAAGATGTATTGCTTCTTACCAAAACCACCATCATCACCGAATCTGATAAGCAATCTATTCGCCTGCAACTTCAAAACGCCATTGATACCTTTAACGCCAGCAACCAGCTTTTACGCGATAAAATAATTGTGCTTCGCAAAGAACCGGCTTCTTCCGAACTGCTCGAAATAACCCGCGACCTTACCAATGCCCAAACCCATTTTAAAGGAATGGTGGCCATTGCCCGGGAAGTAATGGAAGCCGATAGCAGTATGCTCAGGATGAACAGTGCTATTTACATTCAACAGATATTGTATAGTGAAAAAAAGTTCTTTCCGCTCATGAACGAAGTGGTGCAGCGCTATACAAAACTGGTAACAGAACGAATTGAAGATTCATCCAACATCAATACCGGCAAATTTGTTTCGCTGATTATTGCGCTGGTTTGTTTGATTTTACTGGTTATTGACCCGTTGTTCCGCAGCAACAAACGCAATTACGAAGCCCTGCAAATGGCCCGCAATGCCCTGCTGCGCGAAAAACAATACCTGTCGTCGATCCTTAACTCACAAACGAATTACGTTATACGCATCGACCGGGCCGGCAACTTCACCTATGCCAACCCGCAGTTTTTACAAACCTTCGGTTATGTTGAAAAA
Organism: Niastella sp. sgz303648; assembly: GCF_059587045.1. Lineage (NCBI taxonomy): Bacteria > Pseudomonadati > Bacteroidota > Chitinophagia > Chitinophagales > Chitinophagaceae > Niastella > Niastella sp. sgz303648. The sequence goes on along the minus strand of NZ_JCAPSW010000003.1, from coordinate 579,921 downwards.
GATGTTTTAGGCGCTCCTTTTTATACAACCATCAGCCCCAAAGACCTGTACCGCTGCCAGCAGGTGGCCGATCAATGCTGGGAACATCCGGGCACGGTTTATAAACTGCTCATAAAAAAGTCGATTAAACATAATGATAGTTTTCAGTGGACCGACTGGGAATTTATAGCCCTGCAAAATGAACAGGGCATTTCAGAAATTCAGGGTATTGGCGTGAATGTAACCGATAAAGTAATTGCCGAACAGGCGCTTCAAAACAGTGAACAAAAATTCCGTTTGCTGGCCGAACACTCAGAAGATATTATTTCAGTAAGTGAACCCGATGGAACTTTGCAATACATTTCGCCTTCAGTTGAAAAAGTGCTGGGTTATTCCCGCGAAGAAATGGAAGGAAGACGCATTACCGAATTTGTTCATCCCGAAGATGTATTTGCCTTTAAACCCCATGAAAACAATCCCGCTTTAAACAGCATCGATAATCTTACGCTTCGGTATCGCATACGCACCAAAAGCAATAAATACATCTGGCTCGAAAGCATTCTAAAACCGGTAAAAGAAAATGATAATGTAATAAAAGTAATTACTACCTCGCGTAACATCACCGAACAGAAAAAAGCCGAGGTTGAACGCGAGCAATTGCTGGCTGAAGTAAGACAATCAGAAGAATTACTGCGCACGATCATAAATTCAACGCCCGACTGGATATTTATCAAAGATCCCGGTCACCGGTTCTTATTAATAAACCAGGCATGTGCCGATTCGCTTCGCAAATCGCCCCATGATATTATTGGAAAAGACGACCTCGAAGTTGGGTTCCCCGTTGAGTATGTAAAAGGCGATCCCGCCCGTGGCATCCGTGGTTTTTGGGCCGATGATGATGAAGTGGTTAAAACGGGCAAAGTGATGTACATACCCGAAGAACCAAACGTAACCAATGGCCAGTTGAATACCATGAGCACGGTAAAGGTTCCCCTTAAAGATGCCGATGGCCATGTTTGGGGCGTTCTTGGATTTGTTCACAACATTACACCGCTTAAAAAAGTTGAAGAAAGCCTTCGCCGTAAAGATCAGTTGTTACAGGCGGTTGCCGAAGCCACCCACCTGCTCATCAGTAATAATAATGTAGAAGAAGCTATTGGGGAAGCCATTCAGCTGCTGGGTTTAAAACTGCAGGTAGATAGTTTGAACGTGTACAAAAACGAATACGTTGCCGTAGAAGACAAATGGTATTGCGACAGGTTGTGGCAGTGGGAAACATTGAACGACGATCTCACTTATCGTAATCCTCAGTTTCAGCATAAAGTATGCGACCTCGATTCGCCTCTGTTTCAAACACTCATAAAAGAAGAAATATTCTGCAGCCACGTTAAAAATATGGAGGAAGGCGAATTAAAATCTTTTTATGAAAAAATAGGTGTGAAAACAGCAGCCGTTCTGCCAGTTTTTACTATGCATTACTTCTGGGGTTATGTAAGCTTCATCGACCGAAAAGAAGAACGCGAATGGACGATCACTGAATTTACCATTCTGCAATCTTTTGCCGCTACCCTCGCCGCAGCCATTGAACGCAAGCAAATGGAGCAGGAACTGGTTGGGGCAAAAGATATGGCCGAATCGGCCAACCGGGCAAAGAGCGAATTTATGGCCAACATGAGTCATGAGTTACGCACACCCATGAATGGCATTATTGGTTTTACCGACCTGGTGCTTACCACCACTTTACAACATTCGCAACGCGATTATCTGGAGAACGTAAAAAAATCGGCTTACGGCCTGCTCGACATCATTAATGACATTCTTGATTTTTCAAAGCTCGAGGCCGGCAAGCTGCACATCGACAATATTACTTTCAAAATTGACGAACTGGTAGAAGAAACGATTGATATTTTAACCGTTAAGGCTTTTGAAAAGAAGCTCGAAATGATTTGCCACATCGATCCGCTGCTGCCTTCGCGGGTAAGCGGCGACCCGGTTCGTATTCGCCAGGTATTTGTGAACCTGTTGGGCAATGCCATTAAGTTTACGCAACAGGGCGAAATATTTGTATCGCTTAAAAAAGCAGGCAATATTTATTTCAAAAACGATAAACGCTTTATCGATATCGAATTATCGGTTCGCGATACCGGTATTGGTATTCCAAAAGAAAAATTAGCGAAGATATTCGACAGTTTTACGCAGGCCGATTCCTCTACCACCCGTAAATATGGCGGAACGGGGCTTGGATTAACCATTTCGAAAAGCTTAGCCGAAATGATGGAAGGCGGCCTGAAAGTAGAAAGTGAACCTAATCGCGGCAGCACCTTTACGCTTCGCATGCCGCTCGAAATTGTAAACAGCGAACCACAAATAACTGCTGCTTACCGGCCTCCGTTACAAAAAGTGCTGGTTATCGACGACAACGCTACCAACCGCTGGCTGATGCAGGAAATATTCCGTTATTTCAACATACCCTGCGAAATAGCAGCCAGTGGCCGCGAGGCGCTGATGATACTGAACCGCATTCAAAAAGCAGGCGAACCACTCGATCTGATTTTAACCGACCACCATATGCCGCAAATGGATGGCATGCAACTGGTTCAGGAAATGCGAAAAACTGGCCGCGGATCATCACAGCCGGTAATTCTGATGTTATCGTCGCTCGAAAAAAATATGTTCCAGCGGCAGGCCGAAAAACTGGGCATTCATGGTTTTTTGTCAAAACCGGTAAAATTATACGAGCTGTACGCCATGCTGTCGGCCATGTTTGCCACCGGCAAGCAACAGCAGGAAAAGATCAGCATCATTCCTACCATCGAAAAAATTGCCGACGCAGCCAGCATTATGGTGGTAGAAGACGAGCCTATTAACATGATGCTGATAACCGAAGTATTAAGCAGAATGGGATTTGCCGTTATAAAAGCCACCAATGGCAAACAGGCGCTCGACATATTAAACCAACAGGAGCCGCAATTAATTTTTATGGATGTAAACATGCCCGAAATGGATGGTTACACCACTACGCGTTTAATTCGCGAATTACCCGAGCCGTACAATCATATACCCGTAATTGCGCTCACCGCCGATGCCATGCAGGGCGACAAGGAAAAATGTATTGAAGCCGGCATGAACGACTACATTTCAAAACCATTTAAGCTTGAAGAAATTGAAGCGGTTCTCAAAAAAAGAATGCTTCTCGTATAAAAACAGGCTTTGTGGTTTGTGGTTCTTTCATTCCGGAGAGTCTCACAAAATTTAATCATTTCGAATTTCAAATTCTCTTTTATATAAATCAGTGTGTTTTAATATCATAAACACTGATTAAATCGCAGCAGCAACAATAAACCACAAACCGCAAACAACAAACCCCGCTGCCTGCTACCTGTAACAGAAACCTGCAACCTGCGACTAATATTCTGCGTCTTAATTGCATTAAATTTAAAAGATGAACAAACAGCAACCCTCATTAATATTTTGCCTGGTGATGGATATTCTTGGCTGTGCCACGTATGCCATTCCTGTGTTGGGCGAATTTGGTGATATTATCTGGGCGCCGATTTCTGCTATCATTTTTTATAAAGTTTTCGGCGGCTGGAAGGGCGCCTTCGGCGGCCTGTTTAATTTTGTGGAAGAAGCATTGCCGGGCCTTGATTTTATTCCCACCTTCACCATCATGTGGTTCTTTCAACGCCTGAAAAAACCGCATCAAGTGCAAACTATTAAGCTATAAAAGTTATTAAAGAATAAATCGCGCGCGCGAAGCAGTTTGTGGTTTGTGGTTCTTTCGGTGAATCTTGCCGTGCAATTTGATCCTGTTAAACTGTTAAGGTGTTTGATCTTAATAAGAAACTCCAAAGCGCGGCAGCAACCACAAACTTCAAACTACAAACCAGAAACATTGGCTTACCCCACCACAAACCTGTACCCCACTCCTTTAATAGTAATAATCTCCAGCCTGTCATCTTCTTTCAGGTAGCTGCGTAGTTTGGTAATGTATACGTCGAGGTTGCGCGAATTGAAAAATGAATCATTGCCCCATAACAGGTTCAGTATGTCTTTACGATCGATGATCTTATCGCGGTTTTCGTATAATAATTTAAGCAGTTCGCTTTCGCGAAACGACAGCTTGCGTTCCTGTTTATCGTAGGTAAGCGTTTGCCGCATTATATGAAAAAGATACTCACCCATCTGTAACGAATCTTTGCCATTTACCGGTTTACCGCCCTGCTGTTTTATCCGTAAAGCATTTTCAATACGCACAATCAGCTCTTCCATGCTAAACGGTTTGCGAATGTAATCGTTACCGCCTAACGTAAAACCTTTCACCAGGTCGTTGGTTTGTGTTTTGGCAGTTAAAAAAATAATCGGCACGTTGGCATTCAGTTCACGTATTTCACCGGCAATGGTAAAACCATCTTTGTTGGGCAGCATTACATCCAGCACACACACATCGGGATTTGTGCGATTGAACGTTTGCAAAACATTTTGCCCATCACTTTCCATCACCACTTCAAAATGCCGGCTTTCAAGGCTTTCTTTTACAATTTTGCCCAGAAACAATTCATCTTCTACGTACAGTATTTTGATTTTGTTCATCAGGCTGCAGGAAGTTTAATAATAAAACGGCTGCCAATGCCAGGCTGGCTTTCGACCTCAATTGACCCGTAGTGCCGTTGAATAACATAAGCAACATAACTCAGCCCCAGGCCATAGCCTTTTACATTGTGGGTATCGCCCGATGGCACCCTGAAAAATTTTTCAAACACTTTTTTACGGTATTCGGTAGCTATGCCTATGCCGTTATCGGTTACCGACAGCAACACATACTGCTGATCTTCTTTCAGTTCAATATGGATCGAAGGATTTTCTTTACCATACTTCAATGCATTATCGAGCAAATTAAACAGCACGCTGGTAATATGCAGTCTGTCGGCATTGATGGTAAACCGGTAGCCCTGCATCGCCACACTTACTTTCGCCCTGTATTTTTCAAACTGCAGTTTCATGGAGTTTACTACTTCATTTACCAGCTGTGACAAATCGACCGATTCTTCTTTCAGTTCTATCTGGTGTTTTTCGAACATCGACAGCTTCAGCACTTTATCAACCAAAAACGACAGGCGCTGTAATTCGTTGGAAGATATAGTCAGGTATTCCTTCGTGCGTTGCGGATCGTGTAGCGCATCAAAGTTGCGCAACGCCTCAATGGCAACACTTACCGTAGCAATAGGCGTTTTCAGCTCATGGGTAATATTGCTGATAAAATCATTTTTTATTTGCGTTAGCTTTCGCTGTTGTATCAGGTTACGCAGCAACAGGGTAAACGAAAGCACTGTAACCCCCACCAGCAGCAGCGATACAAGTATTTGGGGCCACATTTTACCAAGCACAAAATGCGTTGTATTTGAAATAGCTACCCGGTAAGTAACCGGGTGATTAAAGCCAATGGTAACTTCGTTATCATTTTCGAAGTCGGGCGGTCGCCAGGGTTCTTCTCTTAACACAGTGGGGTGACTGCTTATTGAAAAAGGGAGCGCTAATTTTTCCTGCTTTAATATTTGAGCGTATTTACGGGTAAGTTCCGGTACACTGATCGAATCCTGCAACGAATCTACCGAGCTTAGCACTTTAATGATGCCCGGGGCGGGACCGCTTTTAAAAACATGAACTTCGCGTATTGAATCGTTGGGGAAAGGTTCATCAAAATAAGCCGTGTTTTTTTCTGTTACAAATACATGCATCCGTCTTTTTCCTTCAGCTGAATCGGTTACTTTTTGTTTAATAGCATCCAGCATGCCCACCGCACCGTAACGGGTTACTTTAAACTGAACGTTTACATTGGTATCGAGCTTTAACTTTTCGGCCCTGATGTGTTGTATGGCTTCGCGAAATAATACGTTGGTGCGAAAGGTAAGATCGTGCTTCTCTTCGCGAAAGTTTTTCGAAACCCAATATACCTGAAAGGTTGCTACAGCTACAATGGCCAGCAACATTAATGCAACAGATAAATAAAACCGGCGCCTGTTCATATCGTAACAAAAGTAGCCGATAAACGGCAGCGCGTACGAAACATTAACCTTAATTAACATTAAACCAAGGTGCATTAACCTGTTGCCCGTACTGGCTGCCATAGATTTGAAAAAAATAAATGAGTATGAAAACGATATACTTTTTGTTTGGCGTATTAATGTTACAACAGGTACAGGCGCAACAGCAATCCCGCGCAAGCGCGGGACGGGTAGTATATGAGTTTTACCGGCAAATGCAAATTCACATAGCAGGTAGCGATGGTATGGAGCAGCAGGTACCACGTACCCGGGTTTTTAAAGTTGAAGTGTTATTCGGTAACAACCAGATGCTGCGCCGTCAGCTCGAAGATGATAATGCCGCGGATTTTCCATCGAATGAAAATGGCATTCAGATACGTATAATGGGCGATGATGATATAACCTGGTGTAATTTTTCAGAAGAACGTATGGTTGAACAACGCGAATTTGCCACCAAACAATACCTTATTAACGACAGTATTCGTAAACTAAACTGGAAGTTAACCGGTGAAAGCAAAAATATACTGGGATATGCCTGTCAGCAGGCGGTAACCACCCGCATTGGCAAACGCATGACGATGTCGATGGATAACGGTGTTATGAGCCGCAAAGAAGTAGCCGATACCAGTCATATTATAGCCTGGTTTACCCCGGCCATACCCGTTGCTGCGGGCCCCGACTTTCAGGGCCAGTTACCAGGACTGATCTTACAAACAGATATTAACGGTACACCTTCGTATAAGGCTATTGAGGTATCGCCCAAAGTAGATGTAGCAACTATCAGGGAACCAAAAAGCGGAAAAAAGGTAACGGTAGATGAGTTTAATAAAGAGCGTGATAAAGCGATGAAAGAGATGGAGCGCAACCGGGGCCCTATGCGCATGAGGACCGACCGGGCAGGCTAAGTGTATCCATATAGAACAACGAAGTGTAAGAAGCTGCAATTGTTTTGCAGCTTTTTTCGCATATAGCGCTAAAACGATGAAAACATTGCCACAATCATCAAACTATGTGATGCAGGTCATTAAATACTTCAAATATTACTATTAATTTCATAACGGTTTTTCATAGGATATTGGATTAATACAGGGCTGGATTTCTATCCGGCCTTCTTTTTTAGCTAAGGAGCATCAAAGGAGTAAAATTGCTACAACTAAACATTTAGCGTTTATAACGCTGCATTACCACGACAAAATTTTAAAGAACATCAGCCATGCAGGGCTCTGTTCCCTTCTGAGCGACGTATCTGACGTAGGCGAAAGCCGAAGAACTTCACTTATTGTTCTTACGATTAAAAACTAATTAAAAGTTAGCCAAAATCAATAAATCGATAATCGCTCAGAACACTGACAAATATCATTGCGTATACCAATTTTTGATAGTAACTTAATAGTGGTTTTTCATAGGATATTGGATTAAATACGGGCTGGATTTCTATCCGGCCTTCTTTTTAGCTAAGAGCTTGAAAGAGTAAAAAAAGACAAAAGGGATTTTGTTTCTCAGAAAGCAAAAGTTTTATATCAAACTGTTAATATTTATAAAACAATGGTCTGACCGAATTTTATAACGAAGGCCAAACAAGCAAGACTCCTTTGCCTCATTCTTCTCTTATACCCTTTTCGCTCAATCCCTCGATAATATTAAAGCATTATATTCACCCACATTGATGGCTATACTAAAATCGTGATCGCCTTTTTTGCTTTCGAAAGTTTCGGCCTCCATGGCGGGTGTATCGTTGAAAGATGGATCGTAGCCCTTCCAGTCGCCGTTGAAACGAACTTTCCATACGCCTTCGTCGGGCACACCAATTACATAATCTTTATGTGCCTTATTGGCAAAGTTTATTACAACTATCACGCTGTCTTTTGGCCCCCCATCGTGCCAGCGGTGAAAAGCCACTATTTTTTCTTCGTGGTTCAAATGAACAATTCGGGTATGCTGCCCGGTTAATCCTTTTGTTATGCCCTCTATATTGCGACGAAGCTGTATGCAATCGCGGTACAGGCGTGCAATGCCTTTGAAATCTGAAAACTTCTGCCAGTCGAGCGGTTGGTTTGAATCAAAGTATCCGTCTTCAACAAATTCCTGTCCCTGAAAAATCATGGGTATGCCACCGGCCGTTAACGTAAGAACGGCGCCTAATACCGAACGTTTTTTGGCAAACCAGTTTTGCGGGTCACCGGGCGCTATTTCTTCGGGTACCCTTGTATGACCATTGGCCACTGCATCGTGCGATTCGGTATAGATCACCCGCTGAAAGGCATCGCCATTAAAACAATGTTCAATGGCATATTGAATATTCTTCATTTCGCGGTGAGCATCGTCGGTTACTTTTAAAACATCGCGCACGTTATAGGTAAAAGCAGGGTCCCATTGTGAACTAAATCCCTCGCCGCCGTCTTTTTCGTTCTTTGTTATCCATTCGTTGTTCTGCAGATCCTCGGCGATCATTATCTTCCAGGGAAATCTTTTTTTCACTTCTTCATTGATCCATTTCATCAGACTCCATCCGTCGGGTAAATCGGCATCGCGTTCATTGGTGCCATTTACATTACGTATATACGAAATGGCATCGGTGCGTAAGCCGTCTACATGATATTCATCGAGCCACATCAATGCATTATCACGAATATATTGCCGTACTTCGGGCTGTCCGTAATTGGGCCTTGTATGCCCCCAGGGTGTTTGCGCCCGCCAGTCCTGGTAGAAATAAATACCGCCGCCATCATTCACGCTCCAGCCATCAAATTTCCATAAGTCAAGGTCAGATGGGCCATAGTGATTATACACCACATCGAGTATAACAGCTATACCCAGTTCGTGCGCTGCGTTTACCAGCTCTTTAAAGCCCCGTACGCCTCCATAATCCGATTCTATTGCAAACGGGTGCGACAGGTTGTAGCCCCACGAAAAACCGCCGGGAAACTCGGTAGCGGGCATTATTTCAATAGCGTTAATACCCAGCGTTTTTAAATATCCAAGTCGCTGCCTGGCGGTTTCGAAAGTGCCGGGTTTGCCGTTTTCAGTTACATTAAAAGTTCCTATATGCATTTCATAAATCACCAGCTCATTCCAGGCAGGCATATGAAAGTCCTGGTCGGTCCATTCAAAATGCGGGTCGGTAACAATGCTGTTGCCAACCGAACTGGTAAGCTCTTTGGCATAGGGATCGTTGCGATGCAACGGGCCTTCACTGGTATGCAAAATATATTTATATTGATTGTTTACAGCCGCTTCGGGAATGTTTAAGCCCCAATAACCATTGGCTTCCTGATTCATTTCGTGTTTGGTTTTCGACCAGTTATTAAATTCACCGGTTACAAAAACTTTTTGGGCATGTGGCGCCCAAACTCTGAAAAATACGCCGTTGTTATGTGGAATAGCTCCCATTCCTTCGATGGTGGCTGATAGTGCAGCAATCGCAGCCGTGCGGGTTTTTGGCATGGTGGTACATTTTGTAATACCTGTTATGCAAATTTGTTACCACGGCTTATCCCCCGAAGTAAAATGCAGTAAAGCAGAAAGTTGAAGTAATAGAGAAAACGAAGTAGGAAGTCCGACGTCGGAAGTCCGATGTCTGATTTCTAAAGTAAGAAGTGATTAAATACAGAGGTTCTTCAGACCTCAGATTTCTGACTTCAATTATCTTCGTATAATATGAATACCCCCTTTTTCAGCACCCGCACTCAACCCATTTTTATTTAAGCTATATGTAAAGCTTAGCATAAAAAACCTTTGCAAATTGGTTACCCGCTTGTCTTCAATATAATTCTGGCTGGTGCTTCGGCTCACTCCTATATTCTGATTTAATAAATCAAATACCGATAATTTTATTTCTCCTTTTTTATACTTCAAAAATTGCTTGCTGATAAACGCGTTCCATAAAGGCACACGGGCATTAAATCCGTTGGCACGGCGGCTGTTAATAGTGTAGGTAAATTCAGTATTAAAGAAAAAGCCGGCCGGTAGTTGCCAGTTTATTTCGGTACTGTATTGCTGGTTAAAATATTCATTGTTTAACGAAGCCCTTAACGAGTATTGTGTTTTATAATAATTGATACCGCCGGTTATCGAAACATCCAGTTTATCACCAGCATTCATTTCAAGCCTAACCTCGGGGCCGACATTAAGGGTATTGATCATATTTACGGCGCCGTTTATAAATGTTTTGTTTTTGGTATAATAACCGTTCATACTAAAATTCACGTTGCCCCTTAAAAACCGAACAGGTAATCCCACATTTAAATTGCTACTTACATCATATGCTCCGTTTACATTTACCGGACGGGTTGTTTTTACACCTACCGAATCAATAGTATCAAAATCTACTATTTTGTTGTCGGTACGGCGCAGGTTCACAAACGCAAACAGGTTTTTGTTTTTGAACGGATTAACAGAAAAGAAATTCACCTGCACGGTATGCGTTAATTCCTGTTTCAGATCGGCATTACCTACTTTTATATTCAAAGGATCGCTGATATCGGGTATCGGCTGAAGCTGCGATACAGATGGCTGATTGGTACCGGTGGTATAATTTAAGCGCAACGTTTTATACTTTGTAAAACTGTACTGCAGCCGTGCATTAGGCAGCAGATTATAAAATGTTTTGTTGATAACAGAATCTTTTATCAGTGAAACGATCTTTCCTTCCAGTTCTGCATTTTGCCAGTTCACTCCGGCCGATATATTGAATTTCTTTTGCTGCATTCGCCAGCGAAATCCAACTGTATTATAACCATAACTATTTTCATAATCATTGGTAAGGCGGTCGTTTAACCGGTCGAATTTGCCGCTGATGGCATTGTAATCGTATGTAATTTTTTGCGCCGTGCTTTTACTGCTGCTTTTGCCAACACTGAATTCGAGCAACGACCTTTTAAAAACCGGTTCGGTATACACTGCCCTTGCTGTATAACTATGCAAATCGCTGTTATTGGTATTTCGCTGATCAATTGAATCGGTTCTTATTACCGTACCTGTTGTGTTGCGGTAGGTATTTACCGAGGTTAAACTTCCATCGCCATCACTTGCATTCAGGTTGTTTTGCAAACTCAGCGAAAATGTTCTTCCCCGCTGCCGGAACTTTTTTCGAAACAGGATATCGTTTTTAAAATTGTATCCCTCGTTGTTTGATTTATTATCACTCAATCCGCTGGTACCGGGCGTACCGGTTAGCGAAAAAGAAGCATAATCGCTGGTAGTTGATTTTTGGGTTTGCTGATATCCAAGTGAAGGTGTAATTTTTATTGAATGAAATGAGTCGACCTGAATATCGGCGCTCAAATTCAGCTTTTGACTGTTATTGATCGTTTTTGAAAAAGCATTCTGATTATAGTACCAGGATGAATCAGGTAAAAAGTATTGGCGTTGAATATGGCTTTCGGCAGAAGGACTATACCTGTTGTAAAAATAGTTGCTGGTAAAATTGGTTTTATTGCCAATGATATTGTTGTAATTAATTCCCCCTCCCCAAATGGTTCGTATACCGGTGTTGTTACTACTTTGCATAGGGTCATCGCTGCCATCGTTATTGATATTAATCTCAACGCCTCCTCCGCCTTGTTTCATATTGTTCAGGGCGCCGGTAAAGTTGAGCATATCCATAAATGAAAAACCTTCGGCATTGGTATTATTGGCCATGCCAATGACCGACAATTGCCGCGCCCCTTTAAATGAGTTTACATTAAAGCGACCTTCGTACCTGTCTTTTGTACCGGCGCCGGCCATGGCTTTACCAAACGTGCCTTTCTTTTTATCTTTTTTCAGTTTAAGGTTAATTGTTTTTTCGCTGTTACCATCGTCGAAACCGGTTAACTGGGCCTGGTCGCTCATTTTATCGTATACCTGCACTTTATCAACCGCATCGGCCGGGAGGTTGCGGGTGGCCAGTTTGGGGTCGTTGCCAAAAAATTCCTTTCCATCTACCAATACTTTTTTTACCTCCTGGCCCTGTGCTTTTACGGTGCCGTCTTTTTCAACTTTAATCCCCGGCATTTTTTTCAGCAATTGTTCAACAGTAGCGTTGGGAACTGTTTTAAAACTTCCGGCATTGTATTGTACTGTATCGTCGATTAAGGTAACCGGTGGGGCTTCGGCCGTTACCACCACTTCGCTCAAAACCCGGGTAACATCATTCATGACAAGGTTGCCGAGATTAACCTGCTTATGATCGTCATCAATGGTAAACAAGGTACCGGTGTTGTGATAATTTACATGCGTTATAAGCAACCGGTATTTGCCGTTAGCGAGGCCTTTCAATTCAAATTGACCTTTATTATCCGTCATGGTAAAGGTTACCAGCAATGAATCTTTTTGCTGCAGCAATGTGATGGTTGCCGACTGAACCGTTTGTTTTGATAATGTATCGAAAGCTACTCCTTTAACAGTACCATTTGATTGCGCCAACGAAGCGAAGTACAAAAAGCAGGTGATAATAAGCAGGTATAACTTCTTCATGCCGGTAATATTTTGGTAATCGTAAACCGATTACGAAAATATTCTTAGCCCATGGCAAATAAGGTTAAGCAGGGTTGCTTTAATGTTAATGAAGGTTAATAATTAAGTCGGAAAGTCCGTAAGACCGTAAGAAGCAGACCGTGGTTTGACACTTCTTTCGGACTTTCAGCCTTTGCGATTTTCGGACTTTTCTGACTTATTTAAGCTTGTGATTTCATATTAGAGGGAACCTCATACACGTGCAGGTTAATCTTCCATTCACCGCCTTCTGACTGCAACTGCAATTCAACATTCAGCTTTTGAATGATACCGGTATTGGGCAGAAAATGAAAGAAGATGCTGCTTTGTTTTCTTTCCTTTTCAGGCGTTTCGTATTGGCCATTAAGAATTACGGGTTTTTCGCCTTCGAGCTTTATGATGGTGTTGTGAATTTCGTTGAACAGGTCGCTGTATTTGCTTTTTGCCTTTTCAAAATCGGGCGATGAAAACAATTCGCAGTTCCAGCTATATGCATCATCTTTACTGGTAAGCGTGCAGTTTACCGATCCCGGAATAACTACTTTCGATTTATAGTTAACTGCCAGATCAATGGCAGAAATGCGATCGCCTTTAATGTTGCTGAAGTGGTTTGGATAGTCTTCAATAACTTTTTTTAATGCAGCATTCGTTTTATTGCTAAAAACTCCTTGTGCAGTTGTTGTTAGGGTTAAACATGTAAACAGTAACAACCAAATTACCTTGGTCATAGAATGGGGGTTTAAAATGGAAAATTAATGAATTACTGTTTGCATCTGAATAGGGAATGTACTAAATTCATTGAAACACAATAAAAAAGTAACTGCCAGCGTTATACCGGAAGGTCTGTTATTCACTCATTAATAATTCAATACCAATGGAAAAAAATCCTATGTATTACGATGTACACCGTGCGAAGATCCACAAAACCATCTACCGCCCTTCTTCAAACATCGTTCGATTTGTTAAAAGTTTGTTAGCAGTTGTTATGCTCGGCAATTCTCCGATCAGCGCTACCTCCTATACAAGAAAAAGATTTCACTAATAGAAAGTACTTACTAACTATAACGCTTAGCACTTACCTCTGAAACCACAATAGTATGTGCTATACCCCGCTTCAAGAAGCGGGGATTTTTTTTGTTGCAGGGAAAAGTATTCTTCGACTACGCTCAGAATGCGAAATACCGATCCTTCGACTACGCTCAGGACAAAAAGTTGCCATGGATTTCCTTCGCTACGCCGAAAAAAGGTTGCCCCGGATTACACGGATTAACACAGATACAATACCTATAAAAGCAAAAATGCTGAAGGGTGAACCACCTTGTAAAAGCGACCCACCCTTCAGCAATTTGGCACAACAGTTTATTTTACTGACCGCCGGGAGGCATACCACCCGGAGGCATGTTACCCATTTGCCGTTCCATTTGCCGTTCCATGTTGCGGGGCATATTGGGCATACCCTGCCGGCGCTGGTTATTACCTACCCGGTTAAGGTTGTAGGTAAAGGTGAGCATGAAATAACGCTTCAATACAGTTGAGCGCGTATCCTGAATATAGTTTTCACTTACTGTGCGTGAAATGCTTTGGTTCTGGTTCAACAGGTCGTTTACCGAAAACTTCAGCTCGCCATTCTTCTTTTTAAATAACTGGTAGGCCAAACTTGTATTCCACAAAGGAATGCTTTGGTTATATCCATTGGCACGGCCTGTATTTATATAGTAATCAAAGTCGGTCGAAAATACGAGGCTCTTCAAAAAAGTATAACTGATATCGGCCGAATAGGTTTGCGTATAGTATTCATCGTTTAGATTAGATTGTACCGAATAGGAAACCTTATTATAGGCTACGCTTCCATTCAATCCCAGTATCAGGGTTTCTTTTAGAAGATTGAAATTAATACCAGCCGTTTGGGTAACAACAAAAGTGTTGGTTACGTTTTGTTTCTTATTAATTAAACTGATATCGCGATTGTAGGTTATAGAGTTATTGAAATTAAAGCTGCTTCCCTTTAATCTTCCCTGCAGAGGCAAACCCAATGTAATAAACGATGAAGTGCTGAAGGTACCATTGAGGTTCACTGGCACAATATATTGCCCGCCCTGCACCGAACTGTCGATGCCCAGCTTATTTCTTAATGCAACCGGTAAACTGTCAACGCTGTTCACAATTTTATTTTGTGTATTGCTCAGCGTAATGTTAACCGACAAAAATTTAAAAGTGGTAGCATTAAAACTGTTGTACAAAAGATTAATATTATTGGCAAACTCCTGCTTAAGCGACGGATTACCATTGGTAACCTGTAATATGTTTGAGGGGTCGGGCGCATCCTGCAATTGTGATATGGTAGGTTGATTGGTTCGTCCCCGGTAATATATGCGCAAATTCTTTGAACGGGTGAATGAATAATTAAAACTGGCGGTAGGAAAGAAATTCACAAAATTCTGTTTAATAGTGCTATCCTTTCCTGTTAAAGCACGAAAGCTGTGATTATCGAGTTCAGAAAATTCAACGGCAGCGCCCAACTGAAAATTATACAGTTTATTTTGTACACGAAAGTTGGCTCCTGCACGATGGGCAATAAAGGCGTTTTCGAAATAATTGGTTTGCGCCCGGTTTAATGAATCGTATTTGAGCGAAACGGGGCTATAATTATACGCATCGCGGTCGCTGGTAGTTTGCTTGTTGGTGTATGCGTAATTAAATTCAAGGATCTTATTATTGTCTATCGGTTCGGTATACGAAGTGCTTATAACATTGCTTGTTGACTTTGTATTTTGCGTTGTTTTAATATCCTGGTTGGTGGTGCTTGACAAATTACCCTGTATATTATAAAAACGCAATGGCGATTGTGTGGTGCCATTACCATCGCTGTTGTTGATGCTGTTGCTCCAGCCTACGGTTAACGTACGGCCTGTTTTTAAAAATCGTCTGCGGTACAATAAGTTATTATTCAAAGTAATGCCATCACGCGTATTGCTGTTGATGCTTTTGCCTTCGTTGGCCAGGTAATCCTGACTTCCTTTAACCGAACGGGTGAATAATGTATCGTAACTATAAGAATCGGAATGTTGTATCACCAGGTTGGGCGTATACAGTAACGAGTTATTGGAGTCGATAAAATACTCCATGCGCAAATTAAACCGGTGGTTCAGGTTTTTGGTCACGGAGCTCATGTCTTCGTTGCGTAATACCAGCGAATCGTCCCATGATTGCTGCGTTAAGCTTTGCTGTTGTTTTTTGTTTTCGCTGTTCGAAAAAAAGTAGCTGGCGGTTAAATCAATTTTACTGCCCAATTTATCGGTATAATTTATACCGGCATTGGTAGCCTGTGTTATACCGGTATTGCTGCTGCCAAAACTGCTAAAGCCCGATGATCCCTGTCCGCCGCGGCCACCGCCCCCACCACGGTTTCCTCCGCCACCACCTCCACCTCCGAATCCACCGCCTCCGCCACCGTTACCACGTGATCCATAACCGCCCATGGTACTTACTATGTCGTTAAACGAAAAGCTTTGTTTGTTCAGATTATTTGAACCGGCCAAAATCGAAATGCGGCGATCGTTGTCGAAGCGGTTAAACATGGCGCTGGCCTGGTAGCGATCGTTATCGCCGGCACCGGCAATAAAGCGGCCGAAGTAGCCTTTGCGTTTATCTTTCTTTAATTTAATGTTAAGCGTTTTGGAGCGGCTGCCATCGTCGATACGCGTAAACTTTGCCTGATCGCTCATATCGTCGAACACCTGCACCGATTCAATCATATCGGCAGTAATATTTCTGGTAGCCAGCTTGGGGTCGGTACCAAAAAACTCTTTACCGTCAACATATACTTTTTGAATATCCTCACCCTGCGCTTTTACGTTACCATCTTTGTCGACCTGCACGCCGGGTAATTTTTTTAACAGGTCTTCGGCTGTTGAATTGGGTTTTGTTTTAAAGGCATCGGCCCTGTATTCAACGGTATCTTTTTTAACCTGTATGGGTGGAGCTTCTACAATCACCTCCTGCAGCAGCACATCTTTCTTATTCATATAAATGGTACCCAGCTGTATATTGGTGGTATCGGCAGATATAGTAAATCTTTTGTATCTGGGAGCATAACCCTGATAGGTGATCATCAGGCGGTAGGTACCGGCATCGATGTTATTAATCTGAAATTCGCCTTTGGCATTGGCCAGTGTATACGTAACAACCGCAGAATCGGTTGCATGCAAAACGGTTATGGTGGCATCGGCAAGATTATCTTTAAACAGCGTGTCGGTTAGTTTACCCTGTATAGTACCTGAAATTCGTTTTTGGGCAAAACCAGCGGTAGCAAAAGCAAATAATAAAATAAGCAGGGTAAATATCCTTTTCATGTATGGTAAATGAACGTTAGCAATATAAAACTTAGACGTTACCCTGCCGGTAAACTTGTGTAAACACACAAAGCCTGTAAAAGTTCAACCCGGGGATGAGTTGACAGTCAATGTGTAACGGGGAAATAAAAATGTTGGTTGGACTCCTTCAGGATTAACTAAACAGGTATTCCACATCCTCCCTCGTCAACGATTTTACAAATCCTTCATCATCGGTGATCAAATCTTTGGCGAGCATGCGCTTCTTATCCTGTAGTGAAAGTATCTTGTCTTCAATTGTGTCTTTACAAATCATACGATAGGCAAATATGTTCTTTGTTTGACCAATACGGTGCGTACGGTCAATAGCCTGTTGCTCTACGGCAGGGTTCCACCAGGGGTCAACGATGTATACATAGTCGGCAGCTGTAAGGTTCAGACCCACACCACCGGCTTTGAGCGAAATTAAGAATACGCGGCAGTTTTCGTCGTTCTGAAAACGTTGTATGGCTTTTTCCCTATCTATAGCCGAAGTGCTTCCGTCGAAATATTCAAAATCAACTTCCAGCTCTTTTAATTTTTCTTTTATCAACGCCAGCATACCGAGGAACTGTGAAAACACGAGCGCCTTATGATTGCTTACACCCTCTGTTATTTCACGGCCTAATTCTTCGAGCTTTATAGAGTGATTGGGAAATTTTTCCGTTTCGTTCAGGATAGCGGGCGAGTCGCATATCTGGCGCAGTTTCATCAAACCCTGTAAGATGGTCAGTTGCGAACGCTGAATACCCTGCTGCTCGATGGTGCCCATGATCTTATCGCGAAAATCGTTGCGATAGGCGTCGTAAATAGCCTGTTGCTCGCTTTCCATTTCGCAAAACAGAATGGTTTCAATTTTATCGGGCAGATCTTTAGCCACCTGTTCCTTCGTACGGCGCAAAATGAAAGGAAATAATAATTTCCGCAAATGGTCTTTGCGATCGGCTTCACCAAATTTATCAATGGGAATAGCAAATTCCTGACGGAAAAACTCAACACTTCCAAGCATACCGGGGTTCAGGAAGTTCATTTGCGCAAATATGTCGAAGGTATTGTTCTGCAGCGGCGTACCACTTAAGCATATGCGGTTTTTCGAGTTCAGCAGGCAGGCAGCCTTGGTAACCTTACTGGTTGGGTTTTTAATGGCCTGCGATTCATCGAGCACTATATAATCGAATGGTACTTCAACCAACAGTTTTATATCGCTGCGTAAGGTACCGTAGGTGGTAATAATAATTTCGGCATTCATAAACTGTTCCTTGCCTCTTGTTCTTTCGCCACCATGATGAATATAGTAAGTAAGTGAGG
This sequence comes from Niastella sp. sgz303648, assembly GCF_059587045.1. Lineage (NCBI taxonomy): Bacteria > Pseudomonadati > Bacteroidota > Chitinophagia > Chitinophagales > Chitinophagaceae > Niastella > Niastella sp. sgz303648. The sequence goes on along the minus strand of NZ_JCAPSW010000003.1, from coordinate 561,746 downwards.
GCGTGAATTTTTTAATTTCATTTTCCCAGTTAAACATCAGTGTGGTGGGGCATACCACCAGTGCGCGTAATTTACCATGGGTTGTTCGGTAATATTGCAGGTACGATAAAGCCTGAACGGTTTTACCCAAACCCATATCATCGGCCAGTATACCTCCCCAGCCTATTTCGCTAAGGTAATGCAGCCAGTGATAACCATGCTCCTGGTACGGACGCAATATATGCTGCAGGTGCTCGGGAACCGGAATTTCCTTAATCTTGTTAAAGCTTTTCAGCTGCTCGTATTTTTCTTCGAGCTTCAATACCAGCTCTTCTTCACTGCGGTTGTCGTACAGCTCATCAATTACGCTCATGTGGTATTTGCTAAGGCGCAACTGATTTTGTTTACCCTCACCAACCCTAAACAACAGCGAGTATTTTTTAATCCATTCTTCGGGTAAAATACCCAGCGTACCGTCGTTCAGTTGTACAAACTGCTGACGGTTGGCCAGTGCTTTTTTAACATCGGCAATGGTTACTTTCTGATCGCCGAACACAATATCCACGCGCGCATCGAACCAGTCGGTATTGCTGCTGATATGAATTTTTGTTTGCGGACGAGCGGTATTGAACCTGAAGTTTTTCAATGCATCAAAGCCAAACACCGGTATCTTCAATTCCTTCATCGCATCAACAAACAAAAAGAACCAGTTATTCTTTAATACATCGCTGCCTTTTAAAGCCAGCTGTTGCCCACCTTCGGGTCTGATGAACCCTGAGTGCAGCGCTTCGAGCTTCTTTATAAACTGCAGTTCTTTTTCTTTATTCCGGTGAACGATTATTACTTTTTCCGAATCGGGTATCACCAGCTCATCTTTGCCACCAGGTTTTGTTTCAAAGCCTTTATAAGAGAAAAAAGGCTGAAATACCAGGTAATCGCCCTTTTCCTGCAATACAACACGTTTTTCAGGATCGCCGTCTTTTACTTCGCTCACCAGCGTTCCATCAAACTCAACATGATAATCTTTGGTAAGCGGTAATATTATTTTGCGCAACTGTTCGGGCCAGTCGGCCTTGCTGTACACCAGCTTTCCTTTTGCATGAAATTGTGTAACGAGGCTTACATCTTCGGCCTTATCCCACAAAAACAAATTATCGTTGTAAAAGAAAAGCAGGCTGCTGTTGATGGTGTTATCGTTAACCGGCACATGCTGGCCATTCAGCTTTACCCAACATTCAACTTCATAATTATTTTTTCCGGCTATTACTTTAAAATAGGGAGTAATGTAATCGGTAACAATGCCGGCAGTATGCAGGTGTTCGGTTTTGAATGGCTTTTTGCCATTCAGGAAAAACACAAACGGACTGGATGCTATATCGGCAAATAACTTTTTTAGTTTGGGATGAAGGTATTCAACCATCAATGCCTTGGTTTCTTCAGGCAAATCATCTTCTTCATGATGAATGATATTTTCCCAGATACCGCTGAACGGCGAATTGCGGTTAAGGTATTTTGTTACTTCGCTATCCTGCATTTTTCGCAGCTGCGGAATCATTTGCTTATCGGTATCGCTATAGGTATCAATGTTAACAAACTTTCCGAGGTCGAGCTTTTCTATCTTACCGGTGAACTGTGTGGCTTCTTCATTTATTTCGCCACTTATGGCATCTACTGAAAATCCCGGGTAATTATCATGATTAAAATTGAACACTACGCCTACCCGATGTAAAAACTTATTTTTTTCGGGTTCTTCTATAACGGTTTCGGCAGCGTCTGTTGCAGCCGGTACTTCGGCCATTACAGGCCTGGGGCGGGCCTTGGCATCCTGCGGACTAATACGCTTTATCGACGAGTCCAATACGCGTAAAAAAGGTTTGCCGTCTTTATAAGTGAATTCAAATTTGCCATCGAGGTTATCGCTTAACTGGTAACCATAGGCTTCGAGCAGTTTATTTTTTTCTTTATCCCAGTTGCGTATGCTGTCGAAATAATAGGGACCGTAAGCATTCAGCAGTTGCAAAAACACGATCACTTTTGGTAAACACAGCGGATGCTGGCGGTCTTCGTAATTGCAACTGGTATCAAAATTCCTTTCTTCGTTTTTGCGTATCACTACTTTCCATGGAGTGCCATCGATAGTTACCGTGGCTTTTACCGCTTCATCCTGCGCATATTCAATATCGGCACGTTGTGTACGAAGGTATTTTTCTGCTTCGGAATAGGTATCGGGCGAACATAACAACCGTAATGTTTTCAGGTCAATAAACTTCATCTTCACTACGGTATGCTTCTGATCGTAGTCTACCTCTTCGGTCTTCAGCATATTTTTATCCAGCATTTCCTGCAGCTGAATAAGGGCAGCTGCTTCGTGGCGGCAGATATCGCCTAAATTATAAGGGCATGCACAGCGAACCGATAAGCTGCGTGCATCCTTAAACTTTTGTATGTTAACTTTATAGTAAGTGCTGTAGCTGTCGTCTTTTACTCTAAAAGTTACAGAGTCAAGAAGTTCATCATAATCCACCAGTTCTACATACCCAATGGCGTGTATCTTTTTTCCCCTACGGATCACTTCGTCAGTTCCATTGGTATACACATACTTAATAAGATGAGGTAGTGCCATGCTGTATTTTAAATTTCCTAATCCCTAATTGAGGGTTGTCGGGTTCAATTTCAAGATAACAGTTTGCAGTTGAAAACCTACACTTTTAACAGGTTTCCAATACTCAGGCTGTCTAAAAAATCAACAGTTAACTGCGAACTGCCCACTGCTCCCGGATCTTCCGGGACCAACTGTTCAAAAAAGGGCAATCTGCAAAAGTAAAGGAAAAAATGTGAGGTAATAAAGAAAAAACCAATCTAAACCAAAATTAATATACCGTGTTTGTGCGCATATATTTCCTGCTTATTTGCTTTATAAACAATTAACGATCAGCCACAATAAAGCTGTTTTTGTTCGTTTACACATCAGAAATGCGCATAGCTTACACAAATTCATTTACCTGTTTAAATAGCATTCCCATTCTAAAAACCGCCTTTTAGAATAAATTGTTAATTCTAACCTTTTTAATGGCTTAAAATTTTCGGGTATTCGATGAAACCCGCGTTGCTGCATCCTTCCGGTGTGCTTTTGCGTCTACCAGCTACAACATGGCTGTTTTAAACAATTATTGGTATAGGCTTTGTCTAATTATACCTTTGTTTGCACCTAAGCCTGAAAATTTAGTACAATGAACCTGTTTTTGCGTTTATTGATTGTTCTGTTGTTCGCATCCTTTTCTTCGGTTGCCCAGAAATTGAAAAAAGCCGATAAGGCCGTGATTACCAACCTGCAGACGCATATTATGTATCTGGCAGATGATAAGCTGGAAGGCAGAAGAGCCGGCACTAACGGAGAAAAACTGGCCCGCGAATACATCAGCACCCAATTTCAAAAAGCCGGTCTTGAGCCTAAGGGCGAACAGGGCTGGTTTCAGCCATTTGAAATATACGATGGAAAGCAAATAGGCACTTCTACACTGTTGTACATAAACGATCGTGAACTGAAGTTACATGACGAATTTTTCCCTTTTGTGTTTAGTCCCAATTCAAGCATCGAAGCAGCTGTTTCTCCTGCATTAAAAGAAAAAGGCGTTCCCTGGTTCGATGATCTGAAAGACATTATAGAAGAAAACAAAGAAAACCCGCATTTTGATCTTACCGAAGCCATAAAAACCATTGCAGGCAAAGCTGCCGAAAAAGGCGCCACCGCTTTATTTGTTTATAACAGTTCAGCAATAACCGATCACCTGCAGTTCGACGGTAAAGACAATTCGCGCCCGGTTGTTATTCCGGTTATTTACCTTACCGCAAAAGCACGCCAGCAGTATCTTTCCGATGAATCGGCCACGCTCGATATTCGTTTAAAAACTTCTATAGGCGATAAAAAAAGAACCGGCAATAATGTTATCGGTTTTATTAATAACGGTTCCGCCAGTACGATCATTATCGGCGCGCATTACGATCACCTCGGTTATGGGGAAGATGGAAATTCTCTGCTTCGCACCGGTGAACACCTGATACACAACGGAGCCGATGACAACGCAAGCGGAACAGCCGCTTTGATTGAACTGGCCAGGATATTAAAGCTGTCGAAAGACAAGAACAACAACTATGCATTTATTGCCTTTTCGGGCGAAGAGCTTGGCTTGTTTGGTTCAAAATATTTTACCGAGCATCCTACCATTAACCTGCAATCGGTAAACTATATGGTTAATATGGATATGGTTGGACGTTTGAACGATACTACAAAATCGATCACCGTTGGCGGATATGGCACTTCACCTTCCTGGGGCAATGTATTTACTACACTCAGCAAACAAAAATATTTCAATATTAAATTCGACTCAAGCGGCACCGGCCCCAGTGATCATACGTCGTTTTATTTAAAGAGCATACCTGTGTTGTTTTTCTTTACCGGTTTGCACAGCGATTACCATAAGCCTACCGATGATTACAACAAGATCAATTATACCGGCGAAGCCATTTTGATAAAATATATCGAAAGCCTTATTGATGCAACCAACGATAAAGGCAAACTGGCGTTTCAAAAAACCCGTGAAACATCGTCGGGCACAACCGCCCGCTTCAATGTAACCTTAGGCATTATGCCCGATTATACTTTTTCGGGTACCGGCGTTCGGGTAGATGGCGTTAGCGATGGAAGACCGGCCCAAAAAGCCGGTATTCAAACCGGGGACATAATTGTACAACTGGGCAGTTACGATACTACTTCGCTCGAAACCTATATGCAGGCGCTATCGAAGTTCAATAAAGGCGATAAAACAACGGTTAAGTACAAAAGAGGCGAAGAGACGAAGCAAAGCGACGTTCAATTTTAAGCTATACCTTTGCGCCAATATAGCGGCATGAAACTTAAGCTCGACCTGGATGATCTGGCCAATGATTTTTTCGACAATACCCGACTGATCGGTATTGTGGCACCTCTGAAGAGTTACCAGTTTAGCTGGAACCTGAACCATTTACTACACTTTGATTTTCGTATTAACAACGATATAGAAATTCAGCTGTTCAAAAAAAACCGCCGCTACTATTTCTCTGTGTTTGAATACCGCGAACCCGTAGATAGCCTGGTACATTATTTATATAATAATCAATTTGACGGCGAATACCTGTTGCCCGAATTCAGGCATCTTGACTTTTTATGGCTGATGAAGGGCGATACCGTTCCCGATGCATTTCTGCATCAGATCATGGAATCGGTAAAGTCGATTTCGGGTGTGCAGTTAGTAATGGAACTAACGAATGAGAAGATAAAGAATAAAGGACACCTGATTTTTTAAATATTGAATGTTGAATATCGAATGTAGAATGTTGAAGGGAGTTGAAAAGTTAACAGGTTAATAGGTTAAAACGTATTAGAGACTATAAATCGCGGAGCAACCAAAAACAATAAACCAGAAACCATAAACTAATCATATGTGGAAAGAAGAAAACGATAAACTATACCGGAAGTTTGAATTTAAAAACTTTTCCGAGGCATTTGCTTTTATGACACGTGTGGCGCTGGAAGCCGAAAAAATGGACCATCATCCGTTATGGACGAATGTTTGGAACACCGTGGAGATCTGGTTAAATACCCACAGCGCCGGCAACGTTGTTACCGATAAAGACCGGCAACTGGCAAAGAAAATTGATGCGCTGGTGAAGTCCTGAGCGTAGTCGAAGGATGCATTTAAGATCCTGAGCGCAGTCGAAGGATCGAATACGAAAGGCCCCTTCGACTGCGCTCAGGGGCGCAGAATAACGCTTCGACTACGCTCAGCATTACACCCTGCGCCAAAACCTCACCAATGCCGCCAGAGATACCAGCGTCCAGGTTGCTTCGAGCAACACAAACGGCAGGTAGTGTATAAGGTATGAAGCGAGACAAGCCAAACCGGCGCCGGCAATATTTAAAAGAATATACAGCAGGCCGTCTTTTGAAATTTTGCCGGCCAGGTTCAGTAAGTATGCAAGTAATAAAATAAAAACACCGGTAAACCCTATCCAGTCATTAAAAGCTAAATGCATGACTAAAGGTAGTTGTAAGTTATAAGTTTTATGTTCTATGTTCTTGGTTGGGGAGCCTCGTTGCATTTATACCTCTATGCCTTTGTGCTTTGTATTCGCTCTACCTTAAACTATTAAATATGAAACGTAAGCACCTGATTTACCTCACTATAACTGCATCTGTTGTTCTGGCTTCCTGTACGGGCAGCGATAAAAAAGCGCCCGGCGAAACCACAACAACAGATTCAATTGAATCGCCAATCATCGATACAGCTTTTGCTGTTGAAACCATCGATACATTTAATACCACCGGTTTTTCGACCTACGCCAAACAACGGGCAAAGCAGTTCGACTGGAGTAAATTCAGGATGACAAACACCTGGACAGACGATTCGCTGCTAACAATGCCCTACAAGCCCGATAAAAAGTATTATGAAGCTTATGGCCGCTTTTTAAAATACTCGCCCGACAGTTCTTATTTCATCGACCTGGATAGTTATAATGTAGATATAAGGAAAGATAAAAAAGGTCGTTGGATAGGCAGTTCAATTGGCCCCGATACCGAAGTAAGCTTATACGATAGAAAAACGGGTAAAAAAACACGGCTGTTGTTTATGGGCCCCGGCAATTCGGTAGAAGATGGATTATGGCTCGATAACGAAAATCTTGTTTTAATGGGCGTACAGGATAATGGCAGCCCTAACGGAAAAACAGCTGCAGTATGGCGTTTTCATGTGCCCACCAAAACCTTTTATTTATACGAACTGCACGATGCTACTACAGCCCGGCAAATTATGGGCTACTGGAAAAATGAGCGGTTGAAAGGTATTGTACAGCAGTAGCATAAAAAAACCATCACTTGTGTGATGGCTTTTTATTATGTCTTGGAGCAGATCCCAGTCAGCCGTTCATGCTGGCCAGAAACTCGTAGTTGTCTTTTGTACCGCGCATCCGTTTCAGCAATTCATTCATCGCTTCTTCGGTATTCATATCGGTTAAATATACGCGCAACAGGTTCATGCGTTGCAATACATCTCTTTCGAGCAACAGGTCGTCGCGACGGGTTGAAGAAGCTACCAGGTCAATAGCAGGGAATACACGCTTGTTGGCCAGGCGGCGATCGAGCTGTAACTCCATGTTACCGGTACCTTTGAACTCTTCAAAGATCACTTCATCCATTTTTGAACCTGTATCGATCAATGCAGTTGCAAGAATGGTTAATGAACCACCGTTCTCGATTTTACGGGCAGCACCAAAGAATTGTTTGGGCTTTTGCATGGCGTTGGCTTCAACACCACCCGATAATACTTTACCCGATGCAGGCGCCACTGTATTGTGCGCACGGGCCAAACGGGTTATTGAGTCAAGTAAGATAACAACATCATGACCGCACTCTACCAGGCGTTTTGCCTTTTGTAAAGCAATGGTCGACACTTTAACGTGCTTTTCGGCAGGTTCATCGAAGGTAGAAGCAATTACCTCGGCACGTACGCTGCGTTCCATATCGGTAACTTCCTCAGGACGTTCATCAACCAGTACCACCATCAAATAACATTCAGGATGGTTGGCGGCAATAGCATTGGCTACTTCTTTCAGTAATACCGTTTTACCGGTTTTAGGCTGTGCAACAATCAATCCGCGTTGACCTTTACCAATGGGGGTAAATAAGTCCATGATACGGGTGCTATATTGATTGGGAACAGTAAACAGGTTTAACTTTTCGTATGGGAACAGTGGCGTAAGGTAATCGAACGGCACACGGTCACGTACATCTTCGGGTTGTTTGCCATTGATGGTTTCTACTTTCAGCAGTGCAAAATATTTTTCACCTTCTTTGGGAGGACGAACAGCTCCGTAAATGGTGTCGCCTGTTTTTAAACCAAACAATTTGATCTGTGAAGGAGAAACATAAATATCATCGGGAGAAGAGAGATAGTTGTAGTCGGAAGAACGCAGGAAGCCATATCCATCGGGCATCATTTCCAATACGCCCTCGGCCATAATAACGCCGTCAAATTCAATGTTAAAGGCACTTTCGCGACGATGAGGATATGATTTATGCTGTTGTTCAACAGGCATCGGCTCTGCAATGCGCTCATTTTCCTGTACATTTACTTCATTTGTATCTTCTTCCTCTTCTTCTTCATCATCCTGTGAAGAAATTACTGCAATATCTTCATCATCATTGTCTTCATTCATTAATTGAGGTAATACGGGCGTTGATTCCTCTTCCTCTTCTTCTTCAGGCTCTGGTTTTTTACGCCCCTTACGCGCAGGTGCAGGTTTTTCAACCACTTTCTTTTTCGGCGCTTCTTTCTTCAGCTCTTTGCGAACTGGTTTTTCATCACCGCTTACTACATCAGCCTCTTCAGTAGCGTTAGCTGTAGTGGTTTTTACAATGCGTTTACGTTTACCTTTATCATCAGAAGTACCGTTTTTCGTAGCACTGGCCATAATAGCCTGTCTATCGAGGATTTTATATACGAGTTCCAGTTTATCTAACTTTTTCGCATTGGGTATTTTTAACTGTTCAGCAATATCTAACAGTTCTGGAACGAGCATGTCGTTCAATTGCATAATGTCATACATAAAATAACTTGTGAGTTAACACCTAATCAGACGAGCAAACCTTGTTCGTTGAAAATTCGTTTGAAAAAAAATTGAAATGAGTTTATATGCGTGGAATGAGATAAACTGATGAGCTTTGTGAGTATCGGGTATGACTTATCAGCCCTATTCCAATCACAATAATACGCCAAATTTACAAAAAGCAAAAATTTTTGGGGCCTATCCCGCTTTTCTGTCACTTTTTAACCCGGATCAACATTAAATCAGGGTTCATGGGTTACTTTTTTGCCTGCTTCCCCCTCCGTTCTTCCATTTTTTCTTACTGCTGCGGCTCTGTTTCGTTGAAAAATCTACAATCAGGCTTTGTGTAGGATATGCAAATTCGATTCCATGGTTGTGAATGCAGCACAAATATCACGAAATTATTTACATAACAATCATAATTTCCTTTAACGGTCACTTTTAAAAAGAAATTGTTCCAAATCGATCGCTGCAGCAGCAAAATGAACAGGAAAACAGGCTGATGTTGATGAATATTGTTAAAAATCAAGTCCCCCGGGCTTTTTACACCACCGGGCGTGGGTAACCGCACCTTTAGTTAATTGCAATAAACAACAGTCTTAATGCCCATATGTACTAACAGAGCATATGCCGAATGTGTTTACTAAAATATTCTTAAAATAATTAAAATATACCGGCTGTGTCGTCATGCACAACCAGTTTACCTTCTTCATAAAAGGGTAGAATATTGGCTACATCGGGGGTTAAGCAATAGCGTATATCTTTTTCAAGCCCAAAGCCCATCAGTCGCTGGTAATGGGTGGCATTCTGATCCTTTATAAAACCAAACATGTCGCTTTTGGCATTGCGGTACAGCGTTTCGGCTATGCCCGAAGTATCGCAATTAATGCTAAACTGTTGCTTTACGCGGTTAATAACAGCGCCGGCAAACAACATATCTTCCATATTTACGCGGTCTTTCCATGCCGCACAACCTAACAGTACCGGTTGTCCCTGTTTTACGAGGTAATCGCAAACAGCAGAAAGATTGGGAAATGAACCGGTTATAATATGCCCGGCGCCGCGGTCGAGGGCCATGTGCAGCAATTTGGTTCCATTGGTTGTTGTTAATACCAATGTTTTTCCACCAATAAACTCTTTTGAATATTCAAAGGGCGAATTACCGTACTCAAGGCCTTCGGCAATTTTGCCATCGCGTTCGCCGGCAGTAATGGCGTCGATCTTTTTTCCCAGTTCAATGCATTTGGCAACACTATCAACCGGAATAATGCATTTGGCACCATTGAATAAAGCGGTAGCAATAGTAGAAGTGGCCCTGAACACATCAATGATCACAACAATTGTGTTATTAAGATCATATAAATCAAGTAACGCAGGAGACGGAGAAGTGTATAGAGTAGGTTTGCTGTTCGACATATTTCAGATAAACCGCAAAAGTAATTAAATCAATAGACAATTGCCAATTGGCTATCGGCAAATTGTAGCCAGTTTTTTACTTGCTTATTGTCTATTGCCTATTGTTTATTGTCAAGAACATGCTGCCACTTGCTGCTTTCGGCATACTCTTTAATTACGCGGTTGCGTTGCTCGAGTAATTTTTCGAGATAGGGAAATACATACAGGTTGTTTATCAATCTTCCCAAACCACCGTAGCGGGTTTCGTAAGCGAAAACATCTATCATCAGTGTGCCATTGTCGATGGCTTTGAAATGATGTTCGTGCTTCATGCTTTTGAAATCGCCTTTTTTCATTTCATCGGTGAAAGAGAAGGGTCTTTCCATGGCAGTTATCTGTACCTGCAAAACGCGGGTTTTCATCAGGTGTTTTGCTTTCCAGGTAACAGTTTCATTCAATTTTATCAATCCTATAGTGGTACCTGCCACCGCTTCTTCGCGGTAATCAGACATTGATTTTTTGTGCAGTTCAATACTACGGCTTAAATCAAAAACTCTTTCAATTGGCGCGGCAATAAAGGTTGTTAAATGGATAATAGGCATACACAAACATCTTTTAGGATACGCTTGCCCAAAGCAGCAATAAGTAAGCCAGAGTAGGGTTATACCGCCAGAGCGGGGCAAGTTTCATGATTCAGATTGCGGGCGCAAGATACAGGTTGACGGCTTCAACATTAGGGGTGCAAATTCTTACTTTGGGGATATGTCCTCTGATTGTACACTGCGAAGAAAAATGTGAATGGTGAGTGGTGAATGGTGAATAGAGCCCGGGTAACTGAAATACTGTCTCCAACTGAGCCTGCCACTCACCGCTCACCACTCACCATTCACTAAAACGGGGGTTATACAAAAGGAAATTTAACCACTTTAGCTTTCAATTGCTTGTCGCGCACGGCGATATATATTTCAGTATCCAGTGCTGCATGGCTGGTATTTACATATCCCATTCCGATGGCTTTTTGCAAACTGGGCGCCTGCGTGCCCGAGGTTACAAAACCAATCATATTACCGCTTGCATCTTTTATTTCGTAATGGTGGCGGGGAATTCCTTTATCGATCATTTCAAAACCAACCAGTTTGCGCGAAACACCGGCGGATTTTTGTTTTTCAATAATGGGGCGGGCCGTAAAATCTTTGGTGAATTTGGTGATCCAGCCAAGGCCGGCCTCCAAAGGGGAAGTGGTATCGTCGATATCATTTCCGTACAGGCAAAATCCCATTTCAAGGCGAAGGGTGTCGCGGGCGCCAAGCCCAATAGGCTTCAGTCCCAGCGGACCACCGATTTCAAAAATCGCATTCCATATTTTTTCGGCATTGTCATCTTTATCTTCAAAATAAATCTCAATGCCTCCTGCGCCGGTATAACCTGTGGCGCTGATCACCACATTATCGATCCCGGCGAATTTGCCTTTGGCAAATGTGTAGTACTTTAAATTAAGAATATCTATATCCGTTAATGGCTGCAGTATTTTGGTGGCATTGGGTCCCTGAATAGCCAGTAAACAGGTTTTGTCGGAAATGTTATGCATTTCCACATTCTTTGTATTGTGCTTCGAAATCCAGCTCCAGTCTTTTTCAATATTTGAAGCATTTACCACCAGCATATATACTTTGTTTTCTTCGAGGCAGTAAACCAGCAGGTCGTCAACAATACCGCCCTGGTCGTTGGGCAGGCAGCTGTATTGGGCTTTTCCGGCAGTTAATTTCGAAGCATCGTTAGAAGTAACGCGCTGAATAAGATCAAGCGCATTTTCTCCTTTCAAAATAAACTCCCCCATGTGGCTAACATCAAATATGCCGGCATTATTGCGAACCGAAGCATGTTCGTCGTTAATGCCGCTATAGGATATAGGCATATTGTACCCGGCAAATTCGGCCATTTTAGCCCCCAGGGCAATGTGCTTTTGCGTGAAAGGAGTGTTTTTCATGTTCAATTTGTAGTTTTTGTTGGCCGCAAAAGTATTAAATATCGAATAATGAATATTAAATGTTGATTTTCGAAGTAAGGTGCCGGTCAGCGGCTTTCTAATTTCAACATTCTTCATTCAACATTTGATATTCGATATTAAAAATAAGGGCCCTTGAAAGGGCCCCTGTTGTTCCAACTTCAACCCCGCCTGCTGCCTCCTCCCGGCAAGCCGGGATTCAGTAAGCAGGTCGGCGGGGAAGAACTACTGAGATTTTGGGATTTTTGGGATTTTGAGATTTTTTTGATTTAAATCCAGAAATCGCAAAATCCCAAAATCTCTAAATGCTATTATACAGCGGTGGTGCTTTTTACAGTGGTCGTATCTTTTGTATTGCCGGGCTTGTTGTGATAACGGTATTTACCTGAAGAAGAATCTTTTTGGGGTGCGGCTTGCTTATCGTCGTGGCGATTCTCTTCACGGTTTTCATCTTCTTTATCTTCGTCTTTTTCCATTTCCTTATATTCTCCTCTTTTCAATGCTTCCTTATCAAGCTTCGATACCTGTTTTGGTCCATCGGGTGTCATAATATATTCTATGCCCGAATCAACCCAATAGGTATGGTTCCAGTTATCATCAATTTCAAATCCACCACGGCGGTTGTAGCGAACATCGAACCAGTTGTAATGCTTAACACTTTGATCTAAGAAAAACCTTTTACCTACCGGCACCTGCAGTATCATCAACACCTGCTGATTTCTGAACTTTTCAATTTTGCTGATAGCGAAGCCTTTGGGCAACATTAATATGCTATCGTTTTGTGTTGTTTGAAAGCTGATCTTTTCGGCAAGATTCCGGGCTACAACCTGATCATTACCACGGCTGAATTTCACTTTTGTTACATGAAAATTGTTGTCGTTGCTTTTTACAACATCTACCCGTACGGTGTTGAGCAATAATGAATCGAGGTTAGATCCGTATAAAGGCCAGTCGCCGTCGCCGTCCCACTCGAACCAGTCGTTGCTGTAATAACGATAGTTAATATCATTGCTGGCAACATCAATGTACATTTTTCCATTGGCGGGTTGTATAATGGGCACGGTTTCTTCAACAAAACTTCTCGATTTAAAATTGCGGAATACTGAACCAGCGAGCAAAGCAGCGCTTACTATGCCAATAAACCATAAGGTGCCAAATACATAACCGAGGTAATGGTTTTTAGAGCGTACGCCCATAATGCGGCGAATTAACCAGGTTATCAGCGCAATTATTGGTATGCCCAGGAACAATAATAAGGTTAACCAGGCGAGTGAATTTTGCCAGAAGCCATCAAGGAAAAATTCTTTAAACGACATCAAGGGGGCGCCGCCAAACAAAAACGCCATTAATACACCAAACAGGGCCAGGGCCATTACACCAACAATGAACAGGAAGAATGCCTTGAACAATACGCCTATAATGTGCGCCAAACCACCGCCTGCCGAACGTGCCGTTGCCGAAGCTTCGGTTGTAAAGGTTTTAATGTGTTCGCTCTGGCCAAATTGTTTTGCTTTATCGCCAAATTGCTGTGCAGTTTGTTTTACTTCATTTCCCCAGTTTTGAGCTTTTGATTTGAAACTCTCGAGGTCGCCTTTTACGGTATCACGTATTGAGTTCAAATCAACGCGCTCCCCCCGCATTTCTAATTTTTCAGCTGCTGTAACGGCTACGGGCAGGGCAATCCACAAAACAATATAGCTTACAAATAAGGTGCTGCTTAATGAACCGGTTACTACTCTGGGTCCGATCCAGAAGTCCATATCGCCCCAGAACCAGTTAAATGATCCTGATAACAACCCTATGATCAAAGGAAGGGCAAATATTAAACGCGGCACCCAGGTGCTGATGTTGAAGTAGGCAGCCAAACCACCGCATACACCTGCAATTACTTTATCATCGGCACTGCGGTACAATCTTTTGGTGATGTTCGACTGAATCGATTGCGAAGGAACTGCCACCCACAAAATAAGGTAAACTAAAAAGCCCGATCCACCGGTGAACAGCAACACTACAAAAATAATTCGCATAATCACCGGATCGATGTGAAAGTAATTGGCAAGGCCGCTACATACACCGGCAATAATTTTATCATCGGCATTGCGAACCAGGCGGCCACGGCCTGGGCCGTACGACGAACCGGTTTGTGATTGCTGCGAATGTTGCTGACCGGCAGAGCTGCTTTGCTGAGGGCCGGCCCCAATGCCCCCTCCGGTAGAGGTGGTTTGGGCGCTCTCTTCTTCAAAATCTTCAGGACGGCCCATACTGGCAATTACAGCCTGTACATCGTCGTCGGTAATGCAGGTGCTGCCTTTTTTCAATCTTTCAGAAAACAATTCGGCAATGCGGCTTTCGATGTCGTTGATAATTTCATCACGGCCATCTTCATTCGCAAAGTACCTTCGTAAACTTTCAACATATTGTTTTAAAATATCGTAAGCAGTTTCCTCTATTGGAATAACCCTGCCCTGGAAATTTATATTTATGACCTTTTTCATGGTGAATAATATTTGTTGGTTGAAGTTTAGTTGTTGGGTTGGGTTGTTTCTGAAGGATATTCGGTGCTTTCGGGCGAGCTATTGTTGCCCGGACTCGAAACAAGCGATCCGCGTTTACTGGCCAGCGTATTCACCGCATTGGCCAGCTCGTTCCAGGTTGTTTCAAGCTCTTTAAAAAACTCTTCGCCTTTAGGTGTCAGCGAAAAGTATTTGCGGGGAGGACCCGAGTTACTTTCTACCCATCGGTAAGTTAGCATTTCAGCATTTTTCAACCGGGTGAGCAGGGGGTAAAGGGTACCCTCCAGGATCTGGAGATTTGCTCCTCTCATTTCATCCACAATATCACTCGGGTAAGCTTCCCCGCGGCGAATGATAGAAAGAATGCAAAATTCCAGTATCCCTTTCCGCATCTGACTTTGGGTGTTCTCGATATTCATGGCTATTCATTTTACAGACACCAATACGGTCTGTTCGGTATTTCTGGTTATATAATTATTTGCTGATGTTCCTTCTTCGGATAATGATTCACCTTCTTCGATAAGACGGTCTAAACCTACTTCTCTGAAAATATTGTCAAAAGTTTCATTGTTGCTACCACCCCTGATGATCACTTTATTGGCAGTTTGTTCCGACGCCATTAATACTAAGGTATCACGATTATCTTTTGCGCCCACCCAGGTATATGGTTTACCTGCAACAATCACCACCTCTGCGGGGTGCCCTGTTTGCCGGTGCATCTTTTTTGCACCTACGAGAACAAACAGGGCAAGTAAAATGGCTATACTTATTTGAATTGTCATGGCTACTGTGAAACCGGTTGTTTATTCCCTTTCACAACACAAATATAGGGTGGATTTTAGTACTATGCAACACATAGTACCATTTTAATTATGGTAATATTCATTAGTTGCTAATGAGCTTTACCAGAAAGCACTAATTATCAACAGCTTAGGATCAAGACAGGTTAATAGGGAATAAATATTGATTGTATGAACGGCTAAAAAACGAGGGTAAACGGCGCCGACTGAGATTTCCGGATTTCGGGATTTCTGAGATTTGGGGATTTCAACCATAAGATGGAACGGTTTAGTCATAAGATTGCACCAATCAATCATGAGTTGAACGGCTCATGTATGAGAGTGTACAAAGTAACCATGATGGTGAACGGTTTATGTATGAAATTGAACCATGTAACCATGAGATGAAACGGTTCATGTATGAGATTGAACCAGGTAACCATGAAATGGAACGGTTCATGTATGAGGTTGAACCATGTAACCATGAGATGTGACGGTTCATGTTTGAAATTGAACCATGTAACCATGAGATGAAACGGTTCATGTATGAGATTGAACCATGTAACCATGAGATGGAACGGTTCATGTATGAAGTTGTACCAGGTAACCATGAAATGGAACGATTCATGTATGAGATTGAACCATGTAACCATGAGATGGAACGGTTCATGTATGAAATTGAACCATGTAACCATGAGATGGAACGGTTCATGTATGAGATTGCACCAATCAACCATGAAGTTTATGAGATCACGTGTGAACTCGCTCACTTCAACCATGAGATTGAAGAGTTCATGGTTGTTTTATTCCAGATGCAGATTAAATGATTTTGAGATTTCGAAATTTTGGAATTTCGGGATTTAAATCAATAAATCTCAAAATCCCAAAATCAGAAATTTATAGAGGGAGGTAAAAGAATAAGCGGGCCTGGTTACCGCAGCGTGCAAATATTCTGCACCTGCAAACCACCATTGCCTTCTACGGTCAACTTAACAGGTTTGTTTTGGCCTGGCCCCGCGGCCGAAAAGTTCAGCTGCACCTCATTGGTGCCTTTTTGCAAAGGAATGCGGGTATATAATATAGTATGCGGCAGGCTTTGCCAGTTTCGGGTATCGGCCTTTTCCGAAGCCAAACTAAACATTTGAATGGCCAGGGCCATCGCCTCTTTTTCGTTCTTATTCTTATCGTCGCTTTTAGGACGAGCCGCAACTTCGGCCAGCTTTTTAATGGCCAGCCGGCTCAACGTTTTGGTCATTTCTTTCAGAAATCTTTCTTTCAACGTGGCAAACGCGAGGTCATTGATGTTTTCGGCGTTTTCAAAATTGTATGTTGTATTATTTACCGAAACAGATCCATTGGTATAAAACAGCGGCTGTTCAAGATATTTGGGAAACGCAACACGAAGCGACCGCAGTTCTTCGGCCTTTATATTATCCTTATTAAAGTTATTATCGAAAATAAAAGGCACATTCACGGAACCCGATTCATCGGTAAAAATAAAATTCCCCACCCCATCTTTATTAAGCGCAAATACCAGGTTCTGTTCCTGCTTAACTGGCGCCAGGCCGTTTTCCCAGAAGATGATCAGTTCACCGCCCGGCGATTTTTGATCAGGTTGCGGAGAGGTATTAAGCAGTTGCGAATAGTGTTGAACTTCATCTAAAAAACCATTGGCAGCAGCGGTGCGCAATACATCTTTTTTAAGCTGATCGGGCAGCCCTACCCCATACCAGGTTTTGTTGTTCTTTAAAAACAAATCGGTTGCACTGCGGTACGATATAAAAGCGTTGTTCATATCGCCGCTCTGTTCATAAATAATGCCCTGCAGCATTTGCGAAAATGCATCATCCGAATAACGGTTGGCACTATTGCCGGTTTTATCCTGCTGCGCATAACTGGTTAGTGAAATGCGGCGCGCTTCAACCATTGCTTCGCTGGGTTGTCCCAGGCTCAGATAATTCAGGGCTTTGTAATAATGCACCATGAATTTTTCAAAATCTTCGCCTTTATAGGTTTCCATCATAGGGTTCAGTAAAGTACCCAATGCCACATCTTTAGCCGAAGTGCGTGCATCTTCGATAAACAGATCTGCTTCGTTAAAATAAAGGTTGCTGCTGTCGTATTGTTTGAGCAGATGCGCCATTTTCCCCTTTTCGAACAGGTATAACAAGCGGTTGCGTTTGCGTGTCAACAGCTTATTATGATCAAGCGACGTAAAGGCTTTTTCGTATTGGTTATTAACAACCTGTTCGTAATAGTTACCTATGCGATTATTATACGTTGCGCAGGAGAACAACAGGAACATCAGTAACACAACAGCTATCGCCCTTATCATATGGTGTGATGATAAAGCCATGCCAGGTATATTACGGATACGGTAGATAGAACAAATTAATTTTTCACGTATTTGGCTATCTTTTTATCACCTATCCAAACCACTTCATTGCTTTGAATGTTGGTGAGCTCCAGATCAACCTGATAATACACCACTTTACGGCGTTTTTGCGAATCAACGATGGAGTTAATAGAACCTTGCAGAATATAATCGGCGCCTTGTTCAAGGCCAAATTTTTTCATGCTCGATACAGATGCGTTGGTTTGCTGGTCGGCTTTTTCGGCACGCAGTTCATCTCTTTTTTTGCCACCCTGCACCAGCCTTACACGGCCCGATTTAATAAAAGACGATTCAACATCTTTTACAAAAGTTTCGGCCTCGATATGCTCATGGCTTTTATTGGTTACGAAGCCAACAATGACTACAGGTTTTTGTCCGCCATGCGCTTCCTGGTGATCGCCCACCCATTTTTCGCGTAAAATTGTTTGAATCATTTCTTCGGCAACAAGGCGTGAATCGGTATTATTCCAGCGGCCACTTAAATCAACCTGTTCACCGGGATCAATACGGGTTACTTTATGCGAACAGGCACCCAATGTTATAACCATCAGGGCCATAACAGCGATGAAAATTTTTTTCATTGTGATACTTTTAAAGGGATATGATAACTTGAAATATGGTATTTGCACTTTGGCATTTATGTAGCACATTATACAATTGTGCATTCCTGAATGTTGACAGGCATTTTTATTAACGGGTTAACCACCAGCCAACAGAAGCTGCCAGCGGAACCAGGTTCCAGTAGTTATTCCGGCTCCATCCATAACCATAGTGGTAATTATGATAGGGATGGTAATAGTAGTTATAGTTACCGTAGTAACCGGGGTAATAATTACTGTAGTCGTTGTAATACCAGCCGTAGCGGGCTCTTTCGAGGCGCAGTTCGCGGCGGAAAGCCCGGCGTTGTTCGCGCGCTTCGCGGCGGTCGGCCAGCCAGTCGATGGCTTTATAGGTTTCCTGAGGTGTAGTTCCGTGCAGACTGTTTAACGAGTCGGCCATTTGGGTATATTTTGCTTCGCTGATGAGGTAGTTAGGATTTTGATCCTGAACCAACCCTGTTTGCGACATACTCCAGGTGGCTATAAGCATAGCCAGCGGCAATAACAATAAGTTATAAAGTACATTTCTTTTCATTTGATTGGTTTTTGCAGTTTTCGATGGGTTGTTTAAGAACGAAGAGCACCATACATTAATTATTTTCCTACTGAGATAATTATTTTATGTCTGGCCACTCCGGTGTCATTTTCTTTGAATGATCAATTGACACAACTAAAGTAATATCCATTCCGTTAAGTAGGAGTTAAATAAAAGAGCCGACTATAATCGGCTCTTTTACAAGTAATTACTTTTTAAGTCCTATTTCTCTTAGTCGTTCATCAAGGTATTCGCCGGCCGTAGCATCGGGGTAAGCTTTGGGATGATTAGCATCGATACAGCTTTCGAGGCATGCCAGGCTCATTTCGCTTTTTGGATGTAAGAAGAAGGGAATGGAATATCTTGAGGTATTCCACATTTCACGGGGTGGGTTTACAACCCTGTGTGTAGTTGACTTCAGTTTATTATTGGTAAGCCGCTGCAACATATCGCCTACATTCACCACTATTTGTTCGGGCAATGAGGTTACGGGTACCCATTCGTTTTGTTTGGTTAGAATTTGCAATCCATCGGCCGAAGCGCCTACCAGCAAGGTGATCAGGTTAATATCTTCGTGCTGTTCGGCCCGAATAGCCGATTTGGGCTCCTGTGTAATGGGCGGATAATGAATGGCCCTTAAAATTGAATTGCCATTATGAATGTGTTTATCAAAATAATGTTCATCTAACCCAAGGTACAAGGCAATGGCCTGCAATAAAGCTTTGCCTGATTTTTCAAATCCTTTGTAGGCTTTGGTGAATGTTGAATTAAAAGCAGCAACATCTTTTACCTGCACATTATCGGGATATTCACTTTTAACCGGGTCATTATCTTCTACAATTTGTCCGAACTGAAAAAACTCTTTCAGGTCTGGTGCATCGCTGCCTTTTGCATGTTCTTTACCAAAAGAAGTATATCCGCGCTGGCCGGCCAAACCGGGAATTTCATATTGCCTTTTTGTATCGCCGGGAAGGGCAAAAAACTGTTGCACATATTTGTACAGGTCGGCGATTAGTTCATCGGGAATGCCATGATTTTTTACTGCCACAAAACCAACATCTTCATACGCTTTTCCGAGTTGATTTACGAAGGCTTGTTTTAATTGAGGATCGCCTGATAAAAAGTCGGCCAGGTTTACTACCGGTATTGCCATAAATTTTTTTTAACGGTTAATACAATCAATTACCCTGATATTCCTTGCAGGAAGTAAATTACAATATACGAAACATGGTAATGGCAGCAAAATTTGCAAAATAAATTGTGGAACAGGATAAATCAAATAATGTAATTTTATCAATTGCAAATGCCTAACCGAAACTTTATATCGATGAGTTCCCGGGTGAACTTAAACAAAGACCTTTTCAATAATATTCTGCATTATTTTTTTCAAAAGAAGAACTGCGAACACAAATTTCATTCTTTTAATAAAGCTTATTAACCACCATGTCGCTATCAGCTATTTCCGACAAGAGCAATTTCACGTCTGTGGCTTCGGGTATTAAACAATTTCAGTATTTTCTTTCCCGTAAAGATGTTTCCCTATGTTGTTTTATATTGGCAATTTGTATTAAACTACTTTTAACCTATGTTTATTATCATGTAGATAGTGACAAGCTTTTTCAGGCAATAGCCGGAAAAAATTTTGTTGAGGGACATGGGCTCACCATCAAACAGGTTCATGCAAACAATTTAACGAAAGAATATTATGAGCCCCTGGTTGGCTGGCCGCCGGGCTATTCAGTAGTATTTGGGATTATTTATAAGCTGGTGAATGATATTGACATGAGTTGTTTAATAATCGACTTTATTTTCATTATATTGTTTATTATAATTCTGCGAAAATTATTCAACCAGCTCGGTTTTCCGTTATATCTGAGCAATTTGCTACTGCTATTTAATAGTTCATTAATACCCACTTACATAACCCAGTCAACGCCCACTGATTTAATTACGCTGGTGCTGAGCATTTACAGCAGTTATTTTTCAATTGAATTGATTAAAAAAGAAAAGGCTGTACCTACCCTGATATTGCTGGCTTTTTTAAATTTTATTCCTGCCTGGTTCAGATACGTGTACATTCCCGTAACATTTGTGATCCCTGCTTTTTTTATATGGAATGGATGGATGAAAAAAAATAAGCGATTGTTACTTTATGGATCAATAATACTTGCTGCCGGTATTATAAGTACTATAGCTTTACTCGCCTTACAAAAACCGTATGGAACAAATGTAGACTATGTACCAATGGGTGAAAGTGGTATTTTCTGGTCAAATTTATTAAAGCTGTATCCCATATTATTTTCGGCTTTTATAAACACAGAATTTTATGCATTGCAGCTTAGTTCATTTACAGGAGTTACTTTTATTACCTGGATGGAGGTAATGAAATGGATAAACCTCGTTTTGATTAACATTTTGTCAGGTTGGTTCCTGTTTTTTTCTTTTAGAAGAAAATGGCTGGCCGCTTCTGCCTGGCAGACTTTTATACTGATAGCCGGACTTACAGGATTGGCGATATTCGGCGCACTCGCCTACATGTCGCTAACACATAGTGCTTATTATGCTCCTCCCAGGCAAGCTGTATGGACGTATCTTAGCGAAGACCGTTATTTTATTTTAATTGAGTTATTTATAGTTATCATTACCGCGAAATGGTTGTATGTGAACCAGAAAGTTTCTTTTAAACTCAAAAAATTGCTGCAATGGTTATTCTTACTGGTGTTTTCGATAGGTTTTTTGCACAGCATTTATTTTCTGGGAAAGAAGTATATATTTGGCCAGAGAAACTTTTCACATATAGCATTATCCCATAGAATGACGGCTTATATTGATGAAGTTATCAAAGAAAATAAAACGAAAGGTATTGATGTTGTGGTTACAGCAAATACAACACTGGCTAATCGGGCGGTTTTATCGGGCGGAAAAGCTTTGTTCGAAACAACTAAATTAAATGATACAGTATATTCAGACCGACCTGTTAGATTGATTGCGATTTTTAAAGGAAACCCTTCCTCATTTTATAAACCCTTTACTGAAAAGCATGAAGTAATAGAAGAAACCCGCATCGGCCCATTGAATTTTTATTCGTACTTTATTAATCCTGACACAACTACTTCTAAATGAATCCGGGTACAGTTCTATCACTGTTAAAATATAATAACCCTGTTATCACAAACTGCCGATAAAAAAATAGTTGCCATAATACCTGTATACAACGAAGCACAGGTAATACGGAATGTTATTGCGTCGCTGTTAAAAGTTGTTAATGCAATAATTATTGTCGATGACGGATCAGCAGAACCAATACGAAAAAGCATAGCCGATTTTCCTGTTACCGTTTTACGACACCGCGCCAATCTTGGGCAGGGAGCTGCTTTACAAACAGGATTTTTGTATGCCAGAAAACTGGATGCTGATATTGTTATTACATTCGATGCCGACGGCCAGCATAGCGCCGAAGATGTGGCTGGTTTAATTGCCCCTATTGTGCAAAACCAGGCCGATATTGTGCTGGGATCGAGGTTTTTGTCCGAAAGCCAAACCCGGCTTGCCTTTTCAAAAAAAATGGTACTGCAAACGGCCCGGTTTATTAATTTTTTACTTTCCGGGGTATTGCTCAGCGATGCCCATAACGGATTGAGAGCGCTGAATAAAACAGCTCTTGAAAAAATCGATCTTACCGAAAACCGCATGGCGCATGCCTCGGAAATATTATTCGAAATTAAAAAGCATCAATTGCGGTATAAAGAGGTACCGGTATTAATAAAATATACCGATTACTCAAAACAAAAAGGGCAGGCAGGCCACGACAGCATTAAAGTATTATTTGATTTAGTTTTACATAAACTTTTTAAATGAGCGGCATTCAACTGGTTTTGGTAACAGGCTTTATTTTTATAGGCCTGTATTTTTTAATACGACTGAAAAAGCGATTACTCGATATAATATTGCTTTTTTTAATGATCGCCGCTGCAATTGTGTTTGTTCTTTGGCCCGGTGCAACCAATATTATTGCCAATACGCTGGGCGTAGGGCGTGGCGCCGACCTGATCTTTTACCTGAGCATTCTTATCTTTTGGTTTGTGGCGTTAAAATTATATTCCCGCATACGTAAGCTGGAGCAGCTGTTTACAGAAATTGTTCGGAAAGATGCACTCAATAATGCCAAAGACCTGAACAATAAAGAATCCATTGAAAATAAATGAAAAAGGCTACCGATAACGAAGCTTACTTACTTTCCTATTACCTCACTAATCGAACACCAACTGCCGTGGTAATAAGATTGTATAATGAAGCCATACAAAAATTACACATCGAATTTAATGCAAGACAAAAAAGGGTCTGGGAATTTTGTATTAAGCATCCATGGGCTTTGAAATTTATTGATGCAGCAATGGCAATTGGCGATCAATACCACCCTGTTCGTAAACGGATTTTTATTATGCTGGCCGTCCTTGAAACCCAGCGTGATTATAATGATGCTTTTTTACCAACCAAACGGTCGGTACTTTATATTTTTTATCTGTTATTCCGCCTGGTAAAAGCAAGTGTGAAAATGGTGATTGGTAAAATATTATTATGGTTTATTTAAAAGAAACACTGTTCGACTGTATCATTATCGGGTCAGGGCCTGCAGGAGCCATGTGCGCACAAACAATAACAGAAGCAGGATGGAAAACTTTATTAATAGACGCCGGATTTACATACAACCAGCCCGACCCTATTAATGATACGTTTAACTTTCATAATATCAGAACAACTCACAGAAGTCAGGAAGATATTTTTTTGGGAAAAAATTTCGAAGGAATAGATTGGGGACCTACAAAAACCGGAAGCCAGTTAACGCCAGCAAGAAAATATATAATTGACAGAGTACATGAATTACTTCCTTACCAAACAAGCAGCTTTTTTCCTTTTGAAAGCCTGGCCTATGGCGGATTAGGAAGTGCGTGGGGATTAGGATGCTGCACGTTTTCAAATGCCGAACTGGAAAAAGCACATTTGCAGCCCTCTTTTATAAACAATGCCTATCAGGTAATAGCAAACAGAATAGGCGTTTCTTATACACCGGATGATATCGAAGCTTATACGATGCCCGGTATTGAAAACCTTCAACCGGCAATTTGTGTTGATGATAATGCACGCCTTATTCTTGAACACTACCGAAAACAACAATTCGCGATCCGGCAGAAAAATTTTTCCCTCGGCATCCCGGCTCTCGCTTTACTTACCGCCAATAAAGATCATCGAAAAGCAACAGATTATTCCGATATGGATTTTTACCATAATCAGGGATTATCGGCCTGGCGCCCTTCTGTTACCATTGATGAACTTAAAAAAGCCGGCAACTTTGCCTACCAATCAGGCATTTTGGTTACCTCGTTTGAAGAAAGGGAAAACATTGTTTATGTATCAGGCTTTATAATTAATACAAATGAGCCGATTACTATTAAGGCTAAAAAACTGATCATTGCAGGTAGCGTATTAGGAACCGCCCGTATAGTCATGCGATCATTTAAAAAACAGAACCATAATTTGCCTTTGCTTTGTAACCCGTATTCATATACCACCTGTTTGCTTTGGAAACGATTGGGCAAACCCGGTTCGCCAAAACGAACCAGTACAGCGCAGTTGTCACTTTTTCACGACAGCAATAATACCAATTCAAATGTAGCTATGGCATCATTGTATTCCTATAGTTCATTATTGCTTTACCGCGCTATAAAAGAAGTGCCATTGAATTTTAGAGATGCTTTAAAACTAATGCAGTATCTCATGCCAGCCATTGTTATTGCAGGTGTTCATCATCCCGATAAACCCGCAAAGTCAAAATATATTCAATTGCGACCTGAACCCGGTAATTTAACCGGCGATGTATTATATGCGCATTACGAGCAGGACTTTGAAGAAACAAAAGCGATTCAACAAAGAGAAAAATTATTTTCACAGGTGTTTCGCACACTGGGATGCTGGCCAATTAAAAAAATAAAACCGGGTTTTGGCGCCAGCGCTCATTATGCAGGCAGTTTACCTTTTTCAACAAAAGAAGTTTTATTTACCCTTCAACCAAACGGACGTTTATCTTTAACAAAAAATGTATTTGTTGCAGATAGCTCAGGATTCAGATATTTACCTGCGAAAGGTATAACCTTTACATTAATGGCCAACGCACATAATACTGCATTAAACGTTTTACAAAATGAATAAACCGGTTATTGCCATAACGGGCGCTAATGGTTTTATAGGATATTCATTATTACAATACTTTTATGATTGCAGTTACCCGGTAATTGCATTGGTAAGAAGTTCTTCTTTTGAACAAACGTTTTTCGAAAAACGCTTTTTTGACCTTCAACAACAACCCGCTCCCAAACTGCTTGCGGGGGTTGATATTTTAATTCATTGCGCATTTATACCGTCGGATGTTAATGCGCAGGCAGAACAGTTAAATTATGAAGGAACAAAATCATTAATCAACTGCGCACGTATTAACGGGGTAAAAAAAATTATTTTCTTTTCAACTGTATCTGCACATGCTCAGGCAATTTCGGCCTATGGCAAAAGTAAGTTTATTATAGAAACACTTTTTGATACGCAAACCGATGTAGTATTAAAATGCAGTCTTGTAATAGGCAATGGCGGCCTGTTCCGGCGCTTGTTACAATACGCATTATCAAAAAGAATAATTCCCCTGATTGGTAATGGGCAGCAAACACTACAAATTTTTGCTATCGACGATGTTTTGAAAGCTGTAAAAACAATAATCGATCGTAATTTAACCGGACATTTTATTCTTTCTAACAGAGAGCAATTAACCTATCGATCGTTTTTTAAAGTTGTTGCACGTATACATAACAGGCACATATTATTTATTCCTGTTCCACTGGCCCTGTTACAGGTTGTTATTTATATTGGCGCCCTGCTCAAATTACCGCTTCCAATTAATAAAGACAACATCCAGGGTTTAAAAGCAATTCACTATCTGAACCCTGCCGACAGCTTAAATGAATTACAGTTATCCCCTCATTCGCTTGAAGAAACGTTAAAGAGCATGAATATATCCCTGTAAACATGCTAATTTACCTGTGAGCTACAGCTTCTTTCTCAGGCTCGGTTACATCCATAACAGCATAATGCTTAACATCGTTGATTAAAACTTCATCGATAACATTTACCAGGTTCTGATAATTCGATTCGGGCATAGGTTTTACCATTAACATAAGATCATCGCGTTTGCCGGGTTGCATTTTGTCGAGCGCAGCCTGCTTGTTACGGATAATTTGTCCCAGGCCGTCGTTTACCGAATAGGAGGTTACCCCAAACGTACCTGTTTTTAAGGCCTCGCCCAGTTCGCCATGATAATAAAAAATTTTGTTCTCTTTAAGCGGCACCACAGTTAAAGCAGTACTCATGCCCACATTGGTGCCGGTTCCATCTGCCGGCATTATTAATTTCATTGCTTTGGGCGTCGACATGGTGGTGGTAAAGATGAAAAATGTTATTAATAAAAACCCCAGGTCAACCATTGGCGTTAAATCAACGCGGGTACTTTGTTTTTTGCTTCTGCGTACGCCGGGTTTGTCACCGGCGCTGGCGGGGATGTTAATTTCAGCCATACTTCTTTGGTTTTGAATATAAGACGCAGTGGCACAATTTTTCCATATTTACTGAGATCATTGGTGGCAATGACAGATGTCACCCAAAAACATAAAAGCAATCAGTACATTCAATCATCAAAAAAATAAAACATGAAAACACTGGTAGTTCCTACCGATTTTTCGTCTGTTTCGGTCAATGCATTGAATTATGCGGTTGACATGGCACAGGCCATTAATGCCGGTATTGTATTGCTACACGTGTACAATATACCGGTATCATATACAGATGCGCCCGTTTCACCTGTATCTACTATATCAATTGAAGAAGTAAAACGAACAAGTGAAGAGCGGCTTGAGGAAATGAAAATGAATATTATGCATATCACTTCGGGCCAGCTTGAAATTTTTACCGAAGCGCGGCTGGGCGATACCATCGATGAACTGGAAGAGTTATGTAAATCGGTTCAACCCCTGGCGGTAATTATGGGCAGCCATGGAAGTACGGGGCTCGAACGACTGATCATGGGCAGTACCACATTAACGGCTATCCGTCACCTGAAATATCCTGTAATTGTTGTGCCACCCGGCACTACCTATCATGGAATAAAGAAAATAGGACTGGCCTGCGACTTTAAAGATGTGGTGGAATCGATACCCGTTGATTATATAAAGGACATGGTAAACGAATTCGGAGCCGAATTATATGTGCTGAACGTTCATTATAATGATGACGATAAACATTATAAAGATGAAACCATTCTTGAATCGGCCTACCTCGATGCCATGTTGCAGGATATAAAACCCATTTATTTTTTCCTGAATAAAAAAGATGTGGTGGAAGGTATTAATGAGTTTGCCGAACAAAATAACCTTGATATGGTAATTGTTATTCCTAAAAAGCACCGGCTTATCGACAACCTGTTTCATAAAAGCCGTAGCCGCGAGCTGGTGACCCATTCACATATACCAATTGTTTCGATACATGAATAAAGTTGATCAGTTGACTGGTTGAAAAGTTGACAAGTTAGCGGGTTAACCGGTTAACTTGTCAACTTATTAACTTATCAACTAAAATTCTGCATTTTTCGGTGTGCGGGGGAACGCTATCACATCACGAATATTTGTCATGCCGGTTACAAACAGCACCATCCGCTCAAAGCCCAAACCAAAACCGGCGTGGGGTACTGTACCAAAGCGGCGGGTATCGAGGTACCACCACATTTCTTCAGCCGGAATATGCATTTCTTTCATGCGTTCGGTAAGCTTATCGAGGCGTTCTTCCCTTTGTGAGCCACCAACAATTTCACCGATGCCCGGGGCCAGAATATCCATAGCGGCCACGGTTTTGCCATCGTCGTTCTGGCGCATGTAAAATGCTTTAATGGCTTTGGGATAGCCTGTAACGATCACCGGTTTTTTAAAATGTTTTTCGACCAGGTAACGCTCATGCTCACTTTGCATATCGATGCCCCATTTCACTTCGTACTGGAATTTCTTTTTCTTATATGCCGGGGAGTTCAGCAAAATATCTATCGCTTCAGTATAGGTAATGCGTTCGAAACTGTTGTTCAGTACAAACTCAAGCTTTTCAATCAGGCTCATTTCGCTGCGTTTGTCCTGGGGCAGTTGTTTTTCTTCTTCGGCCAGCCGTTGAGCCAGAAACTCCAGGTCTTCGCGATTGTTTTCCATCGCATGCCTGATAATATATTTAATGAACTCTTCGGCCAGGTTCATATTATCTTCCAGGTCATAAAAAGCCATTTCAGGCTCAATCATCCAGAATTCGGCCAGGTGGCGCGCTGTATTGGAGTTTTCGGCCCTGAAGGTGGGACCAAAAGTATATATCTCACTAAACGCCATAGCTGCCAGCTCGCCTTCGAGCTGCCCGCTTACAGTTAAATTGGTACTCTTGCCAAAAAAATCTTCTTTAAAATTAATGCTGCCATCTTCGTTCCGGGGTGGATTGTCGAACGGCAGGGTGGTAACACGGAACATTTCTCCGGCCCCTTCGGCATCACTGGCCGTAACAATGGGCGTATGCATATATACAAATGCCTTTTCATTAAAGAATTTATGAATGGCAAATGCCAACGCATGGCGTACCCTGAATACCGCGCCAAAGGTGTTTGTACGAAAACGCAGGTGGGCTATTTCGCGCAAATATTCCAGACTGGGCCGGTTTTTTAATTGCAACGGATATTTTTCAGGATCGCTGTCGCCCAGAATTTCAACGGCTGTGGCTTTAACTTCCACTTTCTGTCCTTTACCCTGCGAAGCGATCAGTGTACCGGTGGCTTTTATTGAGGCGCTTGTAGTGATGCGCTTTTGGGTAGCCTCATCGAGCATGGCCAAATCAACTACTACCTGAATATTGCTATTGGTGCTACCGTCGTTTATGGCTATGAACTGATTATTGCGAAAACCGCGTACCCAACCCATTACTGTAACTTCCTGACCGGTTGCTTCGCTGGCCAGCAGATCTTTAACTTTTACCCGTTTGTTGAACATATCCTTAAGTTTTAGTCTTTTCCCCCATCCCGATAAGGTGAGATAGAAGGACGGCAAAGATAAGTATTGGGGGAGGTATGTTAATCGTAATCAAGAAGCATTAAAAAATTTGATCAACTAATGTGTGTTAGTTATTTTTATGATTCCAATTTCTGTGTGTTAAAATAGTTTGTAAAAAAGCTTGCAATCATTAATTACCCATTCTAATTAATGAGGTGTTACTTTTTTGGTTATTAGATGAAAAGTTTAAATAACCTGAATGGGAGGTTTAAACATTTCATTTAATAATGTATGAAAAACAAGTTGCTTACACTTGAAAAAGCTCCGTTTTTAACGCTTGCGTTATTCTCCTACTCTTTAACCTTCAAATATTTTGAAGACCTGCGAAAAGCGCTTCCCAAAAGTGCTGAGTTTGACCATGCATTTACCTTATTAATAACTTTTTTGATTATTGGTACATTTTCAATTGGCCTTTATATCGGATTAATTATTGCGGAAAGAAATGTTTCAAAAAATATCGATAAAAACAGGAGAACTAAAAGATAGTAATCCCATACCAACTCCATACTTACTCCATACATGCCCTCTGGTACTTCCATAGTCCTCACCTGCTCCTCCTATATGCAGGCTATACTTATCCCATGCACCCTCGTAAATGGCCAGCAGTTTAGATCAACTTTGTAATATTTATCAGGCCTCAAACCGGCTTGCCCAATGTTGCCTCCGGATTGCACAGCGTTGCCCGCCATCAAAATCAAGTAGCCGGTTGACTTTTATCAGCTCAATCACCTCCCGTTTCCCCTACTTTTGTTTACATGAAAATCGCCTTCTTTTCAACCCAGTTGTACGATAAAGAGTATTTTACCCGGTATAATACCCAATATGAGCTGGTATTTTTTGAAGCGCCGCTTAACGAAAAAACCGTTCCGCTGGCCGCAGGTTGCGAAGTTGTATGCGCCTTTGTAAACGATTCATTGAACGCCGGCGTAATAAAAGCACTGGCCGAAACAGGCGTACAAATGATCGCTATGCGCTGCGCCGGTTATAACAATGTTGATGTGGCCGCTGCCCAACAGCACAACATCAGGGTTGTTCGCGTTCCTGCCTATTCACCCCATGCGGTGGCAGAACATGCGGTTGCGCTGATCCTCACCCTGAACCGCAAAACGCATAAAGCCTATAACCGTGTGCGTGAAGGCAATTTTTCGCTGGAAAAATTAACCGGTTTCGACCTGTACGGAAAAACCGTGGGCGTTATCGGCACCGGCAAAATAGGACAGGTATTTTGTAATATCATGCAGGGTTTTGGTTGCCGTGTGCTGGCTTTTGACATTATTGCCAATAAAGAACTGGAAGCAAAAGGCATTGAATACCTGCCGTTGATAAAACTATTGCCCCAATGCGATATTATTTCGCTGCACTGTCCGCTTACCGAACAAACCAAACATATTATAAATGCCGATACATTGTCATTGATGAAGCCCGGTGTAATGTTAATCAACACCAGTCGTGGTGCGCTGATCGATACGCATGCCACCATTCAGGCATTAAAAACAGGCCGCATCAAATACCTCGGTATTGATGTATATGAGCAGGAAGAAAAATTGTTCTTTCATAATTTGTCGGAAGAAATTATTGAAGACGACGCCATTATGCGGCTGATGAGTTTTCCCAACGTGCTTATCACCTCTCACCAGGGATTTTTTACCGATGAAGCGCTAACGCAGATAGCCCAAACCACCCTGCAGAATATAACCGATTTTAAAGCAGGTAAACCACTGGTGAATAAAGTGGTGTAAAGTCCTGAGCATCCTGAGCGAAGTCGAAGGGTCATAGGCCCCACGGGCCCTGAGCGGAAGTCGAAGGGTCGGGGGAAGCCATCTGGCGTAGTCAGGTGGCCAGTTAACCCGTCACCCCTGTTTAATGTCATTCATACATTTATTCCACTGATTCCTTATCTTCGGTGCCCGATTACATAATTTTACTTAACGAAACCACCATATGAAAAAACTGGTTGCCATTTGCAGTACGGTTTTTATTGCCATTAACCCGGTTTGGGCTCAACACAAACCGCTTATTATTTACAGTCCCGATAAACAAATTCAGGTTACGTGTGTAACTGATGCTTCAGGCGCACCTTTCTACGCTGTTCAATACAAAAGCAGTGCTGTTATTGAAACTTCCCGCCTGGGAATTGTTCGCCAGGATGCCGATTTTTCAAAAGGGCTTACAACGGTTAACGTATCTCCTGTTACTTCTGTTAAAGAAAATTATCAGCTGGTTACCGGCAAACGCCGCAACAACACTTACACTGCCAACAAACAAATTGTTCATTATAAAAATGCATCGGGCCAACCGGTTGATATCATCTGGCAGGTTTCGAACGATGCAGTTGCCTTCCGTTATTATTTTCCCGGCACATCTGATGAGCCTAAAAAGGTTGATACCGAATTCACCTCCTTTCATTTTCCGGCCACAGCCAAAGCATGGCTGCAGCCCATGAGCGTAGCTAAAACGGGATGGGAACATGTTAATCCCTGTTACGAAGAGTATTATGAAAAGGGAATAGCTGTGGGAGCGCCTTCACCACTCAAAGCCGGGTGGATCTATCCGGCCCTGTTTCAATCGGCCGGCCATTGGGTGCTGATCACCGAAGCGGGTATGGATGGAACGTATTGCGGCACCAAATTGAATAATGATTCTGCCAATAGCGATTATCATATTGCGTTCCCCGATCCCCATGAGGTGTTTACCGGCGGTGGTTATAAGCCTCAATCTGTTTTACCAATGTATTCGCCCTGGCGTGTTATAACTATTGGTAGTTTGGCAACCATTATTGAATCAACAGCCGGAACCGATGTGGCAAAAGCTGCCGCTACCAGTCAAAATTTTTCATTTGCCAAACCCGGCAAATCATCATGGAGCTGGGCCTTGTTGAAAGATGATTCAACTGTTTTTCCGGTTCAAAAACGCTTTATCGATTACGCCGCTGATATGAAATGGCAATATTGCCTGATCGATGCAGACTGGGATACAAAAATTGGTTACGACAGCATGCAGCTGCTTATCAATTACGCCAAACAAAAAAAGGTGGGCGTTTGGTTATGGTATAATTCGGCCGGAAGCTGGAATACCACCCCTTATCATCCACGAAATAAATTGCTCACACACGAAGACCGGGAAAAGGAATTCAGCAGGCTCGAAAAAATGGGCGTAGCCGGGGTAAAGATCGATTTCTTTGGCGGCGACGGCCAATCGATGATACAGTATTACATCAACATATTGAACGGTGCCGCTGCACATCATTTAATGGTGAATTTTCATGGCGCTACACTACCCCGTGGCTGGCACCGCACCTGGCCCAACCTCATGAGCGCCGAAGCCATAAAAGGTTTTGAATATATAACTTTTGATCAAAAAGCTGCAGACGAGGAACCAACACATTGCGCCATGCTGCCTTTTACGCGCAACGCTTTCGATCCAATGGATTTTACGCCCATGTGCCTGTATAAAATTCCGCGTATAAAGAGACAAACAACGCCTGCGTTTGAACTGGCCTTATCAGTGTTGTTTTTATCGGGTGTGCAGCACCTGGTCGAAATACCCGAAGGCATGGCTCATATGCCGGCTTATATTAAAGAGTTTTTACAAAAGTTGCCCGCCGGATGGGATGATGTGAAATTTATCGACGGGTTTCCGGGTCAATATGTTGTGCTGGCCCGTAAATCGGGCAACAAATGGTATATCGCAGGCATTAATGGTACCGATGACGAAAAAACGATACAAGTGAACCTGGCTGCTTTCAAAGGTAAAAAAGCAACCTGCATAGTGAACGGAAAAACAGATGCCTTCTTTGAACAGAAAACAATAGCTGTAACGCCCGGTAAAAAAGAAACAATTTCCCTGGCGGCCCACGACGGATTTGTAATCGTGGTTGAGTAACCATAGAACCGCAGAATATTAAATATTGAATTTTGAATGTCGAAGTAGACTGCTGAGATAGTGGTTTTTACTTCGTCATTCGACATTTAACATTGTGTATTCGATATTTACACAATTTTTACTCATCTCGTAAATACCGCCTTCTTTAAAATCGGTACTTTTGCCCTCTTGTTCAAACCCTTTTACGGCTGTGAAAGGGTATTTTAATAATGGCGAAGACGATACATATTGCATTAGTTGGAAACCCTAACAGCGGCAAAAGTTCCCTGTTCAATGTTTTAACCGGCCTGAACCAGAAAGTTGGCAACTTTCCGGGTGTAACGGTAGACAAAAAAGTAGGTACCTGTAAGCTCAGCGATGGGCTCATTTCTACTATTATTGACCTTCCCGGCACCTATAGCTTATATCCGCGCCGTGAAGATGAGTGGGTGGCTTACCGCGTATTGATGCACCAGGATAAAGAAGTGAGTTCGCCCGAAATGGTGGTGCTTATTGCCGACGCCAGCAACCTCAAACGCAACCTGCTGTTCGCTTCGCAGATCATCGACCTGAAAATACCGGTAGTTGTAGGTTTGACCATGATGGATATTGCCCGGCAAAAAGGCATTCAGATCGATGTGGCCGAACTGGAGCGCGAACTGGGTGTGCCGGTTATTCCTATAAATCCCCGGAAGAACAAAGGCATTCCCCAGCTGAAAAAAGCCATTGAACAAACTGCTCTTGAATTATACAAAGCGCCTGTACGCGATTTTATTAATAACGAAGCCCTGGCAAGCTCGGCCATTGGCAGCGTAAAACAGTTGCTGCCCGAGTTAAGTGATTACAAAGCCATTCACTACCTCATCAATCACGAATCATTCGAACTCGACAGATCATTGCAGGAAAAGATTGAAAACATCGAACGCGTTAACAATTTCAATCATACCAAAACGCAGGCCGAAGAAATTCTGCAGCGGTACCAGCGCATCGGATTAATTTTAAAACAGTCGGTATCGGAACCATCGCCGCTGCAAAAAACTTTATTTACCGAAAAGCTCGATAATGTATTCCTGCACCGCCGGTGGGGTTACTTTATTTTGTTAGCCGTTTTGTTTTTGTTGTTCCAAAGCGTTTTCTGGCTGGCCGAATACCCCATGAACGCCATTGACTGGAGCTTTACGCAAATAAGCAGCTGGCTGGGCAGCGTTTTACCACATGGTTGGTTAACCGATTTGTTTATAAATGGTATTCTGGCAGGCTTAAGTGGCATACTGGTGTTTGTACCTCAGATCATGATCTTATTTGGACTGGTAACCATTTTGGAAGATACCGGTTATATGGCGCGCATTAGCTTTTTAACCGATAAGCTGATGCGAAAAGTTGGGTTGAATGGCAAGAGCGTTATGCCCATGATCAGCGGTTTTGCCTGTGCAGTACCCGCTATCATGAGCGCCCGCAATATCGAAAACAAAAAAGAAAGACTGCTCACCATATTGGTTACCCCCTTAATGAGCTGCAGCGCGCGGCTGCCGGTTTATACCATTTTGATAGGACTGGTAATTCCCAAAAAAATGTTCTGGGGCATTCTGGGCGTGCAGGGGCTGGTGATGATGGGGCTTTACTTGTTGGGACCGTTAATGAGCATGCTTGTTTCATACATTGCCCGCTGGTTTATTGATATTAAAGAAAAGAGCTTTTTCATTTTAGAGTTGCCGGTATACAGAGGCCCGCGATGGAAGAACATACTGGTTACCATGGTGAACAAAGCCAAAATATTTGTGTTTGATGCGGGTAGGGTGATCATGGTCATCAGTTTAATTTTATGGGCCCTGAGCACCTTTGGTCCCCGGGAAAAAATGAAAAATGTAGCCGCCCGTTACGAGCAACAAATAAAACAGCATCCCGACCAGGAGAGTGAATTAAACCGGCAAAAAAATACCGAGCTGTTACAAAATTCCTATGCCGGTATATTGGGCCAAAAGCTGGAGCCGGTGATAAAACCACTTGGTTACGATTGGAAAATAGGCATTGCCCTGATCACTTCATTTGCCGCCCGCGAAGTATTTGTGGGCACCATGGCAACGCTGTATAGTGTTGAAGGCGGAAACGACGCCGATGAAAGTACGCTGATGCAAAAAATGAATGCAGCCGTTCGGCCCGATGGAACCAAAGTATACAGTTTGGCTACCGGTATTTCACTAATGATCTTTTATGCGTTCGCCATGCAATGCATGAGCACCCTCGCCGTAGTTCGCCGCGAAACCCGCAGCTGGAAGTGGCCGCTGATTCAGCTGATATACATGACGGGTGTGGCGTATATTATGAGTTTTATCGCTTATCAGTTGTTGAAGTAATTCTTCGCCTCACTTATATTCCCTGCACGCTTTCAATCTAACATAATTAAAAAGGGCCCGCGAAAAGGCCCTTTCGTTAAATAATCCAATCCATGAAAAATAAACCGTCCTGACAATTTTTTATATAGTTATTAATTGCATTTGTACGGGATAATTGTGATAGATCTTTCCGCATCACTTTGCTGCTTCCTCAAACCAAAAACTCAATTTCCCTACCCCGCTATCACGTTCAGTTTTCGTTATGCAATACACTATATATAAGACGCTAAATGGTGTAAAAGGTTTGTTATAGAAATCTTAAATAGTTGCATCAACAACTTTTCGAAAAGAGCCGCCTGAATCCTTTTCCCCTTTTCTCTTATATATTTTAGTACAACTATACTGATGGCCGTTTATTGAAAAACTTCCTTATAAAACCCCCAGCTGCTGTAACTCTTTTCTAAACTGTTGCGGCGATTGAAAATGAATAGTATGAATGCCCAGGTCGGCGGCAGGTTTTAAATTGCGGGTATTATCATCGATATAAATGGCCGTTGCAGGATCAATGTTAAACCGGCTGATCAAACGCTCGTAAATTTCAATAAAAGGCTTGCGCGTTTTTTCTTCTCCGGAAACGATTCGCCCATCAAACCAATGCAAAAATTCATAGCGTTGCAGAGCAATACCAAATGTTTCGGCGCTCCAGTTGGTGAGCGCATATAATTTATAGTTCGGATTTTCTTTCAGCTGATTCAGCGTTTCTACCGTTTCATGAATCGGGCCACCCAGCATTTCTTCCCACCGCCCGTAATAGGCCCTGATATTGGTTTCATGTTCCGGAAATTGTTTTACCAGCAACTCGGTGCCATCGTGCAAACTACGGCCGGCGTCCTGTTCTTCGTTCCAGTCAGAAGTGCAAATGTTCTGGTAAAACCATTTCATTTCTTCTTCCTTATTAAAAATGGTGCGGTAAACATAATCGGGATTCCAGTCGATAAGCACGCCTCCAAGATCGAATACAATTGTTTTGAAAGATGACATGTATGATTTTTTTTAAATATAATCTGACTTATCTGCTATTGACCAACCGCTTTACTTCTTTTTTCCAACATTACGGTTGTGCGCCAAACGCCGTTTAACTGCGCAATACGTTCGCGGTAACCAATATACCTGAACCCGCATTGTTCGTGTAAATGAATGCTGGCCCTGTTTTCTTCATGAATTACACTTAACAACGACCAGATGCCATTTTGTTCACTTTCTGTGATCAGGGCCAGTAGCAAAATTCTTCCAATTCCTTTTCGCTGATGTTGCTGATGAACATACACACTCACTTCGGCAACACCATTGTAACAATCGCGGGTTGATACAGGCGTTAAAGCTGCCCACCCTACGGATTCTTTTTCATCCATGGCAACAATGCGTGAGTGCTGAAGATATTTGTTGTTAAACTTTTCCCAATCGGGCACAGTTGTTTCGAATGTAGCCATACCCGAAGCAATACCATGCTGGTAAATTTCCAGAACAGCCGCTGCATGCTCCTGCTGCATTGGTAACAGAGTAATCATGCTGCTAAATTAAAACTCATACAGCAAAAATGGGTACCGGGTTTTTACACGCGGTTTATTTCGCTGAATACTTTTTTATATGTGTGATAATCGTTCGGCTGCCAGTGCCAGCGTTTCATCTTTCTTTCCAAAACAAAATCGTATCACTTTATTATCCGTACCCTGCTGGTAAAAGGCCGAAACAGGAATTACAGCCACCCCAAATTCCTTTGTAATGCGTATGGCAAATTCCCTGTCGCTTTCGTCGCTGATGCGATTATATTGAGCGCAGATAAAATAACTGCCCTTACTATCGAGCATAGTAAACCGGGTATTTTGCATTAACTGCAGAAAATAGTCGCGCTTTTTTTGAAGAAAAGAACCAAGCGTTAAATACGAATCCCTGTTACGTAAAAAAGTACCCAGCGCCACCTGCGACGGGGTATGGCAACTAAAGCAATTAAACTGATGTACTTTGCGAAACTCCTTTGTAAATTCAGCGGGCGCTATACAATAGCCCAGCTTCCAGCCCGTGCAATGATACACTTTGCCAAACGAAAAGCATACAAAGCTTCTTTGCAGCAGATCGGGATAGCGTAATATTGACTGGTGCTGCACATCATCGAAAATGATGTGTTCATATACTTCGTCTGAAACTATGATGATGTTTGTATCGCGCACAATCGAGCGCAATTGTTGTATATTGTCTTCGCTCAATACAGCGCCGGTAGGGTTATGGGGCGAGTTGAGCATGATCATTCTGGTTCGCGCCGTAATTTTTTGGCGTACCTCGTTCCAGTTGATCTTATAGTCAGGGAATTGCAGGTTAATACGAACCGGCGTAGCGCCATTCACCACTATGTTTGGAATATAGCTGTCGTATGCCGGCTCAAAAACAATCACTTCATCACCAGGTTGCAGCACGGTTGTTAATGCCGTATAAATGGCATAGGTGCCGCCTGGTGTAATAGTTATTTCAGTATCGGGATTAATTGCAGCAGCATACAAAAACTGAACTTTTTCAGCAATGGCTTCGCGAAGCGGCATCCAGCCGGGCATTGGCGAATACTGGTTGTATCCATTTTGCATAGCCTCGTTCACCAGCCCGGTAAGTTCTGAACTCATTGCAAAATCAGGAAAACCCTGGCCCAGGTTCACTGCTTTGTATTCAGTAGCCAGGGCACTCATCACAGTGAAAATAGTGGTCCCCACTTCGGGTAACTTCGATTTAATTGGTAAGCTCAATTACGTGTAGATTAAGATATATGTTTGAATAAAACAGACGATCCTCAAATATCGTATGTTGAAATAAATACAAGTACATTCATCATTCAACATTCGAAATTCAATATTCTACTTCTTCAGCTTCTCCCGCTCTTTTACCGGCAGGCCTGCAACAATTAAATTGTAGGAATCGTCGATCCATTCTTTTAATATAGCATTTGAAACCGTTCCATCTACTGTTATGGTATTCCAGTGTTTTTTATTCATATGATAACCGGGTTGCGCACAATCGTATCGCTCCCGCAGCTCGATGGCTTTTTCGGGATCGCACTTTACATTAAACTGTAGTGAATCGGAATCGAGTGAGCAAAGTAAAAACATTTTGCCTCCTACTTTATACACCAGTGTGTTGGGGCCAAAAGGAAAGGTTTCTTCAACCGCGGGTTTCGACAAACAATAATCGCGAAGTGATTCTATGTCCATACGTCACCAGAATTTATGTACACCAAAAGGTTTACAACTTATGTGTTTAATTTATTGTTTGATTTCAATATACTGATCATCGATCAGCTCCTCACCGCATAGCCTTAAATATACCTGTGCTACGGTTACCACATCTTTCTGGCAATAGCAAACAATTCGATCTATATTATCTTCTTTCCAGTAAACTTCCCATACCATGCTGCCATCGATATCATCTTTCGGAGTGGGGATGCCTAAAGTACAGGCCAGCAAATTGAGTGAGGTAAAAGTTTTAAAATCGCCAAAGCGCCACAGGTCCATTGTATCGAGGTGGCTTATTTCCCATGGCTTTTTACCTCTTGTATTCAGAATGGTAGGCAGCGGAATATTATGAATGATCATTCGCCGGCACAGGTAGGGAAAATCAAACTCTTTTCCATTATGCGCGCACAGGCATTTATTAGGATCCGTTGCCCAGCGCTTCAGCATTTCGGTAAACTGCAGCAACACTTCTTTTTCATCGTGCCCGGCAAAAGATTTAAGTATGAGCTTTTTTGTTGGGCCATAGCCCTGAATAATACCAACGCTGATACACACGATTTTGCCAAACTCGGGATAAATGCCCGCCTTGTTGTAAATGGTTTCAACCGTTTCTTCTTCTTTATTGCGAATAAGATAGGCTGCCTTCAGGTCCCACAGCGATTTCCATTCAGGCGTTAACTTATCGTAACAATCAAATTGAGGAACCGTTTCGATATCAAGAAAAAGAATGTTGTTCAGAGTTACCATAATAATTTGAAAATTTGAAAATGTGCAAATTTGAAAATGCATCTCCTCCTACATTTTCAAATTTTCAAATTAGCACATTGTTTAATTAAAGATACTTATCTCCCTTATTTCTTTTCACTTCTGCCACGTATTCTTTAATATCCTGTTCTTTCTCTCTTTTGCAAATGAGCAGTACATCATTGGTATCAACCACAATAAAATCTTCCATACCCTGCAGTACCACCAGTTTATTTTCAGGAGTTTGTATCATGCAGCGTTGCGTATCAAACACAATAACATTGCCGCCGCCGGAGGCATTGCTCAGATAATCTTTTTCGAGGTTTTCCCAGGCGCTGTTCCAGCTACCGAGATCGCTCCAGCCGAATGAAGAAGGAATAACATACACGTTATCGGCTTTTTCCATAATGCCGAAGTCGATAGATATATTGGTGCACAACGGGTAAAGACGTTGTAATGCAGGTCCTTCGCCGGTGGTGTTGAATTTATCTTTTTCGGCCACAAACACGTCGTACATTTCGGGCAGGTATTTTTCAAACGCATACAGGATATTTTTCACCTGCCACACGAAAATACCGGCGTTCCATAAAAATTCTCCGCTTGATATAAATGTTTTGGCCAGCTCAAGATTTGGCTTTTCGGTAAAGGTTTTAACCTTATACACATTGTCGCTTACGGCCTGTTGTTCGTACTGAATATATCCATAGCCGGTATTAGGATGGGTTGGTTTAATACCGAGTGTTATCAGCGCGTTGTGTTTGTTAACAAAACTCAACGCCTCGTAGCACACTTTATTAAACGCTATAGGATCGAGTATAAGGTGATCAGAGGGAGCAATGATCAACGATGCATCCGGATCAATTTCCTGCAGCTTAAATGAAATATAGGCGATACAGGGGGCGGTATTTTTGCGTGAAGGCTCGCCCAGGATGTTTTGTAACGGTATTTTGGGCAATTGCTTTTTAACAATATTCACGTATTCATTAGAAGTAACTACATAAATATTTTCAACCGGAATAAAGGCAGCAAATCGATCAAACGTAGACTGTATCAGTGTTTTGCCGGTATTCAAAATATCCAGGAACTGCTTTGGGTAATTGGTACGGCTCATAGGCCAGAAACGGCTGCCAATTCCCCCCGCCATAATTGCTACGTAGTTATGTTTGTTCATTGAGTAATGTTGATACGTTGATAAGTTTAAAAGTTGATCCGTGATATTCCATCAACCCTGTTAACTATTCAACCTGTTATCTTTATAACTTTTTTTATCTCTTCAACTTATTAGCCAGTTAACTATTTAACTTGTTAACTTACAAACCTGAACCTAAATCAATCCTTCCCTGATCAGGTCATGCAGGTGTATAATACCCAAATACTCCGATTCATTGGTTACTACTATCAGCTGGTTTATATCGTACTTACGCAGCCGGTCAAGCGCTTCAACCGCCAGTGCATCGGGTGTAATGGTTTTGGGGTTCAACGTCATGATTTCTTTTGCAGTAACACTATCCAAAGGAATATTCTTTTCGAGCATGCGGCGCAGGTCGCCATCGGTAATTATGCCCAGTAACCGCTTATCAGAATCGATCACAGCTGTAGTACCCAACCGTTTTTTAGATATTTCAACAATCACTTCTTTTAATGACGCAATTGGCGATACTTCGGGCTTTTCATTATTTATGTACAGGTCAGATACACGCAGGTATAGCTTCTTACCCAATGTTCCGCCGGGATGAAACCGCGCAAAATCTTCAGGCGTAAATCCTCTCAGTTCCATCAGGGCAACAGCCAATGCATCGCCCATTACCAGTTGAGCAGTGGTGCTTGAGGTTGGCGCCAGGTTGTTAGGACAGGCTTCCTGCGAAACAGTGGTGTTTAATATGATTCCGGCCTGCCGGGCAAGATAAGATTCAATGTTGCCAACCATGGCAATCAGGGTATTCCCGAAATTCTTTACCAGCGGCACCAAAACTTTTATTTCAGGACTTTCGCCGCTTTTGCTGATGATCATCACCACATCTTCCTGTTGTATCATACCCAGGTCGCCATGAATGGCATCAGCAGCATGCAAAAAAATAGAAGGACTACCCGTAGAATTCAGTGTAGCCACCAGTTTTTGGGCAATCAAAGCGCTTTTACCAATACCGCTCACAACCATCCTTCCCTTTGACTCGAAAACGGCCTTAACCGCTTTTTCAAAATCATCATTTATCATGGCTCCGATGGCCATAATTGCTTCTGCTTCCAAACTTATGGTTCGAAGCGCAACCGATTTAATATCAATGGCAGACACAACAGACATAATTAAGTCGCAAACCTACTTGAAATTGTTAATTGCACAAAAGCAATATGAATATCGGATAAAAGAACAAAACATGCTAAACAGGCTTGCCGGCCTGCTTCCCCGGCACAAAAAAACTAACTGCAGTTGGTTAGTATTTTTACCATCAATGGGAACGCTTAAAGCTTAACGCATAATGCTATAAACAGCCATTCCAGGCTTTTGACTTTTCAGCATTCAGCGTTCTGCTTTGGGCGTTTCGCGTTCTGCGTTAAGCATGATTCGCTATTTATCAGTTGCTTATACAAACAACAGTTATTCACTTTTGTTAAAAACTAATGGTGCACAGTTAAGTTAAATGCTGTATCTTAAATGAAGTGTAGATGCATGCACACTTACAGTGATTTTAAATATGTTGAATTGACCATTAAAAGGTTGGCATAACAACAAAAATGAATTAAATTCGCATCCCTTTACAAGGTGCCTGTTATACACTCTTATCCTAAAGGCCTGATTTAAACCCATTCAAACGATCTGACGATTTTTTGCTAAAAGGCAACTTGAATTATGTTGTTATTGTGCTGCACGAACGGCATAATAAAAGGAAGTTATTTTAAATATTTCTGAAACAATCTGTGCGAAGGAAACACTTTGAGCAATGTCAACTACATCAAAAAAAATACCGTCTAAAACGACAAAAGTTCAGAAAGACAATCCAGTAGCGAAGAAAAAAAGTGCAAACACTTCTTCAACTATTTCAGGCACTTTTTTACATGAAGCTCTCCAGGAGCATTTTGGATTCAACGCTTTTAAAGGCAACCAGGAGCCTGTCATCAAAAGTTTATTAGCGGGAAAAGATACATTTGTTATTAAACCTACAGGTGGTGGTAAAAGCCTGTGCTATCAGCTTCCAGCTATAATTAGTGAAGGCGTTGCCATAATCATAAGTCCGCTTATCGCTCTTATGAAAAACCAGGTCGATCTGGTGCGTAGTTATAGTAGCAAAGATGATGTAGCCCATTTTCTTAACTCTACTTTAACAAAAAAAGAAATTCGCGAAGTTCATGATGATCTGCTTAGCGGTCGTACCAAGATGTTATATGTGGCGCCCGAAACATTAACCAAGCAGGAAAATCTTGAATTCTTTTCAGACCTGAAATTATCTTTCTTCGCTGTTGATGAAGCACACTGTATTTCGGAATGGGGACATGATTTTCGTCCTGAATACAGAAGGCTTCGTGAAATGATGACGCAGATTAATCCCGATATTCCGGTAATTGCGTTAACTGCTACGGCTACTCCAAAAGTACAAAGTGATATCATAAAGAACCTCTCATTAAAAGAACCCGAGATATTCATTTCTTCGTTCAACCGGCCTAACCTGTATTACGAAATACAGCCCAAGATAAAAAAAGACCAGACCATCAAAAGCATTGTGCGTTTCATTGTACAGATGAAAGGCAAAAGCGGCATTATTTATACGCTCAACCGCAAAACCACGGAAGAGCTGGCCGATATGCTGATGGCCAATGGCATTAAAGCCGTTGCCTATCATGCAGGGCTCGACAGTAAACTGCGCGCCGAACGCCAGGACCTGTTTTTGAATGAAGATGTACAGGTTATTGTTGCTACCATAGCCTTCGGCATGGGTATCGACAAACCCGATATTCGCTTTGTAATACATTATAATATTCCCAAAAGTATTGAGAACTACTACCAGGAAACCGGTCGTGCCGGACGTGATGGACTTGAAGGAAAATGCATTTTATATTATTCGCATAAAGACGTGTCGAAGCTTGAGCATTTGATGCGCGACAAACCATTAAGCGAACGTGAAGTAGGCGCCCAGCTCATTAGCGAAACCGTAGCATATGCCGAAAGCGGTGTGTGCCGTCGTAAAATACTGATGAGCTATTTTGGTGAAGAGTATACTCAGGAAAACTGCGGACAATGCGACAACTGTTTGCATCCAAAAGAACAGGTAGAGGCCAAAGACAATGTGGTTAAGGCATTAAAAGTGATTAAGGCGCTCGATGAAAGGTTTGCAACTGATTATGTATTAAATATTCTGATCGGACGGTTAACACCGAATATTGCCATGTACCGTCATGAAGGCCTTGCTGAATTTGGTATTGGCAAGGATCAGCCTGACCATTACTGGAATTCACTGATCAGACAAATGCTGCTGGAAGGACTGTTAAGCAAGGATATTGAAGATTATGGCGTTTTAAAAATCACCAAAGCTGGTGATGCATTTGCCAAAAAGCCGAAGTCGTTCAAAATGGTATTGAACAATTTATACGAAGAGGCTTATGCCGATGACGACGAAGGTGCATCAGAAGCAGCAACCGGTACGGCAGTCGATGATAAGTTGTTTGAAATGCTGAAAGAGATACGCCAGAAAGAAGCAAAGAAAAAATCATTACCTCCGTTTGTAATCTTTTTAGAAACCTCGCTGCAGGATATGGCCACGCTGTATCCTACTACATTGGCAGAACTGGAAAAATGCTCTGGTGTAAGTAAAGGCAAGGCAATCAGATATGGAAAGCCGTTTATTGAATTAATTGCCCGGTATGTTGAGGAAAATAACATTGTGCGCCCGGATGATTTTGTGATGAAAAGCGTGGTGAACAAGAGCGGCAATAAAGTGTATGTGATTCAGCAAACCGATAAAAAGATACCGCTTGAAGTAATTGCGAAGAACAAGGGCTGGCGTATGGATGAAATGCTGGAAGAAATGGAAACCATTGCCGCCAGCGGCACCAAGCTGAACCTTGATTATGCCATTGCCGAAATGCTGGATGAAAACGAGCAGGACGAGATACTGGAATATTTTAAAGGTTGCGAAACTTCATCGCTGCAGGTAGCGCTGGAAGAATTGTCGGAGCATGACTTCACCTGGGAGCAGTTGAAAATAATGCGTATTAAGTTCCTTGCTCAATACGGAATGTAGTTCTGAGTGGCCTTGCACTGAGTCCCGCATCTTGGCGGGAAAGTGTTGAAGAACAGCCTGAGAAACGTTGAGCAAAGCCTCACCGCCTGCCGGCGGGTCGAAACGAAGTTGTATAAATAATTTAAAAGGGATGTTTACAGGCCTGGCCGGTAACATCCCTTTTTCATTTTCGGCAAACCGGATAATGATTTCATTCATCGAAAAATAGCGGCATTTAATCGAATTAATACCCATATATGATTACCTGTTAATACTTTACGCTTCAGAAATCCGTTATTAGTGCGAAGAGATAGTTTAACCCCTGAACACTAAATTTAAAATCCTAATGAAAACCGTTGTACTTACAGGTATTTCCTGCCTGTTTTTAGGAGGAGGCATTTGCTTTATAAATAACATGAGCGAATTCAGCGACATTTCAGCTTTTAAGCAAGCTCTCTATACTGCCGACCCTCTTGGTCAAACCGAAAACAGGAACAACACAACAACAGAGCAATCATCTTCAGATTTAACAGTTGTTAATCAGCAAAACA
Source organism: Niastella sp. sgz303648 (assembly GCF_059587045.1). Taxonomy (NCBI): domain Bacteria; kingdom Pseudomonadati; phylum Bacteroidota; class Chitinophagia; order Chitinophagales; family Chitinophagaceae; genus Niastella; species Niastella sp. sgz303648. The sequence continues at coordinate 516,763 of NZ_JCAPSW010000003.1, read as the reverse complement.
AACAAGACAGTACATTAAATGATACTCATTGGCTTGATGATGCGGCCTTTCAAAAGGCGGTAGAAGCCGACATCTTGTCGGAAAGCCAGGAGCCTAAAGCTGATGTTCCCGGCGAAACAACTGCACCGGAAGCGATTATTCAGGCTTCGCCCAAAGAAAGAAAAGCGGTACCGGCAGCAGCGCCTACTCCCACGATCAGGCAGCTGATTTTGGAACTGACGCCGGATACAACCACCAACAAAAAAGTACCGGTAGAGGTTGTATAATTAAAAGTTTGAAAATAAGCCCAACTTAAAAGATACTGCAATAAAAGGGCAGAAATACAGAATATATAAGCTAAAGCACTTCGATGAAGTGCTTTTTTTGTGAAATAAATTTGCCAAAGACACCGATTTTTTTTCACAAGTTTTTCAGTTTTATGGGAATATCCCCTATTTTTGCAGCCCGCTTTAGCCACCTATGGTAGTTACAGCGAAAAAGCTCACAAAAAGCTGATGGTGCGGTAGCTCAGTCGGTAGAGCAAAGGACTGAAAATCCTTGTGTCGGCGGTTCGATCCCGCCCCACACCACGAAAGCCTCTGATGAAAGTCAGAGGTTTTTTTATTTGAACCAGCACTCATTAAAATTAGGCTATTTTACACCCACATCGGCTGATGTCCCATACTGCTTCATGCTCCTACCGCTTTCTAACAATCGACCGCAGCCTGTATTCCAAAATTCTTCTAAAAATAAATATTCCGTTTATTGCTAACGTAAGTATATACGTGTACTGACGACATTTACCTGTTTCTCCCAACTTTGGAAAGTCATAGTTTTGACCCACCATTATTAAGCGCCTGATTAAACGTTCAATAACCTAATGAAAATACCAATATCCGTTTTCTATGTATGCCTGTTTGTATTGGCAACATTGTCCGTTTCTGCTAAAAATTATTATGTAGATCCATCTTCTTCAGGATCAAACCAGGGAACATTGACTGATCCCTGGAAATCGATAAGCGATATTCCCGAGTATGTTAATTATTTCCAGCCCGGCGATACCGTTTTTTTCAAACGGGGTCAGCAGTATGTAGGCACCCTTTCTATCAACAGCTCAGGCAGCAGTAGTGCCCCCATCGTGTTCATGCCTTATGGCTCAGGAAACGCACCCGATTTTCAATATGACCTGGCAAACACAACCGAATCCCAGATCCACAACCGGATTATAATCCGTTTATACCAGGCAAATTATGTGGTGATCGATGGCTTTGAACTGAAAGATGCCACGATGCCTGAGACTGATCACAATGTTACGGCCCATGTAGGATATGGCGTGTACACCTATAATTGCTCCAATAATATTATTAAAAACCTTACTATATCGCGATTGGGCGCAGGCGTAGCCTTAGATGGCGGAAGCAATAATACAATTACAGATTGCAACATCAGCAATCTGCGTATGATCATCAATACGCCTGATATAGCCTGGGACGATTTTGGCGCAAATGGAATAATAGTGGAAGGTTCAGATAACACCATAACGCACAATCATATTCAGGATTGCTGGGGCCCCAGCTATGATTACCAGATGGATGGCGGAGCCATAGAAATGTATGGCGCTATATCCAATAACAAAATATTGTACAACACAGCCAGTGAAAATCTGGGCTTTATGGAATTTGGTAGCGGTTCAGGTGGTCAGGCACTCAATAATGTGATTGGCTACAATCTTTTGATCAACAACGGACATGTATTCTGGATCAATACAGAAGGTGTGTATGGCCTGGATGTTCGCAACCTGCAATTTTACAATAATAACATTATCGAAACACATGCGCCCCGGCTTGCTGATGATAAAAATCTGATAGGTATTTCCAGAACGCCTTCTGTTTCGAATGTGCTGACTATGAAGAACAATATCTTCTGGCTCAACACTTCTTCCAACATCACTGATCCTCAGGCGCAGCCATTTAACGGACCGCAGCTCATTCACCAAAATAACCTGTTTCATATGGGCGGAGGAAGCTTTGGGTATACGTTGGATGCTTCAGAACAAAATCTTAATCCGGCCATATCGCTGTTCACAGATATTATCTCTTCCGGCGACCCTGCTTTATGGAATTATAACCTGCAGCCTGCCGCTGCCGCTGTTAATTTTGGGCAAATTACCGGTATAGATAAAGACTTTTATGGACAGGCTGTTCCTTTTGATGGCGCTCCCGATGCAGGGATTGCAGAAAGTATTTCCACCATTCTTCCCTTACAGATCCTGTCTTGCAACGGTTGGCGCAGTGCAAATGGAAATAATATAGAATGGGAAACCAACGAGGATAAGGCCGATCACTTTGAAATTGAAAGAAGCAACGGCGCGGGAAGTAATTTCAAAACAATTGCAATCGTTCCGTACAAAACGGATGCAGGTTCATCTACCATAAAATACCAGTTCGTAGATAACGATGTCACGGATGAGATACAGTATTACCGTATTAAAGCAGTTGAACCGGGTAATTCAGATTTGTATTCGAAAATTATCAGCATTAAGAACACTGTTGCGGCAGAGAATATGACCGTTTCACCAAATCCGGCCCGCGATTATGTGTATTTGAGAAGACCGGGAAATGATTTTCTCAATAAAGAAATGTTGCTTGTTAACATGGCTGGCATCGTATTAAGAAGAGAAAAGCTCAATGAAACCAGCAGCCAGATAAAACTAAATGTAAGCATATTGCCACAGGGCGTGTATATAATTAAACTTACAGACTATAAAACCGGCGAGCATCACAGTACCATATTTACAAAATAATGAATCCCCTGGTGCAGGCGTATCTATGTCAGCACTCAACTAACGGAAGGTCACAATAATGTGGCCTTTTTTTGTAATCAATGAAGCCGCCCTGTGTTCAGTCCCTATTCTTCAAATCATAAATAACTAAATAATATCAGTAAGCGCCGATCAACCGGCGCAACAACTGATGCTGCAATAAGCCAGGAACAAAAGATCATCGCGTATCCTATCCCTGCAGATGATCATATAACCATTAACATACCCGACGGCTTACATAAAAAGGCTCAGGTATTATTAAGTGATATCAATGGAAAAGTAATTAAGATTGAAACCGCTAATAGTAACACATTTGTGTTGAACATGAGCAAGGTGGCTTCAGGAATTTACATTGTACAGGTAATTCAGGGTAATCAAAAATTTGTGAAACGAATCTGGAAGAAATAATTTTCTTTGCCGGGCAGGTAATATGCCTGTCCGGCATTTTCTATACTTTTTAACACACATCTATTCCGCGTTCAAAATCAAAGGTGTTTATACACTATATTAACAATATCACTAATACACACGGATAATCTTCGTTATTCTGCTCTCCTATTGTACGCTTCAACAATGAGCCTCCCCTCTTTGTGGTATTTCATTTACTCCAATAAATTTCTATTTTTACCCGCTAACTATTTAAAACCCGTATCATATGAAATTAAGAATTGCCCTTATTTCCCTGTTCTTTTATTCATTGCTGACATCCTGTAAAAAGGATAATGACAACGATCCCGCACCACCGGAAAATACGCCGGCTCCCACTATCAGTTCTTTTTCACCTGTAATGGGATTGGCTGGTGATACCGTGATAATCACAGGCACAAATTTTTCGACCACAATTTCAGGCAACACTGTAAAGTTTAGTAGTAATTCAGCGGCCACTGTAATAGAAGCAAGCGCTACACAACTAAAAGTAAAAGTTCCTGCAGGTGCTGCAAGTGGTGCAATTGCTGTAGCAGTTGCAACTTCACAGGGTATCAGTACCACAACGTTCGAAGTATTGAATGATATTCCACGCAACAACCTCGTAGCTTTTTATCCGTTTACCAATAACGCCAATGATGCCGGTGTAAGCGCCTTCAACCTCAATTTGTACGGTACCTATAATGCGGTAGCCGATCGTTTTGGAAACGCCAACAGAGCTTTTTATTTTAATGGCGGTAATAGTTATGCCATATCATTGACCAAAACTGCAGCGCAGGTATCGCAGCCAATAACCGTGGGCGCCTGGATAAAATACGATTCCCTGATCTCTTCTTCAATAATGGGTAAGTTCTATAACAATGGATTTATATTTTATGTCAGTAGTAGCGGAGCGCTTATAGCTTATACCGATGGCGCACATATAACTTCAAGCGATGCCGGCGTAATGCCTAAGAATACCAGCGGACAATGGATCTTTATTGCTATGACCTACGATGGCACTACTTTAAAATTTTACAAAAATGGCACCGGTGCAGGAACCTATAGTTATACGGGAAGCATAACAGCCGATGCCAACAGCAACTTACGAATAGGGCTCAGCGGAGACGGCGGTACAGGGCTTGCAGCCTTTAAATGCAGTATCGACGATGTAACTATTTATAGCCGTGTGCTGAGCGATACAGAAATACAACAACTGATGCAACAAACTGTATCTAAAAAGTAAATTGTTCAGTAATACCAAACAAACACCCCTGCACCAATCAGTGTCAGGGGTTTTGTATTATAATGAATGCATTTGTTAAACCCAATTACTATTTTTGGATGCCTTTTTATTTCGCTCATAATAAATTTCAATAATCATTTCATGCTTAAAAAAATAGCACCCGACAAATGGCGACATTTTTATGCAGGTATTCTGATGGGTGCAGTATTACAGGGAATTGGTCTGTGGCTCCTGGCCAATCAACCGTTGCTTTCAACGTCGCTGGCTTTATTTATTGTAATTGCCATTAGCTACGGCTTTGAACTGTTTTCAAAATTTACCGGCATGGGCATCTACGATTTTATGGATGCTGTAGCTTCTGTTATCGGTGGCGTTACAGGAATGGGTATTGCCTGGGGTGTTGTTTGGCTATTATAAAACAAAGGAGCAGCCGCATTGCATCTGCGGTTTGCATGAAATGCCGCATAATCTGTATGAACTGCAGAATCATTAAATAATTTCAATTGCTTTTAGTTGACCAATGAAGAATTTTTAAGGAATTATTCCGGATGGTTTACATATTCAATTTCTGGGTCAATTGTGTGCCAACCCCGATATCTTTGCATAAACCGGATTACCTTATCCGCTATAATTCACCTACCAAAATTTGCTTCATGGCAATCAGAATTTTTATAACAGGCGGCACTTTTGATAAGGAATACAATGAACTGAATGGTGAGTTGTATTTTAAAGATACTCATATGCAGGAGCTTCTTGACAAAGGCCGAAGCAGGCTGTTGGTGAATATTAAAACCTTAATGATGATCGACAGTCTTGAAATGACTGCCGAACACAGGGCGCTTATTGCTGCCGAATGCCGCCAGTGTGCTGAAGATAAGATTGTAATAACACATGGTACCGATACCATGGCTGAAACAGCGCGTGTACTGGCCCAGTCTGTTCCCGGCAAAACCATTGTACTTACCGGCGCGATGATACCTATTAAATTTGGTAGCTCCGACGGACTGTTTAACCTGGGCAGCGCGCTTGCTTTTGTACAATCGCTGCCTGCAGGCGTTTACGTGGCAATGAATGGCCGTTTCTTTAACTGGGATAATGTGCGCAAGAACAGGCAAACCGGCATTTTTGAAGAACTGAAGGCTATAAGCAGCAAAGAAGCATGAGTAAAAATAAATAAGGGCACGCGCAGGCGTTGCCCTCAAAGATTTTGGTTATTTTCCTATAAAACAAAAAGACTGCTGAACAGGTTATTTTTTTGGAGGAAGAGCAAAGGCAATGGCTTCATGTTCAAAGTTGCCTTTATGTGAGCCATCGCAAAAAGGTTTGTTTTTCGAATGACCACAACGGCAAAATGAAATCACTTCACGTCCGCCCAAATCGTACACATTTCCGTTTTTATCTACAATTTCCAAATCACCTTCTACCCGTAATGAACCATTGTTGTTAACTGTAATTTTTGTTGTTGCCATTGTTAATTTTTGAAAGCGCAAGATAAAGGAATAAAAGCACAGGAAACAGGAACCGGGCGCAGGAGAGGAAATTTAAAATACATCGAGGATATTTGTTTCAACGCCGTTGAAAACAAAATAATCGCCGGTCTGTTTATGTTGCAACAGCTTAGCCAGCGGCGCATGAGGCGATAAAAAGAAAATGGTCTTTCCCTCAATTATTTGTTTCCCCAGGCCGGCAGCAATAAAAAAGATCATATCGCGGCATTCAATACAGGCCCCGGTACCTGCGCTGGTATGTACAACATCTACGTTTACGGTACGCAATAACGATAATTCTTTCAACTGTTGCGCCAGCTGCTTCGAATGCATTTCTTTTTCGAGGTGGCTCATGGCCCGGGCGGTTTCATACTTATCGCCGGCCGAACTTTTTTCTTCGTTATTAGCGGCCTGCTGCGCATTATCAATAATAGTTTTTGCAGCCGCAATCCGGTCCTGAATGATCTGTTCAGCTTTCAGTTTCAACCTGTTCTTAAATGATATTTTTTCTACTATTGTCACGGGTGCTAATTTAAAATATTCCCGGCTATCATCCGTCTACCTTATTGATAGCTATTTTTTATTTTAAAAAGAAACAACATGCACTACAACAAGTCATGCGCCGCAAAAGGCGAATCGTACGGAAGCAGTCACCGGCACCTGCTTTACCGGAGTATGCAACGGGCAGCCGTAAATGTGTACAAAACCGATACCAGCTACGAAATGCTGGTGTTTGCGCCGGGTCGTATTAAAGAACATTTTTCAATTGATGTGCGCGGTAACGAGCTTACCATTTCCTACACACCACCCGAAGGGTTTCCACGTCCCAACTGGGTACAGCGCGAGTACAGCCGGGGTGGTTTTGTAAGAACCTTTTTACTCGATGAAACCGTAGATGCTTCGCGCATCAGCGCAAAGTATGTTGATGGCGTTCTTGAGGTAAGCCTTCCGCTGATTGAAGGAAAGGAAATTCAAAAACAGGAAATAACCATTAGTTAAGGCGAATCAGACAAATGAAAAAAGTCCCGCCGTTGTGGCGGGACTTTTTATTAATATAGTTCATTGAAATTCGCTTTATTCTTTGACTCCGCTATTCTTCGACTTCGCTCTATTCTTCGACTCCGCTCAGAACGGCAAATCATCATCCGAAGCCGGCGGAAGGTCGTAGGTTGGCACATCATTGGCCCCCGAAACAGGCGCACTGCCTGCTTTCTTTGTAATTTTCCATGCTTTCACATCGGTATACCACCGGCCATTGTATTCACGGCTTTCAACATCAAACGACACGTCAACCGCTTCTCCGGTTTTAAAACTGCTCATATCTATTTTATCGCCCCAAACCGCAATGCATACTTTTTTAGGGTATTGATCGCCTGTTTCCAGAATAAAATCCTGTTTTTTCCACGGGCCATTTTTGCCCTGCCCTGTTTGAACCTGTAAAAACTGAACTATTTTGCCGCTTATATCCATAATTAAACTTTTACTATTTTTTGGGTATTATCTCTTCAATTATTATTCCCTGAAAGGGTTGTTGGTAGCTTACGATTTTCACAAAGAACGTGATTTATTCCGGCTTGCTCACTATAAGCTACGCAAATTAAATTTTTGTTATGTCAGCTGTTTCTATATCGTACACCATGCTGCAAAATTCTACATCAAACCACTGCTTAAATAACTCATACGATTTTGTTTCGGGCCATTCCTGCACATCTTCGTGCCACCCTTCCAGTTCATTAATGAAAAGCTTTTCAAAATTTTTTTGCAGCCATTCATCAAACTGAGATTTCTTTTCCAGCGTTTTTACAAGGTATACGGTTTTTTGCTGATCCAGATCGGCCGGTGGTTCGTCGTCTGCAAACAAATTTCTTACCCAATCCAGAAAAGGTTTTTTCGGAATTACAGCAATCGCGCTGCGATTAACATAGGCCGCCTCCTCATATATTGCTTCATCTTCAAAGTCATCCTCAAAATCATCGTCATCGTCGTCATCATCATCTTCTTCATCAGCACCAACAAACACATCGTGCATGAATTGCTCGTATGATTTTGCGGTAACATTCACCATGGCCTCTCCTTCTTCATCATCAATAATTTCACAATCATCGAGCATAACTTCATGCTCACCAAATTTAGCTTCTTTATCTTTTACCAGATTATCTACCAGTTCCTGCATTTTACGGTCAAGTTCTTTTGCCAGAAAATTATTGCGGTAGTTATGGTAAAAAAATTCATCTCTTTTTTTCATGACGGCCATATTCCACGAAATCTGCGCCAGTTCCAATTTTTCTTGCAGTTCGTCAATATCAGGTACATCTGTCATATATGGCTGAACCAGCTCAATAAGCATTTCTGACCATGGTAAATTGGGAGGTTCGGGAAAATCCCTGCCAGAGGCAATATTTTCAAAAATTCCTGCCAGGGTACGTGCCGCTGCATCAACATTCTTTCCCGGGTGTTTGCCTCCTTTTATTGGCTTCATAACAAAATATTTATGCCCCGAAGGTAGGTACAGCCCTATAAACAGAGCCATTAAATGAGCACAATTTTTTAACAATCATCCCCTTCTTCGTCCTCATTCCACGATTCCCTGCAGATACACCATTTGTCGAACGGGCACAAGGGTGGATCGTACCTGCAGAATTGAATGGTTTCGAAACCGCAGCTCGCGATCATTACTTTTCTTTCAGGTATACTTACCATCAATGTGTATTTCTTACTTACCGGTAATAACAGTAATAAAAAATCCCGCAAAGTGCGGGACCAAAATAATTTGATCTATAATTGTTCAGGCAGCCATACGGCTTGTTAACTGTTCTGCAATTGCATCAAGTATTTTTGAAGGTACATTGTTAGCGGCACTTCCCCTGTCGATAGCCGTAATTCGCTTCAGTACAGGATGCCATCCGAATATATAAACAGGACTCCCATTCACACTTACCCTGTATTGCGTTTCCATCGTATAGGTTAAAAATGAGGTAGCGGTAACATACAGGGACATATTATCTATCACCAGTTCAAACGTGGCGGTTTTTGTTATATTCCTTTTGGTTTTCATAAGTACCTCCGCTTAAATGTAAAACATCAATTTCCCAACAACTATGCCGAACAGGCATACCATGCCAATCAATAGCCAGGTAGTTTTTCACATATTGAACCGGTTAACCGGCGCAGTGGATGAAGCGAAGAAAAGGATTAATATATGTAGAATAATAAACAGAAATCCGCAATAGCAACAGGCAAATACAGCCCTGTAGCTTTTGCGGACTTCAACTTAAATGCGAAAAATCTATTTAAAATCTATGAGCCTCTTTGTGCCCTGCCACTAACACGGGTAGCTTTGGCAGCCCCTTTACTGGTACCTTTTCCCTTTGAGGGTATAGGCGATTGTTTGCCTGTAGGTACGTTTCCTTTCTTCTTGTCTTTATTCTTATTGGTGTTAAACAATGACATATGAATAAATTTTATCTGTGTAAAGTTAAGAAAGCCGTTACAAATTAGCTAAACAGGTTTATCCCGGTTCAATATAACGAATTACATGCTATTAACTTATGCTGTTAATAATGAAATTTAAATATGGGTTTTTTTTAACGCCACGGATACAATTTCCACAACAGTCAAAAGCCCCTGATTCGCACATCATTTGCGTATAAAAAAACATGACACCTCGTGAAAAAAGATTCTGGACCGGAGCAGCGCTGGTATCGGTTGAATTGCTGGGTACCATGGTGGCATTTACCGGTGCACTGGCCTTATTGGTTTTTACAATAAGACCACGCATGCGAAAATATAAAAAGATAGATCTCAAAATTTTCTCCGCATTAAAAACCCATATCAGCGAACCCAACAACCGGTTAATGCAGGGATTTACTTTTTTAGGAACGCATACATTTCTTATTCCTGCCAACCTGAACCTTATTATATACTTTTTGTTTATCCGCAAACACACCTGGTTTTCGATACGTGTTGCATCAGTGGCATTAAGCAGCTTGCTGCTGATGTTTTCCCTGAAGCGTTTATTTCATCGCAGGCGGCCACTGCTGCCTTTACTGCAACCGGCCAAAGGACTGAGTTTTCCCAGTGGTCATGCTTTAATGAGTAGTACATTTTACGGACTGCTCATTTATATTATATCGCATACCATAAAAAATAAGCCGGTTAAACAAACAGCTATTGTTTTACTTGTATCATTAATTGTTGCTATCGGGTTTAGTCGCATATACCTGCGCGTGCATTATGCCAGTGATGTAGTGGCAGGTTATATTACCGGGCTTTTATGGCTCATCGTTGCACTGGATGTATTAAACAGGCTTGAGGTATATAATAAACAAAAAGCGAATCAACTTACACAAACCGTAACTATATAAAAAGAAAAAGCCATCCTGCAACAGATGACTTTCATTTTCATGGATATACTGATGCTTACTATTTAATTGATATGTTCACAAGTTAACCTCTTAATCAGCTAACCTGTTAACTCTCTGTAATTCAGATCACAACACTGCGACGCCGATTATTATTCGGCATTACTCCACAAATTTACAATAAATTTCTTAAAATATTGCCAAACACAGAATATTATTCATAAAATGATTAATTTTACAGAAAATTCATCGGAATGGACATTGTTTTGGACAATACCGATCTGCAAATTCTGGAGCGCATGCAGGCCAACGCACGCATTTCAAATGCCGATCTGGCGCGAGAACTAAATATGGCGCCTTCGGCCGTACTGGAACGCGTTAAAAAGCTGGAGCAAAAAAAGGTGATCAACGGATACACCACACAAATCAATCCGGCAGCTGTACAGCAAAAATTACTGGCATTTATTTTTATACGCTCGTCTGAAGGATTTACCTGCAGCAGTAACACAGCCCAGGCGTTGGCTGCTATACCCGAGGTGCAGGAAGTTCATCACATTGCAGGTGAAGATTGTTACCTGATAAAGGTTCGCACCGCCGATTCATCGTCGCTGATGAACTTGATGCGCAACTCAATGCAAAAAATCCCCAACATTGCTTCTACTAAAACAACCATCGTTTTGGAAACCGTGAAAGAACAACAACAATTGGTGATTCCTAAAACTTAGTTCTATGTTACTTGATGCAAAAAGAAAAGCTTCCCCTTTAATGGTCGTAATTGCCTTCGCTACCGTGTACCTGGTATGGGGCTCAACCTATTTCTTTATTCAACGGGCCATTCAGCACATTCCGGTTTTTATACTGGGCTCCATCCGTTTTTTAATAGCGGGCGCTATATTGCTGGCATGGTGTGCCATAAAGGGTGAAAAGATTTTCAATTGGGCGCAAATTAAATCGGCAGCTGTAAGTGGTTTGCTGATGTTATTTGTAGGTAACGGCGCTGTTATATGGGCCGAGCAATCGCTGGCCAGTTCGTTGGTAGCGGTTCTGGTTTCATCGGCTCCCATTTGGTTTGTTGTTCTGGATAAACCAAAATGGAAAGAAAACCTTACCAGCCGCCCAACTATTGCAGGATTGATCGTTGGTTTTATAGGAGTTATTTTATTGTTCAGCGAACAAACTTCAAAGGCTATGGGCGCCGGCAACGGGCACCAGGTTATAGGACTGATTGTATTAATCATCGGTGCTATGAGCTGGGCAGGTGGATCATTATATTCAAAATACAAATCAACCACAGGTTCAGCCACAGGCAACTCGGGCTGGCAAATGATGGCAGCAGGTATTGCTTTTTTACCCGGCAGTTTTATCAATAATGAATGGAGTACATTTAATGTGCAGGCGGTTACCGCCGAATCGTGGTTCTCGTTGTTTTACCTGATCACGATGGGTTCGCTGGCCGGCTTCAGCGCTTATGTATGGTTATTGCAGGTTAGACCCGCCACCCAGGTAAGCACCTATGCCTATGTAAACCCGGTTGTAGCTGTTTTGCTGGGCGTATTATTTGCCAACGAACATATGAGCCTGGTGCAAATTGCCGGTTTGGCTGTTATTCTGGCCAGTGTGCTGCTCATCAATTTGGCCAAATACCGCAATGGACAAAAATCAGCGAAGGCTACAGATCAAACCAGTATAAAAAACAAGGTAATAATTAGCGCTCCCCGGCAGAAAGTAGTTTTATAATTTCGAATAAATTTTACCTCACCCCTGGCCCCTCTCCTCAAGGAGGGGTTGGGGGTGAGGTATTTTTCAGGCTGTTTGAGTTTTATGTTAATTCGGCATCTTAGTTGTTGGCTATTGGGCGTAAATTGTATATTGTGCCCAACCCCCGCTCCATAAAGAGTATAGAACAAAGCACCAAACAAAAACTTTTACCCTTTACGGTTGAAAATAATGGGCCTTATTACTATTTTTATCACTGTACCGGTATATCATTTTTTTTAACATGTAAAGTTTATCGTACCCATAATCTTTAACTATGAAAAAGGGAGTAAAAATTTTTTGGTGGGTGTTTTTTAGCGGCCTTCTGATGGGAATTCTGCTGATTGTTTTTGCCAATATTGGTTTATTGGGCAAAATGCCTTCTATTCAGGAACTCTCGAACCCCACTGCCCTTGTTGCCAGCCAGGTATATGCCGAAGACGGCACCCTCATGGGAAAATATTATATCGAAGACCGTATTGATGTGGAATATAAAGACATCAGTAAGCAGGTAATAAATGCTTTGGTGGCCACCGAAGACGAACGCTTTTATGAACACAATGGAATAGATGGCCGGTCACTGGCACGATCATTCGCCTCGTTTGGAACAAGAGGCGGCGCCAGCACCATTACCATGCAAACAGCCAAAAACCTGTTTACCGAAGGCTGGATCACCCGCAACATACTATTACGTGGTCTTCAAAAATTAAAAGAAGCGATCATTGCCGTAAAACTCGAACGTAATTTTTCCAAGGAAGAAATTATTACCCTTTATTTAAATACTGTTGCGTTTAGCGACAACGTATATGGCATTAGAAATGCCTCCAGTACCTTTTTTCAGAAAGAACCTTCCGAGCTGAGCACTTCAGAGGCAGCTGTACTGGTGGGCATGGTAAATGGACCCCAGTTGTATAACCCACGCAGGTTTCCCGAAAGAGCAAAAAACAGAAGAAATTGGGTGCTGCACCAAATGGTTAGAAGTGGTTTTATTACCGAACCACAGGCCAGTGCCTTGGGTAAGGAACCGATTAAACTGAATTATAAAAAGCTGAATGAAAATACCGGACTGGCGCCCTACTTCCGTGGTGTGTTGGGCGAAGAATTGAAAAGATGGTGCAAAGAACATGAAAACCCCGCTACCGGTAAGCCATACAATTTGTATAAAGACGGATTGAAGATCTATACCACCATCAATCTGCGTATGCAGCAATATGCCGAAGAAGCTGTTGCCCGTCATATTCCTTACATGCAGAAAATATTAAATGCACAAAAGAATATTAAATCAGGTTCCGTTTGGAAAGAGTGGGAAAATGTATTAGAAGCGGCAATGAAACAAAGCGACCGCTGGAAAAATATGAAAAAAGATGGCGCCAGCGATGATGACATTCGGAAGTCGTTTTATGTTAAAACGCAAATGACCGTTTTTGCCTGGAACGAACATCGTGAAATCGATACGCTAATGACGCCTTACGACAGTATCAAATACTGTAAGCAATTGTTGCAGGCCGGCTTTATGGCTATGGATCCGGCAACAGGCGCCATAAAAGCATGGGTAGGTGGTATTGATTTTAAAACTTTCAAATTCGATCACGTTAATATTAATACCAAACGCCAGGTAGGTAGTACCATCAAGCCGTTGCTGTATTCACTGGCTATTGAAAACGGTGGTTTTACACCCACAACACCGGTTGAAGATGTGCAGCAGAATTTTGAAGGATTTGGTCCTGTTCCCGCTACTAATGCTTCATGCTCAAATCAAACCATGCCAATGGCCGAAGCGCTGGCTCAAAGCCGTAACTGCGCCACCGCTTATATTATGAAGCAACTGGGCAGCAAAGGCAATGACGCAGCCGTTCGTTTTGTAGATTTTTTAAAGAACTGTGGCGTACAAACGAAAGTTGAACCGGTGCCTGCTATTTGTTTGGGTAGCGGCGAAATTTCATTGTACGAAATGATGCAGGCGTACAGTATGTTCCCCGCCAGCGGATTTTCGGTAAAACCCATGTACCTGTCGCGCATCGAAGATAAAAACGGCAACACGCTCGAAGTATTCAATTCTGAACGTAAAGAAGTAATCAGCTCCGTAACTGCCTATAATGTTATCAGCATGATGCAGGGTGTAATGAAATACGGTACCGGTAAACGCGCAGCCAGCTACGGTATCAACGTTACGAACCTTGCGGGTAAAACCGGTACAACCAACGATAACAGCGATGCCTGGTTTATGGGTTATTCGCCTCAGTTGTTATGTGGTGTGTGGACGGGTTGCGACGACCGGTTTATTCGCTTCAGCAGCACAGCGGTTGGTCAGGGTTCATCGGTGGCTTTACCGGTATGGGCCTACTTTTATAATGCCTGTTTAAAAGACAAAAACGTAGGGCTCGATAACAAATTAGCTTTTACCAAACCCGATGGTGTGGTAACCGATTCATTGCCCGACTGGACCAAAATACCCATGCAGGGCGCTGATGGGGAAGGCGGCGGCAGCCAAAATGTTGGGGGCACCGGCACCGCTTCGGATTATGATGCAGTACCGCAGGAACCTGCACCAGCAACGCCGGTTCCCGGCAAAAAAGATACATCGCGTGTTCCGGCTGCGGCTACATTGCCTAAAAAAGCAGGTGAATAGTAAAGTTCTTAGTTAATTATATTGCGGGCCGACTAAAAGGTTATACTCAGGTAAACTTTTTAGTCGGCTCCTTTTTTATATAAGATCATTGGTTTAGAAAAGCAAAAATCTCATTGATTAATTCTCTAAATCACTAAATTCCCAAATCAGAAATTATTCAAATACCAGCTGCATGCATAAACCATTTTTGTTTTTTGTTTTCATTTGTTATTCCGCTGTTTGCTTTGGTCAACCTAAACCGGCCTATGATCCCGCTGAAACATTTGCACCAGGTTTTTATAAAGAAAATGGTAACACCATACGCTCAGCCAATGGAGCACCCGGTAAAAACTACTGGCAAAACCGGGCCGATTATACCATACAGGCTACTCTTGATACGGTGAATCAGCAGTTATCGGGTTTTGAAATTATTCACTATAGTAACAACAGTCCCGATTCGTTGCAATCGTTATGGCTGCAGCTCGATCAAAACACTTATATAAAAGGTGCACGTAGTAATTATTTATTTGATCAGATACCGAACCAATTTACCACAGGCTTTCAGCTTGACCAGGTTCAAATAGAGCAAAACGGAAAAATTACAACGGCCGATTATATTGTTACCGACGCACGCATGCAAATAAGGCTGAACAAAGCTTTGCCTGCTACATCGGGAAAAATAAACATCCGCATAAAATACCATTATACCATTCCCGGTGCTTTTGGTGGGCGCACCGATTATGTGCAAACAAAAAACGGCACCGTTTACGAAATAGCGCAATGGTATCCGCGCATGTGCGTATATGATGACATTGAAGGATGGAATACCCTGCCTTTTTTAGGCGGCGGTGAATTTTACTGCGAGTATGGCAATTTCGATTATAGTATTACGGTTCCCTGGAATATTATTGTTGCCGGCGCCGGTGAATTACAAAATGCCACAGAGGTGCTTACGGCGCAACAAATTGCCCGGCTTACTGCGGCCCGCAACAGCGATAAAACAATTATGGTTCGTACTGCTGCTGAAGTAAACGATCCTAAAAGCCGCCCTGCCCAAAAGGGCACGCTTACCTGGCATTTTAAAATGAACAATACACGCGATGTGGCGTTCGGGGCTTCAAAAGCATTTATATGGGATGCGGCAAGGATTAATTTGCCGGAAGGCAAAAAAGCATTGGCCATGTCGGTATACCCGGTTGAAAGCGCCGGAGACAGCGCCTGGGGCCGGTCGACCGAATACCTGAAGGCATCGATTGAATATTTTTCAAAAACATGGTTCGTTTACCCCTACCCTACTGCGATCAATGAAGCAGGCATTGCCGGCGGTATGGAGTATCCCGGCATTTTGTTCGATGGTATAAACGATAAAACCAAAGAATTATACTGGGTTACTGCGCATGAAATTGGTCATAACTGGTTTCCGATGATCGTTGGGTCTGATGAACGACGTCATGCATGGATGGACGAAGGCTTTAATACGTTCATTGATATTTATGCTTCAGATGCATTCAATAACGCCGAATATGCGCCCAAGCGCGACAGCGAATACGCACCCGGCGGTGGCAACCCCGCCGATGAAATATTGCCTTACCTGAGCGATGCCAAAGCACCCTCTATGATGATGGCGGCCGATGCCATTCCCGAAACATATCGCCACCCGATCTCTTATTTTAAACCCGCATTTGGACTGGTATTACTGCGGGAATATATTTTAGGCAAAGACCGTTTTGATTATGCCTTTAAACGGTATATTCATAACTGGGCGTTTAAGCATCCAAGTCCTTACGATTTTTTTCATGCCATGGAAAACGAATCGGGTGAAGACCTTACCTGGTTCTGGCGTGGATGGTTCCTTAATAACTGGCCGCTCGATCAGGCTGTGCAGCAGGTAAGCATTACCGGTAAAACGGCACAAATAACCATTGCCAATCTGAATAAACTGGTAATGCCGGTGGTTGTACAAATTGCATACAGTAACGGAACAACCCAACGCATACAGCTGCCGGTTGAAACCTGGTTTCAGCATACTACATATACTTTTCCGGTTCCTGCAACAGAACCAATTACTGCCGTTACCATCGACCCTGATCACCAGCTACCAGATATGAACAGGGGAAATAATGTTTGGAAAAAATAATAACTGCTTACAGAGATGGAATAATTAGTTACCGGTTGCCAGTTGCCAGTCACCGGCTACCAGTTACCGGTTTCCCGGGAACCGGTAACTGGCAACTGGGAACTGCTAAAAAAGCCTCCCGTTAAGAGAAAACTCACAGTTATCTTTGTACTGAAAATATTACGATGGGCCTGACAGAAAAAATTTTATTGCTGACGTTCGGGATGCTGCTGATCATTTTTATTGCAGTGGCCAACCTTAACCGCAGCGATAAATTAAAACAACTGAAAGAAAAATATGAAGCGGCTCTCGGGGGCGAGGACCGGGAATTAGCGATTGAAGCCGGTAAAGAATATTACCGCTTTTTACGGGGCAGCGAACTAACTATCGAAGACGAACGTGCTATTTTAAAAGATATTTCTTCGATGCCGGAACAACCAATAGGCGATGGGCAATAAGCAATTGGTCCCGCCTTGCGGGATTGCCGCAATTTAAAAAACCCAATTATTTTTCTCATTGCCTATTGTCCATTGCCTATTGTCCATTGCCTATTGCGTATTGCCTATTGCCCATTGCCCATTGCCCATTGCTCATTAAACTTAACACCACATCCTTTATAAACAATGCCATTATAATTGGCCTCCACTTTATATTCGTACCAGTTATCACTCATACCGTCGGTACAAAACTGAGGCGTAATAGTTATTTGCATTTTAGCCGAATCGGTTTGCACATTGTATATCCATTGTCCGTTTTGCGGCACAGGAGCTACATAAGGAAAAACCGTTGGCTTATTGGCATCAATTTGTAAAAAACTGATCTGTTTATCTTTATCAAATTCCATTAACCAAAAAGGTTCGGTGCCAAGCGCAAAGAAATCGATCCCTGCCGCTTTTTTCTCCATCCAGGCCGTATTATCTGACCCAATCATTTTGCGGGTAATATAAACCCCGGGATAATTTGATACAGGCGACCCTGTTGTACTTACTTCATTCAATCCTTTATTGGTAACTGTAAACCGTTTAATAACGGTGTTGCTTACCAGCAGCTGCAATAAATCGCTCGATGTTTGCCAGCGGCCTTCTGTTTCAACCGGCGGTACCTGTTTACCATTATATTCATCCATCATATGAAAGGAATGATCGGCCAAAAAAAGAATTTTACGGCTGATATTTCTGCAATCATCACATGGTAATTTACCGGTATAATATCCAGGCACAAAAGAGGTGGGAGAATCTATTTCATCTGTAGCAGTTTCCTGTACACGTAAAGCAGTATCGTTTGTTTGAGTGGTAGTAGTTGTTGTTTGTTGCGGTTCAGGTACAGAAGCATTATTGCAGGCAATGAATAGCATCACCAACAGGCCATAACAGGGTTTCATCTTTATATATTTAATATTTCCGGCAAATCATGCCCGTAAAAATTAAGGGCATTATTATTTGGAGGGAATATTATGAGCAAAGAACAGGCCGTTGTTAAAAAATGGGAATAAAAAGGAATAAGGGTACGGATTATTTAACTCATACACAAGTACGAGGGACCCATCCTGCTCAGCTTGCTTTGCCTTTATGTTCCCAATACTCTTTTACAATTCTTCCGTCGACCATTTGCCGTAGCCGCCGGGTAAATCGTTCGCCTTTTATATGGCCTTTTTCATCTTTACGGCCCAGCGTTAATACAATCGCATCTCCGTCCCTATCGGTTTTGAATGCCAGATCGTATTGACTGCAGTGGGTTTCGATAAGGGAAGAAGGTTGGTACTTCTTCCTTAAAATTTTTAAAACAGGTTCTTCCAGCTCCATAATTAATGTTTTTATCATGAATGAATGGATTACTTTTTCACTGTTGTTCGGGGGGTATACTATTTCAGAACTGTTGTTTCAGATTTGAGCTGTTTATTGCATTCATAGGCCTAACCAAAAAATTTGTACGCACGGTTTTATTTGGGATCTGTGCTGCTTTTCTACGACAATATTTTTTTGAATGCGATTGAATGCGGCTTACCTGGCTGCAGGTATTATACCACAATATCAAGAATAGGTTTATACGCCTGTTCAGGAGGATTGTAAGGAGATACCAGGTGTTTTTTGTTTTTCCGTTTTTCAAGCCGGCGAGTAACAGCTGCTGCTACCAGTCCGCCAGTTAAATATAAAGCCAGCGTCATCCATTTTCTTTTTGATGTACCGTTGCTATGATTTCCGTTTAAACCCAGTTTTGCGGGTAATGTTAGTGCACCGGCGCCGGCAGTTAGTCCCAGCATGCTGCCTATCGAAAGCAGGTTTTTATTTCCCAAACCAGCCAGGCTGTAATAAAGCGTGTTTGCCATAAGACTGCCTGCCAAACTGGTAGCATATATCTTATTGCTGATGGGAATTTGTTTTCCGGCTTTCTGCAGTTTTTCTGTAACCACTTTTCCAACGAGATCCATTCCCGAAGCAGATGGGTTTATTTTACGAACGACCTCATGCAAAAGAGTTACAGTTAATGCGCCGGCAAAGCCACCGGCCAATGACGCCAGCAGTTTCATTTCATATTATTTAGTGTTACAAAATAGAATAAAATAATAGTGCCACAGTACCTATACTAAAAGTTGCCTATTTTTTTTCGCATATACGCCAACCCGTGGCATATGTTATACAGGATTGCACCCAAATTTTAGTTCAATAGTTAATGCAGTAACCCACGCTACTTAACATAGCATTTACTCCTGAGTACGGGTGTACACAAACATTAAAAGTTATAGCGAAGTTTTTAATTCCAGGTCTGTAGAGATGTGTAGTATGTGAACGGTAATTTCCCTTGCTATATTAAAGATACAACATTACCGGCAAAGAAAAATCAAATGTGGCGGCAGCTTTTTTACCTGAATTTTATACGAATCCCCAATTCATAATAAGCAATGCAGGTAATCGTTTATTCACTGTTTTATTACACGGTGCCATAAAAAATTACGTACTTTACTACCAATGGATTATCTGAAAAAGTATAAAAGTTTTTTGTACAGTTATTACCTCAGTTCAGGTGTGCGAATTACAGCAGGCGTGGTGCTGCCTGCTTTGGTTTTCAGTTATTTCAACATGTTATCTGAAGGAGTAGCCATTTCACTGGGCGCCATGTGCGTAAGCGGCACCGATAATCCCGGCCCAATTCATCATAGGCGCAATGGCATGCTAATATGCTTATTGTTTTTGGTGGTAGTGGCCATACTAACCAGTTTGGCAGCCGCCCATGCGATTCTACTTGGAATATTAATCGCTGTATTTTGCTTTATTTTTTCAATGATCGGAGTGTATGGCAGCAGGGCCATTTCAATAGGCGTATCGGCCTTACTTATAATGGTGTTGCAAATTGGTCATCCACGGCAGGGCCCCGAAGTAATTATTCAGGCTGCCTATATATTGCTGGGTGGTTTATGGTATACCGGTTTAAGTTTGGTATTGCACAGCTTTGCACCTTATCGTTTAGCGCAGCAGGCCCTGGGCGAATGCATTGCAGCAACTGCTAATTATGTGCGCATACGGGCTTCGCTATACGATGCCAATGCAGATGCCGAAAAAATATCCCGGCAAATGATAGAGCAACAGGTTATTGTTCATCAGGAGCAGGAGCTTGTTCGTGAAATGCTGTTCAAAAGCCGCAATATTGTAAAAGAATCTACCAATACCAGCCGCACCCTGCTGATGATCTTCAGAAGTCTTGTTGATCTTTTTGAAAAAATAATGACAGCCTACCAGGATTACAGGGAACTTCATACCCTGTTCGAGGGCACCGGCATCATGGAAAAATACCGGCAACTGATTTTACAACTGGCAGCTGAGCTGGATGATATCAGCATTGCCGTAAAAAGCGGCCGCTATTCGCGCGAAACCACTGCACTGGCCGATGCCATTAAAGAAACCAGGCGATTTTATATTGAGCTGCGCAGTAAAAAAAGAACCCCCGAAAACATTCAATACTTTATAATCCTTCGAAATATTTTAAGCAATATTGAAGACATTGCCAATCGCATTCACAACCTGCATCTTTATACAACCTATCAACAGCCCTTTTCAACATCGGTAGAGCCCGGGGATTATGAAAAATTTGTTACCCGGCAGGATTTCAGTATTAAAGTGCTTATTGACAACCTGAGCCTGCAATCAAACTTTTTCAGGCATTCATTGCGTGTTAGCCTGGCTACGCTGGCCGGTTATATAATTTCACTGAGCTTTAATGTTGGCCATAATTACTGGATACTGCTTACCATTATTGTAATATTAAAACCAACCTACAGCTTAACTAAAAAGCGAAACTACGAGCGGTTGCTGGGCACCATTGCAGGCGCTGTGGCAGGTTTGATCATTTTGTATTTTGTAAAAGATAAAACCGCTTTATTTTTTATTATGCTGGTGCTTATGTTAGGCACCTACAGTTTGCTTCGCACCAATTATATGCTCAGCGTTATTTTTATGACGCCCTATGTGCTGCTGTTGTTTCAACTGCTGTACAATACCCCGGTAAAAAATATATTCACAGACCGCCTGCTCGATACCACCATTGGCTCGGCCATTGCATTTTTAGCCAATTTTTTACTGGTGCCGGTGTGGGAACATGAACAGATAACAGCTTACATGTCGAAGGCGATCGAAAAAAACACCGCCTGGTTTAAAACAGTGCTTTGCACAGTATTAGGCAAGCCGGTATTGCCAACCGAATACAGGGTAAGCCGTAAAGAGGCATTTGTGGCTCTGGGCAATTTATCAGACGCTTTCACCCGCATGCTGGCCGAACCAAAATGGCAACGAAAAAACATCACGCTTATTCACCAGTTTGTGGTGTATAATCATTTGCTAACCTCGCATATTGCCACGCTGTCGCACTTCGGACAACAATTTGCAGCCATTAACATATCGAAAGATTTTGTTCCGGTTGCGAATTATATTGAATCGGAACTGGTGGCATCGAAACATATCATTGAAGGAGACGAAGTTCCTGCTGCCACTGGCCGCCCCGCCCACTGGCAGCAAATTGATAAACGGGTTGCGTTGTTGTTGCAAAACCGGCAGAAAGAATTACAACAGGGTTTAACCGATACCGACACGCGCAAAATGCTGGTAGGAGTAAAATCTGTTACCGACGAGTTTAAAGTAATTCATGAAGTGGCCGCCGACATAAAAAAGGTAAGTGCACAATTTAGAAATTTCGAGATTTAGGGATTTTGAGATTTCTTTTAGTGCATCACTCAGAACAATCTCAAAATCCCTAAATCCCCAAATCAGCAATTGCCTTCGTGGCACGTTTTTTTTGCCTTTGACAATAAACTATGTTTTATGGCAACAAGAACAATAACACCATTAACCATCACGAGCGATGCTTTTACCGATGGCGGCCCCATACCTTCGAAATATACCTGTGAAGGGGAAAATATAAATCCATCAATCCACATCGGAACCATTCCCGAAAACGCCCAATGCCTGGCATTGATCATGGAAGACCCTGACGCGCCAGGGGGAATTTTTACCCATTGGGTTATGTGGAATATTCCCATCACTGATTTTATCGAAGAAAACAGCACACCCGGTATTCAGGGTACCAACAGTTTTGGAAAAATGCAATACAACGGACCCTGCCCGCCATCGGGCACGCATCGTTATTATTTTAAAATATTTGCTTTATCGCAGGAGCTCGACTTATCCGAAGGGTCCAGCAAAGAAGACCTGATCACCGCTATGAAAGACTATGTTATTTCAACATCGGAGCTGGTAGGGCGATACGAAAAACAACAAAAAAAGTAAATGAAAAGGATTAACAAATGATAAAGCCATCAAACCATTAAGCAGTTTGATGGCTTTATTGTTTGATGGTTCGGTTGTTGAAGGCAGTAAATGCGCCTGATTTATCTATCGTCTAAGAGTTTGCCACTAACAGAAAATAAATTAAATATAAAGTTAATGGAATAACGGGCCGAAATGCTTTCAAATAGCTGTTTTGCGTTGCATCTTTGTTGTGTTAACAGTTAACGCATATCCAATAGTCCTTAAAAAAGCCAATGTCTGAATCCCTTGAAAACCGAAAGTCCAATAATTGAAAAATCGTATTCCAATCCCTGTGAAACCGGTCGATCCTAAATATCCGAAAAACCAATGTTTACCCAGGATCCCCTTAGTTTAAGTAATTGCCCCCGACAGAACCGTCGGGGTTTTTTTTATTTAAAACTTCGTTTAAATCATGTTAACAATTCAGGGGGTAAAATCCGTTGATCCATTCCGGGAAATATTCCTATTTTTACCCGTATTTCCATATTAGGTGATGCGTTAGTCATCCTGTTATTTCATATCTTGTTGTGATTTGCTTTCAGTATTTAAGGCGCGTACCTGAAACGGTTAGCAACATTAATCCACACTCCGCCCTGTGTAAACGTGATAATTCCTGCACATGTTTATTTACGGTTTTGGTATTGAACCCGGGTTGGGCTCTTGATAAATAGTTAGTAGCAGCATAACAAAAACCAGCCCGTTACATGAAACAAAAATTATCGTGCATTTTATTCATCGACGACGATGAACCCACCAACTTTCTCAACAAAATGCTTGTTGAAGAAATGAGTTGTGCCCATCATGTTCAGATAGTACACAGCGGCCAGGAAGCGCTTGACTATTTAACCTCCTCGGGGCCATCCGGCAATGGCAGCACCCATCCCCGGCCCGATCTTATATTCCTTGATATAAATATGCCGGGCATGGATGGCTGGGAATTTCTGGAGCATTATAAAAAACTACCCCCCAACCAAAAAGCCAATATTGTTATGGTTATGCTTACCACATCGTTAAACCCCGATGATGAAAAAGCAGCCCGGCAAAATATTGACATATCAGGCTTTGAGAACAAGCCCTTGCAACCCGGTGTAATCGAAAAAATACTGGAGCAGTTTTTTCCTCAGGAATGTTAAAGCACAATATTTATGAAAGTGCCCAACGACATGCTTATTGAAAATGAAAAAGCATTCAAAGCCCTGTTTGAACAT
Source organism: Niastella sp. sgz303648 (assembly GCF_059587045.1). NCBI lineage: Bacteria > Pseudomonadati > Bacteroidota > Chitinophagia > Chitinophagales > Chitinophagaceae > Niastella > Niastella sp. sgz303648. The sequence continues at coordinate 492,982 of NZ_JCAPSW010000003.1, read as the reverse complement.
GCTACTATAAGTATTCTGGTTACCGATGAAGAGGGTCATATCAATCTCGTAAACCCGAACGCTGAAAAACTTTTTGGCTATACGAAAGATGAGCTTACAGGAGAACCTATTGAATTACTGATACCCGAACAATTAAGAGATGTGCATCAGAAATACCGCCATCAGTATTTCAAAGCGCCTAAAGCAAGGCCCATGGGACTGGGAAAAGACCTGTACGCACGGCATAAAAACGGGCGCAGTTTTCCCGTCGAAATCAGTCTTGGTTATTATAAAATGGGATCTAAAAAAATGGCGGTGGCGTTTATAACCGACGTAAGCGAAAGAAAAAAAGCAGAAGAAATATTACGATCGAGCGAAGAAACAACCCGGCTTATAATCAACTCGGCCCTCGATGCCATTGTTTGCATCGATACCAGTGGGAGTATTACCGTATGGAACCCGCAAGCCGAAAAAATATTCGGATGGAATGAAGAGGAAATGAAAGGCCGGCGTTTGTCAGAAACTATTATTCCCCTTCAGCACCGTGAACAGCATGAAAATGGGTTGAAAAATTATTTACAAACCGGCAATGGTCCTGTTTTGAATAAGCTGTTCGAAATAAGGGCCCTGAACCGAAGTGGTAAAGAATTTCCCATTGAACTAACTATTATACCCATGCGGCAAAAAGACACCAACTTTTTTTGTGCTTTTATACGTGATATCACCGATCGCAAAGAAGCCGAAGAAAAGCAAAATCAATACGCCGAAGATCTTAAACAAAAGAATATCGAGCTGGAGCAATTTGCCTATGTGGCTTCGCACGATCTGCAGGAACCCCTGCGAACGGTATCGGGTTTTGTTGAATTACTGAAGCGCCAGTACAAGGGCGAAGGCGATGAAAATGTAACCAAATACATTAATTATATCACCGATGCATCGGACCGAATGAGAAAGCTGGTGCAGGATCTGCTTGATTATTCGCGCCTGGGCCGGCAACGAACGCTTGAGCCTGTTAACTGTGGGCACGTGGTGCAGGAAGTGCTCACCGATCTTACCATGGCCATACAGGAAAGCCAGGCGGTGATAAAAGTTGATCCCCTGCCTGTTATTTCAGGCTATCCTACCGAAATAAAACAGCTTTTTCAGAACCTCATCAGCAACTCGCTTAAATTTCGCAAACCGGGCGAGCCGCCGATCATTTCTGTATCGGTAATTCTCAAAGGCGAATACTGGCAATTTGCTATTTCCGACAATGGTATTGGTATTGAAGAAAAATACTGGAACCGCATTTTTGTGATCTTTCAACGGTTACATACCAAAAGTGAATATGATGGCACCGGCATCGGTTTGGCGCATTGTAAAAAAATCGCCGAACTGCATAACGGTAAAATATGGGTTGATTCAATTCCCGGCGAAGGCGCTACGTTTTATGTTACTATTAAAAAAAGAAGTACTGACCATTTGAAATAATGAATATTGAACATCGAATAATGAATATCGAAGTAAAAGCACTTCGATATTCATTATTTATCATTCGTTGTTCGATATTTGTTTCAGGGCCTGCTTTATCAGTTCGGGCTCATAGCCTTTTTGCAACAGGTAATCGGTGGTTTTACCCATTTTTACAAACAGGTTCACGCCTTCGCCTTTTACCGTATTCCATTTTTGCTTTGCCAGCTTATGCAAGGTTTTGTCGTAATCCTTTACGTCGAGTTCTTTCATCGCCTTATTAATGCAATACTCACTTACCTGTTTTTGCTTCAGCGCATGTTTTATTTTCACCCGCCCCCAGTGCTTCATGCGAAATTTACCGCCCGCAAATTGAATGGCAAACCGTTCTTCGTTCAGGTAATCTTCTTCAATTAACTGAGCAATGGCTTCTTCTACCATCTGTTTACGTAAACCGAAAGAATACAGTTTTTCTTTCACTTCGGCATGACTCCGCTCCTGGTAGCCGCAATAATGCCTCAGCTTTTGCAGGGCCTGTTCTTTGGTAAGCTGTTTCCTTTGTAACATCGTCAATACGCTAAACGCCGAACGCTTAATGCGTAACGCCAAATTCACTTTGTTTTATGCGTTGTGCGTTGTGCATTAAGCGTTAAGCCTTATAAAATTATTCCTCAATCCTATCCAAACACCCATACTCATTCTTCAGCAGATCATCATAAAAATCAGCTTTCTTGAACAGGTTGTCGAAGGTTTTTACACCGCCGTCTTTTGTTATATCCAAATCGTACATGATGCACGATAAAACAATATTCTGGTTCTGGCAGCTTAACACCAGTCCGTGTAACCGGTAATTTTCCTGCAGCAGGTATTGGTACAGCGGTTTTATTTTAAGGGCATCCTGCGGCAACTGGCATAAAAAAGCATCGCTTACCACAAAATAATTTTCGGCGTTGTAGGTAATCTTGATCTTGGCGCTTCCTTCACGAACTTCCCAGCGGTTTACTCCATCGCGACTCAGCTTTACATCTTTGCCCAGTTCCTTTAAAATATCTTCAATGGTTTTGGCAACACCTGTTGGCACTACTTCCTGCTCGGGTAGCTGAGGTAATTTTACTTCGGTACCGCAGGCAGGGCAGTATTTTTCAGCATCGATATTCGCCGGCAACACCAGGTAATCGCAGCTGTGGCAACGGGTTGATGAAGTGCCTTTATACGGCGCATACAACTGCAGGGCCATACGCAGGTAATTAACCGGCAGGGCAAAACCCATGTTATCGCCGCCCTGTATACGAAACGAATTAACACCAATCACTTCTCCGTTTACGCTCACCAGCGGACCGCCACTGTTACCTGGATTTATAGCCGCATCGATCTGAATGAATTTTAATCCATCGCGTATGCGATCTACTTTCGAAATAACGCCCTGCGTTGCCGAATAATTAAACCCATACGGGTGACCGATCGCCAATACTTCGTCGCCGTCTTTCAGATTTTCGTATTGTCCTAATCGTATTTCGGGTAACTCAACATTTTGCGGGCCCTGTAAAAAAGCGAGGTCGTGCTTACGATCGGTATACCATACGCGCGACATTGTTTTTTCGAATGTTTTTCCGGCAATCGTTACTTCGGCATTGTTTGCCACCACGTGGTCGTTGGTTACAATTACATCAAACTCTTTTACATAAAACCCGGTACCGGTGCCGGTTTGCGTAGCTATCTGAATAATAGCAGGATGAAATTGCCCTATAATATCCTGAACCATAATATAGATTTGGATGAGGTTTTATTTAGCATCAAAATTTAAAAAAGTGATCTCCGTGCTGAAGCTTGAGTTAAAGTTTACGAGGTTATCAAACTTCAGCGTATCAATTCTGAACTGAAGTTTGGGATACTTCGTTTTCCAGGCCTCAACAATTTCTTCAATCCGTTCCCTGATGGCTTCGGGATCAAAGCGGCTGGCAGCCGCATCGTAATAGGGAACAGTAAAACCAAGCGCTTCAAAATAATTGCGGTAGTTGATCTGCATGTATAACAGCACCAGCTCGCTCAATGGTTTTGGTAAACTATACGAATACTGGCTGAACGATAAACCGTACTCGATTACGTTATTGGCAATAAGCGGATAGTTATTATCGCGGTACCAGGGTACGTTTTGCGCCGCCTGGTTTATGCAATCGGCTATGGTTTGATGATGTTGGGGAGCAACAATGGCAAAAGTATGTTTCGACCTGAACAGGAAGGGGAAAACCTCTTCTTTTGTTTTTTGCATCAGTTTGCGAAACCCTTCTATCATGCCCTGGTTGCGTTCCATGGTTTGCTTTTCATCTTTCTTATAGTAAATCTCAACGATCTTTTCGAGTTCGTTCAGCAGCTTACCGTCGGGGCAAACAAGGTAGTCGATGCGAAAAGCCAGCGACAGCAGCAGGTAGGCAATTCCGCCCGAAAACTTATCGGCATCGAGGGTGGCAATATAATCAAGCGTTTCGCTGATCCACTGCACAATAAACCTGAATTTCACTTCTTTTTCGGCAACAGGAATTTCCAGTATGTGCTCGGTATCTACAGTTTGCAGGGCTGCGAACTCCTGTACCAGCAGGTCGTCGAGCTTATCGGCTTTAATGGCCAGTTCTTTTAAACCGTAATACAGCTTGTTGGGATTGGCGCTTTTGATATCGCTGTCGAAACGCATGCACAGGCGGTCGTTATCGAGCGCATAGCGGCTGTAATAAAGGCTGAAGTTCATTTCGAGCAACCGGCGCATAACGGGCACACTGGGTTGCGGCATGCGGGCCAGGGTTATTTCGGCCTTCATGGTTTCATTGTCAAATTCCCCTCTTACGATCTTGGATCCCTGAAACAGCTGAAATTTACCGTGGCCGTTGTTGTTTTCAAGGATCACATTTTGTTGCTTGTCATCGCGCAGGTAATCGAAAAAAGCGTGGATGCTATCGTGGTAAGCCTGTTGTTTAAACAGGTTATCGGCTTCTGTCCAGCGGCTTACTTTTTCCACTGATTTGTTGTTATCAGAGTAGCGGCCGAATGAAATATCCGGATTTTCGGGCTTCTTTTTGCTACGTCCAAACAGTTTGTCGAACATATAAGGTTTTTATTGTTTTAATGGTACGATATGCCCTTTTAAACACATATCTTATTAATAATCAATGTATTGGTTTTCTGCTCCTAACAACAATAATAAGTAAGATATTGGGAAAACACAAAGCCTGCCGGCAATTTGCATGGGTTATACTGGTTGAAACGAAAGTAAAACCCGAAAAATTATATGAGGGGATTGAAGTCTTTGAAAAGTGATAGTTACACAAAAACGGTACCCAATACGCATTTCAGGTTCCGGTTTTTCGATACCGTTGAATGGCAAGTTAGCATATTTGTGGATTTCGTGTTTTAAAAAAACAGGGTAAATTATTCAGTCATAATTCTATATTTGCTCAAATCTTAATCAGATATATGAAGTTTATCGTTTCGTCTTCGGCTTTATTGAAACAATTACAACAGATTAGTGGGGTGATCAATGCAAATACCGTATTGCCGATCCTGGAAGATTTTTTATTTGATGTACAAAAAAATCTATTGTCGGTTGTAGCCACCGATCTTGAAACGGTAATGAAAGTACAGCTCGAAGTAGAAGCGAAAGACACGGGCCGTGTTTGTATTCCGGCTAAAATTCTGATGGATTCTTTAAAGAATATTCCTGAGCAGCCCCTTACCTTTAATATCGATAAAAACTACGCGGTTGAAATAACCAGCGACAACGGTAAGTATAAAGTAATGGGCGAAAATCCCGATAACTTTCCCAAAGATCCTGTTGCCGATGAAACCAATTCATTTACTGTTGTTTCTTCGGCACTGGTAACTGCCATTAATAAAACACTGTTTGCCGTGAGCAACGACGATTTGCGTCCTGCAATGACCGGTGTGTTTTTTGAAATGGATAAAAAAGGATTGCAATTTGTAGCTACCGATGCCCACAGACTGGTGCGCTACAAACGCAAAGATGTAAGCTGCCCCAAAAATGATTCGCTCATCGTTCCCAAAAAACCGCTGACCCTGTTAAAAGCAGCTATGCCGGTTAACGACGACGAGCTTACCATAAGTTATAACAGCAACCATTTATTTGTAACGCATGGCACTACCCAATTGAGCTGCCGTTTGATAGATGCCCGTTTTCCTGATTATAAAGTGGTAATTCCTACCGATAATCCTTATAAATTAACGGTAAACAGAACCGATTTTCAGGGTGCGTTGCGCCGCGTTGGTATTTTCAGTAACAAAAGCACCAACCAGGTTGTATTAAGTATAAGTGGCAGCGAATTACAATTAACTGCGCAGGATATTGATTTTTCGTTCGAAGGAAATGAGCGCATGAAGTGTCAGTACAATGGTGAAGATTTACAGATCGCTTTTAATGCGAAATTTTTAATAGAAATGCTCAGCGCTACCGATACCGATGATGTAACCGTTGAATTATCAACGCCTACAAAAGCCGGTATTTTGCGCCCCGGCGACCAGGATGATAATGAAGAATTGCTGATGCTGGTTATGCCGTTAATGCTGAACACCTGATCGCTCGTTTATATATTCGTTTTACAATGTTGCTTGTCTCCCACGATGTCGTTGGGGGACTTTTTTTTGCTTAATTTCAGCCAAATCATTACCCCGTAGATTTTGTTTGTAGCCATCAGATCATATGATAATTATATACCGGCTAACCTGATGTTGCAACGGCTCGAAGAAGAAGGTATCCGGGCTTATTTGCAGGATGAGCATACGGTTACCATCGATCCCATTTTATCAAATGCTATCGGGGGTATTAAACTAATGGTATATCACGAACAGGTGCCCCGGGCGCTGGAGTTATTGAATGAATTTGAAAAAGCGTACAAACAATCTGTAATATGCCCCCACTGCGGCTCCTCCAACGTGCACTATGTAACACAAACCTCCAATCCCGCCAACTGGTTGTCGGCCATTGCCTCGTGGTTATTTGGTAATTATGCTGTTTCGGTAAAACAGGTGTACCATTGTTTCGATTGTGGATACGAGTTTGATGAATTAAATGATACCTGAATACTTCTTTTGGCCGATTTAAAGGATTAAATCGCTCATTTAATTCATCAAATTGGTCATTTAAACCTTTAATCAGGGCATTTAATCCTTCAATTCGGTCATTTAAACTTTAAAAAATATCATTTAAATCTTCAACCCCATCATTTAAATCTTTAATTACGGCATTTAAAGCTTTTTTGCCTTTATTTAAACCTTCAAATTGATGATTTAAAGTATTAATCGCTTATTTAAAGGATCAAATCAGCAATTTGAAGAATTAAATGATGCCTGAATTGTTCTTTCGACCGATTTAAAGGATTAAATCAACAATTTTGAAGAATTGAAGCCTCAGTTTAGTGTTTTTTACCATTCATTCTTATCAAAAAATTATACTCCCCAACGAAATTTTCTTAGTAAATTACTATTGTACCGATTCATCTTGCCATGCAATCATTCATCGACTTTTGGGAACACATTCAAAGCTGGCAGCGGCTGGCTATTCTGTTGGGCGGTATGGTTTTTTTCTGGCTGCTCGAAGGCTATTATCAACTTTTTGCTTTTTCGTGGAAACGTTATAAACATGCAGGCCTTAACCTGATATTTTTATTCACCACTATCATATTGAATTTATTATTGGGCACCATTACCATTATTGTATGTAAATGGGTAACAACGCATCAATTCGGCTTATTGTATTTGCTCAATCTGCCTTTATGGGCCAACATAGTGCTGGGATTATTTTTTATGGATTTCTTTGGCCAGTATGCCCCACATTATTTAATGCACAAGGTAAAATGGATGTGGAAGTTTCATATGATCCATCACAGCGACACCAAGGTTGATGTTACTACCGGTACCAGGCACCATCCGGGCGAATGGCTGTTTAGGGAATGTTTTACCATCATAGGTGTTTTTTTAATCGGCATTCCCATTGGTTATTATTTTTTGTATCGCAGTGTTGCCGCTATTTTCACCCATTTTAATCATGCGAATATTCGCGTACCATTATGGTTAGATAAACCCATCAGCTATATATTCGTTTCGCCCAACATGCATAAGGTGCATCATCATTATAAACGCCCTTATACCGATACCAATTACGCGAATATTTTTTCGCTGTGGGACCGCATCTTCGGCACCTATGCCTACAGCGACCCCAAAAAACTTACTTATGGGTTAGATGTACTGGATGCAAAAACCGATGAGAATTTATGGTACCAGCTCAAGATCCCTTTTAATAAGAATATAAAAACCGACTATTGAGTAATAAGTATTAAGTTCTGCATTTCGGGTTCACTTACAACTTATTACTTATAACTTAAGACTTACTGCTGTTGTTGTATCATTTCCATATACCTCCGGTACGAATTATCATTTTCATTATTGCCCCCGTTTGTGATGGGGTGTGGTGTTAATATGGTAGCCACATCATCCTGCACATGCCCATCTTCATAACTAACCGAAACGCCTACCTCCAAACTATGGTTTGATGTTCCTTTATACGTTCCTTTTACCGGTGAGCAATCGCTGAAATTACGGCCTACCGCCAGTCGCACATGCAGGTCGTTTACAATACAATCATTGGTAGGGTCAAAACCCAGCCAGCCATAACCGGGAATATAGGCTTCAACCCACGCATGGGTGGCGCCTTCGCCGCGCATGCCGTTTCTGTCGGGACATATATAACCACTTACATATCTTGCGGGAATGCCAATGATGCGCAGCATCACCAGCAGAATATGGGCAAAATCCTGGCAAACGCCGGCTTTCAACTTCCATATTTCATCGGGTGTGGTTTCAACGCTGGTTACGCCTTTGATATATTGAAACTGATGATAAACATATTCGTTCAGCTTTTGAGCCGCCGCGAACGGTGAAACCAGCAATACCTGCTCTAATTGGGTGATTTGTTTAATTTCATCTACTGCTGCAAATGGCTCCTGTTTCAGAAAATCGATAAACGGCACCTGGTACCGTAACGATTGCAAACTATTCCATTGTTCTTCTTTTGGCATGGTATCCTGCGGCAGGTCCCTGCTTTTGGTGGTCACTTCAATTTTTGAATCGATCACCAGCTGGGTGTGCGGTTCGGCATACATAAACGAGCCCACCTCGTTGCCATAATAATCTTTATAAATATCTACCACCGGATCGCCGGTAATAGTCAGTTCCTGTTTTTGTACTGATTGAACCTCATCTTTTATCGGGAATAAAATGATCTGGTTGGCACTATCGCGCACCGGAACCTCGTACGTATATTTGGTAACGTGATGAATCCTGAATTGTGGCATGTTATATTAATGCTGCTTATCAAACAAAAATACATAAGTAAGTCGGAAAGACGGAAAGTCAGTAAAGTCCGAAAGAAAAACCATTTTTTATTATTTTCTTTTTGTCTTTCAGGCTTTCCGACTTCCGGACTTTTTAAGAATACGCAAAATAACATTGATTCAGGGCATTGGCAATGGCATACAAATCGTTTTTGATTTCTAATAAGTATTGATGCAGATTTTGACTTATAATAGTTTCCGGTGTTGAATACCGTACTTTACTCAGCAGCTTACCTATCATAAAATCAAGCTGTTGGTAACTGCTTATTTTGCCCTCCTGTTTCAACCGGTCGAAATACCGCTGCAGCCGGTTGATGGAATAAATTATAGAACGCGGAAAATGGTTGTTCAGCACCACCTGTTCTACCACATTGCGGGCCTCAAAACCAGTGCGGTAAGTTTTTAAATACAGTTCGTAGCCGGCAATGGATAACAATAAATATTTCCAGTAAGGGGCATCGGCCACTGCATCTATATCATCATTCTGGTTATTGATAAACCGAACGTTGAGTATATCTACCGACAAAATAGCCCGCTCCAGGAATTTTCCAATATTCATAAAGGAATATCCTTCGCCGCGCGACATGGTAATATCGGCCGTTCCGTAATACAGCAATCCCTGTTTGATGAGCACATCGAGTATGGTAATGGGATCATCTTTTTGCAGCCAGTGGGTAAGCCATTCTTCTTTGGTGGTGTGGTAGTAATCATTTAAACACTGCCACAGCTCTTTGGTAATGTGGTCCTGCACACTGCGGGCATTTTCGCGGGCGCGCGTTACGATGTTTACCACGGCATTGGGGTTTGCCTTATCGGTTACGATGTAATTTAAAATGGCGCGCGGATTTTTTTCCATCTGTTTGGCCTCTTCCTCTCCGAGATACGTAAACAGGTTCAATACCGGTTTCCACGAAAATTCCTGAATACTGTCCTGCGAATAGGCATAATTCACCTTTAACATGCGCAAAATACCGTCGCTGCGTTCAATATAACGGCTCATCCAATATAAACTGTCGGCTACTCTACTAAGCATTTAATAGTTTATGGTTTGTGGTTTATGGTTTGTGGTTGCTTCGCGCTTTATAGTCTCTAATACGTTTTAACCAGTTAACTTTTCAACCTGTCAACTCCCTTCAACATTCTACATTCAATATTCGTTATTCTATATAATTACAGCCTTTCTTTTTCATTTCACATTTCTCATTCTACATTTTTCATTTCTAAGGTGTTCCTGCCAACACCCACGTATCCTTGCTTCCCCCGCCCTGTGAAGAATTTACCACCAGCGATCCTTCGCGCAATGCAACACGGGTTAAGCCGCCGGGAACTATTTCAATTCCATCGGGGCCAACAAGGGCATAAGGCCGAAGATCAACCCGCCGTGGCTGCAGCTTTCCCTGCATATAACAGGGAGCTGAAGATAAACTGATGATTGGTTGAGCAATAAACTGACGCGGATCTTTTATAATTGCAGCGCAGTAGTTTTTTATTTCTTCTTCACCGGCTGTATTACCCATGAGCATACCGTAGCCACCGCTTTCATTTGTTTTTTTAATAACCATATTGCTGATATTGGCAAACACATGTTCGCGGTGTTCGGGATTATCTAACAGGTAGGTGGGTACATTTTTCAAAATAGGTTCTTCATTCAGATAATATTTTATCATCTCGGGCACGTAACGATATATAGCCTTGTCGTCGGCCACTCCGTTTCCTACTGCATTTACAATTGCCACATTACCCTTGCGATAAGCGCTCATAATGCCGCTTACCCCCAATACACTGGCCGGGTTAAAGGCCAGCGGATCAAGAAATTCATCATCTACCCGGCGATAAATAACATCTACCTGCTGCAAACCGTGGGTGGTTTTCATATACACGCGGTGATTATCTACCACCAGGTCGCGCCCTTCGACCAGCTCAACGCCCATCAGGCGCGCCAGCGTAGTATGTTCAAAGTAGGCAGAATTATAAATGCCGGGCGTTAATAATACAATGGTAGGATTTGAAATTTGACGCGGCGAAAATGATACGAGATTTTTATGTAGGATATTAGGATATTCAATTACACTGCGTACATTATTCTGTGGCAACAGATCGGGGAAAATACGTTTGGTGATCTCCCGGTTTTCGAGCATATAGCTCACCCCGCTGGGTGTTCGAAGATTGTCTTCGAGAATATGAAACGACCCGTCGTTATTGCGTATCAGATCAATGCCGGCGATGTGCACATATATATCGTACGGCACCTGCAGGTTATGCATTTCGCGCAAATAATGCGCACAGCTGTAGATCATATCAATGGGAACTACGCCGTCTTTTAATATAAACTGGTTGTGATATACATCTTTCAAAAAAAGGTTCAACGCCTTGAGGCGTTGTTTAATGCCTTTTTCAATATGGTCCCATTCGGCAGAAGTAATGATGCGGGGAATGATATCGAACGGAAATATTTTTTCAATGCCTTCGCCACTGCTGTAAACGGTAAAAGTAATGCCCTGGCTCATAAAAAGGCGCTTGGCCAGCTCTTCCTTTTTATTCAGTTCATCCAGGTTGAGTTGCTGCATAAAGGCTACCACCCGCTGATATTGTTCGCGCACAGATGACTCCATGTACATTTCATCCCAGGTATTGGTATCTACAAAATAGGTCTTAAGCAGTTCGGTGGCTTGCATAACGGGTATAATTTTCAAAATGAGTTCCGCCCGTGGCGGACTATGGCAGGCAAATCGTGGAGTATAAATTGGTACCTTTTCAAATATAATGAAATGACATCGTTTAGCCATCATTCACTTTGGCTTTTCTTATCTTTATCGCGAAAAATTTTGGCAGCGTCACGCCTTTGGCGTGACGAATACTATTTTGCCACAGATGACACGGATGCACACAGATGTTATTCACTTTACCTTGCAGCCCGAAGGAAACGACAGTCAATTTTAGCCGGGGAGAAATGGAACTTATCTGTGTTCTGAGCATATTTGAAGGTCTGTACTAATAAGGATAAATGAATGACAGCGATTCGTTTTGAAGTCAGAGCCGGAATTTATCCGTGTTCATCTGTGTAATCTCCCGATCCCGCTGTGGCGGGAGGACAGGCTGTGGCGACCATTTCCCTGCGTTGCTTGCGCAACGCTTCAGCGGCGTCCTATAAGTTTTAGAAAAATGTTATATAGAAGATGAAAATAATTGCAATGATTCCGGCCCGCTATGCGGCTACACGGTTCCCCGCCAAACTGATGCAGTTGCTCGGCAATAAAACTGTAATCCGGCATACCTATGACAATACGGTTGCAACCGGTTTATTCGACGAAGTTTGGGTGGTTACCGACAGTGATATTATTTATAACGAAATTGTATCAAATGGCGGAAAGGCCTGTATGAGCAAACAGCAGCACGAAAGCGGCAGTGATCGTATTGCCGAGGCGGTGGTTGATATCGAAACCGATATTATCGTAAACGTACAGGGCGATGAGCCATTTGTAAAAAAAGATCCGCTTCAAAAATTATTGCAGGTATTTGAAGGCGAAGCGGGCGAAAATGTACAGGTAGCCTCTTTGATGCAGGTACTTAAAGAGGCCCGGTTCATCACCGACCCCAATTATGTAAAGGTGGCTGTTGACAAAAAAATGAATTCTCTCTTTTTCAGTCGAAGCATAATTCCTTACCCCCGAAATAACGAAGCCATTATAACCTATTATGAACACATCGGCGTATATGCTTTTCGCAAACAGGCGCTGATGGATTTCACCAGCTGGCCGGTAACCCCGCTCGAAGCAGCCGAAAAAATTGAATGCCTTCGGTACCTTGAACATGGTGTTCCATTGAAAATGGTGGTTACCGAATACATGGGTGTTGAAATAGATACCCCCGAAGATCTGGAAAGGGCGGCGAAGTTATTGTGATTATTTTTAACGCGTGCTTATTATTATTTTTGCAGTATCCCTCTGCCGGCTCAACATTTTGAAAAAGATCAATACCCGTTCTGAAATCGAAAAGTTACCGTTTTCATTTGTGCAAGCCCTCAACAATCCGGGGAGCGGTGCATTTGGATCCGTAACAATCGTTTAGCGAAAGGCAATTTCTATTCTTTTATAATTTCATTCAACAATCAACATGAACGAACCATTATGGGGCATTGATTTGGGAGGAACCAAAATTGAAGGTGCGATTGTTCCTTCACTGGATAATCCGCAGCCCATTCTCAGAACCCGCATTGATACCGAAGGTCATAAAGGATATGAACACGTTCTGAACCAGATCAACCAGCTGGTGCAAAACATGAAAAAACAATCGGGTTTGCAACCCGCTAAAATTGGTTTTGGTACACCCGGCGTGCTTGACCCGATTTTGCAAACCATGAAAAACTGCAACAGCACCTCGCTGAACGGACAGCCGCTAAAAAAAGACCTTGAAAAAATACTGGGCGTACCCTGTATATTGGCCAATGATGCCAATTGCTTTGCGCTGGCCGAAACCCATTGGGGTGTTGTAAAAGAAAAAGCACCCGATGCACAGGTAGTGTTTGGTATTATTATGGGCACCGGTGTGGGCGGCGGCATTGTTATAAACGGACATGTATGGAATGGCAAACATGGTATCGGCGGCGAGTGGGGACATAATTTTCTCGATGAATCGGGCGGTCCCTGTTATTGCGGACAAACGGGTTGTGTTGAAACAGTATTGTCGGGTCCCGGTTTGCAGCGGTATTATAAAAGTATTACAGGCTCCATGCTTTCTTTAAAAGATATTGTAGCCCATTCTTTACAGGGCAACGACCCGGCGGCCATTAAAACCATTGAAAGACTGAACCATTTTTTTGGTAAGGCGGTTTCGGTGATTGTGAACTCGCTCGATCCCGATGTAATTGTGGTGGGCGGCGGTGTTGGTAATATCGATACCATTTACACAGCAGGCGTAGAATCGTTAAAGAAATTCATTTTCAATAACCGGGTAGATGTGCCCATTCTGAAACCCAGTTTGGGCGATAGCGCCGGAGTTTTTGGCGCAGCAGCTCTGGTAGCTTAAAAAAATATCGAATAATGAATATTAAATTTCGAATTACGAAGTGAATCCCACTTCTACATTTAACATTGGATATTCATTATTCGATATTTCTTAAAATTATGAAAGCACCGTAATTAGCGATTTCAGTATTGCTCCCAGCTTCACTCCTTCGAAAATCCTGCTTTCAGAACCTCCATGTTGTAAAATAGATTGCTCATGCGAGGTGATGCACATTTCACATCCGTTGATTGAAGAAATAACCAGACTTACCAGTTCAAAAAATTCTTTTCCCAGCACCGGGTTCATCATGATGCTCATTTTTATACCAGCCGGTTGATTGGTATAAAAATCTTTTTTCACAAAATGACGGAAACGGTAAAAGATATTATTGGCATTCATCAGCGAGGTGCAGGAAATTACTTCGGCCAGCTCGGCGTCGGTAGCACCGGCTTCCTGAGCCTGGGTACGTAAAGTATCTTTCAGCAGATCGAACTTTTCATTCACCGCAACCGCAAAGGCCAGCAACAACGCTTCTTTTTTATTCAGGTATTGCGTGTTGTTCAGCACATTGCTCACATTGATCTTCAGATCTTTTATATATTTCGACTCAACCTGCAATAATTGCTGTGCATTGGCAGAAGGGCTGTAGTCGGCAATCTGCAAATCATTCAGCAGGTTATTGAAGGTTTCGTTTTGTATTGCTATATCCTGGCTCATGTATTACAATTTTGATATTAAAAAACGGGGCCGGCTAAATGGAGTTCCCTTTCAGGAAGGCCTTTTTAGCCGGCCCCTCAGCGTTATCCCAACACTTGAACGAATTAGTTCATGTTTAATTCTTTTGTCAAAGTATCCTGGCCTTTTGTCCAGTTACAGGGGCATAACTCATCAGTTTGTAAAGCATCCAGTACGCGAATAACTTCCTGCACGTTACGGCCAACACTCAGGTCGTACACGCTCACCCAGCGAACAATACCCTGAGGATCGATGATGAAAGTAGCGCGGTAAGCGATTTTTTCATCTGAATCCAGAATACCTAATTCTTCAGCCAGTGATTTTGAGGTATCGGCCAGCATGGGGAATTTCAGGTCTTTCAGGTCATTGTGATCTCTTCTCCATGCAGCGTGAACAAATTCAGAATCGGTAGAAGCGCCGATCAATACCGCATCTCTGTCGGTAAACTCGCTGTGTTTTTTGTTAAACTCAGCGATTTCAGTAGGACAAACGAAAGTGAAATCTTTCGGCCACCAGAACATTACAGTCCATTTACCTTTTGCAGTGGCGTACTCATTCGTTAATTCGATAAATTCTTTTCCTTTTTCAATAGATACAACCGCTTTCTTTTTAAATGCGGGAAATGCAGCTCCGATCGATAATACTTTGTTACTCATATTGTGGATTGTGTTTTTACAATACGTTAAATAAAAAAAACCAGACTTATATATGGGAATCAATCGTTTTTCCGCGTAATGCGGGTTGGATAGGCGAGTGCAAAGATGATAAAAAACAATATAGATTTTTATAGGAAGATTCTATAAAGAGATAGATTTTATCTATGAGGTTGGAGCCTTATTGGGCTGTTTGCGCAGGAGAAATAAAAAAGGGATATAACAACAATTGCCAATGGTTTCATAGTACGTTGAGTTGAATTAATGTCAACGCTAATATATGTAGAAATCCATTCATTAAATAATTCGCAGGTTTAAAGTTGCGTTTGGGTAAAGAGCGCAATACGTTTTTAGAAATTGCTGTTGAAATTATTGTTCGCTCTTAATTTCAAATTTTTTTGCAATTACTTTTTGCGTTTCAGTTTCAAAAATTAATATCCCTTCGTTGGTATCATCCGATTTAGTTATCAATTCTCCTTTATTATTCCACGCTGCACTTTGGCCGGCACATAAACCGTCTTCGCACATTCCAACGCTGTTCGACATGAGTACCGTCATCGAATATTTTGCCGCGATATCGCTTAAGGTCTTAAACGCTTTTTCAACACCGGTTGCTGTTTTGGCAACGCTTGCTATATAAATTTCCGCTCCGCTGTTAAAAGCATCTTCCGAATGTTGCGGAACCGATAGCTCATAGCAAATGGCCAGCGCCAGGTTCTTTTCTTTTATTTTTATTCCGGTAATGTTTTCACCGCTTACAAAAAAAGGTTCTTCATCAGCATGTAAATATTTTTTTGAATAAACCAACCGGGGTTTGTTCGGTTGAAAAAAGATCATACTAATGCAAATACCACCGTTGCTTTTTGTTGGCAATCCAACGCCAATTGATATTTGGTGAGTATCGCTGATTGCCTGAAAATCGTTTAAACGACTATCGTTTGCATCAGTGGCCAATTCTTTTGCGAGGCTGGGCTCATAACCGGTTAATGATAGTTCGGGGAAGATGATAACATCAGCACCATTTGCAACAGCCAGCTCTATGAATTTTTTGTGCCTGGCAATGTTGCTTTCAATATCGCCTTTGATGGGTTTTGTTTGGGCTATGCAGAGTTTCATTGCTGGTTAATGTTTCTTATTCAAAGGATTCATTGTTTGGTTAATTATTTCAAGTGTAATATTCGCCGTCCCACGACTCAATAAACGCGAGTTATTGGCAATTTATTTGTTCTGATAACAGGGCTCGAACCTGCGTCCTCCCGGATAGCGAGCCGGGTGCTCTGCCACTGAGCTATACCAGAAGCCGAGGTGGGT
Organism: Niastella sp. sgz303648; assembly: GCF_059587045.1. Taxonomy (NCBI): domain Bacteria; kingdom Pseudomonadati; phylum Bacteroidota; class Chitinophagia; order Chitinophagales; family Chitinophagaceae; genus Niastella; species Niastella sp. sgz303648. The sequence continues at coordinate 476,457 of NZ_JCAPSW010000003.1, read as the reverse complement.
GTAGGGCTCGAACCTACGTCAACCCGGAAACGAGCCGGGTATTCTGCCACTGAATTAACCCACCTAATTTTTTTCAGGGAAAACAGGTTTTACATTCTTCCCTGAAAAATATTTATGTTGTTTTAAAACCGATGCTAAAAAAGGATTTGTTACGGCCACTCCATGCACCAGTTCCGGTGTTGGCTTAAATTCCGCTACCCCATGAACACGAGGAGCTATCCATCCCGATCTTTCTGCATCAATGCCTGCCTCTGTACAAAATTTAACAACCATTTCCATGTTGCACGTTTGCCTGCCTTCAAATACTTCCCATGGCAATGGAAGCTTATTCCACACATCTGTGTTGGGATCAAGTTTTCCTCCCGTTGCACGATGCCAGAACACAACGTCTGCGGCCATCAGTCGTAATACTTTTCCAAAACAAATATCTTCAAGAATATATTCCAATCCTAATGAGTAAATTAAATTCATCCAGTTATCTCTCGCTTTATTCCATGCGCCGGCAGTATTATTCCATGTGGTTGAATCATTCCCTTTTTTTACAACCATAGTTGTTCTGTTAATATCACTGTAATCCCAAACTTCAGCTAATAGTTTTGCAATCTCCTGTAAAATAGTTGTCCACCTCCCTAACAACTCCCCCTTTTGTTCATCCGATAAATTCGACAACACCTCACTGCTGGTATAAATGTATGAAATTGCCCACCAGTTTGTTGTATTTGCTTTTTCAGAAAACGGTTTCCGCAAAAAATTAAAAAAACCCGGTTCACTACCTTTACAACGATTCAAAAGCATTTCACTGATTTCATCAAATGCTCTTACCTGACCCTGATTGGTAAATACACTTCTCAAATTACAACGTGCATTATAGTATGCGATAAAACAGGCCGTATTTACATCTTTTGAAAAATTATCTAAATCCAAATGATGCGCCAGGCCGTGTTTTGAAATCATTTGAAATTCTATCTTTTTCGTTTCTCTTGCAAATGTGAGCAGCTTTTTCTCAAGCCGTTTTAATAGTCGCCACTTCTTATTATAATTACGTTTTGATAAGTCTAACCCACTTTCTTTTCGTTGTACTTTATTTAATCTGTCGTTCTTAAAATTATTTTGCCCGGTGTTTTTATGTATTAAAGGGGAAACGCTATTTATGAAACTTTCAATGTTCTCATAAATATTATAGTCCATTTGTCCCTCGCTTTGCAAATTGAATATTTCAATGGCTTTTTTGATTTGTTTTTCAGCCCCTATAGCTTTTGAAAAGTTCTGCAGCATAGAAGTATAGCCATGTACATTTCGCTTTAACGAACCTTGCATAGCTTTTTCCAGAATGTTGACTTCTTTTTGAGTAAGGCTTTCGCCGATCAGGTCAAAAACCATTTCAGCCACATCTTCGGGCCTTTTTCTCTGCTGCAGGGTATTGTATAATTGGTTAATGGTTGTCATTTACAGTTTTTTTATTATCCCATTTTTCTTCCATAGCCACATATATATAAGTTCCAATATAATAGAAAAATTTTCAAATTTCTACATATCCCGGCTGATTAAACGCTTTTCGGGGTCATATATCGAAAACCATAACCTGTTACATTTAAAATTTCTTTCATATTAAAATAATCGGTAGATTTATTCTACCCCGTACAACAGCGTTAAACAACATTACCCCTTACGTCAAAACAAGTTTTATGCACCGCGTATTACTTTTCATTTCATTTATTGCTGTTTATACATCCGCGTTGTACGCTCAATCAAAACCAACTTATAAAGAACCTTACCGTCCGCAATTTCATTTTTCACCGCATCACAACTGGATGAACGATCCCAACGGACTCGTTTATTATAAAGGCAAATACCATCTGTTTTATCAGTACAATCCTATGGGTAATGTTTGGGGGCATATGAGCTGGGGCCATTCGGTTAGCCCCGATCTGATTCACTGGCAGACATTACCGCTGGCCATTCCTGAAGATGAAAAAAACATGATCTTTTCGGGCAGTTGTGTGGTTGATAAAAACAATACAAGCGGCTTTGCCACAAAAGCCGGACAAATTCCCCTGGTTGCCATTTATACTGCGCATATCATTGCCGATAAATCAAAACCCGATGACTACCTGCAAAACCAGCATATTGCCTATAGCCTCGATGACGGCCGAACCTTTACGAAATATGAAGGCAATCCCGTGCTTGATGAACATAAAAAAGATTTTCGCGATCCGAAAGTTTTCTGGTATCAACCTCAAAAAAAGTGGGTGATGGTAACAGTTTTACCACAGGAACATAAGGTGCAATTTTTCGGTTCATCCAATTTAAAAACCTGGTCGCACCTGAGCGATTTTGGTCCTGCCGGCGATACCAATGATATATGGGAATGCCCCGATCTGTTGCAGGTTCCTGTAAATGGCCAGCCTGGTAAAAACAAATGGGTGCTTATCAATTCACAGCAAACTACCATGCAATATTTTGTGGGCGAGTTTGATGGTACTGTTTTTAAAAGCGAAAATCCTGCCGATACTATACTTCGTCCTGATTATGGCCCCGATTATTATGCCGGCGTTACCTATAATAATTTACCAGCCGGGCACGACCCTGTTTTACTTGGCTGGGCCAATAACTGGAAGTACGCCCAGGCAATTCCCACATCGCCATGGCGCAGCGCTATGGCTGTACCCAGAACATTACGTTTAAAAAAATCAGGCAACCTATGGGTATTGTTGCAACAACCGGTGAAATCGCTGCAAAGCCTGAGAAGTGAGCCGGTAACATGGAAAAACAAAAGCATTTCGGGCGAAGAAACATTTCCGGTTAGTTCACAGGTACTTGAACTGGAGGCTGATTTCATACCATCAAACAAAGCCACCTGTGGGGTTCGACTGGCGGTGGGCAACGGCCAGTTTGTTACCATAGGGTATGATGCCGCCGGTGAAAAACTGTTTATCGACCGGTCGAAAAGCGGCAATACTACGTTTCATAATCAATTTGCCAACTGGTTGTATAAAGCAACCCGGGTACCGTTGCAGGAAGGGAAACTACATTTACACATATTTTATGATAAAAGCATTATAGAAATATATGCCAATGACGGCGCCCAGGTATTAACCGCACAAATTTTTCCCGAAACCAATCATAATGGCGTCGTTTTCTTCAGCGAAAGCGGAACCACCCGTGTTCCTTCGGCCACCGTATGGACTTTAAATTCGGCATGGAAGTAATTTAAGTCAGAAAAGTCCGTCCCGATAGCTATCGGGAGAAAGTCGGAAAGAAAAGCCGCTTTGGCAGCCAGCTCCCTGATTTTCAGTCTCTTTAAATTTTCGGACTTAACTATTACCTTCGCACGGCTAAATTATCTTTAACCAGTTGAAAAGTTGACTTGTTAAAAAGTTGAAAAGGAAAGCAGGTTAAGAGTTTATTTCCTTATTAACTTATAAACTTTTCAACCAGTTAACTTAAAACAAAATCCTTTAGCGAAACAGCATATGAAGTTCAGAAATTTTAAAATGGTCAGCTTTGTTGTTTATGGCCGTGGCAGTTTTAATCAGCTCGACGAAATATTGGCTTCCCATAGAAAAGGCGATGCGCCTATGATCTTTCTGGTAGATCATTTTTTTGAAAAAGGCGCTGCTACCGGCGACGGCAAATCGCTTATTAATCGTATTCCCCTGCGTGGTAAAGACAAAATTATTTTTGCCGATGTTACTTATGAACCCAAAACCACACAGGTTGATAAACTGGCAAAACAATTAAAAGATGAGTTTGGTGCTGTAAGCGGTGTTATTGGTATTGGCGGCGGTTCAACGCTCGACCTGGCCAAAGCGGTTTCGTTAATGATGAACAATCCCGGTTCATCGGCCGATTACCAGGGATGGGACCTGGTGAAATTACCCGGAGTGTACAAAGCCGGGATTCCTACCTTAAGCGGAACCGGCGCCGAAGTATCGCGAACCACCGTTTTAACCGGACCCACCCGTAAGCTGGGCATGAATTCAGACTTTACGCCCTTCGACCAAATCGTACTGGATCCTGAATTAACAGCCAATGCCCCTGCCAACCAGCGCTTTTATACAGGTATGGATTGCTATATTCATTGCATTGAAAGTTTGCAGGGCACCTTCCTGAACGAGTTCAGCAAATCGTATGGCGAAAAAGCGCTTGAATTATGCCGGTATGTATTCCTTGGTAAAGACGAGTGGGATGCCGAATGCGACGATAAACTGATGATGGCTTCCTATGCCGGTGGTATGAGCATTGCTTATTCACAGGTAGGTGTTGCACATGCTGTAAGTTACGGACTCAGCTATTTGCTGGGAACCAAACATGGCATTGGCAATTGTATTGTGATGAACCATCTGGAGCCTTATTATCCCGAAGGCGTAAAGGAATTTAAAAAAATGGTTGAAAAAAATAACATTGATATTCCTGTTGGCATTTGCAAGGGCTTAACCGATGAGCAATTCGATACTATGATCAATGTATCACTTGGTATGAAGCCTCTTTGGGAAAATGCGCTGGGAAAAGACTGGGAAAAAATTATGACGCGTGAAAAACTGCGCGCGTTGTATGAAAAATTATAACGTTCACAAAAGCGAAACAGGTTATTAATTCATTTCTTCAAAACGGAACCGTATAATAGCGGTTCCGTTTTTGTTTTTTGAGCAGGTATTTCATAATCATCAGTCCATTTAACAATCAAACAATATTAGTTTTTTGGCATCCCGACAGGTTAACTTAAATTCACTTAAAACTTGTCGTATGAAAAAAATCATGTATGCTCTATGCCTGTTCATTTCAGGCGTTGCCTTTGCGCAGGAAAAATATGTTCCTGTTGTTAAACAGGGTACATCACTTCATTATTCAGCGTTTGTAAATGGCCAGAATTTTCCCTGTACATTTTCATTTGATTCGGTAGCGGCGGATTATATAAAAATCGGCTGGCTGGTTGAAGGTTTTGGCAGCGGCGGCTGGATCATGAAAAAGAAATCGCTCGATAATGGTTCCCGCGGTTTTTGGAGCCAACCCAACCCTGGCATGCAGGAAGAATTGGGCGATGATCAAACTGCTCTGGTGTTTTCGCATGCACAATGGGATGCCTTGCAAAAGGATAAAAAATTAAATTTCGATCAGCAAACGTATACCCTGAAAATGCCGTCCGACCAACAGCAACTGAAGATAGCCGGCAAAATCGTTGACGCTTATTTTCTGGAAAATGCTTCAGCCACTACCCGTATTTGGATACTCAACAATGCCGTCTATCCTGTTTTGCTGAAAATTGAAGGAAATACACTGGGCGCCGATCTCACAATCAACTCAGTGGAATAATAATTGATACTAAACTATTAGTGCCTGCTATACAATGCAATGTTAAAAGCATGCGTTATAGGTGGCAGGCCTTTGTTTACGCTTTTATAGTAATTTTTTATGAGTCCACAGAAATACCTGCGTTACCTGATGTTGCCTTCCCTGTTCGGCACTACCCGAACCAAGGAAATTTTGCAGGTAAATCCTACCATCATTCCACAGCGCGAAGAAGCACAGGACGTAAAAATTTCGGTGTATGAATACAACCAGGCTACTATTCAGGAATATAAGGTAGATACCGTTTCGAAATGCCTTCATTGCCGGGATAACGAATACATCAGTTGGATCAACATCGATGGTTTGCGAAAACAGGATGTGGAAACCATTTGTAATTACTATAACATTCACCCGTTGATTATCGAGGATATTTTAAGTATCAATCAACGGCCCAAGATGGATGAAGTAGATAACATTTTGTTTTGCCTGCTGAATATGTTGTACTTCAACGATCAGAAGAAAACAGTAGAAACTGAACAAATCAGCATTATCCTTGGTCACAATTATGTGCTCTCTTTTCAGGAAGATGCGCACCGCGATGTTTTCAATCCCATCAGAACAAGGCTTAAGATCAACAACGCCAAAATACGTCAGCGCAATGCCGATTACCTGTGTTACTCATTGCTCGATATGATCGTTGACAATTATTTTATCGTAATGGAAAAACTGGGAGAGCAGATTGAACTGGTAGAAGAAGAAGTGATCCGCAACAGCAATACCCGCTCCCTGGCAAAGATCAACCAGTTGCGCAAAGAGCTGATTGTATTAAAGCGCAATTTTGCTCCCGTACGCGATCTGCTGGGCGGTATCATCCGAAGCGAAAGCGAACTGCTCGAAGACCGCACTACCAAATATTATAAAGATGTGTACGACCACATTGTACAGGCTTATGACCTTAGCGAAAACTATCGCGATATGATGATGAGTATGCAGGACCTGTACATCAATAATGTGAACCTGAGGATGAATGAAGTAATGAAGGTAATGGCTATAGTAACCTGCCTGCTGGCTCCGGCTACAGTAATAGGCGGCATTTTTGGAATGAACTTCGAAGTAATCCCCTACATTCATAACCGTTGGGGATTTTTTTTAGCGGTTGGCGCCATGCTGCTGATCCCTTTATGGATGCTGCGTGCTTTCAGAAAGAAAGGGTGGTTTTGATTGTTTGATGGCCTGATGGTTTGATGGTTGTAATTCCCGAACTTTATTAAGCGTGATAATACTTTGGCTTCAAAAAATTTAGAGGCCATAGCAATCAAACAATTTAACAATCAAACTATCAACAACATGCCCTCAAATCGCCGCAATTTTTTAAAACAATTGGGTGGACTGGCTGCCGGCTTCGGCGCTGTATCTACAGGTTTAGCTTTTAGTAATGCTGAAAAAAAAGAATCCTTTAACACCGGACCTAACGAATCATCATCCGTAGCTCCCGCTCCTTTATTTTTTACGATATCACTGGCGCAATGGTCGCTGCACAAAAAACTGTTTGCAAAGGAAATGGATAACCTCGATTTTCCAAGCGTTGCCAAAAATACCTACGGCATCAGTGTAGTTGAATATGTGAACCAGTTTTTTAAAGACAAGGCAAAGGATGAAAAATACCTTGCCGAATTATTGAAAAGATGCAACGACAACGGTGTTAAAAACCACCTGATCATGTGCGATGGTGAAGGCGAGCTGGGCGACATTGATGTCAAAAAAAGAATGCAGGCTGTAGAAAATCATTATAAATGGGTTGATGCCGCCAAATTCCTGGGATGCATTACTATTCGCGTAAATGCGCATGGACAAGGCAGCAGCGAAGAAGTGCAAAAAGCATCTATAGAAAGTTTACATAAACTGGGCGAGTATGCCGCCAAAGAAAATATTAATGTAATTGTAGAAAACCATGGCGGTTATACCTCCAACGGGCAATGGATGGCCGGGGTTATGAAAGGTGTAAATAAAAAGAATGTGGGGACCCTGCCCGACTTTGGAAATTTTTGTTTGAAACGCGAAGGCGGACAAATGTGGGGCACCAAATGTTTGGAAGAATATGATAAATACAAAGGTGTTGGCGAAATGATGCCCTATGCCAAAGGCGTAAGCGCAAAAACCAACGACTTTGATGAACAGGGTAATTGTATTGAAACTGATTATGTAAAAATGCTGAAAGTAGTAAAGAACGCGGGCTTCAAAGGTTATATGGGTATTGAATACGAAGGCGACAAACTGAGCGAAGACGAAGGCATCAGGAAAACAAAGGCCCTGCTTGAACGCGTAGGCGCCACGTTATAAAACTTTTTAGATTTTTTGATTGTGAGATTTCTGGATTTATAAATCTAAAAATCTCACAATCCCAAAATCAACAATTATTTGTTGCACGTTGCCCAAAATATAATGATTATCCCGATCAGCAGCAATGAGCCGAATAGGGTAAGTTTTTTTCTTACCTGAAATTTCCATAAATCTTTTTCATCCATAGTTCTGAGTGGTGCGCTGTTGAATCAACTATCCTTCTGCCACCAGTAAAAATTGGTTTCATTATACGATTCAAAACCTGATGCAGGATAAACATGGTTGCCGATATCGTTGGTCTTTTCGGTTTCGAGCAAAATGCCTGCAGCATTGGTTTCACGTGCCAGTTGTTTGCCGGCTTCGATCAGTTGTTTTGAAATGTGTTTACCGCGGTATTCAGGTAAAACATACAGATCATTCAACTGCCATATTTTTCGCAATCTTACTGAAGAAAATAAAGGGTATAACTGAACAAACCCTGCCAGCTCACCTTCATCATCTGCCACAAAAATTACCGACTCTTTTCGTTCTATTCTTTCCTGCAAAAAAGTGGCGACGGCTTCGGGGTCAGATCCTTGCTTAAAATAAATTCTGTACAAATCAAACAATCGTGATAACTGATTAATGTCTTTTTTGGATGCTTCTCGTACCAACATACGAATCAATTTAAATATTTTTCGATTTTGTGATTTTGTAATTCTGAGATTTAAAAAATACACATTCAGATCATAATAAAAGAAATCTCAAAATATCTAAATCCCAAAATCAGAAATTAAGTTAATAGCTGGTTTCGTCTAATTTTACTTTGCCTTTAAACGTCCAAAATACGAAAGAAGTGTATACCGCAACCAATGGTGTTCCAATCAAAGCAATGATTAATAAAATCTTCATAGTTTTTGCCGAAGAAGCTGCATTGTGAATGGTGATGCTGTTAGCAGGATTGCCCTTCGAGTACAACAAATAAGGGAATACTTCAAGTGCCACCATTATCAGCAATAATGCAATGGTAACAGACGAGCTGATAAATGCATAGCGGTATTTTCCAATCTTTAATTGACGGGGTATATTGGCGATAGACAATACCATCATTACGGGTATGATAAACGACGACGGATTTCTTCTGAAAAAATCGCTGAGATGAGGTACATATAATAAGGTATACAGCGTAGTGATCACAAAACTCAGCACAAAAAATATAATGAATTGCCGGGCCAGAATATACAGTTTGGTGTATAGTCTGTTTTCTGTTTTCATAGTAAGATAAATGGCACCATGCATCATAAAAAGGGCCAGTGTGGTTATGGCCACCATAATTGAAAAGAAATTGAAGAACGATAACCAGTTTCCGTTAAACTCTCTCCGTTCGTTCAAAGAAATACCATAGGCCACATTGCCCAGCATTAATCCCAGCGACAAAGCAATAACTATCGAGGCCACACAATACACCACATCCCAGGTTTTGCGCCATAGGGCGCCCGGCTCCTTACTTCGAAACTCAATGGCTACACCTCTGAAAATAAGTCCAACCAAAAAAATCATGAACGGAATATAAAAAGCCGAAAAGATGGCAGCATAGGCTACAGGAAATCCGGCAAACAAAGCACCACCGCCAATAACCAGCCAAACCTCGTTTCCATCCCATACCGGTCCGATGGCATTTAAGGCAATGCGGCGGCTTAATTCTTTGTTCAGTAACAGGTGCAGCGCGCCGGCGCCTAAATCAAATCCGTCGAGTATAGCATACCCGCTGATCACGGCGCCGAATACCAAAAACCACCAAACGTTGTAGTCGATTCCTAAAAAAGTTTCCATCTTTTTTATATTTTGAGATTTTGGGATTCGGGGATTTTTAGATTTTTGGATTTTGAAAAATCATGTGAGGATTGAATCGAATGAAATCGCAAAATCAATAAATCTCAAAATCAGAAATCTGCTTTTAATGGGTTAATATCGGGTTATCGCGCTTGCTTCCTTCTTCAATATCTTCTTTCGTTCCGTAATCAACCGGACCGTGAATAATTTTCTTATTCAGCAAATACAAAAACAAAACAAACAACAGCAGGTACACCACCATAAACATGATCAGGGAAAATACAACCTGGTTAGCAGTAACTGTTTTCGACAACGCATCGGATGTTTTCAGCAATCCATATACTACCCAGGGTTGCCGGCCCATTTCGGCGGCAAACCATCCTGCCTGATTAGCTATTTGCGGCAGCAAAACCGACCAAACAAAAATCCATAGCAGCCATCGTTTATTGAACAGTTTATTTTTATAACTAAGCCAGCTGGCATACACGGTTAAGCCAATCAAAAACATACCCACTGCCACCATTATGTGATAAAACTGAAAAATGCTGTTCACCTGTTGCGGCCTTTCATCTGGTTTAAAAGCATTCAATCCTTTCACCGGTTTATTAAAATCGCCCTGTGTTAAAAACGACAACCCACCCGGAATTTTTATACCGGTAACCTTTTGTGTTTTGTTATTAACATAGCCCAGCAAAAACATATCGGCCGGCGCCATGGAATCATAATGTCCTTCAAGGGCCGCCAGTTTTGCAGGCTGGTGTTCGTATACCACATCGGCGCTTTGGTGACCGGCTACTAACTGCAGCAATGAAAAAACGGTGGCTGCAATTAGTGCTATTTTAAAAGAACGTTTTGCAATATCGAGGTGTTTGTTTTTTAAAATATACCAGGCGTTCACGCTCAATACCAGAAAAATACCTGCTAAAAAAGCGGCGATCCAAACATGTATCAAGCGTTCAACGCTCGAAGGGTTAAATACCATGGCCCAGAAATCGATGATCTCGGCACGTGCATTCATACCATCGCCCACAATATGAAAGCCGGCAGGCGTTTGCTGCCACGAGTTGGCCACTACGATCCATATAGCCGAGAACATGGAACCAAAGAATACCATTATGGCAGAAAAAAAATGCACACGCGGACTAACCCTGTTCCACCCAAAAAGTAAAATGCCCAAAAAGCCCGATTCCAATGCAAAAGCAAAAATGCCTTCTGCGGCCAGGGCGCTTCCGAATATATCACCAACATATTTTGAGTAAGTGGCCCAGTTGGTGCCAAACTCAAATTCCATAATAATACCGGTGGCTACGCCAATACCAAAAATCAGGGCAAATATTTTGATCCAGAAGCGGGTGATCTGTTCATACATTTTATTGCCGGTTTTCAGGTATAATCCTTCAAAAATTACCAGCAATAAACCGAGGCCTATGCTCAGGGGAGGATAGATGTAATGAAAGGCGATGGTAAAGGCAAATTGTATGCGCGCTAATATTTCTACGTCCATAGTGAACGATTTTGTTGCCAAATAAAAAAGCCGATGCTGCGGCATCGGCTTTCGTTAGTTATTTTCTTTTAAAAATAGGAACAGTACTGCAAGGTTCGCCATACATAAGGCTTTTAACTACCGGCATTAGCTTTTTTGTAATGGCCAGGTAGGCAAACTCTCCTATCGGAATATCTCCGCAGCCTTTTACCACTACCCGCTTTTCGATATATTCCCCGGCATTGATTGCTTCGATCCGTTGTAAGAACAGTTGTTGTTTTACTATATCCTCATCTCCATAAACAACATCCTTTGCAACAGGTTGCAGATAAGAAGTTACCAGCATATATGCCCACATGGGAATAATGGCATCGGCTGTACAGGTAACTGCTACTATTTTATTTTGATAAACAGACCAGTCGTTATTTTGTAAATCCGCCCGGAATTCTTTTTCCTTCAATATCAATTCCATAAACAAATGCGGCTTCAGGTCAAATACCGCCATTTCTTCAGCGGCAGGATAATAAGTTTCCAGGTCAATGGTGACCAGCTGACTTTGGGCTACCTTATTTACAATTTCATCACTCATTTTATTCTATTTCACTCAAGCAAAGGTAGGCATTAGCAGGGAGTTGACCAGTTGAAAAGTTGACGGTAAGTTGACAAGGTTTAAAAGTTAAAAGGTTGACAGGGGTTTAATCCTTGTCAACCTTTCAACTTATTAACTTATAAACTGTTTAACTTATTAACTAACAGCTTAACTAAAAAAACTTAATCCTATAATCTTTAATATTCGCAGCTTTTTTCATGATCTCGAAGGTTCTGTAACCAACCATTGCGCCCATTTGCTGCTGCATAGCCTGCTGTTGTTGTTTGGCATCGAAGTTAGAATTGGGTAATGCAGTAATGTTATCTACTTTAATAACAAATACACCCATTTCTCCTTTTATCGGAGCAGAAACTTTTGTCTGATAGTCTTTATTGAAAGAAGCTCCCAATACTTTCAGTTCATTACCAACATTTGGAATAAAGGTGCTACCGAAGGTAACACTGTCGGCCTTTAATACCTGCTGACCGGTAGCCTGTGCCACTGCTTCGAGTGTAGAAGCGCTGCCGATTTTTTTGGTGATCTGCTCAGCTTTTTTCAGGTTGCGAACTTTATACTCAACAAGCGGGCGGGCTTTTTCAACCGACATAGTTCCTTTTTCAAATGCCTGTGTTACTACAGGTACAACATATTTTTCGCCCACCAAAAATGCATGCTCGGCAACTTCACCTTTTTTAGCATCGTTAAATGCCCAGCGAACCAGCTCACGAGCATCGCCTAATCCCATGATCATATAATCAGATTCTTTTATCTCGGTTGGGAATTTATTCAACTTCTTTTTGGTAGCGTTATCATTGAAGGCAGTCAGTGAACGGTTTTCGGCTGCAAACTGTTGAGCCAAACCATTGGCTGAATTGATTGTTTCGTCGCTGGGAACTACCGGGCGCGATATGTATGCAATTTTATAAGCCGGTTCAATTTTCTTCTGGCTCAGTACTTCTATATAATGGTATCCGGTGTAAGAAGCGTTTTCAACTTTCACCACTTTTTTATCGCCGGGGTTACCATAAAATATTACTTCGGCAAATTCCTTGCTCAGGTTCGAAAACTGCATTGAAGTAAATTCATACTCTCCTTTTTTATCCTTGCTGCCCGGATCATCGCTGAATTTCACTACCATGCTGTCGAAGTTGGCGCCACCTTTAATGGCAGTTTCTATACTATCGATCAGTTTTTTGGCAGCGCTGTCGGTTCTTGTTTGACCCTGCTGATCGGCTACCTTAATTAATATATGCCGGCATTTAACGCTATCCGGCATATTGCGACGGCCAACCATTTTTGCCAGCACATAATTACCCCCATCGAGGTAAGGACCAAACACTGAACCGTCGGCCAGTTTGCGTAATGTATCGGCATTCGACATTTGCATTTTCGAGCTCAATACATATCCGTCAAAAAATGGAGTTTCGGAAGAATTGTTGGCGATTACATTTTGAATTTCTATAGCGGTGTTAGCCTTGGCGAGGGCATCTTTTGCCTGGGCAACCTGGTTATACACATTTGCGCTGTCGCTTTTGCTGGCAGAAGCATCGAACGATACATAAACAAGGCTGCGCTCATTTTCCTGTTTGTACTGTTCTTTATGTGCATCAACATATTGTTTCACATCTTCATCAGTTATTTTAACTGCCGAATCAGAAACAGTTGAATAAGGAACATTTACATATGAGATAGAAGAACGCTGGCTGTTTTCAGCATTATTTTTTTCAATCAGCCATTTGGGAACATACACGGTTTTCCCCATGAGGGCTGTGAATTTTTCACGTTGCCGGTTTTTCATCAAAGAAAGCTGAAACTCAACAAAACTATTATATTGAGGCGTGTTTTTCTTCAACGATCTTACTGCCTGATAAGCTGCGCGGCCATTATACACCCCGGTTGAATCGGTAAACTGCTGTTTCAGCATCTGGGGCGGGTTGGCACCATATAACATATCACCCAGTTCGTTTTCACTTGTTACGATACCTAATTTATCGTACTCATCGCCCATCAGCGCTTCTTCAACATATTCATTCCACAGGCTTTCACGAATCTGATTGCGCATCTGGTCGTTAATAGGATAATTCTGGGCACGGTAGTTATCTTCGGCCATTTTATATCGTTGTTCAAATTCACGAACATCGATCTTTGTGCCGTTAACTTTTCCGAGTACGGTAGAGCTTCCGCTGAATAGTCCTCTACCTCCTCCCTGTAAGGCATCCTGAACGATAAAGGCGATAAGGGCTAATGCAATCGCACCAATGATTATCCACGCTGCTTTGTCGCGGATTCTTTGAATAACTGACATATTATAAGTATATACTTTTCTTTAAAGGGATGGCAAAAATAGGTTAAAAAAGATTATGAACAAATTGTGGAAAACGGTGTAAAACCAGCATCAATTAAAGGTTTTATCAATCCACAACCATGTGAACAAACGCAATTTTTTTAATATTTACCGGGGCCGTGAAACAGTACCGTGAAAACAATGCTAACACCGGTTCTGTATAACCCCGAAATTATGTGGGTAACCCCGGTTTTTACACATCAGTTTTGGTGGATAGATGGAACATAAGTTTGGTGCAGGGGTTTTATTTACCGGGTGATGTATAAAAACCCTTAGTTATTCAAACTCCGTTAACATAGAGTTTATATTCCCTTAACAAACATTTTATCCCGGCCCTTTTTATTCCACCGAAGTGGATAAACGTCCAAAACCAGCGCCACAACATAATTGTTAGATGTTGAAAGAAAGTGGAAAAGCGTGGATAACCAGGTTGTTGTAACTTTACCAAATTTCCAGGACTGTATTTTATCCACGAATCCACAGCCGTAATAATAGTAGTTTATTTATAAAATAATAGAATTAATATAAATACTATGGAAGATATCCACCTCGCCGCGGCGAAGGAAAATGTGAAACTGGCCGGGTTCCTCGACATCGACGTTGACCCCACGCTCGACCTGTTTCACGAAATTGAAAGATTGAAAAAAGAAAAAAATGCGATTTTGCTCGCGCACTATTACCAGGAGCCCGATATTCAGGATGTGGCCGATTACATCGGGGATAGCCTGGGGCTGGCGCAGCAGGCCGAAAAAACAAAGGCCGATATCATCGTTTTCGCCGGCGTGCATTTCATGGCCGAAACTGCCAAAATTCTGAACCCGAACAAAAAAGTGCTGCTGCCCGATCTGAAAGCCGGCTGCTCGCTGGCCGATAGTGCGCCGGCCAATCTGTTTAAAAAATTCAAAGAAAAGCATCCGGGTCATATCGTAATTTCCTACATCAACTGCACTGCTGAAATAAAAGCACTGAGCGATATCATCTGCACATCGAGCAATGCCGAAAAGATTGTGCAAAGTGTACCTCCCGATCAGCCGATCATTTTTGCACCTGATCGAAACCTTGGTGCCTATCTGGTGAAGAAAACCGGTCGGGATATGGTGCTATGGAACGGAGCCTGTATGGTTCATGAAATATTCAGTCTTGAAAAAATCACGAAGCTGAAAGTGCGGCACCCCAAAGCAAAATTCATTGCACATCCTGAATGCGAAGAGCCGGTTCTGAAAATGGCTGATTATATCGGATCCACCACAGGCCTGCTGAATTACACGCAAAAGGACGATGCCATGGAGTACATCGTGGCCACTGAAACAGGAATTTTGCACCAGATGCAAAAGGCCTCGCCGCATAAAACTTTTATTCCTGCTCCGCCCAATAACAGCTGCGCCTGCAATGATTGTCCACACATGAAACTGAATACGCTCGAAAAGCTGTATCTGTGCATGGAATACGAAACACCGGAAATCACAATGGATGAAGAATTGCGAAAGGCAGGCAAAAAGCCAATTGACCGAATGCTGGAGATCAGTGCGAAGTTTGGATTATGATAAAAAGTTTAAATTCAATGGGTTGGTGACCATTGGAAGTTAGCGGTTGGCGTTGAAAACTGCCAATTTGAAACTGGGAACCTGAAATTCAATGTGAATGAATTTAGGGATGAATGTCAATTAACAAGGCAAAACTGTGGATAACCTGGTGATAAACCCCTACTTCGTAACAAAGGCTGTTAGTGAAGCTGTTTTAGTGAACAGGTGGATTTTTGAATCTTTAACGAAAACTATATTTGCCCCATGGCGGAAGATTTGAGTATAGCACAGGGAACGAAAGAAGAACAGTATCAGGCAATTATTCCTCAAATTCAAGGATTGGTCGATGGGGAACCGGATCTTATCGCCAATCTGGCTAACATAGTCGCAGCGCTTAAAGAACAGTTCGGCTGGTTGTGGGTAGGTTTTTACCTGGTCAAAGAAAACCAGCTGGTACTGGCACCGTTTCAGGGACCGGTTGCCTGTACACGCATCAAAAAAGGAAAAGGGGTTTGTGGAACCAGTTGGGAAAAGGCCGAAACCATAGTGGTTCCCGATGTTGAACAATTCCCGGGACATATTGCCTGCAGCAGTAAGTCGCGGTCTGAAATTGTTGTACCCATCATCCGCAATAAAAATGTGTTGGCTGTTCTTGATGTGGATAGTGAAAGCCTGTCGGAGTTTGATGAAACAGATAAAAAATATCTTGAGGAAATAGTTAATCTGATTGTATTCGAATAAACCATTTCTATTTGCCTGTCGTATGAAAAGGAGAAATTTTATTCAGGGAGCTGCAATCGCTACATCGGCCCTGGCCGCAGGTCAGCTGGCGAATGGAGCTACCGGTAAAGTCGCTCAAAAAGAATTGTATGAGTTTCGTGAATATGAAATTCATTTTGGAAGCAGTCAAAATCCCCTGCATGAGTATCTGGAAAAATCCCTGATTCCGGCACTCAATAAATATGGGGTTAAATCGGTTGGCGTTTTCAAAGAATCAGGAAAGTCGGAGCCTGCAAAAATTTACTTACTGATCGTCTATCCATCTTTTGAAGATTATATCCCTGTAAATTCAAAAGTGAAGGCCGACGAAGAGTTTAAAAAAAGCGGCGCTGCCTGGCAAGCCATTCCGGCCGACAAGCCGGTTTACAATCGGGTGAATACTTCTTTATTAATTGCGTTCGACGGAATGCCCGCATTAAAAGTTCCTGCCAAAGAACAACGGATCTTTGAATTGAGAACTTATGAAGGGTTCAGTGAAGATGCAGTACGCCGAAAGATTAAAATGTTTAATGAAGAGGAGTTCACCATTTTTAACCGCACCAAACTTAATCCTGTATTTTTTGGTGAAGCTATAGCAGGACCCAATCTGCCTTGTCTAACGTATATGGTTACCTTTAAAGACATGGAAGAGAGGGAAAAAAACTGGGCTGCATTTGGTGCAGATGCAGACTGGAAGCGGGTTTCGGCTGAACCGCAATATGCTAACACGGTTTCGAATATACGAAGGGTATTTTTGGAACCACTCCCCTATTCGCAGGTATAGTGCACTTAAATTATTGGTTTTCAGTTTATTGTGGATGATAGAACAATAAAAAGAAAACTTCACTTTACATTAGCATTCCCTTTTTGCATACTTATGCGAAAAGCAGTAAATTGATTTATCAATTTATACTTATGGCTCTGCTTGAGTTTCTTTGGTTTCTTTTAGGTCTTATAGACGTGTTGTTCAAATTAAAAGTATTAAAAAGAAATGCAAAACCAGCTACGAACCCAAGTATAGCCGAGATCATAGCTGGCTGGAAACAAAAAAGGAGTTCAACTAACCTCGCGAGGTAAACCATTATCTTCCCATATATACCATAAGAATCTGTACATCACTTGGATTCACTCCACTGATCCTGCTTGCCTGACCCAATGTTCGCGGTTTTATTTTTTTGAACTTTTGCATGGCTTCATTCGACAGTGAAACAATTCTATCGTAATCGAAATTTTCGGGTATCATCAGATCTTCTAACTGATTCATTCGTTTTACCAGCTCTTTCTCCTTTTCGATGTATACGTTGTACTTGATCTGAATATCGGCCTGCTCAATTACTTCTGAAGAAAAACCATTTAATACTTCTTTAATTTTTGGCAGCCCGTTGATCATAGCTTCCAGACTGATGTTTGGTCTTAATAATACCTGAACAGCTTTTTGTTTTTGAGGTAATGGGGCAGAATTATTTTCAGCCAGAAATGCATCAGCTTCTGAAGGCTCTAGCGATATTTCTTTCAGAATGTTTTTAATTTTTTCAACGCCGTCTCTTTTCTCAATCACTTTATCCATTCGTTCCTGCGATGCAAGACCGAGGCGATAACTTAATTCGGTTAATCGCAGGTCGGCATTATCCTGACGAAGAATTGTTCTGAATTCAGCGCGACTGGTAAACATGCGGTAGGGTTCTTCGGTTCCTTTGCTGATCAGATCGTCGATCAAAACACCGATGTAAGCATCACTTCTTTTTAAAATAACCGGTTCCAGTTCTTTTGCTTTTTGATGGGCATTGATGCCGGCCATTAATCCCTGGCAGGCTGCTTCTTCGTAACCGGTAGTTCCATTAATTTGACCGGCAAAGAACAGATTATCGATCAGTCGGGTTTCGAGTGAATGTTTTAACTGAGTTGGCGGAAAATAGTCGTACTCGATAGCATAACCCGGACGGAACACCCGAACGTTTTCAAAACCCGCTACTTGTTTGAGCGCAGCAAATTGAACTTCTTCAGGCAAAGAAGTAGAGAAACCATTTACATAAATCTCGACAGTATTCCAGCCTTCGGGTTCAATGAAAAGCTGATGTCTTTCTCTTTCCGCAAAGCGATTGATTTTATCTTCTATGCTTGGGCAGTAACGAGGACCGATACCTTCAATTCGGCCGGCAAACATGGGACTTCTGTCGAACCCGGTTTTTAAAATATCGTGCACTTTCTGACTGGTGTAAGTAATCCAGCAGCTACGTTGTTCGGCAGGTTTTTTAGTTTCGGAGAAAGAAAAGCCTACCATTTCGTCATCGCCTTTCTGCTCTTCCATTTTGGTGTAGTCTAAACTACGTCCATCAATACGGGGAGGAGTACCTGTTTTCAGGCGGTCGCTTTCAAACCCCAGTTCCACGAGTTGTTCAGTAATACCTGTAGCCGCTTTTTCTGCTACCCTACCACCACCGAATTGCTTTTCACCAATATGAATGATACCATTTAAAAAGGTACCGCTGGTTATAACCACTGCTTTGGAATGAATTTCATGTCCTAACCCGGTAACTACGCCGCAGGCCCGGTTATCTTTTATGATCAGTGACCTTACCATATCCTGGTAAAAATCAACATTAGGAGTTTTCTCCAGCATTTCTCTCCAGGTAGCTGCGAACAACATTCTGTCGTTTTGCGCGCGGGGGCTCCACATAGCCGGACCTTTTGAACGGTTCAGCATACGAAACTGGATCATACTTATATCGGTAACAATACCAGAATAACCACCCATGGCATCAATTTCACGAACAATCTGGCCTTTGGCGATTCCACCCATGGCCGGGTTACAGCTCATTTGAGCAATGGTTTGCATATTCATGGTCACCAATAAAACTTTAGAACCCAGGTTAGCTGCTGCCGCGGCGGCTTCACAACCTGCATGACCCGCCCCTACTACTATGATATCGTATTGTGGAAACATAAGATGCAAAATTACACTAAGGGTTTCAAAGAGGAGAAGAGAAATAAATAGGCTGGGAGGTTGAAGAGGGAATGCGAAAAGGAGATTAGTGGGTAATATTGAAACAATCTATAAATTTCCCTTTCCTTTTATTTACAGGAAAGTCTCCCACTCTCTAATAGAATAAAGTCTTTTCTGTAAAAATCTCAGTCAGAATAACAAGCTTGCTCCCTTCTACTTTTGATTACCCATTACTTCTATCCTATACAAAGTCTGCTTTGAATTAACGATTCAAAGCCAATATATCCGCAGGATGCTTTACCGGATACTTTCTGTAAAACGGCAAAGGAAGGTGATTGAACTGAAAAAGAAAGTCAACATGCCGGTTTAAGAAAGCCACCATTTGCTTTTCGTTCAGAAAATCGATCCGCTGATCGCCTATTCCTATTGCCGAAATAGGATCTGCTGAGGTTGGCTCCCTTTACATTGCTCGAAAATGCAGGAGAGTTAGCTCCATTTTTCAGGCAGGCTTTACGCCGGGCGCATTTGAGCTGGTTGAAAGTGCGCTTAAGTTTGGTGAAATTGATGCGCTGAAAATTGCACAGCCCTGGCTTGAGTATTTCTTTATCAGGGAAGAGGGGGTATTATTAAGGCAAAGGGATGCGTAAGGTTAAGGATCGGACCCGGATTTTTTAGGGAGTGGTAAGACAAAATGAATTTTGGGAGATTCGTAATGACTGTAGAATGAGATTATAAAGAATAATCTAGCCAGTGAAATATTAGGAAAAGGGTCGATGAATATGAAAAGGGATAATCTAAGGTTGTGTTCTATTTCAGAACGAGGAACACCAGTTAGAGTAAAGAAGAACAAGGGTATGGTGTCATTAAAACTCTCACCAGGAATCTTCCTCAGGAGTATTCTTACCCCTCCTCTTTATGTTACAATCCTTTTTCAAATAACTCCTCCCTGAAGCTCTTCCTTCATCTCCCTTATCAAGCTTCCCGGGAAAAAATAATCCTTGTGATAACTTTTGATTGCATTGGCCTTTTGAGATGGGGAAGAATAGGGCTATTTGCATACATAATAGCCAAAAAGCTTAGACTCATTTGAGAAGTCAAAAATCAGAAAGGAAAGGTGTTAAAGGAAGGGATTGAATTAGCGTATCATTAAATAGAAAGGAGGCATAGGAAGAAGGACTGGGAGAATGTGTAGGCCTGGCAATATACACTCCGGTTTTGTAATAGGGTTAAACCAGAAGTTTCCATTAAGCCAGGAGGGATACGAGGAATGCGGGGAGAACATGTAGATCTGTAATAAATCTCCCCTCTGGAAATGAGTTGTGCCAGTGTCTCCATTACATTAGAAGGAGGAATAGAAACAAATTTGCGCAAGACTTAGAGCTATTAATCTTTCTTTAGGAATAGAGTTAAGTCAGAAGGGGTGAGAATAAGAAAAAAGAGGGAGAACATGTAAATCTATAATACATCTACCATCTGGAAATGGGTTGTGCCAGAGCCTCTATTACATTAGAAGGAGGAGTTTGAAGAAGAATTGGGGCAACATATATGTCTGTTAAATACATTCCCCTTAGGTAATAGAGTTGAACCACGAGTCTCCATTAAATGAGTAAAGATGAAGGAGGGAGATGAGCTAAAGACAGGGTCTGTAAATACACTCCTTTTTTGGATAGAGATGATCAGCGTACATCAAATAAGAAAGAGAAATAGGGAAAAGAGCTGAGGGAAGCGCGTGGGTTTAAAGGCTGAGCCTGGATAAAAATGCTTAGGACTTTTGGTTCCTCCGGGATGAAAGAGTAAGTGGATATATCAGGGATCAAAATTCATTAAATATACTTCCCTACCCTTGTTTCATGCCCGGATGTTCCACGTGGAACTCATGATTATGTTTCTCAAAGAGTTCCACGTGGAACATACTATTTAACTCTTGATAAAAAATACTGTAGATATTTATCCTCAGCCTTTCGCATGGCCGCCTCTTCTTTTTCAGACTTGTCTTTATAACCACAAAGGTGAAGGGCTCCATGGAAGATCACCCTGAGTAGCTCCTGCTTAAAAGGAACCTTATAGCTTTGGGCATTGTCTTTAACCCGGTCGATGCTTATGTAAATTTCCCCCGTTACCGGTCCTGAGTTTTCAGAAAGGTCGAAGGTGATAATATCGGTGTAATAATCATGTTGCAGGTACTGCTTGTTGATCTGTAAAAGGTATTCATCTGAACAGAAGATGTATTGCAGTTGTTCCAATGAAGACTTTTCCTTTTTAAACAGATCCCGGATCACCTCTTTTACAAGGGTTCTTTGGGTAAAGGAAACAGGCTCAAGAAAATGGAATTGAACGAGGGGAGATGGTTTTCTTTGCATTTTTCGAAATTCGTAACAGTCATTAAATAATACAAAGCTACATTTGTTGACTATTGCATTATGAAACGATTATCAGAAATAGAAGCAGGAACAGTTGCCCGGATACTTTCTTTTGAGAATAATGACCTCTTTTTAAAACTTATGGAAATGGGCTGTGTGCCGGGCGAGTTAGTAAAGGTTGAACAGATTGCTCCCCTGGGCGATCCCATATCAATTACGGTGGCAGGCTATAACCTTAGTTTGCGACTCAATGAGGCAGATAACATCTTTGTTGAAGAACTGGAACTGGTATAATCAGTTCCGGTTTTTTTAGTGAACCCTCCTATTTTTCTCCCCGATAAACAGCATATCAGGATTATCCAAACAAGCCAATTCTTTCTCCTGCCGGAACATTCTCCGGGGTTTTAAATGATCCTCAGTCCTTATAATTTTCCAGCCCACTTCTAAATGGCATCAGGGAGACTAACTTTTTGATTCAGCTTTTCTCAATTTTGTGATGAACTATTTTGCCAAAGGGTGAAATGTAATGCCCCTTTTAGGGCAGGGTAAATTTATGCTTCATCGTACTTCTTTGATTCAGCTTTTGCCAGGAGCTGAAATGAAAGCCGATTCAATCGATCCACTTTGTTGGTTTAACTTTTTCTAAATTCTGTGATGAGTTGGTTGGTCAGAAGAGGTCAAAGCAAATGATCCCTCAGGATAAAAATCCAGGGTTGAAGTGCTTCGTTCGACTCTCCTGTTTAAATGGTAATAGTGTTTGTTGGACCCTCCTCGTTGATTCAACTTTTTCTCAATTCTGTGATGAGCTTTTACCAAGGGAGATCAAAGCAAATGACTCTTCAGGACTAAACCCTAAGTTTGAATTTCTTCGTAACTCTCCTGTTTAAATGGTTCTTCGATTTATCGGGTCCTGTTCTTTGATTCAGCTTTTCTCAAGGCATGAAATGTAAATGACCTGTTTGACTAAAGACCTGTTTCAAATTCACCTATTACTTTGGAGTTACAAAACCTGTACTTGCATTAGTACCGAATTAATTCGCCAATAGGCAAATCCCATATGTGACTTTTGCTTTCCCGATAAAATAGAGGGTTTGCAAGGTTGAAAGCTTTTCCGACAAAGCCGGGATTCCAAGGTATATGCCTGGATGATTTATTCGCCCCGGTATTAGTGGCATCTCCCGGCATTCATGATATTTGGAAACCTGTTTTTAATCGGCCTCTTTATTAAAGGACATCGCTGCAATAAGGCGGACCAAACTAAATCTTAGAGCCAATAAAGATAGAAGATACCGCCTGTTTTGCCGGCCGCCATGTACAATCTACTTTCATCGCCAATTATTCTTCTGATAATAATGAATTGACCAGGCGTGGAAACATTCACTTTTCAGTTTTATCATTAGAACCATCAATGTAGTTAACGAAACCCAATTTTACTGTCGGCAAAACAATGCAAAGGAAAAATTGACTTAACTCCACGTCTTCTGTGCTTGCGGGTGCGAGATAGTTATTTCAAACGGTCGATGGTATTCTTACTTAAACAGCTCAAACCGGAATGATCAAATATTTTAGACAGATAGATAAAAGTTAAAGGCAAATCGATCAAAGAAAAATCATCTCATAAAAAGTTTATCCCGGTATGAAAAAGGGATTTCAAATAGTTGGGTGGTACACCGACCGAACTCAATTGTACTAATTGCTCAGGTAATGGCAGTAAGAACAACTATTTTTTGCAGACAGACAGAACTTAAATTCAGATCAAACAAAGAGCAAACACAGTTTATAAAGAGGTTTTACCTGCATGATGTCTGGGTAAGGTCTGGGTTATGTCTCTGTTAAAGCTGGGTTAGCTTGAAAAATTTCTCTGTTCTATTTTAAAAAATTATGCGATAGCCAGGCACTCCCGGGATGATTAAATTTGGTTACCGATATGCAAACCGGGAGCGGTTTTACCGAATTGCTATTGCAGTTCGGTGATTTCCTGTACATATTCCAAAACATCTTCACTACCCTTCAACCCTTATTGATGCAGATCCGGTCCTAACCTTTGGTTATGATTTGAATAAAAAGAAAGCGGTATTGTTATAAAATGAAGTTCACTTTTGCAGGTTCTCTTTTCGGGGATCTCACAAATGTTACGAAGCTGGTAATTTATTGCTGCAGCAGCGTTCGCAAACTATCTGAATCCGTTTCTTTGCAAAAAAAATTGTCATCACCAACAGAATAAATTGGGGAACTTTAAAAACAGGGAATTATACACCAATGAAAGTCGGACTATATTTTGGATCCTTCAATCCTATTCATCATGGTCATTTGATCATTGCCAATTACATGTTGCAACACTCCGATCTTGACCAGGTGTGGTTTGTTGTGTCGCCGCAAAATCCGTTCAAGCAATCGGGCAGTTTATTAAATGCCTATCACCGCTTATACCTGGTGCAATTGTCGGTTGAAGCTGAGCCGAAATTAAAAGCAAGCGATATCGAGTTTCGTTTGCCGCAGCCTTCGTATACGGTGAACACCCTCGCCTATTTGCATGAAAAATATCGGGCTCACGAGTTTGCCATCATAATGGGCAGTGACAGTTTTGAAAATCTGAGCAAATGGAAGAATTATGAATTCATTTTGCAGCACTGCCCCATTTATGTGTACCGCCGCCCGGGTCACGAAGTGACCAATAATTTTAAACAGGGATCAATCACCATCATGGATGCGCCCCTGCTGCAGATATCGGCTACACATATACGAAATAATGTGAAACAGGGGAAATCAATCCGCTACCTGGTGCCTGATAAGGTTGCAGAGGAAATTGAAAGAAATGGGTATTATCGTTGATTCATCAATGTTAGTAATTAAGGGCTGGCGAAATGCCGATCCGTTGTTCACTGCGTAGGAGGCGACCCGGTCTGCAGGTAAATGTTCCCAATCTTCATATTATGAAAACATATATATTATCCTTATTCCTTATCTTTAGTTCCCCTGTTCTTTTTGCTCAGAAAACGGATCACCGGCTACAGCAAAAAATTCAGGAACTGGTAAAAGGGTTTCGTGGTGATATTGGCGTATATATTAAAAACCTGCGCACCGGTAAAGTGGCCATGATCAATGCCGACACCATTTTTCCAACCGCCAGTATGGTTAAGATCCCAATCATGATCGGTATTCAGGATAAACTCGAAAAAGGCGAACTGGAATACCATCAGCAGCTCGAATACAAGGACTCCTTACTATATGCCGGTGAAGATATTCTGGGGTCTTTCAAAAGTGGTGAAAAGATCGGTTTGCATAAAGTAATTATGCTCATGCTTACCACCAGCGACAATACTGCCAGTTTGTGGCTGCAAAGTTTGGCAGGCACCGGTACGCGCATCAATGAATTACTCGATTCGCTGGGCCTGGTGTATACACGCGTTAATTCAAGAACACCCGGCCGTGAAGAAAACCGGAACCTATATGGATGGGCCCAAACCACTCCCCGCGAAATGGGCCAGCTAATGGAAAAGATTTACCGGGGCGAAGTGATCAGTAAAAAGGCGAGTGAAAAAATGATCAGATTACTGGGAAGAAATTATAATGATGAACAGGCGATCGCAGAAATTCCACCGTATATTTTTGTTGCATCCAAAAACGGATGTGTAAATGCATCGCGCAATGAAATTCTGCTGGTGATGGCGCCACATGATCCCTATATATTTTCAGTAACTACAAAAAATATACAGGACCAAAGCTGGGATAACGCAAATGAAGCATGGACGCTCACCCGGCGGCTTTCGGCATTATGCTGGAATTATTTTGAACCACGATCGCGCTGGAAACCATCATTATAAATCGTCTTAAATGTTACACAATACCTAACTTGTGCTTTTTTGATATTTGAACGTATGTGAATGATCCTTCTTCGCCATATACCTTTTTTAAAAGCTGTTTTTTTTCATAGTGTTTCAGCCTTTGGTGGTCCGCAAGGCCATTTTGGTATGGTGATGAAAACATTTGTTCACCAGCGCCATGATGTAACCGAACAGGAGCTGCTTGAATATAATTCCTTTTGCCAGTTGTTACCCGGCGCATCATCAACACAGGTACTCACATTAATAGGATATAAACGGGGCGGCGTTCCCCTCGCTGTTTTAACGCTGATGATATGGATTGCCCCGGCTTGTATTCTGATGGGTGCCTTTTCGTTCTTACTGGAGTTTTTCGATAGCAAGGCAATGAGCGATGGCATATTTAAATTCATTCAGCCCATGGCCGTGGGTTTTCTGGCCTTCGCTGCAACCAAATCGTTCAAAGTAGCTATTCATAATAATATTACCCGTGTAATAATGGTAGTAAGTACCATTGCAACGTATTTCCTTTTCAAGTCGCCCTGGGTAATGCCGCTGTTGTTACTGGCTGGTGGGTTTGTTACCAACCTGAGCGATAAACGCATACCTGAAAAACCGCAACCGGTTAAAAAAATTAAATGGGGAAACATCTGGTTATTTGCCATTATATTTTTGGTAGCCGGTATCGTGAGTGAATTGGCCCGTAAAAATGACTGGCCCAATCGCCGTCCGCTGAACCTTTTTGAAAATACCTACCGTTTCGGAAGTCTGGTCTTTGGCGGCGGACAGGTACTCATTCCCATGA
The DNA here is from genome assembly GCF_059587045.1 of Niastella sp. sgz303648. NCBI lineage: Bacteria > Pseudomonadati > Bacteroidota > Chitinophagia > Chitinophagales > Chitinophagaceae > Niastella > Niastella sp. sgz303648. The sequence continues at coordinate 450,388 of NZ_JCAPSW010000003.1, read as the reverse complement.
TGTACGAGCAATATGTTGAGCGTCCCAAATCGCCAACGGTTATCAGAAAAAACCTGAATAAAAAAGGGAATGTAATCAGCATCGACCGCAATGATTTTTACACCGGCGCCGGTATCGTGCGCGCCATACCCGGACCGGTATTTTCCATTGCTTCTTTTATGGGTGGTATGGCCATGAAAGATAAAGGCACCGGCTGGCAAATACTGGGATGCCTGATTGGGTCCATTGCTATTTTTTTACCAAGCGCCCTGCTGGTGTTATTCTTTTTTCCCATCTGGTACAACCTGCAACGATACGTTGTGGTATACCGTGCCATGGAGGGCATCAATGCCGTGGTTGTTGGCATTATGGTGGCCGGCACTATTTATATGATGCGCGATATTTCAGTTATCGGTTTTCACTCCGTTAGTTTATTGAACATCGCCGTTATAGCTGGCACCTGGCTGCTGCTTACTTTCACTCGTATTCCTTCGCCGGGTATAGTATTGATCTGTTTTTTACTGGGATGGATTTGGCGGGCAACCATGTAACTTCCTGCCAAAATGTTTCCGCCGTAGCGTTAACAGCATAATCAATTAGTGTATGCTTTACTGTTATTTTATTGCCCTGCCGGTAAACGGTCTTATAATTAAATAGCCTTATACGGCGATACCACCTTACTTATGCTTCTTTTCCCATATGGCTCGATTTTTAAAATTGCTATTGCGATGCATTTTTAGTAAATTACATATCATGCAACTGCATGGCAAAGCTATTTGAGTTAATATGAGGCGCATAGTATTATATATCCTTTTACTCGTTACTCCATGGCCTTTGTATGCGCAAAAAGTACTTTCGCTGTATCTGGATGCAACGATCAATCCTGCCACTGCCGATTTTATTCACCGCGCCATTGAAAAAGCAAAAACCGACAAAGCAACCTGTTTACTTATTCATCTGAACACACCCGGAGGGTTACTTAAAAGTACCCGTGTTATTGTAAGCGATATACTTGAATCGGATGTACCAATAATTGTGTATGTATCGCCCGGCGGGGCGCATGCCGGATCGGCGGGTGTGTTTATTACTATGGCCGCCCATATTGCTGCCATGGCGCCGGGAACCAATATCGGCGCCGCTCACCCGGTAAATACTCAGGGCCAAATGGATACCATTATGAGCGAAAAGGCAACCAATGATGCCATGGCTTTCATTCGCTCCATCGCCGCCAAACGCGAACGCAATGTTGAATGGGCCGCACAGGCCGTGCGCAACAGTGTATCACTAACCGAAAAAGAAGCATTGGAAAATAATGTCATCAATCTTATTGCTGCCAATGAACAGGAGCTGTTGAAAAATATAGATGGTAAAACAGTTACCGTTAGTACGGGACCAATTGTGCTGCATACAAAAAATGCAAGCGTTGAAGTAATTGAAATGGGGTGGGGCGAAAAAATGCTGAATATTCTCAGTGACCCGAATGTTGCCTATATTTTATTTCTTTTAGGTTTATACGGACTCATTTTTGAGCTGTATAGTCCGGGCGCCATCTTCCCCGGTATTATCGGAGGTATTTGTATCATTCTTGCTTTGTACACCATGCATACATTGCCGGTAAATTATGCTGGTCTTGCCCTGATCGTTTTTGGTATAATACTGTTTCTGCTCGAAATCAAAATAGTTAGTCATGGATTGCTGGCCATCGGAGGGGTTATTTCGTTGCTGCTGGGATCGATGATGTTGATAAGAACCAATCAGGCCTGGTCGATTGCCAGCTTATCGTGGAGTGTAATTATAACGGCTGTTGGCATTTCTTCCCTGTTCTTTTTGTTTGTAGTAGGCATGGGAATAAAAGCACAACGGGCCAAGCCTGTTACCGGACTGGAAGCCATGATTGGTGAAATTGGTCAGGCAATTAGTGAACTGAATCCTGCCGGCACAGTTCGCATGCATGGAGAAATATGGAGGGCTATATCATCCACTGGTCTTATTGCCGAAGGGAAAAAAGTGATTGTAACCGGCTTTCAGAATCTTACCCTGCAGGTTGAGTCATACAACGAACCATCTACATCTACATAAATCAATTTATTATGAACACATTACCAATATCGGCTTCGGCCATTGTGATAATTCTGTTTTTGATATTTGTATTATCGAGCGCCATTCGCATACTGCGCGAATATGAGCGCGGTGTAGTTTTCAGGTTGGGACGGGTTATGTCGGTACGCGGCCCCGGTCTTATTTTGCTGATCCCCGTAATTGATAAAATGGTAAAAGTGAGTTTGCGCACAGTGGTTATGGATGTACCGCCGCAGGATATCATTACTGAAGATAACGTGTCGATAAAAGTAAATGCTGTTGTGTACTTCAGGGTTATGCAACCGCAAAAAGCCATTGTAGAAGTTGAAAATTACCTTGTGGCTACCTCTCAGTTTTCGCAAACAACGTTACGAAGTGTATTGGGGCAATCGGAGCTCGACGACCTGCTTTCGCAACGCGAAAAGATCAATCAAAAACTACAGCAGATCATCGACACTCATACCGAACCCTGGGGCATTAAAGTATCGAATGTAGAAGTAAAGCAAATTGACCTGCCGCAGGAAATGCAGCGGGCGATGGCCAAACAGGCCGAAGCAGAACGCGAACGCCGGTCGAAAGTAATTGCCGCCGAAGGTGAATTCCAGGCCTCGCAAAGGCTGGCCGATGCAGCGAGAATTTTGAGCGATCAGCCCAGTGCGCTCACGTTGCGTTATTTACAAACTTTACGGGAAATTGCTACTGAAAATAATTCAACTACCATTTTCCCTGTACCGATTGACTTGCTGAAGCCGTTTTTGAATAAAGAGGGGAAGTAAAGAATGGCTATGATTTTTGGGGCAACGGAGTTAAAAATATTTCTGCGGTTACATTAGTACGATAGGGACAATTGTTTGTTTTAATTAGTTATGAAAGGGTATTGAAGTAGTAACTGATAATAAAACGTTGTAGTAATGTCCCGCTCGCCATACATATATAAGAAGGAAAGTGGTAACAGGTATAATTTTATAAGTTCGGGTAAAAGGACTATTGTAAAGGTCGTTGAGTTTACCCCAACATCTGAAAAAGACATTTATAATTTAGGTTTTGGGGATCTATTGCCTGATGAAGAAATAGATGATAAGGTTAAATCAAACAATGGAGATATAGTTAAAATCTTTGCTGCAGTAATTGATATTTTACAAGATTTTACCAAAACAAACCCATCATTAATAATCGCATTTACAGGGAGTACTTTGGAGCGGACTAAATTATACAACCGCATGATAAGGACTTATTATCATACATTTAGCAAAATGTTTATTATCTCAGGATTAATTGAAACCAAAAATGGAACAAAGGAAATCCTTTTTGATCCGAAGGGTTCTTCTTTCTTTTTTTTGGGGGAAAAAGGATTAAGTAAATTTACAATATGGCAATAATAAAGAAGAAAACAGGTCGTAAAGCTTCATTAAAAAAATTGATGAAGCAAAAGACTGTTATTGTCATTAAAACTGAGTTTCCTCCGGAAGAGACGTTGTTCCCTGAAAAGCTAAAAAAAGTAAACGAATTTCTGGCAAAAGCCAAACTGATGGATCGTTAGTATTCTATTGTATTAATTTTTTATAGAGTTATGGCAAAGAAAAATCAGCTCGTAAAGTTTCATCAAAACAATTGATGAAACAACAGACTGTTATTGTCATAAAAACTACAGTTCCCGCAAAGGATACTTTGATTCCGGAAAAGCTTAAAAAAGCAAATGAGTTGCTTAAGAATGTCAAATTAATGGATTCGGGGTCCTGTTAATATCTTCACCTGTTTACGATTTCATTCTCTCGGGTTTTATTATTTCCTTCCATATTTCCCCATCTATCATTTTATCAAGTCGCTGTTAAACAGTAACTTCATAATAGGGATTCGTGTACCATTAACCATTAATTGATGCTTACCGCCGGTCGCTTGCCAGCGCAACCATTTTATTAAGTTGAAACACAGAACATGAGTGCAGAACATCAACGACTTGCGGTTAATTCCACAAGGAAAATTCCTTTGGAACAATGGGGACCGTATTTAAGTGAACGCCAATGGGGAACTGTTAGAGAAGATTATAGTCCAAATAGCGATGCATGGAATTATTTTACCCATGATCAGGCGCGCTTTCGTGCCTATCGCTGGGGCGAGGATGGCATTGCCGGCATTTCTGATTTTTTTCAAAATCTTTGTTTCGCCATAAGCCTGTGGAATGGAAAAGATGCCATATTGAAAGAGCGGCTTTTTGGCCTGGGTAATTATGAAGGTAACCATGGCGAAGATGTAAAGGAACTATATTACTACCTCGACAATTTGCCCACGCATTATTACATGGAGTATTTGTACAAATACCCTCAGCAAAAATTCCCTTACGACGATTTGCTGGCGGTAAACAGGCAACGCTCACGCAACGAGCCTGAATACGAATTACTCGATACCGGCATCTTCAATAACAATGAATATTTCGACGTAAACATTACCTATGCAAAACACAACTCCCGCGATATTTGTGTAAAGATCAATATTCATAACCGCGCCAGTAAATCGGCCGAAATTACCGTATTGCCCACTTTATGGTTTTACAACCGCTGGATGCACGATCCTTCGAAGAAAAAACCATCTATTTCGTGGCGTGATAAAACTTCGGTAAAAGCCACCCACCACCGGTTAGGAACTTATTATTTATATTTTCAGCCTCCGCGCGATTGTCTGTTCACCGAAAATGAAACGAATTTTGAAGTAGTAAATGGCAAACCCAATTTGTCGCCTTTTACAAAAGACGCATTTCATGGGGCAATAATAAAGGGCGAAAACTTAACAGCCCTGCGTCAGAAAAAATCGGGGACAAAATTTGCCCCCGTTTACCGCTTTCGCATACAGGCTGGTCGGTCAGAAACTATTTACCTGCGGCTGAGCAACAAAATGATGGATGTTCCTTTTAATCATGGGTTCGAAGACATTTTTACCCTGCGAAAGGAAGAAGCAGATGCCTTTTATGAAAAAGTGCTTAGCGGTATCAATCCCGGCCTGGCTAAAATTCAGCGACGCGCATTGGCGGGTTTGCTATGGAGTAAACAGTATTATCATTTTGATGTAGAACGCTGGCTTACCACCAGCGATCAGATAACGCCGGTAAGTCCATCGCGATTAACAGGTCGCAACCACGATTGGAAGCATCTTAAAAACCAGGATATTATTTGCATGCCCGATAAATGGGAATATCCCTGGTATGCGGCCTGGGACCTGGCCTTTCAGTGCATTCCCATGGCAATGGTAGATCCTGTGTTTGCCAAGCATCAGCTTACCTTAATCATGCGCGAATGGTATATGAAGCCCGATGGCCAGTTGCCGGCGTATGAATGGAATTTCAGTGATGTTAATCCGCCTGTGCAGGCATGGGCGGCGCTTGAAGTGTATCGCATCGAAAAAAAGCAAACAGGCAAAGGCGATATCGCGTTCTTAAAACGAATTTTTCAAAAGCTGATCATCAATTTTACATGGTGGATCAATCGTAAAGACTCCAACGGTAATAACATGTTCCAGGGCGGGTTCCTTGGGCTTGATAATATTGGTGTGTTCAACAGAAGCCACCTGGTACATCATGATATGGAGCTGGAACAGGCCGATGGTACCAGCTGGATGGGCATGTATGCACTGAACATGATGGATATGGCGTTGGAAATTTCAATGCACGATCAAACATTTGAAGATACGGCCACCAAGTTTTTTGAACATTTTGTAATGATTGCCGAAGCATTGAATGAACAGGGTATGTGGAATCAGGAAGATAAATTCTTTTATGATACCCTTTCCATTGCCGGCGCGGCCCCGCTGCATTTACGCATATTCTCCATTGTTGGGTTAACTTCTTTGTTTGCGGTGTCGACCATCGAAAAACGTATTCTCGATAAAATGGATGATTTCAGAAAACGGATCACCTGGTTCGAAAACTACCGCAAAAAAAATAGTAAGTTCTGGCCCAATGAAGAGCGAAGCGATGGTAAAACCATTTTATTATCGCTGGTGCCTAAAGAAAGAGTAGTGTTTTTGTTGCAGCGTTTGTTGGATGAAACACAGTTTCTATCGACATGGGGTATACGCGCATTATCGAAATACCATGAAAAAAATCCGTATTCGGTAACTATAAGAGGCGTACAATATAAGATAGAATATGAACCCGGCGATTCAACCTCCGACATGTTTGGCGGAAACTCAAACTGGCGTGGCCCTGTGTGGATGCCCATCAATTACATCATTATACAATCGATCAGGCATTTTGGAGAATTTTATGGCGATGAATTAATTGTTGAATGCCCTACCGGTTCAGGTATAACAATGAACCTGAAACAGGTAGCCGATGAGTTAACACGCCGGCTGATTGGCTTATTCCAAAATAACGAGCATGGCAAACGGCCATCGCATGGTCCGTATAACTGGTTTTATCAACGTAATGAAAATGCTGATCTCGTACTTTTTTACGAATATTTTCATGGTGAAACCGGTATGGGTTTGGGCGCCAGTCATCAAACCGGCTGGACGGCACTGGTAGCCGAGCTGGTGTATGCGTTATCAAAAAAAGATACTCCGGTTAAAGAATCAGAAGAGATTCAAAAAATTGAAGAATAACCCCTGAGGGTTTTTATAAAGCGTTAAGGTGGGTCATCCTTTAAAGGGAGGCCCACCTTAATTTTTTTGAAAATAACCCTCAGTGTTTCGAGGCAACATTGATTGAATTCCACAACTACCCCCATGGCACAAACATTGCACAATTGTATTGAGCAACATTGAGATCAATACATAAAGGTATAGCTATGAAGAAATTATGTGTAATATGCCCGGCTGTCCTTTTTGTGTTCGCAACTGTATGTGCCCAGAACGATTCTGCCGGTATACAAAGCGATACAAGAATAAAAGCCGATACTTTGCCGGTTGAATTACAACCCGCAATAAATGATATGGCCCAGCCGGTTTATAAATTGAATCCTGCAGTTGATATACCGGTAACTGCTATCGGAACAGGGTGGTCGTTATACGCTTTTACAAAAATATACAGCAAGGATCCATCAAACGAAGAAGCCATCCTGGCATTAAACAAGAACAATATAAATGGTTTCGATCGCTGGGCCATACGCCCATATTCAAAGAAGCTTGACGATATAAGTTATATTCCCTTCTATGCATCGATGCCGTTACCCGTGTTGTTTTTGTTCGATAACAAAATGCGGAAGGACATTGCAAAACTATCTTTCATGTACCTGGAAGCCATGTCGGTAACCGGATTATTGTATACGGGTTCAACCTATTTTACCAACCGGTATCGCCCATATGTATACAGTGATGAAACACCATTAGACTATCGTACAAGAGGCGGAGGCAAAAATTCATTTTATGCAGGGCATGTGGCGCTTGTGGCAACATCTACTTTTTTCATGGCACAGGTATATGCTGATTATCATCCTGATTCAAAAGTCAAATGGGTTTTTTATACCATCGCCTCGGCGGCTACGGGTACAACTGCTTATTTAAGGCATCGGGGCGGACAACATTTTCCTTCTGATTTATTATTGGGAATAACCCAGGGTACCTTAACCGGATTGCTGGTGCCGCGTCTTCACAGAAACAGACTGATCAAAAATCCTCATCTTACCATTTTACCTTTTACCGGACAATCGACCGGGCTGTTAGCTGTATATAAATTATAACAAAGGGGAAAGAGTTAAGGGTTCTCGCAATACGCTAAGGCGCAAAATTTGTCTCGACGAGAAGTCGGGAGCGATTTCCTTGCGATAATAATTATGATTTAAGCGAACTTTTTAGCGCCTTGGCGCCTTTGCGAGAAACTTAATAGCCAATGAGAGGGGAAAAGCATACCATATCGCCCATCGAAGATGGGACGCATAGATCCATGGACCCCTACCGGGGGTTGCGCATGCAACGAACCTAAATAACAGAGAGCTCAACAGGGAACTCAACAATTCCTGATACATATTTTAATGCATTAGGAACGAGTTCAAGGGCCATAAAAACTTCGGCAGGTACATCAAATGGCGGTCTGATATTCCAACGGGTGGTGGGCAGAAATCCAAATTTTGGAAAATAATATTCGTGCCCTAAAACCAGTACAGAAGTAAAACCGAGATCGGATGCTTTTTGTAAGCCATGCGTGATGAGTTTGGCGCCAACACCACGTCTTTGATAATCAGGATGAACCATCATGGGCGCCAGTCCCAGGCTTGGGTGCCGGTATTCTCCATTGGTGATTGTAACCCTTGATAATAAAATATATCCGATGATTTTATCGTCTGATAAGGCCACCAGCGATAATTCGGGAATAAAATTATTACCTCCACGTACAAAATCAACCAGTTTGGCTTCATTGTCCTGTCCAAAAACTACTCTGTTCAGTTCATAAATTTCATCTATGTCGGCCGGTATTTCAGGCCGGATTTCAATGTTCATTTGATAAGCATTACATAAGTTACTATACAAATTACAAACCACGTGCCCGTATAATAAGTATGCGTAATGACTTTCTGACGCAGGCACAGGATTCTTCTTATATAAGATAGCTAATTACACTCAAAAGTTGTATAGGGTTGCCTAAAGGATTTGTTAACTGTTGGTAAATGAAGAGCAACAAAGTGGTTGGCACACCATTGCATTCAGAGGTATTATTGTTCAAGTGCTTTCACCTCTTTCAAAAAATCGTATTGCAGATCTTCATGAAGGGTTTTTAACGTAGCATGAATTTTTTGCAGCTGGCTTTTGTACATGTTTGCTATCACCGTGTTTTTTTGAATAGGGATTCCTGAATCCCGCAATGTTTTACAAAAATGGATCAATAACTGAACCGTTGCCTGTGAGGAACCGGTATATCGTATATGCTTATTAATGATGCGAAGAATTTTGCGCAGCGTTTTTTTGGCGTAATACAAATTGCTTTGGTTCATTTCAGCAAATTGTTCATCTATTTCTTTTTTTACCGATTCAACATAACCTTGTTCGTCGTGCGCTTCAAAAAGCAGATAGGTCAATAACTCTTTATTCTCTTTTTTATATTTTGCCAGGCGCAAACATAATTCTGCTATGTCGGCTGCCGGGGAGTTGAGTAATTCCTGCTTAAGTTCGTGAATGGTTGCCGTTCTCATATTTACAAAAATAGGTGGCAGTAAGCTTTTATTTGTGGGGATGTTTTTTTATTGCTGAGCGCACCAGTTTACGCGATAACATATCGGCCTCTTTGTTATAATTGATGACATCAGTGCTTTTCTGGTGCGAAGGAATTTTGATAAGGGTTACCGAAAGCTGGTCGAGCAAACGGAATAAAGTTTTAATCAGTTCGGCATGGTGAACCTGATTTCCTTTCTTTACAGAAAACCCGGCAGATAATAATTTTTGTTTTCGTGCCGGTAAACCGGTTACATACTGGCTGTCGGAAAAAATCTGCAAAGCAACTGTTGGATACTGAACAGATACATATTCCAATGCTTTAATAACGGCCATTAATTCCATTTCATGATGGGTTGTTTCTGTTGATATACCGCGCAGTACAATTTTTTCGGTACCGGTTAATACAATGGCTACCCAGCTTCCTACACAGTGCTGTGTGTGGCAGCTTCCATCGGTATATATAGTAATTGTGTTAATCAGGTGATTTAGTTTAAAGCTGTTTCACAAAGCCGGTAGTTTTTGGTTCAAACCCGAGGTGCAGATAAAAATTGTGTGCTATTTTTCGTTCTTCCCTGTTTCCGCTGTTTAAAACAATTTGCCCGGCCCCTTTTTCTATTGCCCATGCTGAGGCTTTTTGCATCAGCGCCTTCCCGATTCCTTTTTTTCTGTGTGCCGGACTTACCACCGACGCTGCTATCCGAATATAAATTCCATTCTTTTCGTAATATATATTTTTGATCAATCCAATCATGCCTGCCACCTGGTTATTGTATTCGGCCACCCAGGTTGAATAATCGGAATGTGCTTTCAACAATTCATACCGCCTGCGCATATCGGCTTCGGTTGTAGCATATCCCAGATCATTCATTAATATCGACAGCCAGGGAATATCACTTTCGGTTGCCGAACGAATGGTGATATCATTTTTTTCAGTCATTGAAAGTATAATATAAATCAAATGTACGTCGCTGAGCGCAGTCGCACACAATCATTACCTTTGATATACTTTATTAAATCATGTCGACACTTACTATTACCACCATACAAACCAGTTTGCGTTGGGAAGATAAAGCGGCTAATATTCAGCTGTTCGATGAGAAAATCAGGAACATACAACAGCGAACAGAAGTAGTGGTGCTGCCCGAAATGTTCAGCACCGGATTTAGCATGCAGCCCGAAAAACTGGCCGAAACCATGGATGGCCCCACCATCAGCTGGATGAAAAAACTCTCGGCTGAAAAAAGGATCATTATTACCGGCAGTGTTATTATTGAAGAAGAAGGCAATTATTATAACCGGCTGGTGTGGATGTTGCCGAACGGACAATACGGCTATTACGATAAACGGCATTTATTTGCATATGAGCAGGAAGACCAGCACTACACTCCCGGCAATAAACGACTGATCGCTTCTGTTAAGGGATGGAAGATCAATTTGCTGGTTTGTTACGATTTGCGTTTTCCGGTTTGGAGCAGGCAGCAACAAATTCCTGCTTCAACTGCGCTGAGCGATGCAATGGGGCTGCCCGAAGCATCAACTTCGCATGATGAAATGCAACCTCCCATGGCTTCGACTTCGCTCAGTGCCGGCACTTCGGCCCCGCCCCCCGATCAAACGCCCGAATACGATTTGCTTATATATGTAGCCAACTGGCCCGAGCGCCGCAACCATGCCTGGAAAACTTTATTGCAGGCACGGGCCATCGAAAACCAGTGTTATGTAGTGGGCGTAAACCGGGTTGGCAAAGACGGGAATGATATTTATCACAGCGGCGATAGTATGATCGTTGATGCCATGGGTTCGGTATTGTATACAAAACCGCACGACGAAGATGTTTTTACCATAACGCTGCAGAAAAATACACTTGAAGAAACGCGCAATAAATTGCCATTTTTGAAAGATGCAGACCAGTTTATAATAACGTGAAACAGCAAACGGTCCCGCTGAGGCGGGATGAAACGGCAAACGGCGAACAATCCCGGCTAATCGGGGAGGAAACGGCAAATTTAAAAATGACGATCGGCAACAGACAGCATTAAAACTTTAAACCAGGGATTTAATAAGTGCACTTATAATATCAAATTCATGTTTACAGCCTATACGAATGGGAAAATATTCACGGGAAATGGTTTTGAAACAAATAAGGCGATATTAACCGACAACGACATTATCGTTGGCCTTACCGAAGCGGATGCTATTCCGTCGAAGTACAACATCGAAGATCTGAAAGGATTTACCATAGCCCCTGCTTTTATTGACCTGCAGATATATGGAGGCAATGGCAAAATGTTCTCGCACGAATTAAATGTTGAATCGCTGAAAGCAACATACGAATATTGTTTGAGCGGCGGCTGCACCCATTTTATGATCACCCTGGCCACCAACACCATTGAAAAATTTTTACAGGGGTTCGATGTTGCACGTGAATACCAGCAACAGGGAGGCAAAGGATTGTTAGGTGTTCATCTTGAAGGACCTTATATCAACCCCGTTAAACGCGGAGCTCATTTGGTAGATTGTATAAAGAATCCAACCATACAGGAAGTTTCGATGCTGTTGCAAAAAGGCGAAGGTGTTTTTAAAATGATGACGCTGGCGCCGGAGGTTTGCGCTGATGAAGTGATAAAATTGTTACAGCAACATAATATAATTGTTTCTGCAGGCCACACCAACGCCACATACGAACAGGCATTGCAGGCATTTAATAATGGCATTCCCGCTGCCACTCATTTATTCAATGCCATGTCGGCTTTACAACACCGGGCACCGGGAATGGTTGGCGCCGTTATGAACCATCCGTTCGTGCTGAGCAGTATTGTTTGCGATGGTATACATGTTGATTATGCTGCCGTTCATATTGCCAAAAAACTGTTGCAGCAGCGATTGTTCTTTATTACAGATGCCGTGTCTGAAACAACTTCGGGCGAATACCAGCACCTGTTCCGGGGCGACAGATATTCTCTTCCCGACGGCACTTTGTCGGGCTCAGCCCTTACCATGATGCAATGTGTAAAAAATGCGGTTGCTCATGCAGGTATTGCGCTGGAAGAAGCGTTGCGAATGGCATCGCAATATCCGGCGCAGTTATTAAAAGATAAGCAATTGGGAAAAATCGAAAAAGGATACCCGGCTAATTTTGTAGTGTTTGATGAGGCCCTCGACGTGCAGCGGGTTTATTGTTGAGCAACGCCTGTTTTATGCATGATGAGCCGGCGAATAACAGCGGCCTTTGGATCGATGCCCCGTTTGAGGGTTTCGCGATTAGGCGCTACAATAATATCAGGAATAATACCACGTCCTTCTTTTACCAGCAACGGGTCCATCACCAGCCTGAACTTAGGCAATCTGAAACGAACTTTTGTATTGGGTAGCGTAACATCGGGTATCATCCAGGCACTATTGCCATAAGCGCCTCCGCCCGTTTCTTCACCAATAACCTTTACGTTACTTTGACCCTGTAACACTTTTACAAATAAAGTAGTGGCCGAAAATGAGTTGCCGCCGGTTACAATATAAATATCTCCGTTAAAATGATTTCGTTTTATGGGATGGAAGTAATGCCGTTCAAAATAACCGAAGTGATACATTCCATCGTCTTTTTTATGCGTTACAAACTGCATCAGCGACCAGTAAAATGGCTGCCATTCTATGTATTTACTGTAATGACTGCTACGGCGAACAGCGTACAGCGAATCGGCCAGTTTAAATTTTTTATTGGCTAAATACCGGGTTAACATAGTAGAAATTCCCGCATCGCCACCACCATTGGTGCGCACGTCAACCACCAGCGATTGAATGTGCCGGCGTTGCAATTCGCGAAAGGCTTTGCGAAAAAACGACCGCAACTTATTACCGCGCGAAAAAGTGTGAACGGTCATGTAAGCCGATGACAAACTGGTATCGATTTGAACATAGCGGGCGCCAATAAGCGGTGACACCCGGCGGCGCACTGGTTCTTTGGCAGGTTTTGCGGGAGTGCCTTTTGCTGACGGCTGTTTTACCGTATCGGCTGCCGGATCGTATACAGGTACCGTTACTGAGGCGGTAGTGCCTGTACTATCGAGGTAGGTTACGGTAACCTGGTCTTTCATACCAATAATGTTGCGGTATAAAGTACCAAATGTACCACGGTTGCTAAGCGACTGGTATTTGCCATTGATGCTGTTGCCGTCGCCCGAAATAAAATTCATAAGGGTATCGGCGAGCTGGCGGGCAGGGTATCCGTCGATGGCCGTAACAATGGTACCGAATTTCAATACTGTATCTCTTCTGTTCAGATTGCCTGTGATGGCCATTGAATCATCGCCCCACACCTTAAGGCTCAGTGGGAACAATTTTATTTTAGCCGTATCGAGGTACTTGTTGTATTGCTTTGAATATTTAATGGCGGTATGTCCGCAATGAATTTTGCTGATCACATATGATAAAACATTTCTGAACTGCGGTTCGGTGAGCGAGTCGGAAATGCGGCGGTAGCCTTCATCGAAAAAATAATCCATGCTGTCTTTAGGTGTAAACCAATACAGACTTGGGTGCGATTCTTCAAGAACGCCCCTGAAAACCTGGTAATCCTGTTGCAGTTGTTGGGGGGCGTATTTGCGTTGGGGGTCAAAAGCCTGGCGTGAAGCAGAACAGCCGGTAAGGGCATAGGTAATTACAGCAAACAGAAACCATAAAATCTGCTTCATCATACTACACAGGTTTATTTTTTAAAGGCATTCCAGCCTTGGGCCGTAATGGGGTATACATGACCGCCTTTGGTAGTTATTTTTAACCCTTCCGCTGCATCTGTCATATAACCGATTACGCTGATTTGTTCATTTAAAACGATCTTTTCGTAATCTGATTGTGACATAGTGAACAGTAATTCATAATCTTCGCCGCCGCTTAAAGCACAGGCGGTGGGGTCTATTTCAAATTTGAAAGCCGCCTTGCGCATTTCTTCGGAAATGGGTATTTTTTCTTCATATATCAAACAGCCTAACTCACTATCACGGCAAATGTGTAGTATTTCGGAACTGAGGCCGTCGCTGATATCCATCATTGATGTAGGCACAATGGTGTTTTCTTCCAGAAATTCAATGATGTCTTTCCGGGCCTCGGGTTTCAACAGGCGGCCGATCACATAGCTTTCGCCTTCCAGATCGGGCTGAACCTGAGGATGTTCCATGTAAATTTGCTTTTCGCGTTCGAGGAACAGCAATCCTACATAAGCCGCCCCTAAATCGCCGCTGCAGCAAATAAGATCGCCTTTTTTGGCAGTGTTGCGGCGCACATATTTACCCGGCGATACCTCGCCAATGGCGGTAATAGAAATTACGAATCCCTTTTGCGAAGAACTGGTATCGCCCCCAACCAGGTCGACCCCATATTTTTCACAGGCAGCATAAATGCCTTCGTAAAATTCACTGATGGCTTCAACACTAAAACGGTTACTGATGCCTATACTTACTATAATTTGGGTGGGGGTGGCATTCATGGCGTATATGTCGCTGAGGTTCACCACCACGCTTTTATAGCCGAGGTGCTTCAGGGGGGTGTACATCAAATCAAAGTGAATGCCCTCGATGAGCAAATCGCTGGTGATAACGGTTTGTTTACCGAAATGATCAATTATCGCAGCATCATCGCCCACGCCAACAACCGACGATGCGTTTTGCAATTCTATATTTCTGGTGAGATGGTCAATTAATCCAAATTCCCCGAGGGAACTTATTTCTGTTCTACTTTCACTCATGGTGCTAATAATGGTATTATCATTCAAAAACAAAAAAGGTGGCCCTGAACAATAACCTTTGCTAAAGTTATTGAATTATTCGGCCGGCACGGGCCCGATAGCGAATATTTACACAACGTCGTTAATCCATTTTAACATATCGTCGTGAATTTTTCCGTTTGAGGCGGCAATATGTGGCTGATACGGGGAATAGGGATTGCCTGCAAAATCGGTCACTTTGCCACCGGCTTCTTCAACCATTAAAAATCCCGCAGCGCTGTCCCAGGCCTGTAGCTTGTGTTCGTAAAAACCATCGAACCGGCCGGCGGCCACCCAGCAAAGGTCCATTGCAGCCGATCCGAGCCGGCGCACCGGAACACCCGCACGAATAAAACGCGAAAACGCTTCGAGCGGTCCGTTTGGCTGATTAATATAAGTATAGGGAAAACCTGTTACCAGGCAGCTTTTCAACACGTCTTTTTCGGCACTTACCGAAATGCGTTCGCCGTTGAGGGTAGCGCCCTGGCCTTTCTCGGCAAAATAATATTCTTTCAGAAAAGGGTTCAGAACAACGCCCATAATCATGGTGCCATTGTATTCAAGACCAATAGAAACACAACAAAGAGGAATACCATGGGCGTAATTCACCGTGCCGTCGATCGGGTCGATGATCCATTTATATTGACTGTCCATTATTATTTCGCCCACTTCTTCGCTCATAATAAAATGGTCGGGAAATTGCTGTTTAATGGAATCAATGATCGCTTTTTCAGAGGCGTGATCAGCTTCGGTAACCAGGTTGTTAATACCTTCCTTATTGCTGATCATCAGATTTTTTGAATTAAAATAGTGCTGCAGCACTTTGGCGCCTGCTTCGGTGGCGTTTATTAGTGTTTCTTTTAACATGGCGCAAAGATAAGGGTGTAACGGCACAAGGGGAGAAGGCACAGAGGGCAGGCACATGGACCAGGCACAGAGTACAATGATAAGGCATACCCAGGTGGCGAATGGCTCATCCCTGCACTAGGGCCGGGGAAAACAAGGCTCAGGGAATAGAAAAGAACAAGGTTGCCTCAATTGCCAATTCGGTTTAGGAAAGAGGACGCCGGATTCAGGTTACAAGTTTCAGGGTACAGGTTGCAGGAGAAACTATCAGGCAGTTGAGTATAAATGATTTGAAATGAGGGTTGCCGGAAAAATACAGAAACAAAATTAAAATACGGGAAAACCTGCATCCTGCAACCTGTAACCTGTAACTTTATAAGTGATTCTGTGCGTATTTTGCAGTACAATTATGTTGCTATCCGTCATTATTGTTAACTATAATGTGAAGTATTTTCTTGAGCAATGTTTGTGCTCGGTACGAAAAGCCATAGGAGAAATGGCCGTGGCAACAGGCGAACGCAATGTTGAAGTGCTGGTGATAGATAATCAATCGGCCGACGGCAGCATTGAGTACCTGCAACCCCGGTTTCCATTTGTTCAGTTTATAAAAAATTCAACCAATCAGGGTTTTTCAAAAGCCAATAACAACGGCTTAAAAAAAGCAACCGGCAAGTACGTGTTGTTTTTGAACCCCGATACCATTTTACCCGAAGATGCATTTACAAAATGTATAGCATTTATGGAAGCGCATCCCGACGCGGGCGCATTGGGCGTGCAAATGATCGACGGCGCCGGGCAATATTTAAAAGAATCAAAAAGGGGCTTTCCTTCGATGTGGGTATCATTTTGTAAAATGAGCGGATTAACCGCCTGGTTCCCTTCTTCGAAAATTTTCGCCCGATACTACATGGGGCATTTGAGCCACCAGCAGGTGCAAAAGGTTGATATTTTATCAGGGGCTTTTATGATGGCAAAAAAAGCTGCCCTTGATAAATCAGGTGGTTTCGACGAACAGTTTTTTATGTATGGCGAAGACATTGATCTGAGCTACCGGCTGCAACAAACAGGACTTACCAATTATTACTTCCCCGATTGTACCATCATCCATTTTAAGGGCGAGAGTACCCGTAAAGACAGTAAGTATGTAAAATTATTTTATAAGGCCATGGTGCAGTTTGTGCAAAAGCACTTTCATGGCGAACTGGCCTGGCTGTATACAGGATTGCTGGAAGCCGTAATATGGATGCGTGCCGCTATAACGGTGGTAAGCAGAGAGCATGAATCGCGATCGATAAAATACGAGGGCACACCAACATTTTTTTTAGCCGGCGATGAAAGAAGCAGCAACGAAGTACGCTCAGTAATATCTTCTTTTCCCAATTATACCTTAACATCAAACCCCGAGCAGGCAAAAGAATGGATCTTTTGTGAAGGGGCTTCTTTTTCATTTGAACAAATTATTGAACAATTAAAGCATTGTCCCGACTGGTTAAAACCATTTATTCATGCCAGCGGCACCTATACCATAGTGGGCAGTCATAGAAGAGAACAGCGTGGGTATGCGATCGTTATGGATTAACCAGCCTGTTTCAGATAATCAATCGGGTTTAGGTACCACATCTTTTTCCATCCCTGTTTTGAACGATCAACACGCCAGGGAAGCGGCAACATCGACGAAATGGAATAATGCAGATGCGATGGTTTACCAGCGGCATTACCTGTATTGCCAACAGTTCCTATTGCTGATCCCGAATACACAAAGCTTAGGGTAGAAGTTTTTATTTCTTTCAAATGCGCATAATAATGGAACCGCCACTTTGGTCCCAGTACAAGGGCTACATTGCCACCACGACCATACTTACCGGTGTAAATTACAAGTCCCGGTGTTGATGCCTGTACGTCAGTTCCTGACCGCGCAAAAATATCAACGCCTTTATGTGTAACTGATTTTCCCCATGGATAAAACCAAAACGAGTTATCACTGTAACTGTTTTGAGTAGCTCCTTTAACCGGCATAATAAAATGCTGCGGTATACAATAGCCAATGATAATAATAACTGCGGTTATTATCAATGCATAGCGGACCCTTTTTTTAAACTTCATAATAGCGGCGGCTTGCATTAAAATATTCATTCAGGAACTGATTTGCAAGAAGCGATATGGTATAAAAAAGTTAAATATCCAAAAATACGTATTTAAGCAAACCTGCACGGGGGCTGAACTTTGCAACAGTACTGGGGAAGTTATTTTTGGAGGTAACATAAAATTTATATAACTCTAACGGATATTTGTTATATTTGGATACACGCACTTAAACCTTATTCATATGAGAAAAACAGCTACACTCCTATTTATTATCTCCTGTTATCAACCTTCCTGCAATAAGCCTCCCGGTAACTACGATTGCGGCTATTGAACCATTTAAAGCGTAGGTGAAATCTTAATTCCTGTATAAGGCGGCAGCTTTTTAATGCTATGCTTTATGCAACAGGGATCTTCATGCTATTACCTAATTTTTAAACTATCATTTTTATGCGAAGAAAAATGTACTATTTTCTCATTTCTTTACTATTAACTACCACTGCTTCTTTCGCCCGGCAGTGGGTGGGAAGTTCTACTACCACCGGTGACATTTCCCGCGATGGTAATGTGGGCATTGGAACACCAAGCCCGCAGGCGAAATTAGATGTAAACGGATTGTATTATTTAAATCGCCCTCCATTGCTGGTAGATCAGCTGAGTACGCTTGGCATACCCAGTGGTTCTTATTTGGGAATTGCACCCACTAATTTGTCATCTGCGAACAATAGCTATATGCTGTTTAGCTTTCCTACCAATAATGCATTCAGAATAGGAACAAATTACGACGGTCATTTAACCAACGGCTATTACAGGGATATAGAATTGGGACGATATCTCGGAGATCCTTACATGATTATTAAAGATGGCGGCAATGTGGGTATTGGAACCACAAGCCCGCAGGCGAAATTAGATGTAGCGGGGCAGGCATTATTGTTATCGGGCGATCACAGAATATATATTAACGAATTCACCGCATTTGATCCACTGAGGGCCGGGTTACGCAATAATCAGGGGCATCTTGTTATAAATGCTAAAGACGGAGGCATACTTTATTTAAATAGGGATGTGAATGCAGAAACAAGAATTCAAAGTACTATAGGCGCTAATACTATAGATATTGCGGTATTTAAAAGCAATGGAACAGTAGGCATCGGCACCGATAATACAGGTTCTTTCAAACTCGCAGTAGAAGGCAAAATTGGTGCCCGCGAAGTTCGGGTAACCAGCGCCAGCCCATGGCCCGATTATGTTTTTAATAAAAAGTATGAATTGAAAAATTTGTACAGCCTTGAATCTTACATCACGCAAAACAAACATCTCCCCAATATTCCTTCGGCACAGGAAGTAAAAGACAATGGCATTGAACTGGGCAAAATGAATACAAAACTGCTCGAAAAAATTGAAGAGCTCACCCTGTACATCATCGACCTGAACAAAAAGATCGACAAGCTCGAAAAGCAGGTGAACAAAGAGTAATTAACTAATTAATAAACATATAAACCTTGAGTATGAAAAAGCTAAACATGCTTTTAATTGCTTTATCCGTTGCTTGTTTTGCCAATGCCCAATGGACCACAAGCGGCAATGACATTTACAATACCAACACCGGCAATGTAGGAATCGGAACCAGCACACCAGGCGTAAAACTTGATGTGGTGGGCACTATCCGATCATCGGGCTTAGCACTTTATAATAACTGGGATAATGTGCTAACCAGTTATGATAACGGAAATACATATCCATTAATTGGCACTTACCGGGGATGGGATACCAAAGGCGTGTATATAGCCGCATATAATGCCGGAAACGCGACAGCTTCAGGATATGCTACCACTACGGAACGGATATATCTTGGGAACCCGACTTTCAACAGCAACTATCTTTCGGTTAATTTATTAAACGGTAGTGTTGGAATTGGAACTGCCAGCACCGGATCATTTCGGCTGGCCGTTGAAGGTAAAATCGGCGCCCGCGAAGTTCGGGTAACCAGCGCCAGCCCATGGCCCGATTATGTATTCAGCCGCTCGTACAAACTGCCCAATCTTACCACTGTAGAAGATTACATAAAGAAGAACAGTCACCTGCCCGAAATGCCCTCAGCACAGGAAGTAAAAGATAATGGTATTGAGTTAGGGCAAATGAATGCAAAGCTGCTGCAAAAGATCGAAGAGCTTACGTTGTATGTTATTGATCTGAAAAAAGAAATTGATCAGTTAAAAAAAGAACGACACTAACATAAACTCACATTCATTTTATAACACAAAAACCAAAAACCATGACAAAGAAAATTTTTCAACTTACAATTTGTTTATTAATTGTTGCAACCTCATTTGCACAACAATGGTCGGGCAGCAACACTACTGCAGGGCAAATTACACGCGAAGGCATTGTTTATATCAATAGCGAAACCAGTGGATTTGTCGTTGATGCCGCTAATTTTCAACGAACCGGCTTTATGAAATATTTCGGTAAATACGCCGGTATCTGGAGAGATCCGGAGGCACAATTTGAAATTGGACGAGTGAGTGGAGGCTCCATACTTTCACCAACAGGGTATACCACCGATATGTTTTTTTCCGGAAACGGAAATATTGGAATCGGAACCACAGCTCCCGGTTCGTTCAAACTGGCTGTAGAAGGCACAATCGGCGCCCGCGAAGTTCGTGTAACCAGCGCCAACCCATGGCCCGATTATGTGTTTACAAAAAACTACAAATTAAAAAGCCTTGTAACACTGGAAGATTATATAAGCCGCAATCATCGCCTGCCCAATATGCCTTCGGCTGAAGAAGTAAAAAATAACGGCATTGAATTAGGCGCCATGAATAAACAGGTGGTTGAAAAGATAGAAGAGCTAACGTTATACATCATTGATCTGAGCAAAAAGATAGAAAAACTGGAGAAAGATAATGCAGACCTGCGTAATCAGTTAAAAAAATAAACAATTTAACTTATGCAACACAAAATAAAATATCTGCTTATAATAGGGATAGCTGTTTTCGTATGCACACAAAAAAGCTATTCACAAAAAAGCCTGGTGAGCCGGCAGGTAGATAAAAATACATTTGCCCGGAAGATACCCGGTAAAGAAGGCGTTATTCCGTACTTGCAGCAACGTTCAAAAAACGGCGTTGTGAATGTATACGAGTTCAATGCCGATGCTTTACAGGACAAGGCTTTTTTTCTAAACATATTCCCCGGCGAATCAATAAAAGTTATTCAAAAAAAGATTGATAAAAGAAGTGAAAATAATTTTACCTGGTATGGTGTAATAAACGGGGCCAATGGTCAGGAGGGGTCAATTGCCATGGTATATTTAAATGGCGAATTATCGGGCAACCTGAATTACAAAGCCGGTAATTATGCGATTAACCCGTTGGGTAAAGGTGCATTTTCGTTGTATGAAATAGATTTTAAACGTGCTCCTGTTGACGATGATGCCCCGGGTATGATGGATTCGCACAAAAAAATCAATACTACAGGCGAAACCTCAACACAGGCAGCAGCTGCTTCGGCCTGTGCTTTGCGGGTATTGGTAGCTTTTACTCCTTCTGCGGAAAGCGCTATAAAAAACAGTCTTGGCTATAGCAGTCTTACGCAATTTGCATTACAGGCGGTTGCAGAATCCAATCAGGCATACCTGAACAGTTCAGCAAACGTTTACATGGAACTCGCTTCTTCGGTTCGGGTGAGCTATACTGAATCGGGTGATTTTGGAACCGATCTAACAAGGTTCAGGACAACCGCAGATGGATATATGGACGAAATTCATACTTACAGAAACCTGTATGCCGCTGATGTAAGCGTTTTGATCATCAATAATACTTCTTACTGCGGTCTTGCATCAACCATACTGGCAAATGCATCCACTGCTTTTAGTGCGGTACATTACGATTGTACCCTCGGATATTATAGTTTCTCTCATGAAATTGGTCACTTACAGGGGCTGCGCCATAATCCTGAAGTGGATGGCTCTACCAGTCCGTATGCATATGGCCACGGCTATGTTTATTCGGCCGGCGGCTGGCGAACTATTATGGCCTATAATTACAATGGTGAAACGCGTGTTCAATATTTTTCGAACCCCGGTGTATATTATGGTGGTGTAGCCATGGGTACTGCCGCTACGCATAATAATGCCCGGGTTTTAAATGAAACCAGTGCAACCATTAACGGTTTCAGAACAGCTTCTTCTTCTGTATCGATCAATAGCTCGGGAGCCGTTATTAATGATGAATCATCTGATGCTATCGCTACCAGTGAAGTGGTTTTGCAGGATGGATTTGAGGCAACAGGTAATTCTGAGTTTTCGGCCCGAATTATAAGTTGTACAGGCACATCTGATGCTGCTGATAATTTGGACCCGATAGTTGCAAACGATAACGGATTGTATGATGGGCGGAGTGTATTAGCTGTTTATCCTACCATAACCAGCGGGCCTGTTCATATAACTACCGATAACGGCCGGTTGAACAACGCCGAAATAATGGTGACCGATAATTCGGGCCGTGTTGTTGTGCAATCGGCAAGCAATGCAGGAAATAAGATGGTGACGTTGCAGTTAGGTCATCTTCCCAATGGCATTTACTTTATTCAGGTAAAGCAGGCTGAAAAAGTAATTACCCGCAAAGTGATTGTTAATCATTAAGCAATATCCTGGGTATATAATAAGAGCCGCCTGCGAGGGCGGCTTTTATATTTTTTAATATGTGCTTTGGAGTTATACTAACTGCACACTCATTGTTTAATTCTACACACATATTGTATTTTTCTGCGCGAATAACAACTTAAACAAAATGTTTACTTTCTTCTTAGTAGGTTTAGCCGGTAATAATCAAAATCCTTTAATTTATTTTTCATGAACCTATTAAAGAAAATCTCATTAGTATTTTTTTCATTTTTGCTATTAGCAGGTTGTAAAAAAACTGAATTTGACACAACCGGTACGCTCGTAATTAACTTTAGAGACCTTCCTGATTGTTATTCACTTTATACCGAATCGTCTTATGCTACAACTCATGTACCATTATACCAAAGGTCCGGATCATCGGCATATCGTCCGGCAGATATTAAAGTTACCGTGAATGGTAACAGTGTAACTTTTGAAGGATTGTTGTATGGGAACTACATTTTAGACGTCTGTCCTTATAGCAATATTTTACTGGTACAGGTGGTTGCTGGCGGTACTAAAACCTATTCATTTTAGCATTTCCCAAATAAACATTTTTCAAAGAGTCGCCCCCAACGGCGGCTTTTTTCTTTTTCCCGGCCCCGCATACCCCAAACTTTGCAAAATATACAATATATGAAGCCAAAAAGCTTAATTTTGATACTGCCTGACCAAACGGGCATTTAATTAATGGCCCTAATTGATATCTCGTTACCCCGGTCGGTTGCCCGAGCGTTGCGATTGCCTGCCAAATCTCCCAAGAGGCAACAGATCAGGGTGCTAAAGAAATTGCTGAAAAAAGCCCGTTTTACCGAATTCGGTCAAAAATACCGGTTCGACGAAATTTTATTGAGTAAACACGCGGGCAAAAAATTCCAGCAACTTGTTCCCACATATGATTACAATAAGATTTATGCAGAATGGTGGCATAAAACACTGGAGGGAAGAAGGGACATTTGCTGGCCTGGTAAAATCAAATATTTTGCGCTCAGCTCCGGAACCTCCGAAGCTGCCAGTAAATATCTACCCATTACCAATGATCTGATGCGCGGTAACCGCATCGTTATGATCAAACAGTTGTTATCCTTACGTACTTACCATGATATTCCCGTAAAAAGTATCGGCAAAGGCTGGCTAATGCTGGGCGGTAGTACCGACCTGCAAAAAGGCCCCGGCTATTACGCCGGCGACCTCAGTGGAATAACCGCTAAAAAAGTACCATTCTGGTTTTCGCCTTTTTATAAACCGGGTAAAAAAATTGCCCGCACCCGCGACTGGAACAGTAAAATAGAAGCCATTGTTGAAGAAGCGCCCAATTGGGATATCGGTTTTGTAGTAGGCGTTCCGGCCTGGATTCAGATGTGTATGGAAAAAATTATTGAGCGTTACCAGCTCAATACCATACACGATATGTGGCCAAACCTCGCTTTTTTTGTACATGGAGGCGTGTCTTTTGAGCCGTATAAGAAAGGATTTAATAAACTGGTGGCCAAACCGTTAACTTTTATCGAAACCTATCTGGCTTCGGAAGGTTTCATTGCCTACCAGGACCGCCAGCACGCCAAAGGCATGAAGCTGGCCCTGAACGACCATATTTTCTTTGAATTTGTTCCTTTTAACGATGCCAATTTTGACGCAGATGGCAACCTGGTCGAAAATCCCGAAGCACTGATGATTCACCAGGTCGAAGAAGGAAGAGACTACGCCATTTTGTTAAGCACTACCGCCGGCGCCTGGCGCTATCTGATAGGCGATACCGTTCGGTTTGTTGATAAAGAACGCTGCGAAATTATTATCACCGGCCGCACCAAACACTTCCTGAGCCTTGTGGGCGAGCACCTGAGCGTTGATAATATGAACAAGGCCATTAAACAGGCCAGTGAAGAAATGAATGTAGATATTCCCGAATACACGGTAGCCGGCGTTCCACACGGACTGTTTTTTGCCCATGAATGGTGGATAGCCAGCGATGATGTGATTGATGCCGATCTTTTACGACAGAAGATCGACACGCATTTGAAAGAACTGAACGACGACTATGCAGTAGAAAGAAACAGCGCATTAAAAGAAGTATATGTAAATGTGTTGCCCGTTTCGAAGTTCATGGAGTTTATGCATCTGAAAGGTAAAATTGGTGGACAGCATAAGTTTCCGCGTGTTATGAAGGGTAAGATGTTTGAAGACTGGACAAAGTTTGTTGAAACAGGCACTGTTTCGCAACCAGCGTAATAATTTTTAGATTTTGGGATTTTTAGATTGTAAAACAAGCAGGCTTATAAAATCAAAAATTCCCAAAAATTCCGAAATCCCAAAATTCCCCGTCATGTTTTCCTACCTTGCGGGCACAAAAATTAAATCAGGAAGTATTTTAAGGCAATTAGCATGTGGCAAGCCATAATAAGTGGGTTAACATTGGGTTGTATTCTTGCACTCTCTGTAGGGCCCGTAATCTTTACCATTATAAAGCAAAGTTTGAATAACGGACATACCGGCGGGTTTAGTTTTGTTGCCGGTGTGTGGTTGAGCGATATTATTCTGGTGGTGATAAGCAATGCTTTTTCGGCCCTGGTAACCGAACTGCTCGAGTACAAAAATATTATCGGCTACATTGGCAGCATTTTTCTGGTAGGAGTTGGTGTTTTTTATCTTTTCTTTAAAAAAGTTACTCTCAAAACCGATGCCGATGGCAACATGGCTCGCTTTCGCAAGCGCGATATGGCTAAAATTCTTTCCAGTGGTTTTTTTCTGAATACCTTAAATCCCAGTGTTTTTATTTTTTGGCTGGGTGCGGCCACGGCTTTTTCCAAATACAGTTTCAACCAACGGCTACTCATTTTTTCGGTTTGTCTTGCAGTGAATATTGCTGCAGATATTTTTAAGGTAATGCTGGCCGGTAAACTGCGTACAAAACTAACGCTGCATAATATTTCTTTAATTAATAAGATATCGGGCGTTATACTCGTGGGCTTTGGCATTGCTCTTTTTTACGGCACTTATTTTCTGGTCGATAAAGTGAGTTCGTGAATGCTTCGCCCGCTGTAGCTTAAGCGTAAGCGGGGTCAATGGTGAATTGGCATTTTTATTTCACGTTTCACGATTCACGTTTGCCGCCTTTAACATTTCATTAGTTCTATTACACCAAGGTGCTCTGTAACTTGTTGTCGAATGAAGCAATATTTACTTTTTATACTGCTATTATCAATTACACAGGTAACCTTATCGCAACAGTCGGATTTTATTGTATTGAAAAAACGGAATAACCGCACCTTAAAAACGTATTATCCCGGCGAATTTATTTCGGCAGTTACTTATGGCGGATTTAATATAAACGGATTTATTAAAGATATTCGTCATGATTCAGTGATCATTCTTCAGCAGGAACGGAAATTAATGGCTACCGATTTTGGGTCAACGCTCGATACCATGGCCTATACCATTGCATTTGATTACCACGAAATAAAAACCTTTCATTTTACCAGTCAATATACCTGGGGTCGAAAAAGAGGATTTGCAGAGATAACGCTGCCCAAACTGATGATGCTCGGCGGGGCCGGATATGTAGCGCTTGAGCTGATCAATACTGCTTATCGCAAAGAGTCGATCAGCGCCAATAATAAACTCCCCTCACTGGGCATAGCGGCTGGTGTTGCCGCCACAGGTTTTGCCATTTCTTATTTTCAAAACCGCGCCGATAAGGCAGGGGGAAAATATAAGGTGGTTTATGTAAAAAGCAGGAATTAAGGCACAAGGTACTTTTGAAAGGTACAAGCCACAAGGAACAAGGCACAAGGTCTTGGTGTTCGATCAGGGTTACTATTCTTTGCCCTCGAAGACTTGTACCTTGAAGCTTGCTTCTTGTGCCTTGGAACTTGTACCTTAAACTTTTATCTTGCAGACCAAAGCAGTTCCCTACTCATGTCAACTAAAGCGAAAGATAAAGCCCTTCGAATATGGCGAATTGTAAAACGGGTTTTCATCTTTCTTTTTTTATTCCAATTATTCTATATCCTTCTGTTGAGGTGGGTCGATCCTCCATTTACATTAACTCAGTTAGGAAGCCTGTTTACCGGCTATGGTTTGAAAAGGGATTATGTGGCTATGAAAGACATTTCGCCTTATGCCCGGTTGTCGTTTATTGCGGCTGAAGACCAGTTGTTTCCCGATCACAACGGGTTCGACTGGAAGAGCATAAATAAGGCCATGGAGTACAATAAAAGAAAGCCGAACCGCATTAAAGGCGCATCTACCATCAGCCAGCAGGTAGCAAAAAATGTATTTCTGTGGCAGGGACGCAGCTGGTTTCGAAAAGCGCTCGAGGTGTATTTTACCTTTATGATCGAACTGGTATGGGGCAAAAAACGTATCATGGAAATGTACCTGAACGTTTCGGAAATGGGCCCCGGTATATTTGGTATTGAAGCCGCCTCGCAGAAGTACTTTAAAAAGCCAGCTAAAAAATTAACCCGCCAGGAATCGGCTATGATTGCCTCCTGTATGCCTAATCCAAAAAAGTATACAGTAAAACCTATGTCGAGGTATGTAGCCAACCGCTACCCCTGGGTTATGAAGCAAATGGCTTATTTGCAGAACGACCCCGATATACAACGGATACTTCAGTAATTAACCTGTTTTTTAAAAATGCCCCCGATTAAATGGTTTGATGGCTTAATTGTTCGATGGTTATCAAACCTAAAATTTAAAAAGGTTGCAAATTAGTAACCTGTTGGTAATTCGGCTCCCCAACAATCAAACCATTCAACTATCTATCTCTATTGCACATTAAATGCAAACTCAGTACTGTTGATCGTTGGAAACCCATCGATGCAACTTCCTATGCATAACCTCGCTGCATAATCGCCGGCCGGCAGCGAATACGATACATTGATGGTGAGTTGCAGATTTTTAGCGGTTAACTGCTGAACAGTGGCGCCTGTATTGATAAACGTTTTTACATCATCGTTCTGGTAAATGGCTAACCAAATGGGTGTTTTGCTGTAGGTTGGTTGTTGAAAAAGTACACTATAGCTGGCAGGGGTGGTAACTTTTGTATTCAACTGAATAGTGCGCTCCTGTAAAATGGAGCTGTTGATGTCGAAAAACAGTACCCTCGAAAAAGAATAAAAGCCCTTTTTTATTCCGTCGGCAGGGAAGGCCCAGCCGAAGGGTTTAAATAAGTTTTTATAGAAATCATTTTCTTCGGGAACATCCATATAAATCGTTTTGCCGATGAGCGAATCTTCGATCGGCCACATATTAAAATTATTCCGGCGATAATAGGGCGAGTTCATCGATAAAGCCGGCCGTCCTGTATAAAACCAGTACTTGGAAGCCTGTTGATAAGTATCCATGAACACAACCGGTAAATTGCCTGCTTTTTGATGCAATGCGCTTGTCCATTGACGGTTGTCATGAAACTCATTTCTTTGTATCCATGAAACCGTAGGGAACCACGACATAAGATAAAGCCGAACAACAAGCACCATCAGCAAGGTAACCGGTAAGCTCCTGTACAACCACTTTTGCAGCTGATAATTTTTAATGAGGTAACGATGGCTTAGTACCATTAACGGAATGAACGCGGCTACTGTCCAGTTGGCCTCTACCCGGCCCTTTAACGTACTTAACAGAAATGCGGCATAAATACCTATCAGGGAATATTGCAGGGCCCGTTCAGAAGGAGTACCCGGGCGATACCTGAAAGCCGCCCACAATAAAAACCATCCCATTACAGGGCCGGCAAATGCAATTTGCCCAAATACATATTCGGTGGTAAAAGCAAATTTGTAATTCGATGCATTGCGTTCGAACAAATGATATTGAACCGAAGGAAAATTATGTACGTATTGCCAGTACAGATGCGGTGTAAATATCAACAGGCAAACTCCTGCAGCCACATAAGCATAGCGCTTTGCAAGTAATCCGGGATTCGATAACAAAGTAAAACCTATAACCAG
The DNA here is from genome assembly GCF_059587045.1 of Niastella sp. sgz303648. Lineage (NCBI taxonomy): Bacteria > Pseudomonadati > Bacteroidota > Chitinophagia > Chitinophagales > Chitinophagaceae > Niastella > Niastella sp. sgz303648. The sequence goes on along the minus strand of NZ_JCAPSW010000003.1, from coordinate 421,887 downwards.
CACACCGTGATATTTGCTATATAACATACAGGCCATGCATACGCCCAGCAACAGAGCGTTTACAAGATTCATTTTTTTCAGAAAGCGTTGGTATAACCAAAAGAATAGCGATACAAAAAATAATAAAGGAATATCGGGCGCTGCCAGTATGCCTCCTATCTGCGCTACGGCAATCGAAACAGCCACCGCATAAAACAGCTTATCGTCTTTTTTTTGTGTAAGAAGTTGTACTATAAAAATAGTGGCTGTATTCAGCAACACCATCATAATGCGAACACCCAGTTCGTTGGGAAAAATGGCGTAACCGGCTTTTATTAGCGCGGCTACCATAGGCGGATGATCAAAATAACCCCAGTCTAAAAAACGTGAATAGATCCAGTAATATGCCTCATCGTCGATCAACTCGGTCGTGGCTGCCTGAATGATATTTATTAAACACCAGCCAACATAAAATAACACGCGACGATTTTTCAGCAGATCGTTTTGCATACAACAACAACATGCAAAAGTAAAAAGAGTTCTAATGCCCAAATAAATCATCAACCGATTTGATGGCGTTTTGTAACCGCTCATCATTATTTCCTGATATGCTTACCCAGGGAACCGGTTGATTTTTCATGATGTTTTCATAAATGGTATACAGTTTTTCACGGCTGACCAGATCAGGATATTCACGTAGCTCATCCTTTACCCACGGCAGGTCGATATTACATAACAGGTAAAGGTCATATTTTCTTTTTTTAATCTGATCGATAATATAACTATGGCATTTGCCAAAAACGAATTCGCACCATACTTTCATTACATATTGATCGGTATCAATGAATATCAGGGGTGAGCGGCTTTTTTCGGTAATACTTTCTTCCAGTGCCACCTGTCCTTTGGCAATGGTGAGCAAATCGTCGTAGTGATATTGAATGCCGTGTTGCAGCAGGTATTCGCGGGCATACTCGGGCACCCAGTTGGTGTTATAGTGTTTGGCCAACTGTTCGCACAACGTACTTTTGCCTGTTGATTCAGGACCTATGACAACTACTTTTTTCATTTCACACTTTTATTGAAGTACTCCCTGCCTGTTGTGATATAATTTCCGTGCGCGCTTTTGCCATTCAATCAATCCGAATACGGCCATTACAAGCAAAATAAAATAAAACACACTGGTGAATACATATTGTTTAACAAAGTACAGGGGGATTGAGGCAATATTGGTAGCGATCCACCAGTACCAGCTTTCGACTTTCTTTTTTGCCATTAGCCACATGCCGGTATATGCGGTTGCCGATGCAAATGCATCGGCCCAGGGAATGGTAGCCGATAAAAACGCCTGCTTAAGCCAGGTTAACGCACTGAATATTAAAACATAAAAAATAGCGCAAAACAATAATTGTTGTACCCATTCCCGCGCGGTAGAATACTTTATAGTTACTACGTAGTGTTGCTGCTGGTCTTTTTTAAGCCATAACACCCACCCGTAAATGCTCATAATGGTATAATACAGGTTCACGCTGGCTTCGCCATACAAATGCCCCTGCATACTTAGAAATATATAAATGACGGTGCTGATAAGCCCCACCGGGTACACCCATATATTTTCAATTCGTGAAAACCACACACTGGCAATGCCTGCAAAAACGGCAATGTATTCGGGCCAGGTGGTATTGCGCATGCCTTCAACAAATTGATGTATTATTTCCTGATAAGTCATTGTATAAAAATGCAAGATAATTCGAAACACAATACAATTACAGCAACACTGTTTTGTACACTTTGGTTGTACTTTCCGATATTTGAACACAAATACATTTAGCTTGAGCTTTTTTACAAATAAAACGGTGTGGATAACAGGGGCGTCTTCAGGCATTGGAGAAGCGCTCGCTTATGAACTGGCGCAGCAGGGCGCCAAACTCATTATTTCGGCCCGCCGCGAAGAGGAGTTAAAACGGGTGCAGCAACAGGCCGGTAAAACCGATATATACATTTTGCCCCTTGATCTTGAAGCTGCTGCTTCGTTTTCAGTAAAAGTGCAAGAGGCTATTGATGCCTATGGCCATATTGATATCATGATACATAATGGGGGTATTAGTCAGAGGGGGCTTGCAATAGAAACATTGCCCCAGGTGCAGCGCAGAGTAATGGAGGTTGATTATTTTAGTTACATTGAACTTACCCGGCTATTGTTAGTACACTGGCAGCAACGCAGGTCGGGCCACGTGGTGGTGATCAGCAGTGTTATGGGAAAAGTGGGCACGCCATTGCGGTCGGCTTATGCGGCCGCCAAACATGCCCTGCATGGTTTTTTCGATTGCCTTCGTACCGAAGTATGGAAAGATAATATTAAGGTTACCCTTATTATGCCGGGCTACGTTCGTACACAGGTGTCGTTAAATGCGGTTACAGCTTCGGGTGAAAAGCTGAACCAGCTGGGAAAAAACATTGGACATGGCTATCCGGCCGATAAAACGGCCAGGCAGATATTAAAAGCCGTTGAAAAAGGGAAAAATGAGAAGTATGTGGGAAGGCCTTTTTCGCAGGAATGGATGGCTATTCATGTAATGCGATTGTTTCCTACCCTTGCGTTTCGCATATTCCGGAAGGCGGTACCGCAATAGAACGGTTATTTTTCACAATACTTTTTCAGGTTATTCAGTCCCTCGGTGAACTGGCGGTTGAGGTTTTTGTGAATCATGTAACCCAGTAGCCTGCCTGTGGGATAAGGCAGCATACCAAAGTCCTGCCAGGTAACTTTTGTTTCGCCGTTACCCCACTCTTCAAACAGCCAGTTGTCGCGGGCGGTTCCTTTCCAGGGCCTGATAAATTCAAGTTCAAAATGAACATGCTTATCATCTATATCGCGCAGGGTTAAACTGCCTTCTCCGATTTTTTTCCCTTTCCACGAATATTTATGACCGGGTCTTTTAGGTAAGCCGGTAATATTGCTTTGGCTGTTGGTTTCTTTTTGCTGCCAGGGATTCCATTGCGCATAGTTATGCAGGTCGGCTACTTTATCTATCACAAAATCGCATGGTTTTTGAATAATGGCCGATTTTTCAATAAAGTAGCCGTTCGGTAAAAATAAAGCTATGAAAAGTAGCAACACTATGATCACTACCAATGCACTAAGAATATACAGAAAGGTCATAAACCCGCTGTTTTGCTGAATTTACTGCATTCCTGCAACACAGCCAAGTACGTTTATTAAATTACCATGTTCCATTTTAAAAATCGAACCGGATGCTGGCGGTTGTATAAAAAAGATTGTCGGCTTTTTGCGTAGATGTGCCGTCGGCAGTAACTACATTTTGCGGCAAAACGTAAGCTGGTGTGATAATTATATTCATTTTGCCAATGCCATACACCACAGGACAGGAAAGCTCATACGACATTACGCTGAAACGGCTGCTGTTTTGCGTAACCTGTTGCTGCGATACCGGCAAAATCAGAAACTTTTTTTCTTCGAGATAAGTTTTACTAAAACGCTGTGTGCCAAAATAACCATAGGCCGAAGGGGTGATTACAATTACGCCTTTGCCCACCGGATCGATCCTGAAAGCATGGTCGAGCCCGCCATATGCGCCAAAATCGGTTTGATTGCTGAACTTTGCATCGGCGCCGGCATGAATATTAATAACATGATTGATGTTCGATAAATTTATACCGGCCTGCTCTTTCACTACCGATTGCACCAGGCTAACATCGGCATTGTAAAAAAAGCGTGCGCCGAATATATTTCCATTAAGGCTGCCTTTTTTATTTTTAAATCTATAGCCGGCTTCGAGCGTGGTAGCGGCATAGGTGGTGGCTGTTGCATTATTTATGAAGATGAAATTCGAAAACACATACAACCCGTTCTTTAAACTGATGCCTGCAAACGGATATATGCCCTGGCTTTTTAAACTATCGGTACGGCCATAATAATTGAGTGAAGAATTAAAGGTAGCGCCTGCAGTGAACGTTATTTTCTTTTGGGTGCCAGTTGAATCAACAGATTGTGCATGCAACAAAGTTCCAATAAATAATAATTGCAAAAGGGTGATTACTTTTTTCATACAAACTGATTGTTTTTCAGATTGAATTACCAGTGCAGTGCAACACTGTTTTAAGTTTGGCAGTTTGCAATGCAGCAATTATAACTGCCACTGCAAACTGCCAACTGAGAATTATTGGTGTATTAAAATCTTATGAGAAAATTACAAGGCGTACTACTGTTTACCAGCTTTAGCGGCGGTTTCGCTTTTTACTTCGGTCGAAGTAGAGGCGCTTGCGCTTGTATTTGAAGCGGTTTCTTTAACTGATTTGGCAGCGCCTTCAGTAGTTGATTTTACCTTGTTTGCCGTTTGCTTTGTTTTGTCAACAGCCACCTGTTTTGTTTGCTGTACTTTTTCAATGGCAGCACCGCTTGCCTGTTCGCCTGCCTGAGTATTTGAACTACCATTTACCTGTACCTGACCGTTTGAACCGGCCGAAGCGCCAACTGTATTACCACTGTTAAGAGTAGTTGCTTTTGTAGCTGTACTGTTTTGCACATCTGCACCAATACCCGCATTCACGCTGGTATTTTTTGTTGCATCAACAGCGGTTGAGCCGGTTTGTGAAACGCCTTTTTTTACAGAAGAAGTTGTGGTGGATGCTACATTTTTTGTGGTGTTCACGGCTTTTTGCGAAGTGCTTTGTACATGTGTATGAGCCGACTGAACAGCCGATGTGGCGCCGCCGGTGCCTACACTGGTGGCCGAATGCACAGTGGCAGAAGTAGTGGCGCCCAGGTTGATCTGCGCTTTTGAGGCGGTGGCTAAAAGAGCGGCTGTTGCTGTGGTAATAAACATGATGTGTACTTTCATAAAACGTGTTTTTTAGTTAATTAAATAGTCGTTTTTTATGGTTATGAAAAAGGTTGCCCGTATAACGCAAATGATGCGTTACAACAAATCAGTGCCATTAAATTTTTAGCTGATCAGATAAGGAACGAGCCCATAGGCTGTTCTACTGTGGTAGTGTGCTTTTGACAGGGATGAACCGTTTGGGTTTAACGAGCCCCGACTACGGGTCGGGATTATTCGGCATACCTGGTCGGGAACGTGCTGGTTTTCAACAAATGACCATTCCCGGGTTCATCCTTTTTAACTTTTCAACTTTATCAGCTCATCAACCCCCTTCTTCAAATAAGCACAAAAAAAAGACCTTCCCTTTTGGGGAAGGTTTAACACGTAGTAAAAAAAGCTAATATTAAATGTTATTCAGCTTCGGCAACAACTTCTTTCACTTCGGGGATCATACGCTTCATCATGCCTTCGATACCGGCCTTTAAAGTGATCATCGACGACGGACAACCGCTGCACGAACCCTGTAACATCAGGTTCACTACCCCTTCGCTATAGCTTTTAAACTGAATAGCGCCGCCATCCATTTCAACAGCAGGCTTTACATAATTTTCGAGCAATTCCTTAATGCGTTTTACCACATCATCGTCATCGGCGGCAACAGCATTGCTGCTTTCGGGTATAATAGTGGCAATTTCTTCTTCATTGATCACTACTTTTCCTTCTTCGAGGTATTCTTTCAAAAACTGGCGAATGGTAGGAATTACATCGTTCCATTCGGTTTCGGCCGTTTTGGTGAGCGTTACAAAATTGCTTGCGATAAAAACGGCTTTTATAAAAGGGAAACCAAATAATTCGGTAGCAAGTGGCGAAGCTTTGGCATTTTCCACATCCGGAAAATCAATGCTTTTGCCCGGATATAATAACTTGTTGGCCACAAATTTCATTGTCTCCGGGTTAGGCGTCATTTCAGTATAAATACTAATGACAGGATTTCCTGTTTTAATCATTTTACTTTCCTTCGTTTTATTGAATACAAAAATAACAAATGCCCGTTGCAATTGTTTCTTATTTTGGAAAATCTGTGAATCCGCCTTCGGCGGATGCATACATTAAACCATTTCTGTTGCGATCAATGATCACAATCATCATCGTGGGCATGGTTGTGTACACGGCAGGCCCTGAAATTAATATAATGGGCCGATACAATGAACAAAACGGCAAAAGGCAGGATCCAGATCTGGTATTGATGCCATATTTGCTTGGCAATCAGGCCGGTAAAACCAATTGAAAAAACAATAATGGGGATGGTGCTATGGTGATGTTTTTTATATCCGTGGCGCAGGGAATATACGCCGACGCCAAAGGCCAGGAAGATCATAAAATATTCAAACCCCTGATTTTCAATAATATTTATGCCTAAAATAGGCAAACTGGATAAAAGAAGGGGCAATACAGCACAATGAATAGCGCAGGCCAGTGAAGCCGCCACACCCATCGCATCCCAGTTTACTCTAAAATTCATTGCCCGAAGATAAGAAGTAATTTTTCAGGCATGCAACTTTGTTGCAAAAAAATTCGTTATAAATAAAATTACTTGCCGGGGTAAATGGTCGCCGTACCTTTGATTTTCGATTTTACGATTTCGATTGTTGGATTTTGAGATTTGATTTTTGAAATTTTTACATGATATGCGCCGGAAACTGATTTTTTATATTTCTTTTTTTGTTGTGTTGGTAATTGGGTTTTATGTAGCACTTACACAGGTTATACCGGGATACGGCGAGGTAAAGCTGCCAATAATGAACCATGTTCAGCCGTTTCGCTTTACTAACCAGGATGGAAAAACAGTAACAGAAAGAGATGTTGAAGGGAAAGTGTATGTGGCAGAATACTTTTTTACCACCTGCCCAAGTATATGCCCCATGCTCAATACCAACATGATGAAAATTTATGAGGCGTATAAGAATGAGCCCGGTTTTGTAATAGTTTCCCATACGGTTGACCCCGATCGCGATAATGTGGCCCGCCTGAAATGGTATGCCGATTCAATGCATGTAGATACACAGCACTGGATGTTTTTAACAGGGCGTAAAGACAGTCTTTACATGGCTGCCCGCAACAGCTACCTGTTAGATGATCCGCAAAACAACCTGCGGAATATAAACGAACAGTTTTTACATACCCAGTTCTTTGCCCTGGTTGATAAAAGTGGCCGGGTTAGAAAAATTTACGATGGATTAAAGAAAGACGAACTGGAAGAATTAAAGAAAGATATAACACGATTATTAAAGGAACATAATTCCGGCCAGCGCTTTTCGAACAATATGTTTGGCAGTTAAGCCGCTGGTGTTTTAACGTTTTTTACAATGGATTCCCAGATAGACGAAATACTTCGCCGTAATCAATTAAGTGTTACCGGTAGCCGTAAAAGGATTTTGGAATTGTTTTTACAGAGCAACGGGGCGCTTGCACATGGCGATATTGAAAAAAAGACCGGTGAAAAATTCGACCGGGTCACTGTTTACCGCACCTTGCAAACTTTTCTTGAAAAAGGGATTATCCATACCATACCCACACCCGATAATTCGGTACTATATGCATTGTGTAAAGACAATTGCAGCGAAGGACATCACCACGATAACCACGTTCATTTTGTTTGCCGGGAATGTGGTAAAACTATATGTCTTGCCGACATTACTGTTCCCGAAGTAAAACTGCCCAATGGTTTTTTACCCGATGAAGTTCAGATGGTAGTTACCGGTTTGTGTAAAGAATGCCAGTAAATATAGTCTGCCAGTTAGCAATTTAATGTTGTTTGTTAAGACATTCTTCAACACATAGGATTCTTCTATGCGACTTTCTATGTGTTATTTGTGCCTGGTGGTGTAATAGCTTAGTTTGCCTGAACTAAACGACATTGGGTAATGACTGGCAACGAGTGTCGTAGTTGTTATTTATTTCGGTGTTCAATAACCGGGAATGTGTTTTTTAGTTTTTCTGACCCAAATTAAAAATCGCTTAAAATAAAGCGCACTTTGCGAAACTCTAATGCTCAAACCTTTTTGCTTTGATAAAAACCTGTAAAAAAGTGCTTTATTTTTTGTGAAATGAATGTTAACCGGTTAAATGTTCAGGATTGAAATCATTATAAAAACAAAGCCCCGATGTAGAAACACCGGGACTTTTGGTTAAGGCTCTGATTAGTAGCTATTTTATGATGAAGGGTAAATTTTCAATACCCTGTATCAGACTTTATTCTGTGGTACAAATATAATAGAATCAATTAATATTTTGCATACCATGAAATGGGTATTTTTTCCCGGTTAATGATGAACGTTTAGTTCATCCATTTCTTTTTTTACGAACTGCATCAACTGTTTTATGTAATCGGGCGAAAAATCAAAAACCAATCCGGCTGCACTATATAATTCAGGAAGTGTTTTTGTTCCACCTAATTGCAAAGCCATCATATAATGGTTTAATGCAGTGGTTTTATTTTGTCTGAACTGCATCCATAACCCTATTGCACCTAACTGGGCAATACCATACTCAATATAATATAAAGGCACTTCGAATAAATGCAGCTGCCGTTGCCAGGCATAGGTGCGGTAGGTTGTAAGCCCTTCCCAGTCAATTACATCAGACGAAAATTCGTTCAGTATCTCCATCCACTTTGCAGCCCTTTCTTCAACCGTATGTGTTGGATTTTCGTATACCCAATGTTGAAATTTATCAATAGTGGCTATCCATGGAAAAATAGTGATCACTCTTTCGAGCTGGTGTTCTTTGGCCCTGATCAGATCTTCTTTTTTATCAAAAAACACATCCCAGGCATCCATACTGAATAATTCCATCGACATGCTGGCAACTTCGGCTATCTCCATAGGATACTCTTTAAACGAGGTTAACTCCAATGGATGGGCGAGAAATGAATGCACGGCATGACCGCCTTCGTGTACCATAGTGGTAACATCGCTCATTTGCCCCGCCGCGTTCATGAATATAAAGGGTGCACCTGTTTCGGCCAGCGGACAGTTATAACCGCCGGGCGCTTTGCCTTTACGGCTGTCGAGATCGAGCCGTTTCATTTCGCTCATTTTACGAAGACAATCGGCAAAGAACGGATGTACACGATCGAAGCACTGAATACTTTTTTGCAAAAGTTCATCACCGGAACTAAACGGGTTTAGCGGTGTTACTCCTTCAGGCTCTGCTTCTGTATCCCAGGGTCTGAATGAAGTAAGGCCCAGCTTTTTCTTTTTCCGTTCATTGATAATATTTACAAGCGGCAGCACATGTTGCTTTACTGCTTCGTGAAAATTAAAACAATCTTCCTTCGTATAGTCGAAACGGCCCAGTTCTTTAAACTTGTAATCGCGGTAATTATCAAAACCGGCGTTTTTGGCAATCTGGTTTCTTTTTTCAATTAAGCGGGTGAACAGATCGTTTAGTGCCTCTTTATCCTGTAACCGTCTTTCATTGATTTTACGGTATACGCTTTCACGCAGATTTCGATCATGATTTTCGAGAAATTTGGCGGCCTGTTGCAGAGTGTATTCCTGACCGTTTACTTCAACCGTCATTTTACCGGCAATGGTGCCAAACTGTTGTTGTAAAACGGCCAGTTCCGATTGCAGGGGAATATTTACTTCGCGAAACAGCTCAATGCTTTTGCGTACTCCGCGCAGGTATGTAAAATACTTTTTGGTATCCAGGTCATTTACAAAAGGATTTTCAACCAGTTTGCGGTTCAGCTTATCGGCATAAGGCTGAATTTTAGGCTGAATTTCGGTTACAAAAAACACAAAAGCCTCTTCAAGTGCCTTGTTTTCGGTATCGCAGGTCATGCGAATCTGGCGCCAGCAGGCATCTTCACTTACCACGGCTTCCAGTTCGCTCATATCGTGCAACCATTTTTCAAGGTTGGCCCTTGTATCAACAGGCCTGTCGAGCAGGTTTTTAAAATATGGCTCCAGGTTTTCCCAGGTGGTTACCGTAAAATTTTCAGGTAAAAAATGCCTGGGTAATTTTTGTATGTCTGCGCTGTAGTTCATTCAAAACGATTTTAAAAGTAAAAGCTACAAACTTCAGGTATAAAAACCAGCAGTTTGTAGCTTGATTTTGATATTTTAAGTTGATCAGTTAACAAGTTTACAGGTTGATAAGCGTGGGGTTCTTCCTTATCTTTTCAACTCGTCAACTTTACTTCTTTTTGCTGGCTGCTTTCTTTTTAGCAGGGGGGTCTGTTTCTTCAGCATCCTCTTTTTTAGCCTTTGGAGCGGCCTTTTTCTTGGGAGCTGCTTCTTTTTTCTCTTCTGTTGCTTCTTCTTTTTTCGCAGCAGATTTAGCAGCAGCAGGCTTAGCTTCTTTTTTAGCCGGTTCTTTTTCTTTGATTTCTTTAGCCTCTTTAGCTGCCTTAGGTTTTTCTTCTTTGGCAGGGGCTTCTTCTACTACTACCGGTGCTTCTTCTTCTGCAGGCTCTTCGGAAGCTTCTCTTAATTTGATTTCAACATCGTTTGCTTTCAGCACGCCAAACCACTTAACCATTTTCTTCATATCGCTTGAGTATACACGGTCGAAATCGAGATCGGGATATACTTTTTCGAAATATTTTTTAACAGACGCATTATCTTTTTCATCAGGCAGTTTTTCGCTGCTGCTGCTCATGGCCGTAAATATATCTACCAGATTAACATTTTCGCGAACTGTATATACTTCAATACTTTCCAGATGTGAAAAATTATGTATCCGGCTCGAAACGAACTTTGAGCTCTTATCTTCTAATGATCGTACAATAGCGCCATCGGATTTACTACTCACCAATTCAAATAATCCCGGTAAACCCGTAACGGCAACAATTTTAGCGTATTCCATATCAATACAAATTTTTTAAGGAGTTGCAAGATAAAATGATTTTGGCAAACCGTGTTCCAAAAAGGGGCCGAAAGTCGGAAAAGTCCTAAAGTCCTCAAAATGTGGAAGTCGGATGTAAGACTTCAGCGGTCTGGGAAGACGGGATCGTGGCTTACAGCGGAAGTTGCCCCTGATAGATGTGGGAGGACCTCAGGCCGGGCGCAAGCTGAAAACGGAAGCAGGACACTATGGTGTGGCTATCTATCGTTCCACAACCCGCTCACTGCTCAATTCATTTATGGCTATCATGTTGTGCTTCCTTGGCTCAAAAGCAGCCTGGCCACCCCAAAAAACCAAAGATGCCGGACTAAAAATAAAAGTTGGAAGGCGAGGCAGATCCTGATGGCGATCGGAACGGAAGACGAAAGCCGGGTGTCGGAAACTGAAAATGGGAGTATAATCCCTATGGCTATCAGAGACGAAAGCCAGGATCGTTGAACCTATTATCGATTTTAACAGGTTTCAGGATATTTTTATCTCCTTACTTTCATCACGGGTATTTCCGATTCCCAACTCCGGGAGTTCTCAGCACTAACAGATTTTTCTATTAAAACTGCGCAGGTTTTGGGCCAAAGCGGCATCCAACTATAACATCACTTTTCCAATAACTAAATTTCATAGTATGAAAAAAGCGATTTTATTGTTAGCGATTGCATTTACGACCGTTATGGCCGTGCAGGCCCAGGGCGGCGGTCCCGGAGGTGGCGGATTTCAACGTCGTACACCGGAAGAAAGACTTAAACAGGCAAAAGAAAAAATGGCCGATCTGAAGCTCGACAAAGACCAGAATACAAAAACCGATTCTGTTTTATTGGATTATTATAAAGCTCAGGATAAAATGTTTGAAGATATGAGGAGCGCCGGCGGTCCTCCCGACCGTGATCAGATGCGCGAAAAAATGCAAAAACTGGCGGGTGAGCGTGATGATAAGCTGAAAAAGATCTTTAACGATGACCAGTTTAAGAAATGGAAAGATGAAATAGAGCCTTCTTTGCGTCCACAACGCGGCGGTGGTGGTAATCGTGGCGGCGGCGGCAATAACTAATGGCTTTGATGCACACGTTATAGGATGTAACCCCGGTAGTTATCTATCGGGTTTTTTTGTGGTCAATGGTGAATGGTCAATGGTGAATAGCTGTTGATATATTAAAACGCTGACTAAATTTATCAACCTGATTGACCAGTAACAGTTGTCGATTGACCATTGACTACTCACCATTGACCATTCACCTACTGTCCCATCCATTGCTTAAACGCCGCGGCATTTTCCTGGCTGATGATAATTTCTTCGGGTACCAGCGGTGATACTTCAAGCAGCAACTTGCTTTTCGGGTATGCCTTTATGCGTTTAATAGCGCTCATATTTACAAGATATTTTCGGTTAACCCTGTAAAAAACCGCGGGGTCAACCTGGCTTTCAATATCGGCCAGCGACAGGTCCATGATAAATTTCTGTCCGCTGTTGTCTACCATGCACACCAGTTTATGTGTGGCATAAAAATAAGCCACCTCCTCGGTTTTAATGCTGACGTAATCGGTACCGCGTTTTACCAGAAAACGTTTTTTATAACCGGTATCGGGCCGGGCCGATTGCCAGGCCGACAAATTTATATAACTGGCCGTAAAGTATTGTTTCAGCTTCTGGTATTTTTTCAGGGCAGCTTCGAGCTTATCCTGCTTTATGGGTTTCAGCAGGTAATCGATACTGTTATGTTCAAAAGCCTCCTGCCAGTATTCATCGTAGGCGGTGGTAAAAATTATCGGGCATTCAATATTAATGTGGTCAAATATTTTGAAAGATAAGCCATCGCTCAGTTCAATATCCATAAAAATTAAATCAGGCATAGGGTGTTGCTGCAACCAGTTAACCGCTTCTTTAATACTTCCTAAAACGGCATCTGTTACCACCGTCTGCTGGCATTGCATCAGGGCATTCTGCAGTTTATTGGCTGCGGGTTTTTCGTCTTCTATAATAACACATCTCATATTCAGACAATTTTTAAAACCGGTAAACAAACCGTAAAATCATCGGGCGCTTCGCTAACAGTTATTTCTTTACTGGTGGTTAATTTATAACGTTCGCCCAGGTTGTGTAATCCTATGCGCGAAGATGCTTTGCGCAACACTTTTTTTCGAACGTGATTATGAATGATCAGTTCATCATTTTGCATTTCTATCGTAATCACCAACGGCAACGTATCGGAAAATTCGTTGTGCTTAATGGCATTTTCGACCAGTATTTGTAAGGAAATAGGAGGAATAAGGTATTGATCGAACAAATCTTCGCTGATATTGACTTGTAATTGCACGGCATTTTCAAAACGTATTTTTAATAAATAAAAATAATCGCTTAAAAACAGCAGCTCTTCGCGAAGCAATACCAGCTCGCGCGCTTTATTTTGCAGTATATACCGGTATACATCGGCCAGGTTATCGTTAAACTGCCTGGCCTTTGTAGGATCCTGTTCAATAAGGTGCGACAATGTATTGAGCGAATTGAAAATAAAATGCGGATCGATCTGGTTCTTCAGCGCCTCCAGCTCTGCTTCGGCTTTAGCTCTTTCGAGTTGTTCTTTTTTTAGTTTTTCGCTTTCTGCTTCGCGCACCAAAAACACGGTTTCATAAATATGCGTAATAAAAAGCACACAGATCATTATGATCAGTGTACTTGTGGTGATCACGTTCCAGTCGATAATACCATTGTTAAATATCTTATACCAAACAACCAGCAGTAAAGCACTTACCGGAATGGTATAAAACGAAATGGCAAGCACCAGTGCGGCTATTTTTTTTACCGGTTTATTAAACCAGTCGAAATAACTACGCAATGTAAAAAGCAGGTAGCGGTTTCCTTCCCAGATAATAAAAGCAATACCGGTGGTAAACAAAAAACCAAGTTTCAGGTTCCACATCGAAAGCGTTGCATGGTTTATCATACCCGTAACAAGGGGTATAACAATACCAAATACAGGGATGAGTATAACCCTGAACCCGATATCGTTCAGCCGTTCAACGGCGGGTGATTTTTTTATCGGCTCATTTTTGTTATTGATCGTATGCTTTTCCAGCCTGATTCCTTTTTTATTGACTGTGTAAAAATTAGCAAATAGATTCGAAAAAAATATTCATTTAAGAACTTTTTTAACCCTAAATAAATCATATATGCCTGTAATAAACTGGCTGGCGGTTTTGGTAGCCGGCATTTCATCTTTTGTAGTTGGAGGCATTTGGTACTCACCGGGTTTGTTTGGTAAGGCATGGATGAAGGATAATAAATTCACCGAAGAGCAGATCAGAAAAGGAAGTAATAAAGGTAAAGTTTTTGGCTTCACGCTTGTTTTTTCATTGCTGATGGCTGTTAACCTCGCCATGTTTCTGGCAACACCCGAAGGATGTGTTCCCCAATGTGCCAATAAACCCGACATCACCTGGGGCGCTATGGCCGGTTTTTTAGCCGGCATCTGGACGTTTTGCGCCATTGCCATTCATAGTTTGTTTGAATTAAAAACCTGGCGACTGATTTTTATCAATGGATTTTATAGTGTAATTGCCCTTACTCTTATGGGTGCTATAATTGGTGCGTGGCGATAAATTATGATGAACGCACCAGCATATGTTTTGTATTTAATGTCTTATTAGTATAGCTACGGGAAGCAGTTGGCAGTTTGCCAGTGGCTGAAAAACGCCACCGGCAATTGCCAACTTATAGTTTGGTAAACTCAATTTAAGTTTCGCATAAAAAGCGCAACTCTTCTTTAACCCTAAACAATCTGCATTATGACAAATGCCATCAGCTGGTTCGAAATACCTGTTACTGATATGAACCGGGCACAAAAATTTTATGAAACCATATTCGGTATCGCTTTAACAACCCTTGATTTGCCCAATATAAAAATGGCGATGTTCCCTATCGACAATCCGATGGGTGGTATTGGCGGTGCACTGGCCGATACAGGCGGGGTTTTTCATAAACCATCTGCCACCGATGGCCCGTTAATTTATTTAAATGCCAACCCCGATTTGCAATTGGTATTGGATAAAATAGAAGCTGCCGGCGGAAAAATTATGGTGCCCAAAACACAAATATCTCCTGAATACGGATATATGGCCGTATTTATTGACAGCGAGGGAAACCGCATCGCCTTACATTCCGTACCTATGTAAGGATTTTTGGATTTTGAGATTTGTTGATTTCGGAATTTAAATCACAAAATCCCGAAATCACAAAATCAGAAATATTAACCTACTTGTTATGTCAGCAATTGATTGGAGCTGCTTTGTAACCCGTATAGCAATAAAAGCTCCCATAGAAGAATTATACCTTGCCTGGGCAACAAGGAGCGGTATCGAAAGCTGGTTTCTGAGGCTTGGTGAATTTAAAAACAGGGATGGAATTGAGCGTGAGCCCGAAGAAAAAATTAAGGTGGGCGATACTTATAAATGGTTATGGTATGGATGGCCCGATGAAACGGTAGAGTATGGTCAAATACTCGAATTAAATGATCATGATTATTTGAAATTCGGTTTTGGTAAAGCGGGCATTTGTACGGTGCGTATAAAAATCGAAGAAGGTGAACATATTGTTGAACTAATTCAGTCAGCTATTCCTACTGATGAAAAAGGTAAATATGAATTTTATGTAGGTTGTAAAACCGGCTGGACTTTTTACCTCGCAAATCTGAAATCGATTCTTGAGGGCGGTATTGATCTGAGAAATAAAAATGTAAAGCTGCAGAAGGTGCTGAATAGTTAACTTGTTAACCAGTTAACTGGTTAACAAGTTAACTGGCTTAGGCTATTTCATACGTGTGAACATTATTTCCATGGTTTTTGTTTCCTGCCCGTCCTGTGTCATAAACATTTCCAGTTTTTGGGTATTGTCGTTTATCACCGTGAAGATCTGTTTTACATCCATTTCTTTACTGGTTGCGGGATCAACTGATTTGCCTTTGAGTGTAGCTGATTTTGATGCGGAGTCCCAGGTGCCTTCCATATACATAATGCCGGTTCCCATATTATCTATCCATGTACTGATAAGTATTTTTTTAGCATTGTCCCAGCCCAGTGTGCCCATGCCTTCGAATGGTTGCCCCATCATATTGCCGGTATGCTGGCTTTGCTGGTAACGGCCACCCATTATCATTTTATTTACGCAGGTTGAGCTGCTTTTGGTAGGCGGCGCTCCCGGTTGCATCCACATTGTTACATCTTCTTTCCATTTTCCGTCCCATTTAGCAATCATTTTATGTACTTCGCCCGGTGTCATGTAATCGGTCCATGCTTTCATTTGTTCCTGCGTTTGGGCATTAACTGAAAAGCTGTTTATCAAAAACAGCGCGGCAGCAGCCGCAATGGCAAGTTTTTTCATAACTGTTCGTTTTTTTAAAGGTACTAATTCACCGGAGGTAACATATCATAAACTGACAAATATCAAATGTGGGACGATGAAGCCGGAAGTTTGTAGTATGAAGCCGGAAGGAATGTGTGTAATGGTAAATTTAATAATTTTCAATAAACACCATGTGAATTATAGCGAGGTTAGGTTTTAATTACCATTATCATCATACGAATAAATATTGGAAGGCAGCCGCACACTTCAAATTAATAAGAAATAAAGATTATCGTTACCTATTTCGCATCGAAAATAATCATTCACTTTAATCGGGGAATTGCGACTTATCGATATTCGGAATTATGCGCAACGCGTTTTTGTAATACACTTTTTTAAGAATAGTATCTGGTAATCCCATACCATACATAGCCCAGAAGGCGTGGTATTTTTTGTGATAGGGAAAGTATTCATCTTCGGTTTCCAGTACTCTGAAATACGTGGCGTATTCTTCAGGTACCCAGCTGTCTTTACCAAATAATATACGGTCCTGGTATTGCTCAAAAAATTTACGCGCCATGCGTGGTTGCCGGCCTAATTCGGCAATCACTGCTCCGAATTCAACATTTACATTTGGCATTTCATCCAACAGCTTACCCAATTTTGCCAAATCGTTGGGATACCAGCCAAAATGGGCGGCAATGAACGTTGTTTTCGGATGTTTCCTGAACATGCGGTGTTGTTCTTCAATCAATACTTCCCAGGGTGCGGGATCCGAATCATTTCTTTTACGGCCGGGATGTGAAGCAATTTCGAGCCAGCGTTCATTGTGTTCATCTTCGGGATCCCAGAACGGCCTGGGATCGGCGGTGTGAATAAGCACGGGTATTTTTAATTCACCGCATTTATCCCAAATGGCATCAAGGCGAGGATCGTCTACAGCTACCCGTTTGCCGCTGTTGTCCTGAACAGAAAGCCCCAGGTTTTTGAATATCTTCAGGCCATTGGCACCATACTTTACGTCTTCTTCAAGCTGTTTAACTGCTTTCTCCGTCCAGCCGGGTTGCCCAATACCGCCAAAGTCAATATTGGCAAATACAATAAATCGTTTGGGACCGGCGGTGCGAATGTTGTCGATCTTATTTTGTAACCTGTTGCCATTGTCGCCGCTGAGGTTTACCATCACCGCCATGTTCAGTTTGTTCATTTCGGTTACCAGTGTTTTAATGTCTGATACCGACATACTCCACTGGTGATTATGCACATCAATAAAAGGGAATTTTGCATGAGTTAACTTATGCTCGGGTACAACCAGGGTTGAAGTTGGATTGTATTTTTCAAAATCCATATGCGCACTGTTTTGCGCACAGGCAGCCAACAGGGAAAGAAAGGAGCCGGTTGTAACGATTAACTTCCTCATACAAATATGTTTAATACCAGATCCCTGAAATTAACAGCATTTGGGAAGAATCTGAAACCGTTGATGGAAATTCTAACCGGCAATAGGCCATTAGCTCAGATTCATTTTATACGCATCAGCATATTTGTTGATCCATTCGTGCAGGCGGTGCACATCATCTTTTTTAAATAATTGTGTACCGGGGTTCATGGTGGCGGCTGTACCGCAGGCAACGCCGAAACGAATGGTTTCGCGTAATGATTTTCCCTGCGACAGCATCCACACCATACCGGCTACCATGCTGTCACCTGCACCAACCGTACTTTGCTTTTTGACCGTTGGCGTTGGCACATGTTCGCAAGCGTCGCGGGTAACCAGCAGGGCGCCCGAGGGACCCATAGAAACCACCATTACTTCGCAACGGCCCTGTTTAATCACTTCCATGGCTGCATTATCAACTTCATTCAGCTCAAGATGTTCCCTGCCAACGAGAGCGCACAGTTCGCTTAAATTGGGTTTCAGCAAATACACGCCTTCTTTGGCTGCCAGCTGCAGGGGCTTTCCCGATGTATCGATAATATAGCGTGCGTTTACTTTTTTGGCTACTTTGGCCAGCTCGCCGAAAAAGTTTTCGGGCAAACCGGGCGGCAAACTTCCGCTTGCCACAATAAATGAAGGATGCGGTTGTAACTGTTGTAGTACTTCAAAACACTTATTGGCTTCCTGCTCACTAAGCGATGCCCCGGGCATTACAAAGCGGTATTGCGAATTGGTATCGGTTTCGCGTACAACAAAATTTTCCCGGGTTTCGTGCTCAACAGCAATGGATTTAAATTGTATACCGCGACCTTTTAAATAATTTTCGATCAGCTTTCCATTCATACCACCCGATGGAAATATAGCCAGTGATTCGCCTCCCAATTCCTTTATGGCCTTGCTTACGTTAATGCCTCCGCCGCCGGCTTCGGTGATCAATTCGTTGCATCGCATTTTTTTCTCAGGCACCAGTTTGTTTACAGATGTGCTTTTATCAACCGCGGGGTTCATCGTAATAGTAACTATCATAGCTAAAATTTTTTGATTTTGAGATTTTGGGATTTTTAGATTTAATCAGAAACTTTTGAACAGAAGAAATCCCAAAATCTCTAAATCCCCAAATCCATAAATGTTTTCTCTATTCTTTCGTGCAGTACTTCATAGGGGGTGTAGCCCGAAGCCAGCATTATAAATTTCGATTCACTAACCTGCATCAACAGGGCAGGAAAACCGGTTACCTGCAGTTGTTTGCATACAGTAAATTCATAATAAGCCTTTTCTTTATAAGCCGGGTCTTTGAGCAGCTGATAAAATTCTTCGGGCTGAATAGCATATTTCAGCAGCAGGTGGCGATAGGCTTCGTTGTCGTCTAAATCGCGGCCTTCGTATTGCAAAGCAAATAGCATATCAGCAGCAAAGGCAACCTGGTTATCGGGGTAATACTCTTTAAATATGCATAGCGCTATAGCCGGTTTTTCACTATTGGGAAACCAATCGCTCAGGTTTGGATTTTTCAAATGCCACAAAAAATCCTGGCCAAATGCAACACCGGTATGTTCCTGTACAACGTTACAGTTGTTTAACATGTATTCGGCCATAACTGCAATGGGTTTAGGTGTATCGGTAATAATCATGCCGCCCGAAAGCACTTCAAACTGTGCCCGGTTGCTAAAGTTGCCGGCAATTTTGGTAATAACCGAACTAAACGCATAACACCAGTTGCAATAAGCATCGTAACAATAATAAATAACAGGCCTCATAATTCACGTGAAATTACGGCGATACTTTCAATTGCTAAGTCAGTAGTTGCGAAAGGGGACAGCTTAATTATAAAAAAACGGCTATCTGTATAATGAACAGATAGCCGTAAGGCAGGTATAATTCTATTGGTTATTTTTTTCGCTTTCTGTAAATAAGAATGGCTTCTTCGGGTTGATTGTTACCGATTCGAACAAGTCCTTTTAACGTTAGTATATTTTCATCAACACCAATTACTACAAATACTTTTGAATCGGTGCCGCCATTGGCATCATTAAGTTTTAATACGGTGGGGTGACGTTCGTCAACCACTCTTTTTCCCATTTCGTATTTTACTTCTTTTACCAGTTCTTCTTTAAGATTCCATTTATACTGTTTAATCTCATTTGTACATCCGTTTTTGCTGGTGCCAAGGTAGGTTTTAGCATTGAAATCGGGCATCAGTTCCAGTTGCTGGTCTTTACGGCATTCATCAAATTCCCAAAAGGCATCAGATGAGCGATATCCATCTTTATTTAAGTCAACAGGATGTTTGAATTTCACACTCTGCAGTACCCAAAAACCCGTAAACTGTGACGTGTCGTATTGGGCATACAATGTTAGTATAAATAGAAAACATGCGGTAAAAGAGGCTAAAATTCGTTTCATAGTATAAGATTAAGGGTATAGTTTACAGAAACGACTTCTGTTAAAAAAACGCCGAAAGATCAAAAATATTTCTTTAAAAAGGAAATGTTTTGGTTAAAAAAAACTTCATAATTTATTTATTAATCAATGTTTCAAGTGTTGTTTTTGTTAACAGCCAATCGGGTTGAATAATGCTATATACAATTGTATTGCGAAATGTTCCGTCGGTGTTTATTCTGTGGCATCGTAAAACTCCTTCTCTGATACCTCCGATTTTTTCAATGGCTTTTTGTGATCTGATATTGGTTTCTCTTGTTCTGAATTCAACTCGCATGATGTTGTTCCCGAAGCACTGACTTAATAGTAGATATTTACTTTCTATATTAATCTTTGTGCCCCAAACTTTTGGCGATAACCACGTAGGGCCAATTTCGAGCTGGCGGTTGTTAACGTCGATATTTATAAAACCGGTACTGCCACAAACGGTGTTGTTTGATTTTGATCGTATCACATACGTAACCTGCTGATCGTTCAGATTTTTGTTTTTCAAATCTTCAATGAAACTGCTGAAAGAGTGTTCGTTTGTTATAACATATGGAAGGTTTTGCCAGATCGATGCGTCAAATACAATTGTTTGCAATTCAGGAATGTGGTCGTTGGTAAACCGTTCAAGAGTAATGTAATTTCCATGCAGGATTGGTTCAAAATGCATGCTTTGAATGATTGGTTAAACTTTATTGTACTTCGATTCACTCACACTTCAACTTCGCTCAGTGTATTTTCAGGCATCCTTCAACTACCCGACTTCGCTTAAACTGCGTTGGCGAAGCTTTCAGAATAAAAAAGTCCCCGGGTTTCCGGGGACTGCAAAATATACTTTTATAAATATAATGGTTAAAAGTGTCTTCCACGACTACCGACACCGCCTGAAGATCTTCCTTCACTGCTTCCACCACCACCCGATGGGCGTGAAAAATTTCCTCCACCGCCACCACCGTTGCCACCGCTTTCGCGGCGTTCAAATGAACGGGGCGCCTGAAAATTACCCTGAGGCTGCGAAGGCCGGCTTTGTTGCTGGGGTTGATAAACCCTTCCACCACCGCCGCCACCATAATTACCTCCTGAAGGCCTTTCAAAATTGCGTTGCGGCTGGCTGGGCATTTCGCGGGGCGTTCTGTTCTCAAACTGGTTGTAATTACCCCTGTTTGGCATGTTACCATTTTGATCAAAGCGGCGTACCGGATCACTGTTTTGTGGTTGTTGAACACCACGGTCAGGATTTTGCTGAACGCGGCCGCCAGGATTTTGACCAACCGGGTTATTACCTCGCCAGTTACGGTTTATATCACCACCATTGCCCTGCATCTGGTTTCTGTTTTGAGGCTGAGCAATTATTCTGTCGCCATTGAAATTGCCCGGATTTCTCCATTCACGGTTATTGCCATTAGCCTGATTGCCGAAACGGTCGCCGTTGTTCATTCCGTTCCGCTGCGTAAAGTTTCCGCCGTTGCCATCATTCGTCATCTGGCGACCTCCCCTGTTTCCACCAACATCATTGAATCCGTTACGGTCGTTGCGGCGATTGAAATCATTGAAACGGCCCGAACCATTATTCGCCCATTGCCCGCCATAGCGGCCGCCTCTGTCGGGCCCGTTACGCGGATAATCTCTGGTAACAATGCCGGTTCTGTTCCGATAGATATTAGTGTTGTAATAGTTGTTGTTGATTACTGTTACGTTGGTAGATCGACGATATACATTATAGCTGTTGTATCCATAATAGCCACCGCGGTAGTTGTACGAAGGACCATAATAAGCGGGACGGTAAACACGGGGGCCCCACCATCCGCCGCCATAACCCCAGTAGCCCGAAGAATAATACGGACTGCCAAAACCAATGTTTATATTAAACCAGTCGTAGCCAAAGCCTACACCAAAACCCCATCCAAACCATGGGTTATAGCGAACGCCAAAACCCCATGTATACGGACGAGCGTAATAATATCTGTGGTACCAGGGGCGGTAATAATAACCGGTTCCATAAACTACTGTAGGGCCATATACATATGCATTCAAATAGCCCGGCGTATATCCCATGTACACATAATCAGGTGTTACATCGTAGATATCAACATACTTCATATAATAAACCGGGTAGCGGGGCGGTATAAGCGCTACAGCATAAGGGCGGGTTACGCAAACTGACCAGGGTCCAACCGCATTGTACGCTTCGAACCAGATGCCATCATCCACGCAATAATATCTGCCCCTCCAGCGAATTACCGATACCGGCGAGTTAAGCGCATAAGCCATATCGGTTCCGTCGATATCTTCAAACTGTGGATCGCCATCGTAATTTACATCGGCGTGCACTTTATTACGTTCTACTTTGGCGGTTTGTGGTACCTGTGCATCGGCTATGGCATCATTTGCCTGATCGGTGCCTGCTATGCTGGCCAGTACATTGTCTTTTGGTGATCCCTTTGGAATTTTTGCAAAGTCGGCCGGCAATTTATCAGAAGCTACATACTGCCACTGACCGCTGAGTGTTTTGGAATGATACCAGCGACCCGACAGCAACACGTAATACTCCTGTGAATTGATGTCCATGAAAATATCGTTCTCCGAATTTGCTACATACAATAAACCGGTGCTTTCAACAGGAGCAAAATTGGCTTCACCTTTTGACTGAATCAGTTCGGCCGGCTCGGTGCTAACGATGATATTGTAAATCGTATTGGCATCGGTTTCTTTTCCCTGATCGGCATCGGTTTTCTTATCGGCGTCTTTTATAGCAGATTCAATTTTTTCAAGGTTCGATGGAACGTTGGTGACCATTTTGTAAGAACCGGTAGCAGCGGTAGCTGTGTACCAGTGCTTGCCGCCGTACAAATAGTAACGGTCGTCGTGGTTCTTTACAATCACAAAGGGAGTGTTCACAACGGCATCAACGCCCCACTGGTCGTTGTGCTGCAATTTGGGAGCGCCATCCATCACCACAAGAATGGAAGGAACATTGGCATAAATAACTTTTGGCGGGGTGTTATTGATTTGACCTGCGAGGTTACTTTGTTGTTTGTTCAGATCGAGGGCTGTTTGCAATTCACTTTGGGAAAAAGCAATGTCCCACGCGGGAATTTTATCTTCCACAGTGTTGGCGATGCTTTCGAGTTTATCGTCGTCGGTTATGCCGGGGAGTTTAATGTTGGTGATGTAAATAGATTTCACCAATACCTGCTGCCCTTCGGTGCTTGTGGTAGCTTTTAACCACGCAACCCCAAAAACGGGTTCTGATTTACCGTTTTCCATTACAGATATGGCGGCGTGTGCCTTTAAAGTGTTGTCTTGGAACGACTCGGGCTGCCATTGATATAATTTAACGATGGTGCCTTCGGGTGTTGTGGCTGTTTTTGGCCAGTTTTCCTGGGCCATAACAAGGTGGGTGACCAGACTACCCATCAAAACCGCCACAAGTGTAAAGATCTTCATATGGGAATGTGTTTATTATTACGGAAAATTATAACCTAATTTACTATCATTTGACGGTAGTTTTAGTTAGTAGGTTGTAAAGATGAACAGTATTGGCAAAATATTAGGTTAACATATGTTAACGAAAGCGTCACTGGCGTCAATTCCGTTCGGTAAATTTTTGTATATGTAAGGAGTATAATCAAATAAGAATTACCGAATAACTTTATGTGAATAATTTGGACTCTTTATGACTGTTTGACCGATATGCCTGATTTGACTTATTTTTGGTCGATTACGATATGAAACAGCGATCAAATTTATTTATTGCCCTTGAAGGGATCGACGGAAGTGGTAAAAGTACTCAAACGAAACTCCTGAGCCAGCAATTAACAAGTCAGGGACATAAAGTATATTCCACATTTGAGCCAACTGATAGCCCCATAGGTTCTTTGATCAGAAATATATTAAAGGGCAATGCTAAAGCCGACCACCGCATTATTGCCGGATTGTTTGTGGCAGACCGGTTAGACCATCTTTTGAATGAAGAAAACGGTATTGTAAAAAAGCTTGAGGAAGGATATACGGTGATCACCGACCGGTATTGTTTTTCATCATACGCATACCAGGGTACACATATGAGCATGGATTGGGTGATTCAGGCAAACTCCATGAGCGTCGCAATATTAAGGCCCGATATAAATATTTTCATTGATGTTGATCCTGAAGTGAGCATGCAACGTCTGCACAGCAACAGGGATAATATAGAGCTGTTTGAGACACTCGAAAATTTAAAAGAGGTTCGGGCAAAATATTTTGAAGCGTTTGAAAAGCTGAAGTCGGAAGAGAATATTGTTATTGTTGATGGAAACCGGTCGACTGAGTTAATTGCAAAAGATATCTGGTCAGAAGTGTTGAAGAGGATAGAAGTACAGGAGACAATTGTGAAAAACCGGTAGGTATACTTCATCAGTATAAAGAAAAAACCGGCGGTTATGACTGCCGGTTTTTTTATGAATTGCATCTCGCCTACGCCTGATGCCTGAATTTTTCGATCCTTCGCCTTCTCATCTGCGCTAAGTCTTATCCGTGCTCTGGCGCCGACGCCTAAAGTTTCAGCGACTCGCTAACAGCGGTCGAATTGCTCAGGATTTTTAATGCGCCTCCAGCCAGTTAACGCCCGATCCAACTTCTGCTTCAACGGGCACCTCGTTTGGTAATGGCAGCGCCTGGCGCATACAGTCGAGAATAATAGGTTTTATAGTTTCCAGTTCATTTTTTACGGCATCAAACACCAATTCATCGTGCACCTGCAGAATCATTTTCGATTGAAACTTATGCTTACGAAACTCATGATATACCTTCACCATGGCCAGCTTGATCATATCGGCCGCTGTTCCCTGAATAGGCGAGTTAATTGCATTTCGCTCGGCAAATCCGCGAACGGTGAAATTGCTTGAATTAATATCCCGCAGCCAGCGTTTGCGACCCATAATCGTTTGTACGAAACCGTTTTCCCGGGCAAAATTAATGGTATCATCCATATACTTCTGAATGCCTGAGAACTGCTTTTTATAGTTGTCGATGATCTCTTTGGCTTCGGTTCTGCTAATGCCGAGGTTATCGGCCAAACCAAAGGCGCCTTGTCCGTAAATAATACCGAAGTTTACACTCTTGGCTTTGTACCGTTGTTCTTTGGTAACAGCCGATTCTTCTATCCCATATACCTTAGCTGCAGTGGCCGTGTGAATATCCACTCCTTTTTTAAATGCTTCGCACATGGCAGGATCGCCGCTGATGCCTGCAACAATGCGCAATTCAATTTGCGAATAGTCGGCCGAGATCAATATGCGGTCGCTATCGCGTGGAATAAATGCCTTACGAATTTCTCGTCCTTTTTCGGTGCGTATTGGTATGTTCTGCAGATTGGGATTATTGCTTGCCAGGCGGCCGGTTACTGCAACAGCCTGGGCATAGGATGTATGCACGCGGCCTGTTTTACGATTGATCAGTTCGGGCAGCGAATCTACATACGTTGATTTTAATTTGGTAAGCTCACGAAACACCAGAATATCTTCAACAATCTTATTCTGATGCGCCAGTTTCATCAGCACATCTTCACCGGTTGCATACTGACCGGTTTTTGTTTTTTTGGCTTTGGGATCGAGCTTTAATTTTTCGAATAACACTTCGCCTAACTGACGCGGCGATGCAAGGTTGAATTTAATGCCGGCCTGCTGGTATACGCTGTCTTCTGCAATCGCAGCTTCGCGTTCCAGTTCTTTTGAATATTCGCGTAAAAAGTCAACGTCAATTTTTACGCCTTCATATTCCATATCAGTCAGCACTTTTACCAGCGGATTTTCTACTTCCTGAAAAACCTTTTCAACTTCGCGGCTCTTTATTAATGGAACAAATACCTGTTTTAACTGCAGGGTTATATCGGCATCTTCAGCTGCGTAGTCGCTTATTTTATCAAGTGCCACATCACGCATGTTCAGCTGATTCTTGCCTCTCTTTCCGATCAGTTCGTCGATGTGAACGGGTTCGTAACCCAAAAAGCGGGCGCTGAGCAAATCCATACTGCGTTTGCCATCAGGTTCAATTACATAATGCGCCAGCATGGTATCGAAGGTTTCGCCTTTCAGTTCATAACCATACCACTTTAATACCAGCATATCGTATTTCAGGTTCTGCCCAATCCATAAAACATCTTTTTTATTGAATACGGGATCAAAATGCTTCAGTATTTGTTTAGTAGCCTCCTGATCGGCCGGGCAGGGAACATAGTAAGCCTCGCCGGGTTTGTACGAAAAGCTCATGCCCACCAGTTCCACATCATTGGCGTCTATGCCGGTGGTTTCGGTATCGAAACATATTTCTTTTTCTTCGAGCAGTTCTTTCACCAGTTTTTGAATGGCCTCTTCTTCCTGTATACTACGGTACTGGTGCTGCGTATTGTGAATATTTTTTCCTGCCTGTAATGCCTCGCTATCTTCAACTCTATCTTCATCTGCTGTGGCTTCTGACTTCTGACTTCTTACCTCCGACTTCTGCTTTGTTTCAACGGCATTGCCAAACAAATCGGTTTGAACGCCCTGGGGTACCGGTGCTACACCGGGAACAATCGATATTTCTTCGCCCAAAATACGTTTGGCAACGGTTTTAAACTCCAGTTCAATAAACACTTCTTTCAGCAGGTCTTTATTCCATTCTTTCAACCTGAAATCTTCTTCGTGAAATTCTATCGGCACGTTGGTAATAATAGTTGCCAGCTTTTTTGAAAGAATAGCGGAATTTTTTCCGTTGCGGATCTTTTCACCAAGCGCGCCTTTAATGCCGTCGGCTTTTTCCAGAACATTTTCGAGCGTACCATATTCGGCAAGTAGTTTGGCGGCGGTTTTTTCGCCTACGCCAGCTATGCCCGGAATATTATCAACGGCATCGCCCATTAAACCGAGTATGTCAATAACCTGGTGTACTTCTTTAATATTCCATTTTTCACAAACTTCTTTGGCGCCGAGTATTTCGGCATCACCACCCTGGTAACCGGGTTTATAAATTTTAATATTGCCATCAACAAGTTGTCCGTAATCTTTATCGGGGGTAACCATAAACACCTGATAGCCGGCGGCGGCTCCCTGTTTACTTAAAGTGCCAATAACGTCATCGGCTTCGAACCCATCAACTTCAAGCACCGGAATATTAAAACCGCGAATTAATTTTTTGATATCAGGAATGGCGGCGAGCAAATCTTCAGGCGCATCCTGACGATTGGCTTTGTAATCGGAAAATTCAGTGTGGCGTTCAGTAGGTGCGTGCGTATCAAAGCACACAGCCATATGCGTAGGTTTCTGGTTATTTATCAGATCGAGCAGGGTATTGATAAACCCAAACTGTGCATTGGTGTTTTTGCCTTTGGAGGTAATTCGTGGATTGCGGATAAGGGCATAATAAGCACGAAAAATCAGCGCCATGGCATCGAGCAGGAATACTTTTTTTTCCATTACTTGTTTCTCCATTTTGATCTCCTTTAATATTCTCAATGCCCCGAAGTTAGCAACAATGATGGTTAAATAGCCACCGGTTGTATAGTTAAATGGAGATAAAAAGGTAATGTACTGCAACCCTTAACGGGAGCGGTTTTCAGGTAAAAAGTTTGAATGGAAGGTCAGTTTCTTTTGTCGGGGTAGCCATGGGCTGAAATAAACCGCGGTTTACTTTCCGTTTTCCGAAGCGATTTGCTGAACAACAGTTCCTTTGTCAACAGCGATCATATAAAGAACGGCGGCCAGCAACAAAAAAGCGAAAAGGTTAAACAGGCGGCGACGATGACGGCGTTTCATGTGATAGGGATTTTGGATTGGGATTTTTGGTTGATATCTAAAGAGTTAAGAACGGCTGTATGGGGATAAATATTTTAAACGCAAATAAAAATTCTGCGAATAAGAAACGGTTACAGGTTACAGGTTTAATGTTGCAGCGTTCTTTTAAACCGAAATCTGTAAGTTGCAATCTGTAATTTATAATAAAAAAAATTATTGTTTCATTTCCTGTAACTGCTTCTGCAGCGAAAACATTTCATCGCGCAGGCGTGCCGCTTCCATAAAATCAAGATCACGTGCTGCTTTTTCCATTTCTTTTTTGGTTTTGGAAATGGCTTTTTCGAGCTGCGGAATGGTTTGGTAAACGGCTTGTTCTTCAGCCACCATGGTTACCAGTTCTTCATTGGGCGCCAGAGCGTATGGGTTTGCGGGGTCGTACCCTTTAATATCCAATACCGATGTTTGGGCAAACACCTGTTCCCGTGATTTTATTACTGTTTTTGGCGTAATGCCATGTTGTATGTTGTGGGCGATTTGTTTTTCGCGGCGGCGATCGGTTTCGTCGATAGTCCTTTGCATGCTTACCGTCATGGTATCGGCATAAAAAATAACTTTACCATCAACATTTCGGGCTGCGCGGCCGGCAGTTTGGGTAAGCGATTTTTCGTTACGTAAGAAGCCTTCTTTGTCGGCATCCAAAATAGCCACGAGCGATACTTCGGGCAGGTCGAGCCCCTCGCGTAATAAGTTTACGCCTACCAGTACATCTATTTCGCCCAGCCGCAACTGGCGCAGTATTTCTACCCGCTCCAGGGTATCAACTTCGCTGTGTATATATTTCGATTTGATATTGATGCGGTGCAGGTATTTATCCATTTCTTCGGCCATGCGTTTGGTTAAAGTGGTTACCAGCACCCGGTCGCCTTTTTTAACCCGCAGATCAATTTCATCGAGCAGGTCGTCGATCTGGTTAACGCTTGGTCTGATCTCTATTGGCGGATCGAGCAACCCGGTTGGCCGAACCACCTGTTCAACCACTACGCCACCTGTTTTTTCGAGCTCATAGTCGCCGGGGGTGGCCGAAACGAACACGGTTTGATCGAGCATGGATTCGAATTCGTAAAAGTTGAGTGGCCGGTTATCGAGGGCTGATGGTAATCTGAAGCCGTAATCTACCAATATCAGTTTTCGGCTTCTGTCGCCCCCATACATGCCGCTTACCTGCGGAACGGTTTGGTGGCTTTCATCTATAACACATAAAAAGTCTTTTGGAAAATAATCGAGCAGGCAGAAAGGCCGGGTGCCTGGTTTGCGGCGGTCGAAGAACCGCGAATAGTTTTCAACGCCGTTACAGTAACCCAGTTCGCGAATCATTTCAACGTCGTAATTCACCCGTTCGTTCAGGCGTTGGGCTTCGATGTATTTGCCGGTATTTTTAAAATAGGCTACCTGTGCTGCACATTCGTCCTGTATTTCGTTCAATACCTGCTGAATCATGTCCTTTGGCGCCAGGTACAGGTTGGCCGGAAAGATGGCGGCGTTTTCAACCATGCCAATGCGCTTACCGGTTTTGATATCGAGGCTTTCGATGGTTTCAATTTCATCGCCAAAAAAAGTAATACGATAGCCAAAATCAACGTAAGGCAGGTTGATGTCGACCGTATCGCCCTGAACCCTGAAAGTACCACGGGTAAAATCGCCCTGGCTTCTCATATATAGTGAGTTTACCAGCGAATGCAAAAAGCCCTGTCGTGATAAAACCTGGCCCTGCTGAATGCGTATGATACCATTTTCAAACTCGGCCGGGTTACCAATACCGTAAATACAGCTTACCGAGGCAACCACAATAATATCGCGGCGGCCGCTGAGCAGCTCGGTGGTGGCATGCAACCGCAGTTTATCAAGTTCTTCGTTAATGCTCAGGTCTTTTTCGATATAGGTATCGCTGACCGGCATATAGGCTTCGGGCTGGTAATAGTCGTAATAACTAACAAAATACCCCACGGCATTTTCAGGAAAGAATTGTTTGAACTCGCCGTATAACTGGGCCACCAGGGTTTTGTTATGAGTAAGCACCAGAGTGGGTTTTTGCACCTGCTGTATAACATTGGCCATGGTAAATGTTTTACCGGAACCGGTTACTCCCAGCAGGGTCTGATACTTTTCACCTTCCCTGATTCCTTCAACAAGCTGGCGAATGGCTTCCGGCTGATCGCCGGCAGGCTGATATGGTGAATATAGGTTGAAACTCATAGTATTTTAATCAGGATAAGAGCTGGTAAATTTCGCTCAAAGAAGCAAGGCCGCAAAATCGTTATTCAATTTAATACAAGTCAGGCATTTACTGTGCTTTAATTAAACGGTTGAGGCTTAAAAAAGTTGAGGGAGAATTTGTTTGCACTTCCAAGTATACCGGTGACCAGCGTAATCAGCGCAAGGCATATTGTTCTGTGGGGTTAAACATGTTTAAAAGATGTATCATCTTAGGGTCATCCTAGGGTTATCTCAGGGTATTTTTAGGATTATCTCAGGTTAAAAACCAAAAGATGACCGTAAGAAAATGCAGGGAACACCTTATGATACAACAACCTTAAATGGAGATTTACACAACTTTTGGGCATGGAACAATTTTAGGTGCCGGTGACCCAGGATATACCTGTTTAAAAATCCATTCATGACTTAGGAAAGCAAAACTTTAAAAATTGGTGGTCACAACTTATAGATAAAACAACTGTTGAGGTGCCTGCCGGTGACCAGCGTAATCAGCACAAGGCATACCGGTTTATTAAGAGTTGGTTGTAGAAAAAGATTTGAAAACAGGAATACCTTTTCCAAAGCGTTGGTCTTTGGAAAAGGTTGTTAAGGGTAATATATGGTGTGCGTTAAATTTTACGATTCAGATAACTGGTATAATCAGGTATCGAAGCCATATAGTCTTCCATCATCAGGGGCGAGGTGAGTACAAAATCGGCGGTAGCGCGGTCGCTGGCTACTATGCAGTTCCAGGCGATGGCTACGCGCAGCAAAGCTTTTACATCACTGTCGTGCGGTTGTGCTTCCATGGGGTCCCAGAAGAAGATCAGCACGTCGATTTCGCCCGAAGCGATAAGCGCGCCGATTTGCTGATCACCGCCGAGAGGGCCGCTTAGCAGGGATTTTACCGGGCGGTCTAAACTTTGTTCAAGCAGTTTGCCGGTTGTTCCGGTTGCAAGCAATTCGTGTCGTGCTAAAACCACTTTGTTAAATTCAGCCCATTCTATCAGATCCTTTTTTTTGTTGTCGTGCGCTACAAGGGCTATGCGTTTACGTGCATTTAATTTTCTAACTCTTAGCATAAACTTATGGTCTTGTTATTTTTTATATGTGCGACAAGGTAGTTTGATTTTGAAAAACTTTAACTGATGTAAAAGAAATTTCTGAAACGCCGAAACGTTTTCCACATTCGGGCATAGTAATTGTAAATAGTGTAATCCCATTAAATTCAATGAAGAAAGGCGTATTGGTTTATATTTTATGCCTGTGTGCGTATGTGTGTACAGCACAGGATGAAGCGTCGGGATTTCCGGCAGCTTCGGTCTTTTCTGTGGATACTTCTTCGTTTATAGCCGATCTTTCAATAATTATTAGGGAAAATTCGAGGGTGGTTCTGAACTGGAAACAGCCCGAAGACACTACTTTTAAATTTGCTGTAATAGAAAGAAGCAGCGGCGGACGCGATTTTGAAGTGGTGGCTGCTTTAAAGCAATCCGATATAAAACCCGAGAACGAATGGGTAGATGACGCACCGGCCCGGGGCCGTAGTTTGTACCGGGTGCGTTTTTCGGGTAAAGACAATCAACCGTTGTACTCTAAGGTAGTTTCGGCATTAATAGCCGGCGATATTTCATTCAGGTTTTATCCCAATCCCGTCGATAATATTTTAATCGTTCGTTCCGAGTCGGTACTCGATCTGCAAATTGTAGATGCGGTAGGCAAACAACGCGTAAGCCTGAGTAACCTGCAGGGCCTTCAAACCATCAATGTTTCCTCGCTCGAAAAAGGCATTTATTTACTTCGTATCAACAATCATACAACCGGACTTCTTACCCAGGAAAAACTATTAAAGAACTGAGTTGAGATGAATAGGAGTCCCGTGTATTGAGAACATAAAACTCATAATTTGATGGTTTTATGGCGGGTTGGTCTTGTACATTTCAAATAATATATCCACAATTGACCACCCGGTAAACACGGGTTTTTGCCTCCTAACGGTGTTTTATAATTTACTGGCTTTTAGTTGTTTAGGAAACTATGTATTAGTACGGAGAAACAGTTAGTAAATGGCCAATTACCTTGGTATTTTTACTATTACCACAAAATGGTATTGCAGATATCGAATATCAGCCCTATTTTTACCTCGGTTTTTCATAGGATATTGGATTTTAAAAGCGGGGTTGAATGTCTATTCAGACCCCTTTTTTATTTTATACAAGTTCCGTACTAACCTCTCCCATATATTTCCCTAAAGAAAATATGTTTCAAAAAAAATCGTCCCGGGGAACCGGGACGATTTAACTTACTAACCCATATAATTCAACTAAAACTCATTTGGCAAATGTGCAAATTTAGATTTCAGGAGCCGCTGCGTGCTTACCGGTGAACCAGATTAATCAAGCTAAGGCACACCGGAAATCGAAGCCGGCTTCATTTGCTGATTTTTTCATTTGCTGATTTTCAAATTAATTATGATGCATTTTGCATTTCTTTGATCTTTTCCCTGATCTTGATTTCGATTTCGTTCGACAATTCAGGGTTATCGATCAGTAATTGTTTAACAGCGTCGCGTCCCTGACCCAGTTTATCGCTGTTATAGCTGAACCAGCTTCCACTTTTATTCACAATACCCAGTTCAACACCCATATCCAGAATTTCGCCGGTTTTTGAAATGCCTTCTCCGAATACAATATCAAATTCAGCTGCGCGGAAAGGAGGAGCTACTTTATTTTTTACCACTTTTACTTTTACACGGTTACCAATTGCTTCGTCACCATCCTTGATCTGTGCGGTACGGCGAATATCGAGCCTAACCGATGCATAGAACTTCAGGGCGTTACCACCGGTAGTTGTTTCGGGGTTGCCGAACATTACACCGATTTTTTCGCGCAGCTGGTTAATGAATATGCAAATAGTATTTGTTTTATTGATAGTGGCGGTGAGCTTACGCAGTGCCTGCGACATCAGGCGGGCCTGTAAACCCATTTTGCTGTCGCCCATTTCGCCTTCCAGTTCACCTTTGGGCACCAGGGCAGCCACAGAGTCGATTACAACTACATCCAGTGCACCTGATAATATAAGGCGGTCGGCGATTTCGAGGCCTTGTTCGCCATAATCGGGCTGCGAAATGAGGAGGTTATCTACATCAACGCCCAGTTTTTTAGCGTACAAGCTGTCGAAGGCGTGCTCGGCATCTATAATGGCGCACATGCCGCCTTTTTTCTGCGCTTCGGCAATAACGTGAATGGCAATGGTTGTTTTACCTGAAGATTCGGGGCCGTAGATTTCTACAATACGACCTTTTGGTAAGCCACCTACACCCAGTGCTGAATCGAGGCCGATGGAACCGGAAGATATCACTTCAATCGGGTCCTGCGACTTTTCGTTCATCATCATCACACTTCCCTTACCAAAATCTTTCTCAATTTTATCTATTGTAAGTTTTAGCGCTTTTTGTTTTTCGTTTTGTTGTGACATATGGGGAGTTTTATGTTGTTTCAAATTTACCGATTGCCAAATGTAGAGAAAATTATATTATCTACACTAATTAATTTAGTAAAATTAGCACTAATTTTTTTGGCGATAGGCGTCCGATATATAGGGTCAATTAAAAAACGCAAATGTGTAGTTTGGACAAAAACTTTTAGTGCCGGATCCGGCCGATAATTGGGGAACCTGTTAGTGTTCATTGGTGTCTTCCAACAAAAACTTCCAGGTCAGGTGGCAAATTATTTAATCTGTATTCATGCTTCCCGTAGGGCGACATACCTGTGGTACAAAAGGCCAGAACTGAAAGCAATTGTATAGTATCAATAATGTATTGCGTTGATTAATCGGTCACGGGTGCGCCCTGTTACAAACCAGGTTTATTGAGAAGAATTAATAGCCGGGGAAGGCCCTAAAAAATAAACCCTGCCAGCGCGACGTAGCAGGGCTCCCACATGAAATTTCTGAAAAAACTACTTCAGGAAAAGGCAATGGCTGAAACCACATGGGAAAACAAAGTGACAACAAATATTAATACCAGTCAATACCACTTAGTGGTATTTTTAAACCGTCTGCAAAACCCAGCACATATATGACATTCCGGAATATTTCTGATTTTGGGATTTCGGGATTTTGAGATTTGTTAAGAAGGTTGCACTACATGAAATCGCAAAATCCCTAAATCTCCAAATCGCAAAATCCAAAACAGTGGTAATTTTAGTGTAACTATTAAATCATGCTCTAATGAAAAAGTTCATATCAATTCTTTGTTCAATCGTAATTGTTTCAATATCTGTTGCACAGGACCCAAAACCGGCCTCAACTGGTGTTACCTATGGTGCCGGTACCACTGCAACAGGCGCTATTCCGGTAAACGAGCTCGATAAAAATCTGAAAGAAAATAAATTTGAAGGAAAAGTATCCGGCAAAGTGGTTGACGTATGCCGTGAAAAAGGTTGCTGGATGAAAATTGAAAGATCCAACGGTGAAACAATGATGGTGAAGTTTAAAGACTACGCCTTTTTTATGCCCAAAAACATTGTGGGCAAAGAGGTTGTGGTAGATGGCGATGCATCTGTAAAAGAAATTCCGGTTAAACAACTGCAACACTATGCCAAAGACGCCGGCAAATCAGAAGAAGAAATCAAAAAAATAAAAGAGCCCAAAAAAGAATTGATGTTCATTGCCAAAGGCGTACTGGTACTGTAAAAGATTTCTGATTTAGCGATTTTGGGATTTTGTGATTTGTTAAGAAGGCTGCACCAAAAGAAATCGCAGAATCTCTAAATCTCCAAATCTCAAAATGCAGAAACGGGTTGTTTCTGATTTAGCGATTTCGGAATTCTGTGACAAAATATAACCTTATTGGATAATCGCAATCAGATTTTTTTTGATTAGAAAATACCCGCCGGCTATCCGGTTATTATTAAAGCCAAACCTTTATTGACTGTATAACCTTCCTGCCCGGTTGCATAGGTGAAAAAGTTTATTGCCCATGGGGGTTATTTTAAGCCTTTTGTAACACTTGTTCGAAAATTTTTATTAAAACCATCTTAAATTCCTGTTTTATTAAAAATTGATAGAGCCATAATTGGTTTCATCAATACCTTTGCGGCGACCGGGCATAATACTTGCTTATAGCGGGTGTTTGGAATTTGAAGGGTGGGATTAGATAACAAAATAAAACAACTTAATATGAACAGTAAACAGGTGTTATTTACAGGGCTTTCTTCCCTGTTACTTTTTTCATGCGTTAGCTCAAAAAAATATAAAGGCGAATTAGTACGATACGAACAGCTGAATTCGAACTACTCCAAATTGCAGGGCGATTTGAAAAGCTGTGAAGATGCAAAAGATGAATATGCCCGCAACAAAGCTGCTCTTGAAAATGAAATAGCCAACCTGAAAAAACAAAACGACTTTTTAAAAGAGAACAATACCCAGGCTTTGAAACAGCTGCAGGACCTGTCGGTAATTTCTTCTTCACAGGCCGAAAGCATTAAAAAATCACTTGACAATATCGGCGCCAAAGATGCCTATATTCAGGACCTTCAATCATCACTGGCCCGCAAGGATTCCTTGAATATGGCCCTTGTAATGAACCTGAAAGGCGCCATTGGCAACCTGGCCGATGAGGATATCAATATTAAAGTTGATAAAGGCGTTGTGTATATCGACATCTCTGATAAACTGTTGTTCAACAGTGGAAGTTATGATATTACTACACGGGCCAAAGACGTATTGGGTAAGGTAGCCAAAGTGTTAAAGAATCAACCTGATATTGAATTTATGGTAGAAGGCCATACCGATAGCGTAAAATTTGCCAAAGGCGTGTTGCTCGACAACTGGGATCTGAGCGTACATCGCGCCACCGCAGTTGTTCGTGTTCTCCAAAA
This sequence comes from Niastella sp. sgz303648, assembly GCF_059587045.1. Lineage (NCBI taxonomy): Bacteria > Pseudomonadati > Bacteroidota > Chitinophagia > Chitinophagales > Chitinophagaceae > Niastella > Niastella sp. sgz303648. Next base: position 386,077 of record NZ_JCAPSW010000003.1, on the reverse strand, counting down.
TCAATATGGCTTAAATCCTGCCCATATCGCAGCTGCCGGCCGTAGTGAATACTTACCGGTAGCACCGAACGATACGCCTGCCGGCCGTGCTGCCAACCGCAGAACGCGTATTGTGATCTTACCGCAGCTCGATCAGTTCTTCAAATTACTCGAAACGAAGAAATAGTTAGAAAAGTCCGGAAGTCCGAAAGAAAGAAATTTTTAACCGGGTGCTTCTTCCTGACTTTCCGACTTAAATTATACAGCCATCTGTCGCTAACGGCAGATGGCTTTTTTTTGTGTAAGTCCGAAAGTCAGAAAAGTCCGAAAGTTGCGAAGAAGGATATATTTACAGGGCGCTTCTTTCTGACTTTCCGACTTTCGGTCTTACGGACTTTCTTAAGTGCTTTTACTTAGTTGCTGCGCAATCCTGTTTAATTTTAATCAACAAAAGGCATAATTTTTTTTGATTCAGATTGAAAGTAATATTTTGTCTGGCGGCAACATTTTTTTGGGCATGATTCGTTTGAGTGATGAATCCCTGAGTTAAACTGCTGGCTGGTAGTTATGAGATATATCAGATGGATCATTATTGCTGTACTTTGTATAGCCGTTGTTTTGCCCGAATGCGTGGCAAAGGATGATCCTTTTTCTGTAACTGCCCGGCAGGGTGTTCTTGATTTGCGTAATGTAAATTTAAAAGAACAATCGCACGCTTTAAATGGTGAATGGGGCTTTTTCTGGCACCGCCTTGTACAACCGGGCGATACAGCCACTGCGCCGGTTTTTATCCAATACCCTTCGTTATGGAAGAACAATAGGCTCAACGGACAAACATTGTCCTCACAGGGCTATGCCTCCTATAAGCTCACTGTTTTATTACCACATCACCGTCCGTATCTGTCCCTGCTTGTACCCGATGTATATTGTTCATACCGGTTGTTCATAAACGATTCGTTATGGCTGCAAAACGGCCTTCCCGATACTTCCGCCGATAAAGCAGTACCTTTTTGGAGCACCCAAACCATAGCACTTCCTTCAAATGCCGATACGCTGCACCTGCTTTTACAGATTGCCAATTACTGGCATACCAAAGGCGGCTCCTATAAAGAAATGATCATAGGTGAACGGGACAAACTGTATTTGCAACTGCAGCGCGATAAATCGTATGACCTGCTGTTGGCAGGCTGTTTGTTTATGGGCGGCCTGTTCTTTTTTGGATTTTTTACTTTCGGAAGCCGGGACAAAGCCATTTTGTATTTTTCGCTGTTTTGTATTGTGTACAGCTACCGCATGATTGGCACAAGTTTGTATGTGCTGCATTCGGTATTTCCTGATTTAAGCTGGTTTGTAACCATTCGCATTGAATACCTGTGCCTCACGTTGGCTGTTGCTTTATTTGCCCGATACTTTGCATGCGTTTACCCCAAAGATGCCAACCGTACAATAGTAAATACAGTAGTGTGGCTTTGCCTGTTGTATTCGTTAATTATTGTAGTAACGCCTCCGCTCATTTTCACCAAAGGCATTGTGCCGTTTTTGGGCATCATGTTCCTGTACATAGGGTTTGCCTTTTACATATGCATCAGAGCCGTTAAATACAAACGGGTGGGTGCCTTCTTTGCTTTACTCAGCTGTGGCGTTTTGCTGGTGGTGTTTTTAATCATCAACCTGCACTATTTTGCAATTGTCGCCACCTCAAAATGGATTGTTTTTACCGGCTACGTTTCGTTTTTCTTTTTACAATCGCTGGTTTTATCGCATCGCTTCGCCTTTACATTGAAAAAAGCGGCCGAAGAAGCACAACAGGGGCTAAAAGCAAAAACGGAATTTTTGTCGACCATGTCGCACGAAATACGCACTCCGTTGAATGTGGTTATTGGCATGACTCACCTGTTGTTGCGCAATACCCCCCGGAAAGACCAGGAGAAAAACCTGAACGTATTGCTGTTTTCGGCCAATAACCTGCTGGCTATTGTAAACGATATTCTCGATTACAATAAAATTGAAGCCGGTAAAATAAATTTTGAAATGATACCAATGGATATCGGGTTCATTGCCGATAATATTGTTAATGGACTAAGCAGTAAGGCCGAAGAAAAAAATGTAACCTTAAATGCCGAAACCGATGCCCGTTTAACGAAGAAAATAATAGGCGACCCTACCCGTACCAGCCAGCTGATTTATAACCTGGTGCAAAATGCCATTAAGTTCACCGAAAAGGGTTCAGTATTGTTAAAAATAACTATCGAAAAGATAACCGATACCACCGCTACCATTACAATAAGCGTAACGGATACAGGTATTGGTATTGATCCCGAAAAACAGAAGCTGATCTTTGATCGCTTTACCCAGGCCGATTCATCGACCTCGCGTAATTATGGTGGTACCGGTCTTGGCCTGGCCATTACGAAACGCATACTCGAATTGCAGGGTGTTGAATTGCAGCTGAAAAGTGAACCAGGCAAAGGGTCGGTTTTTTATTTTACCCAAACTTTTAATTTAAGTAACGAACCCGTAACGCCAAACGGAGACGCCGATAAAAAAACTATTTCAGAAAAGCAATTGCAGGGTATTTCGATATTGGTGGTTGAAGACAATCCTTTTAATGTTATGGTGGCTCAGTCGTTGCTTGAACGAAGCGGTGCTGTTGTAGAGGTAGCCTCGAATGGAGAAGAATCGTTAGGGAAGATAAAACCCGGTAAATATAATATCGTGCTGATGGACCTGAACATGCCCGTTATGGACGGGTACGATGCCACCCGTAAATTACGCGAGCGGGGCGAAACCCTGCCGATTATTGCATTAACGGCCAGCCTGCCGGCCGAAGTTGAAAAAGACGTACACAGCGCCGGCCTTACCGATATAGTGGTGAAGCCTTTCAACCCCGAAGAGTTGTTCAGGGTTATTTTGAAGTACGTGAAATTATAAATGGTTAGATGGTTTGATTGTTATACCGCTCAATTTACAGGTTGCTGATTTTTGAAGGAATGCCTGTAATTTGGAAAGCCAACAATCAAGCCATCTTATTCGGTCACACTCTTCTTCTTCAACGCTTCCAGTTTCTTCTTTCCGTACGAGAACCGGGTAATGATCACAAACAGCACCGGTACAATAAATATCGATAACATAGTGGCCGATAACATGCCGCCGAAAACGGTCCACCCGATGGTTTTGCGGGCATTGGCGCCGGCGCCGCTGGCAAAGGCCAGGGGCAGCACACCTAATATAAACGCCATGGAGGTCATGATAATCGGCCGCAAACGCAACTTAATAGCTTCCAGCGTAGCGGCTATCAGCTCCATACCACGGTCTACACGTTCTTTGGCAAACTCAACGATCAGGATGGCGTTTTTAGCCGCCAGTCCTATCAGTGTTATCAGACCCACCTGTGCATATACGTTATTAGTGAGTGATTTGGACAAGGTAAGCGTAAGAATGGCGCCGAAGGCGCCGATCGGTACCGCCAGCAAAACAGAAAAGGGAACCGACCAGCTTTCGTACAAAGCTGCCAGAAACAAAAACACGAACAATACCGATAAGGCAAATATGTAAACGGTTTTTGAACCCGCATTGATCTCTTCACGGCTTAAACCCGAAAACTCATAACCATACCCTACCGGCAATACTTTATCGGCCACCTGTCGCAATGCTTCAATGGCTTCGCCACTGCTATAGCCTTCTTTTGAACCGCCGTTCACTTCGGCCGATCTGAACAGGTTGAAATGCTGAATCAGTGGTGCACTTTCGGTAATGGTATAAGTGGTAAGCGCGCTTAACGGGATCATTTCACCCCCGCTGTTACGTACATAATATTTTTGCAATTCACTAATGTCGCCCCGGAATGATGTATCGGCCTGTGCCACTACACGAAAGTTGCGGCCATAAATATTAAAATCATTTACGTAACGGCTGCCTAAATAGGTTTGCAGGGTATTGAACACATCGGCTATCGAAACGCCCAGCTTTTTACATTGTTCGCGATCAACATTTAACTGGTAACCCGGCGTACGGGCTGTGAAAAATGAAAATGCCCGGTTGATCTCTTTCCGTTTATTGGCTTCGGCAACAAAGGTCTGCACTACTTTTTCGAATGTTTTAATATCATCGGTACTTTCGCGTTGCTGCAGTTCAAAAGTAAAACCGGCTGTTTGTCCGAGCCCGGGAATAGGCGGCGGCGGAATAACAACGATATTGGCATCTTTAATAGCCGCCAGCCTTTTTTGCAATTCAGCGATAACACCATTTATCTGCTGCGATTTTTCTTTTCTGTCGTCCCATGGCTTTAACTGCGCAAATACGGTACCGCTGTTCGATTTCGTTGAAAATGTTACCACGTTCAACCCGGCCAACGCTGCATAATGTGCTACGGCAGGCATGCTGCTCAGTGTTTTTTGAATGGTCGTCAGCACTTCAACACTGCGCGATGTGGAAGATGCTTCGGGTAATTCATATGTTATGTATATGCGTCCTTCGTCTTCGGTTGGAATAAATCCGGTAGGTTTATTTTTGAATAGTAAAAAAGTACCAATCAATAGGCACAGCAGCAGTATAACCACATAGCGGGCGCCGCCGATGAATTTTTTTACACCCCGGCTATAGGCAAAAGTGGTGCGGCCAAACCATTCATTAAATAAATAGAAAAGCCGGTTCACGCCTTTGGCTTCTTTATTAATATGCGAAGGCTTTAATAACAAAGTACAAAGAGCGGGGGTTAATGAAAGGGCAACAAATGCCGATATCAGCACCGATATGGCGATGGTGATGGCAAACTGCTGGTATAACCGGCCTACAATACCCGGAATAAATCCAACAGGTACGAACACCGATGCCAGTATCAGCGCAATAGCTATTACCGGTCCTGAAATATCCTGCATGGCTTGTTTGGTAGCTTCTCTGGCCGACATTTTCCGTTCTTCCATATTATGTTGTACCGCTTCTACCACAACAATAGCATCATCAACCACAATACCAATGGCCAGTACAAATCCAAACAGGGTAAGCGTATTGATGGTAAAACCCAGTGGAATAAAAAATACAAACGTGCCTATGATCGAAACCGGAATAGCCAGAACAGGTATCAGGGTGGACCGCCAGTTTTGTAAAAACAGAAATACTACCAGCACTACCAGGCTCAATGCCTCGAGCAGGGTAAAAACGACTTCTTTAATGGAAACCTTTACCACCGAAACGGCTTCGAACGGAATTACATAATCCACATCATTTGGAAAAGAATGTTTTAATCGGCTCATTACATCGTATACACCCTGTGCAGTTTCAAGGGCATTGCTGCCGGGCGCCTGGTAAATGAGCAGGTACGAAGCTCTTTTGCCATCTACGAACGAATTGCTGGCATAATTGAATTTACCCAGCTCTACCCTTGCCACATCTTTCAGGTAAACAATAGAGCCGCTTTGCGGGTTAGATCGCACAACAATATTCCTGAACTGATCTGCCGAATTCAACCGGCTGTTGGTAAACACCGTGTACTCAAAAGCCTGAATCGATCGCTGTGGAGGCGCTCCAACCGAGCCGGCGGCGATTTGCAGATTCTGCTCCTGTAATGCCGCTATTACTTCATTGGCTGTAATGCCTAACTGCGCCAGTTTATCGGCCTGAAGCCAAATGCGCATACTAAAATCATCGGCACGGGAAAATACATCGCCTACGCCTTTTACCCGTAACAGGGCGTCTTTAACATATATATTGGCAAAATTGTCGAGGAAGGGAACGGCGTGTGTGCCACCGGGTGAAAACATGGCTACCAGCATTAATATACTGGGGTTGCGTTTGCGAACGGTTAGCCCAAGTCTTTTTACATCATCGGGCAAAGCGGGGGTGGCTACGCTCACGCGGTTTTGTACATCAAGCGCTGCAATATCAACATTGGTACCTACTTCAAAGGTTACATTCATAGTGGTACGGCCATCGCTGGTGCTGTTACTTTGCAAAAAGGCCATACCGGGGGTACCATTTACCTGCGTTTCAACGGCTGTGGTTACTGTTTGTTCAACAGTTTGTGCATCTGCCCCGGTAAATGCGCCGGTTACCTGCACAACTGGCGGTGTAATGTTAGGATATTGCGCTATGGGCAAATCGTTCATCGCCAGCAAACCTGTCATTACAATAACAATTGAAATCACTATGGCGGTTACCGGTCTTTTTATAAATGTATTGGCGATCATATTGCAGCTTCTTGAATAAATTCTAAAAAACTCAATGCCTTACATCGATCATTAATCGAAATTTTTATTTTGCCGGCGCAGCTGCGGCTGCATTTGCATTAGGTTGCTGACCAATGGTAACCGCTGCTCCTTCCTTTAATTTCTGCAGCCCTTCGGTTACAATCTGGTCACCGGCATTCAATCCATCGTTTACAATTAATTTATCGCCGATCTTAGCACCCGGCAATATTTTTTTCTGATGCACTACTTTACCATCGATGAGGTATACAAAATATTCACCCATTTGCTCCATCACCGCTTTTTGCGGTATAAGCGTTTTTTCGGTATTGGCATTGTTCAGTATTTGTATATTGCCCGTCATGCCGGCTTTTAATAAATTTTCTTTATTTCCAAACAGCAGGCGCGCTTTGATGGTGCCCGTTTGCGGATCAACGGCGCGGTCAATAAAGTAAATATGCCCGGTACCGGGGTATTGTTGCTGACCGGGAAGTATCAGTCTGAATGTTGAATCATGTGCATCGGGCGTTTTCTTTTGAAATTGTGCAAACCGGTAAAGGTCTTTCTGATCAAAAGCAAAATCAACTGCCATAGGGTCATCTGAAGAAATGGTGTTCAGCAAAGTTTGTCCGGCCGAAACGGCTGTACCCAGCTTTGCCTGCGATATGCCAATGGTGCCATCAAAAGGAGCATATATAGTGGTGTACCGTAAACCGGTTTGAACACTTTGTACATTGGCTTTAGCTGCATCCACCTGTTTTTTAGCGGCTTCGAGCGCGGCATCGGCATAGTCAACCTGTTGTTTGGCAATAGCATCGTGTTTTTCAAGCTCATGATAGCGATCGGCATCTTTTTGTGCTTTCATCAGGTTGGTTTGCTGTACCTGCAAATTCGCCTGTGCCTGCTGGTAATTGGCTATATATTGCTGACGGTCTATTTCATACAGCTTCTGCCCTTTTTTAACGCGGTTGCCATCTTTAAAGAAAATGCCGGTGAGGTATCCGTTTACCTGCGGACGCAGGTCAACCTGGTTCAGCGGGGTAACTGTAGCCGGATACTGATCGTAATAAGACGCTTTACCGGTTGTTACCGTATACACACTAACGGCAACGGGTGGCGGGGTGGCCGGCTGTGTGTTTGCTTTATCGTCGCTGCACGACGATAAAAGGCTACAGGCGCCGGAAACCAGAATAGCTAAGTATGGCAGTTTGTTCATATGCATACGCTTTTTTAAATCAGTACGTCAACGTACCCAATGCTTTTTCAACATCTATTTTGCTTGATAATAGCTGGTATAGCGAATTGTAATAATTCAGTTGGGTGGTGCGCAGATCGGTTTCGGCAATGATCACTTCGAGATAAGTTTTAACACCTGCCTTGTATTGCAACTGCAGGGTATTATATACATCAGTCGCCAGTTCGAGGTTTTCTTTCTGCGCATAAAAATCGCTCAGGTTGCTTTTATAGGCGGCCATTGCCTGGCTATACTGCGTATTGATGTTGTTTTTCAGATCGGTCATCTCCCATTCGCTTCGCTTTAGTTGTAAGGCGGCCTGCCTTATATTTAAGGCTCGCTTGCCACCCTGAAATAGCGGCCATGCCAACTGCACGCCAATGAAAGAGTTGGGATACGACTGACTGTACAATTTTGAAAACTCGTCATTCTGGTATACCAGGTTATAGGTGCCAAAAGCCGAGAATGAAGGTATGTAGCTCCATTGATTATATTTTACGTTGGCCTGCAGCAATCGTTGTTGTGTTTGTAATTGCTGGTATTCTATTCTGTTGTCGTATCGTATGGGCTGCAGGGTATCAATGGCAATCTCTTTTTCCATACGGGTAGTATCATATGAAATTTTTAATGACTCTTCGGCCGGATAACCCATTTGCTGTTTTAGTAAAGCGTACCGGGCACTGAGTTGTTCCTGTGCCGCCTTGCGATCGGCCCTGGCATTGTTTAAAGAAATAGTAGCCCGTTTGTAATCGGTTTTATCTGCAATACCGCTCTGGTATTGATAGTAAGCGTCTTTTAAACTCCGGTCGAGCCGGGTAATGGTTTCGTCAAGCACCTGAATTTGCTGACGGGTTAGCAGCACATCATAAAAAGCCCTTGAAATGCCGGCAACAACGTCGATTTTATTGGCGGTAGTTGTTTGGCGGGCCTGTAACCGAACATCTTTTGCGGTGCGACTGGCCAGTAAAACATCGCGGTTGAAAATAGTTTGCGTTAAAGCCAGTTGTGGTGTAGAAACGTTGCGCACACCGGTTTGTATTTCGCGTTTGGGACCTGAAGGGTTGTTAAGATCGGGAAAAATCGAAACCGGCATTTTCAGGTAATGCTGTATGTTGGCATTCAGGTTCAGCTGCGGGTACCAGTCGGCCAGTTTGTTCTTAATAGTTGTTTCGGTAATCTCTTCATCTATTTGCGAGGCCCTGATGGCTGGTTGATGTTCTAATCCATATCTGATACAGCTTTGCAACGTTAGTTGTGCAGCGCTATCAGTTATTGCCTGTGGGTATAGCATGGCCGGGTACAGCAGTAATAGCAAAAAAATAGCATATACACCTTTCATAGAACGTGTAATAACGGGTTAATGAATGAAGGCTACAGACTTTGGGGCAGGAGGGTAGGAAAACGGCTATTAAAATTATTCGTTAATAACAAACCGGCCCGGTTAAAGTTGTTGAGCGGTTATAAAAGGGCATAAAAAAACCGGTTCATTAAACTGACCGGTGCAAAGGTAGTATCAAATCGTATATATCAGGGATTTAGCCAGGCAAAAACAATTCCGGCTGCAAATGCCTGAATTAAGCCATATGCCAGCCAGGTAAGTATCATGGCCAATGAAACGTCAATAGCACTAAATGTTAGCCAAAGCACGGGTAACATGGCTACGATGCCATATACCAGCGCCACTTCAAGCGCCCGCAATACCAGGTGACCGCTAAAAATGCCTTTGTACCGTTCCCAAAACCACTTTAAGCCAAAGCTCAATACAAAAGGATGCGCAAAGAACATCCAGTCGGCCTGGCCGGCCGGTCTGAAAACCGGGCTCAGGTATTCCTGGGTAATGCCGGGAAAAAATTGAATGGAGCCATAAATCATTCCCAGGCTTAACAGCAATAAAACTATTCCGGCTGTAAAACCGGCGATCAGTGCTTTTTTCATAATATCTATTCAACGGTTTTAAAGAACAACTGAAAATTTACTTTGATTTCTTCTTCTATCCTGATAAATCCTGCCAGTTTGCGGGGAGGCGTTAAATTAAAATCAGAAAAGGTTAATGTTTTAGTGCCGTTCATTTGGATAAGTCCGGTATTGGTTGGGTTGGCAATAAAGTCGATGGTGGTTATTTTTGATATACCTGCCAGTATTATTTCAACTTTTCCTTTCACCTGTTGCCGGTTACGTGTATCAAATATATCCATGCTGATGAAGTGAATTTTTAACCAGCGGTTTTGATCGGCTTTTAATGTTTTTCTGAAGTCGCTGGTGATGAACCGCTGGTGGCAGTCGAACCCATTAATATCTACCGTAAGGCAACTGTTGGTGAATATATATTGTTTGGCGGCTTCATTTTTATAATAATCAAGTGTATCGGCTTTCAGATATTTGATTACTTCACAACGGAACGAGGTTACATTCGACCTGCCTTCGATATTTATCGAGCTGTTGCTTTCAACCACCCACCGGTTAACAGCATTATTGTTGTTAATGGTGTTGGGTGAAATAAGCAGAAAAAGCAGGTGAAAAAATAATACGGTTTTCATAACCTCGAATAATTTAATCGGCTAAAGAGCATGCCTCATACGCTGTTTGTTACCTGGTGCAAATAAAGAGGCCGGGGCAAGCACCCCAGCCTGGTTTATTGATTGAAGTTAGAATCCAACACTTGCGGCAATTACATAGCCTGAGAATTTGCCACCGTTGCGAATATCGGAGCCGGGGAAGTCGAAATATTTTTGCTGAACGTATTCACCTTTCAACAGAATATTTCTTGTAATAAACCAACCGGCGCTGCCAACAATGCGTTCTACTGTAACGTTATCATCAAAGCCTTGAAGTAATCCTTTTACTTTGTTATAACGTGCACCCACAAATAAGTTTTCAGAGGGTCCAAACCGGTAAACACCATCTATAGCAAACTGGCGCATTTTTCTTGAATAAGTTTCTGTATTGCTTCGGCCTCTTGCTTTTTCGATAGTACCAAACAATTCAACACCACCTACTTTCAGGAATCCATTTACCTGAACAGCATCGATTTTTTTGGTAAAGCCGGGATTTAAGCGACCTGAGAAAGCATTTGTACTGTATGAACCTGATGCTGGTTCCAGCACCATAAAGTAGTTAGAACCTGTGCGGTCGCCACCATATAATACGTTGCCGTTTTTGCCTGAGCTGCTGTTGTGATAGTAAGAACCTGCAAGGCGAATGCGTACGTTATCGGTTACCTGTCTGTCGAAAGCGCCTTTGAAATAAACAGACGGGCTTTTGTGCAAATTATCGTCCTGTGGAGTTGCTGTAACGGAATCGATATTACCTTTTATCAAACCATTGGTAAGACCAATCATACCAAGGAAACCATATTTCTGAACATATACTTCACCACCGATTTCTGTACTGAAGGCATCCATGATATAGTTTTCAATGAATGGGTTGTAAAATGTATGACCACCATCTGATCTGCGGAAGTGCTGGTCGCCATAGTTGATTTCCATATGACCCACTTTAATGGTTGTTACACTCATGATTTGGTCCCATATTTCGCCTTTAAAAGGAAGTTTGTCGATTTGAATATAACCGCCTTTTACCCATGTTTCGTTATGGTGACGTGAAGACAGATACGATGTAAGGTTCAACCTGATGCCTTCTGCCAGTGAAACGTCCATGGTTAAATTAGCTTCAGCTGTATTAAAACCTGGAGTAATGCCATATAATTTAACGGTTGAATTTTTTCCGTAGCTGTTTTCGTGTTTCAGCCCCTGAAATTCCTGGGTAAATCCTCCGCCAAAGCGAACTTTTACACCGGTAAATGGCATAGGTGTTTCTTTTGTTGTTTCGAATACATTAATGCCTCTTTTGTCATTGTAACGCATATAAGGGATGCTGTCGCTGAACTGTGCCTGAGTGACTGCAGGCAGAATACATACTGCTGCGATGAATGTTTTAGAAAGCCAGGTAAAATATCTCATAGTTTTAAATTTTTTTGTTTAAATAAATTTTGGTTATCGGCCTTTGAACAGAAGATTGAATTTTACAGTGATGTCGTCACCGGTTTTGATTGTGCCAAACATGATGCTGGGCGGTGTTACATTATAAGTTGTCATTTTAAGTTTATACGAACCGTTTACTGATATGCTTTTGTCGGGATTTACGATACAGATCGCCGTTACATCAACATCTTTGCTTACACCACTTATAGTGAGCCTGCCTCTTGAGTTAACCTGGTAGCCATTGCCAACCGGTTTAATGGCAGCGGTCAGCGCGGTGAATGTGATGGAGTTGTACTTGTCGGTGTGCATGGCCTTGTAGGCATTATTATCCATGGCTGTGTGCTCGCTTTTAAGGCTTTCAACAGGCATGGTAAACGTTAGCGACGATAAACCGTTTATTGATCCGTTGCCATCTGTAACAAACACAGCAGTGCTGCTTCCCTTTTCGGCTTTCATTTCCCAATCGTGGATGTTGGAGGTACCTTCGATTGAAATTTTTACAGGGCCTGCGGTTTGATACGTGATTTGTGCATTAGCTGTATTTAATACACTCAAGCCATATATAATAAGGATGGCAACTATTATCCTTATTGCAAGCCGTGTATTTTTAGTTAAGCGTTTCATGATCTTCTTTTAATTATTTGCTGATATTGTGTGTTCGTTTGATACAGCAAAACTATATTCGACCGGGAAGGCTGCACCTGACTATAGTCAAACAGGCGCATGAAGCTTATCATTTTAGCAGGTAGAAAAAATCATGTGTGCAGGAAACAACAGGCAATTGACAAAAGGCAACATCCCAAACCAAAACAACAGATAGCTTTATAATATTAAGAGTAAACCCGGGTTAAGAAGCTGAGAACGAACTGAACAAGGCACAAAATTTTTTGTAATAAGGGATCACTTTATTTTTGTATCATAATTAAAACATACAACATGAAATGGGCAGGACGGCGCGAAAGCACCAATGTTGAAGACCGCAGGGGTATTTCGGGCGGCGGGTTGGCCGTTGGCGGTGGTATAATTGGTGTAATTGCCATTTTAATAAAGCTTTTTTTAGGGGGCGACGTATCTTCTATTCCTGAAGTGGCGCCTTCGGCTCCGGCACATGAAATGACTGCCGGGGAAAAGAAACTGGATGATGAAAGAGCCAGTTTTGTAAAAGTGGTACTGGCAGATACTGAAGATGTTTGGGGCAAATTATTTGCCGATCAGGGAAAAACCTACCAGGATCCCACGCTGGTGCTGTTCAGAGATGCCGTTCAATCGGCCTGCGGAATGGCCGGCTCTGCTACCGGACCTTTTTATTGTCCCGGTGATGCAAAGCTTTATATCGATTTATCTTTTTTTGAAGACATGCAAAACAAATTAAATGCACCCGGCGATTTTGCTATGGCCTATGTAGTAGCGCATGAAGTAGGTCATCATATTCAGAATTTAAATGGTACCAGTGAAAAGATGGCCCGTTTGCGGCAATCATTAAGCGAAGAAGAATACAATAAGTATAGTGTTAAGCTTGAATTGCAGGCCGATTTTCTGGCAGGTGTTTGGGCCCATCATGCCCAACGTATGAAAAATATACTCGAAGAAAACGATATTGAAGAAGCGCTGAATGCGGCCAACGCAATTGGCGACGATCGCCTGCAAAAAGAAGCCCGCGGGTATGTGGTGCCCGAATCATTTACCCATGGTACCTCGCAGCAACGCGTGTACTGGTTTAAAAAAGGCTTCGAAACAGGCGACGTTAGCCAGGGAAATACCTTTAAAGACCCCTCATTGAATTGATTTAAAACTGGGATTGAAGGGATTAAGGGATTATTGGGATTTTGGAATTTGATTAAATCAAAAATCCCAATATCCCAGATATCCCAATTATCTCAGTCCAGTGCTGGCATTATTTTTTAATTCATACAGGTATGAAAGCCTATGTAATTATAACAATGCTTAACGTGCTGGCCTGCAACAATTCATCAAATAACAACCTGCTGGTTCACAACAGCCAAAAAACCGCATTAAAAGATACTCAAACGGCGATAACTGAAAAAATTGTTAAGGATACCACCAAATTAGGTGGGCTATGGTTTTTGCAGCCAATACTTGCTTCGGATACTGCTACAGGTAAAATACCCCGGCTTGCATTGAATTTGTCGACAAAACGGTTTACCGGAAATACAGGTTGTAATAATATGAACGGCACTTTCGATTTTACCGATAGCACGCTTACTTTTAACCAGCGTATTGTTATTACAAAAATGAATTGTGTAGGATATAATGAAAAAGCCTTTCTCGAAAATCTGCTGCGCACTAATAGCTACAGGCTACAGAACGGTATGTTGATATTAATGTTCGATCAAACAGAATTATCACACTGGACACGAAAGGTGATGCCAAAGCCGGTTTCGAACAAAACCTAAGCTGTAAAGTATATTTCTTGATTTTGAAATTTAGAGATTTTGGGATTTAATAATACTGCTTGTGCCGGAGTTAATCTAAAAATCAAAAAATTCCGAAATCAGATGGGCTTGCGTAAGCCTATGGGTTTTATCTGGTCAATTAAAAATGAGCTCAGGAACAGCCAGCTGCCGCCAACACAAAAACCAGCCAGCACATCGGTAAAATAATGCACCCTTAAGTAAATACGGCTGAACCCGATAAACACCACCAGCAGTAACACCAGCAACAGCAATACCCACTTTAATACAGGATGAGGTTTTTCTTCTTTCCAGATAATTAACATTAATAACCCGTAAAAGCATACGCTCATAAATGAATGGCCACTGGGGAAACTAAATCCACGCGCCGGTTCCAGCAAGGGGGTAAGCGGACGATGCCGGCTGAATAATAACTTCAGTCCAAGCATGATCAGCAGGCTGCTAAGTGCAATGGCGCTGATCTTTATTGAATGCCTCGATTTTTTACGCAACAGGAAAAAAACACACAGTATAACATTGGCCGGGATCAGAAAATAATGTGATCCGAAAAAAGTAACAAACTCCATCACTTTGGTGGTATTGTCGCTTACCAGCGAATGCGCAAAGGCAAATGCTTTTTCATCAGCTCCTGTTTTATCGAGATAAAAAACACGATAGGCAATTAAAAGAAAAGCAAAAAGACTGATAGTAAAAACGGCCAGTATAATGACCAGTTCTTTTGATAATAAAACCACTTTGTCGGCTACCTTTCTTTCTTCGGGCGACAGATGTGTTTGTGACATACGTAGTGTGTTAATTCAATCGAGACGTTAATATATAAATATTTAGGCGTTTAACAAATCTTAAAATTTACTTAATAAAATTATTGTACTAAACAAAATGAAAATGTAGAAATGATCTATATGCAGCTACACTTCTGCATGAGTGTAGAAATAATTCCAACAATTTGCACAGGATGCTTTGAGTGTAAAGGCTAATTATCCCAAATCGCGCTATGGCAAAATTATTGATGCGTTACCCAAATTGTTTTATTTAAACTATTAATTCAAAAATCAATTTTATGAAAAACATCTTTTTTGCATTGATAATAATAATGCTTGCCGGCTTTGTTGCCTGCGATACGCCGCAACCAACTACAGGTAGTTCAACCGACAGTACAACAAACAATAATAAAACCGATACAACAGGCACTATGCAGAGAGACACTACGCAGAAGCCATAATTGAATTCATCGCGAGGATACAACGCGCCACTCAATTGATTAATTATTAAAACATGATATTTTATGAAAGTGCAAACACAAAAAATGGAATTTCTGGTAGATGGAATGCCCTATGAAGTAAAGGCAACCCCGTTTCAGTTTAACGACGAAACAAGGTTTCGCGTAAGTTTTAACGGTAGCCCTATTTATATATTTGTTTGGGATTCTGAATTAAAACGCCTTACCGCTATTGGCGATGGCACCGATTCTATACCGGTTAATCTCGAAGATGCGATATCGGGACATTTGTTGGGAACATTTGCGTGAACGTGAATGGTAGGTAGCAGTAAAAGTATCATTCACGACTCAGCGGCTTTACTTACCTGCAACCAGTCCCGGTAAATGAACACAGCCCTGATCTCAGAATAAGAAAACGCATCACCAAGCTTTTCTTTTACAGGGGCTGTCGACGATGTTGGCGGATTTATTTCTTCAAGTGCCTGAAGAATCATGGCTATTTTATCTTCAGGCACTATTTCTTTTATGTCAATTTCACCGGAGATAATAAATGAAGCCAGATGGGTTTCAATGGTAGATTTGGCAAGATTGCGCAGTTCAGCTATTTCGGTAATGGTTTTTCCTTCCCTGAACATTTCAAGACTGGTGCGATGCGAATCGCCCTTTTTGGGTTTGGCTGTAATTTTTTCTGTTTGCTCAACTACTTTAATTTCTTCCGACTTTTTTTGTTCTTCAACCAGTTCAAGCAAAGCGGTTGTATTTATTCCTTTTAATAGTCCCTCGGTAATTTGTACCGCCTGTTTTAATTGATGCTTTTTACGTTCAGGTAATAAATATAATTGCTGCAGGGCGGTAACATACTTTCTGACCTTCGTCTTTATTTTTATTTCGTTTATATGGCTTTGTATAGCCGCAGCTGTTTCATCCATGGCATTTATAAACCAGGTGCTCGCTGCTGTAACCCGCTGGTGCAAATATTGAAAACCATCCTGCGGGGCGGCCGTCAATAACTGATCGAGCTGCCTGGTAAATTTTTCGGCCATTTCCTGTTGTTTTGCAACACTGTCTAATACCCCTTTTGCCCATATTATGCATTGATTTTTATCGGGCAGCGTTCGACCTTCATACTCATCATAATGCATTTGAACGGCATCTGTTAATTTAATCCAGTCGAAGGTTAACAGTAATGAGCGTGCAATAAAAGTTTTTTGTTCTTCCTGCAGCTCCTGCTCCAGCTGATCTTCTTCCTTTTCCAAACGGGTAAATTCAATCACCCGTTCATCGGTATTAATGCAATGCGGTTGAATACGGGAGTAAAGAATTAATCCCTGCAGCGAAGTTAAACGGCTTAATGCAACATAAACCTGACCGGGAGCAAAAGAGGCGCCGGCATCGATAATGGCTTTTTCAAAAGTAAGTCCCTGGCTTTTATGAATAGTAATAGCCCATGCCAGTCGAATGGGATATTGTTTAAAGGTGCCTACTTCTTCTTCATCTATCTTATCTTTTTCATTATTGTACTGATACCTAATGTTTTTCCATGTTTCTTTTTCAAGCAACATGTCGTACTCATCGCCGGGGAAACGAACAAAAATATCGTCTTTGCCGATTTTTGAAATAGTGGCAATTTTTCCGTTGTAAAATCTTCGCGATTCGCCTTTATCGTTTTTGATGAACATTACCTGCGCCCCTTCTTTCAGTTGCAGCCTGTCATCGGCCGGTAAAGCCCTTTCATTAAAATCACCCTTTAGTTCTGATTTGAATTCATATAATTTTCCCGGCAGTTTGTTCAGTTGGTTCTGGTTGATGGTATCTGCTTTGGCATTATGAGTGGTAAGCGTAATATATGGCTCATTATCGGGCGATTCGTATCCGGGCAGGTAATGCCGGTGCAGGCGTTCAAGGTCGGCATCAGTTGTTTGGTTGTTGCGGATATTGTTAAGCACATTGATGAAATCCAGTTCGTGCTGGCGGTAAATCTTTTTTAATTCAAGGTATAATGGTGGCTTTTGTTGTATTACCTGTGCATCGAAAAAGAACGGACTTCTGTAATGATGTTTCAGCGTTTCCCATTCTTCGTTGTTTACCACAGGAGGCAGCTGAAACAGATCGCCGATGTATAATAGCTGCACACCGCCAAATGGTTCAAACAAGCGTTTTCTGAAATGACGTAAAATGCAATCAATTTCATCCAGAATATCGGCCCGCAGCATACTTACCTCGTCAATGATGAGTAATTCAAGTTGCTGTAGTAATTGCCGTTTATCGTTATTGAGCCGCAGGTTTTTTAAAAGCGTATGCGGTGTGTTGAAGTTATTGTTGCTGTTCCAGCCACTATGCTGACCGGGTATAAATGAGCCAAAAGGCAATTGAAAAAAAGAGTGCAGGGTAACACCGCCTGCATTAATAGCCGCCACGCCTGTAGGCGCTACCACCGCCATTTTTTTGAAGGTATTTTCCCGGATGTATTTAAGAAAAGTGGTTTTACCTGTACCCGCCTTACCGGTGAGAAAAATATGACGGTTTGTTTGATTTACAAACCGAACAGCCAGCTGAAAAAGATGGTTAGATGTATCGGTAGAAAATGCCATGACGCCTCACTTTGAGGCAAGATAAGTAATGCGGGTAAAACGTCAATTATTTTATGATATTAAGCAAGTTTGCCAATCGCGAAAGAATTGAGTTTAAAATCAATTGATTAGAATAAAAAGATTCGAGTCACAAAATGTTACCTCAGGTTAAAAGCCTTAAAATGCTTAAGGGTCACAATTTGTGACCTTAGACAGTAACTAATTTTTTGCGGTGTGAATCGCTTTATACCCGCATGGCAGAAGAAATATATTACATATTATATAATATATGCAATTCGGCTTTTTATTGTGATTTTTAATATGATCAGCGGAGATTTTTTGAAGAAAGGAGGAGCTTGTGTCAGGTTTTTAGACCAAAAAGAAGAAATTTTTGCCTTTTTATATGATTTAGATCATAAAAATGTTGGAATAATAAAAATAACTTCTATTTTAGCAGAGGCAAATAAAAAAAGCCACCCGTAGAAACGGCTGGCCTCTAACGATTGCTTGCCATATGAAAAAAGAGTTAAATCTGCTTGCGTTTTTGAATACAGTATACTAACTTGCCGTATTCTTTTTGAGCCTCTAATGATTGCTTTTTCACTAACGATTGCTTCCCATTATCATTTTGCTCATTTGCTGAATCAAAAGTAGGATGTAAATCCGTACCTTTCAAAACATCTTACTACCGGTTTAATTACGCCAAAAGCGTGAAAGAAATCCTAAAACCCTTACCGGTATTGAGTTTCAGGCAAATTTCATAATTATGTCCAACCGATTTACAGACGCGTTGTTTCAATTGGTTCATTCACTGGAGAAGTCGGAAAAAAGGCATTTTAAACTTTATATAAAAAGAAGTTCGGCTAAGGAAGACTTGAAAATCATACGGTTATTTGATGCGCTGGATAAGTTGCCCGAGTATGACGAAAAGTTGTTGCTTAAAAAGCTTCCGGATATTCAAAAACCGCAGCTGGCCAATATAAAAACACATTTATATAAGCAGTTACTCGCAAGCCTTAGGCTGTTAAAAGCTACCGAAAATATTGATCTTCAACTCAGTGAGCTTCTCGATCATGCACGCGTGCTTTACAATAAGGGATTAAAACTGCAAAGCCTCAAGATTCTTGAAAAGGCTAAGGAAATCGCACGCTCCAACCAGAAATTTAATTTTCTGGCCCAGGTTATTTCCCTTGAAAAAAAGATCGAAACCCTTCACATTACCCGCAGTTCAACCGATAAAACACGTGAACTAACCGAAGAGGCGCTTGAAATCAGCGGCCATATCGACCGGGTTACCAGGTTTTCGAACCTGGCACTCCTGCTTTACCGCTGGTTTGTGCTCAATGGTCATGCCCGCAACGCATCCGATGAGCAGGACCTGAAAACCTTTTTCAAAAATTACCTGCCGGGTGATGTTGATGCAGTTAACGGTTTTTACGAAAAGTTATACCTGTACCAAAGCTATTGCTGGTACGCGTTTATTCAGCAGGACTTTTTAATGTACTACCGGTATAGCCAAAAATGGATCGACCTGTTTAACGAGCAACCCCTGATGAAGGAAGTTGAAACAGGCCACTATGTGAAAGGCATGCACAATTTGCTGAATGCGCATTTCGACCTGCGTAACTTCAAACAATTTGAAATTACCCTGCAGCAATTTGAAGAGTTTTCCAAAACCCCGGTAGCCAATCACCACGATAATTTCAGGATCCACACCTTTATTTATATTAACAGCGCTAAAATTAATCAGCACCTGATGCAGGGAACTTTTCGCGAAGGATTGGCGCTGGTGCCTGAAATTGAAGAAAAGCTGATGGAATACGGGCTGTTGTTTGTTGACCAGCACCGCATTCTGGTATTCAACTATAAAATTGCTACCCTACATTTTGGCAACGGCAATTACGAAAAGTGTATCGATTACCTGCAAAGGATCATCAACGGTCCGTTAGACCTGCGCATCGATTTGCAATGTTATGCCCGCCTGCTGCACATGATGGCCCATTTTGAAATGGGTAATTATGAGCTGATGGAATCGCTCACCAAATCGGTTTACCGGTTTATGGCCCGCATGAAAAATTTAACGGTAGTAGAAGAAGAGATGTTCCGGTTTTTGCGAACATCGTTTTATGTTAGCCCCCGTGAAATGAAACCCGAGCTGGAAAAATTTCTGAATAAGATCAAACACCTCGAAAAGAACAGGTACGAAACAAGAGCCTTTGCGTACCTGGATATTATTTCATGGACAGAAGGTAAAGTGTTTGATAAACCGATGCGTGAAGTAGTTTATGAAAAATACCTGAAAAGCAAGCATCGTAAAGCGAAGGAACCGCAAAAACAGAAAACGGCCTCTTAAACAGGCTGTCAGGAATATGTTGCAGGTTACAGGTTTCGTGTTATAGCGAACCTGTAACCTGTTCTTTTTTAAGCCCCTTTCAATTATTCAGCCATACGCTTCAATTTAGTATATCCCTGTACGTAAAGGCATTTAAAGTATTTATAAAACATTATATTTAATGGCATTCGATGGTACCAGCGGTTTATAGAGAGGTTGGGTTTATCATTACAATGGGTTGTTGTTTGTATATTTATCTATAATTAAAGATCCATGATGCTTTTAACCAGGTCGCTTGTATTATTTGCTCTCTTACTCAGCACAATTTCGCAGGGGCAGGTGGCATTGCCCCTTCCCCGCAATATACTTTCAGCTTATGAAAAAGGTACCCGCAGCAGCAGCGGACAGCCGGGTAGTAAATACTGGCAAAATACAGGCAATTACACCATCAATGTAAATTTTAATCCCGATACCCGGTTAATAAATGGTACGGTAGAAATTGAATACTTCAATAAAAGTCCGAACACATTACAGCAAATAGTTTTTAAGCTGTATCCCAACATATATAAAAAAGGAAATGTAAGAATGATGCCGGTGAAACCGCAGGATATAACCGACGGCGTTCATATTTCAGCGTTACAAATTAATAATAGTGCATTAGACAGCACAAAATGGAGGATCGACGGCACCAATATGATGGTGCCTGTATCGCCGGTTTTACCCGGTGGTACCATTCGCTTAAGCATAAATTATTCGTATACACTCAATAAAACTTCTCATATAAGAACCGGTGAAATTGAACCGGGCGCTGATTTTATAGCTTACTTTTTTCCGCGTATTGCAGTGTACGACGATGTAGATGGCTGGAATATGGAGCCCTACCTTGGTCCGCAGGAATTTTATAACGATTTCGGCAACTTCAATGTTTCGGTATCGGTTCCTGCCAATTATGTGGTGTGGGCAACCGGCGATCTCACCAATTGCAATGATGTTTTAAGTGACACCTATTGCCGGCGACTGCAACAGGCCGAACAGCAGGATGGTGTGGTGAATATTATTGACACTGCCGATCTGCAACAAAAGAATATCACCAAACAAAACCAAACAAATACCTGGAAGTTTACCGCTAATAATGTTACCGATTTTGCCTTTGCAGTAAGCGATCATTATATGTGGAAATCGACCAGCCTGGTCGTTGACCCCGTTTCAAAAAGAAGAGCCCGGGTTGATGCGGTTTTCAATCCAAAGCATAAAGATTATTATGAGGTAATTGATTTTTCACGCAAAACGGTATGGGCCATGAGCTATGTATTTCCAAAATGGCCTTTTCCGTACGCGCACGAAACCGTGTTCGATGGATTGGATCAGATGGAATATCCTATGATGGTAAATGATAATCCACTCGAAAGCAGGGCCGAAACAATTGAACTGGCAGATCATGAGATATTTCATACCATGTTTCCGTTTTATATGGGTATCAATGAAACGAAATACGGGTGGATGGATGAAGGCTGGGCCACTATTGGCGAATGGGTTATTTCATCTATTATCGATACGAGCCTTAAGGATGATTATGGCGTTAACGGGTATGAAAATTTAGCAGGTACCGATACAGATGCCCCCATCAATACGCTCACAACGCAAATGACCGGAGGTTCTTTCTTTATAAATTCCTACCCCAAACCGGGACTGGGGTATTTGTATGTAAAAGATTTGCTGGGCGATTCGCTTTTTACAGTTGCCCTGCATTATTACATTCAGCAATGGAACGGCAAACACCCCATACCATTCGATTTTTTTAATTGCATGAATACAGGCAGCGGCAAAAATTTAAACTGGTTCTGGAAAAAATGGTTTTTCGACAAAGGCGTTCCCGATCTGGCTATAAAAAAAGTAAGTAAACAGCCCGCTGCATACAATATTTTGATTGAAAATAAAGGCGATAAACCGGTTCCGGTAGATGTGACCATTACATTTACCGACGGATCAAAAACAAGTGCTCACCGCTCAGTTGCGGTTTGGGAAAACTCGAAAAGCGTAACGCTTTCGATTCCTGTAAAAAAGACAATTAAATCAATTTCGCTGGGAAGTACGTATACGCCTGATGTTAACAAAAAGGATAACATGTGGGAAAACTGAAGTAGTGGCAGGCTGGAAAAGAAAATGGCAGGCCGGATCCGGTAATTTCACCCTTGCAAGTGATAAATGACACACCCGCAACGCGCAAAATGGGCTTTGCACAGGGGTTTGGCAGTAAAATGTTGAAAATTATCATTTAAATGATGCAATAATCATTGGCAAATGTTAATGTCATTTTCAACGTTACATTTTTTTTAAATTTCCTTCGTTTTTCGGCAATATTATTCTCATCTTTGCAAAAGCTCGCTGCCATTGAAGAAATCGATTTTTATTCCATTGTAAAACCGTTTTTTTTATAATGTATACCCACATTTGGCTTAAGTACCTGCCCATTATCAGAATTTTAATGAAGAAATCGGCAGCAGATGATCAAACCCTGAATCTTAATCGCCCGGATTTTGAAAAAGCCGGTGTTGCGCGTAAAGCCGGATACAAATTCACCATTGAATACACCAATGGAAAAGTGGCAAATGTAATCAGCACATCGCAGCTGGCCCTTGACCTGGCTACTGTGATGCTCGAAGACGCCACCATCAAAAACCTGTTTGCTTCAAACAACTATCAGGTTAGTTTGAACACGAAATTTCAGTTGAGCATTAAAAATTGCACCCCCCAGCCCGAAGCGCTGGCGCTGGAAGAAACAACTGCGTAACAGGTACAATGTATCTGAAGCTTTTGATCGGGAAATAAATTCCGCATCTTACATATTACTTTTTCCTTTTTGGAAGAAATGTTGCAAAATTTTTACGCCTCGCAGCAATGCGAGGCGTTTTTATTTGCATAATACCCACAGTAGTTAATTCAAACGTCATTAATGCCGGGAACCACGTAAATTGCAGCCATACAACCGGTTCATTATAAAGCGGGTTGAACGGTAATAATTTATTTTTTATGCAGGATTATTTACAGGGGTTAAACGAACAACAGCGCGAAGCTGTACTACATAAAGACGGACCGATAATGATTGTGGCAGGTGCCGGAAGTGGTAAAACCAAAGTTCTTACAACACGTATTGCTCACCTGATGGCAACGGGCGTAGATGCATTTAACATTCTTGCGCTCACTTTTACCAATAAGGCTGCCAAAGAAATGAAGGAGCGTATTGAAAAAATTCTGGGTAACAACGAAGCAAGAAATTTATACATCGGCACCTTTCACAGCGTATTCGCACGCATTTTACGCGGCGAAGCGCATAGAATAGGCTATCCGAATAATTTTACCATTTACGATACCGACGATGCCAAAAGCGTGGTGAAAACAGTGGTGAATGAACTGCACTTAGACGATAAGCATTATAAACCTGCAACTGTTTACAACCGTATTTCCAGCGCCAAAAACGCCCTGGTGGGTCCGGCTGAATACGCAAATGATTATGCCATTCAGCAGGAAGATATGCGCAATAATCGCCCGGCTATTGCACAAATTTTTGATGCTTATGTAAAACGCTGTTTTAAAAACGGCGCCATGGACTTCGACGATCTGTTGCTGAAATTTTATGAACTGCTGAAGAATGTGCCCGAAGCGCTCAGCAAGTTTCAGCGCAAGTTTAAATATATATTGATCGACGAGTACCAGGATACCAACCCTGCCCAGTACGAAATTATTAAGTTGCTGGGCGCTATGCACGAAAATGTATGTGTGGTGGGCGACGATGCACAGAGCATTTATAGTTTTCGCGGCGCTACGATTGAAAACATTCTGCAGTTTCAGAAAGATTATGAAGATGCTAAAGTGGTAATGCTCGAACAAAACTACCGCAGTACAAAAAGCATTCTCGAAGTAGCCAACGAAGTGATCAGTAATAATAAAGGGCAGATACCCAAGGCCTTGTGGACCGACAAAAACGAAGGCGAAAAAATACGGCTGGTGCGCATGATGACCGATAACGACGAAGGCCGTTATGTGGCAGATACCATTCAGGAACAAAAGCTGCGCAATCACTATAACAACCGCGACTTTGCTATTTTATACCGCACCAATGCCCAAAGCCGTGCTTTTGAAGAAAGTCTTCGCCGCATGGGCATTGCCTATACCATGTACGGTGGTGTAAGCTTTTATTCGCGCAAGGAAATAAAGGATTACGTTGCCTATTTACGCATTATCGTAAACACGCGCGATGAAGAAGCTTTAAAGCGTATTATCAATTATCCTGTACGCGGCATTGGTAAAACAACTATCGATAAAACGGTACTGATTGCCAATGAGCAGAACATCTCCATGTGGGAAGTAATTGAACGCGCCCGCGAATTTGGTTTTAAATCAGGTACGCTCGAATCGATCGACAATTTTGTAACGATGATCAAAAGCTTTGCCAGCATGCTGCAAACCAAAAACGCTTATGAAGTTGCGGTGCATGTAGGCAAGCAAACAAATTTTGTAAAAGAGTTATTTAACGATAAAAGCACCGAAGGGGTTCAGCGGTACGAAAACGTGCAGGAGTTGCTGAACAGTATTAAGGAGTGGACTGAAAGTCCGGATACCGAAGAAGGTGAAGTGACCGATAAAGGACTGGGCGCTTATCTGCAGCAGATTACCCTGCTTACCGATGCCGATGAAAAAGATCCCAATGCCGATACGGTAAAACTGATGACCATTCACGCAGCAAAAGGATTGGAGTTTGGTTGTGTGTTTGCTGCCGGTCTTGAAGAAATGCTTTTCCCCAATGCGCTTGCGATTAACACCCGCGAAGAGCTTGAAGAGGAGCGCCGTTTGTTTTATGTGGTGATAACAAGGGCAAAGGAAAAACTATGGATCACCTATGCCAACACCCGCTATCGATTTGGCAGCCTGGTGCAAAATGAACCAAGCCGTTTTATCAATGAATTACCCGAAAAATATTTAGACAGAAGTTATGCCGGAGGCGGAATGCGCAACCAGGGCAACTGGGGCGGCGGCGGAAGTGCCTTCGACAGAATGCATGGCGGTGGCGGTTGGGGCAACCAGGCCAATCAGGCAGAGAAAAAATATGGCCCCCCTCCGTCGAAGAAAACAAACACAACGCCTTCATACGTAGCGCCCAAGCCTCAGCAAAAAGCTGTTGAACATGTGCCCTCGGCCGATTTTGTTGCCAGTGACATTTCGAATTTACAGGTAGGTCAGCGGGTCGAGCACCAGAAGTTTGGATTTGGTGAAGTGGTGAAAATGGAAGGAAGCGCGCACAATCCCATTGCAACTGTGAAGTTTGAACTGAATGGCGAAAAAAAGATTATGCTTAATTATGCCAAGCTGAGGATCATTAGTTAAGTCAGGCGTGAAACGGCAAAGGTGAAACGGCAGCGATATTTTATATTTCCCGTTTGCCATTTCACGTTTTACGTTTCACGTCACGACAGCATCTTCATCACGCCATTCCGGTATAATTTCCCAATAGGAATGTCGGTTTTGTCGATTTCAATTATTTCGTTGGTGAATGATTTTATTCTGTTAAGAGCCACAATAAACGACCGGTGTGTGCGAATAAATAATTTATCGGGCAGCATGGCCTCAACCGAACTGATAGATTGTTTGGTGATAATAACTCCGTTCAGCGTAAATACTTTTATATAATCCTTCATGCTTTCGATATATAAAATATCATCCAGCATCACTTTTACCATTTTACGGTCGGCCCTGAAATAAACAAAACTTTCGTTTTTCTTTTCTTCTGTTACATCCGCAGTAGCCGGTTTCATTTCGGTTGAAACAGCGTGCATTGGAAAAGCTTTATTTACTGCTTTTAAAAAACGGTCGAACCGGATTGGTTTCATCAGGTAGTCAACTACATCCAGTTCATAACCTTCCAAAGCATATTCTGAAAAAGCAGTGGTAAAAATAACCTTCGGCGGATTTTTGAGTGTTTTTATAAAATCGGTACCGTTCAACTGCGGCATACGTATATCTAAAAATAACAGGTCAACCGGTTGCTGTTGTAAAACGGTCAATGCCTGAATTGCATTGGCACATTCACCGGCAAGCTGCAGGGTGGGTACATCCTGAACATAACGGCGAATAATTTCGCGTGCTGGTGGTTCGTCATCTATAATTAAACAACGTATGGTTCTCGGGTCATTCATGATAGGTAAGCTTAAATGTACCGCTTTGTTTTTTAACCTCTGGCATTAGCTCCAGCTGCAGCCAGAGATTTACAATAAAAACATCTTCTTCATCAGAAATAGTCAGTTCGTGTTTACCGGCATATAACAGGGCAAGGCGGTTACGTACATTGCTGATGCCAATACCATTATGATTATCATTCACCACCTTATTTGTTTTGCCATTCATCAGCTTTACATACAGTTTATTTTGTTCAAGCGTTACCTGCAAATTCAGCCAGGGTTGCTCCAGCATATGGCTGGTGCCATGTTTAAAGCAATTTTCAACAAAGGGCAATAGCAGCAGGGGAGCAATGCCTAAATTGTTTGTTTCGGCAGGCAGGTCAATGTGTACATCGAGATGATCATCGTAGCGAATTTGTTCAAGCGTAATATAATCCTGAATCATTTTTAATTCTTTTGATAAAGGAACAAGCGGCTGGTTGCATTCATACAACATAAATCGCAACATATCCGACAGGCCCATTACCAGTTGCGAAGCCACCGGTGCCGTGTTTTGCGTATGTGAATAAATGTTATTAAGTGTATTAAATAAAAAATGCGGATGAACCTGTGCTTTCAACAATTGCAACTTTGCCTCGGCATTTTCTTTTTGCAACTGCAGGTTGCGTTGTTCTTTTACATACCAGTGTTTCATTAATTTAATGGAAGCGGCAATACCTCCGATTGTAATGCCGCCCCGTAATCCGGCCATAAGCGACAAGTGAAATTGGGTAGTGGCCCGCATGCGTAAATAGTGATGGGAAGCATC
Source organism: Niastella sp. sgz303648 (assembly GCF_059587045.1). Taxonomy (NCBI): domain Bacteria; kingdom Pseudomonadati; phylum Bacteroidota; class Chitinophagia; order Chitinophagales; family Chitinophagaceae; genus Niastella; species Niastella sp. sgz303648. The sequence goes on along the minus strand of NZ_JCAPSW010000003.1, from coordinate 359,168 downwards.
TTCATTTAAAATGATTCTCTCTATTTCGGGAATGATAGTAACAGAAATAGCGATTGAAATGAGCGCTGTTCCTAAAAAACATATAAATACCCAAATTGCTGTATGAATGTATTTTTGTTTGAGCAGGTATCGTGGAATTACAAAATACATGAGGGCATATGAAAGAGATATATGCGCTATCATATATGCCAACGATTCAAGAATAGAGCATAGCAATAGTAATAGATATCCATACTTTTCCGGAAAACCAATAACAGAATACAGCACCCCCTGAACCAGCCACCAGAACACCCAAAAAGCCAGATGCCGGCGAATGCGGTATTTTGGCTCGTCGGAAAATATAAAAGGGTATTGCAATATGGATTGCATATATTAAAATTACATTCCCTTTTTGTTGTAAAGCGGGTCGGGGGTGTTAATATCGCTGTATATCAGTTTTTCGTCGACAAAAGAGTTTTAATGTGGATGACCGGATGAACGTTATTTTTTTCGCAGCCGGTTTATAACCAGCGATTCGTTTTCCTTTAACAGGTGTTGCTGTTCCCAGGCTAGTACCGAAGCTTCAAGTACATCTTTTAACTGCATTTTGGTGGCTTCTTTTTCGGGTTTAAGGCGAATGCCTTCGAGTTTTTCTTTATAAACCAGCACGCCTTCGTTGTTGTAAAAATAAACGATGTGTTGTTTGGGTGAATGAATATTGCTTTCAACCACCCACCACCCTTTGTCGGATACCCAGGGTGGCGATACGCGTTGTTTATGCTGGGCAAAAGCAGGCGCCTGCATAATAGTGCAGGTGATAAGCACAAAGAGAACTTTTTTCATGACTATAGCTTTACTGAATGAATTAACCAGATAAAACTATTGATTAAATAAGGCCTGAAATTATAAAGTAGCCGGTTATACTAACGGTTACGACAAACGCAGGTTAATTGTAGATAAACAGCCTGAAGACCGATAAAATATGTTTGTCGACGAAGTATGCAATGACTTGATAAGTATATATTTAGAGTGCCGGTTACCAGGCTTTCGGGCAGCCCAGCATATTTTTTGAAGAACCCCGGCCGATATTGCAAATGCCGCCATTTCCCAACCTGAAAGTGAGTTTCAGCCCTGTAAAGTAGTACCAGTCTTTTTCATTTTTATTGCCTCTTACCAATCCTTTCGGGTAATTGGGATCGCCACCGGGAAGCTCGTCGCCACGATAAGATAATTCGGCCGATTTGGCGCCCCGTTCGTTTAACAGTACGGCTTCATCAACATAGGTATTACTTACATCATCGAGGTAATCGGTAAACAACTTACGAAAACCAAACTCAACCGAAATTTGCAGATTGATGCAAGGCTCGTATTTAATGCCGGCTACCAGCGGCCAGCAGGGTTGGGTTAGGGAATAAGGTTTTCGACCGGGATATTCGGGCAATCCCTGGCCTTCAGTGCTTAAGGCTTGCAGGTAAATTTTTTGACCGCTTTGATCGTATGTATATGGATTAAAATGAAACAGGCCAATGCCCGTGAAGAAGTATGGTGTAACCGGAAATTTTTCAAGACTGATCAAATCATATTCAAGTCCCACGTTTATTTCAGCAATGCGCGACTGGAAGTTCAGGTTGCGGATCCGGAGGTAATCGCGGTTCTTTTTATCATCGGCTCTTACGGCGCCGGCCGCAATGCCACCTCGTACATAAAAATGATTGGATAGCTGGTATTTTACATTGGCATTAAAGGCTGGTTGCGCCTGCCGAAAAGTAAACACGATGGGAAGCAAATCGCCCTGGTAATTTGAAACGCCGCCCAAAAGTTCAACCTGAACACGCTGCGCCTTTACACCAGCTGCCGTCAATACCACAAAACAAAGCAGTAACAGATTCTTCATTGGACATGGATATTTGAAGCAGAATATTCCCCGATAACTATGCCATAAATGCAAAAGCCTTCAAAATTTTAGCATCAGCAGACCGGTTACCGGGACTCTGTAAGCGCCGCGTGACCTGATTCGGGTAAGTAATTGAGTTTGTATAACTTATTAGTTGATTAATGTCAAAAACCGTGTGAACCCTTACAAAGAACCGATACGGGATTGGTATAATCCCAAAACTTTACTACCTTATATGAATGTACGAAAAACCCCCACCCTTCGGCTCTTACGTAGTAACTTTAAGTGTTTCTGGCTGGATCGATGTGTTCACATGCCATGCTTATTGTGATATTCTTATCGACCATTTAAATTATTGTATCGATAACAAAAGTCTGCATGTTTATGAATACGTACTAATGCCCAGTTACATATCTATCGTTGCCTCCTCAAAGAAAAAACATATTTCTACTATTTTAAGAGAGTTTAAAAACGGCAGTGCCAAGCAGATTCTTAAATCGATTTCTGAAAACCCCGATGAAAAGCGCAAAGAATGGATGATGCGCTTATTTCATTTTTACAGTAACCGGTATCAGCACGATGCTGAACATCACTTCTGGCAGTTTGGTAACCATCCCGTTGTTCTCGACAGTTCAGAATTGTTTGCCCGGCATGTAACCGATGTAGTGAATCTGCCGGTTTCATCAAAACTGGTAGATGATCCGCAACATTATGTGTACAGCAGTGCCCATCCCAGGCAACGGGTTAAGCTCGACAACTGGAAGTAAGAGAGTCATAAAGTCAGATATGTTGAATGAAATAAAGCCGCATGGAATTAAAGGATATTAAAAATTAAAGGAGTCGAAAGCGAGGAAAGATAAAGGCGTCAAAACAGTGACATTATCATCACTGACCCATATGGCCGACCGCCTGATTTGGAAATAGGATTCATTTAACAATTGATCTATGAAATGGCATGAATTGCTTAACTGATGGGCCTTTTAACCAATTTAAACGTTTAAGCAAATTTTAATGGTAAAACTTCATTGCCATCCGTGTATTTATTATAAAACCTGTATTAACATGAGCGTTTTTTATAAGTAACATTTAGTATATTACATTCCTTAAATTCTTCAATTTATTTCTGAGCCTGATTATTAGTGTTTTCCGCACCCGGGATCCAATTCAATAGAAAGGAATAATTATATATCACCCGATGTATTCATTTTATTAATGTATTGTTGATAAAAGCACGCTGGTATGATCAATAAAAATAAAAACCAGGGTCTTAACCAACAGGATTGCTCCTATCTTACTTTTAATGTAGTAGATTGGATTGATGTGTTTATAAGACCTACTTACAAGCAAGCAATTGTAGATGCTTTAAATTTTTGCATCGAAACAAAAAAGTTTACCGTGTATGCCTGGTGTTTAATGACCAATCACCTGCATATACTGGCAAGGGCCCACAACGGTTCGGGACTTGCCATGATTGAAAAAGAGTTTAAAAAATATACTACCACAAAGATTCTTGAAGCTATAGATATTGAACCCGATCTTCGGCGTGCCTGGATGTTGCAACGGTTTGAGAATTTCAGTTTGAGCCTTAAAAAAATTGAAAAATTTCAATTGTGGCAAAGTTGCACCAACCCGTCATTTATCGATTTTAAACAGGTATATAAATTACAGGAACGGGTTTTATATATACATGAAAATCCGGTGCGTGATGGAATAGTGGCCGAGCCCGAACATTATTTATACAGCTCTGCCGGTGATTATGCCGGTAAACCCGGGTTAGTGAAAGTAAATGTTATAAATTTTGAAGCCCTTCGAATGTCGTTGCTGAAGAATGGGGCTTCCTGATGGTTTGATTGCTAAATAGTTTGATTGTTTGTAACCCTTTGGGCAGCAGGTTGAATTATGTATCAACCTGGTTGATTACCGGGTTCAACAGCCAATGAGCCATTAAGCCATCGAGTCATCTTTGAGCTTATCACTCAGGGCCTGAACAGTTTTCTTTTCGCTGCCAACAAATATTTTATCGTTAATGATGGTTACGGGGCGCTTTAAAAAAGTGTACTCGTCGAGAATCAATTGCCGGTAGTCGGTTTCTGTAAGGGCCTTATCTTTCAGACCCATTTCCTTGTATTTCATTGCCCGCCGGCTAAACAGCGATTCGTAGCTGCCGGTTATGTTTTTCATGGCATCGAGCTGCGCCGGTGTAATGGCTTCTGTTTTAATATCCTGCATTTCAAAGCCTTTATTATTAATGCCTGTTTCTTTGATAATGGCCTGACAGGTAGTGCAATTTCCCAGATGGTAAATTTTTTTCATAAGTGACTGCAAAATACGACACTGAAGTCGGAAGTCAGAAAAGACCGAAAAACGGAAAGGCGGAAATCCTCAGGGAAAATACGTCGCAACAGGTTTCCGACCTCCGACTTCGGACTTCAGACCTCAGTTTCAGGAAAAAAAGGTGTTTCAACTGTAATTTTTTGTGTATTTAGCCGACCAATTTGGTATCTTTTCGCTAAAACCAAAAACTTTTGCAGGCAAAACTTAATCAAAATGAGTTTGTGGCATTAGTGCATCAACACCGGGCTATGTTGTACAAGGTGTGCAATTTGTATTGCTCATCTGATTACGATAAACAGGACCTGTTCCAGGAAATCGTAATACAACTTTGGGGCGCTTATCCACGATTCAGGGGCGATTCAAAATTCAGCACCTGGCTATATCGTATTGCCCTGAATACGGCAATATCTGACCTGCGCAAACAAAAAAAGCACATAAAATCCGTAGAGCCGGAATCATTGCCAACCGAAATTCAGGATATACAGTATAATAATGAACGGGAAGAACGATTGCAGCAACTATACAAAGCTATTAACCATCTTACTGAAATAGAAAAGGCTATTGTGATGCTGTACCTCGAAGACAAGAGTTACGAAGAAATGGAAGATATTTTAGGCATTAATCAAAATAACCTGAGAGTGAAAATGAACCGGATCAAAGAAAAATTACGTAAACTCACTAAATCTGTTGAACATGGAGTTGGATAGCCTGAAAGATTTATGGAAAAACCTCGATGAACAGGATCTGCGACCAGGCAAAGAAGAAGTACCTATTTTGTCCATGTTGCAAAAACGGTCGCAGAGTGCAATCACCAGGTTGAAACGCAACCTGAACAGGGAGCTTGCCGCCTTACTGATAATTTATACACTTACCATCTGGTACATTATAACTTATCAGCGTTTATACTGGGAACTTGCTTTATTGTTGTTTTTTGTAGGCCTTGCTTTTTTATTTTACTACTATCACAAAAACAAACTGCTGAAACAAATGCAGTGTGTGGCCTGCGAAGTGAAATCAAATCTGAAACAACAACTGGTTACACTCGAAAAATACGTTCGCTTTTATTTTATTGCCGGAACCATTCTTACCCCCCTTGCTTATTTTGCTGCCGGAATTATTATTTTAATGGATAGTCCGGGTACTGCACCGATAAACGATCTGCCGACCGATGGAGGTGTTGTTGCAGTTTCACAAATTCCTATCGTAAATCATATTACCAATAGCCGCTTTTTCTTTTTGTTTGTTTCCATTGGAGTTGGTCTTACCATCAGCACCTATTTTGTAAACCGCTGGCTGATTAATAAAATGTACGGTCAGCATATTCAAAAGCTGAAGGAATTGCTGTATCAGATGGAAGAAGTTGAGTAAGGGAATAGTGAATGAACAATAAGCAAAGGTAAAACTGCCTGCCGGCCTTTATTTGCTGAAACTACGCGACCCAAGTGCCGCCTTAGCTTAGGCACATACGCCAGAGCATAGTGGCGGAAGACGGAACAGGCAATTGGCAAAAGAAAATCTTATTTTATGTCAATACCTGAGCTTCAAATACAAATTCAAAAACCGCACACGTTTAAACGTTATTTTCAGTTCTGCGTAAATAATAAAGTTGTAGGTGTGCTGAATTTTGAAAAAGCCTTTTGCTATAAAGCCAAAGCCAGTTTCGGAGAATTGACCTGGACGTTTAAAAAAACCGGTTTTTTTAAACAGTTTCTTGAAGTAGATGCACAGCAATCGCCCTATACCAAAAGCCGCATTAAATTATGCTGGGATAACAAGCTCACCTTTACTAGCGATGAACGGAATAACTGGTTTTTAAAACCGGTTGGCTTCTGGAAAAAAAGATGGAACTGGTTCAATGATAAAAATGAACCAGTAATACAACTGAAATCCAACTCATTTTCAAAAAACAATCGCGGCGAGGTACTGCTTCACCAGCCTGTAAACAAAGAATCATTTTTGTTAATATCAATTGCCTGGTTTCAGGTTCTTGTTGCAGAGGATTCAGCACGTGTTTCCGCTACGGCCTGATACTTTTTTTACTGTAACTACCCATCTGCTGTAACATAATCAATACAAGTGAAATTTTAAGTAATTTCACTAAAACGATTTGTTATGCCAACCCGTCGCGATTTTATTCGGCAAACTTCTGTGCTTACCGCCGGTTTACTCATCAACAAGGAAGAATGGTTTAAAGAACAACAAAAAATTGGGCTGCAATTATACACCCTGCGCAACGAAATGGGCAAAGATGCCAAAGGCACTTTGGCAAAAGTGGCTGCACAAGGCTATAAAACTGTTGAAACCTTTGGCTATGCCGATGGCAAATGGTTTGGTTTGAATGCGGCCGAACTGATTGCCACGCTAAAAACAAACGGTTTAACATCCCCCAGCGGACATACATTTCCCGCTAGTATATTTTTACAAAACGGCTGGGAAGATAAATGGAAAACCGCTGTGGATGATGCCAAAGCCATAGGACAGCAGTTTATTGTTATTCCCTGGCTCGAAGAACAATACCGTAACAAAGCCGATAATTTTAAAAAAGTGGCTGCCGGACTAAACAAGGCCGGTGAAATTTGTAAAAAAGCCGGTATGAAGCTGGCTTATCATAACCACGATTTTGAATTTGCCAATGTAGAAGGTAAAACAGGCTTTGATATTTATTTAAAAGAAACAGATCCCAAACTGGTGTTTTTTGAATTGGATATTTACTGGGCTTCCAAAGCCGGCAAAGATCCCATTGCCCTGTTTACAAAATATCCCGGTCGCTTTGCCATGTGGCACGTGAAAGACATGGACAACACGCCCAAAAAGTTTTTTACCGAAGTAGGCAGCGGTGTTATCAATTACAAAAAGATATTCAATTACGCCAAACAAAGCGGCATGAAGTACTTCTTTGTTGAGCAGGATGTGTGCCCCGGTCCACCGCTTGAAAGCACGGCTAAAAGTATTGCATACCTGAAGAAGAATATCATTAAGTAGTCCGAAAGACCGAAAGTCCGGAAGTCCGAAAGACAGACAGTAGAGTGGATGCGTTTTTCTTTCTGACTTTACTGACTTCCGGACTTTCCGACTTATTTCATAACCTTATAACTATTAAACATGATCCATCGAAGAAAATTTCTGCAAAACGCCGGTATGTTGCTTGCAGGGGGAACTGTTTTATCGTCGCTCGACAATAAAGCCTTTGCCATATTTAAAAACCGCCTGGCCCCATCCGATCAGTTAAACGTGGCCGCTATAGGTATAAATGGCATGGGATGGGTTGATTTAACAGCCGCCTTAAAAGTGCCTGGCGTAAATGTAACTGCCTTGTGCGATGTAGATAAGAACGTTCTTGATAAAAGAATGAGCGAGCTGGCAAAAATGAATATCGATACTTCGAAGGTAAAAACATACAATGATTACCGTAAGCTGCTTGAGCAAAAAGATATTGATTTTGTGATTATCGGTACCCCCGATCACTGGCATGCTTTGCAAATGATACATGCCTGCGAAGCGGGCAAAGATGTGTATGTTGAAAAGCCGGTTGGCAATTCAATTGTTGAATGCCGTATCATGGTGGCAGCCCAGCAACGATATAACAAAGTTGTGCAGGCCGGTCAGTGGCAACGGAGCCAGCAGCATTTTAAAGATGCGGTAGATTACGTTCAAGGTGGTCAGCTGGGCATGATCAGAACCGTAAAGGTTTGGTGTTATCAGGGATGGATGCGCCCCGAACCGGTAGTGCCCGACAGCAATCCGCCTGCCGGTGTTGACTATGCGATGTGGCTGGGCCCGGCCCCCATACGGTCTTTTAATGCCAGCCGTTTTCATTTTAATTTCAGGTGGTTTTGGGACTATGCCGGTGGTTTAATGACCGACTGGGGCGTGCACCTGCTCGATTATGCGCTGTTGGGTATGAAGGCCGATGTGCCTAAATCAATTGCTGCCCTCGGTGGCAAATTCGCCTATCCCGATCTGGCGCAGGAAACACCCGATACTTTGACAACCCTTTACGAGTTCGACAAATTCAACCTGGTATGGGATTCGGCCATGGGCATCGACAATGGTTCGTATGGAAAAAATCACGGCATTGCATTTATTGGCAATAACGGAACGCTGGTGCTATACCGTGGCGGATGGGAAGTATTGGAAGAACCACAAAGTAAAAATAAAGCAAGCAAGGCCTTTGCAAAACCGGTCGACAATGGTTTGCAGAAGCATATGCAGAATTTTATCGATGTGGTGAAGTCGCGAAAAACCGATGAGCTGCGCTGCTCTATACAGGCAGGCGCGCATGTGGCAACGGTGGCGCAAATGGGAAACATTTCGTTCAGAAGCGGCCAACGGTTGGTGTGGGATAAAGAAGCGGGTAAGTTTACCGATGATAAAGTGAATGAGCAGTATCTGATGAAGCAGTATAATAATGGATATGTGTTGCCGAAAATTTAGATGGTTGAATGGCTGAATTGTTTGATGGTTGGGCTGTTGAATTTTAAGCCTGCCTGAATATTGGCAGCCTGTATAAATTTCAGAGTCAATAACAATCAAACAATTCAGCCATCAAACAATTTATAAGGTCTTAATCTTAATATTCCTGTACCACACCGAATTGCCATGGTCCTGCAGAGCAATTCTTCCTTTTTTATAGGTGCCGAAACCAGGCCATTGTTTGAATTTGCTGGCGGCTATCATTTTTTTCCAGTTATCATCCCACATAGTAGTGCTGAGCACTTTGGTGCCGTTGAGATGAAATTCGAGCGATCCTTTGTTTGATATTACTTCAACCTGGTTCCATTGGCCCGCCGGCTTAACTGTTTCCGGTGCGCTGGTAATAAGATCGTACAGATCTCCGGCACGGTGCTTAATAATTTTAGCATCGGGGTGCCTTTCATTATCTAACACCTGCATTTCGGGTCCCGTATGATAAGTTTCCTGAAATTTAGGTCCTTCCTGCACATAAAACATAATGCCACTGTTACCACCCGGATCAATTTTCCATTCAAGCTTCAGGTCAAAATTTTCATACTCATCATTGGTAACAAGGTCGCCGCCACCGGTAATTTTGCCATCTTTTTTGTTGGTAGTATCAAGGTGCAGTTGTGCATCGGTTACCTGCCAGGCCGAGCCGTCGGTTTTGTTATTAAATACATGGAAATTGCCTTTCGAAGCACCATCGAACAACAATTGCCATCCGGCATTTTTTTCAGCATCGGATAACCGATTGGTAGTATCAACAGGTGTTGCTGCCATGGTATCTTTTTTTGTAGTGTCGGTTTCGGCTGGTTTTGTGTTGGTGTTCGACTGGCAGCCACCAATAGCAGCAGCCAGTACTAATACAGCAAAAGTTAGGCGCATACGATTTTAGTTGATTTTAAAATGAAGTAACTAAAGGTAAAAATTATTGTGACTGTTATGGTTATTAATTAATGTGCTACAAGTACGATTTTGTTATGCAACTGTTATTCCACATATGTTGGGTTGTAAAGCACAAAGGGTGGGCCACCTTTTGTGCAGATGACCCACCCTTTGCCGTAAGCCTGTAAAGGCAATATGCATTTATAATTTTCTGATCTTAATATTTCTGAACGCAACCCCATTGCCATGGTCTTGTAAGGCGATTTTACCTTTGTGAAATTTTCCAAAATCGGCCCATTGTTTAAACTTGCTGCTGGCAACTAAATTATTCCAGTTATCATTCCACATAGTTGTTGCAACAACTTTTTTACCGTTTTGATATAATTCAAGCGAACCATTATTAACGATCATCTCTATCTGATTCCATTGTCCCCAGTCATTGGCGTTTTGAGGATCGGCTGCAATCAGGTCGTACAAATCACCGGCACGATGTTTATTGATCTTTGCATCATGATGACCATTGTTATCGATGATCTGCATTTCGGGCCCGGTTAAATAGGATGCACCATATTTAGGATCTTCCTGTGTTAAAAAAATGATACCGCTGTTACCGGCCGAATCAATTTTCCATTCAAGCTTCAGGTCATAATTTTCATATGTTTCATTGGTAACCAGATCACCTCCGCCGCCACCTTTTTGTTTGGCAACAGGATCAAGATACAGAATGCCGGCATTCACCGTCCAGGCGCCGCCATCTGATTTGCTATTGTAAATATGCCAGCCGTTTTTCGAAGTGCCATCGAATAATAACTGCCAGCCTTCTTTCTTTTCCTTTTCGCTTAATGTGTTTAATGAGCTGGTTGTTTTGGTTGCTGTAGCACAGGCCATCAACACAACCGGGAATAAGGCGATGAATGTTTTTTTCATAAGTACATCAAAAAAATTACCCTGCCGGTGGTGGCAGGGTAACAGCAACTTATTTATTTTTTAACGAAAGAATATAGCGAACCATTTCTTTAGCACTATCAAGGCTAAGCGTTGGGTGCGGGGTCATAGGCACTGTGCCCCAGTTGCCTGAGCCGCCGGCAATCACTTTATGAGCAAGCGTATCAATATTTGCTTCTGTTGCTTCGTATTTTTTAGATACATCGGTATAAGCAGGACCGATGTTCTTTTCGCCGATCTTATGGCAGGTAGTACAATCGAGCGCGCCGATCATTTCCAGTCCTTTTTCATCGGCGCTGGCAACAGGGCCACCGGCAGCTGCCTTGCTGCTGGTATCGGCCGCTTTTTCGGCACCTTTGTTATCAGAAGAGTTACAGGCTACCATTGCAGTGCAAAAAGCAGCGAAGACGAATATTTTCTTCATCGAAACAAAATTTTAGTTCAGGAATTGTGCAAGATACTTGTTTAGCTGATTATATTATTGCAAACCCAATATCGACCGGTTAAATTTTTCATCACTGCCTGTACCTGCAAAGTCATCGAATGCTTTTTCAGTTACCCGAATAATGTGGTCTTTAATAAAAACTGCGCCCTCGGCTGCGCCGTCTTCGGGGTGTTTTATACAACATTCCCATTCCAGCACGGCCCACCCCGCATAATCGTATGCCGTTAGTTTACTAAAGATCGATTTAAAATCTACCTGACCATCGCCCAGCGATCTGAAACGGCCTGCCCGGTCGATCCAGCTTTGATAGCCACCATACACACCCTGTTTACCGGTGGGGTTAAACTCTGCATCTTTTACGTGAAACATACGAATGCGTTCGTGGTAGTTGTCGATATATTCGAGATAATTGAGGCATTGTAACACAAAGTGCGATGGGTCGTACAACAGGCAGGCCCGTGCATGGTTATTGGTATGTTGTAAAAACATCTCGTATGAAATACCGTCGTGTATATCTTCACCCGGATGCACTTCGTAACAAACATCCACACCGCATTCATCAAAGTAATTCAATATAGGCAGCCAGCGGTTGGCCAGTTCTTTGAAGCCTGTTTCAACAAGTCCGGCTGGTCGTTGTGGCCAGGGATAAACAGTTGGCCATAGCAATGCGCCGCTAAAAGTGGCATGAGCATTCAGTCCCAGGTTTTGTGAGGCTTTGGCGGCATATTTTAATTGTTGCACAGCCCATTCGGTGCGGGCTTTTGGATTGTTACGGTATGCTTCGGGTGCAAAGCTATCAAATAAAGCGTCATAGGCAGGGTGAACTGCTACCAGTTGTCCCTGCAAATGCGTTGACAGTTCCGTTATTTCAAGTCCGCATTCTTTTACGATGCCTTTAATTTCATCTGCATAGGTTTTGCTTTCAGCGGCCTTTTGCAGATCAATACAACGGCTGTCCCACGAAGGTATTTGCACACCTGCAAAGCCAAGGCTTTTTGCCCACTGGCAAATTGATTTCAGTGAGTTGAACGGTGCCTGATCGCCCATAAACTGAGCTAAAAAAATTCCGGGTCCTTTTATTGTTCGCATGTGTGATTTGGAATTTGGTATTTGAAATTTGGTGCGTTTAATTACACTTCAAACAAAGTCCACTTTTCTTTACTGGTGCTGCTCTTTACAACGTTATCGATAAATGCCATACCACGAACACCTTCATCAACCCGTGGGAAATCGAGCATTTCTTTGGAAGGTTCTTCTCCATTGATATGTGCCGATAATGTAAGAGCAAAATTGCGGTAAATATTACCAAATGCTTCGAGGTAACCTTCGGGATGCCCGCCAGGTGTGCGGCAGTTATGGGTAGCGAAGCTCGATAACAGGTTGGTGTAATTGCCGCCGGCGCGCAATATTTGTGTGGGCTGATCGAGCCATTTTACAATAAGTGTATTGGGTTCCATTTGCGCCCATTCAATGCCGCCTCTTTCGCCGTATACACGAATCTTTAATGCATTTTCTTCACCGGCTGCTACCTGCGATGCCATCAGCACTCCTGCGGCACCGTTATCGAACTTTAATAACACATTACCATCGTCGTCGAGTGCGCGGCCTTCTACCATAATATTCAGATCGGCGCAAAGATGGGTGATCTTTAATCCGGTGATATATTCGCTGAGGTGTGCAGCGTGTGTACCAATATCGCCCATGCAACCGCTTTTGCCCGAACGTTTGGGATCGGTTCTCCAGGCGGCCTGTGCGTTGCCTTCGCGTTCACTAAGTTTGCTCAGCCATCCCTGCGGATATTCAACATATACTTTTCTAATCTTTCCCAATGCGCCGTTTTGCACCATATAGCGTGCCTGCTTTACCATCGGGTAACCCGAATAGGTATGTGTAAGACATAACAGCAAACCGGTTTCCTGTACTTTCTTTTGAAGTTGTTTAGCTTCATCCAATGTGAAGGTCATGGGCTTTTCTATCACTACATGAAAGCCGTGATCGAGCGCCATCATAGCCGGAGCAAAGTGCGCAAAGTTGGGTGTAACGATCGTTACAAAATCCATACGTTTATCGGCTGCTAAACTACTTTCAGCCTTAATCATATCTTCGTAATTCGTATATGTGCGATCGTCGGGAAGAAATAACATTTTGCCTGATTCCTTTGCTACATTGGGATGATGACTTAATGCGCCGCAGCTTAATTCAATAAGACCATCCATGTTGGCAGCAATGCGGTGAATAGCGCCGATAAAGGCATCTTTGCCTCCACCAACCATTCCCATTCGTAATTTTCTGTTCATGAAAAAGAGATTAGAAAAAAGTGAAAAAGGATTTGTTTTAAAATAAAAAATTACATTTACATGCTTATTTGAGTCTAACGAATTTACATTAGTGTTTGATAAAGTTACGGTGGTTCGATAAAAACTTTAAAAATTATCAATTAGGAACCATTTATTAACCAAAAGATTTCTTGCCATGCAACAACCAACCATTCACCGTGGGCAACTGTTTTGGGCCAGTTGTTTAGCCCTGTTAGTTACATCTTTATCCTTTGGCATTCGTGCCGGCATATTAAATCAGTTGGGTGAAAATTTTCACCTGAGTGCTTCACAACTGGGAACCATTGCTGCAACAGCTTTCTGGGGTTTTCCGCTGGCTGTTATTATCGGCGGAATGATCGTTGATATTATCGGCATGAAAAAATTGTTGCTGCTCGCTTGTTTATTTCACATGAGCGGCATTTTATTAACGGTTTTTGCCACCGGTTACTGGACTTTATTTTTATCAACTCTTTTAATTGGTATTGCCAATGGCACCGTAGAGGCTGCCTGTAATCCGTTGGTGGCAGCTATATTCCCCGATAACAAAACCACCAAACTGAACCATTTTCATTTGTGGTTTCCCGGAGGCATTGTGCTGGGTACATTAATTGTATTTGCTTATAACAAAGCAGGAATTGGCAAAATTGCCGGCCTTGAGCCATGGCAGGTACAGGTAGCAGTAATGCTTATTCCTACACTTATTTACGGCTACCTTGTTTCTAAGCAAACATTCCCGGTTACCGAACGGGTGGCTGCAGGCGTTTCAACAGGCGAAATGTACCGCTCGTTATTAAGCCCGCTATTTATTTTTATGATCATTTGCATGTTTGGTACAGCTATTACCGAATTGTTTACCGGGCAATGGATCGATGTGTTGTTAAAAAATGTAACAGATAATGCCTTATTGATCCTTACTTTGGAAACGGGTGTAATGGTGGTGGGAAGAGGTTTGGCAGAGCCCGTTGTACACCGGTTATCGCCTCAGGGTGTACTGCTTATTTCAGCCATATTATCGGCATTGGGTATTTACTTGTTGGGTCATACAACAGGCAATATGATTTTTGCAGGAGCTCTGGTATTTGGAATGGGCGTTTGTTATTTCTGGCCTACCATGCTGGGATTTGTTTCGGAAAACCTGCCTAAAACAGGCGCTGTAGGTTTGAACCTTATGGGAGGCGCCGGCATGTTCGCCGTATCGGTTTACATGATGTTTATGGGTGGCCATTACGATAAATTACTGGGCGAAAAATTACCATCAGGGGCCGATTTGAAATTGTACAGTGATGCGCCTGCAGGAAGTGAAATGGCCAATGCACTGGCCGAAGCTAAAAAAGCCGCAGGTCCTGAAATTTTAAATACCACATTAATGATACCTATTGCATTGGTACTTGCCTTCACCGGTTTGGTGATTTATATGAGGGGGCGAAAGAAAGCCGGGATGCTAACACCTGTAAGTGCATAAGAGATTCTTAACGTTTTGTGATATTTTAACATTAACGGTTTTACATTTAATTGATATTGTTTGAACATTTAGTAAATTTCAATCCCAACTTTAACAACATGGCTAATCAATCCCGAAGAGTTGCCATTAAAAATCTGGTTGCCGGCACCGCAGCCATTGGTACCGCCAACATGCTTTCGTCTTTTACAACCACCGAGGAAATTAAAACGAATACCTTGAAAGGAAATATCAACCACTCTGTTTGTCGCTGGTGTTACGATTCTATACCACTCGAAGAATTTTGTGCTGCAGTAAAAAAGATCGGCATTGGCGCTATTGATCTTGTGGGGCCTAAAGACTGGCCTGTATTACAGAAGTACGGCCTTTATTCTTCTATGTGCAATGGCGCCGAACTGAACCTGGTAGATGGATGGAACGATAAAAAATTCCATGACAAGCTGATAAAAAATTATACTGAAATGATTCCGCTGGTAGCCAAAGCAGGATACAAAAACCTGATTTGTTTCAGCGGCAACCGGCGTGGTATAGACGATGAAACAGGATGGAACAACTGTGTCGAAGGTTTAAAACAAATCATGGGTTTAGCCGAAAAAAATAAGGTGATGGTCGTAATGGAACTGTTGAACAGCAAGGTGAACCATAAAGATTACCAGTGCGATAAAACACCCTGGGGCGTTGAACTGGTAAAGCGGGTTGGATCAGAAAACTTCAAATTGCTGTACGACATTTATCATATGCAGATAGATGAAGGCGATGTGATAAGAACTATAAAAGATAATCATCAGTATATAACACATTACCATACCGGCGGTGTTCCGGGCAGAAATGAAATTGATGAAACGCAGGAACTGTATTACCCGGCGATCATGAAGGCGATTGTAGATACAGGCTTTAAAGGCTATGTTGCCCAGGAGTTCATTCCGGCGCGCAAAACCAATGAAGAACGGCTGGTTTCGCTTGAAAAAGCGGTGAAAATTTGTGATGTATAAGCAGTGTGTAATTGCGGTTAAAAGTTCTGATTTTTTTAAGGGGTTAAGCGTAGTTAATCGACTATCAGAATTATAGAATGGTGCAGTGTTTATATTGACCATTCACTCTTGACCATTCAATTTTTAAAACAATGAATCATGGCAGAAAATGTTTATGATGCTATAGTAGTTGGTTCGGGTATTAGCGGAGGATGGGCTGCAAAGGAATTAACTGAAAAAGGATTAAAAGTGCTGTTGCTCGAGCGGGGTGAAGATATAAAACATGTAACGGGTTACACCAATACCAATAAAGATCCATGGGAGTTTCCGCATCGTGGCGGTAAAACCCAGCAAATGATTAAAGAGTATCCCGTGTTGAACAGGGATTACCCGTTAAACGAAACGAACCTCAACTTCTGGACAAATGAAAAAGATTGTCCGTATACCGAAACCAAACGGTTCGACTGGTTTCGCGGCTATCATGTAGGCGGCCGTTCGCTGATGTGGGGCCGGCAAAGCTACCGGTGGAGTGATCTGGATTTTGAAGCCAATGCAAAAGATGGTCACGGTGTTGACTGGCCTGTCAGGTATAAAGAAATTGCACCCTGGTACGATTATGTTGAAAAATTCGCAGGCATCAGCGGTACCAAAGAAGGACTACCTCACCTGCCCGACGGGCAATTTCAACCGGGCATGGAATTAAACTGCGTTGAAAAAGATGTGGCTGCCCGTTTAAAAGATTATTACAAAGGACAACGGCACCTGTTCATTGGCCGTGTTGCTAATATTACTCAACCGCTTCCAGGCCGCACCAAATGCCAGTTCCGCAATAAATGCTGGCTCGGCTGTCCGTTTGGTGGCTATTTCAGCACACAATCATCTACATTACCGGCTGCATTGGCAACCGGTAATCTTACACTACGTCCGTTTTCGATTGTTACCAAAGTATTGTACGATAAAGACAAGAAGAAAGCAACCGGTGTTGAAGTAATGGATGCACAGGAAAATAAAACCTATGAATTTAAGTCGAAGCTGGTTTTTCTGTGCGCGTCGGCATTTAATAGTTCGTGGGTGTTGTTAAATTCTGCCTCCGATGTATGGCCCGAAGGGTTGGGTAGCAGCAGTGGTGAACTGGGGCATAATGTAATGGACCATCATTTCAGGGTAGGCGCCGAAGGCGTAGCAGAAGGCTATGATGATAAATACTACTTCGGACGCAGACCAACCGGTTTTTACATTCCCCGTTTTAGAAATGTAATGAGCGATAAAAGAGATTATGTGCGTGGCTTTGGCTATCAGGGAGCAGCCAGCCGCCAGGGCTGGAACCGGCAGATTGCCGAACTGGGTATTGGCGCCGAATTGAAAAACGCCTTAACTGAACCAGGCCCCTGGACAATGGGCATGACCGCTTTTGGTGAAATATTGCCTTACCACGAAAACAAAATATCGCTCGATAAAAACAAAAAAGATAAATGGGGTTTACCCGTGCTGGCCATAGATTGTGAGATAAAGGATAATGAAATGAAGATGCGCACAGATATGAAAAATGATGCCGTTGAAATGTTGCAAGCTGCTGGTTTGAAAGATGTGAAGCCCACGGAAACCAATTATTACATGGGCATGGGCATTCATGAAATGGGTACAGCACGTATGGGTAAAGATCGCAAAACATCGGTGCTCAATGCACACAACCAGGTATGGGATGCACCGAATGTTTTTGTTACAGATGGCGCCTGCATGACATCGGCTTCATGTGTAAATCCTTCTCTTACTTACATGGCATTAACAGCCCGGGCTGCTGATTTTGCTGTAAATGAACTGAAAAAAGGAAACCTTTAAATACAAATGTGCTAATGTGCCAATATGCTAATTTGCTAATATTAGTACTGAACCGAAAAAATTAATCAAATTAGCACATTAGCATATTAGTAAATTATCAAATTGATTCAATGGGAGATTCGTTAAACGTACACCTTAATAACAAAGCAACCGTACAAAATACCTTTGATGCTATTGTGGTAGGGTCGGGCATTAGTGGCGGCTGGGCAGCCAAAGAGTTGTGCGAAAAAGGATTGAAAACATTGGTGCTTGAAAGAGGAAGAAACGTTGAGCACATAAAAGATTATAAAGGAACCGAGAAGGATATTTGGGAACTGCCCCACCGGTTAAAAACCACAGAAGAAGACAAAAAGAACAGTCCTATTCAAAGTAAGTGTTATGCTTTTGATGAAGTATCGAAAAAGTTCTTTGTAAACGATGTTGAAAATCCATACAATCAGGTAAAGCCGTTCGACTGGATCCGCGGCTACCATGTGGGCGGCCGCTCATTGATGTGGGGCCGGCAAAGTTACCGGTGGAGCGATATAGATTTTGAAGCGAATGCCAAAGACGGTCATGGTGTTGACTGGCCCATTCGATATAAAGACCTGGCGCCCTGGTACAGTTACGTTGAAAAGTTTGCCGGTATCAATGGCTCAAAAGATGGCTTGCCGCAATTGCCCGACGGAGAATTTTTGCCTCCGATGGAAATGAATTGCCTCGAAAAGCATGTTGCGGCACGCATTAAAGAAAGCTTTGCCGACCGGGTAATGATCATTGGCCGTTCGGCCAATCACACACAAAGAGTGGGCGACCGCGGTCCCTGTCAGTACCGTAACAAATGCCATCAGGGCTGTCCGTTTGGTGGGTATTTTAGCAGTAACTCTGCAACCTTACCAGCCGCGAAGGCAACAGGTAATTATACTTTACGGCCCGATTCAATAGTGCTCGACATATTATACGATAAAGATAAAAAAAGAGCAACCGGCGTACGCATACTTGATGCCGTTACCATGAAAACCGAGGAGTATTATGCAAAAGTGATCTTTCTGAACGCTTCAACCCTGGGAACGGCGCACATATTGTTGCATTCAGTTTCGGATGCTTTTCCGAACGGATTTGGCAACAGCAGCGGCCAGATAGGACACAATCTGATGGACCATCATTATGGCGTAGGCGCGGATGGTATATTCGAGGGGTTTGCCGATGAGTATTACTATGGCAGAAGACCCAACGGTATTTATATTCCGCGGTTCAGGAACATCAGTGAAAAAACAAAGCGAAACGATTATGTGCGCGGTTTTGGTTATCAGGGTGGCGCAAGCCGTGGAAGACACGGTTCAGCAGATGGAATTGGCGTTGAGCTGAAACAACAATTAACAGAAGCCGGTAACTGGAGGTTTGGAATTGGTGCCTGGGGTGAGCATTTACCTTATTATGAGAATAAAGTAACTTTAAATAAAGACAAGAAGGATAAATGGGGCCTGCCAACGCTCGACATCGATTGTGAGTTTAAGGAAAATGAAAAAACAATGCGTAAAGATATGATGGCAAGTGCAGCTGAGATGCTCGAAAAAGCAGGATTAAAGAATGTCGAAACGTATGATGAAGACCTGGCGCCCGGCTTTTGTATTCACGAAATGGGTACAGCCCGCATGGGGAAAAACCCTAAAACATCGGTGTTAAATGGCTTTAACCAGATGCACGATGTAAAGAACGTGTTTATAAGTGATGGCGCCTGCATGGCTTCGTCGGCTTGCCAGAACCCGTCGCTTACATACATGGCGCTTACGGCAAGGGCTGCCGACTATGCAGTGAGCGAGTTGAAGAAAGGAAATATTTAAACTCAATGTGCTAATTGAGCTAATGTGCTGATTTGCTAATGCATGACACGTATAATTAGCACATTATCAAATTATCGAATTGTCAAATTAATTTTTATGAATAGAAGAGACGCATTATCCCGTGTTGCGTTATTGCTGGGTGGAACCGTGATAGGGGCAGAGTTTTTTTTGAATGGTTGTACCACAGCCGATAAAAAAGTTGGCCAGTCGCTCGACTTTACACCGGATGATATTGCCTACCTCAACGAAGTGGCAGAAACGATAATTCCTGCTACCGATACACCGGGCGCCAAAGCAGCTCAGGTAGGTACGTTCATGACCGTTATGGTAAAGGATTGTTACGACGAAAAAAATCAGAAGATATTTCTCGAAGGAATGACAAAGCTGAACGAAGCCAGCAAAAATAAATTCAACGGCAGTGGGTTCATGAAAATAACTCCTGAACAACGTAAAGAACTCTTGACTGAACTGGATAAAGAACAGAAGGAGTATGCGAAAAATAAAAAGAAAGACGACGACGCCCATTACTTTACCCAAATGAAGCAGTTAACCTTATTGGGTTACTTTACTTCAAAACCGGGCGCCACCGAAGCATTGCGTTATGTGGCGGTGCCGGGCCGGTTCGACGCCTGTATTCCTTATAAAAAAGGCGATAAAGCCTGGGCTCTGTAAATATTGAATGTCGAATTATGAATAATGAATGTTGAAGTTGCATTCACTTCGAAGTTCATAATTGGATATTCTTCGGTTCAATATTTTGAATAGAAACTGATAATCACTCAACCATACACATGTATAATAGAAGAGATTTCCTTAAAACAACCGGTACACTTGCTTCAGGGTTACTCATTGCACGGTCGGCTTTTTCAATGGATGAGCCTTTTTCATCCAATGCAGCCATTAAAAATTTTGGCCTTCAGCTGTACTCTTTGCGCGAAGATTTGCCAAAAGACCCGAAGGGTGTTTTAAAACAGGTGGCATCTTTTGGTTATAAACAGGTAGAAAGTTTTGAAGGTAAGCAAGGCATGTTCTGGGGTATGACCAATAAGGAATTTAAAACGTATATGGATGAGCTTGGAATGAGCATTATTTCGAGTCATTGCAACATTAATACTGATTTTGAAACAAAAGCAGCGCAGGCAGGTGAAATTGGAATGAAGTATTTGATTTGCCCCTACCTCGGTCCTCAAAAATCAATGGATGATTATAAAAAAGCTGCGGAAAAATTTAATGCCTGCGGCGACATATGCAAAAAGAACGGGTTGCGGTTTGCCTATCACAACCATGGATATAGTTTTAATGCTATAGATGGCGTATTGCCGCAGGATGTGATGATGCAAAATACCGATGCAGCACTGGTAGATTTTCAAATGGATATTTACTGGGTTGTAACGGCAGGCGCTGACCCTATAGCATGGATTAACAAATATCCTGGCCGTTTTAAATTGTGTCATATCAAAGACCGTAAAAAAGGTGCCGATGCAAAAGATACCGATGCTTCGACCGACGTGGGAACCGGTGGTATCGACTTCAAAAAGATTTTAAAAATAGCTTCCGGCAAAGGAATGCAATACTATATAGTTGAGCAGGAACGGTATGATAACAGCACGCCATTAAAAAGTGCAGCCGTTGATGCGGCGTATATGAAGAAATTTAAAATGTAGATATAAGTCGGGAAGTTCGTAAAGTCTGCCCGCCTACTGGCTGATCAGTAAAGTCCGTAAGAAGCTGTGATTAAAGTAGCAGCCTCTTTCGGATTTTGTTTTTTACACAACATGATCCACTCACGGGTTCTTCCGACTTCGTTTTCCTACCTTTAAATAAAACAACATATTATGAGAAAAACGATTTGTTTACTCGCTGCCTTATTCATGTTACAGTTTGCAATAGCCCAGTCAAAAGATGAACAAAGCATTCGAAAAATACTAAACGATCAAATCACAGCGTGGAACAATGGTAACATCGATGAATTTATGAAAGGATACTGGAATAACGACTCTTTAATGTTTATTGGTAAAAGCGGTGTAACATATGGCTATCAGAATACACTAATGAACTATAAGAAACATTACAGCAATGCCGATGAAATGGGCACCCTGTCGTTCGATTTGGTTAAAGTACAGCGCTTATCGCCTGAATATTATTTTATTGTAGGCAAATGGCACTTAAATAGAAAGGTCGGCGATGTGGGCGGCCATTATAACCTGCTGTTCCGTAAAATCAACGGTCAGTGGGTTATTATAGCTGACCATAGCAGTTAGAACAATTGCTGATTTTTTGATTTTGAGATTTCTGGATTTAAATCCCAAAATCTCAATATCCCGAAATCTCAAAATATTAACCTCAAGCCTTAAACCACAAACTATATATTTATGGCTCTTATCATTATCGGGTTTATCATTTTTATTATAGGCCTCGCTGTTACCCGCAGCAATGAAAATAATTTCCGTCGGTTCGCCTCTCCCGTGCGCATCATAGGCCTGATTTTTATTTCAATTGGCATTCTCACATCCTGCATTGTACAGGTAGAGGCCGGTGAAATCGGTGTAAAAAAATTATTCGGTAAAGTGCAGAACGATGTATTAGGCAGCGGTCTGCATTTCATTGACCCACTGCTCAATGTTGAAAAAATGGATGTAAGAACGCAAAACTATACCATGAGCGGCGTGCACGACGAAGGTCAGAAATCGGGCGATGATGCCATCAGGGCATTAACTTCCGATGGACTGGAAGTCGTAATTGATTTAACGGTATTGTATAGGGTATTACCCCAGGATGCACCGCGCATCGTACGCGAAACCGGGCTGGACTATACCGATAAAATTGTTCGCCCTTTAACCCGTACTAAAATTCGTGATAATGCGGTGTACTATGAGGCTGTTGCCCTGTATTCTTCCAAGCGCGATGAATTTCAGCAACGCATTTTTAAAAGCATAGAACTTGATTTTAAAAATCGCGGCCTGGTATTGGAACAATTACTGGTGCGTAATATTACTTTACCGCAGATGGTTAAAAGCGCCATTGAGCAAAAGATCACTGCCGAGCAGGAAGCGCAAAAAATGCAGTTCGTTTTGCAAAAAGAACGGCAGGAAGCCGAACGTAAGCGGGTCGAAGCGCAGGGTATTTCAGATTACCAGCACATCATCAGCGAAAGTTTAACCGACCGCCAATTGCAGTACGAACAAATAAAAGCCATGAAAGACCTGGCCGGATCAACAAACGCCAAAATGGTGATCATGGGCAAAGGCAATACGCCGGTGATCCTTGATGCAAAACAATAAAGTCGAAGTCAGAAGTTGGAGGTCTGAAGTCAGACGATGTTCAGGGTGTGAGTCTTTCCGCCGGAAGGTGTAAAGGCCCACCCTGCGTGGTTTACCGAAGAATTTTTCATGAGTGGAATTAATACAGGGCGGTTTCGGGGAGGTACATCCCATGCCATTTGGCAGTTCAAATCTGACTTCCGATTGCTGACTTCCGAATTCAGGGGTAATATTTTCTCTATCAATACGTTTAATATAAATTCAACCAAACCGTAGATTTGTGGGGAGCGACGTATTATATCCTAATTGAATATCGATGAGAAAGATTATCACCCTGTTCTGTTGTTGGCCCCTTGCAGTTGCCGCACAGGATTTTCATTTTTCGGCCCGTTTAGGAATTGCCAATTACCAGGGCGATTTGCAGGCAAAACGAATAACTTTTAAACAAAGCCATTTATTGGGTTCATTGGGCGCTCAATACG
Source organism: Niastella sp. sgz303648 (assembly GCF_059587045.1). NCBI lineage: Bacteria > Pseudomonadati > Bacteroidota > Chitinophagia > Chitinophagales > Chitinophagaceae > Niastella > Niastella sp. sgz303648. The sequence goes on along the minus strand of NZ_JCAPSW010000003.1, from coordinate 336,079 downwards.
ATTTATCGGAGCATTTTACTGCCCGCACCTATTTCACGCTATCCTCGCTGGGGGCCGATGATAAAAAAGGTACAGCCAGTATGCAAAAGCGCAACCTGAATTTTTCAACCAAACTATTCGATTGGGAGCTGGGCGCGCAATACAATATTTTAAGCCTGAATGAAAGCTGGATCACCCCCTATGTATTTGCCGGCATTGGTTTATTTCATTATAAACCGTATACCCATAATACAGATGGCACCAAAACTTTTTTACAACCGCTCAGCACCGAAGGCGAAGGCATTGTGGCAGGTAAAAAATCATATAGTCTTACCCAGTTCAGCATTCCTCTCGGCATAGGCGCCATGTATGCGCTTAATGAAAACGTCAGAGTAGGATTTGAAGTGGGCTATCGCAAATTATTTACCGATTATCTCGATGATGTAAGCGGTGAATATGTTGATCAGGCTACTTTATTGGCTGCGCGTGGTCAAACAGCCGTTGATCTTGCCTACCGGGGCGATGAAGTGGGTGCCGGTACTTATCCTGCCGCCAAAACCTCGCGCGGTAATTCGAAAGATAAAGACGGGTATTATTATATGGCGCTTACCTTAACAGTTCGATCAGTTATTTTCGATACTTACAGGCGCATTGCAGGATTGCCTACCTACAGAAGAGATAAAAAAGTGGGCTGCCCGGCAACGCGATTCTAAGCCAGGAGGATATAAGAGTCGAAAGAGTTAAAAGAGGTTACGCGATTCGGCCAGGTTGCCATTTATTTAGCGGTTTAAATTTTTAGAAACTTCTCTTTTTTCTTCTTTTTCTCTTTTAATCTCTTAGCGCTACTGCAAAGGGCGCTGGCGCCCCTATCCGTGAGGAAATTTCTTCTTCCAGATGCGGTAATTAATATAAATAAGGCCAATAAGGCTGCCGGCCATCCATATGTAAAAAATAATATTACCAATGCCGATCGAAGGTTCAGGAACCAGCAGGTGATTGTAGGTGCCGATGCCCAGTGTGGTAATCAGCCAAAATAATCCCAGAGAAACCGACCATACGATCCGCTTTAGAAAATCTTTTACATCATCTTCCATCTGGCTCATCAGGTAGAAATTAATAATGCCAAGTTAGGATAAAAGCAGGAAGTCGGAGGTGGGAAATCAGAAGTCGGATTTCGGAAGTTTGAAATCTGAAATCGGAAACCGGATAGCAAGTTGTGAGAAGTTGCCAATGGTTCTTGAACCAGCCCGAAGAGTTGATCGCTGCTATTGTCAATTTTCTACTGCCCATTGCCTACTGCCCACTGCCTTCTCCTAATGAATAAGCAAATTCTTAAAATCAGCCGAATCGCCGTAAAAAGCATTGAAATCAACTTTACAGAAAATGCCGTTCACATGACCCTGTTCGCTGTATTGCCAAAAATGCCAGGGACGATAAATGCGGGGTTTTTCTTTTTGCAGGTAATGCGCTACCCATAATGGATAATCGTCGAATTCATCTTTCAGTATTTGCTGGTAAAAATCAACATTCGCATAAATAATGGGTTTAACCCCGTAATAATTTTCTACAGTTACCAGCCATTCTTTGGCGCGTTCGCGAACTTTTTTCGAAGCAAGTCCGTTCGTTTGCTCCACATCAAGCACCGGAGGCAAATCGCCCGGTTGCAGTTCTACCGTTTTTATAAAATGCTCGGCCTGCGCTTTACCGCTACGGCTGGGAATAAAAAAATGATAGGCTCCGCGTACCATGCCTGCCTGTTTTGACTTTGCCCAGTTTCGCTTAAATCGGGGATCTTCGCTTTCAAGTCCTTCAGTGGCTTTAATAAAACAAAAACCCGGCCTTATGCCTTCCACATCCATCGATTGCACACTTGTCCAGTCAACTATTTCCTGGTAACGCGATACATCTACACCATGAATTGTATAGCGGGTGGGAACTTCAATGCCAAAAGCTTCATATCTGATAAAATGAGCCCTTCGTTCGAGCCACCATTCATAAGTCCTGAATGCCAGCATTACTACAATGGCTGTTACAAACAGGCCGGTCATAATTTTCCAAACTAAGGCTACTTTCTTTTTACTTACCATAAGCGGTTTACAAATATATTAGAGCGGCTATACAAAGCGATATTTATATAGTTTTAAGTGGAAAATTTTAACTCTTTTAAACGTTTCACCATATAAAACATTGTCTTTAAGCAGTTGAACCCTAATTTTACAATCTATGCCCGCAATTAACTGGCACGATAGTTTCAATTTATTATCGAGGTTAACACCGCGCCGGGTATGGAATGCGGGTAAAGTATTATGCAGTTATTATATAAGTAAATTTACAGGTAAGCCTGTGCAGTGGGGATATCCGATTTCTATTTCTTTTGAGCCTACAACGTCCTGTAATCTTCGTTGTCCTGAATGCCCCAGCGGATTAAGGGCGTTTACCCGGCCAACCGGCATGTTGCAAAAAGATTTTTTTCGCGATACGATCGATCAGTTATCAAAGGACCTGTTATACCTGGTTTTTTATTTTCAGGGTGAACCTTATCTCAATCCGCAGTTCCTTGATATGGTGAATTACGCATCAGCGAAAGGTATTTATACGGCAACTTCTACGAATGCCCATTACCTTACCGAAGATAATGCGCGCAAAACAGTAGAAAGCGGGTTAGACAGGCTGATCATATCTATTGACGGCACCACACAGGATGTATACCAGCAATACCGCGTAGGCGGAAAGCTGCATAAAGTGTTGGAAGGTGCGCGCAATATTGTAAAATGGAAAAAAGAACTGAAAAGCAAAAAACCGTTTGTATTTTTCCAGTTCCTGGTGGTGAAGCCCAATGAACATCAGATAGAAGATGTAAAGCGGCTTGCAAAAGAAATCGGTGTTGATGAAGTGCGGTTTAAAACGGCTCAGGTTTACGATTATGAAAATGATCCCAATAACCTGATCCCTACTATTGATAAATTCAGCAGGTACCGCAAAAACCAGCAGGGCGAAATGGAATTTAAAAACTCCCTGAGCAACCATTGCTGGCGTTTATGGCATGCTACTGTAATTAGCTGGGACGGATTAGTAGTACCCTGTTGTTTCGATAAAGATGCGCAACATACGCTGGGCGATTTAAAAGGCAAAAGTTTTAAAGAAGTTTGGCATAACGATAAGTATAAACGATTCCGCGAACAGGTGCTGATGGGGCGAAAAAATATTGATATTTGCGCCAACTGCAGCGAGGGAACAAGAGTTTGGGGCGATTGAACGGGAAATGAAGAAGGAGAAATGAAAATCAGAAAGGAAACCAAAAATCTGTAATTTCGAAAAATAATAGCTGAAAGGCACAGGAAAAAGGCAGGTAATAAAAGAAGCCGGCAATCCTGGAAAGATTGAAAAAAACCCAAAAACACAGCGCCCGGAAATTATAGGACCCGGAATAAAGAAACCTGAATCCTTCCCCAACCTGACCGCAGAACAAGCAAAAATCCAAAAATAACATGTCCTTGTCTGCATCTGTAAGTAGTCGGCTGCATCATCAGCATGAAACCATTCACGATCTATTGAACGGATTTTCAGAAGAGCAATTAAAGCAGCGGATACAAAATGATAAATGGAGCGCCTTTGAACAGTTGGCGCACCTGACATCGTTTCAACCTGTTTTTTTACAACGGTTGCATTTAATTGAACAGGGCGATAATCCTTTATTTGATCGTTATACAGCTGGTGATGATCCGGCCTTTACCGAATGTTGTAAAAAATCGTTAGATGAATTACTGAACAATCTGGTGACGCAACGGGTTGGTATTTACAATCATCTTATGACTTTGTCAGGCGCTTCTTTAAGCAAAACGGGTCGTCATCCTAAATATGGGGTGCTTACTATACCGGAATGGACAGAGTTTTTTTTGCTGCATGAAGCGCATCATTTGTTCAGCATATTTATGCTAACGCGGGCAATCCGCTAAAGGTTTTTATTTAGATCATTTTACAAATCATTCCAGTGTAGAGCCATGAGTATTGAAAAAGACATACAACAATCGAAGTTCAGGAACGAGTATCATAAAGCAGCGGTTAATCTGATTTATACATTTAACTGGTTAACAGAAAAGACCAAAGCGATTTTTGAAAGGGGCGATATAACACCCCAGCAATATAACATTTTACGTATCCTGCGCGGAGCCGGCAAACCCCTGTCAACCCTGCAGATCCGCCAGCGCATGCTCGACAAAATGAGCGATACCAGCCGAATTGTTGACAGGCTGGTTAAAAAAGAACTGGTGCAAAAAGTGATCTGTAAAACCGACCGCCGGCTGGTAGATGTAACCATTAGCGATACAGGTTTACAACTACTCGATCGCCTGGATAGTTATAATGAGGAAATGGATGCCTTACTTGGCAGTGTTAGCGAAGAAGAAGCAAAAATGTTAAATCATTTGCTGGACAAAATAAGAAGTTCAGAATAACGTAAAGTAATACATCCGTTAATCTTTAATCCGAGTATGAAAAAACATCTCAGCCTGCTGGTTAGCGCCTGCTTGTGTGTAGTTATTGCCGTAGCCCAGCCGAAGTACGAATTCCGTGCCGCATGGATTGCTACTGTTGATAATATCGACTGGCCCACCAGAGGAAATTATAATACCGAAAGCCAGAAAGCAGAATACATAAATCTGCTTGAAATGCATAAGCGCAACGGCTTAAATGCCGTAATTGTGCAGATACGGCCCTGTGCCGACGCTTTTTACCCCTCGCAATACGAGCCCTGGAGCCAATGGCTCACAGGCAGGCAGGGCAAAGCGCCGGTTCCCTATTACGATCCCCTTGCATTCATGATCGATGAAGCCCACAAACGAGGCATGGAGTTTCATGCCTGGTGCAATCCCTACCGCGCCGAGTTTGCGATAGGCAAATCATCCATCGCCCCCAATCATATTACCCGCACGCATCCCGAATGGTTTTTAAGTTATGCCGGTACCCGCTATTTCGACCCCGGCAATAAAGAAGCACAGCAATACGTGGTTAATATTATACGCGATATCGTTAGCCGCTATGATGTAGATGCCATTCACTTTGATGATTATTTTTATCCGTATCCCGAAGGAAACAAGGATTTCCCCGATAAAGAATCATATCAGAAATATGGAAATGGAATGAACCTGGCCGACTGGCGCCGGAGCAATACCGATTCAATCATTTTGAAACTAAGTATTGCTATTAAAGAAGAGAACAGGCTTTGCAGGTTTGGTATTTCACCTTTCGCCATCTGGCGTAACAAAAGCCAGGACCCCGAAGGCAGTGAAACAGCCGCCATTACCAATTACAGCGAGTTATATGCGGATATTTTACTATGGTTAAAAAACGGATGGATTGATTATGTGGCGCCCCAGATCTATTTCGAGTTCGGTCATCCGCGCGCTGCCTATGAAGTATTGCTCGACTGGTGGGCCAAACACAGCTACGGAAGACATTGCTATGTAGGCATCGGCATTTTTAAAGCAGGTTCCAATGCCGCCTGGAAAGATAAAACCCAGCTGCCCCGGCAGATTAGGGCTATGCGCCAGTATCCACAGATACAGGGAGCGATTTATTTCAGCACACAGTCGTTTGTAAAAAATCCATTGGGCTGGAGCGATAGTTTGCGGTTTACTTATTATAAGGAACCCGCCGCCATTCCGCCTATGCCCTGGATCGATTCGGTACGCCCGGCAAGCCCCGATGTGGTATCGATAAAACCGGTTGATACCGTGCTGCGTATTGAATTGGTTAAAATGGCCGCCGAAAAGAAAAAGATAAAATGCTACCGCTTATACGCCTGTTATAATGAAGAATACAATAACAATAATTTTTATAATTCGCAGTTGATCGGCTGCCGCTTTGATTCGGCCGACAGTTGCATATTTTATGCGCCCCTGCGAAACGATAGAAAGTTTGTTCGGTTTTATGTAACCTGTCTCGATGACGAGAACAACGAAAGCAAACCCTATCCCAACTGGCCAATAAAACTCGAAGCCGTTAAAATGGATAGGATCGGCTGGACCATCAATAAAGAATCGGCAACTGCCGCCACCCGGTAGAAAATATCGAATTATAAAATTTTGAATGTCGAAGTACCCATACTTCGACATTTTTCGTTTTATACTTCATCATTCAACATTCAATATTCGACATTCGTTATTTAAGATTCGTTATTTCGGGATTTTTCTACCTTTGTTCACGCATTTTAGCTAAAAATTTAGCTTTTTTGTGAAACTGAATACCACTCCCGATAGCTTTCGGGGCAATAAACAACAAACTACAAACCACAAACATTTAAACCATGCCCGGCTTTGAACTATTTGGCGCAGAAGAACGCAAACAGGTGAATGAAGTACTGGAAACCGGTATCCTGATGCGATTTGGTTTCGATGGCGCCCGTAAAGGGATCTGGAAAGCAAAAGAACTGGAAGCAGCGATCAGCAATAAATTCGGTAATAAATATACCCACCTCGTATCAAGCGGTACCACCGCATTAACCACGGTATTAAGCGCTTTGGGTATTGGATATGGCGATGAGGTGATAATGCCCACATTTACTTTTGTAGCGAGTTTTGAATCCATTGTAGGGGTAGGCGCAACTCCGATATTGGTAGATGTGGATGATACTCTTACCATGAACCCCGATGCTGTTCGCAAAGCCATTACGCCAAAAACGAAATGCGTGATGCCCGTTCATATGTGCGGCGCTATGGCCGATATGGATGCCCTTCAGCAGATTTGTAAAGAACATAAATTGATTTTGCTCGAAGATGCCTGTCAAAGCTTTGGCGCAACCTATAAAGGGAAATATCTCGGAACCATTGGCGATGCCGGTTGCTATTCGTTCGATTTTGTAAAAATAGTTACCTGTGCCGAAGGCGGTGCTATTGTTACCAATCGCGAAGATGTATACATCAACAGCGATGGGTTCAGCGATCATGGCCACGACCATAAAGGCGTTGACCGCGGCGCCGATCTGCATCCCTTCCTCGGTTATAATTATCGTATTTCTGAATTGCACGCAGCCGTTGGCCTGGCGCAATTCGGCAGGCTCGATGAATTTCTTACCATACAACGCGCCCGTCATGCGCAGTTAAAAGCCATTCTTTCGCAGGTACCTGAACTTACTTTCCGCCGTATAATCGACGAGGCTGGCGACAGCTGCACCTTCCTGAGCTGGTATTTACCAACCGAAGCCTTAACACAGGCAGTAGTGGCCGAAATGAAAGCGCAGAACAGCTGGGGCGGTAATTTTTACTGGTTCGATCACAACTGGCATTACATACGCAAATGGGAACACTTTAAAAAAGCAACTACTTTAAATGCGCTGACTCCCGAATTGAAAGCGGCAGTGCTTGAGCAGGCCAATAAAGATTTTTCAGCAAGCGATGCCATTATGAGCCGGGGTATTTCAACGCAGATCAGTTTGCTGATAAGCGAACAGCAAATGAAAGAGAAAGGCGAAAAAATGGTCAGTATTATTAAAAAAGTATTGGCTTCGCAAAAGATATCTGCCTAACGATAATTTTAATACTACGTCGGCGTTTAGAAGATGATTTCTGCACCGGAAGATCATCTTCTAACCGTTGAAAACCTGCGTATTTAAAAATGAAAATAGCTGCTGTTTCTATAAAAACAGGTCTGAGCCTTTGCCTGGGGGCATTATTAATACTTGCTGGCTGCAATAGCAACTCTGCGCAAAATAAACAGGGAGCTGGTAATGTAAGTGACTCGGCAAGGGATGCCCAGGACAGATTGGATAGCCTCAGAAAAACCCACTATAGAAATAACGACCTGTCGATTATTTTCCTCGATGCCTCTTCGCAAATCATGCAGGCGCAAATGGCGCTTGAAAAAGCCGACTATGCCGGCAATAAGCCTCAAATGGTAGATAGCCTGATCATTAATAGTTCCAAAGGCGATACATTATATTTAGTGTTGAGGAGAATGTATGAAGCAGGCGCTGTATACGCAGAATCCTATGCCCAAAAGGATCAGTTCAGAGCCATGAGAATGCCCGACAGCTCTAAATTATGGCTTCAGAAATATTTTAAAGGATTAACGCCGTCGGCAGCACTTACCCCGCTTGCGAAATTTCAAAACGACTGTGCGGTTATCAATAAAATTGTAAGGCGATAAAACATGGAACAATTTATTTCGGCTGTATGGCTCGCAAAATTTAACAACAGTACTGAATTGAGCGATTATGTAGAATGGATATATCCCGACGATGAGGATGCGGAAGAGGATTCGACCTGTATGTTTGCCAACGAAATTGGGGGCAACTGGTTTGACCATGATTTTATAGAAAGCGGATATTACGGAACATCATCCGAAATATTAAAAAATATTGAAGGGCATTCTTTTGTAGAATACTATTTAACAGACTTTCAAAAGAAGTTAAACACTATTGATTACTCCGATAAAAATTCAATCATTATTCTTTCTGGTATCAGAGATGATATAAACAACTTCCTGTTCAACTTTACACCAACAAACAACGGCAAAGAACATTTACAGTTTGTTGGATTGTTTCAGTATCTGGTTTCTAAGGATGAAAAGTTTTTTTAGCCCGGGTTGAAAACATAAAATCACGGAAGCGAAGTCAACGGATATTTTTCAATTTTATTCACATAATCCACCGAACCGAGGCGAAACCTGAGCGGAATGCTGGTGCTTTTTTCAAACTGAAGCTCCTTTTTACAAAAAAACCAAAATGCTGCGTATAAAAACTACTGCTGATAATAGTAGTAACAGCGGGTTTTGCCAAAACGGGTTTAGCATTCAATGAATGACTGCTAATAAGCTCTGTTTCAGAGAACTTATGCTGTGATTTCCATTTGCCGGGGGCGTTGTACATCGAAATTACAGGCACTTTTCCGGGCGTAAACAAACGAAATCCATATGTTAAATTTACCTGATTTTGTGCCGGAACAACCCCTGCCTGCAAACAAAAAACCGCAAACCCAATAATTTTATAAAATCGTTTCACAACGTTGATTACATTTGTCTGTAAATTTACGGCCTGATTTTTGTGGAAGCCGCAAATTTTTCAAAAAAATTTGGTGACTAACTGAATAAAATACATTGACGCACATGGCATTGAGTCAAAGTTTACAGCAGAAGCTATTACAAAAACTTTCTCCACAACAGATTCAGTTGATGAAGCTGTTGCAGGTGCCTACTGCCAATCTTGAGGAAAGGCTCAAAGAGGAGCTTGAAGAAAATCCGGCTTTGGAGTTGTCGGAAGATAATCACGATGATCAGTTTGATAACGAAACCAAAGACGAATTTGACAGCAGCGATGATGAGGATTATGAAGTAGATGGCAGTGAGGATGAGTATGGCAATATTGATATCAGTGAGTATGTAGGCGATGAAGATGGAGAAATTGCAGATTATAAACTGCGCGATGATAATTATCCCGAAATGGATGACAAAAAAGTTGTCCCTTACCGGATAGAAACATCCTTTCATGAATATTTACTCAGTCAGCTGGGCCTGATGAAGGTGAGCGATAAAGAACGCCGTATTGCCGAACAGATCGTTGGTAGTATTGACGATGATGGATACCTGCGACGCGAAACCGCTGCAATAGTAGATGATCTGGCTTTCAGACAAAATATCGATACCAATGAACAGGAAGTTGAATCGGTGATTCGCCTCGTGCAGCAATTTGATCCGCCGGGCGTTGCCGCCCGCGATTTGCAGGAATGCCTGTTGCTGCAATTGAACCGTCAACAACGTGGCGGCAAAAAGGTTGATAAGGCCATCGATGTGCTTACCGATTACTTTGACGAGTTTACCAAAAAGCATTACGATAAAATACAACGCGGGCTGAACCTCGACGACGAAGCATTGAAAGATGTGATCGGTCACATTATCAAGCTAACGCCCAAGCCTGGGGGTAACCACGGCGATATAAACAAAGCCGAAAGCTATGTAGTGCCCGATTTCTTTGTTTATAACAATGGCGGTAAGCTCGAGCTAACCCTCAACTCAAAGAACGCCCCCGACCTGCGCATCAGCGAAGGCTATCGCGATATGTTGCGCGAATACGATAAAGGCACTAAAAAAGATAAGCGACAGAAAGAAGCCATCCTGTTCATTAAGCAAAAGATCGATGCGGCCAAGTGGTTTATTGATGCCATAAAACAACGGCAGCATACCTTAAGCAGCGTAATGGAAACCATCATGTCGTATCAAAGGGAGTTTTTCCTTACCGGTGATGAAACCACGCTGAAGCCCATGATCCTGAAAGATATTGCCGAAAGAACAGGGCTCGATATTTCGACCGTAAGCCGTGTGGCCAATAGTAAGTTTGTACAAACCGAATTTGGTACATACAGGTTGAAGTTCTTCTTTAGCGAATCGTTGAGTACCGACAGCGGTGAAGAAGTATCTACCCGCGAGGTAAAGAAAATTCTCAGCGATTTGATCGAAGGCGAAAGCAAAAAGAAACCGTTGAGCGATGAAAAGCTCACCGAGTTGCTGCAGGAAAAAGGATACAATATTGCCCGTCGTACAGTAGCCAAATATCGCGAACAGCTGAATATTCCGGTTGCGCGGTTACGTAAAGAACTGTAATAATAAATATGTCGACTACAACACCCCCTGTTATTGCCCTGCGTCCCAAACAACCCGCTCCGGTTCGCGTAGCGGCTCATCTTATTTCCTATGTATTTCATCCGTTGTTTATCCCGACTTATGTAACCGCATTTTTACTTTTTATCGATCCCTATTCATTTGCCGGGGTACCTGTTAAGCTTAAAGTTTTCAGGCTTATTTCGGTTTTCTTCAATACCGGTTTTATACCGGGCTTTGCCGTTTTTTTGATGTGGAGGCTGGGGTTAATACAATCGATGTTATTGCGAACCCAAAAAGAACGCATCATTCCCTATGCGGCAGCCATGATATTTTACTTCTGGGGTTGGTATGTGTTCCATAACCAGCACGATAATCCGCAATCGATAATGACCTTTTTGCTGGGATCATTTCTGGCCGTTTGTGCTGCCTGGTTTTTAAATATTGTGAACAAAATAAGCATGCATGCAATTGGTGTGGGCGGCATGGCTATGTTCTTTTTACTGCAGGCTTTTAGCCAGCAGGATGTAACTGGTGTATACTTCTCCTTTGCTATATTAATTGCCGGCCTGGTATGTACTGCCCGTCTCATTGTTTCAGACCATAAACAGGGTGAAATTTATTTTGGCTTTGTTGCAGGAGCGTTGTGCCAGGTAATAGCGCTGTGGTTGCAGTAAAGTCGGAAAGTCGGTAAAGTAAGGAAGTCCGAAAGAAAGTGTCATTATCAGGTATTTTCTTTCGGACTTTCCGTCTTCTGGTCTTCCGGACGAATAAAAAAAGAAAAGCCCAACCATAGGGTACGAATCCTATATTGAGCTTTCTACCTTCAAACCATCTGAAGTTGTCCTATCTAACCATTCAAAACTTTCGACTTTTGCAAGTAACTCTTTGTGGGATGATAAATGAATAAGCATGAACCATCCTTTATTGTTTCAATAATTTTTTCTGTTTCACCTGCCGGAAGCGCCGGGCATCCAAAGCTGCGGCCATTAATTGGGCTGCGGGCCAGAAAATCTTCTCCCACATATTCCGACCCATGGATAACAATATTGCGGCGGTCGGCTTTGTCGTTTATATTTTTTTCAAGCCCTTCAATTTTCAGCGACAAACCGTGGCTGCCAAAATAGGTGCTGCCGGTAACATAAAATCCAAGGCTGCTTTTGTGCGACTCAGGACTATTCGAAAACGACCGGGCAAATTCACCACCCGAGTTGCGGCCATGAGCCACCCAGGTATTGATCAGCAATTTCTTTTCGGCCACATCAATTACATAAAATCTTTTATTGCGCGACGACTGGCTGAAATCACAGATCGAAAGCAATCCGCTGTTTATTTTTTTGCTTTCGGTCAGATATTTATACCCCTTCCACGCATACTCAAAAGCTTTTACCGACAAGCCGAATTGTTTAAGGTCCATGAGGTTGTACAAATTATACGCCTCTTCTGCTATTGCCTCTGCTGCCGATTTTGTAAGGTCTCCCGTTGCATTAATTACTTTGGCAGCGGTTCTAAACGTACTGGTCACAGGGTCTGTTCCTTTTAATTCCTTCATTTCACTATCTGTGGCCGATGTAATTACGGGCGATACAGACAAAAATCCCAACAGGATTCCGAAGGACATGGATTTTACGGGTCGATGCATAGGTTATGAACTTACTAACAGTGATCAATTAATGGTTAAATAGAATACCGCTGTAAAACGACGTGTTGGAGAAAATATTATCGTTTTTTGGCCTGGATTGGCCGATGAAACCGCTTTTTTTTAAGGTCTAAGGGAAAATTCTTAGTAAACGTTCTATTGCATATGGGAATACAACGGGAGTATATTTCCTGCGAAGTTGTTATGCATGGCCCCGACGCTCAATATTAAATTCATTAGCATATATTTTAATGAACACCAGGAATGTAGATATAAGAATTGGACCGAATATAAGGCCTATAAAGCCAAACAGGCTTACGCCAATGATAACGCCAAAGCCGGTTATAAGAGGATGAACATCGCCGATGCGCTTCAGCACCCAAAACCTGAACAGGTTATCTACCGTACCAATAATGCCAAAACCGTATAAAAGCATGATAACACCCCTGCCAGGTTGGTTAGCGGCAAAAAACAAAAGGCTTACAGGTATATAACCAATAGCTGCTCCCAATACCGGTATCATACTGGCAATGCAGGTGATCACAAACCAAAACCATGGTTCATTTACCCCTAAGATCAGATAGCCGATTAAACCTACTACCCCCTGTAAAATAGCGATCAGTGGTATACCAATCGCATTCGCAAAAACCATGTGGTTAAGTTCTTTGCGCAACAGCAGGGTGTTTTCATCTTTCAGCGGCACCCAGTCATAAAATTTCGATTCCATTTTTCTGCCATCTACCAGCATGAAGTATAAAATGAAATACATGATCACGATGGTGAAAAGCGTATCGAAAGTAGCGCCAAGGATTTTGGGTAAGGTAGCCCCGCCCCAGTTGGTTATTTTTTCAAGATTGGCGTCGGTAAGAATTTGAATTTTATATTGAAGTTCTATTTTCTGAACAAAACCCTGCAATGAAGCCAATACTTCCTGCGAATGCTGTAACGCAAATGCAATTTTGGAAGTAAGCATATTCGCCACTACAAAAATCGGCAGCAGAATGATCAGGAACGACAAAAGCATCAGCAGAGCGGCACTTGCACCCCTGTTCCACTTATACTTGCCCTGTAAAATAAAAATCCATTTGCGTAGCAGAACATATAATGTATAAGCGCCTAAAAACGCAGGAATCAGACTTTGCAACTGGATGAACAGTGTTACACCCAGCGTAATGATAAGCGCTAATATTAATATTTGCCTGATGGCATTATTGGGAATTTGATTCATGCAGGTTGTAGTGAATGCTAAAAGTAATCAATAAATGCAAAAGCTATTCCGCTTAAAAAACAACGACCCCCGCTTATAAGCAGGGGTCGTTGTTTTGCAAGACGCTTATGCATGCCTTGATATTAAGTTGGCAGTTTGCAGTAGGCCCTGAGCGAAGTCGAAGGACTGCCCATTGCCAACTTGCTGAGCGGGCTGCATCTATTTATGGGAGTGTATCTCATTATATCTTCACCTTCTTCCACCTTCCTTTCCTGAAAATAATGATACCCGCAATGGTTATACCTGTTTCGGCAAGCACTATGGCAATGAAAACACCCTTTGGCCCCAGGTTCAGGGCAAGCGCCAGCAGGTAGGCCAGCGGCACCTGAAATAACCAGAACCCGAAAATATTGATCAGCGTAGGCGTTTTAGTATCGCCGGCACCGTTAAAAGCATTGGTAACTACCATCCCTACACCATAAAAAATATACCCCAGGCTAACAATACGCAGGGCCAGCACGGCATAATTTTCAACGCTTACATCTTTGTTCATAAATGCCACAATGGGTTGGGCAAAAAATAAAAATATGAGCGTAACAAAAATCATGAAAATGGTATTGTACTGCGCTGTTTTCCAAACCGATTGTTCGGCGCGCTGCGGTTGTTGCGCACCGAGGTTTTGGCCTACCAGCGTGGCTGCTGCATTGCTCATGCCCCAGGCTGGTAATAAGAAAAACATAATTAACCTGATGGCAACACCATAGCCCGCTACGGCTGTATCGCCAAACTCGGCCATGATGCGTGCAAGTATCATCCAGCTGGCCGATGCAATTAAAAATTGTGCAGTGCCCGTCCAGGCAATGTTTGTGATTGATTTAATGATAGGCCAGTCGGGTATAGTGTATTGCTTTTTGATTTTAATGATGCGTTTGCCGCTGAATAAATGGTACAGCTGGTACAACACGCCTATACCACGACCAATAGTAGTTGCCATGGCTGCACCGGTAATTCCGAATGCAGGAATGGGGCCCGCGCCGCGAATTAGTAAAGGACATAAAATGATATTACAAATATTGGCGATCCATAATGAGCGCATAGCCATCGACGCGTCACCGGCTCCCCTGAAAATGCCATTTATCAGGAACAGCAACATAATAACAATACTACCGCCGAATATGATGCGGGTGTAATTGGTACCTATTGCAATGGTTTCTTTCGAAGCGCCCATGAGCCGTAATATATCCTGGGCAAATATCAAACCGGTGATACTTACAGTTACCGTCACAAATAAGGAAAGCAACAAAGCCTGCATGCCTGATTTTGCTGCTGCTTCGGCATTTTTTTCTCCAATTCGTCGGGCTACCATAGCCGTTGCAGCCATGCTTAAGCCAATAGCCAGTGAATATACAATTGTAAGAACCGATTCGGTAAGCACTACCGTACTAACCGCTTCGTTTTTTCTAAGGCGGCCTACAAAGAAAATATCAACTACCGCAAAAACCGACTCCATGCACATTTCGAGTATCATGGGTACTGCCAGTAAAAATACCGCCCGGCGAATACTTCCCTGCGTATAGTCCTGCTGCTCGCCCGAAAGCGCCAGTTTAAATAACGAAAAAAATGATTTAATTCCACGCCCGCGCGTTATAGTGCCTATGTTGGGTGTTTGATCCGACATACAAATCCTGTTTAATAGATAAATGAATAAAGATGAGATTGCGCTTTTGGCGCTAACAAATCGTTGCAGAGAAAATAAAAATGTTCGGGGAGCAATTAAAATGCAACAGCGAACATTTAATTAGATTTTCATAATTTGAAAAGTTGAAGAGCAACAAAGGTAGATAATGCCATTAACAACCAAAATTTTTTTTCATTGCAAAGGAGTGAATGGCCAATTAAAGGCGATGGAAACTGATATTTGAAGGATGACCGGCGAAGAAGAAATTTATGGTTTATAGTTTGATGTTGGTGGTTTGAGGTACCGATGAGAAACGGCGTGGCTTGTGAATAAGAAGTTCGGTGTAAAAAATCAGTAAGAACACAACTACCCCAATGCCAGTAAATACTTCTGTTTAATTTTGATGTAATTATCATGAGTGCAGCAGTTATTCCAATATGCATAACAACTGGTTTTTAAATACCTGCTCACCAACGTTTTCGCTTCAGCTCAACACAATTACAAAAAAGTTAATAACAGGGGTAATTGTTTTTTAAAAGTATCAAGGCCATTATTAATTTTGAAAAATAGACCGAACGGTTTATTTTTACATGGTGACAAAAGCCGAAAAAACCCGGGAATTTATTATTGCCAAAGCAGCGCCCCTGTTTAACAAGAAGGGCTATGCCGGTACCTCTATGAGTGATATTATGCAGGCTACCGGTTTGGCAAAAGGTGGATTGTATGGCAATTTTGAAAGCAAGGATGAAATTGCCGGGCTGGCATTTGAATACTCATATAATCAGTTAAAGGAGGATATCGGCAGCAGGATAAAGGCTAAAAAAACTGCTGTTGAAAAACTGCTTACTATTTTACAGTATTATAAAAATTATACCATCGAACCGCCCGTTGATGGCGGATGCCCGCTCATGAACACGGCCATTGATGCCGATGATGCCTATCCGTTTTTGAAAAAGAAAGCCCGCGAGGCAATGCACGAAATGCTGGGCACGCTGCAGCACATTCTTAAAAAAGGTATTCAGGAAGAAGCTTTTCGCAGCGACCTGCCTGTTAAAAAAGAAGCAGAGCTGATTTTCGCCCAGATCGAAGGCGGCATTATGATGGCCAAAGTGCTTGATGATGTAGCCCTGCTGAACAGGCTGATCGATAACCTTAAACATCGTGTTGAAACAGAATATAGGCCAATAAGCAATGAGCAATAGACAACAGGCAAGCAATAAAAATTTGCCAATTGCATATTGCCAATTGCTCATTGCCAATTGACCACAAACATTCCCGTTTTATGCAGTTAAAAACATTTTATACAGTACGCTTTAGTGATTGTGACCCGTTGGGACATTTGAATAATGCCCGCTATCTTGATTACATGTTAAACGCAAGAGAAGACCACCTGAAACAGTTTTATCAGGTAACGCTTCCCGATTTTCACAAACAGGGACTGGCATGGGTAGTACGCCGGCACGATATACAATACGTGCGGCCTGCTTTTTATAATGAAATCGTATGTATTGAATCACGTCTTATTGAACTGGGCGAATCGCACCTGCTGGTAGAAATGCTGATGTTCGATGAAAAAGAAGCCGCTTTGAAAGCCATCGTTTGGACCAACTTTACCTGCGTTGATGTAAAAACCGGGCGCAAAAAAGAACATCCTGCAACCTTTATGGATTTTGCCGCCGGCATGCAGGTACATGATGTAAACATACAAGGCGGGGTACCCGAAAGAGTTAGAACGTTAATGAACCAGAAGTCTGAGGTCTGAGGTCGGATGTCAGAAGTCGGAAAACTCCAGTAAGTAAAGTCAGAAAGTCTGATAGATGATGCATTAAGGTAATCATCTTTCGGACTTTTGGTTTTTCCGACTTCGGACTTCCAGCTTCGGTGTTTAATGCGCTTCTGTTAATGAATTTATAATACCACTTTCCTAAGCGTACAGGCCGTTATATACGTCTTTCTTCTTAGCATTTCATTAATAAACTTCCTGCCTTTTCGGCAATCTATTAGTACATAAAAGCAATTTGCTTAAAGCACTTAAAAAACAAATCACCTTAAAAAACATTTTATATGAAAACGATTTTTACGCTTACTACAATTGTACTGATAGTTATTGCAAGCTTAGTTAGTTTTACTTTGTTTCAAAACGGACAATATACATTTTCGGCCTTACTGGTATTAACAAGTTATTTGTCGGCTGCATTATGGATTTATGTTCTTGCCAATAAAAAAACAGTGTTGAGTTAATATAATTTTTGCTTCTTTCAGCCATAACATAAGGGTATAGGAACCGGTTTTTTAGCCGGTTCTTTTTTTGCCAAAGGGGAAGCCTCTCTTTTCAGGAGAAGCTCACCCTTTTGATAAACTGTTAATGATTTCGGGCACAAATTTTTTATAGCTGTTAAAAAAACATATGTCTTCAGAAAAAAACAAAAACAAAAAGAACCCAAAGCAAAAGCAGGCAGATAAAAACAAAACACCGAATGATGTAAAAAGCGCTTACAACGAAGCACAAAAAGATATTGACAGTGATGCCGATTTAAGTGTTCACAGTCCTAATGATGACCTTGATGAAGAAGAAACTGCCCGGCTTGGTGACGACAAAACAGATCTCGTTTAGAAAATAAACCCTACGTGTTCTATAAACTGCTGCATAGAACAAACTGAAACAGATAATTCAAACTAACGAAAAGATCGAAAACCTGCAGGGTTTAACTGCCTTCTTTTAGTTCAACAAGGTTACCCAATGCCGGTTCAGCTTTAATGAACCAGCCGGGTAATTCGGGTTCGTGCAATCGCCAATGACCGCCTTCATCTCTTGCCAGGGTTGCAGTAACCAGCTGGCCGCTGTTATCAACCACAGAAATGTGAAAATAAATAGCCACCGAATTAATCCGGGCAAAATGAAATTCCCTTTTCTGCCCGTCTGTACACAGAATGGTAGTTGAAAAATCAGTTTGCATGATCAGGTGGTTTAATGCTATTTAAAGTATATCAATAATCTATCCACTCTGCAAAGTGCTGCAATTCTGTTGCCTTACATAAATAAATCATTCATATGGGAAAAGTGTTGAAAATTAACCGCTTACCGGGGAGTTTTTAGTCAATTGCGGCCTGCCAGGCCGTTGAACAAAGCGCTGGCGCCTGCTTTTTGTTGACGGTGATCAAAACAGGCGTATCTCTCTAAAAAATATCCTGGTCTTATTATTTAGCCGGATAAGCGGCATTTTCTAATCAACGAAGCATCATATTTCCGGAATTTCGGGCCAGTCGACCGGTATTTGCGTGATGTTATGCAAATAATTGCTGATAATTTTTCCTGATATGGTTAGTATTACATCTATCAAATTTGCGTTGGTATAACCCGCCTCAAAAAAACAATTAACAGACGATTGCGAAGGGCGGCCACGTTGCAGGGTTATTTCTTTCGCAAATTGTACCAGGACATTCAGCCTGTTATCAAATGGTACATCGGCCTTTCTGATGCCAATGATTTGCTCTTCGGTAAAGCCTGCTGCTTTTGCTGTTTGTGTATGACCCCGCAGGCAATATTTACATCCGTTTACCTGGCTTACGATCAAATTAATGGCTTCTTTTTCTTTTACCGATAAAGTGCTTTTACGGCTTTGAAAAGCGATGTAATCGGTAAGGGCTGTTTCGTTCCAGGCAAACATCGCTAACAAATTAGGAACAAAGCCATATGCTTTTTTAAACTGATCGAATATTTTCCGGTTATTTTCTGATACCTGTTCATTGGTAGGTACTGTAAAATGCATTTGTATTAGTGATTTAAAAATGATAAAGCTGTATAAAATTTCGGGCAGCTAACCTTTAGAGTTGTACCATCTTAGGATATTGTCTGGATATTCTTAGGATCAACCATGGGTTTAAATCCTAAAAAAACCCTGAGAATACCCTAAGATGACCCTAAGATGATAGAATGATTACAGAATTTTTACCGGTGAATTAAGTTGATTTTTACCGCAGAGACACGGAGACGCAGAGAAAAACTATTTTTTTAACGCTGCACCTATGTACCGCCCTGGCGTAACGGTTATTTTTCAACGGTCTCCCGATAGTTATCGGGAGGAACACCGGCTTAAATTCATTTGCATTGAATTACTGATGGCTGATCACAATCTTTCCAAAATAATTGCCTGCCTGCAGGTACCTGAATGCCTCCCGCGATTCATCAAATGAAAAAATGCGGTCAATTACCGGTTGTAGTTTATTAACCGCAATTGCCCTGCTCATGGCAATAAACTGTGAGCGGTTGCCAACGGCAATAGGCCTTATGTGCGCGGCCGACATAAACAGCAACGTTAGGTTTACCGGTTTCGAATCGCCGCCCATGCGACCGATGAAATTTATCTGTCCTCCTGCTGCGGCAGATAAAATAGATTGTTCCATAGTAGATCCTGCCACTTCAACTACCTGGTCTGCCCCACGGCCATTGGTTAGCTGCCGAACTGTTTTATGCCATTCAGGTAGCTGGCGGTAATTGATAACCTCATCGGCGCCTAATGCTTTCAGTTTTTCGGCTTTTTCATCGGTTGAAGTTGTTGCAATAACCCGGGCGCCAAACAGCTTTGCGAACTGAATGGCAAAAAGTGAAACACTTCCCGATCCCAGCGTTAATACGGTTTGACCTGCCTGCAAAGGCTTTCCGCCGGTTAATGCATTCCAGGCGGTTAAAGCTGCACAGGGTAAGGTGGCGGCCTGCTCATATGACAAGTGATCGGGAACAGGTACTACTGCATCTTCATGCACAACGGCATATTCAGTTAAAAGGCCATCGAGCGAACCACCGATCTGTGGTGCATATTCCCAGGCAAACGGTCCATCTATCCATAAGGGAAACATATTTACAGCAACGCGATCGCCCGGTTTTGCGCGTGTAACGGCTTCGCCAATGGCTATTATTTCGCCTGCCCCGTCTGACACGGCTATTACATCATCTTTCACGGGCAATGGATAATTACCGTTCAGAATATTTACATCGCGATAGCTAAGCGAATTGGCCCGTATGTTTATCAGCACTTCATGCCTGCCGGGTTTTGGTACGGCATGTTGTTTTAAACTGATCCCTTCAAGGCCATGTCCATACTGAACGTGAAAGCTTTTCATCTGTGTTTTAATTATTTCTGCCTGATTCCTTTTTTCAGCGGATAGCATAAAAATTTATTTAAGCAGCAAATCTATGGGAGGTAGTATATTTGAGTCAAGTATGCACTATTTGGTACCCTACATACCATTTGTATACTATTGTTGATAATCAACACTAAAAATTTTCAGAAATGGCTAAAATAAAACAGCCGGTTAACCCACAATGTCCTGTTGATTATGCTTTTCAGCGTATTGGAGGTAAATACAAAGGCCGTGTTTTGTGGTTTTTAAAAGATGGTGTAAAACGATATGGTCAAATGCGCAGATTGATTACCGGTATAACCCCCAAAATGCTCACCCAGGTTTTACGCGAGCTTGAAGACGACCGGTTAATTGTTCGCACCGTTTATCTTGAAGTGCCACCCCGGGTAGAATATCATTTAACCGAAAACGGCCACGCACTTATTCCTTCCATTGAATTGATCAGTAACTGGGGCATGGTACAAATGAAGCAACAGGGCATCGCCGAAATGGGGGAAAGCGGGGAATCGCAATAACGTCTTCTCTTTATTTAGAATTCTACCAAATTATTCCGGCTCCGGATAATTAGATTTCTATTTTATAAACGCAGTTATTTAGCAACCTTCTCCTCAAAAAATCGTATATTACTATTGCACAATGTTTACTGTACCAGGCGGCATTTTACTAACCCATCTTTGATCAAATACCCTTTACTGCAATTATAGTAACCACTTTTTGCTTAATGCATGAAGAAGACTGTTATTGGCTGCATGCTAATGCTAATGATGACCTGTGCCCTCAGGGTTAGGGCTGATCATATCACCGGCGGAGAAATGTTCTATACATTTACCGGCGTAAGCAATGGCCTGTACAATTATCAGATCACCGCTAAACTATTTATGGATTGTTACAGTAACCGCAGGCTTCCCAATCCGGCTTACTTTGGCATCTTCAACCGTACAACAGGCGCTCACATTACAGATATTTCGGTGCCCATGGCCCATCAGGACGGATTACAGTTAACCAATCCCAGTCCGTGCATTACTAACCCCCCGGCGGTATGTTATCAGATAGGTTTTTATGATTTCAGTGTATCGCTGCCGGCGGCGGCCGAAGGATATGTAATTGTGATACAGGTTGTATATCGTGTTCAGGGAATTTCGAACCTTACATCGGGTTATGGCAACATCGGCGCCACCTATACCGGCGAAATTCCGGGTACTTCTTCCTTATCAACAGCTCCTCAAAATAACAGTGCCCGTTTCACAGGCGACGATATGGTGGTGATTTGCGCCAATAATTCTTTTTCATACAGTTTCGCGGCCGAAGATAAAGACGGCGATGTATTACGGTATTCTTTTACCAATGCCTATATCGGCGGGTCGGGCGGCGGTGGAACCAATTTTCCTCCTGCACCGCCTCCTTATGCATCGGTTCCCTACGGCTCAAATTTCGGCGCCGGTTCGCCTATGGGCACCAATGTAAAAATCGATTCCAAAACCGGTCTTATTACCGGCATTGCCCCCGGTGATGGCATTTATGTGGTAACTGTGCAGGTTGAAGAAATACGGAATGGTGTTGTAATTGCCACGCAACGTAAAGATTTGCAGATACGCATTACGGCCTGTACCATTGCCTCGGCCTCGGTGCCACCGGAATTTATGCTTTGCAAAAATTCAAAAACCATTAGCCTGGCCAATAATAGCGCCAGCCCCCTGATTACATCCACTAACTGGGAGGTATTCGATAGCAAAGGTGTATCGCTATATAATTCATCTTCCCCCATTACCAGTTATACGTTTACTGATACAGGCACCTATACCGTAAAGCTGGTTATAAACCGCAACCAGCAATGTTCCGATTCGGCCACTTCCATGGCCCGGGTGTATCCGGGTTTTAAACCCGATTTTACCGTAAACGGAATTTGTTATACCAAACCAACGCAGTTTACCGATGCTTCGGTTAGTGTTTATGGTATGGTTAATTCGTGGGACTGGGATTTTGGCGATGGTACGGCCAATGATGTATCGGTTCTACCCTCGCCGGTATACACCTATACCGCAATGGGGTTGAAAAATGCGCGGCTGATTGCCACCGATACAAAAGGATGTCGCGATACGGTTGTTAAAGATGTAAATATTGTAGATAAGCCTCCGTTAAAACTGGCATTTCGTGATACGCTCATTTGCGTGCCCGATGCCGTGCAGCTGCAGGCTGATGGCAATGGTGTATTCAGCTGGACGCCGGGCACTGCTATGGTAAATGGCAATACGGCCACGCCAACAGTATCGCCTGTAAATACAACCACCTATACCGTATACCTCGATGATAACGGATGTGTAAACCACGATTCAGTAAACGTTCGGGTAGTTGATCACGTTACTTTGACGGCCATGAGCGATACTGCCATTTGCCAGGGCGATACCATTCGCCTGCACCTGCAATCGGATGGATTGAAATACAGCTGGACGCCGGCCACACAGGTGTTGAATCCATTAGCCGCCAACCCCCTGGCAGTAACACGCTTCACAACCAGGTATGAAGTAATAGCCAGCATTGGCAGCTGTATTGCCTGGGATAAGGTAATGGTTACTACGGTGCCCTACCCGGTAGCTGATGCCGGCCCCGATACTACCATTTGTTTTGATACCCGGGCCCGGCTGAATGGAAGCACCGAAGCTATTTCATACGCCTGGCTACCGGCTTCTTCGCTCAGTGATTTAACGGTGCTTGATCCGGTCGCTTCACCCAAAGCTACTACCGCCTACGTGCTATCGGCCTACGATAATAAAGGATGTCCCAAGCCAGGTTTCGATACCGTGATGGTGAACGTGTTGCCCGATATCATGGCATTTGCCGGAAGAGATACAGCGGTTATAACAGGTCAGTCGTTACAATTAAAGGCCTCGGGTGGTGTGACCTACAAATGGGTACCTTCTACCAGCCTGTCGAACGATGGCATTGCCAACCCGGTTGCTTTATATAGTTATCCTTCAACCGGCATTTTGTACAAAGTGCTGGTGTATAATGAAGCCGGTTGTATTGATTCGGCTTTTATAAAAGTGAAAGTATTTCAAACCATGCCGTCGGTTTTTGTTCCTAATGCATTTACCCCCAACGGCGACGGCCGTAACGATTACCTTCGCCCGATAGCGGTGGGCATGGCCCGCATTGATAATTTTCAGATTTTTAACCGCTGGGGGCAGCTGGTGTTCAGCACTTCGATAAATGAACACGGGTGGGATGGTACCATTGCCGGTAAATTACAACCTTCAGGAACTTATGTATGGCTGGTAAAAGCGACTGATTATAAAGGGGCGCCTTATATACAACGGGGCACTTTAGTGCTGATCAGGTAAAGCCTTTAATATCGAATATTGAATAATGAATTATGAATGTCGAAGTAAAAAGAACTTCAATATTCTACATTGAATATTCAATATTCGTTATTTAACATGTTCGTTGCGTGTTTCAAATATCAGCTTCCAGTTCATTGAAAACACATCGAGCAGGCAGTTGCATAGCTCGCTGATGCGGGTGGGCTTGGTTAAAAAGTAATGCGCACCCAGCTGCATTATTTCCTGCTTGTCTTTTTGATTGGAGCTTGTGGTATAAATAATGATGGGAACGTTGGCGTATTTCGAAAGCTTTTTTATTTCAATCAGGCATTCTTTGCCATTGAGCTTAGGCATGTTCAGGTCAAGAAAAATATAATCAGGAACAGGAATTTCTTCGCCTTTCAGCAGTTGAAGAGCGGTTTCCCCGTTATTGGCATAAAAGAAATCGATGGGAATTTTGAGATCATGTATAGCCTCATGAAGAAACAGCTGATCATCTTCATCATCGTCTATTATAAACAGGGTTTTTGGTTGTTCCATGAGCCTTTGCATTGGTTATAAAAATAACAATTTTTGGGGGTATTTATCCTTATCATGAACAATTTAATTCGAAACTAATTAATGTTATGTTGCGCTTTATCATAATCACTTATCTTTCCATTGCCTGATAGTTAAACCTACCTTCAATGAATGGGAAAAAAATAAGCGCAAAGTACCTGCTTGTAACCGTATTGCTGTTGCCAATGTATGGCCAGTCACAATTGAATAAATCAAAGGTAAACGGCGCCATGCACCGCGATTATATGGTGAAGTCGCTCCTGCGTATTGCCGATCCTTTGCTAACGGCCCTGAGTAAAAATGAACTTAAAAAGAAAATGCCGGTTGAAGCCAAAACAAACGACCGGCAAAATTATACCCATCTCGAAGCCTTTGGCCGTTTGATGGCCGGTATGGCTCCCTGGCTTGAGCTGGGACCCGACAGCAGCGCTGAAGGAAAGTTACGAAAGAAATATATCGATCTTTCTGTAATGTGTATTCGAAATGCAACCGACCCGGCGGCAGCCGATTTCATGAACTTTAATAAAGGGGGGCAGGCCCTGGTAGACGCAGCATTTTTAGCACAGGGCCTGTTGCGCGCTCCCAATCAGCTGTGGGGCAGGCTCGATGCCGGCACAAAAAAGAATGTGCTCGAAGCATTGAAGTCATCGCGTGTGATTACGCCCGGGCCCAGCAACTGGCTTTTTTTTAGTGCTATGGTCGAAGCGGCCCTGCTGCAGTTTGAGGGCGTCGGCGATAAAATGCGCATTGACTATGCCGTTAGGCAACATTTGCAATGGTATAAGGGAGATGGCGCCTATGGCGATGGCGCTAATTTTCACTGGGATTACTACAACAGCTTTGTTATTCAACCCATGTTTATCGAAGTATTGCAAACGCTGATCAGTTCGGGGCAGGACGAAAGTAAATTGTACGATCTTGAGCTCACCCGCGCCCGCCGTTATGCGGCCATTCAGGAAAGGCTTATATCGCCCGAAGGAACCTACCCGCCCATTGGCCGTTCGCTGGCCTATCGCTTTGGCGCTTTTCAGTTATTATCGAAGATTGCTCAATTGCATCAGTTGCCAAAAGAAATACTGCCGCAGCAGGTGCGTTGCGCTTTGTATGCGATTATTAAAAAGCAAATGGAAGCGCCCGGCACCTTTGATAAAGACGGATGGCTGCAAATTGGTTTATACGGCCACCAGCCCGATATTGGCGAAGGCTATATTTCAACCGGTAGTTTGTATTTGTGTTCCGAAGTATTTCTGGTATTGGGATTGCCCTCTTCGGACCCTTTGTGGCAAAACGAAGATGCCGACTGGACGGCCAAAAAAGTCTGGAACGGCGAAGCCATTCCTATCGATCATGCTATTGAAAATTAATGCAGGAATAAACCTCGGATTGTTAATTAAAGGTAATGTGACTGCAAATTTAAACGAGGGGACAGTAATGCTATCCCCGTTCGAGCCTGAATGTTTGCGGTAATCTTATTTTCGTTTTTACTTTTTTGCCATTTTGTTCTGCAGGTACAAATTCAAACTCAAATAACCTAAAAACCCGCAAAGCTTCTTCGTCAAGAGGTAATTTGGCACTTTGAGCAACGGAATATTCAACCGCATTGCCATTTTCATCAATTGTAATATCTATCCAAACAGTACCCATCCAGTTTTTATCAATGGCTTTTTGCGGGTAGCGGAGGGTACGGTTAAGAAACATGTTCCATTCGTTTTTTGTAATAAGCCAAACCGGCGCCTGGGTTGTTTTGGCCTTCACCCATTCACCATTTTCGGCCTGGTAGGTATAATTAAGTGTGTCGGGTTGAACCGGTGTTGCCGTTTTGTTAGCGAAATCGTACTTCCATACGAGTGAGCCATCCATATCAAAGAACTCCCAGGTCCCGCACCTTGTAGTTTCGGCATATGTTTTTTTCGATATCACTTTACCGTTTCTGGCATAATGCAGCCAGGTGCTGTCTTTTTTATTCATCTTATAAAAACCTGAATATTCCAGGTCGCCGTTTCTGTACTGTTGGTAACTACCGTGTTTTATTGTTTCATCATTGCTCAGTACATAATATACTTCTTTTATTTTGCTGTATTTTTCACCAGATTCTACTGTAATTAATTTGGTATTCTGGGCAAAAGATAAAGAGGGAAGCACGAACAGGTAAAGCAGAGGAACGATTTTCAATTTCATAAAGGTCAGGTTTCAGAATTTGTCGCAAAATAAAACAAATCGTTACGGTTGCAGGTTTTTCAAGTAACAGATTAAAATTTAATAATGCCAAACAAAAAAATACTCGCCATATCCGGTAGTTTGCGTGCTACTTCTTCCAACACCATTATTTTAAAAGCTATTCAGCAAATTGTTCCTGCAAACGTAGATTATACAATTTACCAGGACCTGGCAACCCTGCCGGCCTTCGACGACAACATGGAGGCGCCTGAGCCGGTGATCAACTTTCGCAATCAACTGGCCGAAGCAGATGGCGTTTTGATTTGTTCGCCCGAATACGCTTTTGGCATACCCGGTGCTTTAAAGAACGCCCTCGACTGGACGGTGGGCTCGGGCGAACTGGTAAATAAACCGATGGCCTTAATAACAGCTGCTACTGGCGGCGATAAAGCTCATGCCGCCTGGTTACAAATATTCACCGCTTTATCGGCCAATATCCCCGAAGGCGGGGCGCTGCTGGTTCCCTATGTTCGATCGAAACTGAACGATAAAGGCGAGGTAAAGGATGAAGCAACCTGGCAGGCCATTCAGCAGGTTATTCAGGCGCTGATAAAAATGATATGAGCGATATTGTCTTATAACATTGAAAATCAATAATTATCCCACCAAATCTTCTCAATTAAAAACTTTTATAATGCAACTGCCAATAAGGGTATTATATTAGTTACGCATGAGGTAAATAGGTAATTTTAATATATGTGGTGTTGATTTACAATACCATACAATATACATATGTAAAAAATACGGTATTTGGCTTATTATTTGTCCCTTCTACCCCGTTATATTAAAAAAAATGTTAAACGATGGGGCGGCCACCCATCGATATATTAGAAAAATTCGTTATTATTAAGGGGAGATCCATACTCATGCACAAAAAAGTATTTGGTATTATTGGTATTGTAGTAGTAGGCCTGATAGTGTTTAATGCCTGCCGTAAAAGCGATGTTTCATCACAAACAGATGCTTCTACCAATAATTGTGTGGTACAGAAAAGCGTAATTAGCGGAACGCCTATCGAAGGCCAGTACATAATAGCGTACAATGCATTGGCCAGCCAAAAAATGTCGGCTGCCGAACGGGAAACCAATTTTATCAGCACCTTATTGCAAAGAAATAAAATAAGCAGCACCGCATTAAAACGCACTTTTTCGGGTATGCCCGGCGGTTTTATTGCCCGCTTATCTGCAGATGAATTACAACGACTCAAATCTGATACATCTGTTGCTGCCATTGAGCAGGACAGAATTATTGCTTTCGGAACCTGTTTTCAGGTTGTTGAACCGAAATCAATTACCTGGAATGTAGCCCGCGTCGGTTATGGTGATGGAACCGGAAAAACAGCCTGGATCATCGATTCGGGTATCGATTTTACACATCCCGATCTGAATGTAGATCAAACCCGCAGCCGGTCGTTTATAAACGGCGTAACATCTGCCGCCGATGAAAATGGTCATGGTACGCATGTGGCTGGCATTATCGGAGCAAAAAATAATTCGATTGGTGTATTAGGTGTGGCTTCAGGTGCTAACCTCGTTGCTTTAAAAGTTTTTAATAAAGATGGTGAGGGCACTGTTTCATCAATTATTCAGGCGCTTGCGTACGTTAACCAAAACGCCAAAGCCGGTGATGTGGTGAACATGAGCCTGGGCGAAGACCAGGTTTCAAACATACTTGATCAACAGGTGCAAAATACCGCTTCGAAAGGCATTTTCGTGACCATCGCTGCCGGTAATGATAATAAACCGGCTGTTCAGTTTTCGCCCGGCCGGGCTAACGGAAGTAATATTTACACCGTATCGGCTATTGATAGCCTTGATAATTTTGCTTCTTTCTCGAATTATGGTAATGATGTTGTTGATTTTGCCGCCCCCGGCGTTCGCATTTTATCGACTTACCTGAATGGGCAATACGCTGTTTTCTCCGGAACGTCAATGGCCGCTCCGCATGTAGCTGGTTTGTTGTTGTTGAATGGTAAAAACATAAGCTCTTCAGGTACCGCCAAAAACGACCCCGACGGCACTCCCGATCCTATTGCCCACAAATAGCATCTGTAAAATCTTCATTTTCTTTATTCATATTACACGTTTTGGGGAAAAGGTTGCCCAACTATACCGGCTATTAAATTTCATTGCATGATCCATGCAGATGAAAGTAAAACAGAAGCAATCGCGCCGGTATGTTATTTCAAAGAAACCCGATGATTTTTTCTTTGACGTATATGCATTCGTGCAATTTACAGGGCGCTTTTTTAAAGAGTTGTTTTTACCGCCCTACGAGTTCAAAGAAGTTATACGGCAATGTTATATGGTAGGCGTTAAATCGCTTCCGCTGATTACCCTCACCGGCTTTATCACAGGTATTGTATTTACGAAACAATCGCGACCGTCGCTGTCTGAATTCGGCGCCACTTCGTGGCTGCCTTCGCTGGTGGCCATTGCCATCATACGCGCCCTGGCGCCATTGGTAACAGGATTGATAACTTCCGGAAAAGTTGGCTCAAATATCGGTGCCGAACTGGGGTCGATGAAAGTTACCGAACAGATAGATGCCATGGAAGTATCGGCTACCAACCCATTTAAGTTTCTGGTTACAACCCGTGTGCTGGCCACTACTTATATGGTGCCGTTGCTTATGCTGTATATGGCCCTGGTGGCCATGTTGGGTGCTTACGTAAATGTGCACGCGAACGAAGAAACCAGTTTTGCATCTTTTATTGAAAACGGATTTCACAACATTTCATTTCTGGATCTTTTTTCATCGGTTATAAAATCAATTGTATTTGGATTTACCATTGGTATAGTTTCCTGTTACCAGGGTTTTACCACCACGCAGGGAACACAGGGCGTTGGCCGTGCGGCCAACACATCGGTAGTAACCTCCATGTTCCTGATTTTTATTGAAGAAATAATTATTGTACAAATCACCAACTGGTTCAGGGTTTATTAAATGAAAAAGAAAGAACGGCATATCGATAAAAACAAAGTGGTTATTTCAATACGTGATTTACATAAATCATTTGAGCCGAATCACGTGTTGCGGGGCATTGACCTCGATATTTACCAGGGCGAAAATGTAGTAGTACTTGGTCGTTCGGGAACCGGTAAGTCGGTATTGATAAAAATTATCGCCGGTTTGCTGAAACCCGATAAAGGCACGGTAAATGTGTTAGATAGAAATGTATCCACCATCAGTAACCGCGAGCTGGAACAACTACGGTTAAAGATCGGCTTTTCATTTCAGAGCAGCGCGCTGTACGATAGTATGACGGTTCGCGAAAACCTTGAATTTCCTTTATTGCGAAACTCAAAGCATTTAACCGCTGCCGAGGTAACCCATGCGGTTGAAACCGCGCTGGATGCGGTGGCGCTGTCGCAAACCATTAACCAGTGGCCGGCCGAATTATCGGGCGGCCAGCGAAAGCGAATAGGTATTGCACGCACTTTAATAATGCAACCGGCCATTATGCTATATGATGAACCTACGGCCGGACTCGATCCTGTTACCAGTATGGAAATTAATGACCTTATAAATGAAGTACAGGAACGGTTTAATACCAGCTCTATCATTATTACGCATGATCTTACCTGCGCTAAGTTGACCGGCGATCGCATAGCCGTTTTACTCGACGGGCGTTTTGTACAGGTAGGCACCTTTGATGCCATTTTTAAAAATGGCGACGAGCGGGTGAAAAGCTTTTATGAATACAATTTTATTACCTGATCAGGTTCTTTGGTAATAGGGTAAATGAATTTGCCTTGTTGCAAAAGAACTTTCTAAAACAGCAAAGCAAATGAACACCGAAAAAAATAAGCGAACAGTTATAGTAGGCATTTTTGTGATAGTAGGCCTGCTGATTTTGATTGTGGGCATTTTTACATTAGGGGGGCAACAAAAAGCATTTGTTCCCTCGCTAACGGTACACGCTGTTTTTGATAATGTAAATGGCCTTCAGAAAGGGGATAATGTATGGTTTTCGGGCGTTAAAATAGGTATTGTAAAATCGGTTGACTTCAATGGCAATTCGCAGATAAAAGTAACCATGCACATCGAAAAAAAAGCGCAGGAATTTATTCGTAAAGATGCCAAAGCCAAAATAAGCGCCGAAGGATTTATTGGTAATAAATTAGTGGTTATTTATGGCGGTACCCCAAAGGCTGATCCCATTTCAGGCGGAGAAAACCTGCTGGTTGAAAAAACATTAAGCACCGATGATATGATGGCTACCCTGCAAAAGAACAACGAAAACCTGGTGGCTATTACTACCGATTTTAAAACAGTAAGCAGCAGGTTGGTAAAAGGCGAGGGCACTGCCGGCGCTTTATTGACCGATGAAACCCTGTATAAAGCATTGCAAAATACAGCCACCAAACTGCAGCAGGCTGCGCACAACAGCGAACAACTAAGCAGCCACATCGCTGATTATACGGCACAGCTGCAAAATCCCGGCAGCCTGGCAAACGGTTTGGTGCACGATACCATTATAATGACCAATTTAAAAACGGCTACAAGGCAAATAAACGACGCTGCCAATGCTGCGAACTCTTTTACTACCAATTTAAAAACGGCCGGTAATCAGCTTAATAGCAGCGATAACACGCTTGGCCTTTTATTGAACGATGCCGAAACTGCGGGGCAGGTAAAAGGTATTATTGAAAATCTGAACTCGGGCAGCCGTAAATTAGATGAAGACCTCGAAGCCCTGCAACACAACTTTTTATTACGTGGATTTTTTAAAAAGAAAGCCCGCCAGGAAGCTAAAAACAAAAATAAAAGCGTAATCACTTCTGACTGAATGTCACCTCACCCCTAACCCCTCTCCTCAAGGACAGGGTGAGGTGTTAAAATTTACTTAATGCCTGTAATTTTCAAACCGCTTGCTGAGCTCGCTGTTATAAAGAATGTGCTTTTTAATTAACAGCAAAGTTTTACAAACCCAAAAGCGTAGCAATGTTAAAATCCAACTATTCAAAATTTAAATTTATTGTTTTCCCATCTCTGCTTTTTATTGGTTGTTTATTGTTCATGTATGCTTTGCATGCTGCTGATTTATTAGGTAACAAAAAAACCGTTGCAGCTATTGAAGTGAATTATTCAGATAGTTCCGCCGGTTCAGCCAAAAGTGAATTTAACAGTCGTTATACCATTTTGTATGATCAGATGAATTTAGACAGCCTGGGGCTTTCGCACGAGGCTTTTATGTATGGTTTGAAGGGGTATACCGACCTTACTGCCGATGGCCAGATAAAAAATGATCATATTCTTACCATTGCAGATTTCAGTTTGCCTTCGTCGAAAAAAAGATTATTCGTTATTGACCTGTTAACCGGCAGGTTGTTGTTCAACACTTTTGTTTCGCATGGCCGCAATTCAGGTAAAGATATGGCCACCGAATTCAGCAACGACCCGAACAGCTTTAAAAGCAGTTTGGGCTTTTATATAACCGGCAACACTTATAAGGGGGAGCATGGTTATTCATTGCGACTTGAAGGAATGGAAGAAGGCATTAACGACAATGCATACGACAGGGATATTGTAATGCATGCCGCCAATTATGTAAACGAAAGAATTGTAAAAGTGAAAGGGTTTATAGGCCGCAGCCTCGGTTGCCCGGCTGTACCACCAGCTTTAAATAAAGCGATCATTAACACTATTAAAGACGGCAGCTGTTTATTTTTATACAGTCCCGACCAGCATTATTTAGCTACTTCAAAACTGATCAAAGTGCCGGAAGCGTCGCAACAACCTGATTCAACATTGCCCAAAGTTTAAACATTTTTCACCGGATACAGACATAAAAAAAAGTCCCGCTGAAAAGCGGGACTTTTCGGTTTTTCATTTAGTGAAAAATGGATGTAATCACTAAAGAATGCGTTTAAACGGTTTATTTGGTATGTCCCCACAAATACCAGACCATTGCCGACTACAGCAACATGTTTTATAGGACTGTTTAATAGAATTTTAATAGCGCATATGCGGACACTTTAGCGAATTATTATCTCTGCCAAAAGTGTAAATAATCCCTATCGAATAACTGGAATAATAATCTTTTTTGTCAGGGTTGGCCACCTGGCTAAACCCATCAATATAATCAGTAAACGTAAACCGGTATGATGCTTCGGCTATTATTGATAACCGCGATGAAATGGCATACCGCACACCGGCGCCAACAGGAATAACCGGAATTGTTCCGGGAACCGAATGCGTAGTATCGGCAGCCAGGCCCTTTGCAACTGAAGAATCACCCGCAAAGTAATCATAATTAAAACGACTCCAGTTGCGTGTAATGCGCAATGAATTAAGTCCTATGCCACCAAAAACATAGGGCGAAAATTTATACTTGTCGCCATAATTATTACCCAGAATATTCCACACCAGTAATTCAGATAATTCAGTAGTTCGTGCGGTAAAAGCCAAAGCGCGTTGCTTGCGCCATGAAGGGTCGCCATAATTGGCGTCATCGGCCCTTAATTTGCCGAAAGCCAGATTGGTTCGTAAAGAAAATGAAGGAGAAAGTAAACGGTTATAGAACAGGTTTATAGCGATGCCCGGTGATTTAAATGCACCGGCTGCTTCGGGCGTTAGATCGCCCTGATAAATAAACATACCTGCAGTTATACCCACTTCATGTTTGGGAACATTTAACTGCGCATGCGCTGACATACAATAACTAACAGATACAATGATAATTGCAATGGCCTTTCCGGAAAAAACATTCATGTGATGGTTGTTTTAGCAAGTAGAAAGCGGCCATAAACAATTGGTTTACGTTATTAGATGTTTTTTATGTACAGTATTAAAAAGTAAAAATGCAGTTCAATAAAAATAATTTACGTAAAGAGGTAGCGCGATAGCTAAATAAGAATTGTTAAAATGATTGTCAAAAAATTAGTTTTCAGGGGGATTAAAAACGGGTTAACGATTTGTAATGATTCGCCCTGTAATAGTGTAGGAAGGGGATTATGAACAAAGGTTTAATGTGTGTACAAATTTACTGATTTCTTCTTCAACTCGCTTTTAGAAAAAGAAAAAGCCCTGTAGAAACAGGGCCTTGCACTTTAAAAGTAACACCCATGAAAAACGAGTTTATATAGAATATCTTTTTTCAGTTTGACGACATTTTGAATATCATCTTTCTGAGATTTCATTTTTTTATTGGCCCTGAGCGAAGTCGAAGGGCTGCTTTTTTAATCCTGAGCGTAGTCGAAGGATTAATTATTCGGCGCGCCTGCATCGATCCAGCACATAATAATAGCTTTTTGCATGGCCGTAAAAGTTGCGTCCTGCGGCATATTTCCACTGGCTACATTGGCTCGAATGCGATCGCGACTATTAAAGATCTGCGTATAGTTTGTAAGGGCGCCGGGACCGTTGGTGCTTCCTGCAGCATGACAATCTGTTTTTGCACAGCTTGATGTCATCAAAGGAAATACGTTAGCAGAAAAGGTTGTGGTTATGGTGCCGCAATCAACCGGCGGATCAGCTTTTTCACTGCTGCTTTTAGTACATGCAATTATTAAAAATGTCGCACATACACCTAAACCAATAAATTTCTTCATAAACAAGGTTTTTAACAGAAATTAATTATCACTTTTAACTACGAATCCTTGTAGGAATTGGTTGCCTGTTTTACGTAGAGTTCCTTTCTGGTAAATGACAATTTTTGAAGTGAATTAATTTCTATTAAATAACCAGCCTGAATAAATATTTATTGTATTGGTGGAATAAAATTAAGATGCTATAGATAAATATAATAATGTTATAGACGAATCAGGCAAATGTATCGGGGAAAAGCGCTATATATTCAACTCTTCTTCCAGTTGTTAATGAAATTAACATAGCTGTCGCTTATAGGTAATTCGGTTGCTGAGGTCAGTTGCACTTTTCGGTTTTGTATAGATTTTACTTTGGCAACAGACACAATATAGCTGCGATGTATTCGCTGAAACTTTTCGGCAGGCAGCTTTTCCAATACTTTTTTCATCGACATCAGGGTTAATACCGGTTTGGCATTGGCCACATGTATCTTTATATAATCTTCAAGACTTTCGATGTATTCAATATCGCTCAGCGGTATTTTAACCAGCCGGTATTCGGCATGAACAAATAAGCAGTCATTATCTTCCTGCGCTGCTGTGTTCTTATATTTATAGTAATCTATTGCCTTGTTTACTGCCCGGCTAAAACGTTCGAAATTGATAGGCTTCAGTAAATAATCAACCGCATCCAGCTCAAACCCCTCAATGGCAAATTGCTTGTGCGCTGTGGTGAAAATAATTAAAGGTCTTTCCTGCAGCGAACGTACCAGGTCAATACCCGTAATGTCGGGCATATTGATATCAATAAACAACAGGTCAACCTTTGTATTGCGCAACAGTTCAACGGCCGAAATAGCATCGTCGAATGAATGCACCATCTTTAGTTGCGGAAAGCGCGAAACAAACTCCTGTATTAACTCCAGTGCCAATGGTTCATCGTCTATGGCAACGCATTTCAATTGCATAACGAAACAGTTTAAGCCAGTAAAATCAATTCTACGGAAAAAAAACCGTTTTCGTTGGTTATGTTCAGTAAATGTTTGTTAGGATACAAATGTTCGAGCCGTTTTTTGGTATTGGCAATACCTATGCCGGTTCGTTGCGGATTACCGGCCGGCCTAAAAATTTTATTGTGGCAGTAAAATGTGATGCTTCGTTCGTCGGCCATCAGCTGTATGGTAATGGTTGCGCTTTCGTGATTGCTGATGCCGTACTTGAATACATTTTCCACAAAGGTCATCAGCATCAAAGGTACTATGGTTTTGTTTTCGAGCCTGCCTTTTACGCTAAAATCAACGGTTACTTTTTTACTCAGGCGCAGGCGTTGCAGTTCAATAAAATCATTGATACAATCTATCTCGTGTTGCAACGGAACAAAATGTTGCGATACATCATCTGTTACATACCGCATAATGTTCGACAGCTTCATAATGCTGTCGGCGGTTTTTTCATTTTTGGTTATAGCAAGAGAGTAGATATTATTCAGGGTATTGAATAAAAAATGAGGATTGATCTGCGCTTTCAGGAACGATAGCTCGGCCTGTGCCTTGGCTGCCTCGGCCTTAGCCACCAGTTGCTGGCTGGTGCGCCATTGGCGGGTTACCTGAATGGCCATACCAAGGGCAATGGTCATTATATATAAAAAAATGCTAACAATATCTATCCGCATCGACCTGGGTCCCGGGCCGCCGGGTCCCCGCGGAGGGCCATGTGTACCATCGCCGAACGGACTGTTTTCGGGAAGTATATCGGGCGGCGGTGGAGCTGCATTGGGTTGTTGGTGCAATAGCAGCAATTCAAAGGGGCGGGCAAAGAAAATCACAAGAAACAGCGCCAGCACTGCGGTGAAATAAAAAAGATACTTTTTCTGAAGGTACAGTTTAGGGATCAGCAGGTAAGTATGCAGGTAAAAAATACCTATGTAAGTAAGGCAAAACAACCAGTAGCCAACCGACAAAACGATCACACCTGCCCCGTTATTGGGCATGCCGCTCATGAACAACAGGGGCAGAGCCAGAAAGGCCAGCCCTGCAAACACATGAATAAGTATGTCGGATATCCTTGAATAAGGCATTTTACAAAGAAATAAAGGCCAAATTACATATTCTTCATTGTATCGGCAGGCGAACAGATTGTATGGATGGAAGTCGGCAGCCAATAGCTGTTATAGAATGGAAGTCGAAACAGGAATGAGTTGCAGGTTACAAGGTTCAGGTTGCCGGTTACCGGTTTCCGGTTATCCCGGCACACGGCAACAGGTAACAGGTGCAACTGGCAACTGGTAACTGGTACCCCGGTAACTGGTACCTGGGACCGGGCTATAACTTTTTTCCAGAATTTTATAAAAACGTTTCCAAAAAAACAGTATACTTTTACACTTACATGAAAAAGCTCCTGGTTTTCATATTAGCCGTTTTTTACCTGGGCACCTCGGTAGGCGCCACGGTAAACCTGCATTATTGCATGGGACGGCTGGTAAACTGGAACTTTTCGCATAAGCAAAAATCCACGGCCCACGAACGATGCAGCAAGTGCGGCATGGAAAAGGCGAAAACCAAAAACAAAGGCTGTTGCGAAGATAAATACAAGCTGTTGCAGGTTGAAAAAGACCAAAAGGCCGAAAACGCCTATCGGGCCGGCCAGCCACCAATCACAGCAGCAGTAATTACCCCGTTCCCTTCTTTTATTTCTCCGGTTGTTGCTTCTGTTAGTGAAGAACATCCTGTTAGCAATGCTCCTCCGCGAAGTGGGGTACCCGCCCGTATTCGCTATTGTATTTTCCGTATTTGATTTGCTTTCCGTTTCAGTAGGCCCGGCGTTCTGTTGGGCTAAAGGCATTTGTATATGCCTGATAGTGCTTCTGTTTATTTTATTTCACCCATAAAAATTTAGTGTATGAAAAAGATGCTGTTACTGGCCTTTGCCTGTATTACTGTATTTGCTGCCTTTTCGCAGGATAAAAAAGAAAAGATGCCGAAAAGCAAAATGGATACTATGGCTATGCATAAAATCTATACCTGCTCAATGCACTCCGAAGTGTTAAGCGACAAACCGGGTAAATGCCCCAAATGCGGTATGGCGCTGGTTGAAAAAATAATGTACGTGTGCCCCATGCATCCCGAAGTAGTGAGCGATAAACCGGGCAAATGTCCGAAATGTGGTATGCAACTGAAGTTAAAGACTGATGCTCCAAAACATAAGCGCGATACTGCCCATACCCATAAAATGTAAGTACTTATATAATTTTTAAAGTTAAAAATAATACCATGAAAATGATGTTCTTCGGCTTACTGACCGCCTTATCGGTAATTGTTTATTCATGTAACGACCATTCGTCAACCGCACACCCGGATGATCATACCGCCGCGGCCCCCGAAAAACCGGCTGCAGATACTGAACAGGTGAAAGTTGTAAAAGCCAGCTTTACCAATGTAGATGCAGGTGTTGCAGCCTACATTAAAAATCTGGCCGATAATTACCTGCTGGTTAAAGATGCCTTAATCAATGGAAAAGCAGCTGAAGCAGGTGATGCATCGAAAAAAATGTATGAATCCATTAAAGGGTTCGATAAATCGCTTCTTACCGCCGAACAAAAGAAAATCTATGATCAGAATGAAGAAGATTTAAGGGAGCATGCCGAGCATATATCAAAAAGCACCGGGGATATCAAACACCAGCGTGAGCATTTTTCAATGATGAGCGAAGATATGTATTCACTGGTGAAAGCATTTGGCGCCGGTAAAACCCTGTACCACGATCATTGTCCCATGGCCAATGAAAATAAAGGCGCCATGTGGCTAAGCGAAAGCAAAGAAATTAAGAACCCATACTTAGGCGAAAAAATGATGACCTGCGGTAGTGTGGAAGAGGAAATACAATAGGCAATAAGCAATAGGCAAAAAGCAAAGCGTCAATTGCCGATTTTGAACTTGCCTATTGCCCATTGTCAATTGCTTATTGGCTTTCCCTGCCAATTGTTTATTGCCAATAATTTAAAAACAATGATCCCTCTAATAATAAGCTGGTCGTTAAAAAACAGGTACATCGTTCTGGTGCTGGCAGTCGGGTTGCTGGCATGGGGCTTCATCAATGTACAAAAGAACCCCATAGATGCCATTCCCGATTTGTCGGAAAACCAGGTGATTGTTTTTACAGAATGGATGGGACGCAGTCCGCAGATCATCGAAGACCAGGTAACCTATCCGTTGGTGAGCAACCTGCAGGGTATACCCAGTGTAAAAAACATCAGGGCCGCTTCGATGTTCGGGATGAGTTTTGTGTATGTGATTTTTGAAGATAATACCGACATCTATTGGGCGCGTACGCGGGTGCTCGAACGACTGAACTATGCACAGCGTTTATTGCCCGAAGGCGTAACGCCCTCTTTGGGCCCCGATGGTACAGGTGTTGGCCATGTGTTCTGGTATACACTCGATGCAAAACAAATGGATTTGGGCGAACAACGGGCTTTGCAGGACTGGTATGTAAAACTGGCCCTGCAAACCGTGCCCGGTGTGGCCGAAGTAGCTTCGTTTGGCGGATTTGAAAAGCAATACCAGCTGGTGCTCGACCCCGTAAAGCTGCAGTTTTATAATGTTTCACTCATGGATGTTATGAACAAAGTAAAAGCAGCCAACAACGATGTGGGCGGACGCAAGTTTGAAATGAGCGACATGTCTTATATCATCCGCGGTCTGGGCTATGTAAAAAATAAAGATGACCTCGAAAGTATTGCCGTAGGCAATTACAATGGTATTCCTGTTCGCGTAAAAGATGTTGGCACCGTACAAATGGGCGGCGACTTGCGGGTAGGCTTATTCGATGAAAACGGCCAGGGCGAAGTGGTAGGCGGAATTGTGGTGATGCGTTACGGCGAAAATGCCGATAAGGTAATAACCGCAGTTAAAGAAAAAATGAAAGAGGTAGAAAAAGGCTTACCGAGCGGCGTAGGTTTTAAAACCGGGTACGACCGCAGCGAACTGATAGAAGCCGCTATTGGCAACGTAAAGAACAAGCTGATAGAAGAAATGACTGTGGTGTGTGTAATTGTGATCATTTTTTTATTTCACTGGCGAAGCGCGTTAAGTATTATCATTCAGATACCCATTACCATTGCGGTTAGTTTTATTTTACTCAATGCCATCGGACTTTCATCGAATATTATGTCGTTAACAGGTATTGCGCTGGCTATTGGGGTTATTGTAGACAATGGCATTATCATGAGCGAAAATGCATACCGGCATCTGGCCGAATACCAGCAACAGCACACCGCTAAAAACCCGAATCAATGATGAAACTATTCAATACAATACGTGGAAAAGATAAATACCGCATACCCGAACTGATGCGCATGCAGATCATCGAAAAGGCCTGCCAGCAGGTTTCACGCGGGGTGTTCTTTTCAACGATTATTATCATTACCTCTTTTTTACCGGTGTTTTTATTAACGGGTCAGGAAGGAAAGCTGTTTCATCCGCTGGCATATACCAAAACATTTATCATGGTGGTAGATGCCGTATTGGTAGTAACGCTGGCGCCGGTATTGATTTCGTTCTTTATGCGCGGCCGCTTCAGGCCCGAAACAGCAAATCCTGTGAACAGGCTGCTCGAACGCATATATGAACCTGTGATACGGGCCTGTATCAAATGGCGAAAAACAACCATTGCGGTAAATATTATCGCTTTGGCCATCAGCATTCCTTTGTTGT
The DNA here is from genome assembly GCF_059587045.1 of Niastella sp. sgz303648. Taxonomy (NCBI): domain Bacteria; kingdom Pseudomonadati; phylum Bacteroidota; class Chitinophagia; order Chitinophagales; family Chitinophagaceae; genus Niastella; species Niastella sp. sgz303648. The sequence continues at coordinate 296,512 of NZ_JCAPSW010000003.1, read as the reverse complement.
TAAGTCTTGGCCGCGAATTTATGCCGCCGCTCGATGAAGGATCGCTGTTGTTTATGCCGGTAACCCTGCCCGATGTATCGAACAGCGAAGTGAAACGCATTTTGCAGGTGCAGGATAAGATCATTAAAACCGTTCCCGAAGTAAAGAATGTATTGGGTAAAGCAGGCCGCGCCAATACCGCTACCGATAATTCGCCCATTAGCATGATCGAAACCATCATACTGCTGAAGCCGCAATCGGAATGGCGTCCGGGCATAACAAAGAATGATATCATCAATGAGCTTAATAACAAACTGCAGATACCGGGTGTAACCAATGGGTGGACGCAACCCATTATCAACCGCATCAATATGCTGTCGACCGGTATTCGTACCGATGTGGGTGTAAAAGTATACGGACAAAACCTCGATACCATTTATGCCTTTTCGGCAATGATTAAAAAACAGCTCGAAGGCATTGCGGGTATCAAAGACCTGTATGTTGAACCCATCACCGGTGGAAAATACATCGATATACATATAAAGCGGGATGAAATCAGCCGCTACGCGCTGAGCGTTGACGATGTAAACCGCGTTATAGAAATTGCGCTCGGTGGTATGAAGCTTACTACCACCGTTGAAGGCCGTCAGCGTTTTTCGGTGAACGCCCGCTTTGGACAGGATTTTCGTAATAACCTGCAGGCCTTAAAACGGCTGCAGGTGCAAACGATGAATTATGGACCTGTTCCGCTCGAAGCAGTAGCCGATGTAACCATTGCCGAAGGGCCGCCTATGATCAATTCAGAAAATGCCATGCTGCGCGGAACGGTTTTGTTCAATGTGCGCGAAAGAGATTTGGGCAGTACGGTAACCGAAGCACGCGAAAAACTGAATACCATGATCGGCAAACTACCCAAAGGATACTATCTTGAATGGAGCGGCCAGTACGAAAACCTCATTCGTAGCGAAAGAACGCTCAAACTCATTTTGCCTGTTGTACTGGTAGTTATTTTCATTTCAATGTATTTCGCTTTTCATTCGGCACGCGAAGCATTTCTGAGCCTCATTACGATTCCGTTTGCATTGATCGGCGGCGCTTATATGATCTGGTTCTGGGGCGTGAATTTATCGGTGGCAGTGGCCGTTGGCTTTATTGCCTTGTTCGGACTGGCCGTTGAAACGGGTATTGTAATGGTGATTTACCTCAACGATGCCATGCAGCAACTGGTGGCTAAAAAAGGTAATTCAAAAGAAACAATTACCAAAGAAGAACTGCGTGAATATGTTATTGCCGGCGCTGCCAAACGGTTACGTCCTAAAATTATGACGGTATGTGTATCGCTGTTTGCACTGGTGCCCATTTTATGGAGCCATGGAGTTGGCAGTGATGTAATGAAACCGATTGTGTTACCAATGGTAGGCGGCGTACTTACCTCGGCCACGCATATTTTGCTGGTAACTCCGCTGATATTTTTAATGGCCAAAGAATATGAATTGCGCAAACACGGTAAGATAGAGGTACTGGAAACGAAGCATTAAGGTCAATGGTGAATCAATGTGAGGTTGTTAACAATAATTGACGTAAAGGCGCTAACAGTTTATAGTTTGTGGTTTGTAGTTTGTGGTTCTTTAGGTGAAACATACCGCGCGATTTTGTTCCTGTCGCATTTTTCTCAAACTACAAACAAACACACTTAGCGCCCTGGCGCCTCCGCGAGAAATAAAAAATTATGCATAAGAAAATAATCATAACAGCAATATCATTGGGTGTCGCCGGCGCTTTGCAGGCGCAGGCTCTGATCACATCGCAAACACAGGCGCCCATGACATTGCAGGATATTTTAACGGCGGTTGAAAACAACAATCCTTCGTTAAGAATGTATGAGGCCGAAGCCCGATCCATTAATGAAGCGGCCAAAGGCGCTTATAGCTGGATGCCTCCCGAGGGCGGCGCAGGATTATTTATGACGCCGAATAATCCCAGAATGATCAAAGAAGACAAAGCCGCCATGAAAGAAGGGATGGGATTTTTTATGGTATCGGCCCAGCAAATGTTTCCTAACCGAAAAAAACAGGAAGCCGAAGCCGCCTGGATGCAGTCGATGTCGAAAGTGGAAAGCGAAAAAAGAAAAGTAACGTTGAACGAGTTGTTGTATTCAGCTAAAAAAAATTATTACGAGTGGATCGTGTTATTAAAAAAAGTAGCAGTGCTCGATGAAGGCAGTCGCATACTTGACTTTATGATCAAAAGCGCTGAAATACGATATAAGAACGGGTTGGGAAAGATCAGCGCTTATTATAAAGCTAAGGCAGCTCTTGCCAATATCGAAAACATGCAGCTGATGTTGCAAAACGACATGACGCAAAAGCGCATTGCACTCAATACGCTCATGTATCGCAATACCGGTACATCACTGGCTATCGACACCTTGTATTCGTGGAAAGAATTTTCACCGGCTTTGCTCGATTCGGCATCACTCGCTATGCGCCGCAGCGATATTCAGGTGCTGCAGCGAAGCATTGAAGTAAATAACATGCAGCGAACTTCTGAGCTCGCAAAACTGAAACCTGAATTTGGTATTAAGTACGATCAAATGGTGCCGCTTAGTACACAACCCTGGCAATTTTCATTGATGGCGATGGTTAAACTGCCGCTGGCCAAATGGTCGTCGCGCATGAATAAGGCAAAGGCCGAAAGCCTTGTTTGGCAAAATGAATCGTTGAAAAATCAACAGCAAATGATCCTGAACGAAGCGGCCGGTATGGCCGGTTCGGCAAAGGCCGAGCTTGATACCAAAAAGAAACAAATGCGTTTGTACGAAACGCAGATCGTTCCTTCCCTGCAAAAAAATTTTCAAACCATGCAGCTTGCATATGAACAAAATACCGAAGAGTTGTTTGAGCTGTTCGATGCCTGGGATGCTTTAAATATGACGCAAATCGAATATCTCGACCAGTTAAAATCTGCTTTATTGATGCAGGCCGAGCTGGAGAGAGTTCTTGAAATTAAATAAAGATATTATGAAAGATCGTGAATGGTCAATGGTGAATGGGCAATGGTCAATGGGCAATAGGCAATGGTTAATCCTTCGACTTCGCTCAGGATTAACTGCCAGCCCTTCGACTTCGCTTAGGGCAAACTGGCTCTTACTTATTGTCTATTGCTTATTGCCTATTGCCTTTTGGGGTTGTCGTGAGCAGCAAAAAACTAAACCCGTGCAGCAAACCACCACCGCACAGGAAGTATACACCTGCCCCATGCACCCGCAGATCATTAAAGATAAACCCGGCAGCTGTCCTATTTGCGGTATGGACCTGGTGAAAAAATCAACCGCTTCTGAAAAAGTTACCGATATTTCGCTCAATGACCTCCTGCGGCCCTCGAACCAGTACGTTATTTCGTCTATTCCTACCGTTAATATACAATTGCGCGATGAACCGGTTGAAATAGCTACCTATGGCTTTATAACTTACGATACACGTCAGTTAGGCACCGTTTCATCCAATGTATCGGGCCGCATCGAAAAATTGTACATTAAATACCGGTTTCAGAAAATAAGTAAGGGGCAAAAGATCATGGACATATACAGTCCCGATTTATTAACCGGGCAACAAAACCTGTTGTTCCTGTTAAAGAATGATCCCGATAACAGCGTGTTAATTGCTGCCGCCCGGCAAAAATTGTTGCTGCTGGGCATGAGCAATCAGCAATTGCAACAGGTTGAAAAAACAGGAAAAACAGTTTTTACAGTTTCAATTTATAGTGGTTACAACGGTCACATTCACGAAAGCACCGGTGCCGGTGTAATGAAACCCGAAGCACAAACCGGTATGAAAGATGTTTCGCTGATCACCGAAGAGCTTCCTTTAAAAGAAGGCATGTATGTAACAAAAGGGCAAAACCTGTTCGTCATTTATAATCCAACAAAAGCATGGGCGGTGTTGAATATTTTTTCGGGCCAGTCCAATATGATAAAAGTGGGCGATAAGGTGCGCATTGTTCCGGAAACAGCTCCCGGTAAAGATTTCAGATCTTCTATCAGTTTTATTGAACCGTTTTACCGGCCCGATAGCAAAACGGCTACGGCAAGGGTATACTTCGATAATCCGGGTATGGGCATTCCTATAGGAAGCCAGGTAAAAGCTACCATTTTTGCTGGCGCCCGTTCAGCCCGATGGTTACCCGAAGAAGCGGTAATAACACTGGGGCTCGATAAAGTGGTGTTTGTAAAAAAAGAAGATGCGTTTATAGCCCATAAAATTGAGGCAGGTATTGTGAATAACCACCTGATACAGGTATTAAATGGTTTGACGGAAAGTGATGAAGTAGCGGCGAATGCGCAATACCTGGTAGATAGCGAAAGCTTTATTAAAGTAAAACAATAACATGCTCCGGCTTATTCCGGCCAAGCATAGCGTTAGATATACAAGAAATAGGGAAGTACTACGAAAGTAACAAGGAAGTAAGAGGGAGCGTGTATGGAGTAAGTATGGAGTTAATATAGAGTAAGTATGGGGTAAGTATGGAGTAACTTCTTAACAGGATCAACTGTTTGAAAATTAAACTGAATAATTCATTCAAATGCCACTAAATATTTTTCATAATAACTCAGGCGATAGTAACGCTTTTCATCGTCCCTTGCGCCTGGCCGCCGGAGCTTTAGCGGAGGCTAGTCGTCCCGCTTTAAGCGGGATACGATTTGTTTTCTATTCAGCTTTTTTTATAATGGCGTTGCTTGCTGCGGCGTGTAAGGGAAAAAAACAGCCGGCAGCGGCAAAGGCCGATGTTTATTATACCTGCTCTATGCATCCGCAGATCATGCAGGACCATCCCGGCACCTGCCCCATTTGTCATATGGATTTAATTCCGGTAAATAAATCGAGCCAGCCCAATGATGAAATTATGCTTAGCGACGAGCAGGTGCAATTAGGCAATATTCAAACCGATACGCTTGGCCATGCTATGGCGGGCGATAAAATTGTATTGACCGCTACATTGAATTTCGATGAAATGAAAGTAAATACGGTAAGCGCCCGCATTAGCGGTCGAATAGACCGGCTGTATTTCAAAAATACCGGTGACTTTATAAAAAAAGGCGATCATCTGTACGATCTGTACAGCGAAGAATTAAATACCGCCAAACAGGAATATCTCGCTGCACTGGAACGGCAGCAAACTTTGGGAAATTCTATTATCGATTTTAAACAGTTACTGCAAAGCGCCAGAAACAAGTTGATGCTGTGGGGGGTAAGCGAAGACCAGATCGATGCATTGGCCAAAACCAAACAGTTTTCGGCACATACTTCTTTTTACAGTACCGCTTCGGGCTATGTTACCGAATTGCCGGTTAAAGAAGGACAATATGTAATGGAAGGCGGTCCGGTAGTAAAAATGGCCGATTTGAGCACGCTGTGGGCCGAAGCACAGGTATATGCATCGCAGCTGGCAAGTGTTGATTATAAAGGAATGGCTACGGTGCAATTGCCCGACATGCCCGGAAAAGAAATAACAGGCAAAGTAACATTTGCCAATCCGGAAATAAGTGCCGATACCCGCATCAATTTGTTGCGTGTATCTATCCCTAATTCGGGCAATCAGTTAAAGCCAGGCATGCCGGCCTATGTATTATTAAAAGGAAACGAAGGTAATTCAATGACACTGCCGGTTGATGCAGTATTGCGCGACGGCCAAATGGCAACCGTATGGGTGCAAACAGCCAAAAATTCATTTAAAAGAAAAATGATAGAAACCGGATCCGAAAGCGGCGACCGCATTGAAATAAAATCGGGTCTGCAAAACGGTGAAGTGATTGTTGTAAGCGGCGCCTATTTACTGAACAGCGAATACATTTTTAAGAAGGGAGCCGATGCTACCATAGGACACAAACACTAATTGGGATTTTGAGATTTAGTGATTTTTAGATTTTGCGATTTGTTTCGAAGCATAACTCTCTTAACTCTAAAAATCTCAAAATCCAGAAATCAGAAATCAGTTTTTATGGAACATAACCATCATCCTGAAGAAAGAAATGCCCATGCGGGTCATGAACACCATCAACATGAAGCGCATACTCCTGCTTCAACGGAAAAACCCGATATGCATGCGGGCCATGATCGTTCAAAAAATCCTGCGCATGGTCATGCCGGGCACGATCACCATGCCATGATGATCGATGATTTTAAAAAAAGGTTTTATGTAGTGCTGGTGCTTACCATTCCTATTTTGTTATTATCGCCCATGATTCAGCACTGGCTTCGTTTGCATATTGAGTTTGCAGGTTCACAATATGTATTATTCGGGCTGTCGAGCATTGTATTTGCCTATGGCGGATGGCCGTTTTTAAAAGGCTGGGCCGGTGAAATGAAAGCAAAAGATCCCGGCATGATGACCCTCATAGGCTTTGCCATAACTGTGGCCTATGTATACAGTGCCGCCACGGTTTTTGGTTTAAAGGGTATGGATTTTTTTTGGGAACTGGCTACGTTGATTTTGATTATGCTGCTCGGCCACTGGATCGAAATGAAATCAATTGCCGGCGCTTCGCGTGAGCTGGAATTGTTAGTGCAGCTGATGCCTGCCGAAGCGCACCTGGTGCATGGCGATCATATAATGGATGTAAAAACCGATTCTTTAAAGCCGGATGATATTATTCTGATTAAACCGGGCGAAAAAATTGCAGCTGATGGCATTGTGGTCGAAGGTGAAACAGCTGTTAATGAGTCGATGTTAACCGGTGAATCGAAACCCGCTCATAAAACAAAAGATGATAAAGTAATCGCCGGTGCTGTAAACGGGAACGGCGCCATTAAAGTAAAGGTTTTGCACGATTCAAAAGAGTCGTATTTGTCGCAGGTAATAAAGCTGGTGAATGATGCGCAAAACGCAAAATCAAAAACGCAATTACTGGCCGATTCAGCCGCACGCTGGCTAACGATTATTGCTATTGTAGCAGGCATCATCACTTTTGTATACTGGTATTTAAACGGTCAACCTATTGCATTTGCCATTGAGCGAATGGTAACCGTAATTGTGATTTGTTGTCCGCATGCTTTAGGGTTGGCGGTTCCGCTGGTAGTGGCAAAATCAACAGCGCTTTCGGCAAAAAACGGGTTGCTTATCAAAAACAGAACGGCATTTGAAAATGCCCGGAAGATCACCACACTTGTGTTCGACAAAACCGGAACCCTAACCGTAGGTAATTTTGAAGTGGTGCGTTTTTCTTCTTTAAAAAATGAATTTTCGAACAACGATATACTACAGCTGGCTGCAGCTCTTGAGCAGGGATCAGAACATCCGATTGCAACAGGCATTGTACAAAAATCAAAAGGGTTAAATATATCCGCACCAAAAGCTGCCAGTATACAGGCGTTAACAGGCAAAGGAATTACGGGCCAGGTAAACGGAAAAGAAGTAAGTGTGGTAAGTCCCGGTTATGTGAAAGATAAAGCAGGCGATGCATTTACTGCTACAGAAATTAAAGCGGGTGAAACGTTGGTGTATGTTTTAGTGAATGATGAAGTAGCCGGTTTTGTTGCACTGGCCGATCAGATAAGGCCCGAATCATACGAGGCGGTGAAAACACTGCATCAGCATCATATTAAAACTACCTTGCTTACAGGCGATAATAAACTGGTTGCCGAAAGTGTAAGTAAGGAACTGGGCATTGATACTTACATTGCCGAAGTATTGCCGCATCAGAAACTGGAAAAAATAAAAGAGTTGCAGGATAAAGGCGAATTTGTTGCCATGACGGGCGACGGAGTGAATGATGCTCCTGCACTGGCGCAGGCCGATATTGGCATAGCGGTAGGTTCGGGCAGTGATGTGGCGGCCGAAACAGCCGGCATTGTACTGGTGAACAGCAATCCGAAAGACATCGTGAATTTAATTTTGTTTGGAAAAGCTACGTACAGGAAAATGATCCAGAACCTTGTTTGGGCAACCGGTTATAACGTGGTAGCGTTGCCACTGGCGGCCGGTGTATTATACAAATCGGGCATTTTGCTGAGCCCTGCTGCGGGCGCCGTATTGATGAGTGTTAGTACGGTAATTGTGGCCATCAATGCAGGATTGTTAAAGGTGAAATAAGCCCAGGCATAGCCGTGCCACGGTTCTGAGCTAATTCGAAGGGCGCCGTGGCACCGTTGCTTAAGTAAAATCTGTTATTTAGTCTCCTGCAAAATAGCATTGCATCTTTTCAACGCTTCTTCAAAACCCGTAGTAACATTGGCTTTGCCAATGGCGAATAATAACCGGGCGTCCTGTAATTCCTGCATCACCTGTTTGCTTTGCACTTCACTTAAAATAAGTTTGGTGCCGCGGTGTTTCGATTCTTTATAAACTTCTTCCAGTGTTCGCAAACCGGTTGCATCGATGATGGGCACCTGCCGCATACGAATGATAAGCACTTTGGGTGCTTTTTCAATAAACCGTATGGCATCTTTGAACTTATAGGCAGCACCAAAAAACAGCGGACCGGTTATTTCGAATACTTCTACATGTTTGGGAATGGTGTAATCGCCCACATACGTGCTGTTTGGTTTTCTGCTGTCTTCTGCCAGGCTGGTTAAAATATTTACATCACTGAACTGTATCATTTTACGCATAAATAAAAAGGCAGCCAGCACCATGCCTATTTCAATAGCTACGGTAAGATCAATAAGTACTGTAAGAAAGAAGGTAGTAAGCAATACTGCCACATCGCTCCGGGGCCCTTTTAATACCGATCTGAAGCTTTCCCATTCGCTCATGTTGTAGGCTACTGTAACAAGTATGCCCGCCAGCGTGGCCATGGGTATCAGCGACGCCCATTTTCCAACAAACAACATGATCAGTAAAAGTGTAAGGGCGTGTGTAATACCTGCAATAGGTGTTCGTCCGCCGTTTTTTATATTGGTAGCCGTGCGCGCAATGGCTCCCGTAGCAGGTATGCCGCCGAATATTGAAGAAAAAATATTGGCAGTGCCCTGTGCTACCAGCTCCATGTTCGATTTGTGATTGCCACCGATCATGCCATCGGCCACAACAGCCGATAATAATGATTCAATACCTCCCAGCAGGGCAATCGTGAAGGCCGGTCGCATAAGGCTTTTAATAGTGGCTAAATCAATGTGCGGCATTACAGGCGATGGAAGTGAAGAAGGGATGCTTCCAAAACGGCTTCCTATCGTTTCAACCGGCAGGTGAAAAAACTGTACAATGGCCGTTGTACCGAGTATTGCAATTAGCGAACCGGGTATTTTATGGGTAACCTTTGGCCAAAGCAACACAATGGCTACTGTAACCGCTGCCAGTACAAACGCATACCAGTTTATGCTGTCGATATGTTGCGCATAGGATTGCCATTTGCCTATGAAGTCGGCCGGTATGGCGCCCATTTTCAAACCCAGGAAATCTTTTATCTGCGACGAAAAAATAATCAGGGCAATACCACTGGTAAAACCAATGATCAGCGGGTGCGGAATGAATTTGATAACGGTTCCCAAACGGGCGAAGCCCATAATGATGAGCATAATGCCGGCAATGAACGTGGCAATGATCAATCCATTTAAACCATATTGTTGCACAATGCCGTATACAATAACAATAAAAGCCCCTGTGGGTCCACCGATCTGAACACGACTGCCACCCATAACCGAAATAATAAAACCGGCTATTACGGCCGTATACAATCCTTTTTCGGGCGATACGCCCGAGGCAATGGCAAATGCAATGGCAAGCGGCAATGCAACAATGCCAACAATTACGCCGGCCATCAGGTCTTTTACAAACTGCCGGCTGTTATAATTCTTCAGGGTTTGAAATAGCTTGGGTGTAAACATGGCTGATGCAAAACTACAGCTGTATACAAGCCCGTGGCGTAATAAAAGTCAACCGGTAATATGATATTTCTCACTTTCCGGCCATCTTTTTTACCTTTTCAAGCATATTGTCAAGGTCGGTTTTATTGAGCACCCTGCCGTGCACAATTACTGCCTGAATGGTTTGCGTGTTGCTTATGTCGGTTAGCGGGTTGGCCCGTAGCAATACCAAATCGGCTATTTTACCGGTGGCAACCGATCCAAGCTGGTTTTGTCGGTTCAGGTAACGGGCAGGATTAATAGTGGCGGTTTGCAAAGCTTGCGCAGGGGTTAATCCGGCTTTTACCATCCATTGTAATTCACTATGCAGACTAAAACCGGGATAACAATAAGGATTTGGAAAATCAGTGCCTGCCAGTAACGGAATACCGGCATCATATATGGCTTTTACTATTTTTAGTTTCACATCAAATTGCTGCCGGTTTAAAGCAAATATCTCCGGGCTTGAATTTTTATAAAGCAGGTTATTGTCGGGCTTCCATGAATTGATGACAGCGTGCGACATATATTGCATCGGCGCAAGGTTGAACATTGAAGAATCATTCATAAAGCCAACACTGTAGATTACGGTAAGGGTAGGACAGATCCAGGTATCATATTGTTTGATTTGCTGCAATACCTGCTTTAGTTTTTGCCAGTTAAAAGTACGCAGCAGAAATTTCTTTTTATTGGCAAGATCTTTTAAAGAACTGTCGGCTATTTTGTTCTGCATTAACTGCATCCAGTAATCAGCGCTGTCAGAAGCAGCATCCATAAACCCTGATAAATGTTCCTGGCTTTTTTGGCCGGCCTGTGCTGCTTCTGTTACTGATATCACTTGCGGTACATGTCCTGCAAATGGTATATGTTGTTTGTTGGCTTCATCGGCAATAGCAAAATAGGCCTCGCGCGGAAGTAATGAATATGTTTTTATAAAATCTGTGTGAAGTATGTTTTTGAGTGAATCTACTGCGCGGCGGGCCTGTGCGGCATCCTTAACGGCCACTGATCCCGGCCATATGGGCTGAGGTCCGTCTACAACAGGGCCGGCAGCTACAATTGAAGGTCCTGCAATTTGGCCCGACGCAATGCTTTTTCGCCAGTATTGTATGCTTCCCATCATACTAAACATATCACGCACGCCCGTTATTCCGTTGGCTAACAAAAGTGGAAAGAAGGTGGCATCGGACCATATATGTGCATGCATATCCCACAAACCCGGTATCAGATAACCGTTACCGCCATCGATGATGGTATCGGCTGTAAATGGGTACTTATCTTCCGAAATACCTGCAATAACCGAATCTCTGATCAAAACACTGGCATTTTTGATCAGCGTTCCTTTTTCTACATCAACAATATTTATTTGCTTTATTAAAATGGTGTGCTGGGCCTGTGTAAGGCACAGTAAAAAAACGCTTAGGCAAAGCAGTGTTATTTTTTTCATGACAAGGTTTGTTGAGAAAGGTAGGAATAAAATAAAACATCCCGCCAGGTGGCGGGATGCTTTGTGAAAACATATAATTGTTGAATGACTGGACCGGGGTTCTTATTTTACTTTGTTTACAACTGTTTCTTCAACATAGCTATGGCTTCTGTTGATGCTGTATACTTCAACCGTGTTGTTCTTTCTACCTCTTACCACTACATTCAGCGCTGCATCTCCCAGCTCTTCAGATTTCAACATGAACTTTTTAGTGATGTTGGCGCCTTTGAATTTATCGGTAAAAAGAATGTTACCAATTTCATCGCGGAAAGTTACGGTGAACTCATCTTCGATTGTATTGTTCAGGTTCAGCTGAAATACCGGTTGATTTTCCAGGTTTCCGATGAACTTTAATTCAGTAACAGGGGCAGGTTTTTCATCGTTAGCCAGCGTAACGGTTGAAAATGCTAAGGTAAAAGCGAGTAAAGCGATAGTAAAAATTCCAAAATTCCTCATTGCCTTTTTCATAATAGTGTATTTTATAGATAATTGATATTTCAACTTTAATTATTTGCTATGGAGTGCAATCGCGGCTGGCAGGCGAATCGGAAGTTATATGTAGTAAGCAACTTTTTTTGTGTGTGTCCCGCCGATGGCGGGATAGTTGCGTTTCGTGATGCAAACATACACCCTCTCAGCACCTCGAAACAAAACAACTCAAAGGCGTTTTTAGGATGGTAAAACCCTGTACAAAATGTTAAAACCTGCTGTGGGAGCGGGTTTTGTAAAATAACAGGCATGATGTCCAACCTTGTTTGCGGCATGAAAAAAGGGCTTCACTTAATAATTCCTTAACGGTTTTTCGGGAAAAACACCATTCAGAAGAGGGTTGCTGACACTATTTACAAATAAGTTATTTAAATATGTCCACTAACGATTGTTAGTATTTAAAACAATAATAGTTATCTTTGGTACCATTAAAAATTAATTCCCATGTCGGTGCAGGAATTGGAAAAAATCTTTTTATCAAAAATTGAACAGGAAATTAAGATTGAACCAAAGGATTGGATGCCAGAGGCATATCGTAAAACCCTGGTCAGGCAAATATCGCAGCATGCGCATAGCGAAATAGTGGGTATGTTGCCCGAAGGTAACTGGATATCCCGGGCCCCGAGTTTGAAGCGCAAGGCGATTCTGCTGGCTAAAGTGCAGGACGAAGCCGGGCATGGATTATATCTGTATGCTGCTACCGAAACGCTGGGTACTACCCGCGAACAAACGATCAACGATTTGCACAGCGGTAAGGCCAAATATTCATCGATATTTAATTATCCAACGCTTACCTGGGCCGATATCGGCGCTATTGGATGGCTGGTAGATGGTGCCGCTATTTTAAACCAGGTGATGTTATGCCGTGCCTCCTATGGCCCCTATGCAAGGGCGATGGTGCGTATTTGTAAAGAAGAAAGTTTTCATCAGCGTCAGGGATTTGAAATTCTGTTAATCCTTTCAAAAGGTACTGATGAACAGAAAGCCATGTGTCAGGATGCCATTAATCGCTGGTGGTGGCCTTCGTTGATGATGTTTGGTCCGCACGACAGCGAATCAACACACAGTGAACAAAGCACCCAATGGAAGATAAAGCGCATGAGCAACGACGAATTGCGGCAAAAGTTTGTTGATATGATTGCAGAGCAGGCAAAGGTGTTGAACATGACCCTGCCCGATCCTGATTTAAAATGGAACGAACAAACGCAGCAATACGATTTTGGTGAAATAAACTGGGCTGAATTTTGGAATGTGGTTAAAGGAAATGGTCCCTGTAACAAACAACGGCTCGATGCCCGCCGCAAGGCCTGGCAGGAAGGCGCCTGGGTAAGAGAAGCGGCCACTGCATATGCAGCAAAGAGAAAAGCGAAGCAGGAGAAGCAGATTGCGTGATGAAGTCGGAAGTCGGAAGTCGGAAGTCGGAAGTCGGAAGTCGGAAAAAAATGAGAGGCAAGATACAGGAAAAACAGGAAGTGGGCTGCCAGATTGAAAATTTTAAATTGAAATTATTGTCATGAACATACAAGTCATAAAATACTATTACGGCGATATACCTGAAGATAAAGGCGGGGGCGTTGAGAAAAATACTCAGGCTGTTTCTAACTCCTCCTCCACCGGAGGGGGAAAGGGGGAGGCCGCTCCCGACTGGCCCCTATGGGAAGTTTTCATTCGCAGCAAACAGGGCATCGATCATAAACATGTAGGCAGTTTGCATGCAGCAGATGCACAAATGGCCATTGAAAATGCCCGTGATGTATATACGCGCCGTATGGAAGGGATAAGCATTTGGGTTGTGGAAAGCAGGTATATTCATGCTTCGAACCCCGATGAAGCGGCTTCATTATATGAACCGGCCAACGATAAAGTATACCGGCATCCTACGTTTTACGATTTACCCGATGAGCTTACACATATGTAAATTCAAGGTGTTTTGAAAATTGAATTTTAAAGTTTTTACAGTTGAACAACACACTAATTGATTATACACTTCATTTGGCCGATAGCGCCCTTATCATTGGCCAGCGTAACAGCGAATGGTGCGGCCACGGACCTGTGCTGGAACAGGATATTGCCCTCACCAATATTTCGCTTGACCTGATAGGCCAGGCAAGAAGCTTATATCAATATGCTGCAGAACTCATTAATGGTTTTAATTCCCCCTCCACCCCGACGAGTCGGGAGGGTCAGGGGGAGGCCACATCACTGAACGGCATGAACGTGGCAGGCGGTGGTGAAACCACAGAAGATACCCTTGCCTACCTGCGCGACAGCCGGGAATATAAAAACTGTTTATTAGCCGAGTTGCCCAATGGCGACTGGGCACAAACTATATTACGGCAGTTCTTTTTTAGCACCTGGCAGTTCTTACTTTATCAGCGCTTACAGCATTCATCAAATGCTACGCTTGCTGCCATTGCCGAAAAATCATTAAAAGAAGTGACTTACCATTTGCGCTGGAGCAGCGAATGGGTAATTCGGTTAGGCGATGGCACCGAAGAAAGCCATGCACGTATGCTGCATGCCATTGACGAATTGTGGATGTATACAGGTGAATTATTTATTCCGGTTGAATACGAATTAAACGTATATAAACAGGGAGCAGGTGTTGATGTAACTGCCTTAAAAGATGAATGGCATCAGCGGGTAAATGAAATATTCGCAGAAGCTACACTCCCCGTTCCTGCGGCAAATGGGCAGGGCTTTAGTCATACCGGCGGTAAACAAGGTCTGCATACCGAACACATCGGTTTTGTGCTGGCCGAAATGCAATACATGCAACGGACTTATCCCGGATGTGAATGGTGATCGAAGCAGAAAGTGAGCAGCAGGCAATGGGCAATAGCATTTGTCAACATGTTAACTTTTCAACCAGTCAACTTTTCAACTGAGTGCAATCAATTACAAACATATCAATTCAGGATATATGGTCGATACTCGAAGAAGTAACCGATCCTGAGGTGCCTGTGCTGTCGGTTATTGATCTGGGAGTAATCAGAGATATTAAATTGTTCAGTTCATCAACCGGTGAAGAAGGTATTGAAGTGGTGATCACCCCTACTTACTCGGGTTGCCCTGCCATGGATGTTATTCGCATGAACATACGAATGGTGCTGCTGCAACATGGATACCGGAACGTTCAGATAACTACTGTTTTATCACCTGCCTGGACAACCGACTGGATGAGCGAAGCCGGTAAACAAAAACTAAAGGCATATGGCATTGCGCCGCCTAATCCAAAACAACAGGTTTGTAACACACAGTTGTTTGCTGAAGAAGAAGCGATTCAATGTCCGCATTGTAGCTCGTACAACACCCGCCGTATAAGTGAGTTTGGGTCAACCGCCTGCAAAGCGTTGTATCAATGCAATGCTTGCCACGAACCATTCGACTATTTTAAATGTCATTAATAAAGTCTGCTTCATAAATTGTACTGCAAAAATCAACGATCAATATGTCGCCCATTCTTTTCAGCATTGAAGAAGGTATTGCTACCATCACTTTAAATCGTGCCGACAAGTTAAATTCGTTTAACCGCGAAATGGCTTTGCTGATGCAGCAAAAGCTCGATGAATGCGCCTCGTTGCATACCATCCGCTGTGTGGTTATTACAGGCACCGGCAAAGGATTTTCGGCCGGGCAGGACCTCGCAGAGGTAGTGGACCCACAAGGTCCGGGCATGCAACGCATTTTGAGTGAACATTATAATCCTATTATAATCCGCATTCGTAATTTACCAAAACCGGTATTGGCTGCTGTAAACGGAGTAGCTGCCGGCGCCGGCGCCAATATTGCCCTGGCCTGCGATATTGTGGTGGCTGCCGAATCGGCTTCTTTTATTCAGGCGTTTTCAAAACTTGGTTTAATACCCGACAGCGGCGGAACGTATATGCTGCCCCGTTTAGTAGGCTGGCAAAAAGCAAGCGCTATTATGATGCTGGGCGATAAAATACCTGCCATTCAGGCCGAACAAATGGGTATGTTGTATAAAGTGTTCAGGGATGAAAATTTTATAACTGAAACTAAAAAGATAGCCGCCACCCTTGCGCAAATGCCCACAAAAGGATTAGCCTATACCAAACATGTTCTTAATTATTCAATGACTAATAGCCTGGAACAGCAATTACTGCTTGAAGATGAATTTCAGCAAAAAGCTGCCAATACCAGTGATTTTAAAGAAGGGTTGCAATCGTTTCTTGAAAAACGGGCGCCTGCGTTTAAAGGCGAGTAAAAAGTAGGTCGCCCTTTTCGGGACGGCTCACTTTTACTTAATGTTAGTAGTGAGCCATTCCGGCTTAAAAAATATAATGTATGTCGCTACAAAAATCAAAAGCCACAGCCATCGTTGATACCATGATGCATAAAGACTATTTCAGTCAATGGCTGGGTATTGAAAGACTGGAAGAAAAAGCGGGCTTTTGCCGGTTAAGGATGACTATTCGACCTGAAATGTGCAATGGTTTTGAAATAGCCCACGGAGGCATCACTTATTCGCTGGCCGATAGTGCCCTTGCATTTGCATCGAACAGTCATGGCCGGCAGGCGGTATCGGTTGAAACATCTATCTCGCATATTAAACCCTTAAAAGCAGGCGATACAATTATAGCCACTGCCGAAGAAAAAAGCTGCAGCAATAAAATAGCGATATACGAAGTGCGTGTTGAAAAAGAAAATGGAGAACTATCGGCTCTTTTCAAGGGTACCGTTTTCAGAAAGGAAACTGAGTGGAATGTTGGCTAAAAGCTCGCGCAAAGGCGCAAAAAGAATACAAAAATATTTAGGCAATTCCGCGCCTGATGCATCGGGGCATTATCGCCTCAATGCCTTTTTGCCTTTGCGGTCTTTGCGAGAAAAAATCTGATTTTATCCTTTGCGGCTTTGCGCCTTTGCGCGAACTTAATTCTTCCCCGTTTCAACCTTTCGCAAATCATCCTGTTTACTCTCTTTCAGATTCATTTTATCAAAATCGGCGCCCCGCTGAAAATGCACACTGAAATTATGAAGTTCATCTATTTCAATGGTTGCATTTTGCCAGGTGAAGTCTATAATATGCCCGCCTGCATCCTGCTTATCAGAAATAAAATGAAAATGATAACCGCCTATACTAACACCATCGAGGTACTGAGGTAATTTATAGCCTATCAATACGCCGTTCACTTTGTGAAACTCAAAAAAATGTTGTTTATCAATCATAGCGGCCAATGGGGCAAAAGGCTCATTTCGTACAGGCGGAAAGGCCCTTGTTTTTACATACTCAAAAACACCCGATATACGAATAGCGTACATATTGTTGCCGGTAACAAAAGAATCGATCCAATGCAACGCTTTTTCTTTGCCTACTGCCGTTGACGAGGTAAAAACAGTATCAGCTTTAAAATAATTTACCAAAAATAAAGAGGTGGTTAAAGAATCTGCCACCTGCCTGGTTTGGCCGGTAAAAGTGGTTTGATACACTTTGCCTTTGTTCATCACCAGTTCACCATCGAGCATATCGGGAGCGCCTAATCCAAAGTCGCCATGTTTCTTAATTTCTTTAACAGGTACTACGCCACGGTATAAGCCACTTATAAAAGCATTGGCAAGACCAGCCTGGTACAGGCAATCGTATCCGTTTGTAATGCTGCCGGGTTGCGTATTGCCTGCCTTTTTGCTTTGTGCCGTACCTGCTGCTGATATGATTAGTAATGATGCAAAAGCAATTAACTGTTTTGTTCGTTTCATGTATGCTATTGGTTATGCCTTAAAATTATTTTACCATTAACCGGGCCCGATTCATATGCTGCGAGCGCGTTGGCAAAATTATCTAAGGAGAACGATTTGGCCACTTCCATTTTAAAATCGCCGGCTCCTATTATTTCTATGAGCGATTGGGTTGTTTGCTGCTTTTCTTCTGCCGATAGGCTTTCCAAAAAGCCCCGGACCCCAAAACCGCTCATCGAAATGTTTTTATAAACGAAAAGCGAGTTGTGTACCTGAACCGGCTCTGCGCTTAATACACCATAAACAATAAGCCTTCCGTTTACGCCCAAACTTTGCGCCAGCTGGGTTCCGGTATCGCCGCCTACCGAATCTATGGCCGCTGCTGCTCCTTTGCCTTCTGTTATTTCATTTACACGCTGTACGATAGATTCAGATGAAGTGTTTATTACTTCGGCAGCTCCCAATTCTTTTATTCCGGATGCATAATCGCTGTTTCGAACGGTAGCGATTACCCGTATTCCCAGCTTGCGGGCAATTTGTGTTATAATAAGCGATACCATTGAATTGCCGGCCGACAATAATAACCAGTCGCCCGTTTTTAGGTTGGCTCGTTTTAATAAGCCCCATGCCGTAAATGGGTTTAATACAAACTGCAGCGCTTTTTCTACCGGGAAATTATCTGGTAATACATATAGTTCTTCTTTGGGAACGATCACATATTCGGCCCAGGCTTTTTTGCTAAAAAAGGCCACCAGTGTACCTGTTGTCAGTCGCACATTTTTACCTACAGCCTCAATAATGCCCGCTCCTTCCAAACCGGCTATTTGCGGAAACTGTGGTTTAAAACGATATTTGCCCTTTATAAATAATACATCTGCAGGATTAATAGGGCTACCGAGCCATTTAACTCTTACTTCATTTTCATTTGGTTCAGGAATGGCTGTTTCTCTTAAATGTAACACGCTTTGCGGTTCTCCTTCCTTTTCAAAAAAAATTGCTTTCATAAGATTTTTATTCGTTTATTGTTTGCACTATCAAACTCATTGCTTTTTGAAGTAATAATTAATCACAATGATCAGCAGGGCCAGTACAGCCCAGGCCGTCATTTCCCAGGTAACCAAATGCCAGCCGCCCCATTTCCAGCACAACAAACCGGTTGAAGTTCCTAAAGCGCCACCCGTAAAACACATAGTCATGTAAATAGTGTTTATGCGGCTATGCGAAGTGGCATCGAGCGTATATATTCTGGCAATATTGGTAACATGCGTGGCTGAAACGCCTACGTCGAGCAAAAAAGTAGTCAGTATAAATGCGATAACAGAACTATTGAAGAAGTGAATAAGCAACAGGCTTACTATAACCATTGATGAAGCGGTTACAAGCGACCGCACTGCATGGCCTTTATCGGCCGACTTGCCAAATACAGGAGCCAGCATTGCTCCTCCGATCGCTACTATTCCGAACAAACCGATCTTATCGGGCCCGTAATGAAACGGCGCACCGCTTAGCTGAAATGTAAGTGTTGTCCAGAAAGAAGAAAAAACGCCGAACAGCAAACCGCTTACTGCAGCTGCCTGTCTCAATATTGAAAATCGTTTAATTTGTAATAAAGTCGACTGAAGCAGCTTTGCATAATTGCCCTTGAACCCGCTTAGCACATTGGGTAAATACCGGTACAGTAAACCTGTTATCAAAACAATAAGCCCGGCCGAAATGCCGTATACGTAGCGCCATCCGAGATGATTGGCAATTAGCCCGCTGAATACGCGGGCCGAAAGAATACCTACAATTATTCCGCTGAAAATACTGCCTACGGTTTTTCCTGTGGTAACCTTATCGAGTGTTGCAGCCATGGGCAATATTACCTGTGCAGATACTGATAGTATACCAATTGCAGCGCTGGCAAGCCAAACAGCCCATAACGATTGGGTAACGCTCATCATCACAAGAACTGCTGCTAATAATACCAGGAGTAATAGAATAAGCCGTTTACGATTTACTTTATCGCCTAAAGGAATTACAAAAAATAATCCCAGTCCGTAACCAACCTGCGAAAGCACCGATATGGTGCCGGCCTGTGTTTCGTTGGTATGAAAGGTGGCGGCGATATCTTTTAATATCGGTTGATTATAATATATGTTGGCAACAGAAGCGCCGGCTGCTGTTGCCATTAAAAATACCTGGCTTTTAGTCAATCCCCTGCTATGCATTCTGTAAAATTTTATGAAATAAGGATAAAACAAGGCCTGGCGCACTTTCACAGTGTGCCACGCCTTGCTGCAAATACTGGTTTTTCAGCTTGCTTTATCGCACAAATGCAGCAAACGCTTTGGCATATTTGGTTGGAAAAAATTCCTGCACGTGATAACTGGCAATATCATTTTTATTAAACGGATCTTCGGCTATGATTTTCTTTAACTCTTCGCCATCAACATGCTGTACCAGTATAATTCCGCCGGTGCGCGGATTTTTTCTGCCTGAAAAAATAAATTTTCCCAGTGCATAATATTTATCAAGAAAGGCTACATGTTCCTCCAAAAAATTGTCCACTTCGCTCAGTGGTTTTTTATAGGTAAGATCGATTAAAAACATAATAACAAATTTTCAGGCTTATGAACTAATAAGCGCCTGAGGGTGTTCAACCTTCAGGCGCCTGGTATCATCTACCCCCGCAATCTTTAGCGATTGACCATCTTTAAAGAACCTTCGCTATACCGGTTACCTGTATTGGGATAACGGTTAATCACTTCTTCAATCTGTTGCAGGTCGGTTTTTGTTAATGCAATATCAACTGCAGCGGCATTTTCTTCGAGGTATTTTCTTTTTTTAGTACCGGGAATGGGTATAATGTCATCGCCCTGGGCCAGTACCCATGCCAATGCCAGCTGAGCAGGTGTGCAGCCTTTTTGTGCGGCCAGTTCGGCAAACTCGTTTACCAGTTTCTGGTTGTTTTGCCAGTGTTCACCATCAAAACGCGGCAGGGTTCTGCGAAAATCATCAGCCGGTAATGCAGTGTTGTCCTGAACGGTAGCAGTTACAAGACCCCGGGCCAGCGGACTGTAAGGCACAAACGTAATACCCAGTTCGCGAATGGTATCGAGTATTTCGCCTTCTGCATCACGGGTGAGTAATGAATATTCGCTTTGCAATGCGGTGATGGGATGCACGGCATGCGCTTTACGGATAGATTTGGCCGAAGCTTCGGATAAACCCAGATAACGCACTTTACCTTCTTTTACCAGGTCGGCCATAGCGCCCACCATATCTTCAACCGGTACTTTGGGATCGATGCGGTGCGCATAATATAAGTCGATGGTATCTATTTGTAAACGTTTCAGGCTCTTTTCAACGGCTGTTTTAAGATAGGCAGGCGAACCGTCGAAATAAGTGGCCGATGTGCCGGCAAAGTTTGAGGTAGCTCCTTCTGTTTGACGAAAACCAAACTTGGTGGCGATAAACACTTTGTTGCGATTTGGCCTCAATACCTTTGAGATCAGTTCCTCATTATGTCCATATCCGTACATATCTGCCGTATCCCAGAAGTTGATGCCCAGTTCAAGCGCCCTGTTCAGTGTTGCAATTGATTCTTCATCGTTACGCGGGCCATAGGCGAAGCTCATTCCCATACAGCCCAGTCCGATAGCCGACAGCTGAATGCCGGTGTTGCCAAGATTCCTATACTTCATAGTAAATAAGTTTTATAAAGCAAAGCTAATCCAATAGCATGCCCGGCCTGTAAAACAATTCAAACCAAAAATTAAATAAATCAAACAATCACTTCTCTGAAGGCAGAAGGGGTTCGGCTGGTTTGTTTACGGAAGAAATTATTGAAGTGCGATGGATATTCGAAGCCCAGTGAATAGGCAATTTCCGACACATTCCAGTCGGTATGCAGCAACAGTGCTTTCGCCTCCTTCACAACTCTTTCTGCAATATGTTCGGTGGTGGTTTTGCCGGTTGCATCTTTTACCGACCTGTTCAGATGATTTACGTGTACCGACAGGCGGCTGGCATAATCGGTGGCTGTTTTTAAATTCAACGCATGGCGGGGCGAATCGATCGGGAACTGGCGTTCGAGTAATTCGATAAACAAATTGGTAATTCGTGATGATGCATTATTATGTTTGAAATAGGAATCGGCCGGTTGCATTTTCATGGCTTCGTGCAGAATAATGCTGGTATAATTGCGCAACAGATCGTATTTGTAAACGTATTCCGACTGAATTTCGGCAAGCATTTTTGCAAAAAGGCCATTGAGGAAATCAACCTGCTCATCGGTTACAAAGAAAACAGGCGTACCTCCTACCTTAAATATCGGCAACTCCTGAAGGCTGGTTAACCTTCCGTCGACCATAAAAAAATCTTCGGTAAAC
Source organism: Niastella sp. sgz303648 (assembly GCF_059587045.1). NCBI lineage: Bacteria > Pseudomonadati > Bacteroidota > Chitinophagia > Chitinophagales > Chitinophagaceae > Niastella > Niastella sp. sgz303648. The sequence goes on along the minus strand of NZ_JCAPSW010000003.1, from coordinate 274,649 downwards.
AGGCAAAAATAACCTTCCTGCTGAACGCTCAGCGCCTCCCAGGAATAAGGGATCAACGGGTTAGAGAATAACAGGGCGGGTTTATCTATTTCAATTCCTTTATCAGCGTAGTACAGTGTACCTGTGCCGATTATCAGGCTTATTTTATAAAAATCGCGGCGATTGTACGGCACTACCCGGTTGCAATAATCAGCCCTTGCATACACATTGAAATGTCCCTGGGCAGTGTCAACCGCATGGTGTTGGATCTGGCCGTTGCGGGCATAAAATTCCTGCAGACTTTCGCTTTTCTTCATTTACCAAAGTTATAAAAATCAAATAATGGAAGTGATTTTAATAACAGATTGTTAACGCGGGTAATTTATTAACACAAAACTATCTTTGATCAAAGATCTCAGTTATGGTGTACGCGTTCAAAGGTTTTGTACCGGTAGTTCATCCCACTTCTTTCATACATCCGCAGGCGGCTGTAACCGGAAATGTGATCATCGGAAAAAATGTATATGTAGGGCCGGGTGCTGCCATCCGGGGCGATTGGGGTGCCATAGTTATTGAAGATGGATGCAATGTGCAGGAGAATTGTACCATTCATATGTTTCCCGGTGTAACAGTTTTATTAAAGGAAGGTGCGCATATAGGTCATGGTGCTGTGATTCATGGTGCTACTATTGGCAAAAACTGTTTGATAGGCATGAATAGTGTGATCATGGATAATGTTGAACTGGGGGATGAATGCATTGTTGGCGCGCTCAGTTTTATTAAGGCCGAAGAAAAAATCCCGGCGCGCAGCCTGCTCGTTGGCAATCCGGCAAAAATTATAAAAGAAGTTTCGGATGATATGATACAATGGAAAACGGCAGGAACCGCCTTATATCAGGCATTGCCGGCAGAGATGTATGAGCATTGGCAGGCGTGTGAGCCTTTGCGTGAAGTACCCGCTGATCGGCCGGAGCAGGAAGTGTTATATAAAACCTGGAATGAGGTGAAGGGGAGTTGATGAGTTGACAAGTTGATCAGTTGATAAGGTTGACAAGTGGAAAATTGATAAAAGACAAGTTTTTAAATAGAGACAATGATCAATTAGTAAAAATGGTAACTTATCGGTTAAACAAATAAGTTATGGCGGAGGCGGGGTATCAAAGTTTTGAAGAGTTGGTTGTATGGAAAAAAGCCAGGGAACTAAAGAATGAAATATTTGAACTCGTAAAAACCTTCCCTGCTGAAGAAAAATACCGGCTTATTGATCAACTTGTAAGGAGTTCAAGGTCGGTCAATGCTCAAATTGCTGAAGGGCATGGGAGGCGTACAAATAAGGAAAAAATAAAATATTGTATTCAATCCCCGGGTTCTTTAAGCGAAACCCTTAACCACCTGATTGACGCTTTTGATTGCTCGTATATTAATGATCGACAGCTAAAATTATATCGCAGTAAAATAAGTGAGGTTGAGCGAATTTTAAATGGATATATCACCTGGTTACAAAAAAATGCCGATTAAGTTGTTAACAAGTCAACTTTTCAACTTGTAAAATACTCCCAACTGGTCGCCTGATCAACCTGTAAACTTTTCAACTGATCAACTTATCAACAATCAACTATCTTTGCGCCAATTATTTAAAGTAGTGGAAAAGTCAAACTTTGTAGATCAGATCAGGATTTTTTGCCGCAGCGGACATGGTGGTGCGGGTTGCAAACATTTTTTGCGTACGAAATTCAACCCCCAGGCTGGTCCCGACGGGGGCGATGGCGGCCGCGGCGGACATATTATTTTGCGTGGAAATCAGAACCTTTGGACCTTACTACACCTTCGCTATTATAAAAATGTACTGGCCGAAAACGGCCAGGGCGGCAATAAAAACAATATGACCGGCCGTGATGGCAAGGATATTATAATTGAAGTGCCCCTCGGTACCGTTGCCCGCGATGAGGAAACCGAGGAACAGGAAGTTGAAATTCTGGAACATGGGCAGGAAGTTGTTTGGATCAAAGGTGGCCGGGGTGGTTTAGGCAATGCCCAATTTGCTACCCCAACCAACCAGGCGCCCGAACACGCCCAGCCCGGCGAACCCGGTGAAGAAGGCTGGAAAGTGCTGGAATTGAAAGTGCTGGCCGATGTAGGACTGGTGGGTTTTCCCAATGCCGGCAAATCGACCCTGTTATCGGTTATAACCGCCGCCAAACCTAAAATTGCCGATTATGCATTTACCACGCTTACGCCACAATTAGGCATCGTTGAATACCGTGATAGCAAAAGCTTTTGCGTGGCCGACCTGCCGGGTATCATCGAAGGTGCAGCCGAAGGACGTGGCTTAGGGCACCGCTTTTTGCGACATATCGAACGCAATCCGGTATTATTATTTTTAATACCTGCCGATAGCAACGATCATAAAAAAGAATTTGCCATTCTGGTAAACGAACTTGAAAAATACAATCCTGAATTACTGCATAAACAATTCATTATCGCCATCAGCAAAAGCGATATGCTCGATGATGAATTGAAAGAAGCAATCGAAAAAGAGCTGCCTTCAAATATTCCACATGTTTTTATTACGTCACTTAAACAACAGGGTTTAAGCGAACTGAAGGATTTACTTTGGATGGCGTTGAATGAAGGTGGGGAAACTGCGAATAAGGCAGGTTGATTTCACGCTGTGCCAACCATCCTTCGACTACGCTTAGGATGCTCAGGGCGATAACCATCCTTCGACTACGCTCAGGATATAAGGGACGCTTCGACTACGCTCAGCGACTGAAATACAACTTTCAGGGTATTGCGATTGCCCCTAATATAGCTACCTTTCAAAATCCCTAATACAGTTGGTTATGTTACCCTTTGTAGCTCTGATCAAAGATCTCGCATCTTTTCTGCGTAATATTTTCCGGGCGTTATGGGTCTTTTTTCCCGGTTTTCTATTCCTGGTGCTCACGCTGGTTTGCTTCTGGAATTTACCGCAGGGAAAAGACCTGATGGTGCTGGCAACCGAACATCGCGGTTTTTTTCTGTTGTTTCAGTCATTGCTGAGCTTTCTGGTGCTGGTAAGCTGGTATGCCGCCCGTACAGTAGCCAATGGTAAAAAAGAATGTGGTTATACTGCACCCGGTTATCTGAAAGAAAGTTATTATAAGCATACGCCCCGTTTCATCGGGTTTTCATTGTTCACTATAATCATTCTTGCTTTTGCTCAAACACCGTTGTTCCACCAGGGCATTGAAGACAGCAGCACTTTATATTTTGTTTTACTGTTTGCTTCGATACCCTATTATGTTTTGCTGAATAAATTTTTTGAACGCCGGTTTAAAGTGATTAAACTGAATCACCTTTTTCTTATAACGTTTTTTGCTGTTTTAACAGGTTCAGCATTAATTACCTTAAACATCAGGCGATACTCGTGGCTGGTAATTGTGATGTTGTTAATACTACAGGCCTGTTTTGTGATACTGGTGGTTACCCGCCGCGAAATGTTACAAAAACAAAAAACACGCAATGCCCCGCCTGCAGCGAACAGTACATCGCTTAAAATAGCAAGCCGTATAGGTATTCCGCACGAAGAATTACGGTTTCATGCAATTTTTCTTTTCATCAGTTTAATAGCGCTGGCTTTATATTTAGCCTGTACTTTGAGTGTGTCGTTTGCCGTGAGCCTAGGCACCTTTCCATTCGTAATACTGGCTTTTTCGGTGTTTATGGGCTTTGGATTTATTCTTGCGTTTATTTCGGTTCGCATCGGTATCAATATTCACCTTGTGCTTTTCTTGCTCGTTTTTGTTTTTGGTCAATGGACCGAACGTCACCGCGTTGATTTGATCGAAAACGAGGGTGCCGTTGCCCAGAGTTTTACCGGCAAAGCAGGTGTGAAAGATTATTTTATTCAATGGATAAAAGACAGGGATTCGCTTATTCAAAAATCGAACGAGTTTCCCGTGTACTTTGTACTATCTGACGGCGGCGCGTCCCGCTCTGGATACTGGGTGGCTTCAGTGTTAGGTAAACTGGAAGACACCTCGCAACACGCTTTTTCAAAACATCTTTTCTGTTTGTCGGGCGCTTCGGGTGGCAGTGTAGGCAATGCCGCTTTTTTTACTTTGCTCAGGAATGCAGCTACACAGCCAGGTAAAAACCTTCCCAATAACCAATCGTTTTACCAGGCAGGAAAAGAATACCTGCGCAGCGATTTTCTTACCTATACCCTCAGCCGTATGCTGGGGCACGATTTTTTTGTGAACATGCTGCCGTTTAGTACGCATGGCGACCGGGCAAAGGCGCTTACCGAAGCGCTGGAACAGGCGCCGAAAGACAGTGTGCTGCTGAAATCGCAATTGCAGGTGCCTTTTTCACAACTGGCGGTATATAAAGGCAACGTGAATACCAGTTTGCCGGTGCTGTGCATCAATACCACGCGTATGCAGGACGGTCAGCCGGCCGTTGTGAGCAACATAGCCATTGACCCGGTTACCTTTAATAACCGGATCGACGTGCTGGCCCGATTAAACAACGGGCGCGATATGAAACTAAGCACGGCAGTGGTGCTGGGCGCCAGCTTTCCGTATGTGAGCCCCGCCGGCCGTATCGATGGCATAAAGCTCATGAACGGACAGCCCAAAGAATATCCCTTTTATTTTGTTGATGGCGGGTATGTTGACAATTCGGGTGCAGGCGTGGTTCATGAAATGATCATTAAACTCAATTTTTTGCGCGATTCAATATGCCGGTCAGCCGCCGATACCATTTTGCGCAATAACTGCCGCAAGATCAGTTTTTATGTAATGCATATCAGTAACGGACCCGAAGGTGAGCGGTTACTGAAAAAAGTGAATCCTTTTGTGAATGATCTGGCAGGGCCCCTGCAAACCCTTATGGGGGCTTACGGCGTGCAAACCACTATCAACGACAGCCGCCTTAAAAGCTACCTGCGCAGCCTGTACGGCAACGAGTTACATTATAAACCGATTAACCTGTACCGCCCCCGTGAGCCATTAAAATATTCCATGAACTGGGTTATTTCGGGCCGTACGCTCGACAGTATGGACCAGCGCTTATATTCCCCTGATGTAAGAGCGTACATGACACGCATTTGTCAGGAGGTGAGGAGGTAAATTGTTTGATGGATCAATCCAGCCATCAAACCATCTGCTAAGCCATCTAACAATTGAACAATCGAACAATTTGAATTTTTTCAATAGGTTTGCCGCCACAAAAGCTATCATAATATGAAGAAAATTCTTGTAACGGTTGTATTAGCCGTTTCACTGTTGCGCAGCTTTGCCGATGAAGGCATGTGGCTGCCGCTGCTGCTTGGTCAGCAGGTGTATAACAATATGGTACAGCGCGGTTTGAAGCTTACCAAAGAGCAGTTGTACAGCATGAACAAAGCCTCAATTAAAGATGCCATTATTATTTTCGGAGGTTTTTGCACCGGTGAAATTGTTAGTAACGAAGGACTTATTTTTACAAACCACCATTGCGGGTACGATGCTGTGGCTACCGCCAGTTCGGTAACCAACAACTATCTCAAAAACGGTTTCTGGGCAAAAAGCAAAACCGAAGAAATTCCCTCACCCGGTTTATATGCCGAGTTTTTAACAGAAATAAAAGATGTAACCGCCGAAGTGCTCGATTCTGCAAAAGGACTTACAGGCCTTGATCGTGTAGCAAGGGTTACAGCAGCAACAACAGCGATCAATAAACGTTTTTCAGACGAAAGCACCAACACCATAGCCCGTGTTAGCTCGCTGTTTAAAGGCAACCAGTTTTTAGTGTTTGTTTACAAACGCTATTCTGATATTCGTTTGGCCGGCGTTCCGCCCGAAAGCGTAGGTAAATACGGCGGCGATACCGACAACTGGGAATGGCCCCGCCACACGGGTGATTTTTCGATATTCCGTGTGTATATGAGTAAAGATGGCAAGCCCACCGGTTATTCGCCCGAGAATGTTCCTTTAAAGCCTAAACATTTTTTACCGGTTTCGATCAAAGGCATTAAAGATGGCGATTATGCTATGATATACGGTTACCCCGGCAGCACCAACCGCTACGAAACATCGTATGGCATCAAGCAAAAAATTGATATCGATAATCCCACTCTGGTAAAGTTGCGCGACATGCGGTTGAAGTACATGTTTGAAGAAATGAAAAAAGATCCCGCAATTAAACTGCAGCTTGCCAGCGATTATGCCAGCATTGCCAATTACTGGAAGTTTTTCGATGGCGAAACCAAACAATTGCTCAAATACAACATTTACGATCAGAAAAAAGCGGCAGAAGCTAAGTTTCAAACCTGGGCCAATGGCAAGCCTGAATATGAAAACATTTTCAAAGAGTGGGCTACTGCATATGACCAGTGGCGGCCTTTTTCAAAACATCGTATGTATATAAACGAAGGCATATTCGGTTCGCCTTTGCTTGCATACGCTGCATCGCTGCAACAGGTTGAAAATGCCATTGTAAAAAAAGGCAGTTCAGCAGATATTAAAAAAGCGCTTGAAGCAGCTAAAGAAGCAAGAGCCGAAATGATTAAAGGCGAAAACAAAACTTCTGACCAGAACATTGTAGCCACCGTGCTGCTGATGTACTATCAGGATATTGATAAAAGTCAGCACCCGATTGGTTTTTATGAAGGTGTGAGATCGAATTACGGCGATTTGAACGACGAGGCCACCTATAAGAAATATGCGGCCAGCATATTTGCCAACACCATGATCTTCGACGACAACAAATGGAATGCCTTTAACAATAATCCCGATGCTACGGTGCTGCAGGCCGATCCTGCCTATGCTGCTGCCAGCGCCTTTTTAAAGAACTGGCAGGGTAAATACATGCAGAACTCTCAGCAGTTCATGGCTAAGAACAATGAATTTGCCCGCCTGTACCTGAAAGGAATCATGCAAATGGATACGGTAAAGGCTAAAAAAATGTATCCTGATGCTACTTTCACTATGCGGGTAAGTTTTGGAAATGTAAAAAGTTATAATCCGCGCGATGCCGTGCATTATGACTATGTAACTACCATGAAGGGCGTACTGGAAAAATATCAACCCGGTGATTACGAATTCGACCTGCCCGAAAAACTACTTGAACTGGCCAGGAAAAAAGATTTCGGTCAGTATATTGATAAGCAACGCAACGACCTCGTAATCGGATTTATCACTACCAACGATATTACAGGTGGTAACTCAGGTTCACCGGTAATTGATGGAAGCGGCAACCTCATTGGTTTGGCATTCGATGGCAACTATGAAGCTTTAAGCCATAAAATTGCTTTCGATCCTGTTTATAACCGCACTATTTGTGTTGACGTTCGATATGTGTTGTGGTGTATCGATAAACTGGGCGGTGCAAGTAATCTCATAAGTGAATTGAAGCTGGTAAAACAGTAATAAGTCAGAAAAGTCAGTAAGTCCGAAAGTCCGGAAGAAAGTTGCCGTAGTTGCGACTATCTTTCGGACTTTCCGTCTTCCGGACTTCCGGACATTCTTTTGTACTTTCGCAGTTCAAATAAAGTTTACAATATATGTATCAGGAAAATGAATCGGAGGTTTTGACAGATGTTGAGCAGGAAATTTATATGGATCCGGTTTCGAAGGGCGTGCGGCTGGCGAATTTTGTGATCGACCTTCTTTCACTTTGTGCATGCCTTTTTAGTGTTTTCTTTATATGGGCAATGTTCGATTATTCGTATTTCGAAAAATTAGTAACTAACCTCAAACAGGATACGGTATCTGCAAAATTGTGGCAGATTGTAATTAATGTTGTTCTAACTGTTGGGTACTATACTATTTTAGAAACGGTTACAAGAGGAAGAACGATCGGAAAGTTAGTTACGGGGTCAATTGCTGTAACGGAAGATGGTAACCCCTTAACGTTTAAAACAGCCTTTTTGCGCAGTATTTGCCGCTTAATACCTTTTAATGCGTTTAGTGCGCTGGGCGTTCGTCCCTGGCACGACAGCATCACCAAAACAACCGTGATAAAAAAAACCTGGTGATGTTAATTAGTAGCCGGTGCTATGATTTGTCGATAATTTTTATTTTCTTTCATACCCTAAACCAAAAACTTTTATGGAAGAAACCAACAACCCCGGCTTACTGGAAGATATTCAGTTTGAAATTAATCTTGAACCTGTTTCCACAGGTATTCGATTTACCAATTTTATTATCGACCTGATAATATTTTATGCAGGTGTTTTCTTAATAGGCTTAATATGGGCCTTAATTGCAATAAACACCGGTTCAACTCCCAGGTTAAATCTGGGAATGGGAGAACAATATTTGTTATCATATGTTCTGTATTTCCTTTTTTATAGTATTATGGAAGGCGCCTCAAAAGGCAGATCTGTTGGCAAACTGGTTACCAGAACTGTTGTTTTAAAAGAAGATGGCAGTCCCATCACCTTCACCGATGCTATGATGCGCAGCCTGTGCCGTCTTATACCATTTGAGCCATTTAGCGCATTTGGCTACCGCCCCTGGCACGACCGGTTTTCGAAAACGATACTCGTGAAGAAAATGCGATAAAATAATTGGTCTTAAATTAGCAACAGTTGCAGCTTCCCGATATTAGCTGCAACTGTTGTTTTTTAGTGCTGATATGATTCCTGTGACTTATTTATTTTTTATTATAAATAGTGTATTTTCAGATTGGTAATAATTTAAAAAAGATTACATGCTGCATATGAAAAAGCTTTTTCTGATAATACTTACTATAAGCAGTATTCATCTATACGCTCAGGATAAAATAACAGGTTATGTTGTGAAAAATAAACAACAAATAAAGTTATTTTATAAAAACGAATCAGGAGAAGGAATTACTACGATTGAAAATTTGAAAAACTGGTTGTCTTCTAAAAAACAAAAACTTGTTTTTGCTATGAATGGAGGCATGTTTACACCTGAATTATCACCTGTTGGTCTTTACATTGAAAACTACAAGCAGATAAAAACAATAAATAAAGTACGGGGAGGTGGAAATTTCGGATTAAAACCAAACGGTGTTTTTTATATTAAATCCAATAATCAGGCAGTGATATGCAAAACTGAAGACTTTCGTAACAACGGGGAAATTAAATATGCTACTCAATCGGGTCCAATGTTGGTTGTAAACGGAGAAATTCATCATGCCTTTACGCGTGGATCTTCGAACACCAATATAAGAAATGGTGTTGGGATACTACCTGATGGAAATGTATTATTTGCTATCTCACGCGATGAAGTTAATTTTTATGATTTTGCCATGTTCTTCAAACAAAAAGGTTGTAAGAACGCTCTTTTTCTTGATGGCTCGGTTTCAGAAATGTATTGCCCTGAAAAAGACATGCATCAAACAGCAGGTTCCTTTGGAGTTATCATTGGTGTAACCGCATCCAATTAAATAACCTGTTACCGGTTTGCAATATCCTTTCTTCAGTGCAAATCTTCTTTCTTCGGCCTGATGATCAACCGTAAGGTAGGATCATTGGTAATAAACGACCAGAACCAGCTGAAGGCCAGCTTTACTTTATTTCGAAATCCTATCAGCGGTATAATGTGAATGAACAGCCATACAAACCAGGCAAAAAATCCTTTGAAGAAGAACTTTGGTAAATCGGCTACGGCTTTGTATTTCGAAATAATGGCCAGGCTGCCTTTGTCGTTGTATTCAAATGGCTTTAGCGGCTTCATATCCAGTAACCTGATAAAATTTTCGGCCAGTAATTTTCCCTGTTGAATGGCTACCTGCGCCAGTTGCGGGTGACCTTTGGGGAAGTTTTTATCTGTTGTTTGTAAACACAAATCGCCAAGCGCATAAATATTTTGCGTGCCCTGCACTTTATTAAATTCATCTACCATAATCCTTCTGCCACGGGCAATTACTTCGGCCGGTAAGCCTGGTACCTCGCGGCCTATTACACCCGAGGCCCATATCAGCGCGTTGGTGTTTATAGTTCTTCCATCGGCCAGTAACACAACCCCATCTTTATAATCTTTTACGGCTGTATTGTTGATCACATGCACCCCTAACCTTTTTAATACCCGCGTAGCTTCTTTCTGTGATTTTTCGCTCATAGGGCCTAACAGCACTTTTCCTGCATCAACTAAATACAAATGTGAACGTAGATCTTTTATTTCAGGATATTCCTTAAGGGCGATGTTGCGGCCCAGCTCGGCCAGCATGCCGGCCAGTTCAACACCTGTTGGTCCTCCGCCGGCAATTACAATATTTAAATGCTTTTCTTTTTCATTTTTATCGGTAGTTCGTACCGCCTTTTCCATGTTCAGCAGCAAATGATTTCGCAGGTTAAGGGCATCGTCGATAGATTTCATGGGCAATGCATTTTTCTTTACCTGCTCCATGCCAAAATAATTGCTTTCGGTGCCCAGCGCCAATACCAGATAATCATATTCCAGCACACCGGTTTCTGTTTCAATAGTGTTTTTATCGGGGTTCACTTTCAGCAGTGCACCCATGTGAAAACGCAAATTGGTTTTCTTCTGAAACATTCGTCGAAAAGGATAGCTGATATTCGAAGGTTCAATAAACGCGGTTGCTACCTGGTACAAAAGCGGGGGAAAAAAATGATAGTTGTTTTTATCAACCAGGGTAACATGAAAACGATTGTCTTTGCAAAGTTTTTTGATAAGATTAATACCGGCAAATCCACCACCTGCGATTATTACTTTTTTTGTAGCCTGTTCCATACTGATTCTTCTTAAAGTTATAAATGCTTGAACCGGGATTTCGCAATGATAAAAAGCGAACTCTACCTGTTTTTTTTCAGGCTATGGCAAGTGCTGGTTACTTTAAGGGAGGGTTAAACGTAACGCAAAGGTCGTTACTATTCCTGAAATCAGGTTCAATTCTAAAAAATATTGCAACATATTAAATGCGCTTCATATGGTTGCAGCAACCGGGCAAGCAAAAACATGGCGAAATCATTGTTTTAGTTGTGATTATTAAACCGGTTCATGACTGTCCAGTATTTATCCTTAAAAATATCGTACGAAATATCTAACTGGTTGTGGTAGTTATAAATTAGTTCCGATATCGTTTTCGATACTTTTCTAAATTCCTTACACGCAAAATAAATGTGGGTGCTGCTATTGTAGGTTTGTCTTCCGAGGTTCAGGTAGCCATCATAATCGTGCAGCTGTTCGGTACATTCGTCGTTGAAGCGGTTTATCGTGGCATAGGTTTCGGTATCGGGCATACCGTTGGTTTCCTTTGCATCATATTTTATTTCAATTACCATTATCCATGGGTGCGAAGGCTTTGCTTCCCAGTCGAGTAGATCCTGGTTTATAACAGCTACCAAAGGAAATCCTTTTTCATCTTCACCTTCCAGGGCCGAATGCGAATCGTTTTCGGTATTATGACGGGTAGCTTTATATTTTTCTACAAACTCTTTTTCGCGCCAGTTTAAAAAGTCGTTTAGTTTAGCAAATGGGATCAGGTCTTTACCGGCCGGTGCTTCGCCTGCTACATGCACCGAATCGATTAATGTAGCGGCATTCAATTCGCCAAGTATATAATCCAAAAAAAGAAGACACCCATTGCTGATGTCGCTTTTGTTAATTGGAGTCAGGTCTTTATGTACAAGGGTTATATCAATTTCATCGGGGTATTCGCTGTGTTCATTGCTGTAAAAACTGATATTGTCGCTGTTGAACTCGTAACCACTCATTTCGAGGTTTACATTTTTTATTCCTGTTGGCGGTTTTAAAGCCGTGAACTTCCATCCCTGTATAGGCGGAGCTGTTTCAATAAGTTCTTCTACAAAAACAAAAGTTTTTAAATCGCCATCGGCCGTGATTACCAGTTCGGCCGTATGTGTGTTGAACATACCTGTTGAACAATAAAACTTTGAGTTTAATTGCTCAAGCTTTTGCATCAGCTTGTCGAGGAAGTTGCGGTCAACATCCTTGTCGTCTTTTACAATTTTATAAAAAGATTTTTCATGCAGTATAAACCAGTTCCAGAAAGCGCTATTGTTTACAACAGGTTCTTCTTTGGTGCCAAACAATTTTTTAAGAAAGCTCATTGGGTTTTTTATGTTATCCATTCTGATAAAGGGCCAAAATACAGGATTTCCTTTGTTTTTTCAGAATGAATGAGCACTTAAAAAGGCACATACGCATCGCCGCCGAAAAGTATTGTGTTAAAAACAGGCAAAAGTCATATGCTTATAAATAAACATATGACTTTTAATGCCTGGTCACAGGGAGGGGTTAAACTTTTATTCTGAACTTGAGCATATTGCTCATTTGTGTGTTGACTACCTCGTAGCAATCGGGTACTTCATCTTCAAGACTATGAAAGGTTACCAGCCGGGTTCCGGCGGGCATTTTTTCAAGTTGCTTATACAAAAAGCGGTTGTAATAATTAAACAATTCGGCTGAATAATGAATGTCTTCATCAATTTTATCGGTTCCTGTAAGATTTTCGTAAAACGAATTGAAGAAATAAAAGTGGTCGAAGTTTTTAAGATCGAGCTGGGTGAAATTGCCGTGAATGAACGAAACATTTTCAAAGCCCAGAATATTTCCGGCTGTTTCAGCATGTTTGATCAGATGGCGTCTTTGTTCTACTCCATAATAAGTTGCCTGCGGATAAAAGTGTGCAGCGCTGAGGCAAAACTTGCCAACACCGCTGCCTATGTCTAATATTTTTACATGCTTTTCGGTTGCCAGAAATTCGGCTGCAACACGGGCAACATGCAGGGGCGTCCAGTGCCTGGCAGAGAGGGTTCTGATATCTAAAGGATACAGCTGATTGAACTGTTCATCAGAATAAAACCATTTTCCGGCTGTTTTTCTTCTTTCGTGTAAAAGCATACTTCTATTTCTTTACGATTTGGCATATTTGCTTTTGCCGTTCATCTGATATTCTTTAGGCAGCAATAAACCTTTTCTTTCGTAAGGTTGAGCCGGAATAATCAAAGCGATCCAACCGTTGTTTTCGGGTTGTTGTAATAATAAGTTGCGGTTATCGGTTAATACATCATTTACTTCAAGAATCTTACCATCTACAGGCATATGTATATCAATCCTGTAATCGACATACCGGATGGTGGCGATTGTTTCGCCCTGCTTTTTAAAGCCCGACAGATCCTGTAACAGAATTTCTTCAACCTCTTTAAATCCGGTCAATTTAAAGGCGCAAACCCCCACATAGGCAACGGATCCCTGAAAATCGACCCATTCATGGTCTTTTGTGTAGTACAGATCTCTTTTAGAGGGATTGTCTTTTTTCATGGTGCAAAGCTATTCTCAAAACGGGGTACTTGCGGTAAGCTATATCAATTGAAATAGTGAGGTTTGTCAACTTTTTATTACCGCCGAAGGCGGGTTACCACCCCTAAAACAGTTAAATTTGCATACATACATGAGCTTACGAGGTATTTTTCCGATTGATAAGTGGGATTTTAAAAGTGAATCTATATTGAAGGATTTACCTGCTGCCGATTTTGAATTACTCACCGCCAATAAAACCGAACAACTATATTCAAAAGGCGAAATCATTTTCAGGGAGGCCGCCTATCCTTCGGGCATCTTTTATATCATTGAAGGCAAAGCAAAGAAGTATAAAGTTGATAAAGAAGGAAGAGAACAAATTATATATGTTGCCAATTCGGGCGAACTGTTGGGTTATCATGCCATACTTTCAGAAGACCGTTATCCCGATTCGGCCTCGGCACTCGAAAAAAGCAGAATAGCCTTTATACCCAAGGAAGATTTTTTGCATACCCTGCAACAGTCGGAGGTGTTAAACAGACGCCTGCTAAAAACCTTAAGTCATGAGTTTGCTGTGCTGGCAAACAGTTTATCGGTATTTGCCCAAAAATCGGTTAAGGAGCGACTGGCATTACAGCTGATCGTGCTCAGGGAAAAATACAAAGTGAATTTTCAACCGGGCATGCCTGTTGAAATTAATATGAGTCGCGATGATCTGGCAAATTTAGTAGGTACTGCGCGGGAAAGCGTAGTGCGCATTCTTACCGAATTTAAAGAAGCCGGTATTGTAGAAACAAAAGGAAGAAAGATTATTGTGCACGATGTGAACCAGCTTATACAAATAGCCAACTACAAATAATGCATCAAGGCGTGAGTTGCATACATTCTGATTGTATCATCGGAATCAGTTTGTCGATAATATTTCTGAATTCATTCATCAGTTTTTCCAACGAGGGGTAATTTTCTTCCGTCCATTCGGTAGTTTCAATTTGTTTGGCAATATTGGAGGCCGAAACAACGCTCAGGTTAGCCAGGGAAGATTTCATGCGGTGCGCCAGGAACTTTACTTTTTTCATATCCTTTTCTTCATAGGCCTGTTCAAGCTGACCAAGCGAGTTCACCGTTTCCTGTATAAAAACCTGCAACATTTTTGAAATGAATTTTTCATCGCCGCGGGTAATTTGCTTCAGTTTACCAAGGTCGTACAGTGAGCTGTCAACAACCGGCATGGATTCTTTGGCTTCGGTAAATGAAATTTCGCGGCAAAGCCATTTGGCAATCAGTCGAATCAGGTCTTCTTCTTCAAAGGGTTTGCTTAGGTAATCGTTCATGCCTGCCTTTATGCATTTTTCCATTTCGCCTTTAACGGCGTTTGCCGTTAATGCAATAATAGGAATTGCCGATCTTATTTCTTCGCGAATAATATTAGTGGCTTCAAGGCCATCCATCACCGGCATTTGTATATCCATTAATACAATGTCGAACCGGTTGTTTCGTAAAGCTTCAACTGCATCGGCCCCATTCACTGCTTCATGAATAATGGCGCCATACTGGTTTAATATGGTTTCGGCCACCACGCGGTTCATTTCATTATCTTCTACCAGTAATATTTTTTTGTTCGATAGCACCTGTGAATCTACCTGGGTATTATCGTTTTTGGGCAACGAGCACTCTGCACATTTTGGAAACGACAACATAATGCCAACCTTTGTGCCTTCGCCTTTTTTACTATCTACCGTAATGGTTCCGTTCATAAGTTCAACCAATTGTTTCACTATGCTCATGCCAAGGCCGGTTCCGCCATAGCTTCGGGCAATGCTTTCATCTTCCTGACTGAATTTGTTGAACAGATTTTTTAAATATGCTTCATCCATTCCCTTGCCGGTATCACTGATCATGATCTCAAGCTGCTGGCGGTCGGGCAGGTCGCTCATTAACCGGCATTTTAGCGTAACGCTTCCCCGGTTGGTAAACTTTATCGAATTACTCAACAGGTTCATCAGTATCTGGTTAATGCGATAGGGATCGCCTTTTAATGCCGGTGCAATGTCATCGGCTACGGATAAAGCGAAGATTAATCCTTTTTCTTCGGCTTTTAATTTCAATACACGGCTGGTATTGTGCACCAGCTCATGCATATTAAATCCGATTTCTTCGAGGGTAACTTTACCGGCATCTAATTTCGAAAAATCAAGTATGTCGTTTATGATAACCAGCAAATGATCGGCCGCCGTTCCTATAATATCAAGAAATGATTGTTGTTGCTGATTGAGGTTTGTTTTTTGCAGTTGCTTGCTCATGCCTACTATGGCATTCATGGGCGTTCTTATTTCATGGCTCATGTTGGCCAGAAACAGATCTTTGGCATGGGCCGATTTTTCGGCTACCTGCTTAGCCTCGAGTAATTGCTGGGCCAGTAATTTTTGTTGGGTAATATCGAGGTGAATACCTATAGAACCTGTATGTTGTTGCTTATCGTTGTACAGCGGAGCTCCGCAAACCAGCCACCAACGGTTGTTGCTGTGTTTTGTTTTAACGTTCATTTCATAGGCATCGGATTGACCCAGCTGGCGTAAATTGTTTTTTGCCTGCATTATGTGCCTGTACTCATCTTTCACAAAAAGATTCATGGCATTTTTGCCGATCAGCTCATGCTCCTCATACCCGCTCATGGTGCAAAAGCTTTGGTTCACATAGCGGATATTTTCGTTAAGGTCTACCTCAATCAGTCCCAGGTTCATATTGGCAATGATGCTTCTGTATTTTTCTTCCTGCCTCTTAATTTTGATCTCCGACCGTTTTCTTTCAGTTATATCAGTATAGGTCCATAAGTGGCCTTTGTAGGTATCATCTAAATATAAAGGAATATAATTTCTTTCCAGCACGCGCCCATCGGCCATTATAATTTCCTCGTTAACCTGTGGCTGTTTGTTTTTCAAAAGTTCCTGCATCCTGGGCACAAATTCCCCGGGTTGTTTCAGCAGGGCTTTACTGCTTTCGGCAATTTTAGCATAATCGGTACCTACCAGCGTTTCGGGGGCGGCCTGAATTGAAAAAAATTCGGTGAATTGTTTATTGGTGAGTATTACTTTCCGGTTCTCATCTTCGAGCAATACGCCGGTTTGTAAGTTTATGAGCAGGTGACTCAGGCGGTTGGCCGTAGCGGTTAATTCGCTCTGTATGGTTTTATAATTATGAATATCGGTTAGTGTTCCTATAATGGTAATAGGTTTGCCGTTCTTTGTTTTGCGTATAACGCCACCGCGGTTCAATACCCATTTTATAGTTCCGTTGCTTTGCTTTACCCGGTATTCGAGGCAATGTTTGTCTAATTGACCGTGAAGATATTTTCTGAAGGTTTCTATAGCTATCGGTCGGTCTTCATCAATGATCGAATCCCACCACATCATATTCTCTTTTCCGATGTATTCGGTTTTATTCAGATCGAGAATTGAGTTTTCGTTCAACGCAAACGTCATGGTGCGGGTAGGAAAATGATATTCCCATACATTATCGTCGATGGTTTGCAGGGCAAGCCGTAAGCGTTTTTCTGATTGTTTGAGTAATGTGTCGGCTTTCTTTTTTTCTTCCAGCTCGTGTTCGAGATAGTTAATTACGCCCGAAAGATCGTCTGCATCGTTGTGGATAGCCACTGTGCCTTTGAACTTGCTGATCGTTTCTTTTAGTTGTTGAAGCGAAGCCTGTTTAAGTTTTACTTCTTTTGTTAACTTTTCGTTTATCTTAATATATTCTTTTTCGCTTAAGGCAAAGGCATGATTGAACAGATTTCGGTCTTTTTCATATTGTTCATACGAATCATGCACCGCCTGAATGAAACGGATAAGATGTTCCTGCTTAAGATAATCTTCCGGAAGATATTTTTTTATTTGACGTTCAAGAAGTTTATTAAAGCTCATAAAACTATTATAACTCGTCGAAGGTTGTAATGGTCATTGTTTGATTATGCAGTTCGCATTTTGCATTTTCGTTAAACGGTGAAATTTCGCCATAGGAATAAAAACCGGTTAACAATGTATTTCTGCCAAAAGTATCGGCAACGGTTTCTACTTCTTCCTCGGTGCGTTTCCCAAGAATGATCTTGCGACCTACGCAACTGATCAGCAACGCCAGCTGCGGCGCTGCAGACAGTTTTTGAAAAGCCTGACCTGCTGCATGGGTAGCTGCATCTACCAGTTTATCGAAATTTGCTTTCATAAAACGAACTTTCGATCCATTGGGAATATCACCGGCGAATACCATGCTGCCGTTTTCCTGGTCAATAGAAAGAATCGTTCTTACCACGGGCTCATCATCGTCGTTTAATTTTACACCTAACGGAAACAATAATGCCGATTGTGGTAATTCATCGGCATAAGGGCCCAGGTAACTTTTATACAGGTCTAATGCTTTTTGGCCTTCTATTTCGAAAAGCTGATTGGCAGTTGACCGGGTAACGATGCGTTCGGGGCCAAAGATTTCCCATCCACCCATAGAGGCATGTGAAACCACGAAGTTTTTACCATAAAAAGGTATGGCAACGATATTGCCCGATGAAGGCTTTTCATTTAATCCCACTACAGTTGAAATAAAAGATGTTCCGTCGCCGGCAAGTCCGCCCGTAACCGGAACCCTGTTATTTACCAGTTCATTAATTCCCCTCACCAGTTCACTGCCGTTAACGTTGCTGCCATCGGATATAATAAGTATGTAGGAGAGGTTTACGAAATTGATTAAATGTATTAAGGCTTTGCCGGCTTCATAACTGTTAGCATAGTCGCTGATTTTTACCGAAACCGGACTGATAGAAGTTTTTTCGAGTTCAATGGCTGCTACCGAAACAGAGTTGTCGTTCACCTTGTTGTTTAAAATTTCTCCGGCTGTAGAACAAAGAACAATATGCGCTTCGGGATATTGTTCTTTCAGTTTTTCAAAAACGGGCTGTGTGCTGATTATGCTTTTTGCGCCAAAACCCAATACCAGCCTTGTTTTTGCAGGATGTGCGTTGAGACTTTCGTTCTGTACCTGCAATTCATTGTTGTTATATAAAAGAAGGGTTGTACGCATGTGGCAATGGGTTTAAAGGTTAAAAAAGGGTTTCATGCAATTCGTTTTATAATGAAACGGGCCGGGTAATAAAAATAATCTCTGTTTAAAAAACGCAAGTAAGATAAAATTATTCACATTCGAAATGCGCAGCGTATAGGGTAACCCTTATGTAATTTAGCTGAATTTTTTAATACAGCAGAATTGTTTGCAATAAGTTGTCATGTAAGGGTTGTAGTAAGGAAAATAACGGTTAGTTTATTGATTTAAGTCAATTGGAAAGAAGGCGCAAGGTACAAGGCTCAAGGTACAAAAAGCAAGGTACAAGATACAAGACCCAAAGCCCGGGATACCGGGCAATGCAAGGCTTGGCCATAGGAAAGGCCAGGCCGCGAAACAAGAAACCAAAAACAAAAAACCAGGAACAGTATTAGCTGCCTACCAGCTCGAGCAGTTTGCTTTTATTTTTCATAGCTGCTTTATAACCGGCTTCGTATATGAGGTCGGCTTTGTTAACGTCGAACATACCAAATTCATGCAACAGTGGTTCTATAAAAATATCCAGGCTGTTCACTTTGTTGTATACGTTAGAGGCGATGGCCATGTGAAAGCATTTTTCGATCATGTTCATTTTGCCAATGCGTTTGCCATTACCCAGACCTTGCGGAATATTATTTACATAACAGCCGATGAGCTTATCGCAATTTTTTTCGAGGGGTTCAACGGGGAAGTTATTCAGCAGGCCACCATCTACCAGCACATGATCATCAATTTTAACCGGTTCGAATATAACGGGTACCGAGGCCGATGCAATAACCGTTTGAATGAGCTTGCCTTTTGAAAAAGTGATGGCTTTATTATTAGCGAAATCGGTGGCGGTTATGTAAAGTTTCAGGTTCAGGCTTTCAAATGAATCTTCGGGTATATAAGTTTGTAACACTTTCAGTAATGCCTTCATGGAAAACAGGCCGTCTTTATTCAGTAGAAAGCTCGACCAGCCGAAGTAGGAATTCTTTTTAAGGACGTCTCTTATTTTTTCAGGTGAATGTCCTGCAGCGTACAGGGCGCCTACGATGGCGCCGGCGCTAACGCCCGATACGGCATAGGGTTCAATATTCAATTCTTTCAAAACCTGTAACAAACCCAAATGAGCGAAGCCTCTTACACCGCCGCCGCTAAGAACAACACCAGTTTTCATTATATAGAATAAATTATGTTGAACAAAATAAGGTAGTACCAGATGAACGGCAATGTATAAGCATTTATTTGTAATTGCAACAGATGAGGATGGTATTTTTGGTTAAAGTTCTTCTGTTAGTTACTGAAGAAAGGCCTTATCAGAATTTAACAAAACTATGTATTGCAATCGGAAAAACAGCAAAAATAAAGCCCGGTACTTTCCGTTTGAGGATAACAATAACATCACCATGAACCGGTATAACCTTTCCCTGATCGTTCTTGTCTTTTTTATGGCTGCCTGCAGAGAGCAGGATAATGTAACGCAGTTAAAAGAAATCAATAAAAGCCTGGAATTTTCGAATGCGGTGATATACGAGGGCACTCATATTGTTTATGTGGAATTGCAGAATAAATTACGGGCCCCTGAAACAAATCAAACGGCAGCTATATGGCAACCGAGGGCAATCGAAATTCAGAAGCATGCTGCTGCAATCAACATGTTTGTTGAAAATTTGAAAACAGCATTAATTGAGCAATCGGATAGTTTAAAAAATATGGATCAGGGGTTGGTAAAGCATTTATTTATTACCGATGGAAAAGCGCAGGAACTGTTTAATAAACTGGCTATTTTTAAAGATAGTATTCCTGTAATTTTTGGTATTGAGCAACTTGAGGGTAATGATCAACGGAAAGCACGATTAGCGAGGGATATTGGGCAATTTACCAAACGAATGCTTTTGCTTGCCGGGTATACAGATAGTATGTCTGAAAAAGAACGCGGGGAATATGCAAAAAACTGGATTCAACATAATTTTACCGGAAGCTCTTCATTAATGGCAATGCTGGTTTTAAATAAAATAGAAAATGATGTGCTTACATCAGAAAAAACATTCGCATATTATTGCAACAATCAAATTGGAGTGATTGATGGACCTGGCTTTTATGAAGTATTTCATGCATTAGGCGTGTTAAGTAGTAGTTATGTAAAGCAAGGTCAGTCTATTGAAGTAACTGCAGCAGTAGGCTCGTTGAGTGCAGCTTCAAAGCCTGTGATTATGATTGATGGCAAAATAGTAAAGTTGAATGAGGACGCTGCCGCTGTATATAACTTCACTGCCAATGGCAAACCGGGGAAGCATGTTGTGCAGCTAAAAATTTCATTTACCAAACCTGATGGCAGTACAGAAACTATTTCAAAAAACCTTAAATATATTATTGCTGAATAGTTATCATTTTCAGTTGAGCAATAGCCAGGCAGCCTCAATATGAAAATTGATCTTTGTCAATTTGTTGGTTTTTATATGTTCCTCCTGCATTATAACGCTTGCATCTGTTTCAGTATTCACTAACATTTATTATTATGTGGAATTGAAAAACCGTTAAACCAACAAACATGACCACTTTCAAAGGATTTATGCGCTCAACAACCGCCACTATGCGCAGAATAGACAGAGCTCAGCAACAGCTTGCAAGAGAAGCAGTAAAACAATATAAACTTCAACAAAAGCAACAGGACCTTGAAAACGCTGCAAAAGCGGTACATGATTATGAGGAATATGTTGAGGTGTTGAAATCTGTTCATAAGAATGCAGCTGAATTATTCAACTGGGAACAGATAAATAAAGAGCCGGCGCCTGTGGAGCCTGTTTTATTGCAGCAAAAAGAAAAGGAAGCAAAAAGGAAAGCCGACAATTACCGGCCATCGTTTATTGATAAGCTATTTAAGTTAAGTAAAGGGAAGGCCAAGCGGTTTGAAAAAAAGATTACACAGGCAATACAGGAAGATCAGAAAATATATAAAGCTCAATTAGAAAAGTATCAAATAGAACATAAGGAATGGGAGGAAGTAAATAATATTTCAAAGGGCGTTCTTTTAAAAGATACAGAGTGTTATAAAAAAGTGCTGGAATATTTTACTCCATTCAGTGATATAAATGAATTAGGCACCCGGCTAACATGCAATTTTGAAAGTGACCGGGGATCAGTTGATTTGTTTATTAATAACGACGACGTAATTCCCAATTATATTTTGTCGCAAACCTCTACCGGCAAGCTTTCAAAAAAGAATATGACTGCCACCAAATTCAACGAATTGTATCAGGATTATGTATGCAGCTGTGTTTTGCGCGTTGGCCGTGAAATATTGGCACATTTGCCATTGAAGTATGTTGTTGTAAATGCCTTGGGAAACATGTTGAATACTGTTACAGGGAAAATGGAAGATCAGGCTATTCTGTCTGTTGCGTTCTACCCCGAAACATTTGAAAAAATAAATTTTGAAACGATAGACCCTTCAGATTCGATGAAAAATTTTATCCATAATATGAAGTTTAGTAAAATAAACGGATTTGTTCCGGTTGAGAAGCTGGAACCAGGTAGTCTGCAGAGGTGAAGTATTTAAAGGGTAGTCTTCCCATAGCGAAAGATTTTTTTGTTGAAATTGTTTGCACAAATCTGAAATAAAAAGGCCGTTCCAAATTTGCATTTGAAACGGCCTCTTTTTTATAACCGGATGCAATCAGGGTTATAAATCTTTAATTTTTATTATCCATACATCACCGCTGCCATGATTCGCTCCTACATCACCGGAGTTATTGCTTGAAGTATATCCGCCGACCCAGTAGCTGCCATCAGTGTTCAATAAAACACTTTCCGCATCGTCATATTGCGAACCGCCATAAGTTTTACTCCATACTTTGCTTCCGGTGCTGTTTATTTTTATTACCCAGCAATCGGAATCTCCCTGGTTCTTACTTACATCCCCATCTGAGGAAGCAGAGGTGCCGGTTATTACATAACCTCCATCGGCAGTGGTGGCAATTGCAGTTTTGCCCAAAGTTGCATCGCTGTTTGAGCCCCCGAACAGGCTGGTCCAGCTAATATCTCCGCCGGCATTCAGCTTCAGCACCCACATATCTTCAGCACCATGATTTTTACCTTTTACATCACCATTTTCGCTGCTGAGGGTATACCCTGCGATAATACATCCACCGTCGGATGTGCTTTTTATTGAAGCCGGAAATTCTTCATCATCTCCACCGAACATTTTACTCCACAGCTTGTCGCCATTCGAATTTAATTTTATTATCCAGGCATCCTGCCCTCCATGATTTGCAGGCACATCACCGGTATTATCGCTTTCGGTAGAAACTGCCAGTAATATAGAACCATCGGCGGCTACAGAAATAGCATTCGTAACGTCATCGTAAGATCCGCCGTAAGTTTTTTCCCATACTTTGTTTCCATTGCTGTTCAGTTTCATTACATAAACATCCTGGGAGCTGCCTGAAGGCTGGGTTGTTCCGGCCACTATAAAACCACCGTCGGGAGTAGCTGCCATGCAATTCGCCTGATCGGTCCCAGTAGTGCCTGCCAACCGTGTCCAGGCCGTATCGCCATTGCTTTTTAGTTTTACGATCCAGAAATCTGAAGCCCAACCTCCGTTAGGCAAACCCACTACATCGCCGCTGTTGCCACTATACGTAGTAGCGGCTACCACGAAACCGCCATCGGAAGTGGCTATGGCGCCGGCGGGTTGTTCTTCATTAGATCCTCCCATAGTGCGCGTCCATACTGTATCGGCGTTACTATTTAGTTTAACCACCCATACATCCGACTGTCCGTGGTTGGCGCCCACGTCGCCGGTTTTATTGCTTTCAGTTTCGGCGACCATTAAAAGTCCGCCATCCGAAGCATTAACCAGGTCAACGATATGGTCTTCATTTGAGCCACCCAGTAGTTTAAAAGTCGAAACAGGAGCGGGATCATCGTTGTTTTTATGACAGGAAATAATCAACTGGCATATGGCTAATGCCATAAAAAGTTTTTTCATGAGCTTCGAAAAATTTGGTTTTTGGTTTGGTTGTTTTTGGAAGTGCAAGTATAATATGTTTTTGTTAGCATTAAAAGCAGCAGAGCGAATTAATCTTACTGATTGATATCATAAAGTTTTTGTTTGGCGCACAATAAAAAAACCGGCGGTAACAACCACCGGTTTTTATGTAAATCCTTCTTTACCCTGCAATTAGAGCGGGGCTCAGAACATTACTGAATAATCCGTGAAACAGGTTCCCAAAACAACCTGTTTCCTTCGCTGGTAATGGCGATAACGCGCAACCAGATTCTGGAACCGGATTTAAAACCGGTAAATGTGTGGAAATTGGTAAGCGTGGTTTCGCTTATCCACACACTTTCGGTTGTAAGCGGGTCTGCAGTATATTCAAATACATACACCCGGGCGCCGGTTACTTTTTTTACACGACAGGTGGTCTGTCCGGGCGATTCCATTTCAACTACCAGTTTGGATGGTAATTGTTGCGGCTTGCTTCTTTCGCGGGTAATATCAAAACCACTGCTGATTAACATGGTTTTGTCGCCTTTGCACGTTTGCATTACGTACTGGGCCAGCGCTTTCAGCAATTGCTGCAGAATCGCCTTTTTATCATTTTTAACAGACACCATTTCCTTGTCGCGCCCGGCGGCATTTGATAAAGCCTGAATATAATCATTCAGCGCTTTTTCAATATCTGCCAGCAGAGGTGTAGGCGTTTGAAAGTTCGGATTGTCTTTCAGACTATCCAGAAATCTGCGCGTTAGTGTTACAAGATCACCGTCGCGGCAGTAGATGAACGTAAGTTTGATTTTTATCCTGTACATAAAATACAATTTAGAAGGTGAAAAAATAATGATACCAGTTTGCTACCAAACAGAGCGTAACGAACCATTGGCCAATGGAAAAGGATGCAGATTAATCGGTGCTTTGTATTACCAGCCTCCCTGTTGGATCCTTTGCAAAAAGACCGGAACACATTGCATTCTATTTCGAAGAGTAACGAATAAGCACATTTAAATTTTGACATGTCAGGACCGGTTGTGCCTTAGTGGTACCGGTTGTTTTCGTTTGCGATTCAAATGTAGGGAGGGTTCAATTGGGCGATGGCCGTTTTGGCCATTTTGTGCCCTTTTGACGCTTTTGTCGTGATGTATATAGCTTTTTAATGCCGGTAAAAAGAATGATGGTAGAGGGGGTGATTTTTTAACCCGTGGCCAGGAAATAACAAAGTATCGCCCGGAACAATTCAATGAAGGTTTGAATGGTATGAATAAAGGCAATGAGCTTTGAAGTGGTGCTTTAAATGCTCAAAAGCATGGTTTAAAAGAATTGAATCATCGTATTGAAGAATTAAACGATGGCAAAATTATTCAAATCGACGATTTTAAGAATTAAATCGGGCATTTGAAGGATTAAATCAGCCAATTGATTAATTAAATCGGTGGATTAAGTTTTAAACCGGTGATTTAATGATTTAAATCGCTTGATTGAAAAATTAAAACATCGAATAAAGATTTAAATCGGCCAATTAAGATTTAAAATTGCTGATTTGAAGGTTTAAATGGTGTTATTGAACAATTCAATGAGGGTTTAAAGCTTTAAATTGATGGTTTAGGAGAAGACAACGTACAATTTGTTCAATTAAGTCATACAAAGTAAGGTGCATTAAATAATAATTAAGGTAAAGTAAAGGATAATACATTTGATGCATTGCCAACTTTGTAAGAGATGATTTTATAGTTTCTGTTTGGGTTGCTATAAAAATCCCAAAATTTTTCTATGCCGGGAATAATGGTTAGGTAGATCAGGTCTCCTTTTTTAAAACCGGCATCAATAAGCTTTCCATATGTTGCACTGGAACCTCCTCCACCAAAACCGCTGATAACCTGAACGCTCATAAGAGCACCTGAGCTCAACAGTAAATTATTATGATTTATTGATACGTTGGCATCTTTACCAAAGCATAAGAAATGCGAAACTATATATGATTCTGTGGTTGTATGGTAATTACAGGAAACATAATAGTAAAACATTCCATTGTAATAATTAATGAAGTTTAAATTAAACGAAAAGGGCAAATCCTGTATCAGATCAATATTTGACACGGCATCGTTTGCTGTTTTGTGTTCGAACTTAAGGGAATCAATAAAACCATATCCTGGTTTATCGGCAATTAATATTACATCTCCGAACGGAACATTATTAAACTGAAATTTACCATCGGAAGTAACAGCCCCGACCGAAGCCTGGTTTTGATTATCAATTAATTTGATGCTGATACCGTTAAAGTCCTGATTTTCTTTTCCACTTCTGTCATATGTTTTAATGCTGCCGTTTAATGTTCCTTTTGTTGGAGGCGGGTTGTCCGTATCGCTTGTTTTTTTGGAACAGGAGTATAGCGTTATGGCAAAAAGCAAATAGAGGAAGGGTTTCACAGTAAAAGGTTTTTGGTCATTGAATATACTAAAAATATTGACACAAGGCAATAGCCGAAAGTGGGTATGCGAAGCAGAATAGTTGCTGGTTTATACTTGCCAGATATGGCGGCCGTTAGTGCAATGCAGCCTCAATACTCCCGGCCATCCTTAGTATTAAGCAGTATGGGCTTTCCCATGGAGGAAGTTGAGGCCCTGTCTTTCTGCGGTTTTTAGATAGCAAACAGGGTGTTTTCCGCGGATTAATAAAATGTCACCTTTTTTTGAAAATTCGTGACTATGGAAAAGACCCATACATGATTTGGCCGACTATAAATCTTTTTCAATAAATAATCCCCTGCTCCAACAAATCCTTCAGTCACCACAAATCCTTATTTTCGCACAATGAACTATAGAGATTTTAAAGGAGTACGCATAGCCGAAGTGGGGCTGGGCACCTGGCAACTGGGAAGTGCTGATTGGGGCCGGGTAAACAGCACGCGCGCATTTGAAATTTTGCAGGCATATGTTGATGCTGGTGGAAACTTTATAGATACTGCCGACGTTTACGGAATGGGTGTAAGCGAACGATTTATCGGGGAATTTCTGAAGTCGACGAAAAAACAATTATTTATAGCAACGAAGCTCGGTCGGCGGCACGACAACCCGTACGGCTGGCCACAAAACTTTACATACGATGCTATAAAACGCCATGTAGAAGATTCGCTAAAAAATTTAGGGGTAAGCCAGTTGTTCCTCGAGCAGTTGCATTGCATACCTACTGAAGAATTGCGTAAAGGCAAAGTGTTTGACCATTTAAGAAAATTGCAAAGCGAAGGGCTCATCAAACATTTTGGCGTAAGTGTTGAAACAGCTGAAGAAGCATTGATTTGCTTACAACATAATGACGTGGCTTCTTTACAAATAATATTCAATCTTTTTCGCCAGCATATTAAAAACGAATTTTTTGACAAAGCGCAACAACAGCAGGTAGCGCTGATAGCACGGGTGCCTCTTGCAAGCGGATTACTTAGCGGTAAATTTACCGGGCAAACCACATTTGCGGAAGGTGACCACCGCAATTATAATGCGAATGGTGAAGCTTTTAACGTGGGCGAAACATTCTCCGGAATACCCTTTAATAATGGTGTTGCTCTGACTGAAGAAATTAAGAGCCTGATGCCCGATGGTAACCTGGCAACACAATCTATCCGCTGGATATTAGATCACCCTGCTATAACTACTGTAATTCCGGGAGCTACCAAAGTAAGTCAGGTGCAGAGTAATGTTGCTGCAGCTTCACTACCGCCATTAAGTGAGGTTACACATAACCAGCTTCGCGAACTGTATGATGTTAAGATAAAGCCGCAAATAAGGGGAGTTTATTAAAGTTGAGCTCCCCCCTCCCTAAACTCCAGCAAAAAATTCACCAAATTCACCTCCTGTTGTATACCTAACTTTTTCCGCAACCGGTACCGGCTTAATTCAACACCCTTGATGGTGATGTTCATGATTTGCGCTATTTCCTTGCTGGTTAAATTCAACCGTAAATAAGCGCATAACTTTAAATCACTCCCTGTGAGGTTGGGATAGGTGTGTTTTAACGATGTAAGGAAGTTGCTGTGTACGCGGTCGAAATGAATGGCGAATTGCTCCCAGTTCCTTTTCATTTTATCGTCGCCGAGCATACGCAATATCTTTTTGTAATCGTCGGATTCTTTATCTACCTCGCTCGATTTTTTCATGCGCACAAATTCTTCTTTTACTTTCATCAACATTTCGCCCTTTTGCACAAGGTTAAAGGTGGTAGATGCCAGCTCGGTATTTTTCAGCTGAATTTCTGATTGCAGCTTTTCGTTTTGCAGTCGGATGATTTCTTTTTCATTGCGCTCCAACTCAAGCTGATGCAGGTATAGCAATTGCTTTTGCTCTTCCTGGTGTTTTTCAATTTCCAACTGGTGCAGGTACGCCATCCGTTTGCGCTCTTCTTCGTGCTGTTGCTCCTGAACAATAAACTTTTTCTTTTGCCACTTATATATGCCATACAATAACAAGCTTGTTAACAGGGCATATACAAGGTAAGCCCATGTGGTGCGATACCAGGGAGCCAGTATGGTAAACCGGTAATTGGTTACGGCCGACTCCTGCCCTTCGTGCGTTCTCGCTTTTACTTTGAATGTATAGGTTCCCGGGGAGAGATAAGTATAGTCTTTCTCATTTTTCTTTGACCAGGCGCTCCAGCCTTTGTCAAAGTCTTCGAGGTAGTACGCATATTCAATACCTGGTTTGTCATACAAAGTCGATGAATAATCGAAGTGTATCGAGTTCCAGGCATATTGTATTTCGGGCACCTCATCATTTATTAATCGCCGCTGCTCTGTTTCCTTATTAAAATAACCGCCGAAAATGGCGCTGTCTTTTTTATTTACGATGCGCACATCGCTTATCTGAATAGGAATATCTTCTTTGAATTGTTTATACTGCTCGTAGTTGATCAAATAAAAACCTTCGTCGGCCGCAACAAAAATATTATTGCTGTTATACGGATAAACATATTCCAACCCATTGCCGGTGATCTTATTATTGAGTTCGGGAAAATATATAATGCGCGGCTGCCTGCCCGAAAGATCGGCTACACCCAAATGTTTGTCGTGTACAAACCAGATGTTGCCATTGGCATCTTCTTTCATATACCTGATAGGCACTTTAGGTAATATCTTTAATAGAAAAACAGAGGGTTCGAAGTCGCCGGTTTTTTCATTGTACTCAAATATCCCTTTGTCGTTAGTGAGTACAACCCGGCTCTTGATTTTAAATATGTGATTGTTGTTATTCGAAAGTATGCCCTTCGTATCGTGGTAGGTGGTGTTGGTGGGATGGATGCCTCCGTTCAATTGTATTTTATATAAGCCTTTGTACGGATGCGCAGCCCATGCAATGTTATTGTCGAGTGCCACAAAGCGGGCCGATTCAAAATGTGAATGAACTTCGTGGTTGATGAAGCGGCCATTATCGTAATTGTAAAAGTTCAATCCGTTATACGTTCCGGCCACCACTACCGACGAAGGCGTTACATTACTCAATGGTAAAAAAGTCCAGAAGCCCGAGCTGCTGTCGATCATTTTGGTTGTTTTGTTATCAACAACAAAAAAGCCGTCGTTATGTCCCATAACTACATGGCCGTTTAATTCCGAAAGATTCCATACCTGTCCTTTGGGCCCCGGCATCAGTTCAAATTTGCTTTTTATAAAACCGATATCGTTGTTGGGTGAAATCGCTGCCTGATACAGACCGTTGGATGTACCGATGTATAAATTGTTTTTAAAGATGATCGCTGCTTTGCCGGCACTCTGCTCCTGGTAATCGGGATAAATATGTTTGATGGCATTGTTATAAGCGATGAAATCGATGCCCTTATCCAAACCCAGCCATATATTTTTTTTGCGGTCGATAAACGCAGTCAGTATATTGTTGCTTTGCAGCCCGTCCTGTTTGGAAAGTCGTTGTATGAGCTCGCCTTTTTTATTTATAATGAAACATCCGGCCAGGTTGGTAACAATAGCAATCTGATTTTGATCGATCACCACCGCGCCGTAGGGATTCTTTTCATCGATCAGTTGCATATCCGGGGTATTGAACGGGGTGATTATATCGTTGTGCACCAGCCACGAGCCATGATGTTTGGTGAGCAACAGTGAAGTATCGCCCTCAAAGGGTATGATTGCTGTGACTTCGGCCTTCTCAGGAAAAAAATCGGGTTGTGAAAAAGGTACCCAGGTACCATTTTGAAATTGCAGCAGTCCTTTTTGCCAGGCTTTGGTGATGAGTTTGTTGTGGTGTAAGCCCAAAAAACTCCAGGCCGGATTGCCAAAAACGGTGATCTTTTCGTTTTGCAACTGAAAGATCTTGCGGTAAGAGCGAAAAAAAACTTCATTACCAACAGGAACAACATCCCATATATCGGTAAAATCTTTTTCGTTATCCGGAATCAGGTCGTTGAGCGATTTGTATTGCAGCTTTCCATATTTGCCGGGTTCAAAAAAACCAATCTCACCCTGTGAGCCTATATAAATGCGGCCATCGTTTCCTATGGCCAGAGAACGCACCCCTCCACCGCCTGGTATGGTATATTTCTTCCAGAAACTTCCGTCGAAACTCAACATGCCTTCATCGTTCGCCACATAGATGATGCCCTGTTTATCCTGGGCGATCTTCCAGTTTTGGGTACCGGCATTATAGGTTTGTTTGGAATAATTGATGATATCGGGCAGGGCGATAGTATTTTGAGCATGCCCTTGAATAAAAGCAAAGAATAATATGGCAGGAAATAATTTTCTCATTATGGCAATCAGTTACAATTCTTTTTCACTCCTGACTTCTAAGTTACTTAAATACATGATAAGAAAAGGGCGCTGATAGGGTATAAATGGGGTAAAGCAATTGTGTTTTAACCATTTATGTTATTTATGATGTGGTATTGATGGGGTGCCAAAGCACATTTTTGGTGTTTTGATTTCTAATTTTAATACGTCAATGGTGAATGGTCAATGGTCAATACGCAATCCAAATAATCAACAGTAACCCCATGTTATACAGATTAACGAGCTTGCTTCTTTTTATACAAATAATGTTGGCTCGCCCCGAAACCAACGCACAGGGATTTTTAAAGACCCATGATAAACAGATTGTGAATGAAAAAGGGCAAGCTGTTTTGCTGCGAGGTGTTGGTTTAGGCGGATGGATGTTGCAGGAGGGCTACATGCTGCGGGTGAACGGGCAGGGAATGCAGCACACCATCCGCACCCGTATTGCCGATTTGATCGGTGAAGAAAAAACGCAGGAATTTTACAATGCCTGGTTGGCTAACCATACGCGAAAGATCGACATTGACTCCATGAAGGCATGGGGTTTTAATTCGGTGCGCCTGCCCATGCATTACAATTTATATACGTTGCCGGTTGACCAGGAACCGGAGCCTGGAAGAAATACCTGGCTCGAAAAAGGCTTCCAGATCACCGACAGTTTGCTTGCCTGGTGCAAAGCCAACAACATGTACCTGATCCTTGATTTGCATGCAGCTCCCGGCGGACAAGGCAATGACCTGAATATTTCTGACAGAGATCCTTCGAAACCATCGCTTTGGGAAAGTGAAGCCAACCGGCAAAAAACTATTGCGCTGTGGAAAAAACTCGCAGAACGATATGCAAATGAGCCCATGATCGGCGGCTACGATATATTGAACGAGCCCAACTGGGGATTTAGCGACCCGGCTAATGATAAAAACGGATTGAAAGAAACAGTCAATCAGCCCCTCAGGCAATTGATGATGGATATTACTAAAGCCATTCGCGAGGTAGATAAAAATCATATCATAATAATAGAAGGAAACGGATGGGGTAATAATTATAATGGCATACTACCTCCGTGGGACAACAATATGGTGCTGAGCTTTCATAAGTACTGGAACTTTAATAATAGGGCGGCCATTCAAAAAATATTAGATACCAGAAATACATACAACGTGCCTGTGTGGTTAGGCGAAACCGGCGAAAATTCTAATGTATGGTTTACCGAAGCCGTTCAGTTGTTGGAAGAAAACAATATCGGATGGGCCTGGTGGCCTTTGAAAAAATTAGGTAATAATAATCCTATGCAGGTGCCATCGAATGCCGGTTATGATAAAGTGCTCGCTTATTGGTCGGGCAACGGACCTCAGCCCTCAGCAACAGAAGTGGTTAACGGACTGATGCAACTGGCCGCCGACACTAAACTTGAAAATACAATCATTAAGCGCGATGTGATTGATGCGCTGATCAGGCAACCTTTTTCACAGGCCGCAATTCCTTTTGCAAAACATGATATTCAAAACGGTGCTGTATTAAATGCGGTTGATTACGACCTCGGAAGAAATGGCGTAGCTTATTTTGATACCGATACGGCCGACTACCATGTATCTACCGGTGAGCGTGGAAGCGGTAACCGCGGCCGTGCATATCGTAATGATGGAGTTGATATTGCTTTGGAACCAGCTGCAAAGGATAGTTATTTTATTACTTATACCGAACCCGGTGAATGGCTGCAGTACACTATTAATGTGATTAAAGGCGGCAATTATAATATTAATCTGAATTACAATACAGAAAAGGATTCAGGAAAAATGGCCATATCAGTCAATGATAATAAAAAAGTTCCTGTAGCAACGGTTCCCAAATCTTCGGGCTGGCAATCGCTCCCAATAAAGAACATAGCATTAAAAAAAGGAAAGAATACCCTTCGCATTTGTTTTGAATCTGAAGGCGTGAACCTTCGTTCGATTCAGTTTATAAAAAGTTTATAGTTTGAGGTTTATAGTTTATGGTTCTTTTGTTCAGTTTGAAGTTAACTATAAACCATAAACCAAAAACAAGAAACAAACGGACACTTCCCCCATGATGTAGTAATGAAGTAGTAAAAACCACGGCCTATACCCGTATGTGTGGTTTTTGATGTGGTATTGATGTGGTGCCTGATTAGGCTAGCCCTCCCCAACAAACTACTTTAGATTTTTGAATTTGAACATTTATAACTCAACTGACTTGCGTATGAAAATTCTGCTTTATGCCATTGCATTGCTGATATCGCATGCCCTCTTCTCTCCTGTTATGGCACAGGATATTATAGTAACAGGTAAAGTCAACTCAAAAAAAACCGGTGAGCCATTGATCGGGGCTACCGTTACTGTAAAAGGAACGAACGAGGCTACTTCTACCGACGTAAATGGAAACTTTCGCATTCATGTTCCCAACCGTAATGCCATACTTGTTATTTCGTATATAGGAATGGCTAACCTTGAAATGGCTGTTCCCGAAAGCGGCAACCTTACGGTGCAATTAGATGATGTGGCGACTACAGGCCTCGATGAGGTTGTAGTGGTAGGCTATGGCACCCAACGAAAAAAAGTGGTTACAGGATCCATCTCAAGTGTTCGGTCAAAAGACCTTGAAAATGTACCAAGCAACCGCATTGAACAGGCGCTGCAGGGAAGAGTGGCCGGCGTAACCATTGCACAAAGCTCAGGACAACCCGGTTCCTCCTCTACCATTCTGATAAGAGGTGTTACCACTTTTGGCGGTGGCAATAACCCGCTTTGGGTAGTCGATGGCGTGGTAGTTGATCAGGGTGGTATCGGTTACCTGAACCAAAGCGATATTGAATCTATCGAAGTATTGAAAGATGCTGCTTCCGCTGCCATTTATGGTACACGGGCAGCTACCGGAGTTATTCTGGTTACTACAAAAAGAGGAAAAAGCGGTAAACCAATCGTTTCCTATAACGGATTCTATGGTATATCACGTCCCGAAACAAAATTAAAATTGCTGAACGCCACCCAATATGCCACCATTATGAATGAACGTTCGGTGAATGGCGGAGGCGGCGCTGTTTTCAATAATCCCCAATCGTTGGGAGTGGGAACCGACTGGCAGGATGCTATTTTCAATGATAAGGCAGCCCGCTATTCGCATGAAGTGAGCCTGAGCGGTGGTAATGAAAGATCTACTTTTTATTTGTCGTTCGGCATGCAGGACCAGGAAGGTATTGTGGCCGGACCGATTTCGAACTACACAAGAAAAAATATCCGTATCAATTCAACCCACAAACTGTTCGACATATTTACGGTGGGTGAAAACATCGGCTACTCGCATCAGAAAGCCGTTGGTTTGGGAAATACCAATAGCGAATTTGGCGGCCCGTTAAGCTCTGCCATTAATCTTGATCCAATCACACCGCTGGTAGTTACTGATCCTGCGATTGCCAATGCAGCTCCATACAGTGTGAATCCTGTTCTCAGAGACGTGAATGGCAATCCATATGGCATTTCTTCTTTGGTAGGACAGGAAATGACCAATCCTGCCGCTTATATTCAAACAAGATTAGGCGGATATGGCTGGTCAGACGATTTTGTAGGCAATACTTATGTGGAGGCCGCCATCACGAAAAAGATCAAAATAAGATCTACACTCGGCGGTAAATTATCTTACTGGGGCAGCCAGCAGTTTACTCCCTGGTTTTACCTCAGCGCCACAGTAAAAAATACACAGAACAACTATTCAAAATCGAATAACAACAGCTTAAACTGGATACTCGAGAACACCGCTACGTATACCGATGCTATTGGCAAACATAATTTCACTGTTTTACTGGGTCAGGGCGCTTATGTTGAGAACATTGGCGGAGGTTCAACGAATACCTTGTTTAATTTGCCGATATCGAGTTACAAAGACGCTTCTTTTAATTTCGATATTCCACAAACAAACAGAATATCTACCACCTACGATAATGTACAGCATAAGTTGTCGTCGCTGTTTGCACGCGTAAACTATAACTACAATGAAAAGTACCTGTTCACCGGTATTATAAGAAGAGACGGATCATCGCGATTTGGATTGAACAACAAATATGGCGTATTCCCTTCTTTCTCTGTAGGATGGAACGTGACGAATGAAGATTTCTGGCCCCATAATAAAATTGTAGACATGTTAAAGATCAGGGGCGGATATGGTGTAGTAGGTAACGATGCAATCAGGGATTTCGGTTATCTGGCCACAGTTACCGGCGGATTCAATTATACACTCGGTACTTCCGACGGCATTGTTACCGGTTATTCTCCCACCTCGCTCGATAACCCCGATTTACGCTGGGAAGAAACGTCACAAACCAATATTGGTTTTGAAGCGATGTTATTAAAATCCATTTCATTGAATGTAGACTTCTATAAGAAAAAAACCACCGGCATCCTGCGTCCGATAACCATCCCCGGATATGTAGGCGTTTCTTCTTCACCGGTAGGAAATATTGCCGATATGGAAAACAGCGGTATCGACATTGAGGTGGGCTACAGACATAAATTTGGCGAGGTAGGTTTTGGGGCAAATGGTAATTTCTCTTACCTGAAAAACAAAGTAACCTACGTAGCTGCAGATGCTGATTATATAACCGGCGAAGCCAGTTTCCAAACGATGGGTGCTATAACACGTATAGAGAAAGGACAGCCTTACAATTACTTTTTTGGTTTTAAATCAGCCGGTATTTTTCAAAACCAGAAAGAGATTGATGACTATAGAAATAAAGATGGCAATTTATTACAGCCCGATGCCAAACCCGGTGATTTTCGTTGGGTAGATGTTAATGGCGATGGCAAAATCACCAATGATAATCTCGATAAAACATACCTCGGCAGCAGTATCCCCAAATATGTATTTGGATTTACCCTCAATGCCGATTACAAAAACTTCGATATCCTGGTTTTTGTACAGGGCACTGCAGGCAGCAAAATATTCCAGGGATTGCGCAGGCTCGATATTGGCAATGCCAATTATCAAACCGCTGTACTCGGTCGCTGGACGGGTGAAGGATCTACAAACGATTATCCCCGGTTAACCACCAGCGATGCCAATGGCAACTTTAGCAGAATGTCGAATTTTTACCTCGAAAAAGGAAATTATGCCCGCGTTAAGCTGGTTCAGTTAGGATATACATTACCGGCGAAAATTGCGAGTAAGATCAAAGCAAGCAGATTGCGGGTGTACATCACATCGGAGAACCTATTTACGATCACCGGGTACACAGGGTATGATCCTGAAATTGGCGGCACTGTGTTTGGCGTAGACAGAGGTGTTTATCCCCAGGCCCGTTCGGTTATGGGTGGTGTTCAGCTGCAATTTTAATTATTTACCAAACTAATCAGAGGTTATGAAAATGAAAACAATAAATATAAAATATATACTGATTGCCATAGTTATCGTAAATATGATGGCATCGTGTAAAAAAAGTTTTGTAGATGTAAAGCCCGAAGGACAGTTTCTGTCGGAAAATTATTATGCCAACCAGGACCAGGCATTGTCAGCATTGGTGGGTGTATATGATCCGCTGCGAAAAAATTCAGGCGGTTTTGAAAATATGCTTGCCCTGATGAATGCCGGTTCCGACGATCATTATGCCGGCGGTGGTAATGCAACAGACGGATTGCAGTTGCAGGCTTTTTCAAATTATACCATGACGGCCAATACCATGGCCGCCAGCTACTGGAACGATCCATATCAGGGAATTTTCAGGGCCAATACCCTGTTGAAAAAATTACCTGGCGTTCCTATGGACAATACAACAAAATCACGGTTAGAAGGCGAAGCCAAAGCATTGCGGGCTTTTTATTATTTCAACCTGGTTCGGATGTTTAGAAAAATTCCTCTGTTGTTAGAGCCGTTAACCGCTACCAATATGTACGGTGTTGAACAGGCAAGCCCTGATGCCGTATATACGCAGATAGAAAACGACCTGAACGATGCCATTGCCGTTTTGCCTGCTACCATTTCTGCTGCCACCGATGCCGGGCGTTTTACCAAAGGCGCTGCAAAGGCATTGCTCGGAAAAGTTTATTTATATGAAAAGAAAAATACACAGGCAGCGCAGCAACTGGCCGAAGTGAACGGGCCCACACCCGGCGGCACAAGTAGCTTCGGATATAAGTTGCTTACCAATTTCAGCGACCTGTGGGTAGTATCGAATAAATTCAACAGCGAATCTATTTTGGAAGAAACACACAGCGCTGCCGGCAATTCAAACTGGGACTTCTGGGGCAGCGGCCGTGATGAAGGAAATTCATTTAACGTAATGGTGGGTCCCCGAAGCTATTCAAGGCCTTCCGGTTCAACAGCGCCTTCACTGCCTTCAGGCTGGAGCTTCAGTGTATTTACGCAGAACTTTTATGATTTCATCAAAACCGATCCGCGGTTCGCTGCTACTGTATTTGATTTAAAAGCATTGAAAACAGCTGGTCAGGCAGATTATATTGAAGGATACCAGAATACCGGTTACTTCCTGAATAAATTTTTACCACGTACAACTGATGTATCAACTGGCGGCGGCGCTTCAGAATTGAATTATCATCAAAATACTTATATCATCAGGCTGGCAGATACTTATTTAATGGAAGCCGAAGCCCTGGGCGCAACCGGCGCAAGAGCGCAGGCTCTGCTCGATGCAGTAAGAGCAAGAGTAGGCTTGCCTTCTGTGGTTGTTTCTATGGCTGCCATTAAAACCGAGCGCAGGGCCGAACTGGCAGGTGAAGGTCACCGGTGGTTCGACCTGGTAAGGTGGGGCGATGCGCCTGCCGTATTGGGAGGCCGTGGTTTTGTTGCCGGAAAACATGAAGTGTTTCCCATTCCTTTCAGGGAATTGCAGGGCACCAAACTGATACAGAACGACAAGTACAATTGAAAAAAGGTGTGCCACACTTTCAAAGTGTGGCACACCTTACAGGGTTACTCACAAATTAAAAAAACAAAACATGAACAATAAATATGGTATTTGGTATATAGTGCTTGTAGCCATAATTCCGGCTTCCTGCAGTAAAACTAAAGTAGAAGACAGGGGCCTTACAGAAACCGCCCTGAATGCAGATTTTACCATAACACCCGTTTCGGGAAGTGCCAATAAGTTTCAGTTAGCCGCGAACGACAGCAGCTATATTTTTTCGAAATGGTATATCGACAATGGCGCCAGCGCGGTTCCTGACAGGCACAGTATGCAGCTTTTTTTGCCCGATGCAGGTTCGTATAACATTACCCATTATGCGTACGGTAAAGGAGGCGCCTCGTTTACGGCCAAAAAAACCATCACGGTAGCTACCTCTGATCCTGCTGCCGGCAACCTTGTACAGGGCGGTAAATTTGAAACAGCCGCTGATGATGCAAAATGGACAAGGTTAACCATTAGCAGTCCTGCAATTGCATGGGCAATGGCCAATGGTACAATGACTGCAACAGGCGGCAGTTGGGGCCATAGCGCCATTTATCAGGCGTTAGAAGTGCAGGCTAACAAAGATTACCGCTTCGGCATGAACGTTTCGGGCAGCGGTGCAACCGACACCTGGTTTGAAGTGTATTTTGGAACGGCTGCTCCTGTTCAAAATTCGGATTATACATCGGGCGGAAAACAGCTTGGTTTAAGCACCTGGGATGGTTGCGGCAACACGGCGTTCAACGGCAATCTGGCAACAATTGGTTGTGTAGGGCTTTTGGCAGGTAAAAGCGGCGTAATTCGCTTTTCACAAGGTGGCACCATTTACCTTGTGATCAAAACCGGCGGGGCCAACCTGGGTGTTTCGGGAATTTCAATCGATAATGTAGAACTGAGAGGGATGTAATATGAAACTGTATTCGTTCGCTATATTATTTTTAACAGCCTGCTCGCCGAAAAAAGATACTGATCCGCCGGTAGTCGTAGATACCACCCCGGTAGATAAAGGCTGGACTTTTGATACAACGCCTTCGTGGTTCGATGAATTTTCAACCGATGGGGCACCCGATGCATCAAAGTGGGGATATGATATTGGCGGCAGCGGCTGGGGAAATAATGAGCTGCAATACTATACCAACAGCTTAAATAATGCAAGAGCGATTAATGGGAAACTGGTTATTACTGCTATCAAAGAACCAATGGGCGGAAGAAATTATACTTCCGCCCGGTTGGTTACCCGCACCAAAGGCGATTTTTTATATGGCCGCATTGAAGTAAGTGCCAAACTTCCATCAGGAGTTGGTACATGGCCAGCCATCTGGATGCTGCCTACCGACTGGGAATACGGATCATGGCCCAACTCGGGCGAGATCGATATCATGGAACATGTAGGGTATGATTCAACCCGGGTGCATTTTAGTGTGCATACTGAAGCGTATAATCATACCATAAATACACAAAAAACAGCCAATCGAATTATTCCAACTGCTTTAACGGAATTTCATAAATACCGGGTCGACTGGACGCCTTATGCCGTGCGGGGTTATTACGACGACCAGCTGGTATTCACTTTTGTTAATGAGGGAAAAGGCGCCGCCCGATGGCCATTCGACAAACGCTTTCATATACTGTTAAACCTTGCGATAGGTGGTAACTGGGGTGGCGTAAAAGGTGTTGACGATAATATATTTCCAGCTTCTTTCGAAATTGATTATGTAAGATTTTATAAGATGAATGAAAAATAATTGCGCCCTGAAAAAAATTAATCAGATGAAATTGATAAAACCAATATACAAATTCTGGATCCTCAACGGGGCGGTGTTAATGCTGGCCTGGATTGTGCTTACCGGCGGATGTAAAAAAGCCGGTGAAGATAAGGAAGGAGAAGACCCGCTGCCTCCTGCACCGGTAGCATCTGACGTGCAATTTTATTTAACCCAATCCGATCAGTCGACCCTGTTTAAAAAACAAAATGTTAGTCTGCTGTTTTCACAGAACAGTAATTCATATGCTACTATTGAAGTAGATACCACCCAAACCTTTCAGTCTATCGACGGATTTGGTTATACGCTAACAGGCGGCAGCGCTTCATTATTGAACTCGCTTCCATCTTCAACGCTCGATCCGTTGTTAAAAGAAATGTTTCTGTACGACAGCTCGTTCATTGGTGTAAGTTATTTGCGCATCAGCATCGGCGCTTCCGACATGAGTGCAACTACCTTTACCTATGACGACATGCCTGCCGGGGAAACCGATACCAACCTGACTCATTTCAGCATTGAAAAAGAAAAACAGGATCTGATACCCATCTTAAAAAAGATCATTGCCTTAAATCCTTCCATTAAAATATTAGGCTCGCCCTGGTCGGCTCCTTTGTGGATGAAAACAAGCGGCAGCTTTGTAGGCGGTAGTCTGAAACCTGAATACTATGCTGCCTATGCGAACTATTTTGTGAAATACATACAGGCCATGAAGGCTGAAGGCATCACTATCGATGCCATTACGCCGCAAAACGAACCATTGCACGGTGGCAATAACCCCAGCATGGTGATGCAGGCTGGTGAACAGGCAACATTCATCAAAAATAATTTAGGACCTGCTTTTGCAGCAGCAGGTATTGCTACCAAAATTATCGTGTACGATCATAATGCCGACCGGCCCGATTATCCTTTAGCGGTTTTGGATGATGCGGCGGCTAAGCCTTTTGTTAACGGTTCGGCTTTTCATTTATACGGTGGTAGCATTACGGCCTTAACGCAGGTGCATAATGCACATCCCGACAAAGATGTTTATTTCACGGAGCAATGGGTGGGCGGTCCTGGCAGTTTTCCCAGCGATTTGCAATGGCATGTCGAAAACCTGATCATTGGTGCTACCCGTAACTGGAGCCGCAATGTTTTGGAGTGGAATCTGGCAGCTGATCCCAATTATCTGCCACATACAACCGGCGGTTGTACCACCTGTTTAGGAGCATTGACTATTGGTTCTACGGTAACCCGAAATGTTTCTTATTACATTATTGCGCATGCTTCGAAATTCGTTCGTCCGGGTTCGGTACGCATTGCATCTAATCATGCCGGTGCATTGCTGACCGTAGCCTTTAAAAACCCGGAAGGCAAAAAGGTGTTGATTGTTTTAAACAAAGGAACGAACAACGAATCTTTCAATATAAAATTCAATGGCAAAATAGTGACCACCGGTTTGAACGGTGGTGCTGTAGGAACTTATGTGTGGTAAGCTCTTCGAGGTAATGATTTCAAGCGAACATCTAAGCGCCCTGGCGCCTTTGCGAGAACTTTAAAAGCTTAAAATGAAAAATATAGCCCCGTTTTTAATACTGATATCCTATGTAATGGGTTTGCAGGCGCAACAAAAACCGGTGAAGGCTGGTAGCAAAACCTATACAACCATTACCGTGTACACCACTGCCGAAAAAGCCGGTGATCGCCTTTCAAAAACAGCCACCCTAACCCTGAAACCGTTTGGTCAGCCACTGGAAACACAGCCTTGTGTATTTATCGATGCTGCCAAAAAATTTCAAACCATTACCGGCATCGGCGGCGCCATTACCGATGCCAGTGCCGAAACATTTGCCAAACTGCCCGCTGCAAGTCAGGATGAGTTATTAACTGCCTACTTTAACACAGAGAAAGGCATCGGCTATTCGCTGATCAGAACGAATATGAACAGCTGCGATTTTTCGGGTAGCAGCTATACCTATGTGGCCGACAATGATGCAGCCCTGAAAACATTCAGCATTGCCCACGACGAGGCGTATCGTATTCCTATGATCAGGCGGGCTATGGCAGCTGCAGGCGGCCGGCTGCCATTATTCATTAGCCCGTGGAGCCCGCCTGCCTTTATGAAAGACAACAACAGCATGCTACAGGGCGGAAAATTAAAAGACGAATACAAACAAAGCTGGGCCAATTATTATGTGAAGTATATACAAGCATACGAGGCAAAGGGCATTCCGGTTTGGGGTTTAACAGTACAAAACGAACCCATGGCAAAGCAACGGTGGGAGTCGTGCATTTTTACGGCCGAAGAAGAAAGAGATTTTATAAAGAAATATCTGGGTCCAACGTTGCAGCAACAGGGCCTGGCAAATAAAAAACTCATTGCGTGGGACCATAACCGCGATTTGGTGTATCAGCGGGCCACTACCATATTAAACGATCCGGCAGCGGCGAAGTATGTTTGGGGTGTAGGTTTTCACTGGTACGAAACCTGGACCGGCAGTGCCATGCAATTTGAGAATGTAAAAAGGGTGCATGAAACTTTTCCTGATAAGAATTTAATTTTTACCGAAGGATGTGTTGAGAAATTTGATATCAACCGGATAAACGACTGGTCACTCGGCGAGCGATATGGGTATTCCATGATCAATGATTTTAACAGCGGCACCGTTGCCTGGACCGACTGGAATATTCTGCTCGATGAAACCGGTGGTCCGAACCACGTAGGCAATTTTTGTTTTGCGCCCGTACATGCCGATACCAAAACAGGCAGGCTGATGTATACGAATGCATACTATTATTTAGGTCATTTTTCAAAGTTTGTCAAAGCCGGCGCCCGCCGCATTGGTACTGCTTCGAGCCGCGATAAACTATCTGCCACTGCATTTATAAATCCTGATGGTAAGCTGGTAGTAGTGGTTTTAAATACAACGAATGATGAGGTTGGCTACAATATATGGTTGCAGGGCAATGCGGCGGCGATCACCAGTTTACCGCATTCAATTGCTACGTTGGTTATTGAGTAGGTTCACTGTCCCCATGCGGTGATCACCAGCGTTCTTGATCCGCCGTGGTTACGGTGTTCACATAAATAGATGCCCTGCCACATTCCAAGCGCTAACTGTCCGTTGCGGATGGGTATCAATACTGAACTTCCCAGCAGGGATGCTTTCAGGTGAGCCGGCATATCATCGGAGCCCTCGTAATCATGCGCATAATCAGGATCATTTTCTTTCACCGTTTTATTAAAGAACATCTCAAAATCCTTTCGAACAGTTGGATCGGCATTTTCGTTGATGGTGAGCGATGCCGAAGTATGCTGTATAAAAACCTGGCAAAGGCCGGTGGTTATATTTGTTATTTCAGGCAACGCCTGCTCTACTTCATCTGTTATCAGGTGAAAACCTCTTCTTCTTTGCGGCAACGATATGGTTTGCTGGTACATTTTCATAATACAAAATTGCAGGGAATGTTCTATAAATCCGGAAATTAGCGAAAGAAAGTTAAGCCGGAAACCTATTTGTCTGAGTAATAGGGATACTTTGAAGTGAACGTGTTAAAAAAGCAGTGTTGCGTATTTCCCTTTGCGCCCTGGCGCCTTCGCGAGAGATTACTGCGCTCATCCCCCTTAATTCTTCACTCCTGTACCTTCTTTTTTTAGCCTGAAAAGAATAGTATTATTTTGGTTTAGAATTAACGGCGCGAATGAAGGTAAATATCCCTATATCACTTTATTGGAAATGTCAGGTTATCGGATGGTCGATAGCTTCGTTTTACTGGGGATATGCGGCTTTTGCTGGTAGCAGTAATTTCAACTTTAAACAAGGATTGGCCGATTTTGCTTTTGATGTTTTGATTGGCATCGGCCTTACCCATTGCTACCGGAGTTTTGCCCGGCAAAAGAACTGGCACCAGTTGAAACTTACAAAGCTGGTATCACGAATTGCGGCTACCATTGTTATTTTGTCGACGCTATACATGGTATTGATCATTGGTAAACTGTATCTAATTCGTTTGTGGTTTAATGAATATTTCAATGTTTCTTATAAAGCGTATTTTACAGGTAACTGGTTAACCGTTTTTATTACGGGTACAAGGTTGATGAGCGTTTGGGTATTGGCCTGGCATCTTTATCACTATGCACAAAGAGAAATATTCATCGCCAAAGAAAATGCCCGTTTATCGGTTATTGCAAAAGAGGCCCAGTTAAATAATTTGTCGGCCCAGCTTAATCCGCATTTCTTTTTTAATTCGCTGAGTAATATAAAATTTCTGGTAACAGAAAATCCCGGTCAGGCAAGAAGGGCGATTGATTTGTTATCTGACCTGCTACGAAATTCGCTGTATGGTAAAAACGATAAACTGGTGCCATTAAAAGAAGAGATCGGCCTGGTGAAGGATTACCTCGAACTGGAAAAACTGAGGTTTGAAGAACGGTTGCAGATAAATATTATGGTGGAAGAAGACCTGGCAGAAATATACATTCCTCCCTTATGCATTCAGACTTTAGTTGAAAATGCCATCAAACACGGAATTGAAAAAAGAGCCGCGGGAGGACTTATAGCAATAAAAGCAGTGAAACAGGCCGGGTATTTACACATCTCTGTTCAAAATCCCGGAAAGCTGAACGCTGCAACGCAAACAGGACTGGGATTAAAAAACCTGAAAGAAAGACTGCAATTGCAGTACAACGGAAAGGCCACATTCAACATTGAAGAACTGTCGGATGAAAAAATTCAGGCAACCATTTTAATTTCCATGACATGAAAACGACCCGGGTAATAGTTATTGACGATGAACGTTCAGCCCGCGAAGAATTGAAAAGCGCGTTGAAAAGCTATGCCGGTTTTGAAGTGATCGGCGAAGCAAAAAACGCTGATGAGGCAAAAGAACAGATCGTAACTAAGCAACCCGATTTGATTTTTCTGGATATTCAGATGCCTGAAAAAAACGGCTTTGAATTGCTGGAATCGCTCGACGAAGTGCCTGCTGTTATATTCACCACCGCTTTTAACCAGTATGCCGTGCAGGCCTTTGAAATAAATGCATTGGATTACCTGATGAAACCCATCAGGGAAGAACGATTTGCAAAAGCAATTGAAAAATACCGGAACAGTATCAATCAAAAAACCTCTGCTGATAAAGAATTACCAGCCGACCGGCAGATTTTTATAAAGGATGGAGAGAAATGTTATTTCATAAAGCTGAGTGACATTTATATGATTGAATCGGTTGACAATTATTCACGTTTATATTTCGAACAAAAAAAAGTACTGCTGAAGCGTTCGCTCAGGCAATGGGAAGAAATGCTGGATGGCACGCAGTTTTTCAGGATCAGCAGAACCCATATCATCAACACCCAATATATTCAGCAGGTTAATTCTGAAGCAAAAGGTAAACTCACCATACGCCTCAAAACAGGCGAATTGCTCGAGGTGTCGGGCCGTCAATCGGTCAAATTCAAAAACCTGAACGGTATATAATCCACTAACATTTTAAAATACCAGATAATGAAAAAGATATTTCATCTTTTATGGGCTTGTATTGCCCTGTATACAACTTCATATGCGCAACAATCTTCTTCTTCTTCTGACCCTTTTATAAAGGATAGTGTACTTATAAAAACGAAAGATGGCGCAACCATTGAAGCAATCATTGTTCAAAAAAAAGGTATTAACGAACCGCAACCCGCCGTGCTGAACTTTACCATTTATGCCAGGCCCGAAGATGGGGATCAGGCCAAAGCGGCTGCTGCCTATGATTATATAAGCATCATTGCCTATAGTCGCGGTAAAGGATTAAGTAATGATGAAATAGCCCCTTATGAAAATGAAGTGAATGATGTAAATGCAGTTATTGACTGGATAATACAGCAACCATGGAGTAACGGAAAGGTTGGTATGTATGGCGGCAGTTATAATGGATTTGCGCAATGGGCTGCCACCAAACACCTGCATCCGGCTCTCAAAACAATTGTGCCCTATGTGGCTGCGATACCCGGATTGGGTTT
Organism: Niastella sp. sgz303648; assembly: GCF_059587045.1. NCBI lineage: Bacteria > Pseudomonadati > Bacteroidota > Chitinophagia > Chitinophagales > Chitinophagaceae > Niastella > Niastella sp. sgz303648. The sequence continues at coordinate 229,956 of NZ_JCAPSW010000003.1, read as the reverse complement.
ACCCATGGAAAACAATGTGTTCTTAAACGCCAATTATGGATGGGCCTTTTATGTTACCAATAACAAATACCTCGACGATAAAGTATATAATGATCCCCAACGATGGAATGCCATGCAAAACAAATGGTATGCGGGCGGAGTAGCCTACCGCAAAATCGACAGCATTGACGGAACACCGAATAAATGGTTGCAGCGCTGGTTGCAACATCCTGATTACGATAAATACTGGCAGCAAATGGTGCCTTACCGGCAGGAGTATGCTAACATTAATATTCCGGTACTAAGCATCACAGGATATTATGACGACGGACAGATATCGGCATTACATTATTTACGCGAGCATTATACATACAACCAAAATGCACAGCATTATTTAATCATCGGCCCCTATGATCATATAGGCGCACAGCGGGGCGGTAAGCCGGTGTTGCGCGATTATACCATAGACTCTTTAGCGCTCATCAACACCCGGCAAATAACTTTTGAATGGATGGATTATATTTTAAAAAATGGTAAGAAGCCCAGCCTGCTGAAAGATAAAATAAACTATGAAGTGATGGGCGCCAACGAATGGAGGCATGCCCCATCGCTCGAAAAAATGAATAATGGCTATCTCACTTTATACCTAACTAATACACCGGCCGCCGACCAGTATCAATTATCTGCAAAAAAGCCGGCAACACCCGGATTTCTGAACCAGGAAGTAGATTTTGCCGACCGGCAAACCATGAATAATGATTATTATCCCTGGCCTATTATACGCGACAATCTGAACAATACAAACGGACTATTCTTTATCAGTGAACCATTTAGTGAACCTGTTTCAGTTAATGGCAGCTTTGTAGGAGAGTTAAAAGCAAGCATCAACAAAAAAGATATGGACATTGGCGTTGTATTGTACGAAGTAATGCCCGACGGACGGTATTTTCATTTATCGTATTTTTTAGGAAGAGCCAGTTATGCAAAAGATATGAGCACCCGTCGCCTGCTAACACCAGGTAAAGTAGAAACCATTCCTTTTACCAGAACACGAATGGTAAGCCGTCAACTAAGCCGGGGAAGCAGGTTGCTGGTTGTGTTGAATATCAATAAAAATAAATTCGCACAGATCAATTATGGAACCGGTAAAGCTGTAAGTGATGAAACCATTCACGATGCAAAGGAGCCGTTACGGATAAAATGGTATAACGATAGTTTTATAAAGATTCCGGTGTGCAGGTGAGTGGTTTAGAAAAAGGGGCCGGGTGGCGTTATATATGCGCTTAATGTTGTTATGCAGTTCCTGGTTTTCCCGAAGGTGTAGCAATGCTTTGCGCCGTTAGTCCTGATCCCAAACGGGTATGCGAAAACAAAGCTGTCTAAAAATTGATCGCGGTCAATAAGATTAACGCCCTGCTTTATTTTATATTTTCAGGAAAACGCTTATTTTAGATTAAATACAGGGTTGTTTAATATTTTATTCACTGAAACTCACTCAATTAAATAAACTGCTGTAGAGCGCCTTGTTATCAAAACTGAAACAAAGTCAATGAGTTACCTAAACAAGTATGCGATAAAGTCAAAAGCGGTCATTTATCAGGGTGAACTTGAATATATTTCAAAATGCGTACTCGATTATCCGCATATTGAAACAGGTGGCGACCTTTTTGGATTTTGGACCTATTCAGGTTACCCTGTTATTCAATATGTTATTGGTCCGGGAAAAAGAGCCAATCATCAAATTGCTTTTTTTAATCAGGATATTGAATATCTCGATAAGGTAGGTAAAGTATTAAGATCTACCCATGGATTGCAGCATATTGGCGAATGGCATTCGCATCACCGGTTAGGTCTTGCAGAGCCCAGCGGCCATGATGTTTCGACGGTTGTAAAAGCGATAAACAATTACAATCTCGGGAAGTTTTTTTTGGTAATTGCCAACATTCATGACACCTCAACTGCCATTAACGGTTTTATGTTCAGGCGTGAACAAGGCCGGATATTTGACTATACCGGCTGGATTATTCTCGATGGAGAAAGTCCAATCAGAGAAAATTTTGATAAAAAATATAACGAGCTTGTTTATAAGCCTGCAACAAAGCAGGCTTCCATTCATAATTTAACAACAGCCTCGTTAGATAACACGGAATATATAAAGCCGGAATATCAGCAGGATTACTGGTTGAATAATAAAGAGAATCACTTAGTATTGAAAAAAATAATTGATGGATTTAGCAAAATTTTCGTTGATGTAAATACGTTTCAAAACGAAGCGGATAAGTCGGTTTATATACAATTTATGCAGCAGAACATGACTTACCGGTTGCAATTTCCAAACGATTTTCCGGCCGGAAAGCCTGTGTTAACGGAATTGAGCGGAAAGGAAATTGAAGTTGGTGTTCCCTGGTCGCAGGAAAACGATATTGCCGATTCGACTATTAACTATAGTGTTAAGTGTCTTGCTACTCAAAACAATTTTGCAGATAAGTAGATTCCAATTCAGATATATGACGCCCCAGCGATTGAAAATAGAATCAACCATACTGGAAATGTATTTTCCCAGGAAGTTCAAATTTGAAAATCTAAATCAGGAAAACGAATACCTGGATGTTGGCTTAAAAGTTCAATCGGGTCATGTGTACCGGCTTAAAATAACGCTGGCGAAAGATTATCCAAATGTAATGCCGAGGGTGTTTGTAACCTATCCGTTGCCGATGTATAAAAAAGACGGATCAAAAATAACGGGGGCTAACCACGAGATGCATACACTTTCAAATGATGGCGATAATGTTCAACTATGCCATTATAAATCAGAAAACTGGCATCCCAACGTAACATTATATAGGGTTATTTTGAAAGCGAGGATCTGGCTTGAAGCATATGAAGCCCATCTTTCAACAGGTAAACCGGTTGATGCTTATTTAAAAAGTTAATAACACACAAATGGAGAATAAAAAAACTACCAACCAGGAGCTTGCAAATACACTGGAGAAAATGAACAAGGGCTATTCAAACAATAGTAATCAGCTGGTGTTTGACCCTTCAACTGGTGAATTTGTAGTAGCAAAAGCCAATCAGCAAATATCGCCTGATGCTACTACCATTAACCAAATAGCTCAGGATGGTTTTGCAAATCAGTAAACATGAATCCGCTAATATACATTTACGAAGATCAGTTGCGGGAAATTATCGCCAATACTGATAAAATCGTTACCCGCGGTGTGGCTTTCGAATGGAAGGGTGAGAACGTTTTTCATGTTCATACCACATACCCGAAAGTAGCGCCATCAGGAACTCCCTCTGTTGCCTATCTTAAAATGGCACGGAACAGCGCTGAATTTGAAAATGCCGAAAGCTTATTTAAACAGGATGTAGCCTCTATTCCGGCATCTGATAATGGATCGATGAGCCCGGTTATTGGCATAACCTTGTTCGTTGACAATAGAAAATTAAATCAGGTAGGGTTTCTTAAAGACAATGAAGGCATCAAAATCTGTGAAGTAAAGTATGTTCCGGAAAAAAGCGAGTTGTATTCAAGAAGTAATGGATTGTTGGAAACAGATGTACTTCAAAATAAAAAGGTGCTGATTGTTGGATTAGGAAGTTTCGGATCTCACATAGCAGTTGAGCTCGCCAAATCGGGCGTTGGCAATTTTACGCTCATAGATTTTGACAGGATTGAGCTTTCGAATATTTCCCGGCATATTTGCGGTATCAATGAACTGGGCAGATACAAAACCTTTGCTGTAAGAGATGCTGTTCTGACAAAAAATCCATTCGCTAAAATCACAACATTTGAACAGGATATTACCCTTAACCTGCAGCAACTGACAAATGCGATTGAGAACGTTGATCTTGTTATATGTGTTACCGATAATAACAGAAGTCGGTTTAATATTAATGAAATAGCCCTGGCGTTAAACAAAACAGTGCTTTTTGGAAGGGCTATTACAAGAGCCGAAGGTGGCGACGTTTTTCGTTTACGACCCCACCAGGGCCCTTGTTACAATTGTTTAATCGGAGGTAATATAAAAGTTGCAGAAGAAGAAATTTCTTCTTTGAATCAGGCAAAAAAAGTACTGCCTGCATATATGCAACAATCTACTGAAAGCATAAACACAGCAATACAGGTTGGGTTATCGAGCGACATTCTGCCGCTCTGGAATATGCTGGTGAAGCTTGCGCTGATTGAATTATCAAAAGGGTTGAACAGCGGAATCAACTTACTGGAGGAAGAGCTTTCATACGACTATTATATCTGGGCAAACAGAAGAGACAAGGAGTATAAGAACTGGGCGCCTTTTAACCATGCCGGCAATATGCCAACCATTTTAAGGTGGTTTGGTGTAAAAGTACCGAAAGACCCCGAATGTTTGGTTTGTAACATACGCTGAATATGGCCAATAGAGTTAGAATTGATGACAATACCACTTTCAATCCACAAACAGGTGAAATAACTTCAACAGCCAGTTCTGGTCGCCAGACTGTAAACAGACCCCCGGATCGGGGGGGTGATAACCGGTCGGGCTGTGCGTTTTTGTTTATATTGGTTTTAGTTGGATTCATTGTATATAGCGTATACAAAACCGAAAATGAAAAACCAGTTAATAGAACTGAAAATGTATCTTCTTCTACAACACATTCTTCGCCGGCATACGAAAATCCTTATGGCTGGGGCAATGGCAAGGTAACCATATATAAAACGTGTAATGATTGTACTGGTTTGGAGGTATACATTGATGGGAAATGGGTTTGCACATTGAACCGATCTTTTAATCATGGCCTTCCTGAATGTGGTGATACCTCTACTTTTTCTGCCATTTTAACAACAGGGGATCATCAATTAACGGCTAAGGATAGTTATGGAAATACCTGGGATCGCAGATTTAGAGTATTACCAGGTATTTGTACTTCAGAAAAAATAGCCAAAGAAGATGCCACAAAATCAAATGCATTTGGAGCAGGGAATGGTCAAATTACATTTTACAATACGTCACCCACAGTATCATCATTAAAGATATATGCCGATGACCATTATGTGGGAACCTTAACGAAATACTACACAGATACTGCTTTTGGATTGTGCGGTTTAAATACTGAAGCTGCTGTTTCGGCAGTTTTAAATGCCGGCACACATAAAATTACAGCTGTGGATGATAATGGAAATATGTTGTCGGGCAATGCCGAAATAAAGGAAGGTGAATGTGTACTGTACCAGCCTGAAAATTTGCAAAGCAATTATCCATATGGACAAGGTAATGGTCAGCTAACCATTTATCATAACTGTTCGTCGTGCAGAAATGTACGGGTATATATTAATGATAGAAATTACATAGGTAAATTAGATGATTATTTAAAAAATTATGAAAGCCCTGAATGCGGTTCAAATGATAATAGGGCAATAACTAAAATTTTGCCGTCTGGTTTTTATGAAATAACGGCCAGTGATGATGATGGCAATAAGTGGTCGGGCTATGTTACACTACGTGAAAATCAATGTAAAACGTATCCATTGGAAAATTTTCATAAATCGAATATATATGGTGATGGTAATGGTAGAATAAGTTTGTGGAAAAGCAACGATGTAATATATCGGATTTATGTAGGCAATATGGATGGAACCTATTTTTCGTATATGGGCATGTTAAGTAGTTATTTTCCTTCGGGAGGAATACCGGATTGCGGGCAGTCGGGTACGCTTCCTTTAACAATTCATGCAGGCCGTTATAAATATTCAGCCGAATCATCGAGCCAGGGAGGCTGGAAGGGAGAATTTGAGGTTGTTGAGGGCGCTTGTACCGAATTTAAGATAAATGGTAATTGATACATTAAAGTGTATTGCCCTTATCAACACAACTGTTCCCAATTACCCGGGGGTAAATATTTACAATTAATTGGCCGTAAACAACAGGTAGCTAATATTAACCAATAATCTAAAAAAATAGCTGGCATTAGAAAAACTAAACTAATGAAGATGCCAGGGGGCTTCCCTGGCAGGCTTTCAAAACAGTATTTATGATCCAGGGGCAGAACCTTTCCCAAAAATCGAAGTACACATAATTTTTATTGCAGCAATAACAAAATAATCGAAGCAATAACACCTGCAATGGTGAGGTAAACTCCTGAACTAAAAAGTTTTGTTCCGGGCTTGAACATCCAGAATGCTGAGATCGACAAAAAAAGCAAGGCAATACCAAAGAGTGTTGTGAAATAATGGGTGATGTTTTTACTGGCTGTTTTATGTAAATCGGTAAAAGGAACTATCCACGAATACCATTCTTTGGTTACATAGCTGGCCTTGCCGGTTTGAATATTGTAGGTACCCTCCTGAAAATAAAGCGTATTGCCTTCCGATTTATTGACTTTGAAGTTCCGCAATTTTAAACTGGCGCCCAGCTGCGATTCAGACAAATTTGGCGACAATTGTTTTTCGTGCAATACTTCATGCTTTAATAAATTGGTATCTCTATAGGTTTGTATAAGTCCGCTCAGACTATAGATGATCACCAATCCTACAATGAAAAAACCAATCTTGTTGTGAAGATAACGCATATACCAGCGAAGATTTTTCCTTGTGCTATTTGCATTCTGTTGCATATGTTATAATTTAAGATTGTTGATTCTGAGATTGGGGGCTAAATTTAGTATTCACGCAAATTAATGCTGGTGCAGAGAGCTAATTATTAATTTGATACAAACCGGGGAAAGTCTGCGACAAACGCTGGAATTAATGCGTTCATTTTTGAACCAGGTATCTAAGTCACTTCCAATCCAAATTCCTCCTCGTTATTTCCGTAAACCACTCCGTTCCCCTCTTATTCAAATGCCATGCATCCCCGAACATCGTATTGGGCAAATTAATCGGTTTTTGTAAAATACATAGCTTGGGATATTTGTTTTGCAGCCTTTCCAGAAACTTATTTACAGTAGATTCAAATGTTGACTTGCTGTACGTCTCATACGAAGCTTCATTCATCGGAGCGATGATTAAATAAGTCGCTATCTTATGTTTTGAAGCAAGATCCATTATCAAACTAAAATAATGTTGGGTGATTGATCCGGGGGTAAATTCATAATCCGGATTAACGCCATCCGTGTTATTCGAATCTGCTTCACCAAAATTCATACAACCCAGATAGTTACTTAACTGCTTAATGATTTTTTTTCTGTTAACATTCACATCAAATTGAGGATAACAATAACTGTTTAACCCATCGATAAATGTTTCGCGGTACGAAAACGGGAAATGCAGGTATTTTAATTTTCTGTCGAATTGATCAATCTTAAGGTTTTTGGGATCTGAAGTTGCACTGCCATGAAACAGATAGTTATATCTTTTTTCAACCTGCTCAAGATTATTCAATTCACTATAACTTATAAATTGAAAAGGAACGGTCCTTGCATTAAAAAAACGCGAGTTTTCGGCTATATAATTCAGTCCATACACCATTACCAGCGTATCAATTTTATTCTTCTGCAGATATCTCTTTAATGTAATATATCCTTCAAAAAAATCGCTTCCGGGGATAGACAAATTAACCCACTTTTCTCCCATCAGTTTGGGGTTTATCGATGCATTTCCCCTGGAATCGCCGATAACAATATTTGTGAAGTCGGTTTTCTTATTGATTTGGTCATACTGGTATTTGCAATAGAAATAATCCAACGGAGCGCCTAAAAAGAATTGAGGCTTTTGCCAAATGAATAGAGATATGATCGCACCTGATAACAGTACAATTAGTAAAAGATACCCGGTTGCTTTTATTATAAATGGCTTCATTATACTAAAACTGAAAATAGATAAAGTTTGTTTTCTTCCCAAAGTAGAACACTATAAATAATGCTAATAAAACATAAATGATACCCTTAATTCTTTTCGGAGCTTTTAATCCTCGCTCATCTCTTCGTAACCACCAATCGCCCAGTATTAAGGGAAGGATATAATACAACACCGTTTGATAAACCATGGTGTCTTTTGGCTGTTTAAAGTTGGTAATGATTCCTTTTAAATACCCTACTGCCTCTTTCATGCCGGCCGCACGAAAAAATACCCACGCAAATGTTACAAAAGCAAACGTTGCGATCATCTGTGATAGCTCTTTTAATGTGGGGAGTTTGCGGTTTTGGGCCACTACATCTGATGCATATTTTCGATTTCGGTCGAGCAATAACAAGGGTAAAAAACCACAGGCGTGTATAAATCCCCATGTAATGAAATTCCAGCTTGCGCCATGCCAGAAGCCGCTAACCAAAAAAATGATGAAAGTATTTCGTACCGCTTTTAATTTTCCCTGTTTTGAACCTCCCAGCGGTATGTATAAATAATCTCTGAACCAGCTTGAAAGTGATATATGCCAGCGTCGCCAGAACTCTGCAATATCCCGTGAAAAATAAGGAAACCTGAAATTGCTTAATAATTCAAATCCGAACAGCTTCGCTGTACCCAATGCAATGTCTGAATATCCGCTGAAGTCGCCATATATCTGAAATGAAAATGCAATGGCCCCGATTATCAATGACACACCGTTTTGGTCCTGGTAATGCGTGAATATGTTATCTACAATTACTGCCAGACTATCTGCAATCACTACTTTTTTAAACAATCCCCACAACATGAGTCTGCAACCTTCAACGGCCTGATTATAATTGAAAATCCTTTTTTGCTGAACCTGTGGCAACAGGTGACTGGCCCTTTCAATGGGGCCGGCAACCAATAGTGGAAAAAATGAAACAAACACTGCGTAGTCAATAAAATTCTTAACAGGTTTTTGCACGCCCCGGTATATGTCGAATACATACGACATGCCATGAAACGTATAAAACGAAATGCCAATGGGTATAGCAACCTGCAATAAAACGGGATGGGTATGCAGTCCCAGTAATTCGAATGCCTGTTTAAATTGAAGCGCAAAAAAGTTATAGTATTTGAATACGCCTAATATGCCAAGGTTATTAATAATGCTCAGCCATAAAAACAGTTTGGCCTTTTTTCGGTTTTTGGATGCTACCGAAAAACCATACAGGTAATCCAAAAAAGTGCTGATGCCTAAAAGGATCATGAATTTCCAGCTCCACCAGCCATAAAAGAAATAACTGGCCACTAAAACCAATACATTTTGCCAGCGTAATGATTTATTGACAACAAACCAATAAAGGATAAATACGATCGGTAGAAAAAACAGGTACTCGAATGAATTAAATAACACTAATACAATATGATTTTATTACGAAATATGCCTAAATCCGGAACCATCCGGTTATGCCAAAACCCCCGCTAATGGCGATTTCCCGGCTGCAAAACTATTGCTGCCGGCGCTAAAATAAAAAAGAGATTGCCTCAACACTATGACAGTCTCTTTTTCAATAGAATAGCGGGTTGGTTAAGGCTGAATATCGCAGTTTGCAGACAAACTGACTCTGTTTGTAGCTATTTCATCGTCGGTTGGCAGGTAAATGAACCCCATCCATATCATCTAACCGTGCTATAATACCCCATCCGAAAAAATTGTTGGCCAGCCCGATCAGGATCTCGTTTTTGCCACTCTGCAAGGGCAATCTGATACTTGCGTTTTCGATCGTACATCTTCCCCTCGGGAATTTCTGAGCCGGAAATCCAAAATAGTTTTTATCTACATACACTATCTGTCCATTCACAAATAGCCAGATATCATCAACAAAACCCAGATTGAGTGTGCGTTCCTGCGCGCGATCCGATTCGATCGTTGTTTTTAACCATGCCAGCCGGCGTTCATTTCTTTCAACATGACCATAAAGTCTGGTTAAGTTGATTATTCCCCGGTCTTCGGCTATTATCGGCTTCCATGTTGTGGTGCTGTCGGGCAATCCGGGGGGCACGGTCTTTCCGCCAAATAGCATCTGTGGCAGTACAATATCTTTTCCAAAAGCAAAATCACTGGCCGCGGTTACCTGCCAGTTGCGTAAATATCGTGGATCATTATACGTTGAAATGTATCCCTGGGCCGGATTCAAATTTTCAATAGCATCGGGCCTGATCACCAGGTTGGCGATTGTTACTTCTCCGCCCGAAAAAGAAATGCCGCCTTCTGTTGTTCCGCCCTCAAGTTTAGGCACCAGCATTGCCGGACGGCTCATATCATTAACATAGACTCTCATTTGACTGCCCGACACAACGAGTTTCACATGGTTCCAGCCTGGAATGTTCAGTGTTGCAGCAGCCTGGTATTCATCGGTTAGGTTCCAAATGCTCATGCCATCGATTATGGCGGAATATTGCATGGTGGTTCGGTTTTCCGGCGACGTGGTGCCAAAATAACGCAGGTAAAACTGGTCGCCCTTCTTCCTGTCGCCCGACATGCGGAATGTAATGCCCGGAAAACCGCGGACCAGTTCTACATCGTATTCAATAGTTCCATTTGAAAATTGATGGTCCTTCAGAAATACCGGTGTTGCTTTTTTTGTATGGATGGCCCTGACATTCCTGTTCATGATAAATTCAGCGTTTGCCGTGTCGTACTCCCAATACGCAGGCTCCATGGGTATGCTGATTTCCTGGTTAGCTTTTGGTTTGCCTTTTTGAGCCATAGCATTAATGCAAATCAGCGGCAGGATTGTGAAAAGAATTACAATTTTTTTGTTTGATGATTTCATAATGACCGTTTTTTAACTTTCAGTACGGGCAAGTTACACCGGAGGGTCGTGCACAACGTGTGCAAGTGTGTGCAAGTGCGTGCCAAACCTGTACAAAATGGTTCAATTCACTTTTCATCAAAAAAATGGATAACAACACGGAGCAATATTATCTGTTGCGGGTACTTGAACGTATCGAAGCGATATTTGACCGGGGCGCCGGCGACAGATGGATTTCATACGACTTTGAAAAACTGTCCAACGCCATTTTGACCGCACACAGGTGCGCCTGAGTGTGACCACCCTCAAACGCATATGGGGAAAATTGAAATATGATAGTGCTACAACGCTCAACACCTCGGGCATTATCGGCGTTCAATACCGGTTTAATGGCGCTGCGGCAGTAAAGGAAACGAGGTTTATTGCAAATGGGAAGGTTTATGAGATGAAGCAACAGCATAATAATTCGTAAAACGCCGGATATGTTGCAACCATTTCATTTTTTGGGGTACACTATCCATATCACAGATCAGTTGCTGCCTGCTTAACCCGCGAAGTGCTGCATAGCCTGAGATCCCTCCAATAACTTTTTGAAGTTGTTCCAGAGCCATCCATCCCATTGCAGAAAGACAATGAGCTGTAATGGCAAAGGCCTTTTTGTTCCCCGGCGGATAAGGTAATTGCCAAAGCTTATGGTTGATCAGTGCAGTTTCGGCCATGAACTGTTGCTGCACCTGTTCGAAATTGCGATACAGATTAGGCAATGTATAAACGCTTTTCTGAACATCTTTATATACGTCAAATGCATCGTTGGTGAGTTGTAACAGGCCGGCTACCGGATAAAGAATCTCCAGTATTTCCTGATTGGGATAATGGTCCAGCACAGCGCAATATAACAGAACGGCATAGTAGCTCTTGTTGTAGGTGATCTGGTAAAGTTCCTCTTCTGAAATACTTTCGTTTAATTGTTTCAGCGAGGCCTGTTGCCAGTGGAAAAGCTCCTGCATATGGTTTATGAGCAACTTCCGGTGAGGAGTGAGACGCAGTAATTCAAGATATATTTTTGTAACAAGATGGTCTGCTGTATTTACCGGAACATATGTTTCAGGCTTTGCCACCAGCGATGCGATCTGTTCATGATCCAGGATGTGGTCATCAAACAGGTCGTCGAAGAGAGGGCCAAAAACACTGAGCAGGATGATTCTCTTATGTTCGTCGTTGTTTAATTTTTCACCGGTCAGTTTGTACAGGTTGTCGCATATTACATTCAGTGACAGCTGCCAGTATTTGGTGGTTCTTTTGATGTGCGCTGGGGTAAATGTCTTATAACAGCCGGGTACAACTTCATCCATCAGCACCGGCAGGTAACTGTTAAGGTATCGTTCCTGTTTTTTAAGTTGCCGGTACATCGTAAGCACTCTTGTCAAAATATTATAGGTGCTAACATGGTGGAGGCGGGCATTGCTCCCGGTTGTGGTCATGTATATGTACGTTTGGGTAAATATATGAAAGATGATAATACAGAAAGCCTATCGACCCGGTTGCTTATAAAACATATCTTTTTGTAAATTGATAATTTTAAGATTTACACTATAAAATCTCCAATATGGATGCCAATATATCATCGGCGCTGGCAAACTGGATACCGTATAAACTTTTTTTCGATGAAGACAGGCCGTGCTGTGAATGGCTGTACACAGGCGACAAAGATTTTACTGAACCTTTTTTTGATGAAACGATTGCCAAATGCCGGCAATTAAACAACCGCAGCCGCAAAAGCATCAAAAGCATCAGTAGTATAGATATGTTATTACAGTGGTCAAATGAAATCGGGAGCGTTCCGCCTTCTGCTTTTATTTTCCATGTGTCGAGATGCGGCTCTACGCTGGCTTCCCAGCTACTGGCCCTGGATCACACCAACATTGTACTTTCTGAAGTTCCTTTTTTTGATGCGTTACTGAGGTCTGAAAAAAATATTCCCCGGCAATTGCTGAAGGCTGCCATAACCTTCTATGCACCTGTAAAAAACAATAGAAAACGCTTATTTATAAAAACAGATAGCTGGCATATCTTCTTTTACAAACAGATCAGGGAACTGTATCCGCAAACACCTTTTATTTTATTGTATCGCAGGCCCGATGAAGTGATCAGGTCTCAACAGAAACGAAGGGGAATGCATGCAATACCCGGACTGATTGAACCTGCCCTGCTTGGTTTTGATGAAAATGAAGTGCGTCATATGAACCAGAACGTATATCTCGGTACGTTACTGGAAAAATATTTTCAAACCTTTCTTAACATACTCGAAAAAGATGCCCTTGCCGTTCCAATCAATTATAGTGAAGGTCCCATGGCAATGGTAGAAAAGATAGCAAACGTATCCGGCGCTCCTATCGGCAGCACCGAAATGGAAAAAATAAAAAGCCGGGCCATGTATCATGCAAAGTACCCTGAACAGGTTTTTGCAGAAGAAGCAATCCGTGATCCTGTACCTGAATATTGCAGGGCTGCTTATGAAAAATATGAAGCTCTTGAGAAAAGAAGGAGCTTTATGGCTAATGTTGCCATAAAATTGTAGATGTCAATATAGTAAAAGGCAAGGGTGGTTCTTCTGCTACTATTTCGCAAGCAGGGCTTGTCCTTCAAAAACTATCCCTGGCCATCCATGAATCATAAATTGCCTGATATTTTGGTGATCTGCGCCGTTCGGATTATTTAATACCGATTGATAGTGTTCTGCAAATAAGTAAAGGGTATCTTCTTTATTCAGGTTATTTAGTTGAGCGAAACTAAAAATCTTTGCGCTGCCCTGATTTTGCGTTGACTCATTATGTGCCTCACCATTTTTAAAGGCTGTTGGTTGATGTTGATAGTAAGTTTCTATAAACTCAATCACCTCTTTGAATGAGATTGAATTGTCTTTTACCTTTTTAATCAAAGTAATCAGTTGCTCTTTCATTCAGAATAATATGTATCTAAAATTATTATGAGGCTGTTCGGGGAAGCCTGTGATTTCAACCTCAGCACACCTCATTTAACGGACCAAAAATAAAAATTTAAAGATGTAGCTTTTCAACAAGCATTGGAAAAGTTTTAAGTTGCTTTACATCATGGGGTTTTCATCAATTTCATCTTCACCAGGTATTCAGATTGATTATTCCATTGGAAATTTGAACTATTTCGCCTTTACTGGTTATATCACGATACTGAATATTGAACGTGGCGTTTAATTTTCTTAGGGCTGTATCCACATTGATAATATTCAATTCTCCTGATGTTGCATAATATTTATTATCATAATTGTATGAGCAAAAGCTTGACTTCATACGATTATCACCGCAATAATCATAAGGCGGTAATTCAGGGTAGATCTGATATTTTCCTTTACTGTTTTTTAAAGGTATAATGAATAAAAGAGATTTTCCAGAGATATAATTTTTTACCATTGAACTAATCCGGATATCTAATGTACTTTCTTTTCCATACTGCGTTTCTACACTACAGTTGATGGATGCCCATACATTTTTTGTTTGCCAGTTTGTTGTAGTTGCTCCCTTTACAGTACAGGACACGTTATTGCCTTTATAATTTGCAGTGTCAATTTTTAATGGAATGTCTTCAATAATAGTTGAGGCAAATTTACCTCTATCTGTTCTGTACCTGTCATATCCTATAAATTGAAGCATTCCGCTTATTTTCTTATTGACTGTATCGAATTTTGTAAGTGTAAATTCTCCTCCGGCATCAGCCATATTATTGTCTGAATAGAATTCCCTTTTCGAATTAATATTAACACTGAAAGCGTTATCTCCATTTGGTTCCAACAGGTATTTTTTTATGGGGTTTGTAGGGTCAATATCTATTCCTCCCCATAATGATGAACGGCTATCTTTAGCTGAAATATACAATTGGTTGTATTTGGGAAAATAAGTAGCAGAATGTAATAGGGGATGCCATTTTGAGCTGTCGATTAAAGCCAGAAATTTTCCCGAATCTATATCTATAATGTCTTCGTCAGATAAGGATTCGTTGTCGTTTTTATGACAACTTAGGATAGATAGTAATAAACTTCCAATAAATAGGGTTAATGCAATGTATTTTTTCATGTAAACTGATAAAGTTGTGCTAATATCAACAAAAATCTATAATTAATCTTTACGCATTCCTACCACCGGGTTTACAAATGCGCATTATTCGCATGATTTGTCCAATCGAACAAAACAAAATTCTTCCAGAATGGCATATCCGGGAGCCTGGTTTTATCATAATACTCAAAGCAGTCTTTATACTCCTCATTTAAAACCCAATACCATACCTGATCTTCCTCATCATATTCCCGATGATATATATTGAGATGATTCCTGATTTCGTTAAGGAGATAATTTCGAAAATCAGAGCCATAGTAAACAATATCGGTCCCCAGGATTGATAAAACAGGCCTTTTCTCCAATGAGAGATCTACTACCTGATACCTGTGCCCCATGATTGGGACCAGTTTAGGTGCCTTTGCATATAGTTCGTTAAAAACTTTCATTCTTTCTTCAGCCGTATCCTGCCTCGGCCCCCAGGAATTCAGCCAAAATTTATTTGCTTTAATATCATCCGATATATGATCATAAACACAGTTTAATCTGGGTCTTATATCTTCGTCGTCTTCAAGCCAGTTACGGAAAAATGAGGTTTCATAATACGGACCATTTTCACTACCATATTCTTCATATACTCTTTCTTTTCGGTCAATCGTATGCAGGATCCTAAGAAATTCTCTATGCTCCGGCGAAAATGTTATTGCATATCGTTCCTGTACCAGATTGATCTGCTCGTCAGTCATGCCAATCCATTTAGCACCATGTACCCATAGCGGACATTTGTCTTCGTTCAGTGATGTCCTGGGATCCTGGCTCCAATAATTTTCAGTTTGATTCTTCAACCAATGCAGGAAATCAGTATAATTTGTCGGTATGAGTTCCATTGAGCCTTCGTTTTATTATAGGGTCATGACAGGCTATGTTTCTAAATTTGTCAATCTTAAAAACATCCTCCAACAATATGACTTGATCCGAAAAATCTTCAGATACAAATCTTTATTTTATATAACAACACAAGCTCTTTTAAACCACTTCGCCCACTTGCTGGCAAATTACTGGCAAAAATAAAAAAGTCGCCAAGCGGCGACTTTCTAAGTGATTGATTTTCAGCTCCCCCTGCTGGACTTGAACCAGCGACCCTCTGATTAACAGTCAGATGCTCTAACCAACTGAGCTAAGGAGGAATATGTATGCCGTTGCGGGCTTGGAAACCGGCCAAAGGATAAGCTTATCTGGCTTAAACCATTGGGTCCGTAACGACATTCCCGAAAGGGGTTGCAAAAATAAGGGATTTTCCTATTTAACAAAACAACGAAAAAAGAAAAATTAATCGGGAAATCAGATTTTTATGGCATGTTCTTCAATTGGTTATCCACCTGGCCCATCGGAACACCGCAAAATCTGATTTCGTAATGGTTAATACTGCTCCTGAAATGCGAAAACAGGCGCTTTTAGCCTGGGAATACAGGGTCGTTTACAGAAATGAGCAAAACCCGAACAATGAATCCGGCAAACTAACCTTTACTAAAAAACGAATTACGTTAACATTGAAATAGCGGCCGGTAATGATCTCGTTTAATAAAGCCAATTTTTATTATGCCCCTGGATTTCACGCCGGTTAATTTCAAAAGCCAGCTAAACTCCATTCTCAATTCCCCCGGGAAATCTTAATTTACAATTCCCTTCAAATACCAAAAACTAATCCTATATGAGTAATACAACTGCACAAATTGCAAAACAATTCAGGGCCGTACATTATGGTGGTAACTGGACCTGGTCGAACCTGAAAGATCATCTCGCCGATATTACCTGGCAACAGGCCACAACAAAGGTATATTCGTTCAACACCATTGCCGCCCTCGTTTTTCATATGAATTATTATGTAAGCGCCATATTAATGGTATTGCAGGGTAATCCTCTTAACGCCAGTGATAAATATAGCTTCGATCTGCCGCCAATTGCCTCAAAAGAAGATTGGGACCAATTATTAAATAAAACCTGGGCCGATGCAGAAACCTTCGCAACCCTTGTTGAGCAATTGCCCGAAAGCATGCTTTGGGAAACATTTGCCGACGAAAAATATGGTAATTATTACCGAAATCTGCACGGCGTAATAGAACACACTCACTATCACCTCGGTCAAATCGTTCTGATAAAAAAACTTCTCCTTCAGTCGCCGCAACAGTAATGGCATGTATGTAATAGCGTGTTTTGCTGTTGTTTTTAATTGCATTACAGGCAATGCAGGTAATGATATGCATGTTTTGGTCTGCCAACTACTCGTGATATTCATGCTGCCGAAGGTGCATCTTAGTTTATTGAGGATTTCGGGATTTGGAGATTTTTGGAGTTGGAAAACACCGGTTCAGACCGAAACAAGAGAAATCACAAATCAATATATCCCAAAATCAGAAATGTGCAGTCCGTGGCACAGAAATTATTATTGATCTCCTTTCCCGTATGGTGAGGTGGCATAACACTTTAAGTATATTTTTAATAACCACTTTCCGGTTTTCATCAGCTATTATATGGAACAGCAAGTGACTCAACCGCAGCTTTCGGCTGTACCGGAGTTTTTGTCAGGAGGTGGCGAAATGGGACAACGTATTCGCAACTTCGATTGGTCAAAAACACCTCTTGGTCCGGTGTATACCTGGCCTCAGAGCCTGCGTACCTGCGTTCGTATTATGCTCACGTCCCGCCAGCCCATGTGGATTGGCTGGGGCAAGGAAATGATTAAGCTATATAACGATCCATATAAAGCCATTGTACGGGGTAAACATCCTCATGCGCTGGGTATGCCAGCCTCATTTGTGTGGAAAGAGATCTGGCGTCATATTGAGCCCATGCTAAGGCAGGTAATGGTAAACGATGAAGGTACCTATGTTGAATCGCAGCTGCTGATCATGGAGCGCAACGGTTATCCCGAAGAAACGTATTATACATTTTCCTATACCCCCATCCCGGGCGATAATGGAGAAACAGCCGGCATGATATGCGCCAATACCGATGATACCGACCGCATTATCAGCGAACGGCAATTAAGAACTTTGACCAACCTGGGTAAAAATCTCAACAACTGTCAAACAAACGGAGAGGTAATCGAAAAAACTATCGACAGTTTAAAAGATAACCAGCGCGATTTTCTTTTTACATTATTTTATTCCATTAAGAACGATAAAATCTTGCTTTCCCAAACGTCCAACCTGGGTGAGGCCGGCGCCGGTTTGCCTGTTGAGATCGGGTTGCATGACAATACCCCTTTTGCTGCCTGTTTACAACGGGCCATTGTGAATAAAGAACTGCAAATGTTCGATGGGGTAAAAAGCAGTTTGGGCAATATGCCAACAGGCGCCTGGGAAATTAATTCCGATAAAGCAATGGTGTTGCCAATAGTGCAATCAGGCTCAAAAGAACCTTATGGTCTGTTGGTGGTTGGTTTTAATCCATATCGTTTGTTGGATGAAAAGTACAGCAGCTTTTTTAATTTGGTAGCCGACCAGGTAGCTGCAAGTTTTGCGGATGTGCATGTGTTGGAAGAAGAACGAAAACGCGCCGAGGCCCTTGCCGAAATAGATCGTGCAAAAACTATATTTTTTTCTAACATAAGTCATGAGTTCAGAACGCCGCTTACTCTTTTGCTGGCTCCTATTGAAGATGTGTTAAGCAGCCCGGATACAAGCCCCGAACAAAAAATGCTCATGAACGTTGCCCAAAGCAATGCCCTGAGAATGCAAAAACTGGTTAACACGCTGCTTGAATTTTCAAGAATTGAAGCCGGCCGGGTCGAAGGCCGCTTTGTTCGTATGGATATTTGCTCCTTTACCGAAGACCTGGCTAGTGTGTTTCGCTCGGCCATTGAAAAAGCGGGCATGAAATTGATCATTCGTTGCCACCCGGTTAAAGATGACGTATATATCGACCCCGATATGTGGGAGCGCATTATTCTGAACCTTATTTCCAATGCTTTTAAATATAGCATTGAAGGAACCATTACGATTGAAGTAAAACAGATACAGAACGAAGTGCAGGTAGCTGTAACCGATACAGGAATTGGTATTGCCGAAGACCAGCTCGATAAAATTTTTAATCGTTTTCACCGGGTCGAAAATTCAAATGGCCGTAGCATGGAAGGAACAGGCATTGGACTCGCCATGGTAAAAGAACTGGTTAAACTGCATCACGGCACTATTCAGGTTACCAGTGAACCCAATAAAGGTTCAACTTTTACAGTGACGATTCCGGTAGGTAAAAACCACTTGCCTGAAGATAAAATCACAGATGCCCCGGCAATACTTACCGGATATAAACACTCCGCTGCTTTTGTTGAAGAAGCCATGAAATGGCTGCCTGAAGAAAAATGCCAACAGATCAGTAACAATCCACTGGTTAACGAAATGGCCGGGTATGCTAACGAAACAAAACCCATTCGCAAAGTGCTTTTGGCCGATGATAATGCCGACATGAGAAATTACGTGCAAAGATTGCTATCGGACAGCTTTACTGTTATTACCGCCAAAAATGGTCAGGAAGCATTCAGCAAGGCGTTGGCGAATAAACCCGACCTGCTATTGTCGGATATTATGATGCCAAAGCTGGATGGTTTTGGATTATTGAAGAAGATCCGCTCACACCCCGAAACCAAAAATATTCCGGTTATTTTTTTATCGGCCCGCGCAGGTGAAGAAGCAAGGGTTGAAGGTTTGGATGCCGGTGCAGATGATTATCTCGTAAAACCGTTTTCGGCAAAGGAATTGATTGCACGGGTAACTAATCTTATAAATATTAGTGCGGTACGCCGCGAAACGGAACAGGAGTTTTATCAGCTTTTTCTGCAGGCGCCCGCTATTATTAATGTACTGAAAGGCCCCGATTTCAGGTTCGAATTATTTCATCCTAAAAATAAAGACCTGATGGGCGATGTTGACTATACCGGAATGACCTTACGGGAAGCATTGCCCGAGCTGGAAGGACAAGGTATTTTTGAATTGCTCGAAGAAGTATATCATACAGGTAAAACGGTAGCGCAGCAGGAACGGTTTGTAAAGTTGAAAAATGCAGAAGGCAGGTTAACAGGACGGTACTTTAATTTTATTTTTCAACCCTGGTTCGATATGCACGGCCGCGTGCAGGGTGTGCTGAATTTTACTATCGAGGTAACCGAAGCCGTTGAAAACCGGAAGAAAATTGAAGAAAATGAAAAAAGGTACAGGGAGCTTACCGAAAAACTCGAAGTAATTGTTGAAAACAGAACCGAAGAGCTGAAACGGTCGAACGACGATTTACAGCAGTTTGCCCATGTGGCAAGCCACGACCTGAAAGAACCCGTAAGAAAATTCAAAACTTTTATAGGAAGATTAAAAGATGAATACAGCGAATCGCTGCCGGTAAAAGGCAGAGATTACCTCGATAGAATGCTGCATGCATCCGATAGAATGTCTTCCATGATTGAAGGTGTGCTGAAATATTCCTCGCTGAATCCATCGGAAGAATCCGTTACAACCATTGATTTGAATGAGATCATTAAAAGTATTGAAGCCGATCTGGAAGTGGTGATCAATCAAAAGAAAGTACGAATAGTGAAGGGCGCTTTACCAACATTGGAAGCAGATGGAACACTTCTTTACCAGCTTTTTTATAATTTAATTAATAACTCGATTAAGTTTTGCAAAGCCGATCCCATTATTAATATTTCTTCCCTGATTGTTACTGCCGATGACCGTGAATATGCGAAAATTGTATTAACCGATAACGGTATTGGATTTGATCAGCAGGATGCATCTAAAATCTTCGATGCATTTACCAGGTTAAATTCAAAAGACAGATATGAAGGAACCGGCCTTGGTTTGTCTTTGTGCAAAAAGATCGTTGAACGGCATCGGGGCAGTATATCGGCCAATGGCGAACCCGGTAAAGGCGCTGTTTTTACAATTCTGTTGCCATTGGTGCAAAACAGAAAATTTCCCTTATGACAAAGGCCAAAAGATTTCTGTTAGCCGACGATGACAGGGACGATCGTGAAATGTTTGCAGAAGCGCTCGTTTCTATTGACGCTGGTATAATTTGCCATTATGCCGAAGACGGCGGACAGGCATTAAGCATATTGCTGAATAAAGAACTGAACGCGCCCGATGTGCTGTTCCTTGACCTGAATATGCCTGTAATGAGCGGCTGGGAACTGCTGACCCGGTTAAAAAAGGATATCTTTTATAAAGATGTTCCCGTTATAATTTATACTACATCTTCTGTTGAGCGCGATAAAAAAATGGCCATGAACATGGGCGCTCTTTGTTTTGTAACAAAACCCAACAGCTTCAGAGCCGTACAAACCATGCTGAAAATTGTAGTGAACCACCTCAATAAAAATTCGCTGTTAATAGCAGGAGGCGATATCGAAAATGCGTTGACCAATGAATAGTAAATCATCTACAACCAACCGAACAATCCGCCTTCAGGAAATCCTACCCAAATCGATTCATCCCTTACCTCAACCGGATACGTTTTTAAGTAATACCCTTCACCGCTGGTATTGCGCCCGTTTTGTAAACTGAACTTATAGCGGTGAACCGGGCAAACCACATTTCCCACAGCATCGATATACCCTTCGGCCATAATACCACTTGCATGCGGACATTTATACGCGAACGCAAACCACTGATCCCGGAAGCGTGAAATGCAGATGTTTTTGCCTTTTATTTCCACCACGGCAATACCTTGTTGACTGAAGGAAAGCTCGGCAGGGTGATCGGCTACCTTATGAAAGGTGTATTTTTTTTCAGACATAGGAAGAGAAATATACATCCCGGACTCTTTGGGCGCCCTGAGCGTAGTTGAAGGGCCGTTTCACGTTTATCGTTTCACGTTTCACGTCAAAAGAAACCAGTTTTATACGGATAACGAATATGATATAATTCCTTAACCTTATTTAATATGGTGCGTCGCAGTTCGTCGATATTGGTTCTTTCAGTAGCAGATATAAATACACAATTGCCCTGCAGCTGGTTTTCCCAACGTTCTTTTAAGTCGATTAATATCTCTGCCCTTACCTCTTCTTCAAGCCAGGGATCAAAGGTGTTTTTTTCGTACTGGTCCATTTTGTTGAAAATGGTGATCACCGGTTTATCAAACGCATTCAGTTCCTGCAGGGTTTTATTTACCACACCGATCTGTTCTTCGTATTGCACATGCGAGGTATCTGCCACATGCAGCAGAATATCGGCTTCGCGCACCTCGTCGAGGGTGCTTTTGAAGCTTTCTACCAGGTGGTGGGGCAGTTTGCGAATGAACCCTACCGTATCGCTTAATAAAAAAGGCGTGATTTCAAAAACTACTTTTCGGGTAGTGGTGTCGAGCGTGGCGAACAGTTTGTTTTCGGCAAAAACCTCGCTTTTGGCCAGCAGGTTCATGATGGTGCTTTTGCCAACGTTGGTATAACCCACCAGCGCTACGCGAATAAATTCACCCCGGTCTTTACGCTGGGTGGCCGACTGCTTATCTATTTCAGCAAGGCGTCTGCGCAACAGCGCTATTTTTTCGCGAACAATACGGCGGTCGGTTTCAATTTCCGTTTCACCGGGACCTCTGGTTCCTATACCACCACCCAAACGTTCAAGGTGCTTCCACATACCACGCAGGCGGGGCATTAAATATTGGTACTGGGCCAGCTCAACCTGTGTTTTGGCCTGGGCGGTTTTAGCGCGCCGGGCAAAAATGTCGAGAATGAGGTCACTGCGGTCGATGGTTTTTACCTCCAGTACTTTTTCAATATTGCTGATCTGCGATCCGCTGAGTTCATCGTCGAAAATAACAATGTTGATATCGTGTCCGTCGATGTATTTTTTTATTTCTTCCAGCTTTCCCTTGCCCACAAAGGTGCGGCTATCGGGATGAGGCAGTTTTTGAAAAAAACGCTTTACGGCTTTGGCGCCGGCGGTTTCGGCCAGAAATGCCAGTTCTTCCAGGTATTCCTTTACCTGTTCTTCCGTTTGCAGTTTATGTACCAGTCCTACCAGTACAGCTTTCTCTTCTTTTTGAATGATATTCTTCTTGTCTAACAAGTCCTTCAGTTTTCAGTGTAAAAGTAATCAAACAAGTCCGAAAGTCCGGGATGTCGGTAAAGTCCCGAAGTCAGAAAGTCCGAAAGAAGCTTCCCGGCAAGGGTAACTTCTTTCGGACTTCCGGTCTTTGCTGACTTCCGGACTATATTATAACCCGCTGATCGATATGCCTATCTGGAACGGACGTATATCGGGTCCGTATCCGTCTTTTATAAACTGGTTCACCTGGTAGCTACCGTAAATGCCAAACACCCCTTTACTGATGCGGCCGGTAACCGATAACCGGGTTCCGTTAAAAAACCGTTTTGATTTGTCTTTTTCTATTAATGTGTTAAGGGTACCACCGCTATGGCTCATGAGGTTCTTTCCTTTGGCAGAGGCTGCCAGTAAAGTACCGATCTTGGCGCCAATGGCCCCTTTCCAGCTTTTATTGGTATTGGCCGGGTTGGCGGCAAAACGCAATTCAACCGGTGCTTCGAGGTAGGTGGTCATAATCTTATACTTCTTGAAATAGTTGGTATCCGCAACATTCTTAAAAACGAGGGTGCTGTTAGATCGGCCGGCGATATCAACAGTCATTTTATTCAGGTACATGTTATCGGTACCCAAACCAGCGCCGATACCTACACTAAACCTCGGATCGCTTTTGAATGGGAAGTCGAACATGAAGTACATATTAAAGCTACGGGGAATGCCTTTCGTATTAACGGTATCAGGCCTTTGCGCCCAGCCATTGTACCCTATCTGCAACATAAAATGGTCGTTAGGCCTGTTTGAAAGATTAATCTTACTCCAGTCCTTTTTTTTCGACTTTACTGTTGTAATAGTAGTCTTAGTGGTGGTCGAATCCTGTGCAAACAAGGGTAATACAAATGCCAATGCGAGGGAAAGCGTAATCAATTTTTTCATACTGTTCTCAAATGATTGTCAAAAGTATCTTTCACAGGGTTAATGAAAGGTTAAGGTTACAAAAAAGCCCATAGCACTGCCATGGGCAAAATGAGGTGAATGTTGACTTTCTCAGGATCGTTCCCCGGTATCTACCGGGATACAATACGTCAAACAATGAAATAAGAACTATTAAAACCCTGTATTGATCGACTAACGACCTTTCAACTAATGTGGATCCTGCTGGGATCGAACCAGCGACCCTCTGATTATGAGTCAGATGCTCTAACCGTCTGAGCTAAGGATCCTCCTCGAATGAGGAAATATTTTTTAAAAGAACATTTCAATTTTACTGCGACTTTCCTGCCTGTTAAACAGATGCTCCAACCGTAAAAGTCCTGAGCGAAGTCGAAGGATTGTTTCAAAGAGCAGCAAAATTAGAAAAATTCATTCAGTACCCCATACAAATCTTTATTTAATTTTTAAGTTACCTTGTGCAGCAGCATTCCAACCTCCGGAATGGTCTTTTTTTCTGAACGATTAGCGGTTTTTTATAATTTATTATGCTTGCCAGCCCTCAAATACAGGATCTGCAGCGACGTATTGCTCTATACGATGATCAATTCGCCTATAAAGAACTGTTTGTACACTTTTATAAATCCCTTCAGCAGTTTGCCTGTTCCTTTGTTCGTTCACCCGAAATAGCCGAAGAAATCGTATCCGACGTATTTATAAAGGTGTGGAAAAAACGAGCGGGCCTTGTAAGGATACATAACCTGAAGTTATACCTGTTCATCAGTACCAAACATGGGGCGCTGAATTATTTGCGGTCACAAAAGATA
Organism: Niastella sp. sgz303648; assembly: GCF_059587045.1. Lineage (NCBI taxonomy): Bacteria > Pseudomonadati > Bacteroidota > Chitinophagia > Chitinophagales > Chitinophagaceae > Niastella > Niastella sp. sgz303648. The sequence continues at coordinate 205,494 of NZ_JCAPSW010000003.1, read as the reverse complement.
ACATTCCTGCATTTTGAAGAATACCAGGTTCAGCTGCAAAGCATCTGGTTCGACCCCGAAAAACTTATGCTTACCGCCGAAATGATGAACCGCGTGCAAAAAGCCATCAATGATCTGCCACCCCGCTGTCAACTTATTTTTAAACTGGTTAAGGAAGATGGATTGAAGTATCGCGAAGTAGCCGACCTGCTACATTTGTCGGTAAAAACCATTGAAAACCAAATGACTACTGCCATCCGCAAAATCGGGTCGGCTATTCATTTCGACATTCGTACTACCCTTTCCGGACACTGAAAAATACTGAATATCCAATATTAAATGTCGAATGTTGAAGTACTTCGATATTCAACATTCGTCATTTATTATTCAATATTTTTTTGCGTCTTATGGGGGTATCCTTTTATTAATGGTGTCCTTACTGGTATATACCATCTAAACACATGAGTAAGGACAGAACATGGTTTTTGATCAGCAAAAAACTGGCGGGTGAGGCAACTGCCGAAGAGCTGAATGAATTGGAAGGACTGTTGCGTAGCGATCCTGATATGCATTATGCCCTCCAAAATATTACTGATCTGTGGAACCTGAATGCTCCTGCTGACCAGGATGATGCAACAGATGCTTTTGACCGCCATGTCGGCCGGCTGAAAGAGGCCGCCGTTCAGTGGCAGGATGGGAACAACCAGCCGCAAAGTGAAGAGATCCCCGTTTACCCAAAACCCCGTTCACGCAAAAGCATATTATTAATAAGTGCAGCTGCCATGCTACTGCTGGTAAGCGGTTTTATCTGGTATTATTCAAAAACAAAACCGGCTGCTTCGGCCGGCCCTTTTATCGCCCGCCATACCAATGAAAAAAATGAAATCAGTACCCGCAACGGCTCTAAAACAAAAATCACCCTGCCCGATGGATCGAAAGTGTGGCTGAATGCCGGAAGTAAACTTACCTATAATAAAGATTTCGGAAATGACGTACGTGAAGTGGAATTAAGCGGGGAGGCTTTTTTCGATGTGGTTCACCTTACTCCCCCTCTCCCGGAGGGAAGCGGCGGGAGGCCAATGCCCTTTATTATTCATACCCGAAACATCGATGTGCGGGTGCTCGGCACAGCTTTTAATGTAAAATCATATCCCGGCGACCGGCAAACCGAAACCAGCCTGGTACGGGGTAAAGTAGAAGTGTTAATCCACAACAGGCCCGATGAAAAAATAATTCTTCGTCCCAACGAAAAGCTGGTAGTACTGAATGAAGAAGTACAACCTGCCCGCACCCCCGATAAACCATCTGCAGTACATGACCAACCCATTGTGTCGCTGAGCAAATTAAACTATACCCAAAAAGATAGCACATTGATTGAAACGGCCTGGGTTCAGAATAAACTGGTTTTTGATAATGAGTCTTTTGAAGACGTGGCTGCAAAAATGGAACGCTGGTACAACGTTCAGTTCGAGTTCAGCGATGTGCAAAAGAAACAACTGCGTTTTACCGGAACATTTAATAATGAAACTATACAGCAGGCTTTGGATTATATGAGCATAACGGCGCCTTTTCGCTATTCGATACAAGGCAATAAGGTTATTATCGGAAGATGATTTTTTAAAATAAAAACGACTGCCAAATGAATAAAAACAACAGCACATAAATTCTTTATAAACGAAAGCGGAACCTCATTGCAGTGAGATTCCGCCAGGTAAAATACAGGCTGAAATGAGCTTTCCTGTTTAAGGCACAGGAAACACCTATTATTTAACCTTCCAATTAACAAAGTATGAAAAAAAACGGAATTCTGCTGAGTTTCGGCAGGGACCCGCTTTTACTAAAGTTAGCCCGGGTTATGAAGCTTTCATTTGCCATAATACTACTCACTTGTCTTCATGTTTCTGCCGGTGGCTTTTCGCAAAACAGGATCAGCGTAGATTTTCAGGCGACCCAATTAAAAAAAGCACTGTCGGTTATTGAAAGAAAAAGCAATTTTCGTTTTCTGTATAACGAAATGCTGGTTTCGAACGCACCCCGCATTACCCTCACCATGAACGATGCGGAGGTAACAGATGTTTTGACCCGAATACTTAACAAAACCGGCTTATCGTACCAGCTAATGGCCAATAACTTGGTGATATTAAAAACGGGCATGGCAGCCGAATTACAGGATATCAGGGTGTCGGGTAAAATAACCGGCGCCACCGGCGAACCAATCATTGGCGCATCGGTTGTGGTAAAAAATACCACCATAGGCACCACCACCGATGCTCAGGGAAGTTTTGCGCTCACTGTTCCCGATAACGCTGTGCTGGTAATTTCTTCACTGGGTTTTGAAACAAAGGAAATACCGGTTAACGGTCAAACTACCATTAACGTTAGTTTGAAAGCAGCCGACATTTCGTCTCTGCAACAGGTGGTGGTTATAGGCTATGGCTCCGCCACCCGAAAAGATTTAACGGCCCCGGTTGGTGTGGTAAACCCCGAAGACCTGAACAAACGCATGGCGGCTAATCCCATGCAGGCTTTGCAGGGTAATGTTACCGGTGTGCAGGTGGTTACCAACGGAGCTCCCGGCGGATCGCCTACCGTGCGCATCAGGGGCGTGGGCTCATTCAATAATACTTCTCCGCTGTATGTGGTCGACGGTATGTTTGTAGATAATATCGACTTTCTGAATACGAACGATATTGGCGAAATGTCGGTATTGAAAGATGCTTCTGCCGCTGCTATTTATGGTGTTCGGGCAGCCAACGGTGTTGTGATCATCACTACCAAAAAAGGTAAGTATAATATGAAAACCCGGGTAACCTATAACGGTTACTTCGGTGTTCAAAAACCTACCGGTAATTATAAACTAGCCAATGGCGCCCAGTATGCTGCTATGGAACTGGCAAAAGGTACCGGTACCGATACGGCAAGGGTTACTTCGTCTGTTTCCAAATTTGGTGGCACCGGATTGAATCCAAAAACCAATACCGATTGGTACGATCAGATTCTGAAAGCGTCGGCCCTTATGCATAACCACAGTATCGATCTGGCCGGCGGCAGTAATAAAGTAAACTACACGGTTGGGTTGAATTACCTGTATCAGGATGGGATAATGGAATTTGATAACAATTATAAAAGGTATAACCTCCGCTTTCAGATGGAGGCAAAGCCGTACGACTGGCTGAAAGTGGGCATCACCACCCATTTGAGCAACAGCATTCTGCGCAATCCCAATACAGGCGCTTTTTCGCTGGCGTATAATGCTTCGCCTTTATATCCTGTGTATGACGAAACAAATACACTGGCTTATCCTAAAAAATATGCTTCTTCATCAACACTGGGCTTTGCCAATGGTGTGTTTAGCAACCCGGTGGCCGCTGCCGATTACTGGTACGACAAAACAAAAGGCTTTCAGATTTTGCCAACGTTGTATGCTGAAGCAGACATCATAAAAAACAAACTGTCGTTTCGTACGCAGTTAAGTCAGCGTTATGGTTCGAACCTGAACCAGAATTATATTCCCGAATATTACGTTGATAACATTCAGCGTTTAAGAGTATCTACCTTAACAACAACCGAAGACCGGTTTGAAAATTATATTCTCGATAATTTATTAACCTACAAAGGTTCGATAAATCGTCATCACTGGACATTGCTATTGGGCCAGTCGATTCGTGAAGAGCGATTCAGATCTTCACAAATGATCACCGACAGTATACCTGGTGATCAAATATACTGGTATGCCGATCAGGGACCCCGCCGCCCAACCGGTTACAACGAAACCGGTTACAGGAACGCTTCATCATCTTATTTCGGACGCCTGAGCTATGATTTTGCCGGCAAATATTTATTAACGGCTACTTTCCGTGCCGATGGCACTTCGAAATACCAGGAAAAATGGGGCTACTTCCCCTCTGTAGGTGTAGGATGGGTTATTTCGGATGAAGACTTTATGAAAGACCAAAAATTGTTCAACCTGCTTAAGTTGCGTGGGTCATGGGGTAAGTTAGGGAACGATGGTGTTAATCCAAGCACCGGCTATGCCGTGGTATATACCGGTAACGATTATTCGGGTGTGTTTGGCAGCACAGGTACTACAAATGGTACATTGCAAACAGGTTATCGCATCGATCCTTTGTTTGGTAAGGTTGAGTGGGAAGTGGTGACCGAATGGGATGGAGGTATTGATTTCGCTTTGATGAACAACCGGTTGAAAGGTTCACTCGATTATTATCACCGGCAAACAGATAAACTGGCTTTTGAAAGAAATGTACCTTTTATAAGCAGCGTAAAACAGTTTGGTAACTGGGGCAAAGTAAATAACAGTGGTATTGAAGTTACCCTCGACTGGAAAGACAAGATTGGTGATTTTGGCTACCAGATCGGAGGTAACCTGAGCACGATAAAAAATGAAGTGGCTGACCTGCAGGGCCTCAAAAATCTGCCCGGAGGTATTGCCGAATTTCCAACGCTTTCGCAGGTGGGCGAACCATTTAATTTCTTCTATGGCTATCAGGTAGAAGGTATATATCAGAACCAAAACGAAATAAATGCCGACCCCGTTGCTGTTGCCAATAATTTGAAACCGGGGTACTTTAAATTCAAAGATCAGAATGGCGATAAGGTGATCGATGCCCTTGACCGCGTAAACCTCGGCAGCTATTTTCCAAAAGTCACTTATGGTTTCAATCTGGGAGTCGACTACAAAAATTTCGACCTGACCATCTTCTTCCAGGGTGTTGGCGGAAACAGTATTCTGAATTTTAATCGTGCGCTGCGACAAAAATTTCCCGACATGAATGGCGATGAAGATTTTGTAACACATCTGTGGACGGGCGAAGGTTCTACCAATAAATATCCATCAGCTTATGCAACTACCCAGTCATGGAACAACAATGCCAGCTCATTTTATGTAGAGAATGGATCTTATCTGCGCCTGCAGAACATTCAGCTGGGATACAATTTCAGGATTGGAAAAGGCGATGGCGCCTCCATTCGATTATATGCTACAGCCGATCGCCCGGTTATATGGACAAGATACCACGGTATAACACCTGAGGTGGCTTCACCCCAGCAACTTCCCAAAGACCGTGCTGCTGGTCCATCCAACACACCGTCAACATTCGTTTCGGGATTCGGATACGATAATAATGTGTATCCTACCACTGCTGTATATACGATCGGTGTAAGAATCACTTATTAATGCTAATAATTCAGATCATGAATAAGATTAAAAATATTATACTCCTTTTGCTGGTATTCGCAACAGCGGGATGTAAAAAGTTTTTAGACCGCGACCTGGAAGACAGGCCCAGGAGCGCTTCGATTGATTATACCAATTTAGGCTCCATGTACTCTCCGGTTTCGGGCGTTTATAGAACAGCGGCCAACGAAAACCCCGGACTGGTTCACTGGATGGATGTGGGGGTTAGAACCGTTCGCGGCGATGATGTGGCCAAAGGATCGGCCCCTAATGACCAGGGAACGCTTACCGATATAAAGAATTTTCAAAACAGTAACCCCGGTGTAGTTTCTTTTTGGGGCAATAATAACTACTGGAACGATCATTATGGTTTGGTGCTGTATTGCAACGAGGCCATGAATGATTTGGATAGATATGCCGCTAATATTTCGACAAGCGACCAGGAAAATTGGGCCTCGTACCGGCAATACAGATCAGAGGTGCGGGTAATCAGGGCGTTTGCCCATTTGCTGATTTCGCGTGTTTTTGGCGATGTGCCTATTGTTACCGACAATAAAACCCTAACAACTGTGGCCAAAAGCAGCGTACTGGATGTGCGCAAATGGATCATCAGCGAAATGGATAGTGCCATTGATAATCTCGAAGATGCGCGGCCAAACCAGGCTTCGCACAAAGGCGCCGTAACTAAGTACACAGCTCTTTTGCTGAAAGCCAAAGCGGCTGCCGATGCGGCAGGTAACGATAATGGAAGTCCGTACTGGGATATTGTATTATCGGCAACCAACGATATTATCAACAGCGGTAAGTTCTCGTTGTATGCTGATTTTTACCAGTTGTTTAAGATACCAGGTAAGCTGTCGGATGAATCGATGTACGAATTACAGTTCACCGACTTTGGTACCAGCACAGGCACATCTATTTCACCGGGCGCCTTCTTCGATTTTCAGGGACCAAACGGCGACCAGCATGGCAGTCCGGTTGCAGGCTGGGGATTTATGTCGCCCACACAAACCATTGTTGACTTTTTCAATGGCCGCAATGATTCGGTTCGGTTAAAAACATCTGTTCTTTTTGCCGGCGCTACCGAAAGCACTTTTGCAACTACGCCCAGCGGCGATAAGGTATATGGCAATTCAAATGGTCAATCGAGGTTCATGGGAAAGGTTTACCTGCCGGCCAATCAAATGACTCCCGGACGAACCAACTACGGATCTAATAATAATGTGCGCGTATTGCGGTATGCCGATGCGCTGTTATTGAATGCCGAAGCAAAGGTTCGTAAAGGGCAAAATGGCGATGTGCCGTTGAACCTCGTGCGTACACGTGCCAAACTGAACCCGATCACCGGCGTTACTTTACAAAATGTACTGGATGAACGCCGGGCCGAATTTGCCTGCGAATGGTGGGGCGAACGTTATAATGATCTTATTCGTACAGGTCAGGCTGCTACAGTGCTGGCGCCGGTTGGCTTTGCACCCGGAAAAGAATACCTGCCGGTTCCAACGGCGCAAAAAGATCTCAATCCGAATCTTTAATTGATGGTTTGATGATTGAATTGTTTGATGGTTGGTCCTTCGAATTTTAAATCTGATTAATTATTCGCAGTATTTCTGAAACGCAGGTTCAGCCATCAAACAATTTAACAATGAAACAATTTTATAAGATCATGGGAATAATTAAAGTCACCGTTATAACAATTACTTGTATCCTCGTTATAACCCGGTGCACTTATCCGCAGAAAACAGTTATTGCCGAGGCTAAAATTCCTCCGGATGATGAGCAAATATTTACTGATGTGCAGCAGCAAACCTTTCAGTATTTCTGGGAGGGAGCCGAGCCTGCAAGTGGTATGGCTCGTGAACGGTTTCATGTAGATGGCGAATATTCCGAAAACGATAAAAATGTGGTAACCACCGGAGGCAGCGGTTTCGGCGTTATGGCTTTACTGGCAGGTATACACCGGGGCTTTATTACCCGCGATCAGGGCCGGGAACGAATTGAAAAGATTGTTGGCTTTCTTGCAACAGCCGATCGTTTTCATGGCGCATGGCCGCACTGGTTATATGGCGAAACAGGAAAGGTAAAACCCTTCAGCAAAAAAGACAATGGCGGCGATTTGGTTGAAACCTCTTTTCTGCTGCAGGGCTTACTGTGTGCCCGCCAGTTTTTTTATAAGGGAGATTCAACCGAAAAAGTGCTCGCTGCCCGTATCGATACCTTATGGAGGCAGGTTGAATTCAACTGGTACCGCCATGGTGAAAATGTTTTATACTGGCACTGGAGCCCTGCTTATAATTGGGAAATGAATTTTCCGGTGCATGGCTATAATGAATGCCTGATCATGTACGTGCTGGCGGCATCGTCGCCAACATTTGGTGTGCCGGCTGAGGTATATCACCAGGGCTGGGCCCAAAACGGAAAGATCGCTTCAAAGTGCGCTATATACGATTATACGCTGCAGTTATACCACCAGGGCGATTCACCATACGGAGGGCCGTTGTTCTGGGCGCATTATTCGTACCTCGGCCTTGATCCGCATGGGTTAAAAGACCGGTATGCCGATTACTGGGCCGAAAATAAAAACCAGGCTCTGATCAACTATACCTGGTGCGTAAAAAATCCCAAATATTTCAAAGGCTATGGGCCCGATAACTGGGGGCTTACATCGAGTTACTCGGTAGTTGGTTATGCAGGCCATGCACCGGGTAAAGAAAATGATCTGGGAGTAATAGCGCCAACGGCTGCTTTGTCGTCGTTCCCGTATACGCCTCAACAAAGTATGCAGGCCATACGCCACTGGTATAATGATATGAAAGATAAGCTATGGGGGCCTTATGGGTTTTATGATGCGTTTAGTCAAACCGCTGCCTGGTTTCCGAAACGGTACCTGGCCATTGACCAGGGCCCGATTGTTGTAATGATGGAAAACTACCGCAGTGGCTTATTGTGGAGTTTGTTCATGAGCTGCCCCGAAGTAAAAGCAGGGTTGAAAAAATTAGGGTTTACAAGCCCGTATTTTAAATAAAACGCGAAACGCCAAACGCGAAACGCTTAATGCAGAACGCCAAACGCTTAACGCTTAATGCCCAACGCCCAACGCTTAACGCAGAACGCCTAATGCAAAACGCAGAACGCGAAAAGCTTAATGCAGTACGTTTACGCTGTACGCAAAATGGCGCACTGTTTATGTGGAAGTTGCATTTAGCTTTGAGCGTTAAGCATTAAGCGTTTAGCGTTCAGCTTTAACAAAATTGTAATGCTGAAACTTCTTATTAATATAGTTGTAATTGTAATAACGATAGTTCCGCAGGTATTCCCTCAAAGCAGAAGCATAAGTGTTGAACGGGGCCGTTCGCCGGCTGGCGAACGGCAAAAGGGTGAGTCATCTTCGAAAAGCAGGCTCACCCTTTTGCCGGCAGGCCCTAACGAAACAAAACAACGCACGTATTGCAACCCCCTTAATATCGATTACGGGTATACGCCTATACCCAATTTTACCGAATGGGGCAAACACCGCGCCACGGCCGACCCCGTCATTGTACTGTACAAAGGCGATTATTATTTATTCAGCACCAACCAGTGGGGTTACTGGTACAGCAATGATTTGTATAATTGGAATTTTATTGCCCGCCATTTTTTGAAACCATATCATAAAGTATACGACGATTTATGTGCGCCGGCGGTTTGGGTGCAGGGCGATACCCTGCTGGTATTCGGGTCAACGTATTCCTCAAACTTTCCCATTTGGATGAGCACCAATCCAAAAGCCAATGAATGGAAAGAAGCAGTAGATTCTTTTGAGATCGGCGGCTGGGACCCCGATTTTTTTGTTGATGATGATGGCAAATTGTATATGTATAATGGCAGCAGCAACCGGTATCCGTTATATGGAATTGAAATCAATCGAAAAACCTTTCAACCAATAGGAACGCGAAAAGAAATGTATTTGCTTGAACCCTGGCGATACGGCTGGCAGCGCTTTGGCGAATACCTCGACAATACATTTTTAGATCCTTTTATTGAAGGCGCCTGGATGACCAAATACAACGGTAAGTATTACCTGCAATACGGGGCGCCCGGCACCGAGTTCAGCGGCTATGCCGATGGCGTGGTGGTGGGCGATCATCCCCTGGGGCCTTTTACGCCCCAGTCGATGCCCTTTAGTTATAAACCAGGTGGCTTTGCCCGTGGGGCAGGCCATGGCGCCACATTCAAAGATAAAAACGATCACTGGTGGCATGTATCAACCATTGCCATTTCGGTTAAGAACAATTTCGAGCGCCGCCTCGGTTTGTGGCCCGCCGGTTTTGATAAAGACGGTGTACTTTATATGGATGCCGCCTTCGGCGATTATCCGCACTATTTAGCAGCCCCGGCCCCCTCTAACTCCCCCGGTGGGGGAGGAAAAAGCAGCACTCAGATTTATCTCAAGCAACCTTCTTCTGAAAAAAACGCAGAGTTAATCAAATCAAATAATACAGATAAAAGAACAGCTTATTACTTAAATGATAGCAGTAGACTGCCCGTTACGCTGATTAAAAAGCAAGGTGCTCAGGAAAATAGTCGGGTATCACCAACCTCCCCCTCCACCGGAGGGGGCCGGGGGGAGGCCGCCTTTTGCGGCTGGATGCTCCTCAACTACAACAAACCCGTTCAGGTATCTTCTACTCTGGCAAGCTATTACCCCAACTATGCGGTTGATGAAAACATAAAAACATACTGGAGCGCCGCCACAGGCAACAAAGGCGAATGGATACAAACCGATTTGGGCAATATCAGCACCGTACAGGCCATTCAAATTAATTATGCCGATCAGGATGTTGATTTTTTGGGCAAGCAACAGGGCAACTACCCCTCCACCGGAGAGGGTTGGCGGGAGGCCTTTCATCAGTATAAAATATATCATTCAGCCGATGGCAAAAACTGGAAGCTGTTGATTGATAAAAGCAACAACAAAACCGATGTGCCGCATGATTATGTTGAACTGGAAAATCCGGTTCAAACCAGATTTATAAAACTCGAAAACATACATATGCCCGGCGGCAAATTTGCCATCAGCGGATTACGTGTGTTTGGCAATGGCAACGGCCCAAAACCTGATACGGTAAAACAGTTTATTGTATTGCGAACCGAAAAAGACAAACGAAGCGCCTGGATTAAATGGTCACCGGTTGATAACGCCTATGCCTATAATATTTATATGGGCACCGCCCCCGATAAATTATACAACTGTATTATGGTGCATAGCAGCAATGAATATTACTGTAAGTCGATGGATAGAGAAAAACCCTATTATTTTTGCATAGAAGCTATAAACGAGAACGGGGTGTCGGCACGAAGTAAAGTGATAAAAGCAGAATGAGTAGGGTAATGGGCCATACATCATGTATATCGCATGTATAGCTGCGGCATGCCTGCGCCATGGTAACGGCATATAAAAAGTAAGACAATAGTAAGGGAATAGTAATAGAATAGTAAGGCGATAGTAAGAAAGGAGTCCATAAGTAGTTACCAAAGGGGCAATAAACACAGATTTTTTATTATGCACATTTGAGAACGCATACTTTTATTTAAAGATACGCTAAACATTGAGCAAATGATCAGGAGTTATTTATTAGTTGTTGCAATAATTCTTACGGTACCGGCTATAGCTCAAACTACACCCGATGCCAAAATGAATGCCTTCATCAGCAGCCTGATGAACAAAATGACGGTGGAAGAAAAAATCGGCCAGTTGAATCTTTTAACGCCCGGCTGGGGTGTGCCAACCGGTTCGGTAGTAAGTAAAGGTGTTGAAGATAAGATTCGAAAGGGGCAGGTTGGCGGACTGTTCGGCGTAACGGGCCCCGATAAAGTACGCCAGGCGCAGGACCTGGCCATGAAAGAAAGTCGCTTAAAAATTCCCCTGCTGTTTGGTTTGGATGTAATACATGGTCACCGAACTATTTTTCCCATTCCGCTCGCATTGTCATGCTCATGGGATACGGCGCTGATTGAACGAAGCGCGCGTATTGCGGCTACTGAAGCAACAGCCGATGGGTTGTGCTGGGTTTTTTCGCCCATGGTTGATATAGCCCGCGACCCGCGCTGGGGGCGTATTGCCGAAGGCGCCGGCGAAGATCCTTATCTCGGTTCAAAAATCGCCCGGGCTATGGTAAAAGGATATCAGGGCAACGACCTGGCAAAAGATAACACCGTAATGGCCTGTGTAAAACATTTTGCTTTGTACGGAGCTGCCGAAGCGGGCCGTGATTATAATACCACCGATATAAGCCGAATCAGAATGTATAACGAATACCTGCCGCCCTATAAAGCGGCTGTTGATGCCGGTGCGGGTAGCGTAATGAGTTCGTTCAACGAAATAGATGGTATTCCGGCTACGGCCAACCGCTGGTTGCTTACCGATTTATTGCGCCGCCAATGGGGGTTTAAAGGATTTGTAGTATCGGATTACACCGCCGTGAACGAAATGATCGCCCACGGCATGGGCGATTTGCAAACCTGCTCTGCCCTGGCGCTGAAAGCCGGTTTGGATATGGATATGGTGGGTGAGGGGTTCTTAACCACACTTACCAAATCACTGAAAGAAGGAAAAGTTGCCCAAAAACAAATTGATGATGCGTGCCGCAGGATATTGGAATCAAAATACAAGCTCGGTTTATTTCAGGATCCCTACCGGTATGTGAGCGAACAACGGTTTACTAAAGAAATATTAACCGGCGAAACCCGCTCGGCCGCCCGCGAAATTGCCGCCCGTTCAATGGTATTGTTAAAAAATGCAGGAAAGGTATTACCGTTAAAAAAATCAGGCACTATTGCGCTGGTGGGTCCGCTGGCCAATAATCAGGCTGAAATGCTGGGCACATGGGCTGTTTCGGGCGATAGGTCCAAAAGTATTACCATTCAACAGGGCATTCAGAATGTAGCGGGCAATGCCGTGAAAATACTCTATGCCAAAGGCGCCAATATTACCAACGATACTGCCTTTGCCAAACGCATCAGTCCGTTTGGGCCTCCCACTGAAATTGATCCCCGGTCGCCCGACTCCCTGATTCAGGAAGCGGTTGATGCAGCCGGTAAGGCCGATGTGGTGGTGGCTGTAGTAGGCGAAGCCGCCGAAATGTCGGGCGAATCGGCCAGTCGTACCAGTTTGGATATTCCCGGCGACCAGCAAAAGCTCATAGATGCCCTCGTAACGACCGGCAAGCCGCTGGTAGTAGTTTTATTGAACGGAAGACCGCTAACTGTTTCGCGTATTCAGGAACGGGCGCCTGCTATATTGGAAGCCTGGTTTGCCGGAACCGAAGCCGGTAACGCCATTGCCGATGTGCTGTTTGGTAATTACAATCCATCGGGCAAACTAACTACCTGCTTTCCGCGTAATGTAGGACAAATTCCCATTTACTATAATCACAAGAATACCGGACGGCCATACGAAAGCGGTGACCCCAAATTCAAAAGCAATTACCTCGATGTTAGTAACGACCCATTGTATCCCTTCGGGTATGGGCTCAGCTATACCACCTTTACCTACAGCCACATAAAATTGAGCGAAACAACCATGAAACCTGGTCAATCGCTAACTGCCACGGTTATGGTAACCAACGACGGAAAATATGATGGCGAAGAAACCGTACAGTTGTACATCCGCGATATGGTGGGCAGTGTAACCCGGCCGGTAAAAGAATTAAAAGGCTTTCAAAAGGTGTTTCTCAAAGCCGGTGAATCAAAAACCGTTAGTTTCACCATCACCGTTAACGACCTTAAGTTCTATAACAGCGATTTAAAATATGTGGCCGAGCCCGGCGATTTTAAACTTTTCATCGGTACCAACAGCAGGGATGTGAAAGAGGCTGATTTTAAGCTGGTGCAGTAAAGTCCTGAGCGCAGTCCTGAGCGTAATCGAAGGATTGCTCCGTAAGCCCTGAGCGTAGTCGAAGGGCAAGCCGTGGCACGGCTTTGCTGATGAAAAGTCCGGAAGTCGGGAAGTCCGAAAGACGAAAAGTCCGGAAGAATATACAGTTGGCGGCCTGATTCTTTCTGACTTTCTGACTTTCGGTCTTTCAGACTAATTTTGCGGCATGCCATCCGTACAAAATATCATATTCGACCTGGGCGGGGTTTTACTGAACCTCGATATGCAACGTACCCGAAACGAGTTCATCAAACTGGGGCTTACCCAAATTGATGACCTTTTTCGCATAGGCCATGCAGCTTCCTTTTTTAAACAGTACGAAACAGGAACAATAACCGATGAGGAATTTGTTGAAAAAGCACGCGAGCTGGCGCACCCGGGTACTACGCATCAGCAAATTATTGATGCCTGGAATATGATGTTGCTCGATTTTCCGCAGGAAAGGGTGCATTTTTTAAACCGGTTAAAAACCCGATACCGCCTGTTTTTATTCAGCAATACCAACGCCATTCACCTGCAGTATTTTCAAAAAAGTTATCAAACGGTATATGGCAATTTGCTCGACGACCATTTCGAAAAGGCATATTATTCGCATATCATCAACCAGCGAAAACCCGACGTAGCCGCCTTTAAATATGTAATTCAGGATTGTAAGATAGATGCTTCGACCACCCTGTTTATCGACGATGCCCTTGTAAATGTTGAAGGCGCACGCCAGGCTGGTTTACAGGCTCTGCATCTGACAGATGGTAAAACTGTTTTGGATGTAGACCTCTGAAATAAATATTGAATAATGAATAACGAATATTGAATGTAGAAGTAAAAACAACCTTCAGGGGTTACTTCAGCCTTCGACATTTAAAATTCGATATTCGATATTTTTCATTCGATATTCATTATTTTCAGTCCTTTACTTCCTCAAAATCAATGTATTCCCCCGCTTTGGGTTGGGTAGCGGAGCCGTTATTTTGTGTAGTAGTATTATTATTAGAACCGTTCGGGGTGTTTTGCTGATACTGCCCCTGCTGGTTTTGACGTTGAAATTCCTTCATCTGGCGGCGCATTCTTAACGAAACTTTTACCAACGGGGCCAGAAAATTAAATACAAACCTGAAAATGAAATAGGCCAGCAATATGTATAATAAAATGCGTGCTAACATCATACAATAAAAGCTAAAGGTACAAATGGCGCCCCAAAAAAACTGTTAAGGCGCACAAAATCAAATTTTAACCAGTGGTGCAACAACCGAAAAAAGAGCGATAAACTTTCCCCGGTATGCTACATCCAATGCGTATTCTATCAACAAATGCAGCGCCCCAAAAGTTCATAACGGACCAGGCGTACAAACAAAAATTCCCCCATCTTATACATTACCCCCTGCCATATTAATTGCTTCGTTCCGATAGCTATCGGGACGACTTCTTAGTTCTGACTTCGGGTATTAAAACTATTTCTTGCAAAATTAACAACAGGTATTTTGGAATTAATTATCTAATTACCTTACCTTTGCTAAGGCAAAAGATGATTAGAAAGGGAACGGAATCGTTCCCTTCTTTATTTCCCGTAAGAGCATGGAAACACCAGTACAGGCAATTGAAAAAATGTTACAGGATATGCTGGCTAATGACCCGGCTTACTTCCTGGTTGAGATTAAGATAAAACCCACCAATAACGTAAAGCTTTTTTTGGATGGTGACCAGGGAGTAACTATTGAAAAGTGCATCTCCTGGAACCGGGCTTTATACAAAAAAATTGAAGAGGAAAATCTGTTCCCTAATGGAGATTTTTCGCTTGAGGTATCCTCTCCCGGCGTTGATGAACCACTCAAGTTGTTCAGGCAATACAAAAAAAATATTGGCCGCATGGTAGAAGTGATATTGAAAGACGGTATAAAAGTTACCGGTAAACTGCTCGAAGTAACCGATCAGGCTATTACGGTAGAAGAAACAAAAGGGAAAAATAAAAAGAAAGAAGTGCTGCAGCATAACTTTCTATTTGATCAAATAAAATCAACAAAAATTCAAACAGTATTTTAATAGCTTTCGCTCCCGCCCTGCGGGACGGAAAAAAAAATGTAGCATATGGCAAGCATCAACCTGATAGAGGCCTTCGCAGACTTCAAGGAAGCGGAAAATATTGATCGTCCTACCATGATGAAAGTGGTGGAAGATGTTTTCAAAACCCTGCTGCGTAAAAAATATGGCAGTGATGAGAATTTTGACGTAATTGTGAATGCCGAAAAAGGTGACCTGGAAATTATGCGCCGTCGTACTATTGTCGAAGACGGAGCTGTTATGGACCCTCTGGCAGAAATTGCATACAGTGATGCCGTAAAAATTGAACCCGATTTTGAAGTTGGGGAAGAATTATATGAAGAAATAAATATTCTCGATTTTGGCCGTCGCGCCATTCTCGCCGCCAAACAAACCCTGGCAAGCCGTATAAGCGACCTTAAAAAGAACGTACTGGTTAAAAAATATGGCGATCGCATTGGTGAAATTATCAGCGCTGAAGTATACCAGGTTTGGAAAAAGGAAATTTTATTGCTCGACGAAGAAGGGAATGAATTAATATTGCCAAAGTCGGAGCAAATTCCGCAGGACTATTTCAAGAAAGGTGAAAATATCCGCGCCGTTGTTAAAAAAGTAGAATTAAAAAACAATTCTCCGGTCATTATTTTATCCCGTACCTCTCCCTCTTTCCTTGCAAAACTGCTTGAAATTGAGGTGCCTGAAATATTTGATGGCTTAATTGTTATTAAAAAAATAGTGCGCGAACCTGGCGAAAGAGCCAAGGTAGCCGTAGAATCCTACGACGATCGTATCGACCCCGTAGGCGCCTGCGTTGGTATGAAAGGTAGCCGTATCCATGGTATCGTTCGCGAACTGAAAAATGAAAACATCGACGTAATTAACTGGACCAATAATATTCAGCTGTTGATTCAGCGCTCGCTCACACCTGCCAAAATCACCAGCATGGAGCTGGATAATGATAAAAAACAGGCCAATGTGTACCTGAAACCCGACCAGGTGTCGCTGGCAATCGGTAAAAAAGGCGTGAATATTAAGCTGGCACAGGAATTAACAGGATTTAGTATCGACGTTTATCGCGATACAGAAGGCGAACCCCAGGAATTCGATATCGATCTGGAAGAATTCAGCGATGAAATTGAAACCTGGGTTATTGATGAGTTTAAACGCATCGGTTGTGATACAGCGCGCAGTGTGCTGGATCTTACACCCGAAGAACTGGAAAGAAGAACCGACCTTGAAAGAGAAACCATCAATGAAGTACGCCGCATATTGAATGAAGAATTTGAAAAAGGATAGGCGAAGACAAGGTCATGCTGGTTAGGTATGCCAAAAAAGTCAAATGAGTCAAAAAGTCATATAAAGGATTTTGTTATATGACTATTATGGACAATATGACTATTTTGACTTTATGACTGTAGTCACAAATGTGATCAATGTGACTTTTTAAGAGTAATTTGCTTATCCAAACAGCAAACAAAACAAAAAATTGTCTTACAATAACGAATGGCAGAAACAACAACACTTAGATTAATGGCCGCAGCCAAAGAGTTTAACATCGGCAAGGAAACGCTGGTAGACTTTTTGGTAGGAAAGGGATTTAGCAAAGACGATCTAAAACCCACGTCTAAACTGACGGAGGATATGTATCGCGCTTTGCAACAGGAATTCCAGAGTGATAAAGTGGCCAAGTTAAAAAGCGACCAGATCGATCTGCCGAAGGGAAGTTTGGAAGCAAAGAAAAAGAAAGAAGAAGATGCTGCTGCCGCTGCTGTGGCTGTGAAAAAAGAAGTGGTTAAAAAACAGGAACCGGCTCCGGTTGTTGAAGAAAAGAAAGTAGAAGAAGTTGTTGAGGTAGCTCCTCCACCGCCGCCCCCTCCGCCACCGCCTGTAATTGTTGAAACGCCGGAAACGCCGGTAATTCCGGAAACGCCGGAAGTAGTTCCGATAATAGAAGTAAAAGAAGAAGAAAAAGTTGTAGAAGAGCCCAAAGTCGAGGAAAAACCTCAGCCTGAGCCTCAACCGCAACAACCCGAAATAACAAAGGTCGAAACGCCCGAAATTGAAGGGCCTAAAGTATTAGACAAAATCGATCTTTCGGCTATTGATTCATCGACCAGGCCAAAGAAAACGCCTATTGTTGTAAAGAAAAAAGAACCTGAACAACAACAGCCGGTTAAACAACCGAAAGAAGAAAAACCGCCGGTTCGGGAAGAAAAGCCGAAAAAGCCCAAAGAAGAATCCGCACCCGTGGCAGAGGAAAAGGTGAAAAAGCCAAAAGAAGAAGTGGCCCCACCTGCTCAGCCTATAATAGTTGAAAAGAAAAAAGAACCGGAAGCTGTGCCACCGGTAAAAGAAATTCCGAAACAAAAGGAAGAGGAAAAAGAGGAAGCGCAGCAACCGGTCATTGAAAATATTAAAGCAGATAAACTTACGGGACCGAAAATTCTGGGCAAAATTGAACTACCGGTTGGCGACGAAGCCCGCACCAAACCGAAGCAGCCCAACGAGGAAAAAAGGAAGCGCAAGCGTATTCCTATAGAAAAGAAAGATCAACAGCAAACGCCGCAGGAACGGGCTCAACATCTCTTCAAAAAAAGAGAACCCGGCGATCAGCGTGGAGGCCAGGGTGGCCAGCAACATGGTCACGGCCAGGGCCAGGGTAACCGCCAGGGCGGTCACCAGCAAGGCGGCGGCGGTAATTTCAGAGGTGGTGGTAATCGTGGCCCGAACCGGCCAGGAGGCAATCGCCATATATCGCGCGAGCCCAAAGAGATCAACGAAAAAGAAATACAGGATAAAATACGCGAAACACAGGCTAAATTGTCTGGTGGCGGTGGCCGCGGAAAGAACCTCAAAGCCAAACGACGTTATGAAAAACGTCAGGGTATGGCCGAACAGGGCGCCGGCGATCAGCAGGACAATAAGCTGCAGGTAACGGAATTCATCAGCGTAAGCGAACTGGCCAATCTGATGGACGTAAGCTTTGCCGAAGTTATCAGCAAGTGTATGAGCCTGGGTCTGATGGTGAGTATCAACCAGCGTCTCGATGCCGAAGTAATTGAACTGGTAGCCGGTGAGTTTGGATTTGAGGCAGAGTTCATCGATATGGAAAAGCAGATGGAAATGGAGGAAGAGATCGAAGAAGATGCTGATGAAGATCTGTCGCACCGGGCGCCTATTGTTACCATCATGGGTCACGTTGACCACGGTAAAACCTCGTTGCTCGACTACATTCGTAGCGCTAACGTGGTGGCCGGTGAAGCGGGTGGTATCACCCAGCACATTGGTGCCTATGAGGTAACATTGCCGAATAGTAAGAAAATAACATTCCTCGATACACCGGGTCACGAAGCGTTTACTGCCATGCGTGCCCGTGGTGCCAAGGTTACCGATATTGCTGTAATTGTTGTTGCTGCCGATGATGCGGTGATGCCGCAAACTAAGGAAGCTATCAGCCACGCACAAGCTGCCGGCGTTCCGATGATCTTTGCGATAAACAAAATCGACAAGGAAGGCGCCAATCCGCAAAAGATCTATGAACAACTGGCCGGTATGAACCTGCTGGTTGAAGAATGGGGCGGTAAATTCCAAAGCCAGCAATTAAGTGCTAAAAAAGGATTGAATGTAGACTCGTTGCTTGAGAAAATTTTGCTTGAAGCCGAACTGCTCGATCTGAAAGCAAATGCCGATCGCGAAGCATCAGGTACTATTATAGAAGCTACGCTCGATAAAGGACGTGGATATGTGGCTACCGTACTGGTTCAGAACGGAACGCTGAAAAAAGGCGATCTGGTTGTATCCGGTCAGTTTTATGGCCGTGTCAAGGCCATGTTCAACGAACGGAACAAATCGGTGGGTGATGCGCCCCCTTCAACACCCGTGCTGATATTAGGGTTGAATGGTGCCCCGCAGGCTGGTGAAAAATTCCGGGTATACGAAGATGAAGCCGAAGCTAAAGAAGTAGCCAACCGCCGCGCACAAATTTTACGCGAACAGGGTATACGTACCAAAAAGCATATCACGCTCGATGAAATTGGCCGTCGTTTGGCATTGGGCAACTTCAAACAGTTGAACCTGATCATCAAGGGCGACGTGGATGGATCGGTTGAAGCGTTGAGCGACTCATTGCAGAAGTTAAGTACCGAAGAAATTGTAGTATCGGTTGTACATAAGGCAGTGGGTGCCATCAGCGAAAGCGATGTTATGCTGGCTACCGCATCCGACGCCATTGTATTAGGATTTAACGTACGGCCTTCGGCACAGGCTAACAAACTGGCCGAAAATGAAGGAGTGGAAATTAAACTGTACTCCATCATCTACAATGCCATCGAAGAAATCAAGAGCGCGATGGAAGGTATGTTGGAGCCGAAGATCACTGAAAAGATCGTGGCCAATGTTGAAGTGCGCAATGTATTCAAATTCGATAAAGCAACCGTTGCCGGATGTTATGTACTGGATGGAAAAATTCAGCGTAACTCGAAGATCCGCGTAATTCGCGACGGTATCGTTGAATATCCCAAAGGTGAAGGTCAAAGTGCTGAACTGCAGTCATTAAAGCGTTTCAAAGACGATGTGAAAGACGTTGTTTCGGGTATGGAATGCGGTTTAACCGTTAAAAACTTTAATGATATTAAGGTAGGCGACATCATCGAAGCCTTTGAATTGGAAGAAGTAAAACGAACATTATAAAGGTACAAGGCACAGGTTACAAGGTACAAGTCCTGAGTTTCGGGCTTTCCCTTGTTTCCTGTGCCTTTTTTCTTTCTTATGCCCTGGTTCCAGGACCTTGAGCCTTGTATCTTGAATCTTGTGCCTTATCAGCTTATTCTTTTGTTAAATAACCTTACCTCCACTGTATAATCATTGGGGTAACCACTAAATTCGCCTTATCTCTTCAAAAACTGTAAGATGAAATCTGTTTTTACTTTCCTTTCAGCCTTATTGTTAGGTACAATAGCTTTTGCCCAGGCTCCCCGCAAGGTGGTGGCCGACAAAATAGTTGGCATTGTGGGCGATAAAATTATTCTGAAATCAGATGTATATAACGATATACTCGACCGGCAGCGGCGCGGGGAACAAATACCCGAAAACGCCAATTGTTCTATCATGGAACAAATTCTTACCCTGAAAGCATTGGTGCTGCAGGCCGAGAAAGACTCCATTCAGGTAGGCGATGATGAAATAGACGCCCTGCTCGATAATCAGATCCGCGGTTTTATAAATATGTACGGTTCCAAGGAAGCCCTCGAAGAGATCGCTGGCAGAACCGTTTACCAGATCAAAGAAGATTTTCGCCAAACTTTTAGAGAAAGGAAACTGGCCGAACGCATGCGCGATAAAATAGTAGAAGGTGTTAAGATTACCCCGCAGGAAGTAAAAGACTATTTTTCAAAGAAAGATCAGAATAACTTACCCTTTTACGAATCGATGGTTGAAATAGGCGAAATAATTGTTTTTCCAAAAGCAAGCCGTGACCTCGAAAAATTAACCATCGACGAACTGAATGATTTTAAAAAGCAGGTTGAATCGGGCCAGCAGAAATTTGAAACGCTGGCAAGGTTGTATACCGATGACCCCGGCAGTAAGGAAAACGGCGGACAATATTCCATAAACCGTTCCGAAAAAAGCTGGGACCCCGCCTTTTTGAACAATGCTTTCAGGCTTAAAGAAGGACAGATTTCCCCGGTATTTAAATCGAAATTCGGATACCATATTCTTCAAATGGTAAGCCGGGCTGGTGACGATGCCGTCGTGCGCCATATATTACGTATTCCGAAAGTTACCGACGACGAAATCAACGAAGCCATCAATAAATTAGATTCTGTTCGCGCCAGATTAATTGCAGGTACCATAACCTTTGGTGAAGCAGTGAACAGATACAGCGAAGACGACAATTCAAAATTCACCGGTGGTATAAGACAGGGACAAACAGGTACATTAATGGAGTTGGGCCAGTTAGATAAAGACATGGTTGAATTACTGGCAAAAACCAACCTGAAGGCAGGTGAGTATTCGAAACCTACTCCGTTCACCGATGAAAGAGGCAAAAAAGGCGTAAGGATCGTTTATCTTAAAACACGCACTACGCCACACCGTGAAAATATAAAAGACGATTACGACCGTTTGGCCAAAGAAGCCATAGAAATAAAAAAGCAACGCTCGCTTGAAACCTGGTTCGCTTCTAAAATTCCTTCGTATTACATTATGATCGACGAGGAGTTCAAAAACTGCAGCACCCTGCATAACTGGATGCAGTATGCTTCGGCCCCCGGCAAGTAGCCCTGAGCGAAGCCTGCCCGACCACCTGGCGGGTCGAAGGGATTTTTCATTGAGCGAAGTCGAAATATCATTTATAAAAAGGCACCGGATATACCAAACCGGTGCCTTTTTTTAACCGTGCCACGGCTCAAAGCTGTGGCACGGTTTGCTTTTATGGCCAACCCATTGATAAAGTGTTATATATACCCATAGTTACTATCTCACCTGTATATGCGGTAATCAGCCAGAAAAAAGTAAGAGAAAACCCTTAAATAACCCAGAAAACGTATGATATTATGTTTTTATAAACCAGCTTTGTAGTACTTTGTATAAGTATTTACATGTAAATAGAGCCTTATAATTATCATGTAATACTTTCAAAAGCTGTATGCTTAAACAGTCAAAGAAATCCATTCCTGATGTAGGTCCTGATTTTAGCGCCCTCCGCCTGCAAACTGATAACGCGGGTATCATTCTGTCTGCCTCCCCCTCACTTCTTTTGTTTTTAGGTAAACAGCAAAAAGAACTCCCTGGAAATTCTATAAAAAAAATTATTGATGCCGGCCATAAAGCCAAAATTTCTTCCATACTAAATAATGGTATCGAAGATGGCTCACTGGTTCCATTGCATCTTAAAGGCAGCCCCGGCCACACCGTTGTTTTTAAAATCAAACATAAAAAGAAGAGTAATAAAAAAGCAGCCATATTAGAGTGGAAGGCTGTTGATGTTAAAGCTCAGGCAAATACAGGCGACGCCTTTAACCTGTTCGAAAAATTTTTCCGCAGATCGGGCGATCCCGTATGCCTTGTTGATGCTTCGGGCATATTCAAAAAAGTAAACCAGGCTTTTACTGAGCTGCTGGGCGAAGGTGAAGAAGTATTGCACGGCAAATTATTTATTGATTTTGTTCATACCGGCGACAGGCCTTCGATACCTGATATTGATAATATCTTAAATAACGGAAAACAGTTTGAAGCAAGATATTACCAAAAGGGGAAGGTAAAATGGCTGTTGTGGTCGGTTACCCATTTGCAGGATGATCATTTAATATTGCTTGCAGGCCGCGATGTTACCGACAAAAACCAGTTTGAAACCGAGCTGAAAGCAAAAAGCGAAGAACTTGATCTCATTGTATCCTCGCTCGATGATATAGTTTTTGAGTATGATGAGCAGTTCAGGTTTAAAAAAGTATGGTGCCATAACAGCACATTGCTTAAAATATTGCCTGCTGAATTTTTAGGCAAAACACCACAACAGGTATTTGCCGGCGAACCCTACATTGCCCAATTGTTTACCGAAGACCTGCAGCAGGCATTGTTGCATAAAAACGAAATTGAATACCGCGATTTTTTTATAGCTGCCGATGATGAAATAAGGTGGTTTAATTCAAAAATATCTCCCCTTTTTCATGCCGATGGATCGCCCAAAGGGCTTGCCCAGCGCATCACCGACATTTCGGAAAAGA
Organism: Niastella sp. sgz303648; assembly: GCF_059587045.1. Lineage (NCBI taxonomy): Bacteria > Pseudomonadati > Bacteroidota > Chitinophagia > Chitinophagales > Chitinophagaceae > Niastella > Niastella sp. sgz303648. The sequence continues at coordinate 182,648 of NZ_JCAPSW010000003.1, read as the reverse complement.
AAAAGGTAGAGCTGGCCATTGAACAAAAAAGCATTCAGTTAAAAAATGCACATCAGGAGCTGAAAGATGTAATTGAACGGTACCAGGTATTTGTACAGCAAAGCTCTGAAATTATATGGCGGTGCGAATTACAAAAGCCGATCAATATTCACGATAGCGAAGACGAACAGCTGCAACAATTGTTCGAAGGCTATATGGCAGAATGTAACGATCAGATGGCGCATTTTTACGGCTATAAAAATGCCGCAGCCTTAACCGGCAAAAAGATATCCGTTTTTTTTGATAGCAATGAGCCGGTTACCAATCAAATTGTACGTGAGTTTATTCAGCAGGGATATAAGCTGTATCGCCGGTTATCGATGCACATCGATCACGAAGGCAACCAACGATATTTTCTCAATAACCTCGTAGGTGTTGTTGAAAACAACAGGCTGTTGCGGGTTTGGACCACCCAAAACGAAATCACACAGCAACGCATGGCCGAAAAAGCCAACCGGTACCAGGCCAGTGTGCTTGAGAATGTATTTGATGCTGTAGTTTCTTCCGACGCCGATTTTCGTATCAGAAGCTGGAACCACGCAGCAGAAAAATTATTCGGTATAAAGGCCGCCGATATTATGGGCCATATGCTCGACGGATTTATTGAGCTTAACTACCAGAACACCACATCCGAAAAACTGTTGCACGAATTGTATGAAAACGGCACATGGTCAGGAGAAGCCTTTTTTATTCGGCCATCAGATAAGAAAAAGATCGTTTTCTGGTCGTCGGTTTCGCTGTTAAAAAATAAGTATAACCGCATTACCGATATTATTGCCGTTAATAAAGATATTACCGAACGAAGGCAGGCCGAACAGGCGATTCGCGAAAGTGAAGATCGCTTCAGGCAGTTTGCCGATGCCGCCCCCGTAATGATTTGGGTGTCGGATGAAATAGATAATACGATATACGTAAATAAATGTTTTGAACAATTTACCGGTGTAACTATTAATGATGTTAAAGGCGATGGATGGGAAAAGATCATTTACCCCGCCGATATACCGGTAGCCATCGAAAAATATAAAAAGTATTTTAAGTTCAGGGAATCCGTTGTATTGGAGTACCGGCTTAAAAATAAAGAAGGCGAATACCGCTGGGTGCTCGACCACGGCGCCCCCCGCTTTTTGGAAGATGGCACCTTTGTAGGATATATCGGCTCCATAGTAGATATACACGATCGTAAGCTGGCCGAAGAAAAGATCCGCTTTCAGGTTCAGGTGATGGAAGATGTTTCGGAAGGCATTATATCAACCGACCTTGATTTTACAGTAATATCATTTAATAAAGCGGCTGAAACCATATACGGCATTCAGCGCAATGAAATAGTTGGAAAACGGTTAACCGATTTTATCGATCTCACCTATGTTTCCAATACCTGGGAAGATGCATTAAAACAACTGCACGAAACAGGCAACTGGGAAGGACAAGCCTGGTACAACCGCCACGATGCAAAACGTATTTACCTGTATTGCTCCCTGTCGTTTGTAAAAAATGAGCGCGGTACGCGCATAGGGCTCGCAGGTATTTACCGCGATATCACCGAGGCGCGGCAATCGCAGGAAGCCTTACGTATTAATGAAGAAAGATATCGCTCGGTAGTACATGCCCTGGGCGAAGGCATTATGATGCACGATAAAAACGGCGAGATCATAACCTGTAACCATAGTGCAGAAATTATATTGGGCATACCGGCCAGCATATTGATCGGCAGAACTGCCTGCGGAACCGAAAACCTGTGTATTTATGAAGATGGAACGCCCCTGGCTACCGATCAGCATCCTTCGCTGATAACACTTAAAACAGGTAATTCGCTGCAAAATGTAACACTTGGCTTTCAGCGTTCAGATGGTACGCTGGTTTGGATATCAATGAACACCGAGCCGGTTTATTATACACAGCAGCGCATACACCCCGATGCTGTAGTATCGTCGTTTGTTGATATTACACAAAAAAAGGCGGCGCAAATTGAGCTGAAGCGCAGCCAGCAGCAACTTAGCGAATATTCTGAACGTATTACGAATATATTAGCCAGCATAACCGATGGATTTATTGCAGTAGATAAAACCCTGCACATTATTTTGTGGAACCATGCCGTTGAGCGCATAACCGGGTTGCAAGCAAAAAATGTAATCGGGCTGAGCGTAAAACAGGTATTCCCCAATTTAGGCGCAACCGACGAATACCATCATTACATTGAAGCAATCAATAACGGCACCTCAGCCAATTTTGAACATTATATTCCGGTATATAACCGCTGGCTCGAAACCAGTATATACCCGTTTTCGCAGGGGGCATTTATTTATTTCCGCGATATAACCGAACGTAAAAAGCAGGAAAGTCTGGTAGAACTTGAGAAAGAAGTACTGAAAGTGAATGCGCGGCCTGCTTCGTCATTAAAAGCAACCGTTGACTTTTTTCTTGAAGGGCTCGAACGAACTTTTCCCGAAACATTGTGTTCGGTAATTATTCTGAGCGACGATAAATTAACCATTCAACATTTGTCGGCCCCCAGCCTGCCGGCAGAGTATGCAGCCTCCATTAATGGTACCAAAATTGGTCCGGTGGTAGGTTCGTGTGGTACGGCTGCATATCTGAAAGAAAGAATAATTACAACCGATATTGAAACAGACCCCCTGTGGGCCGATTATAAACACCTCGCATTACCCTATGGGTTAAAATCATGTTGGTCGTTCCCTATTATTAATGCAACGAACGATGTGCTGGCAACCATTGCCGTGTATCGCCGTTTTTGCGCCGTACCTACCGAAAAAGAACTGAATTTATTTGAGCGTGTAAGCAGTTTGCTGAGGATCATTATCGAAAACAAAATCGCCGAGTCGAAGATCAGGCTAAGCAACGAAAGGTATTTATTGGTAACAAAAGCTACCAATGATGCTATCTGGGACTGGGATGTAAATACCAATACGCTGTACTGGGGCGAAGGCATTTACACCCTGTTTGGCTTTAAGCCCGGTTATATCGATAACTCATCGAACTTTTGGGAAAACTGCATTCACCCCGAAGACCGGGAACGGGTAATATCGGGGTTGGATAAGTTTATAAACGGTAACACCTCACAAATTTGGGAAGATGAATACCGTTTCAGAAAGCCCGATGGTGAATATACATTGGTGTACGACCGCGGCTTTTTGATTTACGACCATACCGGAAAAATTGCCCGTATGGTGGGCTCGATGCAGGATATCACCGATAAAAAGGAACTTGAAAAAAAGCTGCTGAAACAGGAGGTCGACAAACAAAAACTGATTGCACAGGCAGTGGTAAATGCACAGGAAAAAGAACGGGCCGAAATTGGCAAGGAGCTTCACGACAATGTAAACCAGATTTTGTCGACCGCCAAATTGTACCTCGAACTGGCGCAAACCGATGATGACAGCCGACTCGACCTCATCAGCCGGTGCACCCGTAATATTTCAGATGCTATTAATGAAATTCGTACTATTTCCCGTTCACTGGTACCACCCAGCGTTGGCGACCTCGGCCTGGTAGATTCAATTCAGGACCTGGTTGAAAATATAAAAGCTACCAAAAAATTACATGTTGAATTTTATTATACAGGATCGGTTGACGATTTGCTGGATGAAAAAAGAAAGCTGATGCTCTTTCGCATCATTCAGGAGCAGGTTAATAACGTGCTCAAACATGCGGCGGCGAATAACCTGGTGATTGAATTAATAGCCGATGCCGAAGGCCATGTTGTTGACCTTACCATAAGCGATGATGGCAAAGGGTTTGAACTGGAAAATATTCGGTTAAAAAAAGGCGTTGGTTTATCCAATATAACAAGTCGCGTGCAGTTATTTAATGGCAGTGTAAATATTGTTACGGCTTTGGAACAGGGCTGTAAGCTAAAAATAAACGTTCCTATTTCAAATATTTAAAATCCCCCGTTTGGTTATGGAAAAAATAAGTGTATTAATTGCTGATGATCACAAACTGATACGTGAAACCTGGAGCTTCATTCTGAATAATGACCCCCGGTTTACCGTAGTGGCCGAGTGCGGCGATTCGGAGCAGGCGGTTGAAATGGCTAAAAACAAAAAACCGCAAATAGTGCTCATGGATATTAACATGCTGCCTATTTCGGGCTTTGAAGCCACCGAAAAAATCAGAAAAGTTTCTCCGGCATCGCGCATTATTGGTATTTCAATGCACTCGCAGCCCGCATATGCGAAAAAAATGCTGCAGATAGGCGCCCGCGGCTATGTTACCAAAAACTCATCCAAAGAAGAAATGATTACTGCCATCATGGAGGTGCATAACGGTAACAAATACATTTGCGATGAAATAAAAAATAATATTTCTGAACTGGTGCTTGAAGAAAATAAAGATGTGCCGAATGTAAACGCATTAACCGAGCGCGAAATTCAGATCATTAACCTTATTAAAGAAGGCCAGTCGTCGAAAGAAATTGCGGGTACCCTTAATATTTCGCTCAAAACTGTAGAGGTGCACCGGCATAATATTCTGAAAAAACTGAAGCTAAAAAATTCAGCTTCGCTGGTGAACTTTATCAACAACGTTGCCACCAGCATTTAGCAGGTACCATGCACAGTTAGTTGGTTTTTTACTTACATATGCAAAAAGTATATGTAGAATTTTTGGCGGCAACATATGCAAAAACCGGAAAATAAGTGGTTTCATAGTGGCCAAATGGGGGTCATTTAGATGGTCATATACGTGTAAACCATTAGTTCCGGCTGAAAAAATTCATTAAGTGTCAGAAATACACTGAAAGATTTATGATTTCTTTCAGAAAATGTAGGAATTTAGCAGTACCAATATCCAATGGAAGCAACAAAATCCAACGTCCAAAGGTCCAAATCCTGATGAAAACCGAACCGTCCAATGCCCGTTTAACTAAAAACTAAACCGGCGCAGATATTGATCCAATGTCCTAAAGAGGAACAACCCCCAATACCTATGAAGACTGGGGGTTTTTTTTATTTTCTTCTCCCCACTTCTACTCTTTATCTTCTTTGTAACTTTTTTCGCTGTAACTTTGCGCTTTCTTTTTCAACCCAGGAGCTATTCATGAGTGATGCAATAAAACATGAATGCGGATTGGCATTCATCAGGTTACGGAAGCCGTTCTCCTACTATTTGCAACAATACGGTACAGTAATGTGGGGCCTTAATAAACTGTACCTGCTCATGGAAAAGCAGCACAACCGGGGCCAGGATGGCGCTGGTGTAGCAGCTGTAAAACTGAATGTTGAACCTGGTTATCCCTTTTTACAACGCATTCGCAGCAGTGCTCCGCAGCCAATTGCCGATATTTTCCGACAAATAAATCAGGAAGTAAAGGAGCTGGAAAAATACCAGCCCGATGTAATGAAGCATCCCGGCCTCATGAAAGGGCACATTTCGTATTTAGGCGAATTATTGCTCGGTCACCTGCGCTATGGCACACAGGGAAAGAACAATGCTGAATTTTGCCATCCTTTTATAAAACGGCATACCATCCCGGCCCGCAACATGGCCCTGGCCGGTAATTTTAACCTGGTTAATACCGACGAATTATTCGACCTCATTAATATTGAACCCGGCGAGTTCCAGAAGCAAAGCGATCTGGCCGCTATGATGGAAGTGATCCATCATTTTTTGGTGAAATATGATGAAGAATCGCCCGGCGATGTGGATGTGCTTGGGGTATTGCGAAAAGCAGTGCCTTTGTTCGATGGCGGTTTTACTGTTGGTGGTCTGCTGGGCAATGGCGACTCCTTTGTTTTTCGCGATGCCAATGGCATTCGCCCTGCTTATTATTATATAAATGAGGATATAATTGTAGCTGCTTCTGAGCGGTCGGCCATTCGCACGGTGTTTAATGTAGGAGAAAACGAAGTGAAGGAGCTGATGCCGGGTATGACCCTGATAGCAAAAGCCGATGGATCGATCATAATAGATAAAGTAGTGGAGCCCAAAGAACGCCGGGCCTGCAGCTTTGAACGTATTTATTTTTCAAGAGGCAGCGACGAAAAGATATATCGCGAGCGAATTGCGCTTGGTTACAACCTCAGCGACCAGATATTGAGTGCGGTAGATTACGATCTTAAGAATACCATTTTTTCTTTTATACCCAATACGGCCGAAGTAGCTTTTTATGGTTTGTGGAAGGGCCTCGACGATTATTTAAAGAAGGTAAAAATTCAACGAATTTTATCGTGGGGAAAAGATATTACCGAAGAGAAGCTGTCGGAGATGATCAATCGTAAAATACGTATTGAGAAAATTGCTATAAAAGACGTTAAGATGCGCACATTTATTACGGAAGATGTAAGCCGTAATGAAATGGTGCAACACGTTTATGACGTAACTTACGGTACGGTCGAAAAAGGCGCCGATACCCTGGTGGTGATCGACGACTCCATTGTACGCGGTACTACCCTTAAAGAAAGCATTGTGCGTATGCTGGCGAGGCTTGAACCTAAGAAGATCATTGTGGTTTCGAGTGCTCCGCAGATCCGCTATCCCGATTGCTATGGTATCGACATGAGCAAACTGGGTGATTTTATTGCTTTCAAAGCGGCTATTGAGCTGATGAAAGAAAACGGCAAAGAAGCCTGTTTACAGGAATTGTATGAGAAGTGCAAAGAATTGCAGCGTATGGGTCAATTGCATACCGAAAATGTAGTAAAACAGGTATATAAACCATTTACAACCGAACAGATTTCCGATAAAATTGCAGAATTAATTACTCCAAAAGGCCTTACCTTGCCTGTGCAGGTGATATTTCAAACCATTGAATCACTTCACAAGGCGTGCCCAACCAATACAGGCGACTGGTATTTTACTGGAAATTATCCTACTCCCGGCGGCAACCGTGTAGTTAATAAAGCGTTTATTAATTATATGGAAGGCAAAAACGTACGCGGATACTAAAAGGGACCCTATTCTGTTGACAATTACCAGATTATTTAAGCATTTTTTAAATCAGGTTTGATTATATCAGAAAAAATGCTTAATATCAGGTACGGGAATATATGTAACTCCATCTTCGATACCCGGCAGAAAACAACGGTATAAGACTCATACATTAGTAGTTGTACAAAAAGGTCTCAAACAAAACAGTTTTGGCTGTTTTTGCGTGCCGTTGTGCAGATTAAAAGTTCATTCACACACTACTGAAAAAAACATCGTATGAGTAAGATTACCATTATGATTGTAGATGATCACACCTTAATTCGTGAAACCTGGTCATATTTATTAGGCAGGAACGAAGAACTGGAGGTTATTGCCGAGCTGGGCGACGGTCAGCGAGCCATTGAAATTGCCAGAGATAAACGCCCCAACATTGTATTGCTCGATATTAACATGTCGCCCCTGAACGGGTTCGACATTTTAAAAATGATCCGCAAACTATCTCCCGGTTCAAAGGTCATTGCAGTATCTATGCACTCACAACCCGCCTACGCCAAAAAAATGCTGCGGCTTGGCGCCAGAGGCTATGTAACCAAAAATTCACCCCGAAAAGAAATGCTTGATGCCATTCAACAGGTACAGGCAGGTAATGTTTACATATGCCAGGAAGTAAAAAATATTCTTTCTGATCAAATGATGAATGAAGATGAGGCCGCAGATGGTTTGAACCAGCTGTCTGAACGCGAAATCGAAGTAATCAACCTCATCAGAAACGGATTATCGTCGAAAGAGATAGCCGATAAATTAGCCATCTCAATTAAAACGGTTGAAGTTCACAGGCATAACATTCTGAAAAAATTAAAAGTAAAGAACACAGCCTCCCTTATTAACTATATTAACTCAAGCGGATTGTAATTTTCCGATCTTTTCTGTTGATAAATACATCATTTTACTACGTACTTTCCCTTGCAACTAAATGCATTTGGCAAAGTATTTGTGGCACTATTGGCTTGCCGACCGTTTAGCTTCCTATGAGGGACCATTAGTAACAGGCCTGTTAAATTTCTGATTCCTTTGATCGAACTCATTATTTTTAGGGGGATTTTATTCCCCCTATTATATTTTTAGGAACAACCTGAGTGGCATATAAATTCCGGGTATCCTTGATAAAAAACCAATTAAATGAAATCAGTTATTCTCGTCAGGCATGCGAAAAGCAGTTGGGATGATGCCGGTGTATCGGATTTTGATCGCCCGTTAAATGCTCGTGGTAAAGAAGATGCTCCCCGAATGGCTAAACGGCTTGTTGATAGAAATGTTTTCATCGATGCTTTTATTTCAAGTCCCGCCAAAAGGGCCCGCAAAACCGCAGCGCTTTTTGTAAAAGAATTTGAGGGCGATAAGGATGAAATTATTCTGGTGCCTGATTTATATCTGCCGGCCACCGGGGCTTTTTATGCAGCCATTGCCAATGCCCCTTCCAAAGCAAATACTATTGCCCTGTTTTCACATAACCCCGGTATTACCGAGTTTGCCAACGAATTGACCGATGTACGGGTCGATGACATGCCCACCTGCTCCATATTTGCAATAAAAGCCGATATACAGGACTGGAAGCAGTTTAAAGATGCCCAAAAACAATATTGGTTTTTTGATTTTCCGAAAGCACAGTGAGTCGGAGTCATTAATCCTCTTTACTGAATTGTTCAACCAGCTGATAAACCACCTGCTTATAGGCGTCCATCGGCAATGGTGTCAATTGCTGCTGCAGAAAACCAGGGGCGTTACGCAGAACATGCTGTAATGAAAAATCAGCCTGGTTCGAATGGTGCACAACCTGTTTTTGGGAAAGATATAAAGCAAGGTATTCCTGTTCGGCCTGCCCCGGCGTTGGCACTACAATGCTTTTTTTACCCAGTTTCATCAAATCCATAATAGTTGTATAACCACCCCGGCTGATAATATATCGGGCGCTGCAGATCAGTTTATTTATTTCGCTTACCGGCGCATGATTGTAAATGGTAACAGTGCCTTTTTGCTCAATGGCGTGCTCACGCTGGGGCAGTCCGCGCACCAACACTGCACGACCTTTATATTCCTGTAAGTTGATCAACAATTTATTTTCAAAAATGGTGCGTTGCGGCTCGGGCCCTGAAAGAATGATTAACAGGTCAAGCGGCTCCGGACTATGATAGTTTGAACAGGGTTGCAAACGCGAAAGTCCTCCTAAATACTGAACCGTAACCGGTGGCAGCTTAGCGGGATTCGATAATTCCCCTGCCAAAGCATTGACTCCTTTAAAATCGGGCACCCAGCAGGTGGCAAACCTGGCAATTTTGCGATAGTTGAGCCATTGCACAAAACGGTCGGTCAGGTTGCCCATACCGGTTTTTATGCATAGCTGGTGCGTGATAAAAACAGATTCAACCGATCTGGAATAGAATCCGAAACGATTGTCGGAAATAATTATATCAACCGGCCGCCTTTTCAGAAAAATATTTAACCACCTGTTTTCGTTATTGATTTTGATCAATATTTTTGGTAGCTGAAGAAAAATTCGACCTGGCGTACCCCACCTTGTTTTCCCATACCTTAAATCATAGCCTTGCAAATGCTCGTACGAGAGCTGCGGAAATTCCTGTTGCAACAACAGTTTTTGAGTTGAATTACAGGCAATAATAACCTCGCAGCCAAGGCGTATGAGTTCGTGAATGATGGGAATGCAACGGGTAGTATGGCCTAATCCCCAATCCAACGGCGATAGTAAAACGACGGGTTTTTTTCGACCACGCGCGCCCGCGGTGTTAAAATTGGTGGTTTCGCTCAATTTCAGATACTAATTTGTTGGTAAAATAGTTTAATTTAGTAAGAACCAAGTATATGAAGAAAGTAAGCTATTCTGTGATTTTTGTATTATTAATTATCAGCCTGGTTATTACCAGTTGCAGTTCGGGTAATCGCATCAGTGGCGGCGGTTCTTCGAAAAAATGCGGCTGTGGTTTAAACAGGGGTTTTGTAGGTTATTAAAGCCTGACCAAAATGAAAAACTCTAACCGCGATTTGCTTGTACTTGTTAAGGAAGCCTTTTCAAACAAAGAAGCTATGCAACATGAGCTCAATCAGCTCAACAGGCTGCTGCTTAGGTTTGAAACGGCAGATAATTTTTGCATTGCCCATGAAGTATTTGATTTGCAAAAATATCGCGTGCTTACCAGTAAATCGCAGTTACAAAAGATATTCGAAAAGGATGAAATAAAGCCTTTCGTATTTATATGCAATAAGAATTAGAGTTATAAATTATAATAGAAAAGAGATAAAGAGAATCCGTGTTCACTTTATCTCTTTTTTATTTTGCAGTTGTATTTCCTTCTGCATTCAAAATTGGATATTCATTATTCGATATTACTTTAGGCAAGTTTTTTCAACGCCGCTCTCAACTGCTCAATCATTTCACTGATCTCTTCTTTTTTACAGGTACCAACGCTTAGGCGATACCAGGGCGAGCTTTTATCGGCCCCGAATGCATAAAACGGAACAACGGCCAGTTTGGCTTCGTTCAGCAGGTAGGCGGTAACATCGCTTTGCTGTTGCAACAGCTTTCCTCCCGCAGTTTTTTTACCCGCCAGGTCGATCTTTATGGTAAGATATATGGCTGCCTGCGGTGCAATGGCATCTACCGGCAAACCTTCAGATTTTAATTGTTGTAATCCATCATAAATATTCCGTAACCGCACCTCAACTTCCGACTTAAAATGTTTGAGGTAAGTATCAATCGCCTGTGTATTGTACAAAAAGCGCGCACAGGCTTTTTGTTCGGCCATCGGCGCCCAGGCGCCCACATGGCTAAGGATGGCCTTCATTTTGTCGAGAATAATTTTCGGTCCAAAGGCCCAGCCAACCCGTACACCGGTAGCTGCAAACACCTTACTGATGGCATCAATAAAAATGGTATATGGTTGCATGGCCGGGTTCAGCGAAACCGGATTATAATGTTCGATATCGCCAAACGTAAGCTGCCAGTACATTTGGTCGTACATCACATATAGCTTTTTTTCGTGATCGCCGCGGCGGTTGTTTTCTTCAAGAACCATATCACAAATCGCTTCGAGATGTTCTTTGGTAAACGTGGTGCCGGTGGGATTTTGAGGCGAGCACAAAGCCAGTAAAGTAGCGCCTTTCAAATGAGGACGAATATCATCAGCTACCGGCATAAAATTGTTTTCGGCTCTTGCTTCCACTACCACGTGTTCGGCGCCCACGAAATGCGTATAATGGTTATTGTTCCATGAGGGCACTGCATAAATAACCTTATCTTCTTTATCGCAAATGGCCCGGTACAACGAATAAATCAGCGGACGGCCGCCCGAAGCCACCAGTATTTCGGGTATGGAATAATTTAATTGCTCGCGTTCTTTCAAAAAATGAGCGATTGCCTCGCGTAAATCGATATTGCCCTCTGCTGCCGGATAATTGGTGAAATGTTGGCGGTATGCAGTGATGATCTCTTCTTCAAGCTCTTTGGGAATGGGAAAAATGGCAGGATCAAAATCGCCTACCGTAAAATTATAAATCTTTTCGCCCTGCCGGATTTTATCGCGTATTTCTCCGCCCAGTTTTACAATTTCTGACCCGATTAATGTTTCTGAAAGATGGCTAAGTTTCATTGATCAATTAAAAATTATGATATTAAAAAGAGACCACACCAAAAAGGTGGGTCATCCGACTATTGGCGGATGGCTCACCTTTGGTTCCAGAGCCATCCAGGGGAGTCGAACCCCCGACCTGTTGATTACGAATCAACCGCTCTGGCCAGCTGAGCTAGGATGGCTTATATTTGTACGCGCTGTAAAATTAGCTGATAAGTTGATAGGTTGACAGGTTGATTAGTTGACAAGTTAAGAAGGCGGCAAATTAAATAGTTGAAAAGTTGACGAATTGATAAGTTCACAGGATAAAAAGGTTACCCGGTTTTACTTACTTGTAAACCGGTAAACTGTTTAACTTGTCAACTTCACAAGAACTTAACAACTAAAGCGTTCTATAGAACAATATATCAGGCATTTTTTCTGTTATTGCAACACTTATGAAAAGAATTTTATCGCTGGCTATTCTGTTGATAAGCTGTACGTTAGCTGTAGCACAAACCGGTTATAACATTCCCATTACTTTAAAACCTTATAAGAATACCTGGATTTACCTCGGGTACTACTATGGTAAAGTAAAAGCCCTGGCCGATTCGACCCTGCTCGATGGCAACAGTAAGGGCGTATTTAAGGGAAAAGAGCCTCTTTCAGGCGGTATATATTTCATTGTTTCGCCCCGTAAAGAAATCCTGTTCGAATTACTGATCGACAAACAACAGCAATTTTCTATTTCGGCCGATTCGGCCTCATTGCCCAGTAATGTAGTTTTTACAGGAACTCCCGAAAACACCTTGTTTCAAACCTATACCCGGTTTACGAACGACATTGGCCGCGACATCAATAAAACAAACGGTGATTTTAGCCAGGCCAAAACTGCCAAAGATTCGGCAAAGCTGAGAAGCCGGCTTAAAATACTTACCGATAGAATGCAAACCTATCGCGATAGCATGGTCGCAAAGAACCCCGCTTCTTTTTTAACGGCGTTGTTCCAGGCCATGAAAGAACCGGTTATTCCTCCTGCTGCACAGCAACCCGGCGGCAAATACGATACCCTGTTTGCATACCGGTATTATAAATCGCATTACTGGGATGGCGTTTCATTCAGCGATGGCCGCCTGGTACGAACACCTTTTTTTGAAGCCAAACTCGAAAAATATTATAAAGAGCTGGTTGTGCCGCAACCCGATTCAATTAACGAGGAAGTTGATCATATGCTATTGTACGCAAGGATAAATAGCGAAATGTTTAAATTTTTACTGGTTCATTTTGTACAGAAGTACATCAATCCCGAGTACATGGGGCAGGATGCCGTATTTGTTCACCTGTTTGAAAAATACATCAATACCGGTCAGGCCGATTTTTTTACGCAGCAGTATAAAGATTTTATGTTTAAACGGGCCTATAGTTTAATGGCTAACCTCATTGGACAACCGGCTGCGAACCTTGAAATGGTAGATAGCTTAGACAAGCCAACACCCTTATACAATATTCAAAGCGATTTTACAGTAGTTTGTTTTTGGGACCCCACCTGTAGCCATTGTAAGGAAACGGTACCTAAGGTTGACTCAATTTACCAGGCAAAATGGAAAAAAGAAGGCGTGTCGGTATACGGCGTAATGGTAGATGGTGGCAAGGATCTTTGGAAAAAGTTCATCAGCGATCATAACCTCAATGGCTGGATACATGTTTATCAGCTACCTTCGCAGCAATCGGCCGATGAAGCGGCAGGTAAGCCCAGCTTTCGCCAGTTGTATGATGTGTATCAAACACCCATTTTGTATTTGTTAGATAAGAATAAAAACATCATAGCTAAAAAATTGACCTACCTGCAACTGAATGAAGTGATAGATCTTAAACTAAAAAATAAAAAACCTAACTAAAGCTTATGACTGTTATCAGTAAAGCTGTGGTGGCTATATCACTGATTTGCACAGCAGCCACCGGATATACACAAACGTTGTTTACCTATGGCGGCAAACCGGTTACCAAAGATGAATTTTTAAAAGCCTACCGAAAAAACAATACAGAAAGCCAGGCTTCTGATAAATCGTACAAAGATTATCTGGAGCTGTACGTTCGCTTTAAGCTGAAAGTTAAAGCAGCGCTTGATATGAGGCTCGATACAATGGCCAATCAGCAAGCCGAATTACAAAGCTTTCGCAACCAGGTAGTAGATTCTTATATAAAAGACGATGCCAGCTTAAACGAATTGATCGCTGAAGCCATCATTCGCAGTAAAAAAGATATTCATCTGGCCCACATTTTTGTGGCTGTTAAAAAAGATGCTACCGATAACGAAGTGCGGGCAGCGCAGGATAAAATAAATGCGGCATACAACCAGCTGCAAAAGGGTTTTGATTTTACAAAGCTCGCTACTGAAATATCTGAAGACCCGTCGGCAGCAGAAAATAAAGGCGATATAGGATATATTACATCCCTGGTATTGCCGTATGAGCTGGAAAATGTAGTGTATTCAACAACGGTTGGTAAATTTTCAGCACCGGTACGCAGCAAAGCCGGGTTTCATATTTTTAAAGTGCTGGGCGAAAGAGAAGCGTTTGGAAAAATGAAAGCAGCCCAGATATTATTGTCATTCCCTCCCAATGCTACAGAAGAACAAAAGCAGCAAACAAAGCAAAAAGCAGATTCTATTTACAATGTATTGACAAAGGGAGGTGATTTTAATATACTCACAAAGCAGTTTAGTAATGATAATCTTACCTGGCAGAACGCCGGCGAAATGATGGAGTTTGGTGTAGGACAGTATGATCCTGCTTTTGAAAATGCGGCTTTTGCATTAAAAAAAGATGGCGAAATCAGCCAACCGGTTTTAACAGGCTACGGCTATCATATCATAAAACGCTTACAGCATAAACCGGCCGTTGCCGATACCGCTAACGCCGCCGCAAAAGAAGAAGTAAAACAGCGGGTAATGCAAAGCGACCGCATGCAGGTATCGAAAAAGATGTTGCTTAAAAGCATCATGAAGGTTACCGGGTACAAAAAAAATGTAGTGAACGAAAGCCATTTGTTTACAGTCACCGATAGTGTGTTGCTGAACAAAACCCATCCTGCATTTTCTGATCTGAACCCTAAAACAGCGTTGTTTTCATTTACCAAAAAAACAATTACGCTGAAAGAGTGGCAAAACTACCTCGAAACGATTCGCAATTACGAAAACATAAAAGCAGGTAAAACCAAACAGCAATTGTTCGACGAATTTGTTGAAACCAGCGCTTTTGATTATTACCGCGCCCATCTTGAAGAATATAATAAAGAGTTTGCTTACCAGTTAAACGAGTTTAAAGAAGGTAATTTGTTGTTTGAGATCATGCAGCGTAAAATATGGGATGTGGCTGCCACCGATAGCGTTGGTCTGCAAAAATATTATGCAGCACATAAAGATAAATATTGGTGGGAAAGCAGCGCCGATGCCATTATTTTAACTGCCAGCAACGAAAAATTTGCCGAAGAAACCAGAAATAAATTAAAAGAGAATTATAAAAGCTGGCAGAAATACATCGATAACAGCAACGGTCAGTTGCAGGGCGATTCGGGCCGTTTTGAGCTGGGACAAATACCTGTTGTTGACAGAACTAATTTCACCGAAGGTTTAATTACTGCCAATGTAAAAAATGAAACCGATCAATCGGTTGCTTTTGCATACATCGTAAAGTTGTACCCTAACCGCCAGCCGCGGAGCTTTGCCGATGCACGTGGTTTTGTGATTAATGATTACCAGGTTTATCTTGAAGAAAAATGGGTGGCTGAATTAAAAAAGAAATACCCCATAGTTATAAATGAAGTAGTTGTAAAAACTTTGCCTAAGTAGTTTTAAACTTTGGACTTTTGTCGTAGTCTAAAAAAAACTTAATCTTAACCCCATTTAAAACAACTACTTATGTTAGCAAAGCGATTTGGTTATTTATTAGCTATCAGTTGTATCAGTTTAACTTCATTTGCACAGGAAAGCTCAGCATGGCTTAAAGGTGGTGTAAACTTTGCCAATGTTTCCTACAACAGTAACGGCGAGGTAAACGATGCCAATATGTTAACTTCATTTCATGTTGGTTTAATGGGCGACTTTACCATAGCAAAGGTCTTTGCTATTCAGTCTGGCTTGTTGTTCACCGGTAAGGGCAGTAAACTTCAAAGCGGCAACTCAACCGACCTTACTTATTACAAAGCCACTACCAATCCTTTGTACATCGAATTACCGGTAAACGGCGTATTTAAAATACCGTTAGCTGTAAAAGGATCAAACTTCTTTGTGGGTGCTGGTCCGTACATTGCCATTGGCGTTGCCGGAAAACGTAAAATCGAAGGCAAAACGCTGGGTGTAGCCTACAGCAGCAAAGAAAATATTGAGTTCAGCAATGATGATCCTTCAACGTTCAATAATGAAGAAGGTTCCGGACTGGGTGTTATGAGAAGATTTGATTATGGTTTGAACGGTACGGCAGGCTTTCAATTAGGAAGTGGCATGATTGCGTTGAACTATGGCTACGGACTTGCCAAATTGCAATCAGGTTCAAACAGCAGCGATGACAATAAGAACAAGCACCGGGTGCTGAGTATTTCGGTAGGGTTTAAATTATAAAAACAACGCTATCACGATAGATTTACTGTACCTCGTATATGTAAATCGTTTCTTTTTCACCAGGCATTTTTTCCTTTAAATGAAGAAAAGGAAAGGATGCCTGGTCTTTTTTTGCTATTACATACCGGATATTATATTGTTTAAGAGAATTGAATTGATGATCTGCCCAGGTGCTGTAATAACTGCATTTGAAATAATAACAAAATTGCATTGCTTCTACCTCGGTATATATATCAGAAGCAATCTTTTGATTTTGTAAAAATGAAATTTTAGAAAGTTGCTTATAAAAACTTTTATGATATCTGTATTCTCCTGAACTATATACTAATTTTTGTTGTGCTCTTTGCGCAAACGGAACTGCGCCAATGACTAATAAAACGATAATTATCGGCAAAAGAATTTTTTTATTTACAAATCCCCAGGATAGTTGTAAAGCAAAAAAGAGAATAAAATGAAAAAGAATTATACATACTATTATGTGCCTGTCGAGAACAAACACGGGTAAATATAAAAGAGGATAACAGAAAAAGAGCCACGCAATTTTGAAAATGTCTTCAGGAAGCGGTTTAATTTTTTTTCGGTTTACTATAACTATAAGTAAGGAAGCAGCTAATAGCAACCATTTAGCTCCGGTGCTATCAAGATAATTAAAGACCTGTTTTATATTATTTTTTACCAGTTGTAGCTGATATCTGAAAAAGAGGGAACTTTTAAATGGAGACCAATCGTAAGCATCTAAAAGGTGTTCGGGGTTTGTATGAGCACAATAGGCTTTTTCAAAGGGTGGTGGATATAATTGAACATTAGTCGGATATTGTTTTCCGTATAATGGGCCTACATAATTATAATTGAACCGGCCCACAGTGTTAAAAATCAGTTTCTTTCCATGAATACTTTGAATCCCGATCCATATTGAAGAAAGGAATATAAAAGCAGCGTATGTTTTTATTAATTGAATTATTTGTTTTGATTTGGAAGGGTTCTTTTTGATCAATCCACAAAGTATTGCTCCTCCCAAAAAAAAGTGTATAGCTATAAAGTTGTATAATTTGGAAAAATACATGCAGGCAGCCACTATCCCTGCTATCAACGGCAATTTATTGCTGAAAGAAAATTGTTCATCTGTCACCAGCTTAAGGAACCATAAACAAAAAACGGTTCCCATCAGATCGGGTGTCAGGCACGACATAGCATAAAACAGCAACAGCAATAGTGCATTAATGGTAAACGCTATATAAAACAAAGGGTGCTTTATATAACGTTGCGCTATTTGGCATATAAAATATAAGCCAACACCTGCCACAACAAAATTTATTACATAGCAACATTGCAAAAGCGGCAGGCCGGCGAGTTTACAAAAACACAATATCCAGGAATACAAAGGCGACCAAAATGCATTAATTGCATGCGACCAGTCACCATCTGCATATAATTCTGCAATATTTATATACGCCAGCGTATCATTATTCAGGAATTTGTGGTAGCTGAACTGAAAGTATAAACCAATTGCTGAACCGATCAGAAAAAGAGCTGCCAACAGTTCATTAAAACCTGCTTTTCTGATCATGAAGTTTGTTTGTTCTTTTAAAATATGGTTTAAACTAAAGGGTTCAGCCTTGCATCGGAGCAAGGCTGAACCCTAAATTTTTTTAACCTGATAAGCTTAAACAATTTCCTTTACTGCATTCCAGATCACTTTGGGTTTTCCAAGGGTGTAGTAATGCAATACCGGCACACCAGCTTTTTTCAGTTCTTTCGATTGCAGCAGCAGCCACTCTGTTCCTACCTTTTCAACATCTGCATCGCTTTTGCATTGCATAACCTCGTTACTGAGGTCGTCGGGAATATCAACATGAAAAGTGCGCGGAATAACCGATAACTGTTTTTTACTGGTTATAGGTTTTAAACCGGGGATGATGGGTATGGTAATACCGTTTTCGCGACAGCGCTTTACAAATTCAAAATACTTCTGGTTATCGAAAAACATTTGGGTTACAATATAATCGGCGCCCGCAGCAACCTTAGCTTTCAAAAAGGCAATATCGGTTTGCAGATTGGGTGATTCGAAATGTTTTTCGGGATAGCCGGCCACGCCAATACAAAAGTTGGTGCGAAATCCATCGCGTATATCTTCTTCAAGATAAATGCCGGTATTCAGGTTTACTACCTGTTTCAATAAATCAATTGCGTAGGAGTTGCCTCCTTGTTCAGGTTCAAAAATCGTTTCATTTTTGGCTGCATCGCCCCGTAATACCAGAACATTATCTACTCCAATAAAATGCAGGTCAATAAGGGCGTCTTCGGTTTCGCGCTTGTTAAAACCACCACAGATCAGGTGCGGAACGGCATCTACCCGGTAATGGTTCATTAAGGCAGCGCAAATACCAACCGTACCCGGACGTTTGCGAACCTCCACTTTATCGAAAGTGCCATCGGCTTTCTTTTTAAATACATGCTCACTGCGGTGGTAGGTAACATTAATAAAAGCCGGCTTAAATTCCATCAGGGGATCAAGATGTTCATAGATCGAATTGATGGTTTTACCTTTCAGCGGGGGTAATATTTCAAACGATATAAGCGTATTGTTTGCCTGACGAATGTGGTCGATAACTTTCATGTGAATTATGGCTGTTTTTCTAAAGCGGCACCCTTTTATTCATTACCGGGAAACAATTCCCTGGTGCTGCCTTGCATATTCTTTTATTTTTTATGAAATAATTCGGCGCCTGATTTTTGAAAAGTCAGGCCATTAGGCAAAAATGCGTGTTTTATGCCATATAAACCGGCCTGCAAACATAACGCAGGAATTCCGTATGGCAAATACCTGTTAAATTACCGTAATGGAAGCCGGCTATTTGGATTAGTTCCGGTATTTTTGCCGGAAACCTTAATAAGAATTGATCAGCGAGATTAATACACAGGAACTTGTAAAAATTTACCGTAACCGTACCGTTGTAAATCATGTTTCGGTAAATGTAAAACAGGGCGAAATAGTAGGGTTGCTGGGTCCGAACGGAGCCGGTAAAACCACTACATTCTACATGGTGGTTGGTTTAATAAAACCCGATGAAGGCAAGGTTTTTCTTGATCAGCAAGAGATCACCAAACTGCCCATGTATAAGCGTGCCCAGATGGGTATTGGTTACCTGCCGCAGGAAGCTTCGGTATTTCGCAAACTCAGTGTTGAAGACAATATTAAGTCGGTGCTCGAAATGACCAATTTGCCAAAGGCCAAACAGCGCGAAAAGCTCGAGGCCCTGCTTGATGAGTTTCGTTTGCACCATGTTCGAAAAAATAATGGCGACTCGCTCAGCGGTGGCGAACGTCGAAGGACCGAAATTGCCAGGGCGCTCGCTGTAGATCCCAAATTTATTTTACTGGATGAACCATTTGCCGGTGTTGACCCCATTGCGGTGGAAGATATTCAGGCCGTAGTAGCCCGCCTGAAATATAAGAATATCGGTATTTTGATCACCGACCATAACGTAAATGAAACCCTTTCAATTTGCGACCGCGCTTACCTGCTCATAGATGGAAAAATATTTCAGCACGGTACAGCCGAAGAGCTGGCCGAAAATGAACAGGTGCGCCGTTTATATCTCGGCCGCAATTTTGAATTAAAACGTAAAGATTACCTGCACGAAGAAGCCCTTAAAGGCATGGAAATGCGGGAAAGTAAGTGATTTTAAAATATTACCGGGACAAGAGAATTTTTTGTAATTTGTAGAACATGTATGATATCTCTGCTATAAAAAAGCTTCCTGTTGCCGAACGGCTCAAAATAATTGAGGAGTTGTGGAATACTATTGATGACGGAGCTGTTTTAGACAATGAGATTGGCTTTGAGGAAGAGTTGGTTTTACGCAGCCGGCTTCAAAAATATGAATCTGGCGAAATGAAATTTTATCCCTGGCAGGAAGTAAAAGATAAACTCCTTCAAAGGTTTAAGGGAAAATGAAAAAACATCTTTTAGTTGTCTCAAATGAGGCATGGGATGTGACTTAAAAAAAATTTCTGAATGGTACGAAAAGGAACAAGCTGGTCTTGCGGAAAAATTTATAATTGAATTTGATAATTCTCTTCAAAAGCTATCAATTAACCCTTCAGCATGTTCATTCATATTTAAAAACAGACCCTTACGCAAACTCTCATTAAAAAAATTTCCATATAAAATCTGCTTTACAATTAAAAACGGCACAATAGAAATACTTGCCGTTATACATTTTAAACGTTCAGGCAGATACCTCAGAAGGCGACTTGGTTGAACTTAATTTCCCTTTATCTGGTTTATCATTATAATTCTTTATTTTGCCGATAGTGAAACTATTATCGCCTGCCATATCATCGTTGGCCCGCATGCGCTTATGGCGTATTGAAGGGTGGAAAAGCAATCCGGTAGATGCTCAGAGAGAGGTATTACAGGACCTTGTAACTTCTGCCCAATACACTGAATTTGGTAGAAAATACAATTTTTCGGGGCTGTTTAATATCAAATCGTACAAGCAAACGGTGCCTATTCACGAATATGAAGACCTGCGGCCCTATATTCAGCGTATTATGCATGGCGAGCAAAACCTGCTTTGGAACACACCGGTTTACTGGTTTGCCAAAAGCAGCGGCACCACCAGCGATAAAAGTAAATTCATACCCGTAACCGACGAAAATCTCGAAGACTGCCATTATAAAGCTGCCAAAGACGTTCTAACCTTATACTATCAGTTTAATCCCGATTCAGACCTGTTAACCGGCAAAGGGCTGGTGATCGGCGGCAGCCACACCATTAACCCGCTTAATGCCGATGCGCAGTATGGCGATTTAAGCGCGGTATTATTGCAAAACTCACCTTTCTGGGGGCATTGGCTACGCGTACCCGATTTAAGCATTGCCCTGATGGATGAATGGGAAAATAAGATCGAAAAACTGGCTTTCAGCACCATAAAAGAAAATGTTACTTCTATTTCAGGCGTACCTACCTGGACGCTGGTTTTATTCAGGCGCATACTTGAACTCACCGGCAAAAGCACTATGGCCGAAGTGTGGCCTAACCTGGAGTTATACATGCATGGCGGCGTATCTTTTACACCCTACAAAGAACAATTTCAAAAGCTTATTGGCAAGCCCATAAACTATCTTGAAATGTACAATGCCAGTGAAGGCTTTTTTGCCGCACAGGATATACCGGGCGAGGAAGGGATGTTGCTGTTTACCGATCATGGCATTTTTATGGAGTTTATGCCTATTGAAGAATATGGTAAGCCACAACCCGAAACGATCGGTTTGCAGGAGGTAGAGCTGGGAAAAAATTACGCTATGGTAATAAGCACCAATGGCGGATTGTGGCGGTATTTGCTGGGCGATACCGTTCAGTTTACTTCGCTGTGGCCGTTTAAAATAAAAGTGAGCGGCCGGGTTAAACACTTTATCAATGCCTTTGGCGAAGAAGTGATTGTTGACAATACCGATAAAGCCATTGCTCTTGCCAGTGAAAAAACAGGGGCCGTGGTGAACGATTATACAGCCGGGCCGGTTTACTTCAGCGATAGCGGCAACGGCGGTCATGAATGGCTGATAGAGTTTGAAAATGAACCGGCCGACCTGAACCTTTTTACAACCGAACTGGATTCCGCCCTCAAAAGCGTAAACAGCGATTATGAAGCCAAACGGTATAAAGATATCGCCCTGCGCAAACCCCTTGTAAAATCGCTGCCCAAGGGCTTATTTACAAACTGGCTAAAAAGCAAAGGAAAATTGGGCGGGCAGCATAAGGTGCCCCGGTTAAGCAACGATAGGAAATATATTGAGGAGATACTTTCTCTTTAATCTCATTGCTTAATTCACTTTGCGGTTGATACTTCAATTAGCATTATCTGTACTTTTGCTCACCCAAATAAGATACTATGAAATTATTAGAAGGAAAAATTGCCATTGTAACCGGGGCTGCCCGGGGAATTGGTGAAGCCATTGCTTACAAACTGGCCGAGCATGGGGCGCATGTTGCCTTTACTTATGTTAGCGACAGCAGCGCTGAAAAAGCAGCCCAGCTCGAACAAAAAATAAAAGCATTGGGCGTTAAATCCAAAGCCTATAAAAGCAACGCCGGTAATTTTGCCGAATGCGAAGCCTTTGTGAATGATGTAATGAAAGAATTTGGTACAGTAGATGTTTGCGTTAACAACGCCGGCATATCGAAAGATAATTTATTACTGCGGCTTTCGCCCGAACAATGGGACGAGGTGATGAATGTAAATCTGAAAAGCATTTTCAACATGACCAAACAGGTTATTCGCCCCATGATGAAAGCCAAAAAAGGTTCAATTATAAACATGAGCTCTATTGTAGGAGTTCGCGGTAATGCAGGTCAAAGCAGTTATGCGGCCAGTAAAGCAGGCATTATAGGCTTTACCAAATCGGTTGCCCTTGAGCTGGGAAGCCGCAATATCCGTTGCAATGCCATTGCACCGGGATTTGTTGAAACCGATATGACCCATTACCTGAAAGATGGTGAAGGAGCAAAGGCATTTCTGGAAAAAATTCCGTTAGGCCGTTTTGGGAGTGCCGAGGAAATAGCCAATACAACTTTGTTCCTCGCTTCTGACATGAGCTCGTACATCACCGGCCAGGTATTAAGCGCCTGCGGTGGTTTAAATATTTAAACTTTAGAATATTGAATATCAAATGTCGAATGATGAATTTAACAACCTCATTATTCGACATTTTTAATTTATGATTCAATATAGTAATTGATGACAGCAGTTATATTGGTGGTTTTTATTCTTGGCTATTTGGCCATTGCCATGGAGCATATCATCAGGCTGAATAAGGCGGCTTCGGCCCTTATTACAGGCGTGTTGTGCTGGACCATCTATATGCTGAATGCCACAAATAAAGAAATTGTCAACGAACAGCTTACCGGTCATTTGGGTGATATTGCAGGCATTCTTTTTTTTCTGTTAGGCGCCATGACCATTGTTGAGCTGATCGATGCCCACGATGGGTTTGAAGTTATAACCAGCCGTATAAAAACCACTAAGAAATCAAAGCTGCTATGGCTTATAGGATTGCTGTCGTTCTTTTTATCGGCCGTATTAGATAATCTCACAACAGCCATTGTAATGGTGTCGCTGATACGTAAGCTGATACGTAATAAGCAGGCCCGGCTTTTATTTTGCGGCATGGTGATTATTGCCGCCAATGCAGGCGGCGCCTGGTCGCCCATAGGCGATGTTACCACCACTATGTTATGGATCGGAGGCCGCATCACTACTTCTCAAACTATTATAAAAGTACTGTTGCCGGCCCTGGCCTGTGTTATAGCGCCTTTGTTATTACTTACTTTTCGTATGCGCGGCGAGGTTGAATTGGGTGGAACCGAAGAAGCAAAGACCAATAAACCCGAAACACCTGTTAAGGACAGGAACATCGTATTTGTTACGGGTATATTGATATTATTGCTTGTGCCGGTATTTAAAACCATTACGCATTTGCCACCCTATATGGGTATGTTAATGGGGCTGGGTATTATGTGGGTTATTACCGAGATCATTCATCATGAAAAAGATACACAGGACAAACATTTTTTAAGTGTGTTATACGCTTTGCGAAAGGTAGATACACCCAGCATATTATTCTTTCTTGGCATTTTAATTAGTGTGGCGGCCCTGCAATCGATAGGCGCCCTGTTAAACCTGGCCCATTACCTTGATCATCAGATAGGTAATCCGGTGATTATTGTAGCTATCATTGGCGTATTATCATCAATTGTAGATAATGTGCCGCTGGTAGCGGCTTCTATGGGCATGTATAGTCTGGATCAGTATCCGGTTGATCATTTCTTTTGGCAGTTTCTGGCCTATTGCGCCGGTACCGGAGGTAGCATGCTCATCATTGGATCAGCAGCCGGTGTAGCGGCCATGGGCATTGAAAAAATTGACTTCTTCTGGTACCTCCGAAAGATAGCATGGTTAGCGCTTGTAGGTTACCTGGCAGGCATCATTGTATTTTTAATTCAGCAGCAGTTATCCTAATATTTTGAGATTTAGGGATTTTTAGATTTCTGGATTTTAATCACAAAATCTCAAAATCACAAAATCAAGAAATCGTAATCGTAATTAGAGCTTGATGTTGCGGGTTCTAATGTAGTGGTGCCAAAGGAGCATAGCTGCTATTGACCGGTATGGCCGCCAGCTTTCTGCAATAGATAATAAATGATCTTTTGATGTTTGGGCCGGTAATTGTTTTACTTCTTTTAATGCATTCACCATAGCCAGGTCGCCAACCGGAAACACATCGGTGCGTTGCAGCGCAAATAACAGGTATACATCTGCCGTCCAGTCGCCGATACCTTTTACCTGCTTTAATACTGTACGAACATGATCATCGTGCTGCGAGGTGAGTTTATGCAATTGTATTTTTTTCGAAATAAATGCTTCGGCCAGGTGGCGTGCATACACTGTTTTTTGCCGGCTGAAATAACAGGCTTTCAATTCTTCGTCGGTTAACTGAAGCACTTTAGCCGGTGTAATGGTGCCTGTTCTTTCTTTTAGTTTATTGAAGGCTGCTTTTGCCGAGGCCAGTGAAACCTGTTGTTCCAGCACAATATGAATCAGCGTGGCAAAGCTGGCGGGCCTGGTCCACATAGGTGGATAGCTGTGTTGCTTCAGTATATTTTTAAAGATAACATCCTTTTCAGCCAGCTCGTTACACAAAAGCTGAAAGTTGTCGCTGGTAAATTGTAGCATCATTTTACAGGTGCAGGTGCATTACCCCTTGTATGGTACGGGCAATATTTGCAGCGTTATTTGATTTTAGCCTTAAACTTTTCAATAGCCTGCCGGGTAAAGGTGCTCAATACCAGGCGCCCGCTGATGGCGGCTCTTTGCAGTAACAGCTCTTCCCAGTGTTCGGTTCCCTTCCAGAACATTTTTTTCATTTCTTCCATAGCCTGCGGATTGGAATGTGCGAGGTTATAAGACAACCGTTGAATAGATTCATCCATGTCATCGACATTGGTATGCAATTCGGCATACAAACCTTTACGCTTGGCCCAGTCGGCATTGCGCCACATGGTGGCATCGATGGCCAGGTTATTAAACGATGATAATCCTATTTTACGCTCCACTGCGGGGCCAACCACAAACGGACCTATACCAACCGCCAGTTCGCTTAATTTAATATCTGCCCCTTCGCATGCAATAGCATAATCGGCCGCTGCCGCAAGTCCTACACCGCCGCCAACGCATTTACCCTGAATGCGTGCAATAATAAACTGGGGGCATTTTCGCATGGCATTGATAACATGGGCAAAGCCGCTGAAAAATTGCAATCCTTCTTCATGATTTTTTATGGCAACCAGTTCATCGAACGAAGCGCCTGCACAAAACACTTTTTCGCCGGGCGAGCGAAGAACGATTACTTTGGTGTCTTCGTCATTTCCGGCGCCATGTATGGTTTGAGCAAGACTTTCAAGCAGTTTGCCGGGCAGTGAATTGCTTTGCGGGTGAAAAAAATCTATGGTGTTTATACCGTTATGATCTATATGTGATGTTACATAACCTGATGACATAATAAAAGTTTTAGCAAGCGTGTAAAAGAAGCGTATTCTCTTATCAAAGTTATTAAATAACTCCTTAATTTTTTAGCGTGCTTCGCACTTAATGATGCAGTTAGCGCTAAGAGATTAAAGAGTTAAAAGAGGAAAAGGAGATTTCTTAATATTTAAAATTTCCAACTGTCTTTATAAACATTGAAATTTTGAGAAAAAGAGAAGTCCCGCAAGGCGGGACTAAAAGAGCGAAAAGAGAATTTAAATTGACTCCCTTTTCAATTTCCCGTGGTTATTGAATACACGATGTATGCCTTCTTTCATCATATTTACTTTAAAATTTATAAGCATCCCATGCTTAAGACTCATCAGCTTAAGATGCGTTGTTAATTGTTTAAAGTGTACAGGCAATACAATTTCAATTGATTTAAGTTCTGCAATCAACTGATTGTCGATAAATAAATCAAGTTTATAGGCATCGGGTACATGGAGTGTCTCATATTTTATTGGCATTAATAATTGCCTTTGTACCGGAATATTTCTATTTACAAGTTCATAATATAATATCTCTTCATAAACTTTTTCAAAACAACCAGGGCCGATGGTTGAATGAATTTTTATACAAATTTCAATTACAATTCGTGTAAGGCTGTCAATATCCATTTTTCAAAGTTTCGTTTACACTACTTCTTTGAGCACTTAACCTGAATTACGAAATGTACCAGGATACTAAAACGCGCCATTGGGTAGACGTGCAGTCCTTCGGCTTCGCTCAGGACGCTAAGAGATTTAAGAGTTAAAAGAGAAAAAGGATTTTTTATATTTAAAGTTTCCGACTGCCGTTATAAACTTTGAAATTTTGAGAAAAAAGATCTCTTTTTTTCTCTTTCTACTCCTATACCCTCTTAGCCTAAAAACGCGCGAGCCTGCGAGCGCGCGAACCATCTATTGATTTTTCTTCTTAACCATCGTCAAAATCGTAGCCACTGCAACCGCTTCACCGGTTTCATCGGTTACCTGCACCAGCCATTTTACAATGCCTTTGGCAATGTCGTTCTCGTCTTTCTTTTCCTGTTCGATCTTTTCTTTGCAGGTAAGCTGAACGCCAATAGTAGCGCCTGCATAAACAGGTTTCATAAACCGGCATTCTTCAAGGCCGTAATTGAGCAATACGGGTCCTTTCTTTGCATCAACAAATAACCCCGCAGCAGCGCTTAAAATAAAATAGCCATGCGCCACCGGTTTTTCAAACACCGTGCCTTCGAGCGAAGTATGATCGGTATGCGCATAAAAATGGTCCCAGCTTACATTGGCAAAGTTTACAATATCGGCTTCGGTAACTGTTCGTTTATGCGTGATGATGGTATCGCCCACCTGTAACTCTTCGAAATATTTTCTGAAAGGATGTTTTTCTTCTTCACGGGTTTGCGCTCCTGTTTGATACACATTGGTAACAGCAGTAATGGTGGTTGGCGAACCCTGCAGCGCTACGCGTTGCATATAGTGATGAACGCCGCGCATGCCTCCCATTTCTTCACCGCCGCCTGCCCGGCCGGGGCCGCCATGCACCAGCAACGGTAACGGTGAACCATGACCGGTACTTTCTTTCGCACACTCATTGTTGAGTATCAGAATGCGTCCGTGATGGGTGGCAGCGCCTGTAACAAATTGTTTGGCAATGGTATTGCTGGCAGTAACAATTGAACAAACCAGTGATCCCTTGCCTTTTTTGGCCAGTGCAATTGATTCATCAATATTATTATAAGGCATTATAGTGCTTACGGGACCGAATGCTTCTACGCTATGTACCGCTTCGCTGGTAAAAGGCTGATCATTCATCAATAACAACGGACTCATAAAAGCCCCTTTTTGCGCATCGGCGTCTATTACCTGCACACTATCGAGCGAACCATAAACTATTTGTGATGATGCCAGTAGCTTTTGCACCTGTGCCTTTACTTCTTCGCGCTGACTTTGACCGGCCAGTGCACCCATGCGCACTTTATCATTTTCGGGGTTGCCGATGGTGGTTTGGCTAAGGGCTTTACCCAGGGCCAGCCATATATCTTCCATTTTATTTTGCGGTACAAATATGCGGCGGATGGCGGTACATTTTTGTCCGGCTTTGGCCGTCATTTCTTTACGTACTTCTTTTATAAAAATATCCCATTCAGGCATAGCAGGGGTAACATCTTCACCCAGCACAATACAGTTCAGCGAATCGGCTTCCATGGTAAAAGGAACATTTTCGGCCAGCACCCGGGGATGCGATTTAAGCTGTAAACCTGTTGATGCCGATCCTGTGAATGTGATCACATCCTGCGAGGTTACATGATCGAGCAGGTCGCCGGCCGAACCGCATAGCAGTTGCAATGAACCTTCGGGTAAAATGCCCGAGGCGATTATTTCCTGCACTACTGCTTCGGTAAGGTAAGAAGTGATGCTGGCGGGTTTTACAATCGCCGGCATACCGGCCAGTAAATTCACGGCAATTTTTTCGAGCATGCCCCACACCGGAAAATTAAAAGCATTGATATGAACGGCAACGCCTTCTTTGGGAACCAGTATATGATGACCAATGAACGAACCACCTTTTCCCAGCGCTACGGCTTCGCCATCAACACAAAAAGGTTCATTGGGAAATTTGCGACGTAGCGATGCATAAGAAAATAAATTACCGATACCGCCTTCAATATCGATCCAGCTATCGGCTTTAGTGGCGCCGGTTTTATAACTAATGGTGTAAAATTTATCGAGGTAATTGCGCAGGTGCAGCGCAAGGGCCTTGAGCATCTGGCCACGTTCATGAAAGGTGAGTTTACGAAGGGCAGGATTGCCGGTTTTTCTTCCGTATTCAAGAACAGCATTAAAATCCAGTCCGCGGGTAGAAGCGTATGCTACGATATCGCCGTTCACTGCGTTGTACAATGCCTGTCCATCTCCGTCGCCGGTGATCCACCGGCCGGTTACATAATTGCCCAGTTTTTTCATGTAAAAATGTAGTTTTTGTTTTTCAAAATGGTTCCCGCTTTAGCGGGAAAGAATCGTTAAACGTGAACGGCAAACGGCAATGCTTCTCGCAAAGGCGCGGAGGCGCAAAGCTTTTTCTTTGCGTACTTAAAGATCGCGAAGCGATCAATTTTGTCCCGCCATGGCGGGAGCGCCTTTGCGAGAAATAAATAAATGCCGACTATCGTTTCACGCTTATTTAATAATGATCGCAGCTGCTAATGTAGCATATCCCCGGCTAATACCATCATACCTGAAACCCGTCCAGCCCATCTGAACATTCAGGCGATTTGTTTTTTGAGGCAGGTTAATTCCACCGGCAACTCCATAACCAAGACTTGCGCGTGGAGATGACATATTATTGAGGAGAAAATATACAGCCCCTGTGCGAAGGGAGGCATATACATTTGATAAAGGATATGCTTTTATACCGGCCAGCAGGGGAATTGCGTAGGATTTGTTTTTACTATCGTTGTAAATGGCTTTATCGCCTGTGAAATAATTGTACGAACCTTCGATTTCGGCGGCAAAACGTTTCGAGAGTAGTTTTTCGGCGCCAGCCATGCCCCCGATGCCAACGTTATTGGCCATAAAATGCGATAATCCAAATGAAACAGTGGCGCCCAGTCTGAATACAGGGCCCGGATTAGTTTGAGCAGCAGCAGTTGTTACAAACAGAATTAGCGCAAAAAAGGTAAGCCGGTAACAATTTGCCATTCTATTGCAGGATTAATGGTGCGAAAATACTTTAAACACAATTATAAAACGGATTTTAAACGCCTTAGCGTATAAAAGAAAGTAACTTTGAGCCGATTTTTTAAATAAAACAATGCCTTATATGTCCCGGTTTTTTATGTTGATCATTAGTGCAGGATTGCTTACGATTGCCTGTAACAATCAATCAGCCAGCGAAGCATCAGAACGTAAGAACGGATATGAAACTGTGTTGAAAACAAAGGAAGATTCATTATACCACGATGTTATGCAGGGGCACGATGCAGGAATGGCTAAAGTGGGCAAGCTGCGTAAAAACATCGATGACGTTAAAAACCGGCTCGACAGCCTTAACAAATTACCTGCTGCAAAAGTCGATGCTTCGTATAAGCAATCATTGGTTCAGTTGCAGAAACAATTGAACGATGCTAATAATGCAATGAATACCTGGATGGATGAGTTTAAGGTAGATTCTGCTGCCAATAACCCCGATCTCAGAACTAAATACCTGCAGCAGGAAAAAGATAAAGTAACTCTTGTTAAACAACAAATATTGACCGGTTTGCAAGCCGCCGATTCACTGCTGAATAAAAATCAATAGGCAATAGACAATAGGCAATTGGCAATAGACAATATGCAATAGGCAAGCTTTTAGATTTGCTTTTTGCCGATTGACAATTGCCAATTGGTTAGGACATCCTGTCACAAATTGGTTCTGGTAAATAATTTGCCTGCTTATAGCTATGCAAACGATTAATACACCAGTTCAATTTATCCAGCATACCGATCTGGATTTGCTGGATGCTTATTCAAAAACCATTACCGGCGTAGTGGGTTCAATTGCCGAAGCAGTTGTTCATATTGAAGTAAGCAAAAAAATAGTAGATCGCCGTTCGCGGCAGGAGCGCATGACAGAAGGCAGTGGTTCAGGCTTTATAATTTCTTCTGATGGGTTTATTGTTACCAATCACCATGTTATAGAAAATGCAGCTGCAATAAAAGTGTCACTGGCCGATGGTCGAAAAGTGAATGCGGAATTAAAGGGCAGCGACCCAAGTACAGATATAGCGGTTCTTAAAATATATGAGAACAGCTTAAAGGCGCTCACATTTGCCAACAGCGACCAGTTGCAGGTAGGGCAAATTGCCATTGCCATTGGTAATCCGCTGGGATTGCAGCACACGGTTACCGCAGGCGTGGTAAGCGCACTTGGCAGAACCCTGCGTGCTTCTGACGGCCGGCTGATCGATGATGTAATACAAACAGATGCCTCACTGAATCCCGGAAACTCCGGCGGACCATTGGTGAACTCGCTGGGTCAGGTAATTGGCGTAAATACAGCCATGATACCAACGGCACATGGAATTTGTTTTGCAGTATCATCTAACCTGGCCGCGTATGTTAGCGGCAGGCTGATAATGCAGGGCAAGGTAAAACGGGCCTATCTTGGTTTGGCAGGTCAGCTGGTAAATCTTACCGAAAGAATGATTGCCGCCAACCGGCTTGAAAGAAATACAGGCGTTTATATTTCAGAAATAGATGCCGACATACCGGTTTATAACTCAGAGCTGCGTACAGGAGATATTATTGTTGGATTTAATAATCACCCCATTGCATCTATCGACGACCTCCATAAGCAGCTGAACGAGCAAACCATCGGGCAGCGAATTGCAGTGCATGTATTAAGAGGCGGACATAAAACAAGCATTACGGTTATACCGGGAGAAATGAGGTTGTAAAAAGTAAGTGGTAAGTAGTAAGTAGAATGCGGTGAATTGTTTCGTTGTGGCAGCAATGAAATACATTGTCTGCATCTGTTGTTTGGTTTTTGTAATCTGAAACTAAAAATGGTTCCGGGAAGTTTGATTTTGATGAATTTGTGATTGAAGCAGGCCGTAAGTTGTTTCAATTTTAAAATCCTGATCAACTTATAACGAAAATGAAGAAACTCAGGGCCGCCGGTAATTTCGTTTGCAAAATTTGAAATTAAGCGTGGCGATACAATGTTTCGTTTTATAAATTCCTGATCAGGAAATAGTAAAAGTTAATTACAGATGACGATATTGTTCTTCCTCATGGTCGCCGGTAATTTAGTTTTTGTAATCTGAAACTAAACATGGCTCCGGGAAGTTTGGTTTTGGGGAATTTGTGATTAAAGCAGGCCGTAAGTTGTTTCATTATTAAAATCCGAAACTACTTATCCTTTTTGCCTTCCGAAGTGAAAAAGCCTGTAAAAAAGTAATGCCACTATCTTGAGGCAAAGCCTTAAGATAGTGGCACTTATATAAATTTTAGGCCGCCAATTGCCCTGAGCGAAGTCGAAGGGTTGCTATTGCCTGTTGTCGATCTCATTGCTGAGCGAGTCAAAAATCTGGTCGATGCTGCCTTCGCCTTTAACTTTCGCCACTTTGTTGAACTTTGCATAGTAATCGGCAACGATAGCTGTTTTAGTTTCATATTCAACCAGGCGTTTGCGAATAACATTTTCGTCGCGGTCGTCGCTGCGCGAAGAGGTTAAGCCCCTGTTCAACAGCCTTTTAACCAGCTCTTCCTGGCCAACTTCAAGCGCCAGTACCAGCGATATTTCTGACTTCTTACCAGCCAGCAGGGCATCCAGTGCCGCGGCCTGGTCTACGGTTCTTGGAAAACCATCGAATAAAAAGCCTTTGGCGTTTGGATTGGCATCAAGGGCCGAACCGATCATACCTACTACTACTTCATCAGGCACCAACTGGCCCTTATCCATCAATGATTTAGCTTCGAGTCCCAGTTGAGTTTGGTTGGCGATTTCTTTACGCAACAGGTCTCCGGTCGACAGGTGGATCCATCCGTATTTTTCGATCAGTTTTTCTGATTGTGTTCCCTTTCCGCTGCCCGGAGGTCCGAATAATATGAGATTAAACATGTTTTAGTTATGTCGCTTTGTGAGTGGACAAATATAAAGTATCAACTGAAATAATCTGATTACAGACCGCCTTCTGCTTAAAAAATATTTAACAGTAAGGTCATTTTGTTGTGTTGTATGACGAGTATCAGCAAATAGGTTGCTTTTTATCAATGATGGCCCGGGAAAGGCGGGTCCACTCCGATGACGCTTTATTTTGCCACAGATTGCACGGATTATCAGGAAACCCGAATTTCGTGGCCATTGTGGCGCCGCCGGCGCCACCCAACTTATTCCCCAACAAAATGTTAAGCTCATGGTACTGTCGTTTACCAGACATCCAATGGCCTGCGCACATCGTAAATTTGTATAAACACAATGATCATGAAGCAGCTATTACAGGGCCTGTTGCTGGTTATGCTGGCCGTAATTATGCAGCATTGCAGTTATTCTCAATCTAATACAACGAAAAAAGAAACTATGGATACAAAAAAGAACCCGGTTTACTCGCGTACCGACTCATCGAAAGTGAACATAAGCGATGAAGAATGGCGCAAGGTATTGCCGGCCGATGTGTACGCCATCGCCCGTGAAAAAGGTACCGAACGCCCCTGGACAAGCAAGTTTGAAGATTCTAAGGAAGTGGGTACCTATTACTGTGCCGCCTGTGGCAATCCGTTGTTTAAAAGCGACACCAAATTTGAAAGCGGTTGCGGATGGCCAAGTTTTTACCAGCCCATTAGCAAAGGCAGCATTATTTATACGCCGGATAATTCCCATGGAATGACCCGAACTGAAGTACAGTGCGGCCGTTGTAAAGCGCACCTGGGGCATGTTTTCGAAGACGGTCCGCCCCCGACCGGTTTGCGGTATTGCATAAATGGTGTGGTGCTTGATTTTGAAAAAGCCAAAGCCGCAGAAAAGAAGTACAATGAGGTGGGTGGCGAAAAGAAGAAAGAAGAGCAGTAGCTAAAAAGCAGTAGGCAACCCTTCAACTTCGCTCAGGGCAATGGGCAGTAGGCTCCCTGCACCAGCCAATCGACAAGGGTGAGTCATCCGTTATTCAGCGGGTGACTCACCCTTGTCATTAGCATTCAAAGGCAAGAGCGCTACAGGAAAAGCAGTTTTTACCACAACAGGTTTAAATATTAAAAAGAGGCTGGATCAAAAAGGTGATTCAGTCTCTTCTATTCGAAGTAAATCTGACGCAAAGTGTAGTCGTTTAGCGATTCTTTGGCCCCTTATTATTTTGGGATGAAATGTCTTAGTGTTTATTGTATTACAAATCAATGAATTGAGTTTTTTCAGTATCTGACAGCCGGGTTTATCTTATATTAATCTAAATCCCATTTAGGAACCTGAACTTTTAATTTTCTTTACCTCTTTGCTATACTTTGCCGTGTTTTAAGCTATACTTAGCCTATACTTAGTCTATACCTGCTCTACCCTTTAGGTAGTCTTTGAGGTAGACCAGAGGTAGAGAAGGGGTAGCCAGGAGGTAGGGCAAAAGTAGCTTTGAGGTAGCAAAGAGGTAGCCAGGAGGTAGCGAAGGGGTAGACGTGAGGTAGCAAAGGGGTAGCCAAAAAAATCCTTATACGCATGCCGGCCTGCCAGGCAGCCAGGTAAAAACAGGATCACCTGCATCTGTTTTCGGAAAAACTAATAAAAAGCAAAAATGAAAATTATAGCAACCTTCTGCTAAAGCTTATTGTTATTAATATAGCGACTGTGGTTGTTTAACCACCGGTCAATTTTTGCTTGTAATAATAGCGTGAAGGTGGCAGTCCTGTTTTACAGGGCTGCCTTTTTTATTCCTGATGTCATAATTCGGAAGTCAGACGTCAGAAGAACCCATAATATCAGCGATCTATATTTCCCCAATATTCTATTTATTTACCAGCAAAAATCATCGGACTTCTGACTTCAAACTTCCGACTTCGGTCTTCCGACTTCCGACCTCCGACTTCGTTATCTTTGCGCCATGAAAAATAAGAAAACGGTATTGCAACAGGTGCCCGTACAGGATTATGCAGCAGAAGGAAAGGCCCTGAGCAAAATTGCCGGTAAGGTGATATTTATCGAAGGAGCGGTGCCGGGTGATGTAGTGGACGTTCAGCTATCGAAAAACAAAAAAGAATGGGCCGAAGGAAAGGCCATTCATTTTCATACCTGGAGCTCTGACCGGGTAACGCCCTTTTGCGGGCATTTTGGTGTTTGCGGCGGTTGCAAATGGCAAATGCTGCCTTATGAAAAACAATTGCAATACAAACAAAACGAAGTAGAACAAAACCTGCGCCGTATTGGTAAAGTAACCCTGCCGCCCATTCAGCCGATAATCGGCTGTACCGAAACAGCCCGTTACCGCAACAAGCTCGAGTTTACTTTCAGTAACAAACGGTACCTGCTGCCCGAAGAAATTGCGGCCAAAGACGCGGTTATTGACCAGGAAAATGCTCTTGGCTTTCATGTGCCCCGCCTGTTTGATAAAATAATTGATATTACCACCTGCCATTTGATGCAGGAACCGGTAAATGCCATCAAAAATACCATTCGCGATTTTGCGCAGAAACATAGTTATACTTTTTACGACATACGATTACACCAGGGATGGCTGCGCACATTGATCATTCGCATTGCCACTACCGGTGAAGTAATGGTGAATGTTTGCTTTGGGTACGACGATGAACAGGAAAGAACCCGGTTGTTTGATCATTTGTTGAAACAGGTGCCGGCCATTACCACTTTATTATATACCATCAACCCTAAAAAAAATGATACCATTTACGACCTGCAACCACAGGCGTATTTTGGTAAGGGATACATAATCGAAAAGCTCGAAAACCTGCAGTTTAAAATAGGTCCCAAATCATTTTTTCAAACCAATTCCCGGCAGGGCGAACGGTTATACCAGGTTACACGCGAAATGGCCTGCCTTACCGGTAATGAGGTTTTATATGACTTATATTGCGGAACAGGAAGCATTGGTCTTTTTGTAAGCAAACAGGCGAAAAAAATAATCGGGGTCGAAACGGTGAAGGAGGCGGTGGAAGATGCCCGCGAAAATGCAGCACTTAACCATATTGAACATGCGCAGTTTTTTTCAGGCGATGTAATAGATGTTTGTACCAGTGAATTTTTTCAGCATCATGGCAAACCCGATGTGGTAATTACCGATCCGCCACGGGCAGGCATGCATGAAAAGCTGGTGCAAAAAATTCTTGAAACCGCCGCACCGCTGGTGGTATATGTTAGCTGTAACCCCGCAACACAGGCCAGGGACCTGAACCTGCTCAATGAAAAGTACGAGGTAACAAGGGTGCAGCCGGTTGATATGTTCCCTCATACGCATCATATTGAAAATGTGGTACAGCTGAAGCTGAAGCAGGGATAAGTGCGAAATTTCTAATAATATTGTTAAGATCCCTGTTATTACATTAAACATACCGAAATTCACGGTTTAAATATTATAGAGAATGGCAGATATTCGAATGCGGGGTTTTCAGTCAATCCCGCCGGTTATAAAAAATCTGGTGATTGTAAATGTGCTGTTTTGGCTGGCAGAGTTAACGTTTGGTGATCAGTTTGTAAGCGCTTTATCACTTCATTATTATAAATCGCCCGAATTTGGAATATGGCAGTTGATTAGCTACATGTTTTTGCACTCGCCCGAAATGTTCTTTCATATTCTGGTAAACATGTTCATGCTTTGGATGTTTGGATCAACCCTCGAAAACCTGTGGGGCAGTAAACGCTTTTTACTTTTTTATTTTATATGTGGAATCGGGGCCGGATTAATGCAAATGGGCGCTTCGGCCATCGAAATGAACATGTTGATGGACAAATTTGCCCAGAGTAAAATAACCCAGGCCGAATTTATTCAACAAGGCCGCGAAATCTATAATGGCATTGCCCTCGGCGCTTCGGGCGCTGTAATGGGTGTAATGGTTGGCTTTGGCTATACATTTCCCAATACACCGTTGCTTATTATTCCAATTCCCATACCCGTAAAAGCAAAATATGTTGTTATCGGATACGTTTTGCTTGATCTTTTTGGTGGCATCAACCCCAGTAATGGCGATACGGTAGCCCATTTTGCACATATAGGAGGCGCCCTTATTGGTTTTATTCTGGTTTTGACAATGAATAAAACAAACAGACGCACCTTTTATTAACCCCATCGTGCAACTTTACAAGCCCTTTATCTGTTAAATTAGCGGAACACTGGAACTAAAGCGATGTAAGTCCTGAGCGAAGTCGAAGGATTTTGTAAATTCACTAAAAATTATTCCGTGCTAAGAGAAGATAGGTATAGGAAAAGACTGGGATTGGGCCAGGATGGAAATTCCCTGGTATTGTTAATCGCTATTTTAGCCATCATATTCTGTATTTTTAAATTTATATGGCTTGTTTATCAGATAGCTGAGAGAAATGTAAACGCCTATGACCAGAATATTTTCAACTGGCTGGTTTTACCGGGCGATTTTGAAAAAATGATGACGCGCCCGTGGACCCTGGTTAGCTTTATGTTCATGCATAAAGATATTTGGGATATGCTGGGTAATTTGTTGTGGTTATGGGCTTTCGGATACATATTTCAGGATTTAACAGGTAATAACAAACTGGTTCCGGTTTTTTTGTATGGCAGTTTTGGCGCCGGTTTGCTGTTCGTATTGGCTTACAACCTTTTTCCCAAACTGATTCCCGCCGCTTCTGCAGTTACCCTCGTAGGGGCCGGTGCAGGTATTATGGCCATTGCTATTGCAGCTACAACCCTGGCGCCCGATTACCGCATTTTTCCTATGATTAACGGAGGCATTCCGTTATGGATATTAACCGTGGTATATGTGATTATAGATCTGGCGCGCATGGCAGCACAAAACCCTCCCCCGGGCCAATTTTCGCACATTGCAGGAGCCGGGGTTGGCTTTTTATTTATTTACCAGATGCGCCGGGGGCGCGACTGGAGTACCTGGATGAATAACTTTTATAATTGGCTCGGGAACCTGTTCAATCCCAATAATCAAAACTGGAAAAAAACAGCGAAAACCGAATTGCATTATAAATCAAAAGGCACCCAACCGTATAAAAAGATCCCAAACATTACCCAAAAAAGGATTGATGAAATATTAGACAAAATCAATCAGCAAGGCTATCGTTTTCTCACCGATGAAGAAAAAGACATTCTGAAACGGGCCGCAGAAGATGAAGAATTGTAATTTTTAATTATGGCCCGGTTTGTAAGAACATTCACCAAGCGGTTGTGCATTTTTTTGAATATCGTTATCGCAGGTCTTTTTATCGTGGCCTGCGCTAATGGCTGGCTGCATCCATCGAAATGGTGGTTTTTTTCATTGCTTGGCCTTGGTTTCCCTGTTTTATTGATACTGCAACTTGTTTTTTTGACCTTCTGGCTCATTTTACGTTCAAAATGGGCCGTATTATCTGCATTTGCCCTGTTACTGGGCTTTAGCAACATCCGTGTATTTTTCGGACTTCATTTTGCCTCTCCCTTCAAACAGGAAAAAAAAGACGGTTCCATTCGCATCTTAACCTGGAATTTGCACTGGTTCGACGAACATAATAAAAAGCTGAAAGACCATAAGGATTACCGCCAGAAAATGATCGCTTTTATCAAAGAGCAAAATGCCGATATATTATGTTTTCAGGAGTTTTTGGAAATAGGTAAATCGTTCAGCAACAGCAATACAAACGCCATCATGCAGCTGAATTACCCGTACTACTATCGTGTACACGATTATGGCGGGGGTGGCCGGTATCAGGCCGGAGTGGCTATTTTTTCACGATTCCCGATCGTTGATACCCAGCGCATACTTTATCCCGGACCCCCAAATATGCGCGCTGCAGAAAGTTTGATTAGTGTAGATGTTCTGACATCGGGAAAAAGAATCAGGATTTATACTACCCACCTGCAATCGGTATTGTTTCAAAAAAACGATTACCGCAATCTCGAAATCATTAAATCGGCCGACGACAGCATGGTTACCGCCTCCAAATCGATCATAAAAAAACTTCGGCAGGGCTATGCTTTTCGCAGTTTTCAGGCCGACCTGGTGCGCGATAAATTAGACAGCTGCCCTTACCCCGAAATCATATGCGGCGATTTTAACGACGTGCCCAATTCCTATACTTATTATCATATTAAAGGAAACCGCCAGGATGCTTTTGTTAGAAAAGGTTTTGGCATCGGGCGCAGTTTTTCGGCGGTTTCGCCTACCCTTCGCATTGATTATATTCTGGCCGATAAAAGGTTCGACGTATTGCAGTTTAACCGGTTTTTGATACCCTACTCAGATCATTACCCCGTTGTGGCCGATATGAAGTTGATGGAAGAATGATGCCCGGGAAATATCGAATGCTGAATATCGAATTTTGAATTTCAAAGTGGCTTAAACTTCATCATTTAACATTGGATATTCAATATTCGATATTTTATTATATTTGTACCATGTCATCCTTCATTTTCCATTCCTGTTGTATCAATTGCGCCGTTCTGGCGGGATAAATTTACTTTTGCACTTACCGGCTTAATTTTAACTATCATCAGATTGATTAATGATTTTTTATGAGTGAACTGAAAGTCCTGAATTCGTATACAAGGCAAAAAGAACTGTTTACACCCATAACCCCCGGCCATGTGGGTTTGTATGTGTGCGGCCCTACCGTAAGCGGCGAAAGTCACCTCGGACATGCGCGGCCGTATGTAACCTTCGATGTAATTTACAGGTACCTGATGCACCTGGGATATAAAGTACGCTACGTACGCAACATTACCGATGCCGGCCATTTTGAAGAAGAAGGAAGAGAAGCCGAAGATAAAATTGCCAAAAAAGCCGTGCTCGAAAAGCTGGAGCCCATGGAACTGGTTCAAAAATATACTAACCTGTACCACTGGGGTATGAAGCAACTGAATAACCTCGATCCCAGCATTGAACCTACTGCTACCGGCCATATTGTTGAGCAGATAGAAATGATAAAAAAGATCATGGAAGAAGGATATGCCTACGAGGTAAACGGCTCGGTTTATTTTGATGTAAAAAAATA
Source organism: Niastella sp. sgz303648 (assembly GCF_059587045.1). Classification (NCBI taxonomy): domain Bacteria; kingdom Pseudomonadati; phylum Bacteroidota; class Chitinophagia; order Chitinophagales; family Chitinophagaceae; genus Niastella; species Niastella sp. sgz303648. The sequence goes on along the minus strand of NZ_JCAPSW010000003.1, from coordinate 143,274 downwards.
TGCTGAAAAATATCCGTATGGCAAGCTGAGCGGGCGCGTAATGGATGATTTGCTCGAAACTACCCGCGAACTGGAAGGACAGGATGAAAAAAGAAATAAGCAGGATTTTGCCTTGTGGAAGGCAGCGCCAACCGAACATATTATGCGTTGGGTGAGCCCCTGGGGCGAAGGCTTTCCCGGATGGCACATCGAGTGCTCGGCTATGAGCGCCAAATACCTCGGCGCCGAGTTCGATATTCATGGCGGTGGTATGGACCTTCAGTTCCCCCATCACGAAAGTGAAATTGCCCAAAGCACCATCTGCAATAAACACGTGCCTGCCCGCTACTGGCTGCATAATAATATGATCACCATTAACGGCCGTAAAATGGGCAAGAGCTACAATAATGTGATCAAATTAACCGAGTTGTTCAGCGGTGAACATCCCCTGCTCGAGAAGTCCTATTCGGGCATGACTATCCGCTTTTTTATTTTGCAAACGCATTACCGCAGCACGCTCGATTTTAGCAACGAAGCGTTACAGGCATCTGAAAAGGGGTTAAAGCGGTTGTGGGAAGCATATGAAGTGCTGCAGAAACTGAAATCGGAAGTCGGAAGTCGGCAATCGGAAAATGCCGGTAATCCGGAACTCGACGAAAAAATAAAAAAGCTTTTGTTAGAGCTGGATGATTTTATGAATGATGACTTCAACACCGCTAAAGTGCTGGCCAATATGTTTGAGCTGGTGCCGGTGATCAATTCAATAAAAGACAAACATATTTTGCCCGATGCGCTCAGCGCATCTACCATGCAGTTGCTGCAACAGTATTTCAAACTGTACATCGAAGATATACTGGGCCTGAAAAGCGAAGTAGAAAAAGAAGATGGCAAGCTGGAAGGCGTAATTGGTTTACTGATTGAAATACGTAAAGACGCCAAGGCAAGAAAAGACTACGCTACATCCGATAAAATACGTCAGCAATTACAGCAGCTGGGTGTTTTATTGAAAGATGAAAAAGATGGTGGAGTGAGTTATACTTTTGCATAAAAGCTGAACGCAAAACGCTGAACGCTGAATGCTCAACGCTTAATGCTGAATGCCGAACACGCAATGCTAAACGCTTGCCGAATACCGAACATTATTTCTGCGTGAAAATGGAATATATTTTTGGGTTACGGTTTTTGCGTTGAGCGTTACGCGTTAGTCGTTAGGCGTTCCGCATTGCGCGGATCATTTCCCGTTTTCCTAATGGCCCTGCCAGCTTTTCTACGTTAAAACCAGCGGCCTGCATGGCTCTTCGTGCCGAGCCTTTGCTGCAATAGGTTACCAGTATGCCACCGGGAGCAAGCAGGGTAAATAATTGCTGAAACACTGATTCAGTCCATAGTTCAGGCTGCGCATTGGGTGCAAATGCATCGTAGAAAATGATGTTGAAAAGGTGATCGGTTGAGAAGTTAATGAGCGGGGTGTTGGTTTTTTTTAGCGTGAAGTTGTTGGTAATTGCAATAGCTTTATTCCATTCGCACTGATGCAGTAATTGAAATAAAGATTTCAGGTCGGGGCGTTGCAAACCATCGCAATAATTTAACTGACCAGTGATGGAGGGTTCCAGTGGATATGCTTCCACTGATTCATAAATAATATTTTGAGGTAATTTTTCGGTTGCCATTAGTGTAAGCAGTGCATTAAGGCCGGTGCCAAAACCCATTTCAAAAATTGTGCATTCGGTGGAGCCGGTATGTTGCGAAAGCCAGTGTTGTAAACCTGCCGAAATAAAAACATGCAGCGATTCCTGGATGGCGCCATATACCGAATGATACGATACACGCAATTCAGGAATTTCAACCGAGTGAGAGCCATCTTTGGTAACAATCACATTTCGTTGCATACAAACAAATTTAAATAGAAGTCCGGATGTCAGATTATACCTTACACCTTTCGAAAGATAAAAAATTAAAAAAGCTGATCGAAACGCACGGTCCTTTTACGCTTGTTAAACGAAAAAATGTTTGTACTTACCTCATCGCTTCTATCATGAGCCAGCAGCTTTCAACAAAAGTTGCAACCGTAATTCACCAGCGGTTTATAAATTTGTACGAAGGTAACGATCCAACACCCGAACAAATTATCGCTACTTCGCCCGAAGTGCTGCGATCGATAGGATTATCCAATGCCAAAACCAGTTATGTGCAAAACGTAGCGCGGTTTACCCTTGAATTTGGCATGGACCACCGCACGCTGCATAAAATGGAAAATGAAGAAGTAATTGAATACCTGACCCGCATTAAAGGGGTTGGCCGGTGGACGGTTGAAATGTTATTGATGTTTGCATTGAGTCGCGAAGATGTGTTTGCCATCGACGACCTGGGCATTCAAAATGCCATGATCGCTTTGTACAAGCTCGACCGTTCCGATAAAAAACAGTTCAGAGAAGATATGCTTCGCATTTCAAAAAAATGGAGCCCCTACCGCACCTACGCCTGTATGTACCTGTGGCGGTGGAAAGACAATGTGCCGGTGAAGTGAATTGTTATCGGAATGTTATAGGAACACCGCTTATTAAACCTTTGCCATGAAATTGATTCCCATGCAAAAAAAGCTATGCGTAAAGGAATACTTTTGGGAATAGTACTGATGGCTTGCTTTTGTGAGGGCTATTCACAGTACGGCGGCCGATTTGGCGGCAGAGGCGGTTATTATCGCCGCGATCGTGAGGAGATGCAAAACTTCACCCCTTCTTTGGATATTTCCGTTGGATATGGGTTTCCCAATCTTGACAAATATCTTCTCAGTGATTTTTATAACTATTACAACGGAAGCACTTCGCAAACCGGGCCAATTACAGCCACTGTTGATTATCACTTTAATCCACGTATGGCTATTGGCATAATGGTTAATTATGCCAAAGTGAGCCGCAGTTATTACAACTACAATACAGGAGAGCAATCGTTTACCGGCAGCTTAACCAATACCGCCGTGTTGTTGAATTTTACAAGGTACCTGGGCATGTCGCAAAAAATACAACCTTATACCCGAACGGCAATTGGGATCAACACAGGGCAGGCAAAATATATTTCAAATGATGGTTCAAAAGTAAACGGCGGCGACGACGGCACTTCGCTGGCCTATCAGGTAGGATTAGGTGCTAAATTTAATATAACGCAGCACGGCGGATTTTTTATAGAGGCGGGATATGGGAAGTATATATTGTCGGCAGGGTTAACCATGAAGTTTTAAATAATTACTGTTGAAGTTTTGCAGTTTGTAATCTTTTACTATTTTTGCATCATGATTCGCAATAATTCATATTCACTGTCTTTATCGCTCAGTTGTTATAGCAACTGGCTGAAGGGCGGTTATATGTATGCGAATAAAAGTTAGCACATAAATAAAACTTAATAAACGCATTAAAGCCCTTCAGGTAAAGCACTTGAAGGGTTTTTTGTTTTTAGCCCCTTAGCCCAATCGGGAGAGGCGTCTGTCTTAGAAACAGTATAGTGTGAGTTCGAATCTCACAGGGGTTACAAAGAAGGCTTAATGCCTAACGCCTAACGCTTAACGCAAAATACAGAAGGTTGATGGGCATATAGCGTTCAGCATTGAGCGTTCTGCGTTCCGCGTTCATAGGCATGTTGTGCTGCATTGATTCAGGTTATATGAGATTGTTTGGCGTTTTTTCGATTGATTTCAATCAATATCACTGCCGCTTATATATCCCGGTAAAAAATGAATTTTAATTTTATCAATTGAAAAATTTTATCACATGCAAACCCACACTTTCATAAAAGAAGAAACCGGTCAGTGGTTTATCGACTTACCCGAATACCTGGCAAACGGAGGAGCAAAAGGTGATCTGCAAATGGTTGAAGGGGCCGATACCATGCTCGATGTAATGGCCAATGGCGCCAGCCATGTTGCCGTTACAATGGCCGACGAGCCATTTGAAAAAGCTGATGTGTTACTGCTGATGGAGCTTTGCGACCCTCTTATTGGTGGCGGCATTTACCTGATGGAATCGTTCGAAGGTAAAAAGGTAATGCAGCAAATGTGGTTATGCGCCGTAACCCAGTTTGTATTTGGCTACATGCCCGAAAAGATTTTTGTTAAACGTGAAGTATGAAGGTGGATCACTCTTTCCGGAGTGGCTCACCTTTGATATAGCTATGTCACATTCCACCACGGCTTATCATCCTCCTTATTGTCAGATGGATTGTTTGGCGCAGGCGGTGTAGTTTGATTGTTGCTCTTTGGTGCTTTTATTTCTGTTGCGGGATATTGTAAACGTTGCGTTTGCAACAACGTATCGATCTGCTTTTGGAATGTAGTGCCCTGCAATGGCTTAACCATTTTTACAAAATTGGCATACCCGGTTACTGCACTTGCCAGATTCCCATTTCCCCATTTTAATTCAGCAGCATCTTTTGTTTTCAGCTGATGTAAAACAGCTCTGAACTGACGCAGCTTTTTACGGTTAATACCTAATTTTTCATTAACCACAATGCCTGTTACTTCCTGGCTCGCGCCTTTACGCATTATGCGGATCTTTTCAGGATGCACCGTAAAACCTTCATCGGTCAACACCTTTTTAATGCGCCACACTAACTGCTGTGCATTTACTTCGGTATTGTTGAATGAAAAGGTGATATCATCGGCATAGCGCGTATAACTGCATTGACATTTAGTGGCAAGCCCCTGTAACCGCTTATCTAATTTATGACAAAGAATATTGGTTATGGCCGGACTTGTTGGTGCCCCCTGTGGCAACACCCGCTCGCCCTTTTGTACAAAATAATTCTTTCCATCTATGGTTACTTCTTCTGTTACAGCTTCGGTACAAAGAAGCGCCAGTATAACCGCTATTTTTTCTGAATAGCCCAGTTGCTGCAATAATCCTTTTACTCTTTTATAATGAATGGAAGGGAAAAAGTCTTTTACATCAACATTCACCACCACCGATTTGCCAATATGTTGTTGCGCATTGCTGATGATCGATCGCTGTAAGGCAAATCCATGAACAGCCGGATGAATCGCTACCTTGTTAAATATGTTTTGCAGCACCCAGTATTGCACCTTTTTTAAACGGGGCATGGGTGCTGAGATCAATCTTTTGCCTCCTGATTTTTTAGGTAAATAAAACTTGCGGTAGTGCGATACGGCAGATACTTTTCGCGAAAACGACAAAAAGCGAAGTTCTTTCAGCGGAATACCTATGGCATTGGCCAGTTCGTTTTCGTTATTAAATGCAGGGAGATTGTTCTTTTGTAATGCGGCTACATTGTTTTCAATATTATTTAAACCGATAGAAACAGCTTCGCCCAGGTAAATGATTTCCGTTTCTTTTTGCTTTTTCCAGGCTTCGGCTTTTTCTAACCGCTGTAGTTCTTTTTTCTTTTTATTTTCTTCACGCTTCAGTTTGGTTTCAGCCATGCGCTTCAACCGCATTTCCTTTAAAGCAGCTTCCTTATTCTGATACTTCCACTTTTCCTGATATAATCTTTGTAACTCTTTATTGAGCTCGCTTTCTTTTGTGATTAACAGTTCGGGAACAGACGGAGCATTATCATTCTTAGACCAAAAGCCCATGCGCTTCATTTCTTCCAGTACTACTGCGTCTTTTGAACTTTCGCGGATACGGTCGTATAACTCCTGCCGGGTTGTTCGGTTATCTGCCATGTTGGGTGAAGAAAAGAAATCATGTTTTGACAGAGAGAAAGCATGCTGCCTTCGTGCGTACCGGTGACCAGATTAATCAACGCAAGGCACCACGGTACTATGCTGCTATTATGGCACGCAGGGCCTATACTGAAAATAGCAGCATAGTACCGTGGTGCCATAGTAAAGATTACATTTGGTGATGCATGAAATATTCATGTTGCATGAGCGACGAAACATCGCTCTTTCCTTACGGAAGCAAGGTGCATGTAATTTTTTCTCTCTGTCAAAGAACACGAAATGCGGTTAACAAATATAGATTCCTATTTTTTAATTTCTAAATAATTCGCGAATCTTTTTTTAATACTTCTTTCAACTATGCTCCTTCTGCGCCGCTCAGGATCCTTGTTTTATTAAACGCCTGCCTGATGGCCAGCATATGTTCACAAGGCCCCTTGTATAATTTATTTTCGATATAAAAACTGCAATCGCAATTGGCAGATTTGATTTTTTCATCGGCATCAATGACCATTTGCGCATTATAGGTTTTTCGGCTGCCCTTTACAGTACCGGATAACTTCATGGAATTATCTGCCATCAAAAATTCAGTAGTGTACTTGATTTCCTGCGATTGCAACAGCTGGGCCGCCATTTCTTCGCGCGGATTATCGAAGCGCAGTTTTTCGAACGGCAATGGCTCACGGCTTAATTCACGCAACCGGTAAACATTTCGGTTTAAATCGTATATAACCCGGCCGGCCTGTGTATAAGCGCTTAATGCACCTGCTACCTTGGCTTTATCTACATTCAGCTGACGGGCTATTTGATCAGAAGTGCCGAGCCATTCTTTTTGCATGGTGGCAAATACTTTTTGTTTGGTGGCGTCGTCAACTGCAAGGCGGGGCGCCAGCAGATCAAAATTACCGGCGTGGCTCCAGTCGTTGGTGGTCCAGCCGCTGAGGCCTAATGTAAAATTCATATCTCCCAGGTCGGCAATGTAAAAGGCCGGTAACCCGGTGCCCAGCAAATGAACGGTGAATTTTTTACAAACGGGGATCAGCCTTTCAAGTATCAGCAACCTTCTTCTTCCCCAGGTTCTTATTTCGTGTTTTGAATTACCGGTATAAATACTGCGGGCGCAGATAATTTCTTTGCCCCAGGGTTCAAAAACTATTTTTACGGGATGGCCCGGTTCCAGTACGTAACGCAGCGAGCGCGGACCTCTTTTTTCTTTAAAACGGCGAAGCAGCAAACAGATACTGTAAATATCCATGGGATGCAGATCGAACTGAATGGTAGGCAGTGTCATGGCGCTGCTCACCTGTAAAAAGCCACGTACCCAGCTATCGGGCAAATCGATTTTTACTTCTTTGTATTGCTCTTCGTTGGTGGTTTGAACGGTAAAACCGCTGGGATCAACTTTCAGTTCTGTTTCCTTGTAATCGCGGATTTTCTGAAATTCTTCATACAGGGCGGCTGAATAATCAACATTGGTAGTACCGCATTTATAATCATCGATCTCTTTAAAAACATTGTAATTACAACCCAGTTTGCCATACGTTGATTCGTCCTGGCTGAAACACTCAAAAAACAGTTCGTCGGGGTGAATGGTAATTACCGGATCGAGCACTATCCATGCCTCGCGGTTTTTTTCGTACAGATAGCTAAAGTATTTCTTTCGCGCAGTATAAAACGACGACATTAATTTTTCTTTCCGGTTGTTTATTTCAACCAACTCGGCCTTTATTTGCTCAATACGATTGTTGGCGGCGTTCACATCATAACCGCTCATATATTCGGCCAAAAACAAGGCTTCGTTTTGTGCTACCCACTCTTTATAAGCTGTTTTATCTTTTGGTTTGAACCGCAGATCGCTTATCACCACATCGTGCAAAGCCGAAATGGCTTCACGGAACGACAGCTTTTTATGCAGCTTGCCTACAAACCAGGCACTTTCGCGCAGGGTATCGGGAGCAAAAGATAATCCGGTCATATGCGATGTGCTCGTAACCGTAGAATTCCCCGCAAAGCGATAATTAAATAACATGAATTGCTTTTTATAATAAGATCAGGTTGATATAAAACCAATAGGCACCAGGCAATGCTGTTTCGCGGCTGCCGTTTGCCGTTTTATCCCGCAATAGCGGGACCGATTCACGATTGCCGTATTTCGATTTCCTTCACCTTCAGCGGCGTTTGCACTTCGTACAGCGATTTCAACTGCAGCAACACATCAATACATTTTGCTTTATCGCCGATGGCTGCCGTTGCCGAAACATCGGATAAAATAGTACCAGCCACCTTTGCTGCTGCTTCTGATTTGCGACCCTCGGTTAACAGAAAATGATAGATGCGATTTTTGGCAATGCGGCTTTTATTTACCCTTGTTAAAACCGACCGGAAATAAAACTCAAGCGACTGAATTTTTTGTACATCATCGGCCGCAAAACGTTCCAGGTAATTGGTGGCATACAATTGCATTTTTTCGCTGGGGTGTTGACTTAACTTCAACAGATACTCAGTTCCGTTTTCGCCCTTGAAGAATTTCGTGATCAGTTCGCGGCCATAGGCTTCTACGTCGGGTTTGATGGAATCGGCTAAGGTGATCAATGCATCGATCGACCAATCGCTTTCTGTAAATGCATCGCGAAAATATTGCATGGCAAACTGCCGGGTATCCTGCCATTTGCTTTCGAGCAATTTTACCGCTGCTTCTTTTTCATATTTAATACGGGCTGTTTGCTGCTGGTAAAATTTCCAGCACCAGTTACGTACATTCAGGTTTTCATGACCGCCTAAGGCAATTACCTGTGCAATGGTTAGCTGAGCAGGATCGGTATATTTTTCAAGAATAATTATGCCCACGTTTTGCGCTGCAGCATAATTACCATACAATAAATTCAGTGCTGTTTCTTTATTGGCGTTTTGTAAGTAATCGCTTAGTTCGTTGCATAAAAGTCTGCTGATATCATCGTGCAATCCTTCGCTGGTTTCTTTTCTTAATAAATAAGGCATCAGCGCATCAGCGGCTTTATCACCAAAAGCTTTTTCTTTTTTGGCCATGCGGGCAATAACCGGCGCCAGCCCCTGGCGTACATTTTGAAATGCGGATGTACAGCTGAGAATAATATCTTCCTGGTATTTTAATAATGCATCTTCGCTGATGTCGGTAAGTAATTGTACACCCATATCGCGCACCGGCGCATAACTATGTTGTAACAGGGCGAACAGTAGTGATTTATTTAATTCCTGCGGGTTGATCTGTTGTTTCTTCGCTTTCAATACCTGCAAACCGAACAATAACACCGGTGGTACAGGATGTTGCAACAGATCGGCAATAACCGGTAAAGGCACCTGCTGCAGCTCATCGCCAAACAATTCGAATAAAGTATTCGATGCATTTTTTATGATGGCCTCATTGGCGGCATTCATTTCTGAAAAACGCATCATTTCGGCAATGGCTTTACCCGTTACCGCATTTTTCAGATCGGCGCTCAGTGTGCTGTTTTTTATCAGCTCTTTCGCCCATGTTGCAATAGAATCGTGCAATGCGAAGATCAGATCTTTTACAAAATCGCTTTGCTGAAGATACTTTTGCTGCCCTGCTTCGGTCCATTGTTTGCCTTTAATACGTGCATCGGTATGGTGTGAATTCAGCATAGCCATTACAAGATCGGCATCTGCTGTGTCGGCAGTGTATTTTTGTGTGGTAACTAAATAGCCAAATTCAGCCGGAATTTTGTATGGCGATAGTAACAGTTTTTTACAGGCCTGCTTATCGAGTCTTTCCCGGAGTTCATTATACGAAGGATGCCTGATAAGCTCACCTTTGGCAAATTCGTGTATCTCCTCCATCTGTGCTTCCATCAGCAATTGCACATACGACTGTGGCAGCTTGTTCCATAAATGCAAAAACGGAGTGCCATTTTCATTTACAGACGATGTTTCGGGTTCGGGCGTATTGTTGGGCCCGGGCTGAATGGCTCCTTTCTTTTTACCAAATATGCCGGCGATTTTTTTTAATATGCCGTCGTTTTGCGGTTTGTTGTTATCGGCGGGCGGTGTAGCCGATTGCTGCTTTGCTAATAATTCCTGCTCAGATTTAAGACGCCATATGGAGCCGCCAACCAGTTTAATTTCGGGATGATTGCCGCTTAATATACTATGCATAAATACAGCCCGGGCGTTTTGCGGAAACCTTGTTTCAACCCTTGCATAATTGCGACCATTCCATTTATAGTCAAAAGTTGAAAACGCTTCTTTGAAATCTGTCTGTTTATTATAGGAGATCAGTATGCCGGTAGCCAGTTTCACATAATCGAGGTTATTTGTTTTGCCTAATAGTTGCAATCGCCGGTTAACACGGGCGCGCAAATACCGGCGGGTTTTTTGCGAATAAGCCAACCGGCTGTTGGGCTTTCGCAGTTCAATAGTCGGATTAACACGCGCTTTTATTTGCGGTATGTATACTTCACCGGTATCGGTTGAAAAATGATAGTGCACGAAGGTCTGTTGTTCGCGTTCGAACCTGCAGGCCAGTAATCCTGAGATTTCAAAATCATCTAATAATTCGGCCAGTTTAAAAATGCCCCTGATATGTTTAAAATATCCCGGTTTGAACGGAACCTGACCCAGTAATTTTTTTACAATGGGGCGTATCCATTTTTTTTCAACAGATACAAGATAAATGCTTTCCAGCCAATTATGCTGTGGCTGCTGTTGTGCAATTCTTTCCTGCAACAACGCTTCCAGCTCTCTTGATTTATTGGTTTCAACAGCCTCCTTTACAGGTTCGGGCAGCGAATTGATATAATAAGTAAGATGTGCTTCTTTTTCGGGTGACTGTAATGCCGATATTAAACCGGCTCCTGCTATTTTGGCAATTACCGGTGAAGTATGTTCGTTGTGAATTTGCCGCAAGGCGCCGGCAGCCGTTTCGTTTCCGCAACGCGCCAATGACCAGGTGCAACAATATTGATCCAGGGTATCGCCATTATTGTACAACTTAATAATATAAGGAGCAGCCTCTTTTATTTTATATTCACCGGCCTTCCATATAATGCGCGAAAGTTTCCATTGAGTGCGGGGCGTTGTATTGGTGCCCTGTACTGCATGATGCAGGCGCAATAAAATACCTTTGGTGCGGCCAACGGGCATCGACATCCAATCGTTAACAATGGAAGCGTCGGCATTCAGTTTAAAAGAAGCTTTTGGAATGGGAGAAACGCCGCTTTCGGAGGTGGTATATCCTTTTATTAATTTTTCTTCTTCAACGGCATTGTATATCTTTTCTGCTTCGGCTAAAGAAACGGGAACCGGGGTTTTACTGCCCTCCTTTAAGTTGGAACCTTTACGACCATAACGAAAGTTCACCACATATCTGTCATTTCCTACATCACACAGGTCAATTTCATATACTTTATCAGAATTCCCCTCTTTAAAATAGAGAAAGCTTTGTTTTACAAGGCGCATGGATAAGCTACAAATTAGGAGCAGGAAGATATAAAAAAACTTTTGACAAAACCAACGCTTCAATCATATTTAAAATATGAGAAAAAATTAAAAAGGTGTTTGGGTACCAGAAATTTTATTAACAAGTAGCTATGCTAAAACGAGCTAAAATGGGGGAAACATATTCAGCATTGCATTCGTAATTCGCCTATTTTAGGCCGTTTATTTGTGACCATGAAACAGGAAGACTTATCATTTTTATTGACTACGAGTCCCGCTATACAAATGCTCCGGCAACGGAGCGCCCGCTGGCTTTTGCCTTTTTTATATCGGGTGTATAAAGAAGAGAACCGGTTTATTATTGGTGAAGAGCTGCTGATACAATTGCTTACCGAAACATTGTCGGCACAGGCCGACGGCACCGAAGACTTTGAGGAAGCCAAAATTATTTTTGGTGAAGATGAAGAAACCCGTAGCCGTAAATACATTTTAAGCTGGGTGCAAAAAAGAATTCTGCAGGATTTACAGAATGCCGAAGGAAATGTTCAGTACCAGTTAAGCGCCCATACCGAAAAAGTGTTTCAATGGCTGCTTACCCTGCAGGCGCGCAATCACGTAGGCACCGAAAGCCGGTTTAAATTATTGTTTAATTCCCTGCGCGATATTGTTGAAAAAACCGAAGACGACCGAACCCGGCGCTTGCAGATGTTGAAAGATCGCCGCGCTGAAATTGATAAGGAGATCAGGGCTATTGAACACGGACTGGCGCCCGACAACTACAGCAACGCGCAGGTGCAGGAGCGGCTTGAACTGTTTACCAGGCTTTGTTACGAACTGATCAGCGATTTCAGAGAGGTGGAAGATAATTTTAAAGGCATCCATCGCGCCATTGTTGAACAGCACACCAAAGCCGAGCAAAACAAAGGCGCCATTGTGGGGTTTGCCTTTGAAGCCTACGATGCTTTACGAAACAGCAACCAGGGTAAAAGTTTTTATGCCTTCTGGGACTTTTTAATTTCCCGCGCCGGTCAGCAGGACTGGAAAGACCTTACCGAGCAATTATTGGAGCTGCTGAAAGATCGCGGTCTGCAGGCGGATGACGATTTTTTGCAAAACATCAAATCGTTGTTATTAGAGCAGGGTAAGAATGTATACGATGCCAATGATAAAATGGCCGAGAAGCTAAGTCGCATTATAACCGAAAAAGAAATTGCCCGCCATAAACGGTTACGCCAGCAAATAGGCAACATCAAGGAGCTGATCTTTGATTTGATGGAAGAAGAAGTGAATTGCGGTATTACTCTTGATGAAGGCGTTGAAATAAAAATGGTGATGGAACGAAAGCTGCAATTTGAACAAAAGAAAGCAATCGTTTCGGTTAAACAACCTGTTGCTGCCAGTGAAAAAATTGCCGATCCTGAAAGATTCAGCCGTATAATAAATACTACGCATATCGATAAAAAACGACTTTGGCAAAAAGTAGAACAGGCATTGAAAGAAAAACAAACAGCTACATTGAAAGAAGTGTTGGAACTGCAGCCGCTTGAAAACGGTTTGGCCGAAGTGGTTAGCTATTTTGGTTTTTTGCGCGATAAAGCAAGCCGCGTACAGGTAATTCATAATACCAGTGAACATATTCCGTTAAATGAAACGGCTACAAAATTTGTAGAAGTGCCTTATTTGTTATTTAGTAAATAATGAACATGAACCCGCAACAAAAAATATTACCATATACATCAGTATTTATAAAACTGCTCAAGGGACCGGTTGAATATATTGAAAAAAGCACCTGGGAAAAACTGATACAATATAAAACCGAGCTCACAGGCTTTTTGCTGCAACTGGGTTTAACCCTGGTGCTCGATGAACAGGATGGGTACGCTTATGTAAAGCATACCCTGAACGACGAGGAAGATACTTCGGTAACCTGGATTCAAAGAAGATCTCTCACATATGAAGAAAGTGTAATGCTGGTATTGCTACGCGAAATGATGGCTGAATTTGAAGTGGGTGAGGCAACCAACAGGGAACTGATAAAAAAGCGAAGGGAAATAAAGGAATATGCCGAACTGTTTTTTAAGGAAAATGCCAGTCGCGTTAAATTCCTGAAAGAAATTGACCGGTTAATTGATAAGGCAGAAGAAAATGGTTTTTTAGATAAAACGGAGCATCACGATCTGGCCGATGAACAAAAGTTTCGCATTAAAAAAATCATAAAAGCGAAAGTAAGCAGCGAAGAGCTGGATGCTTTTTATATGCAATTACAAAAGTTTAAAGAGGAGAAGGATAACCAGATGGTTTAATGGTTATATGGTTTGATTGTTGGTTTCCGATTTTTAGTCACTAATTATTTGTCGGAGATTTTAATTTTTGGGTTTCCAACAATTTAGCAATCAAACCATCTAACAATTATAAAGTTTACGCTTCACGAATAAATAATTTGATTACCTATTCATATGCAGTTAAGTGTTTTTAGTACCGACAGTCAGAAAAGCGGTTTCCGGTTGCAATACATGGAGATATTTAACTGGGGAACATTCGACGATGTAGTGCACAGCATTAAACCGTTGGGCGAAACCAGTTTATTAACCGGAGCCAATGCAAGCGGCAAATCAACATTGGTAGATGCATTACTGACCCTGATTGTTCCTGAAAAAAAATACCGTTTTTATAACCAGAGCAGCGGCAGTGACAAAAAAGGCGATCGTACCGAAGAAACCTATGTATTGGGTGGTTATGGTTTTTTGAATAGTGAAAGCACAGGTTCCGTTAAAACGCTGTACCTGCGCGAAAACAGAGACGAGGCCTATAGTATTATACTCGCCAATTTTGCCAATGAAGCCGAACAAACAGTAACCCTTTTTCAGGTACGGTATTTTTCGGGCGGCGATATGAAAAGGATCTTTGGTATTGCCCATAAAGCATTGCATGTTGAAGAAGATTTTAAACCGTTTGATTTAAGCGGTAACTGGAAGCGCAGCATCGATCAGCGCTATAATAAAGGCAGTCGCAAACAGGTTGAATGGTTTGATGCTGCCAGCAAATATGCACAGCAACTGGTGCATGTATTGGGTATGCAAAGCGTGCAGGCATTGCAACTGTTTAATCAAACCGTGGGTATAAAAGTGTTGGGTAACCTTGATGAATTTATCAGGACCCATATGCTTGAACCGCGCAATATGGAAGAATCGTTTCAGGAGCTTAAAAAACATTTGGCTACTTTACTGGATGCACAGCGCAATATTGACAAAGCCGAAGAACAGATAAAATTACTGCAGCCGATTGAGCAACACTTTACCGCCTGGAATACATTAAAAGAAGAAATTCAGGTAACGGAGCAGGTATTGCAAACCGCCAGAATCTGGAACAGCTACACCAAAAATGAATTGTTGCATCAGGCTATTGAAGAAAGCAATGCCGCTATAAAAGATATTCAGCAAAAAATTCAGGTAGTAAAAATTACTTACGACCAGTTGCAGGAAGAAGAAAGGGTTATTAAAAACAATATCGACCAGAATAAGGCGGGTCAGCGAATGCAACAGCTTGAAAAAGATGTGCAGGACCTTGAATTAAAAAAGTTGGAGGCCAACGAGCACCTTACCTTATTTACCAGCTGGTGCGACGATTTGCACCTTGAAGAAAAGCAGCCGGCCGATGAAGCCGCCTATAACCGCATCGTAAAAGACGCCAATCGTAAAAAGCTGGAGCTCGATACAAAGCAAAGGAATAATGAAGAAGATGAATACGAGGCCAAGCGAACAAAAGAAAAATCGGATGGCGCGAAAAAGCTGATTGAAGATGAACTGAACAACCTGCTGCAAAGCAAAAATAATATTCCGGCCCATTTGATAAATCTTCGCAAACAAGTATGCGATTCACTGAATATTGATCAGAATGACCTGCCCTATTGTGGTGAGCTGATGCAGGTACGGTCAGACTCTATGGAATGGCAACCGGCTTTGGAAAAACTGTTGCGGGCATTTTCGTTACGGTTGCTGGTGCCCGACAAACACTATAAAAAAGTAAACCGGTTTGTAAATAATAATAATCTGCGTGCAAGGCTGGTGTATGAACACATTACCGATAATCCGCTGGTGCAAAATCCCGAAGACGATACGGTATATGAAAAGCTGGAATTTCATCCCGATAACAAATTGAGCAATTGGGTACAGCAACAGATCATCAGGCAGTTTGATTATGTATGTATCGACGATGAAAAAACGCTCGACCGGTACGATAAAGCCATTACATTAAACGGACTGACCAAAAACAGGTCGCGCCATGAAAAAGACGACCGCCCCGAAAAAAATGATGCCGGTAATTATGTAATGGGCTGGAACAACGATAAGAAAAAAGAATTCCTGATAAAGAAAAGGAATCAGCTGGCAGATGACATTGTAAAAGCCAGTGAAACCCTTGAAAAATGTAAAAGCAAAACCGCCAGGCTGCAAAAGCAGTTCTATGCCATTTCGCGGTTACACGAACATAAAGGGTTTGCCCTCTTAGACATCGCCGGTATACAACGGAATATTCATAAAATACAGGAACAAATAAAAGGACTGCGAAAGGCCAATAAGGAGCTGGATAATTTAAAAGCGCAGTTATTGGATATTCAGCAGAAAAAAGATGAAGCCGAAAACCAGCGTGGTCAGCTGGTGCGGGATGAAACGCGCCTCGAAGATCGTATACAGCAATACCAGGCGCAGCAGGAAGTATTGCAACCGCTGCTGCAACATATAAATGAACACGATAAAGATGCCCTGTTACAGTTTCAACAGCAACAGGCCGCTTTATTATCATCGATCAGTTTGCAGAACATTGATGAAATATATGAAAATATAAAAAATGAAAAAACGCGGTTGCATGATAAACAGAAAGACGAACTGCACCGCGAAGAAACACAGTTAGACAGATGCATCAATCGTATTAAAAATCCTTCGTCTGAATTAAAAAGCAGGTTTTCGCCCGAGTGGGAAGGCGATGTGCAGCATTTACCCGAAGAAGCTACTTATGCCAATGAATATATTGAATGGCTGAATAAATTGGTGCATGAAAACCTGCCCCGCTTCAAACGCGATTTTGAAAATTACATCAACGATACCATCACTTACAAAATCGGCGGGCTTAATGAGGAAATGGAAAAGTGGGAGCGCGATATCAGTAACAGCGTGCAGCGATTGAACCAATCGTTAAGCGGTATTAATTTTAACCGCCTGCCCGATACGTATATTCAGCTGGGCAAAAGGCCTGTGCCTACCGGATCAGATATCAAAGAATTCAGGGCCCGGTTGCTTAATGCACTGCCTCAGGTAGCCAACTGGCAGCAAAGTAGCTTTGAAGAAAAATCGCGGCACTTTACCCAAAAGGTACAACCGCTGATCGACGACCTTGATAAAAATGAAAGTTTCCGCAACCGGGTAATGGATGTGCGCAACTGGTTTGAATTTTGGGCCGATGAAAAATTTCGAAATACCGATGAGTTGAAGAAAACCTATCGCCAGATGGGACAATTATCGGGAGGCGAAAAAGCCCAGTTAACCTATACCATTTTATGTAGCGCCATCGCTTATCAGTTTGGTATTACCCGCGAAGGCAAAAACAGCCGGAGCCTGCGATTTATTGCGGTGGATGAAAGCTTCAGCAATCAGGACGAAGAAAAGGCAACCTATTTGATGGAGTTATGTAAACAGTTGCACCTACAGCTATTAGTAGTAACGCCAAGCGATAAAATTGCCATTGTTCAAAACTTTATCGCGCATGTGCATCTGGTGCAGCGTGTAAATAACCGGCACAGCGTGTTATATAACATGACCGTTAAAGAACTGAAAGAACGCATTGAAGAAGTAAATGGCGAACTGGTGCAATGATCAACAATACTTATCAATATACAATAACTATGTTTATGTGTGATGAAACCATATTACATCACATAAGTGCTTACTATTAAATTTCTTTTCTTGATCATACTCAATTCCCTGTTCTAAAAAATTAAGTACCAAATTGGTTCCCCGCATTATTTGCTGTTTGCCGGCATACCGGTGGCCGGCATGCTATAGCATTTAAATAATTTTAAATGTACTTTTAATATCTAACGTCACCCTATTAAAAAAATGTCCATATGAAAGCCTTTTTTATCACTTTACCAGTTTGCCTGGCAGCAATGATCATTGTATTTGCTATTACAAAATTCTCTGTTGTTGATAAACGACCGGTTGATTATAACAAACAAACGGAAACTAACAAGCCAATTTCACAAGCGTTAATTGCTCAAAGTGATTCGAATATAACGAGTCACATAAATGATTCAATAGAAAGAAATAAATTGCAGGTTGATACATTAAATACAGTTAACAAAGTGGCCGAAAATGACAAGGGGTTGTCTTCAGATTCATCTTCTTCATCTTTGCCCTCCCTCTCGGATCAAAAGCCGAAGTCGGATAATTCAAAAATCAAAAACAAGAATTCTGTTAGAAAAATTGCTGTGAATGCCTCGGCGAAAAAGCACGATTCAATTGAATTTGGCGATATTTCACCAGCTAACCCATCAACTTCCGGCATAGCTGATAAAAACGCTGATATCAGACAAAAGACTGCGGATGGCGCCCTTGCACACAAAAATTGACACTGATTCTTTTATCCATAAAAAAGGCCCCCATAAGTGTCTGACTTATTGGGGGCACTTCAAAGTATGATGCAGCCTCTTCACTTTACCTCGATGTTAACTTATAAATACCATCTGGTCTTACCGATATAATGGTGTGGTCGTCTAACGGAAAATCATTTGTTACATAATCGAAGCTTTCGCATTGAACAAGGGTGGTTTCCTTTGTATCGGTATTCAATACATAGTACCCGTCGATCCTAAAGAATGTTGCGTAGTCGAAATGCTGATGAAACAGGATGCTGTTATTTTTAATGGCATTTATTTTACCAAATTGCACACTTCTTCCTGTGCTGTATTCGCTTTCGTAAATCTTATTATTTTGTTTATATAATGCAAACCGGCTATCATATGATTGTGAGGGAGAGGGTAATATTTTATACTGCGAAACAATAATATACTGATTAGCGTCATCAATATACTCGATGGTTGCTGTGTCTGCCACATCAAGAACGTTCACCAGATTGCCGGTATTGGCGTCAACAACTGTATTATAGCTGTAAATTTTATCAAAATTGTTTGTGCGAACAGTTGTAAAATTAATTGAACTTAAAGGGTACACCCTTTTTGAATTATCATTTAAATTGATCAGCGTTGTTGTGCCGGCGGTAAATTCCGGGTTGGTAACCAGAACGTGATTGTTGATTATTCGCGAAGTTCTTCCATAACTCTGGGATACCCAATCAATAAAAACCGATTGTTTGGTATTGATATTATAACGCACCAATGCATTTGAGTCGCTGCCCAGAATGCGGTTATTATATCTTCCGGTTTCAATTAATATTTCATCATCCGATATGGCTCTGACCATCATACCGCTTACATCGCCCGCAATGGTATCTGTTTTCAGATCGGTAAGAGATAATCTTTTCAGTGTAAAAGTAAAATTGGAACTCGAATAATCGTTTATAAAAATTGTTTTGTGTGATGGAGAAATGTCATAAGCGTTGTAGCCTACAAATTGATTGATACTTAAAACTTTTTGATAATCATAAGCGCTTACATAGTTATGTGTATAGCCTGAAATGGAGTATTGATAAATGGTATCGTTTAATGAGGCTGATTGAACAATAAAATTGTACTTATCGCCGCTGCTGAAATTATAGTTTATTTCGGTTGAATAGTAAGAATTGTTGTCATTGTTGATAGCATAAGTACCTATAGTAGCAGTATCTTTTTTCAGAAATAATTTTGTGAGGGCTCTGTTTTGATTATAGCGAAATGAAACTTTCAGTTTGTTTTGCGATAGTGGAATCACTTTAAACAGCAAGGGATCACTTACCTGCATTATAATTGCGTTGTGTTGCTGCTGCGGAGCCTCTGATGGTTTGGTACAGGCATATGCAAGGGTGATTATTAAAATGAGGGGCCATTTATTTCTCATAGCTAAAGTTTCAACAAAACTAAATAATACTAATGTTAACAGTTTGTGATAGTAAAGGGTTAATAAAAAAATAACCGGCTTTTAATAATCAATTCGTTATACTTAAAAATATTTGTCGATTGCCGTAATAGGCTTTGGTAAGCGCTCTTACAACTAAAAAAGGTAACCAGTTGCCCGGTTACCTTTTTTAGTTGTTAAAGAAAAAAAGATCAATGCCCTTGCTTGATAAGTTTAATTGTTTCTTTCTTATTTCCCTGTTTTACTTCAAGATAATAAACACCCGGCAGGTAATTGCTGCCCAGGAAGAACAGACCGGTGGCCGGCAGGCCGTTCCGGGATTCGATGATCTTTCCTGCATTATCGGTTACCGTAATGCTTAGCGATTTGGGCGATGTGCTAAGCGTCATAATAATGAACTGATGCGGAGCAGGGTTCGGGAACGCTTTTACGGTTAAAATACCATCTTCATCACCGGGAAAGCAGGGTACGGTAACGGTAGTTTGTTTGCCGGCGGTATTGCCGCTGCTATCGGGCGCTGTAATAGCAATTGTATAAACTCTGCCATTGCCAAACCCCGAACGTTCGGCCCTCAGTTGCACATGGTGTTCATCAATGATTATCCAGTCGGGCGAGGTGTTACCAGAGCCATTACCTGTAACAGGTTCGTTGCTGGTTACCGATAAAGAACTGTTTACTGCGCCGCAGTTATCCAAAGCAGTATAGTTCACCGTTATATCGTGCAACTTGTGATCGGGCGGCCATAATTGCGAAGGATCGGCCGATACATTGGTGATAACAGGACTTTCTTTGTCTTCTACAATTATTGTATTGGTCCAGTTAGCTGTATTACCTGCATGGTCTGCAACTGTCCAGGTAACCACGGTAGATCCCTTTGCGAAAACAACACCTTGTAATGAGTTTGCTACTACGGGGCCGGTTGTAATTCCGTTGTAGATAAGTGTGTAGGAGAATAACAAACTATCGTCGCAATTATCGGTGGCAATAATATCCAATTGATTGCCTGCCTTAAACGAGCAGGTGCCTGAATCAACTGCGAAGGTAAGTACGCTGCCGTTGGTTATGGTGGAATCAAGCGCAGTGATAAGCGGCGTTTCGTGGTCAACCGTTCTTACCACAAAATTGCAGGTATCGGCATTACCGCCTGCATCGGTTGCAATTAAGGTGATGGTTGTATCGTGTTGCCCGTTTATAATAGTGCCTGCGGCAGGCAGCTGCGTAACGATTACAGCAGATGATGCTTTAACCGTGACCAGCTGTGCAAAGTTGGGTAAGGTTGCAGAGCAGGATGCATTCAACACCAGCATGGTATCGGGCAGGCATTCGATATCGGGCGGCAGATTTGATACTGTGTTAGAGGCGCCGCTTTCGTTGTGAAAACGGTCGGTGGTAGTAACGGCGTAATAATATATACTATCTGCTGCAATGGTTTTATCGGAAAACGTAGTTGTGTCGTTGACCGTAATGGCCAATATATTGTTTACATCGCTGGTATCTATCAGCGGGTTTTGCGAACGGTAAATCACGAATTGCCATGCTTTGTTGAGCTCATCGGTGGCGGATGGTTTCGTCCAGTTTAATACCACTGAATCATTTCCGTATTTAACGGCGGTTAACGACGAAGGCGACGCAGGCGCTAAGCTATCGCGCCAGGGCATATTAGGCAACAACGCAGGTTTGTTGTAAAAGTACAGGCGCAACGAATCGCGAAAACCTAATTTGGAAGTGCTGCGTAAACTATTGGTATTATAAACCGCCTGACCCGATATATGACTGAGTGAGCGGTTCAACCGAACTTCATTAGGTATCATGGAAGGGTTGGCCCAGTTGGTGCCCTGCGCCGGATCATTTACTTTATAACCTGCAAGGCCGATATACATGTGCCGGCCGTAGGTATTATTATTCCACCAGGGAACTACCACGCCGTAATTGGCGCCGGCCTGGCCGATATACCAATATACCTGCGGACATAAATAATCGATCCATCCCTGTTGCAGCCATTTACGGGTATCGGCATACAGCGAAGTATAATGTTCAAGTCCGCTGGTAGCCGAACCAATATCGGGGTTGGTGCTATTGCGATAAATACCAGATGGCGATACGCCAAATTTCACCCAGGGCTTAATGCTTTTTACACTGTCGTACACTCTTTTGATAAGCAAATTCACATTGTCGCGACGCCAGTCGGCGCGAACCGTAAAGCCACGCGGATCGGCGGCATACGATGAATCGTCGTTAAAAGGCGTTGTACCCGAACCGGGCGGGGAAGGATAAAAATAATCGTCGAAATGAATGCCATCTACATCGTAACGGTGTACAATATCTGCAATAACAGAAGAAACATAATCGCGTACAGCAGGTATGCCGGGGTCGAGAATGCGCAACGTTCCCTGGCTTAACAACCATTCAGGATGTTGTTTGGCAACATGGTTTTCGGCAAAGGACGACAAACTGTTTGAGTTGCCTGCAGCACGGTACGGATTGAGCCAGGCATGAAACTCAATGCCTCGTTTATGGCATTCATCGATCATGAATTGCATGGGGTCCCAGTAAGGATCAGGCGCTTTGCCCTGCGTACCGGTTAAATCGGCCGACCAGGGTTCAATGGAGCTGGCATACATGGCATCGCACTGGCTGCGCACCTGAATGAACAAAGCGGTTAATCCGGTGGTTTTGTGGTGGTCAACAATTGAAATAAATGCCGCACGTTGCTGGGCCGGTGTTTGTGTGCGGTTAGGCCAGTCGATATTAGTATAAGTTGCTATCCATGCTCCTCTGAACTCACGCTTGGGCGCATTTTGTGCAATAGCTGAAATAAATAGAATACAGGTTACAGAAAGGATAAGTAAATGTTTAAGCATGTTAGTTAAATTTGCTGGTACTGCCGAATTTACAGACAATGTTTTTAAAGGCTGCAACATTTGTAGCCGCAAAAACCTGCATATTCAAACAGGCTTTTTATATTAAATAGTTTACTGTTGCGTATTTTTGTTAAGAACGGCCCCGCCGATGGCGGAGTAAACCCAACACTATGTTTCGAAAAAAAGTTGATGTAGATGTTATTAATGATGTGCTGCAATTGCTGCTCGAAGCGCAGCCACAATCGACTTTTGTGCAAAGTTTGAATCTCCAATATCAGGAGCGCGGCGGATTAAGCAAAAAACAACTGGAGGGTTTATATAAAAAAGCACAGAAAATTAAAACTTTTCCGGTTAATAAACTCGCTACGCTGGAAGCAGTAATATTGAAAAGGCCTACCCGTTATAAATCGGCCCCGCCCCCACCCAAACCACTGTATGAAAAAGACGAACGCCTGGGGCAAATGATGGAGGCTATTCTGGCAAAATATCCCCAACATAAAAGGGTGGTGTTTCTGAAATCGAAGTTCGACAACAACGAAACATTATCCCCTGCCGAGGTGCTGGAATTAGAGCGGTTCAGTAAACTATTAAAATAGGAGTGGAATTTATAATTCACCATTGACCATTCACTATTCACGAGTTAACTCTCTTCATCGAAGTAGAGCTTGTAAAACTTTTTGCCGCTCATTTCATCAACTCCTTTTTCGATCAGGTCGCGGCGGCCGTGAATGTAGATATGAAAATTTTTATCAAGCTTTAAAACCGTTTTAAAAACCCGTTGTTGTTTTTTTACGGCAGATACGTGAATGGCAAACTCATCTTCAATTTCAAAGTTCCTCGACGATTCAAAATTCTTTTTATAATCCATAAACGTATCCACTATTTCCTGGTGATGGATAACCTCATTGGTAAATTCCTGTAAGTTAAACTGCTCTTTGGTTTTGAAGTATTCCATGGAGCGGTTCAGCATATCGATCTGATCGCTTTTTGATACTTCAAATTTTTCGGCGTATTCGTTGGTGATAAAATTTTTGCAAAGGCTCAGGTATTTGTCGGTATGATGGTAACTATCGGCATAGGGTTCTACCTGTAAAAAATCGGTGACCCAATATTGGGCGTCGTTTTGTTTATTGGTAGCATCTACCACGCAAACTTTATAACCTTCTGCCGTATTGGTGTTAAATATCAGGCAACCTTTATCGAGTTTATTGATGTTTACGCCTTCTTCATGAATAACTTCCCAGCTTTGGCCATGCTGAAACACCTTTAAGAATGTTTCTTTTGATTCTGACTTAAATATGCCTACCGCCCTTATAAAATCATTTTCAAAAGGCACTTCATCAAAAAGCACCACATATAATTCGCCTTCCTTTACTTTTACATGGGTCGATTTGCTGTACAGGAATTGGGCCAGCAAAACCGACTGCTGCACAAAGGTTTCTCTATCTTCAAAAATTTTTCTTACAAAGGCGTATACCTCATTCATTTGTACATCGCTGAGGTGGGTAAAACGGTATGATTCGTTTTCATTAAAGGCACTGAGAAAATACCGGGTAAGTAATCCTTTTACAATGTCATCGTTCAGGGTAAGCGGGTTTATTGAAAGCTTAAGATCTTCTCCGCGTGAAGGATTGCCTACTTTATGAACAATAACCTGTTGTAGCTGTACGCTGTCTATTCCGGTCATAACCTGTTTTTGAGCCTGCGAAGATAATACTTCGCGTAAAGGCGCAAAGGTGCAAACAAATTCTTCGCCTAAAATTTGTTTCGATATAACAAATACAGTGTTTTTACCGGAAATTCTACTTCACATCAAAATCAATAACCACTTTTTCAGTGCGGGGATGGCTTTGGCAGGTAAGAATATAACCCGCTTCCACCTCTTCCTGTTCAAGGGCGTAGTTGGTATCCATATCAACCTTGCCCTGTACTAATTTCGCTTTGCAGGTGCTGCAAACACCGCCTTTGCAGGAGAAAGGTAAATCGGCGCCCTGTTTTAATGCGGTTTCGAGTATCGTTTCGCCATCAAATGGCAGATCAAAGTCAAATGAAATGCCATCTAATTTTACTGTTACCTTACTGCTTTGAGTGGCCAGTTTCTCTTCTCTTACTTCCGGCTTTTTCCCGATACCTATCGGGACTGCTTCCGACTTCGCTCCCGGTGTAGTAAACAGCTCAAAATGGATCTTTTTTTTATCAACACCCTGTTGCTGCAGCCAGTTCATAACAGTAAAGATCATTTGCTCAGGACCACAAATAAAGGTATGGTCCATGGCATGCACATTGATCAGCTTTTTGCTCAGCTCGTTTAATTTATCGTCATCGATACGGCCCGAATAAATGGCTGCTTCGGTTTGTTCGCGGCTTAAAACAAAGTGAATGGCAAGCCGGTTGATGTATTTATTTTTAAGCGCTTCGAGTTGTTCTTTAAAAATAATACTGTTACGGTTTTGATTGCCGTATACCAGCGTAAATGAACTATCGGGTTCTGTGCCAAGCGTTGTTTTAATGATAGATATCACCGGTGTAATGCCACTGCCTGCTGCAAATGCGAGGTACTTTTTTTTATGTGATGGGTGTAGCTCGGTATAAAACGTGCCGGTAGGCGGCATCACTTCCATGGTATCGCCCGGCTTTAACAGGTTATTGGCCCATACCGAAAATTTTCCGTAGGGAGCCTTTTTGATAGCAACACGCAATTCATTTTCGGCGGGACTGCTGCAGATTGAGTAAGATCGGCGAACTTCTTCGCCATTCATGATGGTTCGCAGTGTAAGGTTTTGTCCCTGTTTAAAAAGATAAGTGGTTTTTAAATCATCAGGCACCTTAAAGGCGATAGATACACACTCGGGAGTTTCTTTTCTTATGTCTGCAATCGTTAAACGATGAAAATGCGTAGCCAAATGAACAAATTTTTTTTCGTGAAAAACTATGCCTGTTTGCGCAAACCGTCTACCAGTATCTGCACCATGTTATCTTCGAGTAATTCGCCGGGAATTTTCTTTTTACTGCGATGCCACGATTCAATACCGCTAACGGCATGTAACATAATTAATACCGCTGTGGGGGCATCGATGGGTTTTATTTCTCCTTTGCGAATTCCTTCTTCAATAACCAGGGCAATACGCTGGCGATAGGCCCTGCGCTGGCTTTGTATGTTTGATAAATAGGGATCGGTAAGGTGTTTCCATTCGCGGTCGCTTACATATACCTCTTCATAATTATCTACCATTTGCCTGATATGGAAACGAAGAATTGCCTGTATTTTTTCAATAGCCGTTTTGTTAGGGGTAGCATCAACTTCTTCGATTTGCGACATAAAGTTGTTGGCTACTTTAAAACAAATTTCCTGCAGTATTTCGGCCTTTGAGCTGATGTGGTTGTAAAGACTCGCTGCTTCTACGCCTACATGTTCGGCCAGGTCGCGCATAGAAGTAGCACTGAAGCCCTTTTCGCGAAACAGCTTGGCGGCTTTCGCAATAATTACGTCTTTTCTGGTTCCGTTTCTGTTCCTTTTAATTTTAGCCATATTCCGGGAATCAAAGATAATAAAATGCTAACATTTGTTAGCGTGAATTTGTTAATTACGGTTAAAAAAGTAAAATTAGTTTACTAACGATTAAGTGGCAATAACACTAAGCGGGCAGTATTTTGAAAAGTTTATCCCGGTTTTGCCGGGAGCAGTTGGGCCGTTATAGCCAGGCTGTTGAATTGCCAAACTGCCACCTGATTTGCCCAGGTGTGCATTAAGAGTAACGAACCAGGTAGTTTTTGTTTAGCCAGCAATCGAAAAAAACAGCAACCGGCAAGTTAATAAATAGCTGTCAAAACCGCATAGTTGTTTCAACACATCCAAAATTTCGCGTACGTTTGCACGCCGCTTTATTCCGGTTTCGGTTCAGGAACAGGACTTTAAAAGAGGCAATTACCAGATTCTTTCACCAATAAATTCTAAGTCGCCCTATGTTCTCCCACTTGTGGTTGGGCAAAAAGGGATAAAATTTTGCTTATGTCTTTGATCGTTGTGGGCACTATGGCCTTTGATGCTATCGAAACGCCTTTCGCCAAAATCGACCGTATTGTAGGCGGATCAGCCACTTATGTTGCTTATGCTGCCAGTAATTTTATTCAGCCGGTTCAGCAGATATCTATTATTGGGTTCGATTTTCCAAAGGAGGAATTAGACGAGCTGGGCAAAAGAGGCGTGCAGTTTGACGGGGTTAAAGTGGTTCCTGACAAGAAATCATTTTTCTGGAGCGGCCGGTATCATCTTGATATGAATACCCGCGATACGTTGATAACCGATCTGAACGTATTGCTTGATTTTGATCCCGTGGTGCCGCCATCGTATCAGAATGCCGAGTTTCTGATGTTGGGTAATCTTGATCCGAAAATTCAGATCAGTGTTATCAACCAGATGAAACAACGCCCCCGGCTGATAGTAATGGATACAATGAACTTCTGGATGGAAAGCAGCATGCCCGAACTGGAGCAGGTATTGAAAATGGTAGATGTGTTGATGCTGAATGATAGCGAAGCCCGCCAGTTAAGCGCTCAGTTTTCGCTGGTAAAAGCCGCCAAAGAGATTATGAAAATGGGTCCCAAATACCTGATCATTAAAAAAGGCGAACACGGGGCTTTATTGTTCCATAACGACCAGGTGTTTTTTGCACCTGCCTTGCCGCTCGAAGATGTATTTGACCCAACAGGCGCCGGCGATACTTTTGCAGGCGGCTTTATTGGTCATATTGCCCGAACAAAAGATGTATCGTTCGATAATATGAAAACGGCCATCATTGTAGGATCGGCCATGGCATCTTTTTGCGTTGAGAAGTTTGGTCCGCAGCGACTGAAAGAAATTACCCGCGCCGATATCGATACCCGCATTCAGCAATTTGTTGACCTGGTGAATTTTGATATAGAACTCGTATAAAATATTGAATGTCGAATTATGAATGACGAATGTTGAAGTATCTGTACTTCGATATTCGTCATTCGTCATTTAATATTCGATATTGTTTAAGGAGGGTAAAACGAGCCGTATAAAAAAGAAAAACGAAACGTATAAAAAATGCCCCTCCGTAATGGAAGGGCATAATCAAAACCAACTGCATAGAGAAACGACTGGGGTATATGCTTATTCTCCTGATCTTTCAATAATTCTATATTGAAATGTGAAAGAAAAGTCGACCGGGTTGGTGGTGAGGCTCGCGAATTTAAATGTGGCTACACCATCTGCAACATTTCCCACAATCTGGGCTCCCATCTGATAATCGAAATTGAAGCCGGTACCTGTACAATCGAAATATTGTGTAAAGCTACTTTCCCAGGGTAAGGATATGTTTAAAAAAGTATTGGTGCCTGACGCGCTTATAGGATCAATAGTAACCAAACCTGATACATGTACAGTGTTGCCTATGCGCATAGCTGAAACAGTTTTGGGCGTTACACTTTGTACATTTACAAGACCGGTGTACACGGGCAGGTAGGTTATATCGAGAACGTTTGCAGGGGCCGGCCAGTTATGCAGTGAAGCTAATCTGCCGGTAGATAGATCATAGGCAACAGGCTTGTAATTTTCTGTGTCGTTGGTATATGACAAATGGTCAATGATAAAATTGCTATATGAATTTTTCCATATAATGGCCTCGGGACGTATGTATAACTCAGAATTATGGGGAAAATCTTCTCCAGGTCGGTAAGCTCCGAAGTCTATTGAATTTATTCCCGGGCCGGCTATAAGATTGGTTTCATTATTGCTGACCTGCAAATATGCATGTTGTGGCGATATGTTAAGCGACGACTTTGTACTGTCTACAGTATTCTCAGCATTGCGTAAGGCGGATGATATTGTAAAGGCGTTGTCGTACTGAGAACCCGGATCCATGCGAAATGTATTGTGCAATTTGGGATCCTCAGGGAAAATTGAATAAGATTCCAATGCATCGAACCTCATCTGGTAAATGCTGTCGATGTACAATTGTTTATGGTTCCAGTTGTGTACATAATCCCCATCGGCTTTTACCGAAGCTGACTGAATACTATGCAGGCGATTGAAATCGGCAATGGCTTTTGCAGTGACCAGTACATTATCATTAATGCTGTCGGTTGAATTAATATTGGTCGAAATTCTGTCTATCCACCTGTCTGTTAAATACAGCCGCTCGGTAAACACACCTCTTTTTGCCTGCACCTGACTGGGTAGTTGCTGGCCAGATACGGCTATTGATGTAAGAAAGAATAAGGTTAGAAATAATATTTTCATTTTTTAAAAATATTCTTGTTATTTATTTTAATTCATCAGCATATACCGAATTTCAACTGAGATGTTTTTCCATCCATCAATATTAGATAGCGTACCATCTTTTACTATTAAAGTACCATGATCATAGCCAGTTGGGTACATGTGGGTTGAAACAACATTTCCATTTTCATCAGAAGCCGATATAGTGATCCAGAAATACCCAAAGGCAGTGGTATTGAAAGAATAATTACCGGCTGCGTTACGGGTCCAGGTAACATTTCCCATTGTATTTTCCAGTACAACGGCCGTTGGATTGTTTGTACCTGTTTGCGATAATAATGCAACATATTTGGGAAGCTCAGAGTATGAGGCAACCCCCAAAGTGTCATCTTCAATATAAAGATTATCGCCTAACGTAATTTGCTTCACCACTCCATTGTTGTCGCTGCCTGCTAATATATCATCAGCGCCTGAAAGACTATTGAATCTTACATCTCCGTTTACAACATTTAACTGATATGGGTTAATGGTTGCATTGCCGATCATTAAATTACCTTTAGCGTTTATTCCCATACGCCGCGCATATGCGCCACTGGTGTCGGTGGTATTAAAAATGAACCCACTGCTTAAATAAGTGGGCGCTGCTCTTTCAACAAACCCATATATGTTCATTGTATTGGTTACTGTGCTGTTATTACCCGGAATGCCGGAAAAAAGGATGCTTCCGATGGCGTCGCTAAATACTAAACTGTTTAAAGGGCTGAAACTGGGCCATCTGTTTTTAAACAATACGATATTTGATCCGCCGATATCAAAGGATGATCGTTGAACAGAAAGACCATATTGTCCGGACCGTTGTGTTATAAAAACCGGCGCCGGGAAACTGGGTGATAAAAGGTTTTGGTAAGAGTTGTGAGAACCAAATATTGCATGGCCCTGCAACCATATATTAGCAGGTTGGGCAAACGAAAATTGATTATATATATAACTGTTTTTGACAGAATCGGCTATCGCCTTTCCGGTTGGCAGCACACTATACAAACTTTCTGTAGTAGAGAGGTTGCTTATAATGTGATCGATCCAGGTTTCGTTCAAATAAAGCTGTTCGGTAAATACACCTTTTTGGGCCTGTACCTGGCTCGACACTTGTTGTGCCGAAACGGTTATTGATATAAAAACAAACAAAACAAAAAATAATAGTTTCATATATAAAACTTTGCGGGATGTTTATTTTAATCAGGGGGTGGTGGTATATGCCCGAATTTCAACTGAAATGCCCGACCAGTCATCTATGCTGGCAAGTGTTCCATTTTTTACTACTAATGTTACTTTGTTTGCGGCACTCTTAAACATACGGGTCATAACTGCCCGGCCCGTTTCATCCGAAGCGTTGGTATTGAGCCATAAAGTAATTCCATCAGGAACTGTTGCCGTATAATTGCCGGTTGAATCACGCATCCAGGTAATTTCTACCCCTAATGTGTTTTCCCAGACCCATGCAGAAGGATTGCTTTGACCCGATTGGCTTAATTTGGCTACGTATTTACCATAGCCTCCGGGCTGAGTAATGGCATTCAGCGTACCATTGTTAAAGTATAGGTTTTCGCCCAGCGTAATTTTCTTCAACACGCCATTGTTATCGCTGGCAACAAGTATATTGCCAGATCCTGCAAGACTATTGAATCTTACATCGCCACTGGTTACGTTTAATTTATAAGGATTGGATGTTCCTGAACCGATCATCAGATTACCCTGAGCGTCTAACGTAAGCCTCCGGGCATAAACGCCATTTGAATCGGTGGTATTAAAAACAAATCCGCTGCTTAAATAAGAAGGGGCTACTTTTTCTACCGATCCGTGTATACTCATTACATTGGCTATAGTACTGTTATTACCGGCAACACCCGAAAAAATTATAGTTCCAATAGAATCGCCAACCTGTAAGGCATTCAATGTGTTGAAATCAGACGAATTATTTTTAAACAATACAATGTCGGCAGCGCCAAGGTCGTAAGATGCCCGTTGAATACTAAGTCCGTGTTGCGATGAAAGGTGTGTTATATATACCATGGCCGGATAACCTCCTGCCAGGGTATTTACAAATTTGTTGTTAAATCCAAATGCTGCAGAGCCCTGGATCCATAAGTTGCCTTGTTGGGCAACTGAAAATTGGTTTTTTATAGAATTGATGGTCTTAAACCCTATAAAATCCGTTATTGCCTTACCGGTTGCCAGTACATCATCACTGGCGCTGTCGGCACTGTTTAAGTTTGTTGAAATGCGATTGATCCATTTGCCGTTCAAATAAAGCCGTTCGGTAAAAACGCCTCTTTTCGACTGTATCTGGCCGGACAGCTGTTGTGCAGAAACTGCCATGCCTGTAAGTATAGCAAGAATCAAAAAATAATATCGTTTCATGTTCTGAAGTTTGAAAAATAAAAGTCTGCATGAGGGCATAACCGGCTATAGGCCGGTACTACCTGCATGTAAAAGCTATTTTTGCAGAAAAATTCTGATTATCGTTTATATATTAAAAGCTGTGTGGCATCTGTAATTCCGGTTATGTAAACCGGCATATCGGCTACAGCGTATAGGGCACAATCGAGAATAAAGGCTTCATTCGCCGGAATAATTGCTTCGATCATAACATCATTACCTCCCTGGAAAGTTCCAATGCTTATGGCTGATTCAACGGACGGAATTATGATAACGGATTGTAATCGCCGGCCTGCTTTCAATGTATAAGTGAAATCAGTTGTTGTATTATATGTTTCCGGAACAAATAATGCCACTAACGTATTAATGGAATCTGTTGACGGAAGCGTATTTAAAATGCTTTCAAGTCCGTTTACCGATGTAATAGGTATTTGTTCTTCTTTATGCCAATAACTATCCATCCAGTCGTAAAACTGTTGTTGTAATGGTTTAAAGCCACGCTTAAACCAGTTTTTTAGTGTATTTATATTTTGTACGGCCATGTGTTAATAAGAAATTAAAGCGTATTCGAATTGAAGATTTTGTACATTGTCTCCAAGATCTTGTAATATCAGCGTGAAATGGTCATTGCTTTTATCTTTCACCATCCAGGAACCATCGTTATCTATTTTCCAGTTTCCAAGACTTAGCAAACTACCCGCTACAATATACCTGGAGTTAACCCATGGGAACGTTACTATGGTGGAGTCATCGCGACCGTTTCCAATGTCACCAAAGTATAATACACCTGCATAAAGAATATTGAAAGCCGGCCTGCCATCAATGTCAGTCCAGTTGTGGCGATGGCCCGATGGTGGAAATGTACCTGGTATACCGGTAATCTGATTCCACGAGGGCGTGTATGCATTAAATGCAGCCTGAAGATTATTATGTGCCGTTATAAGGCTTTTCAATCCCTGGCTGATGGCCGACATGGTATCAACGCGAATAAAATCGCTAAAGGTATAGCCGCCGGTTACTCCCAGTTTTGCTCTTTTAGTGTAATAAACTGTTTGCGTGGTTCCATTGGCAAAAATTTCAGTATCGGTTATTTCTTCTGTAATTATCCGGTCGGTTTTTAATCCGCCGGCAAATGGCATCAGCTCTCCATCAATAACTACCCATCCGTCGCTGTAAGTGGCGCCCTGGTCAATTACTCCGGTAACAATTACTCTGCTTCCAAAAGCTTTGGCTATGGTGCTTATTGCTTCGCGATAAGATGTTTGCAAAAAATCGAGCGTGTCCTGATAAGTAGCAAGACCTTCGAGTTTGGTAAAGTCAATTCTTTTATACATTGGTTATACAATTGAAATTTTATACACTTTATCAGGCAGTATATAGCTGTCGATAACCGCCGTCATTTCATTTATATCAAAAGCCACTGCAGCCGGAACCTGTACTATAAAATCATATTGAAACGCACTGGCTTCTCCTTTAAGAATAAGCCAGTTTTTGGGTTTTGTTGTTTCACCTTTGCCGTACAGGTAAAGTGGTTTGTTTTCTATTTTTCGATACAGGAACAACGGATCATAGCTTTTAGGCCTTATTATGGTTATTCGCCGGCTGCTGCCGTCATATTTATCGTTCAACGCCATTTCAACATAACAAACCTGTGGCGTGATCATGAGCTTGTACAGATTGTTTCGTCTGTTAATCAAAAACAGGTTATATACATACACAACAGGATTTACCAGTGCATACAACAATGAAATGAATTTCGGTTTGCGCAACACCTGGGGAACCAGTTGAGTAACGAGCCTTTTATAACCAATATCATATATCCGTTCGTTCATGTAAGTATGTTTGATTTAGTTGTTGCTTACTTAATCTGGCTATGTGGTATATATTCAATGCTTAAGTCAGCATCATCGATACGCAGATAACCGCTGTCGGGCACATATTCAACATCTACCGTTGTAAGCTGAAGATTGCCATAGCTTGTGTAACATTCCTGCAGGTGAGGAATTTCAACACCCTCAACTGCCTGCAGCGCATCTACAAGGTGAGCCAGTACAAACAATCCATTAAATGGAAGATTTTGTAAATAGGTTCGTATCGCATTCGGCACGGGGGCGCTGTCGGTTCCATCGAGCCGGCTGCCATTGACACCCAGTATGAGCGGATTATAATAGATCCTTAACTTAAGTTTAAGGCGGTCTGCCACCAGACTATCAATTTGAAGGTCAACACCTGCATCGGCTATTCTGTTAAAATATTCACGCAAAGCATTTAACTGCTCTGTTGTTAAAGGGGCAAGGTCGGTGCCACTGGCAGTTGCTACTTTAATGCGCAGGAAAATCCGCTGGTTGGCGCGGCGCTGGCGTACTACTGCGGCATATTTTACAATTTTTGAAGCATCAACAACATCGTCGGATAAACCGGTATTATCATAATAATCCTGCTCTGCAACGAGATTGTATCCAAATTGAAATGCCTTTGCTTTTTCGGCATACCAGCGTAGCGAGTGCGGTTTCTTTTGCGCAATTAATTCGTTTACTTCTGCTTTGTGCGTATCCTGCAATTGTTCAACCGTCCATTGACAAACTGCTACAATGTAAGTAATGAGCCGTAGCAGGTTGGTTTTACTCCAGGTCGAAGGGTTAATGATAATTTCATGCGTGGCCAGTTCAGTAACCAGCGTGTTGGTAATATCGGTATGTATTTCGGTTATGGTGCGTGCCATTATTTGCGTAATATTTTATTGTACAAAAGATTGAATGGTAAACTCCAGGCAATACCAAAGTGGTACCAAAACACTATGCCCAGGCTGTGGCAAATGAAATGTTCTCCATAGTTTATATTTTACTTAGGTTGTTTGCCTGCATTAGGGTCGATACACTGAATGAAAAAATCAACCGTTGCACCGGCAACTAAAAACCAGAAAGCAACTTTCAGGTCGTTTTGAAAATAGGCAGCGCCGCTGATGGTGGCTACCATGCCTCTCAATGCCAGTGATATCTTCAATAATTTCTTGGGTGTTGGTTTAAAATAATTTTTGAGCATAGGGATTTAATTAAGAAACTACAAAGTCGTTTTCGATAGCCCAGAATTCAATGCCTTCGCCAATGGCAACAGGATCGTCTGCAATAAAACTTTCTCCACTGGCCGGTTTATTGGCGCCTACAGCAAACAATTGCACCAGTCTTCTTTTTTCTACATCGAATTCAGGCACATTCAGCACTTCGCCTGCCTGCAGATTATCGGTAAGCGAACGTCCGTTGAAGAGGGCCAGTTCCATTGCCCTTTCCACATCGCCCAATTCCTGCATGGCAATGTCGAGCCAGGTTTGACCATATGATACAGTTACTTTAGCCATTGTATGGTGCGTCTATTAGCAATTGATTGTTATCGAATACAATTTTATTTATCTGCATGCCATCACTGATGAATTGCAGGCGTACTTCCCGTAAAAAAACAGAAGCCTGTTCTGCTTCGAGGTGTTTAAATGTTCCTACACCTGTATCGGGATTTTCTTTTAAACTGCCTTTATCAAAAAGCAGTAACAATGCCTGGTGCTGTTGATCGCTTTTGCCAATTTTTAAATTGCCCGATGCATCAATCAGCAGATCATTACTGGTATTATCTAAAAGAATGTCTATCATAATATGGTTCCTGTTATGCTTATTCCTGATACGGGACCACCGCCGGAAGGGGCAATGAGGCCGGTTCCCGGAACGTTGAGGGTGGCGGTGCTTTTTATGTGATTAATGATTTCTTCTGCAACCGCTTTCCAGAAATCGCGCCGGGCCTGATCAATGTTTTCAATATCCTGGTCGTTGAAACTTTGCGCTCTGTTATAAAGCGCCGTTCCCAATACATCTTTATTTAAAGCCATTACCGGAGTATGTTTTGAATTTTTGTTAATGCCTGTTGCAGCTTTACATAATCAGGGTTTTGCCCCTGCACAACTACTACTTTCATCACTGCCTGCACAATCAGTTCAAGCGCCTGGCGAAGGGTATCGTTTTGTTTTTTGATCTGCAAACCGGTTGCGTCCTGTTCTATAATTGCGTCGCCAATTTTCAGTCGCCATTTATCTGCTTCGCCACAGCCTACTATCATCCATTCGTCGGTATTTTCGATACGGGCGGCCAAACACCAGCTGCCGGTTTTTGGAAAAATGGTGATGCTTTCTTTGCCATCTATTACCGGGCGCAGGCGAACATCATAATACTCGAGCTCGGTTTCTTCGTCGTATAATACACAGGTTGCTTCTGCAGTATCCACGCTTTGCACGGTGGCCAGCATGGTAGGCGCCGGGCCGAATCTCGATGAGCGTTCGTCGAGCAATTGTCGTATTTGTTCTTCTCGTGCCATGTTACAAGCTTGCCTCTATTTTAATTTTTTGTCTTCCGCCACCCGAGCTATAATCGCCTTCTACTGCTTCGATAAAATATTTACCTGAACGGGCCGGGTATTTGGGGTCTTCAATTTCAACGGCCATGGCCGGATCGGCAAAAGGAATAAGAAATGCAGTAAGCGATCCTTCATACCCGCGATTGATCAGTTTACGTTTTTGATCATCCTGTATTTTTTTCAAAGTGGCCTTGTCGAGCCTTACATTCATCTTCACCTGCTTTACCTGATCGGTTTTGCTTTTTGAGTCGGCGTATTGTGTTGTTCCGTCTTTTTGTTTACTGCTCAATGAAAGGTTTACTTCGGTCAATTGTTTTTTCGGATTAAACTTCAGTTCATTATCATCAACCACATTCCAGCCCAATTTTAGCTTGATTGTATCCTTTATATCGGTATACTTCAGGCCTACATACAGTTCATCGAAATTGAAGTATACGGTCATCAGCAATTGTTCTTTGATCCAGTCAAGCACCTGTATTCCTGTTTTACCTGAAAAATTAACCGGGCTTTCGATCGTTATATCGGGTATTCGCTTACTTAATTTTATGGCCGTGCCGCGCACCAGGTCATTCAGTATTGTTTTTAATTTAGTGCCCGACTTATAGCTTTTATTGAACTTTTGTATTTTTCGAATCAGGTAACTATATCCTTCGCATTCAATTTCCAATGGTACGTTAGGTTTGATTTGCCTGATAAAGCCTTTAAACCGCATTGTGTTTTTGCCATCGTAACCACAGGCGATGCTTATTTGTAAACCTTCTTTGAACTTCAGACCTGTTTCGATGCGTTCGTATACATCGCCTTTTTTCTTCAACATGGCAACAGCAGGCAGTTTAATGGTTGCCGTATCGCTGTATTCAGTAATACTCCTTTTCCACTTTACAGCATTGGGCTTTATTGTATTATTGATGCCCTCAACTTTTATGTCGGATGTCATTTGAAACATTAGCTTACCTCCAATGTGAATATGCTGTCACTTTCTAATTGAATGTTAAAAGGGCGAACATGTTTGCGACCGCCTTCTACTTCGGGAAGATCAAAGCTTTCGATTACCACTTTCTGATCTTTTCCCAAAAAAATATCGGTTAAGGGGTTCTGAAGTACTATGGCGGTTTGCAGTTCGAATACTTCTTTAAATACTTTCAGATCTTCTTCGGGCCAAACCCTTCCATCGAGATCGATAAAGAACCCTTTTAAACTAATTGAGTAATCATCGGTGCTGTATAATTCTTTTACCGTTCCCTGTCGTTCGGCCATGGGCGTTTTGACAATGGTTTTTTTGCCGGAAATTTTTATTACTGAGAACGGCAGAAAGAATTCGCTCCTCGTGAAATCCTTCACATTTAATTCCATAAAGCGGGTAGGCAGCCATATTTCCCTGTCTTTATACTTTTCATTCAAAGTAGTGCCTGAAATTTGTGAAACTACTTCGTTGCCACGCTCGATTATGAAACGGCCTGTGTAACCATACGGATCAAATTCGTCGGGTAACTCATATGGTATTCCCAGAGGATCGGTGTTTTTAATCTGCTCACTCGCCCTTTGTATTTTGTAGGGTTTGCTTCCGAATGTTCGCAGGTATAATTGTTCAAGATCGTAGGTTATGGTACTCATTGTAAAGCTGCCCCGCTGTTTAAGATTCTTAAAAACATTTCCTGTAGTCTTGCTTCGAGGTCATCAATGCTCTCTTTGGCATTCATTAAGTGCAACTCGATTTTGTCGGTAAACTTTATGCCATTGATGTTGATAACACGGGGACCACCGCTTGCAATATCACCGGCCGTTTTGTTGGCCTGGTTCTGTGCTGCGGGAGCTGTATTCCCATTAGCATCGGTGGCCGTTTTTGCAAGCCCCCAATTTCCTGATGCACCTGCACCTGCAAGTCCCCAATTACCCGATGCACCCCCTTGTGATGGAGTAATACCGGCGCTCTTTTGTGGGTCGGGAGGTGGTGCCGGTTTTTTCTTGTCTTTTTCATCGCCAAGCCCAAGCAAGCCCATTACACCGTTAACTACCCAGCTGATACCATCAATTATCCAGCTTATAAAATCCACAATGCCTTTTATTACCGGAGTGATAAACTTTATTACCTCGGTTATAACTTTAATAATCCATCCTAATATCGCTCCTACAATTCTCAGCGCCGGGCCCAGTACAGCCGATACAACCTGAGCAATGAGTGTAAGTATGGGAGCAAGGCCTTCAATCAGCGCAACTATAAATTCACTTACCTGTTGAATCAGGGGTGCTATAGTTGCAAACAGCGCATCGAATAGAGGTTGCAGTTGTTGAAGTATGGGGCCTATTGCAGTCATGATGGCAGAAACAACGGTCAATACACTATTTAAAATACTTTCGATAGGCAGCGAATTGAGCATATCCATTACCGGCTGAATGAATTGCATGATCTGCGGTAACAGGGTGTCGGTAAGCTTAAGGCCGAAGTCGAGCAGCCTGTTCAGTATAGGCAGAAAAGCAACGCCTACATCACCCAGTCCGGTTTGCAACGATTCAGTAAAATTGCCCCATTTGCCTTCTACTGTTTGATTTTGTCTTTCCATAGCGCCGGCATAAGCGCCTCCTGCTTCTCCGGATTTTTTCAGGGCAGAACTGAGTTGGTCATAACTCACGTTCATGGTTTTTACCTTGTCAATGCTTTGGCCCGAAGCGTCTGCAAGTACTTTGTATATATCTATTCCTGCATCACTAAACTCTTTAAGATCCGCACTGGTAGCCACACCTGCTTTTTTTAACTCACCCATTTTGTCGGCCATTTTAGTGAGCTCTTCGTTGCCTTTATTTGCACCGGAAAAAGCATTGGCAAGGGCCAGTGCATCTGCACGGGCATCATTTGCATTGGCGCCGGCTTCTATCAGCGACCTGTTTACAGCTAAAAGGCTGGTAACGTCGAATGGAGTTGCAGCGGCATCCTTTTTAATATTGGCGTATGCTTCTGTGGCTGCCGGTTTACTAAGCTTCGACTGCAGGGATGTTATATCCGTTTCCTGCTTCATGCCACCGGTAATGATTTGGGTTCCCAGTGAGGCAAGATTACCTTTGCTAAATAAGCCGGTAACCGAACCTGCAATTGATTTCAGAAAACCTCCGCCACTGCCGCCACTATCAGCGCTTGCTTTGTTCGCTGCATTTGCCGCAGCTGGTGCAGCAGCCTTCGGTGGTTGAATTTTACTCAGGGTATTCAGCTTTTGACTCCAGTCATTAAGATGTTGCGAACTTTGCTGAACAACCTTTTGTGTGTTGCCGAAGTCGTCTTTGAGGCCCTGAAAACTGGTTGAAAACTTGTCGATCTTAGCAACTAACTGGTCAATACGGGTTTCAATTTTATTAAAGGTTCGCCTGGTGGTTTGATACACTTTATCCAGGAAGGAATTTATGTCCTTCCACATTTTTACCAGTGAACTGTTCATCAGTTGATTGAACTCCGCAATAAATTGAGCTGTATTGTTTGCCACCCTACATTCCGTTTAAAAATTTACCATATCCATTTTCCGCTTCCATTTTGCGAATGCGGTTAATGTGTGCCAGTTTCATAACCAGGGCGTCGTCTGTAAGCTGCGATGCATCCCGCCCTGTATAGTATTCCACTATTGTTTCAAGAAAGCCGAATACGTCGTGTTCGGCTTTCTCCGATGCATCGCTTATCTTTTTAAAAGAGCGGCTTTTTTGCCTTCGAGGATTGCATTGAATTTCATGGCTGCAGGAATGAAAAATTCGTCGTCGTCAATAATAAACTGATCACCGGCAATAAAACATTCGCGCATACATTGTTCCAGAAAAGCATACAAGCCTTCGTCGGTAATTTTAGTAGAAGCATAGGAAAGGATATGCCTGTTGATGGGCTTCATCAAAGCGAATGCTTCGATGTTTTCGCCGCTTTCATCCAGTACAGGCAGGTACCAAAGCCCTTTGTTTTGATTGCTCCATTTTATTACCTGGTCTTCGCCATATCGTTCATAAGCCAGGGCCTCGCATTTTTCGCGCAACTGCGTTTCCTGCTCTTTGCGCTCGCGTTCCCGGATCTCTTTAATGCTCGATCCTTTGTTGTTATCTGTTTGTATCATGTGGTGGGATGCTTTTTTTATTTTTCTGATATATTCATCGCAATTAACGGAAGGGTAACTTCAGTCATTTTTGCATTTTGTTCCATTGCCCTGGTTAATTCGGTGAATGCTACACCGGTAACTGTAATGGTGCGTTTAGGATCGTTTCTTTGTTTTTTATAATCGCAGGTGATGGTAACAAGGTGATGAGGTACTTCCAAAATGTCGTCGTATCCCGCAGCCAGTGCTGCATCGTTCAACATGTCGACCTCAAACTTTAACAGCTTCAGGTTGCCTTCATATTTTTTATTGCCTGATTGAATATCAATGGGTGCATCACCGGCGGCATACAGGTGCTCCTTTTCAATAGTTTTTTTGAATTCGAAACCGCGTAAGCCTACTACAGTGCGACTTAATACGGTTACGGCTACATGCGCCCAGGCGCATTCTTTTGTGCTAAATGCTGGCATATTTTATTTTTTAAACAGCCGGGGCAACAAGGCCCAGGTCAATGTCAATGAATGAAGTATATCCGAACGGACGTACACGTAATTTGATGGTTAATTTGCCTGTATTGATAACATCCTGTGAAGGATTAATGTAAACCTGTAAGCCGCTGATCTGGTCAGACATGGCTACATTGATCTGTTGAGTTATTTTTGCTTCGAGGTGCGACAGGTAACTGTGATTGATGTTTCCGTCTGCATCAACAGTTACTTCACCTTCAAGGTCTTCGACATAAACAGCTGCTGCAATTACTGCGGCTTTATCAACTACACGGCCATAAGCCAGTAAACGATAATCATCGGTGCTGCTCATGCGATCGATACCGAAATAAAAACCGGCTTTTTGCGGATGCTGCATGAAGCTGATGAAACCAGCGTCGTGCAGGGTTGCAAGGTTAACAACGTCTTTTATTTCTTTAGTGCCAATGTAGGCTGTGCTGATGCTGAGCGGACCATTGGCTACCTTACCCAGTTTAATTTGCGCACCGTATTTCACAGCACGGCCCAATGCCAAACCAACGGAGGCTGATCCATCGTTGAGAGAACCACCTAATACAACACCGGCATAACCGTTGCTGCTGTTTTTGGGTTCAAGTGTATTGTTGGCAGCAGCATTTTGAACACGGCCTTCGATCAATATGCGAAGTGGTACGAGTTCAGCCAATCTTGCTTCGGCAAAAACCTTTGCATTGGTAATAGCAGTGGCTACCTGACTGTCGATAAAATCGGCTCCGCCATTGTAACCTGCGGCCGGTTTGTGAAAAACACCCAGCAATCTTACTTTGCCCTGTGCATCGGTGATCAGTTTTTTGGCGCCACCTGTATTGGTGTTGTCGAGCATCTGCGCCATGGTCATGGTATCAGGAACGATCATGATGTGTAATTCCTGGTTGCCGCCTAACTCGCTGTAAAACTCTTTCAGGTGGCGAAACATGGCTGGTTCTGCAGCTTCGGTAAAGCCTTTGCTTTCGGCGTCATCAAGGCTGTACACCGTTTGGGGCACTCCCAGCAGACCGGCTGTAGAGCCGGTGCCGCAGAGTGCTGCTATCCCATCCACAGCATCTACATCCTGTAACAGGTTGCCATTGCTGTAGAGAATACTTACTTTGGGTAATGACATAATGATAATTTGAGAATTTTTTAATTTGAAAATTTGAGAATATCAACCGGTTATTTAACTGCTGTGAACAACTGCAATTTTTTATTATAAGCTGCCAGAACCGATTTCCGGCCTTCGCCTTCGGGCAGCAGTTTTTTTAATATATCGGCAGTTTCGGCTGCTTCAATTTTTTTGATCAGCACTTCGGCTTTTACCTGTACTGTTTTTTGTTTAATAGCCTCTTCTGCATTCGGTGTGCGCTGCCAGGGAATTACCAGCTTATCATCGAGTGTTGCGGCATGGGCTGTTGCATCCTGTTTGTTATGAAACAATAATTTGTTGCTTGTTTCGTAACATGCTGTGTTGGCAGGGTATGCTTTAAAATATTCTTTTACGTGATCCATGATGGTGATTTATTGAATGAACCCTTTTACAGATGTCAGCTTCCTGGTTCGGCGGCAAACCTCATAACCTTCTCTGCTTCCTTCATCGTTGGTATTGCCTTCTACCGTTTCGATCAGTTCGTTATGAATGCGCTCTACCAAACCGGTATGCCCTGTTCCTTTGCCATGATCCATTATAAACACGGCGCCGGGTTGAATAATGCCTGGGTTTTTCAACACCTTGTCAAGCACAATTTTTCTATTGGCCTGTTGCTCATTCCATTGGTGCAATACACCACCGGTTCGTATAAGAAAGTTGGGAACATTCAGCATGGTGGAAGCCTGATTGTAACACCAATACACAAAAGCCATGCACCAGGGATTGCCGGGGTTAAGACCTACACTCTTTAAGTATTGATCTACTTCTTTACCCGAATTGCTACTTCCGTTTTCGCGTATGCCTAACTGAGTGATTGCAATTTCAAGTGCCTTTTCAGAAATGGTCATATAAAGAATTGTACAATTGCTTTGGCGTTTGCTATCAATAGCTTCCAATGCTTAATGCAAAAGCCGGTTATTAAAATGATGCTGAGCCACAGCGTTATTTTTGCCCACCAGGGTGCCCGGTACCGGATCACTTCGCGCGGTACCGGCACATGCACAATGGTGTTGGTTTTTCGTTCAAGCTCTTTTTCAAGTAATGATATGCGTAATAATAAACTGTCCTGCTTGCAGTCGATGCTTAACTCGCCGTTATTGAGGCTGGCAACCAGCGACGATCTTCCGCTTTTGGCCTGCGCGTTCCATTTTGCTTCGGGACAGGGTACAGTAGTTTTAATATGAACCGTGTCGCCCGGCAACGTAATAATTGAATCATGGTAGAAATATTTTAATACGGTGCTATCCTTTACCGAATCCACCACCGGCTTATAGCTTTTACAGCCAAACAGTAATACTGTCATAGCTATAGCATACATAGCGAGCATGGTTAAAACAATTGCATTAGCTTTTTTCACCGGAAAGTGTTTTTATTTGTTGCAGCAAACGCTGGTTTTCTTTTTTCAACTGTTTGTTTTCTTCGCTCAGGGCTTTTACTTCATTACGAAGTATTTCAACTTCATCGTGCAGGGATTCATACTTTTTTTGCATGCCCTCGCCCAGTTCTCTCCAAACCTTTACGGCTCTTTCCACTGCGTCGAGCTCACTTATATATGTTTCTGCTTTGTTCTTTCTTCGGGCGGCATACCATGTTATGCATGCTGTTATAATACCTGTAAGCGCATTGATGACCATTTCGTTGCTGTACATAATTGGTTTTCAGAATAACCGGGTGCAGCCTTACGGGGCTGACCGG
This sequence comes from Niastella sp. sgz303648, assembly GCF_059587045.1. Classification (NCBI taxonomy): domain Bacteria; kingdom Pseudomonadati; phylum Bacteroidota; class Chitinophagia; order Chitinophagales; family Chitinophagaceae; genus Niastella; species Niastella sp. sgz303648. The sequence continues at coordinate 100,789 of NZ_JCAPSW010000003.1, read as the reverse complement.
TTATTGCCTGTTCACTGTTGCTGAATTTTAGGGTACTGTTGCTATCACCTTTTGAACCTTATCATCAACCGGTTCAGTGCCTTTGACACCACAAAACTGCAACGATTAAAAAGCCTTTCAAAATGAGGGTTTTAGCGTACAACATAAATTGCGGTTACATACCACAGTAATTGTGGTATCATACTTTTTGCATTTTAAAACTGCAGGCTAAATAGGCGAATTTTGAGGTATTGAATAATCAACATACAAACTATGTTTCAATCGTATTACTCTTTGCTTTTTGTTTCGCTTAAAGCACGTATACAGGGATCAGTTCCTGAAATTTTACTGGTTGATCCTGAATGGGGCCAGATAGATAATTATGATACAACGCCTTCTATTTCGTGGCCATGTGTGCTGATAGATTTTACGCCATCAGATTTTACCAATGAAAACCAACTGGTGCAGTGGGGAGATGTAACTGTTCAGCTGCGCCTGGCTTATCCGCCGGTAACGTCGCCCGACACCATAAGCGGTCAGTCGCTTGCATTTTATGAACTGGAAGGTAAACTGTTTAAAGCATTACAGGGCTGGCAGCCGACTGATGAAGGTGGAAATTCAATAGGAGAACCGTTGATTCGTTTGCAGGCAACGACTGAGGTACGTGAAGATCACATAAGGGTGAGGCGCATTTTATTTACAACCGCATTCGAAGACGATAGTGCAATGCCTGTAAGCAATGATGTAGCCGCCGATCTGGACCTGGGCTATTTAACCAATATATAAACTACCAAACAAGGTGTGGCCATTTTTCTCTGAAGTACTTTAAGGAGGGTTGATCTTTTTTAAGCTGAACGAGCAGGGTATAATTGGCTTCTATGATTTCGGGTACAGTAACGGGGCTAAGGTAAAACTCAGTGGCTACTTTTTTAATGATGTATTCGTAGCTGTATTTGCGGTCGAAGAAGTTTCCGTAATAAAAATAGCGGCTTACCAGGGCTTCGTTGCGGGCTGTATGTAAAAGGCTGCTGCGGCCTTTGCTGGTTTTTTGAGAAGGCGCTGAGGGTTGTTCAAAAATATCAGTAAAAAGTGTGTTGCTGCCCCGCATAATATCGCTATACAATAATCGTATTTGCTTTTGAACTATACAAGCAAACTTTGTCACAAAAATAAACCCCGCACCTGTAAAGGCTTGCGGGGTTTTGACATTGCGAGGCTATGACCCTGTGAATTAATCTGAAATTATTTTTTCTTTCCCGGCCAGTATTTTCCTTCCAGCACATCTTTATACTTTTTGCGCCAGTATTTTCTGGCGCCATCTTCCCATATTAAAAAGGGTTTACTGCCACCATAACGGCTTTCAACATAGGCAACAAAGCCCATAACTTCAATCTTAATATCGCAATCGTGTTTTACGAATTTGGTAAAATCATTCTTTACCCAATGACTGATGAACAGCAACGATTTTCCTTTTTTGGGATGGCACAATGCATCGGTAAGTTGCAGGTATTGCTTTTTCGATAGTTCAGCATGTTGTATACTGTCGAGCACAGCAAAGTCGGCACTTTTCTTTTTCATCAATCTTTCGCCAAACGATTCATAAACATCGCTTTCAATAGGCGCTTTATACAACCGCACTTTACCGTCTTTATCCTGCATGCCCGATTGAATGATTTTATTGGCAACCGTTTCGCTGTCGCCACCGGCTTCTTCGTGATTATTGTAATCAACAATACCAAACTGCGTAAGGTAATTGCATAGGTTAAAAATCAAAGAACTTTTACCTGCGAAAGAAGGACCTGTAATGAACCATTTTGCATGCCGCTCGGGTTTGCCAAAAGAATCCTGGTAGATGCTTTCGAACGGGTAAATGCTTCGTTCTTTTGAAATGATCTGAGATGGGCGTAATACTTTGATTTTCTTCTTTTTAGACAGCTTTTCTGCATTTGCGAACTGTTCCATAGTTAGTATCGTTTTTGTCGTTTTTGAGGTACTGAATTGCAATGCCTGTTTTTACATAACCACTTTACATACAATTAGTTGTACGTTCTTTGCTGATTAAAACAGGGATAAATCAGCTTATTTCGGCGTTATAAGGACTACATGGTGTGAGGTATTGAGCAGTGTTGTGAATGAGTAACCGGGGCAGGACTCGAACCCGCTGGCTGCCTGACAGATTTAGGACAAGGTTTAAAAAGGAAAAGGCGTGTACGCATGATAAGGTTTATGATTAGGATAAGTATATAGGATAAGGTTGCGTACGTAGGATAAGGCACCCGTTAAACAGCCATTCCAAACCCGGTTATAAACCATCCTGTAGAAACAGGACGGCAAAACTTACTATAGCTATGAAACAAGAACTTATTACCGGCCAAACATCCGGTGTATATATTTTTCTATTAACCAGTCTATGAACAAACCGGTAAATATGCCAACGAAATAGATTATGATGAATAAGGTTGTAAACATTTTGGTTGTATTATGCACGTTGCAGTTCTTCGTGTTTTGCTTCTACATAAAAAGTTTCATCCTGCACAACATCTACATAACAGGCCTTTCTCAGTTTCAGAAATACATCATCATCACGCAGGGCAATAATGGCTTCTTTATCGAGCTCGGTTTTAGTGCGAACAAACGAAGGGAACTTCTCTTTTACCAGCTCGGTTATTCCTTCCCAGGTAAATTTTTTGTCTTTGGTTACTTTAGGAGTGCCGGTACGAAAACCGATGATGCTGTGAAACAGGTCAAGGCTTTTACGTTTGCCCCAGTTGTCTTTTTGTTCTTGTCCAAATACCTGTAACACTTCAAACTCCTCTTCTTTTTCTTCATTCAGCTGAACGATCTCTTCGTAATATTCATCCCTGATTTTGTTGATGCGCTCATTCATCTGAGCTTCTATTACGGCAAGTCGGGATTGTACCTGTGCGAACCGGGCAGATGCTTCCTGAGCCTCTTCGAGGCTTACATTGTTGAGTATTCTCTTTTTTTCGCGTGTCATGGTGTTTAGAATTTTATAGCGTTATTTAATTGATTATTTGTTCCTGCAGTTGTTCAGTGAAATATTCTTTTACAGGTTCGAAGTATTTCAGGAATTTTTCATCCTGCACTTCGAGCCAGTTGTATCCGCTGCGAATGCCTTTTATTACACCGGCATGGTCGTTGGTGCCTGTAAGAGTTCCTAAAAAGCAATAAGGAGCATTGGGATGTTTTCTTTTACCGGCCATCCATAAAAGTTTGCGCATAATAGGCCGGTCGTTGGCCCTGCTTTTATGGCTTAACCATACCAGGCTTACGCCCCAGCATCTGCACATGGCTTCGAAGGTTTGTTTAATATCTTCTTCAACCAGCTTGTTCGAAAAGCGTGGCATAAGCACTACCTCAATGCCTGCTTTTTTATGTATTTCGCTTTGTGCCTGTGCTATTACGTAATTAACAATCGACATTTCTTTTTTGCTGAATACACTCATGTTATTCCTCTTTTATATTTTAACAGATCATTTTATTGGTTACAATCAGGCGGCTTTGTATGCATTAATTAAATCGGTTAACACACGTAAATCGAACTCACATTTATTAAACATTTCGATAATCGCCTGCTCATTGGTTATGCCATTGGCTTTGCAAATGAGTGTTACATCTTTTTTAAACTCGGTTTTGGCTGGCGTTAAGTCCCAGAATATTTTTTTCATTCGGCTGTACAGTTCGGCAAAACCTCTTTTGTTTCGACTTACACCGGTTTCAATACGCTTTTTTAAATAAGGGGTAGCTATGAATACAAGTCCGCATTTGCCGTGCAGTTTATTTTCAAGATCAATAAACATTTCAAGCACTTCATCTTTCAGTTTATCAACTTCATCAATAATAAAAAGCGGATCGTTGTCTTTTTCAAGATAGCTTACCAGGTTGTCGAGCATTTCGGCAATGGTGCCGCTGCTGTCTTTTCCCATGCTTTTAAGCATATCACGCAACAGTATGCGTATAGGCATATGGCGGTGGCAGCAGATGTAATAAGCCGAAGGGTTTTGCCGGGCGAATGCTTTTACGGTTATGCTTTTACCGAGGCTTGCATTTATAATCAGTGCATGAATGCCGGCCGGATTTCGTTGGGCATCGCCAAAGTAGGCGGTTAGCTTGTTGTAAACACTTGTTGGTGCAATGTGCCAGGGCGTTAAAATAAAACCTGTTTGTTTGGCTATTTTGCGCCACATGGCTTCGTTTATATTTCCTGTATTGCCATTAAGTATCTGGCCAATAATGTCACTGCTTACACTTTTGAGGTTATTGGCAGCAGCATGCTGACTGTCGTATCTTTTTACAAAGGCGGCCAGGTTATCGGTAATTCTTTTCTTTGTTTGCTCGTTCATAATGGTTCGGTTTTGATTATTTATTCGCTAATGGTAAATCAGCGTTTAAATATGTTTTTGTACACATTGAAATCTTCTTCTTCTGTTTCAGGTATGTGGTTCGTTTCAGGCAATGCTATTTTGCTTGCTATGCTGTGTACTGTTTCTTCCCGATAAGCCTGTTCCGATTCGGCGAGTAATTCTTTTGGTAATAATCCACTCAGCAAAACAGCTTTGGGATCTATTTCAATGGTACGTGTGGCCGAAAGGCCTGCTACTTTTTCAACCTGGGCCTTCTTTTCGTTCAGTATCATATTCAGGGCCTGCCGGCTGCCATCGTAATGATATACCAGCGCCCGTGGCTGCAATGCGGCTTCTTTGGCTACGAAACGAATGTTGTTGTAATCGGTGATCAATACACGGCTCATATCGAAAGGATCATATACTACCCACACTTTGCTGCCAATAAGGTGCTGCATGCCAGTGTAATCGGGCAGATCATAACTGTATTTTATTCCGTTTATAACCGGTTCAATACCGCGATTGGTAACAGATATGGATCTTCCCTGCGGCTGATGTGTGATACCAAACAGGTGCAGAAACTGCAAATCTGTAACAGGCCGTTTCTGTTCATCGCTTAACGACTTCCAGCGTTGCTGCCATTGTGCTTCGCGGCCGGGCGCTTCCAAATTATTTTTGGTAACAGATGGTATGTTGCGCATGTAATACAAAAACCTGTCGATCTGTTCACATGCCTGCTCACCTACCAGCGGACGATTTTTTGCGTTTGCTTTTAATGCTTCGGCATTAACACCTTTATGCTTTGCAGTAAGGTTGTTTCCATTATAATTAAGCAGTTCGTGTGCTGCCAGTTTTTCGGCCCTTTTGGCGTGATCGCTTCCAAATAACTGTTCAATATATCCCCTGTGTTTGTTGCCTACAGCCGGTTTTACAAACTTTGCAATGCTGTTAAAAAAAGGGAAGGCATTGCTGCGGTTCCAGTGATCGGCTTTTACTTCAAACGGCAGATACCAGTTGCCATCGCCTGCAAGGCTTCGTATATAATACATGGCATCGATCCAGGCTATGCGCACCATATCAAACACCGGCGCTTTTGCCTGCCTGTAGCTGGCGCCTAATACAAGGCCTGTACTGCTGTCGGCTACAATGTATCCCACATAGCGTTGCATATCTTTACCACTGCCTTGTATATCGGGGTTGGTATAATAGTAATTGAAATTATAATCGTCGCTTTCAACCAAAGCCAGCGGATGCATAGTGCCTGCCGGTAACCCTTTTACCTGGCGAACATATTTTTCGTTAAAGGCATTCCACCCTTCACGGGAGGCAATTATTTCATGCTCCCATTCTTTGCGGCGCATGCCTACAATGCGTGCTCCTATTTTATCTTTACTATTTTGTTTGGCCCAGCTGTTATACATGTAACAGATCATTACATCGTCGTACTGGTTCGGATGCTCAAGCAGTTTTTTTAAAATATCATCTTCAATTTTTTTCGCCAGCGCATTGCCAAAGCGCCAGTCGATCAGGCATACATATCCTTTTTGCTGGTAGTCGGTCATTTTGTTCCGCAGCCGCTGGTAACTGGACGGCAAATCAATGTAGTCGGTTTTTATAATGCTGCACACATGGCTCCAGAACTGGTCGAGCTTTAAGTTCAGCTGCTTTTTAATGATCTTTTTGTTGTTATTTATTTCAAGCAACATATTTAACCAGCTGGCGGCCGTTACATATTTATTTACATGCGTTGCCGGTAAAAATTTATCATCACTATAAGTGTATGAAAGAAAATAATCTTCTGCTTTATGATCGGGTTTAACCATTAGCCGTATAGGCTCTTTGGCGATGTACTCGTATGGATTACCAAACTGCATATTCACCATTTGTTTATACTCGTTCTTCAGCATATCGTATTTAACCAATACCCTGCGGCGATCATTGGGATCTTCGGCAAACTCCCAGCATTTCGTTCCTGTGCTTTTGGCTTTCCGCAGGTATATTTCAACCTTTTCTTTTTCTTTTTGGGTAGCAGCCACTATAGCCGTTACCATTTCCCCAAACTCCAGGTACAGGGTGTTGTTGATCAGTTTCAAGGTTCAACAGTTTTTCAGGTACTTATTGTTATAGTTATCAGCGCACTGATGGGTTAGTGAACAGTTGCAACCCTCAGGCTTTACGGCCGGATGCTTTAAAAAAATTATCAGCAAGGTTTTTGGGACTATTGTCAAAAGGCACTGCTTTTTTTACGGCGATCAGCAACTGGCTGTCGCGTTCAAGAATTTCCATATAGGTTAAAAGGATCTCCTCGTTTTCCCGGTCGCCACGGATTACCTTTCTTACATGATCTGCTGTTACCCCATGTATTTCAGCCACCAGCGTGGCTACATCGCGCCTGCGTTTCACTAAATCTTTGTTTTTTTGCATACTTTTAGCACTATGCATTTTGTATCGCTTTTCGATACAGCAAATATATGCCTCAAATTTGGACAATTCCAACTTTTGAGGCAAAAAATTAATCAACATGTCAACTTTTTTTGCAAGTAATGTTGCCTTTTTGAGGAAAAAAAAGGGGGTAACTCAAACGGATGTGGCTACTGCATTGGGTTTGAAGAGAAATACCTTTTCAAACTATGAAACTACCCATTCGGAGCCCGATTTGCAGACTTTGGAGAAAATTGCTTCATTTTTCGACATTTCGATCGATGAGCTGATCAGCGTTGACTTATCAAAAGGTAACCTAATTGAATACCGTGAAGAAGATGAAATAAAGGAAAAAAGTAACCAAAAAGGTAACGTATCGGGTAACCTAACCTCAATAAACCGGCAGTTTTTACCACCGGCAGATGAAGATATTCCGCCTTCGATGGTGGCCGAAAAAGTAATTCCATATGGCCGTTTTCAGGCGCCTAAAATAATAACCATAGATAGCCGTGGCGAAGAGAATATTATATATGTACCTGTGAGGGCAAGGGCAGGTTATTTACAGGGGTATGGCGATGAGCAGTTCATTCAATCGCTACCCGCTTACCGCTTGCCGGGTTACAGCAATGGCACCTACAGAATATTTGAAGTAGAAGGTCATTCAATGTTCCCCACTTTGCAGGATAGCGACCGTGTTATTGCACGCTGGGCCGATATTTCAGACGTTCGCGACGACCGCGTGTATGTGATGGTAACCCGTACAGAAGGTATATTAATTAAGCGTTTGATAAACCGGTATCAGGAAGGAAAAATAATTGTAAAAAGCGATAACAATCATGGCGGCGAGTTTCCTACGCTGGTGCTGGATGTTGATGAAATTACCGAAATATGGTATGTGGCAGAAAGATGGACGAGGCAACTTCCGGGACCCGGAGAAATATATAAACGCCTGGTGAATATTGAAGCAGAAGTAGCGATGCTAAAACAGAAAATGGACCAGGAGCATTGAAATGTATAAAAAGCGGCTCTGAAAACATTTCGTTTTTCGGGTCTGATTTTTTAAAAACCTGAAAAGTATGTAAGGGATGTAGGTTTCCCGCACTTTTTGTTAGAAAGAAGATTTATTCATGTGGTTTTTCCCTTCTTAACAGGTATGTTATTCAATTCAGTTTTCGGGCAAGGGTTATAGCCTGTTTAAACTTTTTAATTTTTCCCTGCAGGTTAAATATCTCTGTTAGAACAATATAAATACCAACCGGTAATTTATGGCGGTTTTCGTCGAGGCCATCCCAGGTAAACCGGCCGGCTGCAGAGAGAGTTGCATTTTGAGCCAGGTATCTTACCCTGCGGCCATTGGCATCGAAGATTCGGATGTTGGCTACATATCCTGGTTCGGAAACCTGGTATTCGATAGTAGCAAAATCATTAAACCCATCGTTATCGGGCGAAAAAACGGTGGGCATTACCGTTACCTGTGCCTGTAACTGTGCATCGTTCATCAACTGTGAGTTTTGATAGCCCGGTGTACCGAAGCCCGCAGTTGACGCGGCCGAAGTCCAGTTGCTTTTGTTCTGCGTAGGAAAATTATAGTTGATCCTTTCAAGCGCAATGCCTTCTTCATCATCAATCAGTGCAAAATGCCAGTTATGATCGTAATGTAGTTCATCGATGATAGTCCACTGCTGGTTTAATACAACAATTGTCCCTTTATCATCGGGCATAGAAGGTAACGATGATAGTTGAATGATCAGCGAAGGATCTTTTACCAGGTATTGCTGTTTTAACCACTGGCTGTTTTCGGTAAGCGCCCTGTATTCGCCCGGAAAAAATAAATACGGGACCTGACTGAGTGGTGTTACCGCAGTGAGTTCACCGGTTGCATTACGGGTTGCTATATATAATTGTTTAAGGTCGATAATTGTATTGCTTCGGTTGTATAGTTCAATGTAATCGTACCCATCGGGTTTCGGATTGAATAATATTTCATTGATAACAATGCCCGTGCTATCGGCCATGATGGGAATGCCGGTTTTAGTTGTGTTGAATGCGCCGATGGCATTACCGGCACAATCCTGTACGTTATTGACCTTTAATTCATGCACGGTTTTGTTAAAGAGGGGTGTTGCCAGTTTCAAAACAACTTCGGTGTATAATGGCAATTGGGGCGTTGCCGAAGCCGGATGCCCTTCAATATTACTGATTATATAGTTTGATGTGGTTGCAGCTGAATTGCTGTCGAGCGGTTCATCAAATAAGGCGGTGATGGTAATGCTGTCTGTTGTGTAAGTTCTTAAAAGCACCGGTGACAGATCGTCTTTATTTATGGCATCAGTTGCATTTTTTTTGCCGGGTGTTCCGCCGCTATTGTCTGTGCTGGCTTTCCAGTTGCTCATACCCGAACAAGGGTTATGGGTGTCGATCATTTCAAGCGTCCATCCGCCATCGCTTTTAACAGCGTTTTGATACCAGCTGGAATTGTATCCAACTGCATGTATCAGTTTGCCATCTGGCGCATACAGTGAAATTACATCGGCATCATTGTTCAGTGAGGGGAAATTGCTTACGCCTATGGTGCTTCCATAAATCGTATATAATGTTACTGCGCTGTTAGGACAAATAATAACAAAGCTGTCGGGCTTTAAGGTAAAGTTGGTAGTAATGGTGGCAGTACTGCTGCCGTCGCTCAGCTTCCAGTTGCGTATATTGATGTCGGTTTGTGAAACATTTTTCAGTTCAATAAATTCGGTATTAGGTAGTTGTACGGGTGGCGAAGGATCGGGCAATAATTCATCTATCACCACATCGAAGCGGTTGATTGTTTGCGCGGATAAGCCTGTGACAATAAATAACAGGCAGCATGCCAGTGTAAGCGAACGAAAAAAGAATAGCACCGTGTAGTAGTATGTTGTTGTGTGTGTACGGGAGAAGGATCAGGCAGCAGTGTGTTTGGCTGTGTCGAAATGCAGGTGTTTGTTGTTAACTGAAATCCATGGTTCGATATTGCACAGTCTTTGTTCAATTAACGACAACCGCAGGTCCATTATTTTGAGGCGGTTATCTATTCTGGCAATGTCTGATTTAACCTGGATCATATCAGATTTTAGCTCTGCTACATCAACTTTTAATTCAGCTACATCAGCTTTTAGTACGGCTATATCAGCTTTAACCTGAACCATGTCAGATTTAAGTCCAGCCACATCCGATTCAAGTTTGTCGAACCTGGATCTTACTTCTACCTTGAATGCATTTAAATCGGTTTTGATTTCCGTAAGCTCGTGAAGAATGATGTCTAATTTTTGTTCGGTCATGTAAATTTTTTTAAGGATGAGTAAATTACTACCGAAACAGAGCCTGTGAATAAGCCGGTGCAAATATATTAACTATCACTAAATTGGTAGAGTTTCGCAAGTTTAATTCATTGCTTTATTGATTAATGTTAAGAGTGGGGCTCAAAATTCCAGGTTACTTAAACCTTTGGCACAATAAAATAAAATTTGGGGATACCACATTTGCAGACTAATTTTGGCTCCGAAATGCAAAACATAAAGAAGTATACAAAGGTTACCAAGACAAGCTCCATACAGGGGGAAGGTTGAGGACTATTTGTGTATCAATATAATCAGGAGCCTTCCCACAAACGGGAAGGCTTTTTTATTGTACGCTCTTCCTGAAAGAAGGGTGTATTCAACCAAAAAAACAAAAAACAAAAAGGAGAAAACAATGAAAGTTGCGGTTGTAGGTGCCACCGGATTAGTAGGTACCAAAATGTTACAGGTATTAGCCGAACGAAATTTCCCGGTTACAGAATTACTTCCCGTTGCCTCTGAAAAATCAGTAGGAAAAGAAGTATCCTTTAAAGGAAAGAACTACAAAGTGGTTAGCATGACAGATGCTATTGCCGCAAAGCCGGCAGTGGCTATATTTTCAGCAGGTGGCAGCACATCGCTTGAATGGGCCCCCAAATTTGCCGAGGCAGGCATTACTGTAATTGATAACTCATCGGCCTGGCGTATGGACCCCTCGAAAAAGCTGGTGGTACCCGAAGTGAATGCCCATGTATTAGGCAAAGACGATAAAATCATTGCCAATCCCAACTGTTCCACCATTCAAATGGTAGTGGCTTTACAACCGTTACATAATAAATACAAGATCAACCGTATTGTGGTATCTACTTATCAAAGTGTTACCGGTACCGGCAAAAAAGCGGTTGACCAGCTGATGGGCGAACGTCAGAAAGCCGTAAAAAATGCAAACGGCGAATATCCCATGGCATACAAATACCCCATCGATCTGAATGTTATTCCGCAAATTGATGTGTTCCTCGATAACGGGTATACGAAAGAAGAGATGAAAATGGTTAATGAAACCAAAAAGATCATGGGCGATGATTCAATACGCGTTACGGCTACCACCGTTCGTATTCCGGTTATGGGCGGTCATAGCGAAAGCGTGAATGTTGAATTTTCCAAAGATTATGAGCTGGGCGAAGTAAAACAACTGTTACAAACCGCCCCCGGCGTGGTTGTAGTAGATGATCCTGCAAACCAGCAATATCCCATGCCCATGGATGCGCATGAAAAAGACGAAGTGTTTGTAGGAAGATTGCGTCGCGACGAAACACAGCCCAACACACTTAACATGTGGATCGTAAGCGATAACCTGCGCAAAGGCGCCGCAACCAATGCGGTTCAAATTGCGGAGTATCTGATGGCGAAAGGACTGTTATAATATCGAATATTGAATTATAAATGATGAATGTCGAAGTGCTTTTACTTCGACATTCATCATTCAACATTTATTATTCAGTATTTTCAAGTGCCCGGTTTATAAACTGCACCATTGGCTGAAGCGTTTCAAAAGCGGTTAATGTTTTTTTGATCAGTTCCTTCGAGGTGAGGTCGGCATCTTTCAGCGACTGCATGGCGATCCAGCTTTTCAGCTTTAAATAATCCGCAGCCGGATGGTCCTTTTCAAAACCCTGTGGTACCCGGCTTAAACTAACATCTTCTTCTTTATACAGATCGGCATAAACTGTTTGAAATTTCTTTGAGGAAATGATCTTCTTAAATTCATCGAAACAATAATCAATTTCCTGCCGCACCTTTTTCATTTCAGGAGGCATCGGCATCCATATGCCGCCGCCTACAAAGCTTTGTCCCGGTTCGCAATGAAAATAATAGCCTGCGAAAATCGATTTCCGGCCACCGCGATTGATGCTGGCGCCTAAATTGGTTTTATAGGGTGTTTTATCTTTTGAAAAACGAATATCGCGGTTAATGCGGAACATACATTTCTTTGCTTCCTGCTCACGGATGGTTTCGTCTTTTTGGCTGTGTCGTTCTATTACAGTCTTTATAAAGCCCTCGAAATCTTTCTTCGCTTCTTCATATTGTTTCCGGTGTGCATCAAACCAGGGCTTATTATTGTTTTTTGAAAGGTCTTTTAAAAACTTTAAGGTAGAAGGTTGTAACATATCCGGTATTTTATAGAAAAAGCTAAGTTAACGGCGTTTGGGATATGAATTAACAAAAACTGGTAAATCAAAAAAGTGGTGACTGCAGGCGCCGGGTTAGTGAAGGGATATATAATACCGGGGACAAAAGGATGACAGGCCGGTGTACTAAGTTAGGTGAGGGTGACTGTGAATGGAAAACAAAATACCGAAATCGTGTAGCGTTGTATACAGAGGGGGGTAAACTTTTCATTACACTATGTAGCTGTACAAAAAAATAAGTGGTGCGAAAGTATAGCCTTAAACGATCACACCACTTATTGTCTGCATCAATTACCGGGCACTATTTAATCCTACCCCAGTTTTCACCACTTTTGATGCGGTACATGGTCATTTCTGACACACCAAATTTCTCCGCTAACTTTTTGATGGTGATCTTCCGGTTTTTGTCGTTCAGGATTTTCTTAATGCCTTTGACCTGATTGGCGTTCAGCTTCAGACCTTCGGTTCTGTTTGCCTGCACTTTTTTGTAGGCAATCTTAGCCGGGCTGTGTTGCTGATGCTCGATCATTTCTTCGAGGGTTGCCCATTTCAGGTTCTTCACCGCATTGTCAAGTTTATTGTGATTAATGTGAATCACGTACTTGTTTTTGGGTGAGGGTTTCTTCAAAAATAAACGGGCAATCTCACGGTGAATGTACAAAGTACCGTTGTTGCCTGGACGATGGAGATTCAGTGTTCTGTAACCGGTAGTTAAAGAACCCTGAAGTAACTTACCGTCTTCAACAACGTCGTTTGTGTAGCTGGCTATGCGTCCCATTGAAGACAACGCATACTTTTTACGGAGGTGTTTCCAGCCTGGAAACTGCAGTGGTTTCCACACCTCTCCGGGGAGTTTTTTTATCATCGCCTTTTCCTTTTGGCTAAAGTTACAAAAAAACAAATGTGAAATTCAAACAATTGATAAGAATCATATCAATGATGTATAAGGGACAGGAATTCAGCTTCGGTTATGATCTTGATTGAGGTGATTTTTTTGGCCTTTTCAAGCTTGCTTCCAGCCTCTTCTCCAGCCACCAGATAGTTAAGATTGGCGCTTACACTGCCTAATATCTTACCCCCGTTAGATTCAACCAAAGCCTCGGCCTCACTGCGCTTGAGCGTAGGCAACGTTCCTGTAAATAAAAACGTTTGACCACTCAGGTTGCCTCCCGTTACATAGTCTTTCTTATCGTTTTTCAGCTTCAAACCCAGTTCCTCTAACTGTTGTAGCGTTTGTATGTTGTCCCAATTGTGGAAAAATTGATGAACGCTATTGGCTACTTTAGGGCCTATATCTTCGAGGTTTTGAAGGTCTTCAACCGAATAATCCTTAAGGTCAAGTACATGCTTAACTGCATGTGCAAGCGTTTTTGCAGTTGTTTCGCCAACATACCTGATGCCCAGGGCATATATAAGCCGGTGTATAGGTTGTGCCCTGGATGTTTCGATGGCTGTTTGCAGGTTGGTTATACTTTTTTGACCGAACCCTTCCAGTTCCTTTATCTTATCAAAGGGCAGCCGGTATATACCTGGTATATCTTTCAAAAAGCCGAGGTTATAAAACTTAAGCACATTGGCCTCGCCCAAACCCCGTATGTCCATTGCATCTTTGCTGGTGTAATGAAAAAGACGTTGTACTACCTGGGCTTCACAGTTAATATTACTGCAACGCCATACGGCCTCTTCGGCCGGCTTTTCTAACTGAGCACCACATACCGGGCAATGGGTTGGAAAAACAATAGGCTTTTCGTGGCCGGTACGTACTTCGGGCAATGATTTAACAATGTATGGTATAACATCGCCGGCCCGTTCAACCAGTACTGTATCGCCGATCTTAAGGTCTTTTTCTTTGATCACTTCTTCGTTGAATAATGAAATGGAACCAACAGTAACACCACCTATATGTACCGGATCTATCTTGGCTACAGGGGTAACAGAGCCGGTGCGTCCTACCTGAAACTCCACAGCTTTTAACTTACTGGTAGCCTGCCTTGCTTTGAACTTGCGGGCTATGGCCCAGCGCGGGTGATGCGAGGTCATGCCCAGCTGATCCTGCTGATCAATACTGTTAACTTTAATAACCATACCATCAATTTCATAAGGCAGGTCGTCGCGTTGCTTTTCAAATTCATGGCAGTATGCTATCACTGCATCGATACCTTTTACTACCTTTTTTTCTTTAACAGGACTGCGAAAGCCAAGGTCCCATAACATGGTCAAACAACCGCTATGGCTGTGTAATTCATTATGTACTACTTGTTGCGGTGAATGGGTATAATGACTTATCTGGTAAAGGAAGGCTTCGAGGTTTCGTTTACTCACCTCTTTTGGGTCTTTAATACGCAGGGAGCCTGCAGCCGCATTGCGCGGGTTGGCTAACGGAGGCAGGTTTTGCTCGGCCAGCTGATCGTTATATTGTTTGAAGTTTTTCTTACTCAATAACACTTCTCCTCTGATTTCGATCTGCTCTAAACCATACTTCGAAAAGGTTGCCGATAAAGGGATCGACCTGATCTGTTTAATATTGATCGTTATATCGTCGCCCTGTACCCCATTGCCGCGGGTAGCGCCGCGTACCAGCAGGTCGTTTTCATAAATCAATGAAATGCTGGCCCCATCGAACTTTGGCTCAACGCAGTATTCCAGTACATCTACCTTTGCCAGCTCACGGGCCCTTCGATCGAAGTCGATAAGGTCTTCATCGTTATACGAGTTATCGAGCGAAAGCATAGGTACCAGGTGCGATACCGTAGGAAACTCTTTTGTTAATTCTTTGGCTACTCGCTGGGTGGGCGAGTTGGGCGTTATCAGAGCCGGATGCTCTTTTTCGATTCTTTCAAGTTCTTTAAACAGCTGGTCATATTCAACATCGGCAATCAACGGATCATTCAGGATATAATACCGGTGTTCATGAAAACGAAGCACATCGCGCAAAACTTCAATATCCTTATCGGTTAGGTGACCATGAGACCTCTTTTCGAACAAACCGGTAGTTGCCTTTTGCAGGGATTTTGTTTGGTCGGGAGAATACATATATTATATATTATGCTGGTTTTTAGCGAAGTTAACTCAATGCCATGTTTTATTTGCAGTACTTAACAACCGTTGAACAAATTGTTCGTGGCTCATAAACGTTATGGGCAAGGGGCGTTGGATACACCTTCAAACAGCCCGGCCGCGGGCTGTTTTGGCAGGGTTAGGTGCATACAATACATACTGTTTTAATAAAATGATTAAGATCAAAAATCAGTTTTCCAAAGAATGGCTACCCTTTCAAAAGGCTTAAAAAGCAATTGGTTACCGGGTTTTATTAAATTTATGTAATGGCCGTTTCTGTTGAAAGGATCACCCGTATACTGCCTGAATACGCATCAACTGTGCTACGGGTGTGCTACGTGTGAAACAATCAATATATCTTTACTCATAATATGTATGTAAGCCGGTTTGCATATTGCCTGCCGGTGATCAGATCACATTAACGGCGCTGTCATGTTAAATTTTATATGATGGGCCTTAGCATAAATCAAGTATTTTTTAACCCTGATAATCTGATCAATAGCCATGGGAACAGCATTGCAAAGAACCATTCATCAATTGCGTTCTGAAGACCGCGAATTTTTTCAGATCGCCATTTCGGTTGACTGTGTAATTTTTGGGTTCGATAAAAACGAACTGAAAGTACTTCTGATCAAATCTGACCTCGAAGAGTTTAAAGACCAGTGGTCGTTACTCGGCGACCTGGTAAAGCCCGACGAAAACCTCGACAGCGCCTCGTACCGGGTATTAAAAGATCGTACCGGATTAGATGACGTATACCTTGAACAGGTATATACATTTGGCGAAGTAAACAGGCACCCCGCCGGCAGGGTAATTTCAACCGCTTATTATTCGTTGATAAATATCAAAGATCATCAGCCTAAGTTATCGGATAATGAATTGCATTGGCATCCGGTAAATGAAATATCAACCCTGGCATTTGATCATAAAACCATTTTGGATACCTGCCTCGAACGTCTGCAGTCGAAAGTTGAAGAACACCCTATTGTGTTTAATTTGTTGCCTGAGAAGTTTTCTTTGCGCGAACTGCAGAACCTGTATGAAGCCATCCTGGGCGTAAAAATGGATAGAAGAAATTTCAGAAAGAAGTTTTTCCTTATGGACTGGCTCGAAGATATGAACGAGCTGGAGCAGGATGTGCCGCACCGGCCGGGTAAGCTGTACCGATTTAACTCTGCCCGGTTTTCTAACGGTAAGGTATCTAAAGAGCCCGTGCCTGTTGAATAAAGAAGTTGAGAGGGCCAATTAGCAAATAATTTAAACGAGTTATATAAGTCAAAGGGTTATCTGCCATATGGCGGTAACCCTTTGATCGTATTTGCGGTCGTATTAGCGTTCCCCCCTTAAAGCACAGATAGGTAAAGATGTGCGCTTTTAGGGGAACCATCGTATTACCCCAACTATACCACCAGGTTACCGAAGAGTGGTTACGCATGCCACCGTTATAACATAGCTCCAATCGGGTCACAATAAAATATGGGGTACACATGGCCCCAAAATAAACGGTTTGAACAATTTCCAGTAAAAGGTTGTAAATTAGTCTGTAACAAAAAGCAGCATTTTATAACATCGGCTGTCTTAATTATAATACGCAGGGCACTCTGCTCACTAATCAAATCGACAGTTAGGATAATGGTATAACACTTCTGTACCGATTAATCCGGCTAATACCCCTTCAAAAGGCCCCTATTTTGTAGCAACTAAGTTTTTGGAAAACAATGGCTAAATCGAGTTAAATTTTTTATAAAGTCTAATAAAATGCATATAATTGTGTACAGGTTACACATTTGATCGAACAGAACAGATTTTTAACCAATAACTCACTTCATTATGCCCTCAAAACGATTGCTAAAGGCAATATTATTGCCTTTATTGACTGTCATCTATTCACTGAACGTCTACTCTCAAACAAAACAAATTATCGGGAACGTAAAAGATAGCAAAGGTGTCGGCGTTGTCGGCGCCTCTGTTGTCGTTAAAGGTTCCAAAGGTGGTACCACTACCAATGCCGAAGGAGGATTCAAACTAACGGTGCCCGAATCGGCTAAAACATTAACGGTAAGTGCGATAGGATATACACCACAGGATGCTGATATTTCTGTAAGCAATGTTGTAGCAGTTTCGCTTGTCGAAAGCACCGGCAGCCTTAATGAAGTAGTGGTTGTGGGATATGGCACTGCCCGTAAAAAAGATCTAACGGGTTCGGTAGCCTCTGTAACCACGAAGGACTTCAACAAGGGCCAGATTAACTCGCCCGAACAATTGTTACAGGGTAAGGTACCCGGGTTGCAGATCACCAACAGTAGCGGTCAGCCAGGCGGGCTTACCGTTGTAAAGATCAGAGGTAACAACTCGATCAGAACCGGTAATACCCCCTTGTATGTGGTAGATGGCGTAATACTCGACGGCCGCTCGCCCCGGCCCAGCTTTGCTCCTTCGGGCGTAGGTACAACACCAGCCAGCGACCCGCTTACATTTATTAATCCCAACGAAATTCAGGAAGTACAGGTTTTAAAAGACGCTTCGGCATCGGCTATTTACGGATCGCGTGGCGCCAATGGCGTTATATTGATCACGACCAAAAAAGGTGCATTAGGCCCTGGCCGCGTTGATGTAAACGCCTCTGCCGGTTTTAGCGATGAAATGCGAAAAATTGATGTGTTGAGTGCCGGCGGTTACAGGGCTGCCATTGCAAAATATGGCGCTCCCAATTCCGATTCGGGCGCCAGCATAAATGTGTTCAATCAGATTCTTCGCAAATCTTTCACTCAAAACTATTCAATAGCCCTGAGCGGTGGCAATGATAATGGTAAATACAGGGCTTCGTTTTTTGCAGGCGACCAGGATGGTATTATTTTAAAGACCAATCTCAAAAAATATGTGGGCAACTTTAATGGTCAATATAAATTCCTGGATAAGAAATTAAGCCTTGATTTTAATGTCACGGCTGCCAACGTGGGCGAACATATTGCACCCATTTCGCAGGACGCCGGAAGTAACGGTAACCTTATTTCACTGGCTTTAATATGGAACCCCACATTGGCATTAAAACGCAGCGATGGAACGTATAACCAGCAAAACCCAAGCGGTCAGGTAAACCCCCTTGCCCTATCAGATGCCTATAACGACGTAACCAATATTACCACCGTATTAGGTAATGTGAATGCTGCTTACAAGTTTACCGACTGGCTCGAATACCGCTTTATATACGGGCTCAATTACGGAACAGGTAGTCGTAAAGGCGAAATACAGGGCTGGATCAAAGGTACCGGTGGCAATGCCGATAATGCTGGAGCCGCAGCTGTATTAAATAACTACCTGTTTTCACAAACGCTTACCCATACACTCAATTTCAATAAACAGCTCACACAAAGTTTTAATTTGAATGCAGTGGCCGGGTATGAATACTGGAAAACCGAATATTGGGGAAATAATGCCTATGTATATGGCTTCGATTACAACCTGAATCAGCTTAACCGAACCGATGTTCATTATTATGATAATATGGACGATGGAAAACGGGCTAATTTAAGTACCGGTTCGTTCAGGGAACCTAAGGTTGAAATTCAAAGTTATTTTGCCAGGGCCATTGTAAACTACCTTGATAAATATATTCTTACCGGAACGTTCAGGGCCGATGGTTCAAGCAAATTCGGTTCATCGAACAGATATGCATACTTCCCTTCGGTAGCTGCTTCATGGGTTATATCGAGCGAAGATTTCATGAAAGGAATTTCGATAATTAATACACTAAAACTAAGAGCAGGTTATGGGCAAACCGGCAACCAGGAGTTTGCTGCCGATGCTGCCCTTGATGTATACCGGTATAACAGCTCCGCTTCTATAACTACGAACCACTTTGGTAACAAAGACCTGAAATGGGAAACACAGGAATCGTACAACGTAGGGCTCGATTTTTCAATACTGCATAACAGGCTCAACGGGGTGGTAGATTATTTCTATAAAAAAACAAAAGATCCCATCTTCCTCGCTGTTGTGCCGCAACCAACAGGTGCGGGTGGATCGCAGTACAAAAACCTCAATGGCGCCTATGTAAAAAACAGCGGGGTTGAAATTGGTTTGTGGGGAGATATTATCACCGGCCGCGACTTTAACTGGAGCGCCAATGCCAACGTTACTTTTGTAAAGAACAAGTTTGTATTTCCTGCTGCCGGCTCACCACCACTGGCATTAACAGGTGCGTTACATGGTCAGGGTACCAGCGGCGCTTTTTCCGAAGCGATTGCCAACAACCAGCCGGTAGACGTTTATTATCTTCCCCAGTTCCAGGGATATGATAAAGATGGAATTGGGATTTATTCAAAGACTCCACAATATTCGGGCGATCCTAACCCAACGGCTTTTGTTGGATTCAGTACAGATATATCGTACAAGAAGTGGAGCCTGAACATAGGTACGCATGGTTCGTTCGGAAACAAACTGTACAATAATACGGCTATGAGCGTACTGAACATATCAAACATTATCGGCGGAAGAAACATAGCATCCGGGTTGGTATCAACATCCGAAAGCCCGGCTAACCCCATCACTACCTCTACCCGCTTTTTGGAAAAAGGCAGTTATTTCAAATTACACAGCGCTACCATACGCTATACGTTTGGTAATGTAGGTAAGTATTTAAAAAACCTGGGGGTATTTATTTCGGCAAACAATGTATTTGTGATTTCAAAGTATAAAGGGTTCGATCCCGAAGTGAATGTTGATAAAGCACTGAACGGTATTCCTTCGTTAGGCGTAGACTATATTGGATATCCAACACAGAGAACATTTTTAGGAGGGCTTAATTTCACTTTATAACAGACTTCAAAAAAAATTTCTATGACACTCAAATATATTTTAATAACTGGTTTGGTTTTATCGATGGGTTGTACCAAGCTGGATCAAAAATTAAACGATAGCTTCACAACACCAGGCGGCAGCACTTCTGATGTTAGTGCTTTATTAATCGGTACTTATAATAGCATGGGTCCCTTAATGCACAACCAGGACAGGATGTTTTCATTACAGGAAACTACAACCGACGAAGCTTTAATACCCGTACGTGGCGGCGACTGGGACGATAACGGTGTTTGGAGGGTGTTACACGCGCACACCTGGACTACCATTCACACACAGATGAAAACGGTATTCAATGGCCTGGGACAGGTTGAAAGTGGCGCTATAACCACTCTGGCATTTAACCCCAATGCAACCCAACGGGCCGAAGCATTATTCCTTCGCTCGCTGGCCCAGTTTTATTTTCTCGATTTGTTCGGTCAGGTTCCCTACAGGCAAGTGGCTGAATACAATGCAATAGGCCCTGCTCCGGTAATGCAGCCTGCTGCAGCTATAGACACATTAACCACAATATTAAACAGCATTATTTCACAGCTGCCCGATGCTAATGTGCCATACAAGGCCAGCCCCGATGCCGCCCGCTTTTTATTGATGAAGGTATTGCTGAACAAAGGCGCTTTTTTGAACAGACAAACACCTACGTTTGCCGATGCCGATATGCAACAGGTAATTACCCTGGGAAATGCCATTATTAACAGCGGCAGATATAGTTTAACAACCAGCTACTTCGATAATTTCGGTCCTTCAAACGCCACATTGTCGAAAGAAAGAATACTTGCATGGCCCAATACCGGAGCTTCTTCCTCGAACGGTATCAACAGCGGAGGCATCAATGCCCGCTGGATGATGACACTGCATTACAATTCGTGGGATAAGAACAATAAGTTTGGCAGCGCCGGATGGAATGGTTTTACAACAGTAGCCGAATTTTATAATACGTTTGGTTCAAACGATACCCGGTTAGGTGGTACTTCATATCCTGGTGTAACCAGTGAATCGGGCTTAAAACCGGGATTTGTGGTCGGCCAGCAGGTGAATGAAACCGGGGAGAATATTAAAGACCGCCAGGGTAATCCTTTGTCGTTTACCACCGACGTTAAACTTATTGAAATTGATAAAAAAAGGTTGGAAGTGGCAGGTATCCGTGTTATTAAATATCCACCCGATTATTCGGCTTACTCAGACGGTAACCAGAAAAACCAGTTGCAGATATTTCGTTATGCCGATGTATTATTGATGGTGGCCGAAGCCAAATTAAGGCAATCGGCCCCTGATGTGGCAGGCGCGTTGTTACTGATAAACCAGCTGCGAACAGCACGCGGAGCAACTCCGTTAACGACTATTACGCTGGTAAACCCGGCCAACACATACGATCCTGGTACAATGCTGGCCGAAAGAGGCCGCGAATTGTATTGGGAAAGCTGGAGACGGCAGGACCTTATACGGTTTGGTGTTTACCTGAAACAATGGGCGTTAAAGGATGCTGATTCCGATCCGCAAAGGAACCTGTTATTTCCCATTGCGCCCGATGAGTTGCTGGCTAACCCGAACCTGCAACAAAATCCCGGTTACAGCGAACAATAATAATTGCATAAATTTAATGTAATACACAAAGGTCATTATCGAATAATGACCTTTGGTTTTTTTAACATTTACAAGTGCGTATTAAATTCATTCAACCGATTGGGATGGTTATAAAATGGCTCTGCTATTGTATTGTAGCGATGGCATTTTGTTTCTCCTGCAAAAGTAAAAAAGACGTTCAGCCGGCTTTGTTTGAACTGGTTGAAAATTCAGGCATTGATTTCAATAACAAGGTAGTTGACCAGGAATACGATAACAGCTTTTTGTTTCGCAATTTTTATAATGGCGGCGGAGTAGCCATTGGCGATATTAATAATGATGGGCTCGCCGATGTGCTGCTCACCTCGAATATGGAAGAAAATAAATTATACCTGAATAAAGGCAATTTTAAATTTGAAGATATAACCGCCCGATCAGGAATGAAGCAGGATAGTATGTGGAGTACCGGCGTGGTAATGGCAGATGTTAATAACGACGGATGGCTTGATATATACATTTGCAACTCGGGCCACATGAAAAACGGCAACCGCCGCAATAAGCTGTACATTAATAATCATAATCTCACTTTTACCGAATCGGCTGCCCGCTACGGACTTGATATTTCGGCTTACACTACCCAAGTGTCTTTTTTTGATTATGACCTCGATGGCGACCTGGATTGTTTTATGATCGATAACAGCCCCATGCCCATCAATACACTCGGTTACACCAACCGGCGCGATTTACCTGCCGCAGCATGGCCCGTTGCCGATTTTGTAAAAGACGGCGGCGATCATTTATATCGTAACGATAATGGCCATTTTACCGAAGTAAGCAAACAGGCCGGCATTCATGGCACCCTAATGAGTTTTGGATTGGGTGTTTCAGTTGGTGATGTTAATAACGATGGCTATCCCGATATATATGTTGCCAATGACTCGTACGAACGCGATTATTTATACATCAATCAAAAAGACGGCACCTTTAAAGACGAAATGGAAAAATGCATGAAGCAAAACAGCTTTTCGTCGATGGGAGCTGATATGGCCGACATTAATAACGACGGGTTCGCCGATATATTTACTACCGACATGCTGCCCCAGGATGATTACCGGTTAAAAACACTCGGTGCATTTGATAACATTGATCAATACCGCAACAAACTGCAAATAGGTTTTTATCATCAGTTCATGAAAAACTGCCTGCAGGTTAACAATGGCAACGGCACTTTTTCAGATGTAGCGAATTATAGCGGCGTATGCGCCAGCGACTGGAGCTGGGGCGCTTTATTGTTCGATGCCGATAACGACGGACTGAATGATATTTATGTTTGTAACGGCGTGAACCGTGATGTAACGGATTTGGATTTTATGGATTTTTTTGCCAATGATGTAATACACCAGATGGTACTGACGGGTAAAAAAGAAAAATTAAATGAGGTGCTGGAGCATATTCCCAAAACGCCTGTAATTAATAAGGCATTTAAAAATATGGGTAACCTGCGTTTTACCGATGCAGGCAGTGCATGGGGATTTACACAACCTTCGTTTTCAAATGGGGCGGCATATGGCGATCTTGATAATGATGGCGACCTTGACCTGGTGATCAATAATATTAATCAGCCGGCTTTCATTTATAAAAACAAAGCCCGCGAACTGAATGCCAACAATTATATCAGTGTACTATTAAAAGGCAGCGCCGAAAATACATTTGCTATTGGCAGTAAAATAACTGTACATGCCGGCAATCAGCTAATTACCCGGGAAGTGATTCCCAGTCGCGGATTTCAGTCGTCGGTCGATTACAAACAGGTAATTGGTTTGGGTAAATTAACTACTGTTGATTCAATGATCATTATCTGGCCAAATCGTGCTGTAACCAGATTAATGCATCCGGCAATTGATACAACGCTTGTTGTTTCGCAGACAGGGTCTTCGAAAAATACTATTTCTGGCCCTATACAAAACAGCGTTACCCTGTTTACCTTACTGCCCAATATATTCGAAAAGCATGTTGAAGATGATTATATAGATTTTTATTATGAAAGAAATATTCCCGAAATAGTTTCGCGCGAAGGCCCTAAAGTTACCTGTGCCGATGTAAATGGCGATGGATTGCAGGATATGTATATCGGTGGCACCAAAGACCATCCGGGTCAAATATATGTGCAACAAAAAAACGGTGGCTTTGTGAAAAAAGAAGAACCTGTTTTTCAGCAGTTCAAAGATTTTGAGGATGAAGCTGTACTGTTTTTTGATTGTGACAACGATGGCGATGCCGATCTTTTTGTGGGCCCCGGTGGCAATACGAATCCACCTTATAGCCGCGAAATGCAAAACCGGTTGCTCAAAAATGATGGCAAAGGAAATTTTACCCTCGATGCGGCGGCGTTTAAAAATAATGGTATGAATACCGGTGTTGCGGTTGCTTATGATTTTGATGGCGATGGCGACCTCGATCTGTTTGTAGGAGGCAGAAGTTCGCCACGCAATTATGGAGTAACACCTAACAGCTATTTGTATATCAACGATGGCAATGGCCATTTTACCGATATAGCCAAAACGAAGAATGCCGATATTGCCAATATCGGCATGGTAACCGGGGCTGTATGGGCCAATGTTGCCGGCGACACAACTAAGGAATTAATAATTATTGGTGAATGGATGGCGCCAAGGATATTTTCATACAAGGGCGATCATTTTACCGAAGTGAAAAGCAACCTAAACGACATGTTGGGATGGTGGCAATGCGTTGCCGCTGCCGATGTAAATAACGATGGCAAAACCGATCTTATATTAGGCAATGTTGGCAATAATTTTTACCTGCATCCCGATAAAGAAAACCCGGTTAAATTGTGGATCAACGATTTTAACAACAATAATTCAGAAGATAAAATTTTAACCCGAACGGTTGATAAACGCGATATGCCGGTATTTTTGAAACACGAAATGCAGGAAGAAATTCCTTCGATAAAAAAAGAGAACCTGCAGCATAAAGACTATGCCCGCAAATCGATACAGGAATTGTTTTCACCTGAATTGATTGCAAAAAGCAGTATTAAACAGTTTAATTATCCCGGTTCCTGTGTGGCTATAAATAACGGCAACGGCAACTTTACCATCGAGCCCTTGCCATACCAGGCGCAACTATCTATGGTGAACGCCATTTTGTGTACTGATATTAATAATGATGGTTATATCGACCTGGTGTTAGGTGGTAATAAATCGGGCTTTCCGCCCCAGTTCGGTAAGCTCGATGCAAGCTATGGCGATGTGCTGCTGAATAATGGCAAAGGCAAATTTACCTGGCTGCGGCCGCAGCAAACAGGAATTGTTGTAGATGGAGAAGTAAGAGATATAACTTTAATCAGGGGAACTACGCAGAATTACCTTATATTTCTCAGGAATGATGATTATCCCGTTTTGTACAGCATAAAACATTAACCAATTATATATTGAAGAAGTGAAAAAAGCAGTTGGCATCTTTTTCAAACATTGTACAGGCTTTTGGTTGGGGCTTGGCGTTATTTTATTTTCAACATGCGCAAAACCTAAAAAGGCTGCCTTATTTGATGTACTGGAAAGTGCTGAAACCGGATTAAAATTCACCAATACATTAACACCTTCCGATTCGTTCAACGTATTTCATTATATGTATTTCTACAATGGCGCCGGTGTTGGCGCCGGTGATTTTAATAACGACGGATTGACCGATCTTTTTTTTGCATCGAACCAGTCACAAAACAAATTATTTCTAAATACCGGGCACCTGCATTTTAAAGATGTAACCGCTGCTGCCCAAATTCCACAGGATGGAGGCTGGAGCACCGGTGTTTCAGTAGTTGATATAAACAATGATGGCCTGCTCGATATTTATGTATGCCGGGTGGGCAATTATGGTCCGTTAAAAAGTCATAACCAGTTTTTGATTTGCACCGGAATAGATAAAAACGGAGTACCCACTTATAAAGATGAAGCCAGGGAAATGGGACTTGATTTTTCGGGCTTCAGCACACAGGCAGCTTTTCTGGATTATGATATGGATGGAGATCTTGACATGTTCTTATTAAACCATTCCGTTCATGAAAACGGCACCTTTCATCCGCGCAGCGAATTTTTGGGAACTTATCATCCACTGTCGGGCGACAGATTATACCGCAACGACGGTGCTTCGCCTTCGATTCCGTCAGGTCGGGGGGGCCAGGGGCAGGTTGTTTTTACCGATGTAACTAAACAATGCGGCATTAACAGTTCGGCAATCGGTTATGGGCTGGGTGTTGCAGTAGCCGATATAAATCTCGATGGCTATCCCGATATATATGTAGGCAATGATTTTCATGAAAACGATTACCTGTACATCAATCAGCACAACGGCACTTTTAAAGAAGATATCGGTTCGTGCATCATGCATACCAGCCAATATACCATGGGAGTTGATATTGGCGACATAAACAACGACGGGTATCCAGAAATAATATCGATGGATATGCTGCCCGATGATCCCTATATTTTGAAAAGATCGCTTGGCGAAGATGCCTATGATATTTTTAATCTTAAAATAAAGAATGGGTACAATTACCAGTACACCCGTAACAATTTGCAGTTGAACGACCGTAACGGCACCTTCAGCGAAGTAGGTTTATACAGCGGCGTGGCTGCCACCGACTGGTCATGGGCTGCTTTATGGATGGATTTTGATAATGACGGATTAAAAGACCTTTTTATATCGAACGGAATTCCCAAACGGATGAACGACATAGATTACATCAACTATGTTTCGAACCAGGAAATTCAAAAAAAGTTAAAGGCCGATAAGATCAATGAAAAAGACCTGGCGCTTATTGATAAATTTCCACAGATAAAAATCCCTAATAAGTTTTTTAAAAATACCGGCAATGTTGCTTTTGCCGATATGCAAAGCGAGATAGGAAATAATAAATCAACCTTTTCGAACGGAGCTGTTTATGCTGATTTTGATAACGACGGCGACCTTGATGTTGTTGTAAATAACATTAACGACGATGCCCTGGTGTACGACAACAAAAGCAACGACAAACACGATAAAAGCTTTGTCGATATTCATCTGAAAGGCCCCGCAGGTAATATCAATGCCATTGGCGCTAAAATAGTGTTGTTTGCAAACGGACAAATATACCTGTATGAAAAACAACCCGTGCATGGTTTTATGTCGTCGATGGAAGGCGCCATGCACATAGGGCTCGATAAAATAAAAGCAGACTCCGCTTTTGTTGTTTGGCCCGATAACACATACCAGACACTGAACCTCGCAACAAAAAATACAGGTGTATCGGCCATATGGCAAAAAGGCGGCGCTTTGTTCGATTACAGTAAAATAACATCATTTAAAAAGAATGCTTCTTTCGCTATTAATAACATTACAGATAGTGTTCGCCTGTTGCACCGGCATATAGAAGATTATTTTCCCGAATTTGACCGCGAACCGCTCATGCCTCATATGCTGTCGACCGAAGGACCGGCGCTTGCGGTGGCAGATATAAACAACGATGGACTTGATGATGTATTTATCGGTTCATCAAAATGGCAAAAAAGCGTTGTTTATTTACAACAACCCTCCGGCGTATTTTACAAAACAAGTCAGCTTGATTTGGAAAACGACAGCACGTTTGAAGATGTGGATGCCTGTTTTACCGATGTAAATAATGATGGCGCCATTGATCTGGTAGTTGCCAGCGGCGGGAATGAATTTTACGGGCGCGATCAGCATTTGCTTCCACGAGTTTACCTCAACGATGGCAAAGCACATTTTACAAAATTGCCCGATGCGTTTGCCGATATGTATGAAACCTTTTCATGTGTAGTGCCATATGATTTTAATAAAGATGGTTTTGTTGATTTGTTTGTAGGCGGAAGAGCAGTGCCCTGGGAATACGGACAAATTCCCCGCTCGTACCTGTTGCAAAATGATGGTACCGGAAAGTTTAAAGATGTTACTGCAGCACATGCAAAAGATTTGATGAATGCAGGATTTGTTACCCGGGCTGTGTGGTTCGACCTGGATAAAGACGGCGATAAAGATTTGATCTGCTCCTTTGAATGGGGCGGAATAGACGCATGGATCAATAACAATGGACAGTTTACCCGCAAAACACTCACCGATAAAAAAGGTTGGTGGAATTTTATTTTGCCTTACGATTTTGATAACGATGGCGATATCGATCTGTTGGCCGGTAACCTGGGCCTCAACAGCCGGTTGAAAGCTTCGCCTGAACAACCGGTAAAAATGTATTACAACGATTTTGATGATAACGGCAAAAAAGAACAGGTGGTAACTTATTATGTAAAAGGCAAAGAAGTTCCCTTTGCCAATAAATCAGAGCTTGAAAAACAAATGCCGGTATTAAAGAAAAATTTTTTGTATGCCGAAGACTTTGCAAAAGCCCGCCTCGATGATCTGTTTCCTGAAGAAAAGCTCAAAAAGGCCGAAGTATTAACGGCTGATTATTTTTCAAACGCAATACTTGTTAATGATGGCAAGCTGCAATTTACTGTTCAGCCGTTGCCCTGGAAAGCGCAGCTGACATCGTACCGCGATGCTGCAGTGGTAAATGCCAACAATGATAGTTTGCCCGATCTTTTGCTGGCCGGCAACTTTTATGAAAATAATATTGAAATGGGCCGGTACGATGCCGATTGCGGCACCATTTTATTAAACAAAGGCCATAACAGGTTTGAATGTGAAAATAGTAACAGCGTTGTAATAAAAGGACAGGTTCGGCATATTCAAAAAATTACCATTTCGAAAAAGGAAGCATTTATACTGGTTCGAAATAACGACAGTACGATGGTGATACGGCTTAAAAGGTGAAAAAGTGATTAAACGATAGAGAAAGTACAGACAAATTACAGATTCCGGGGTTAATATTTCACGTTTGCCGTTTGCCGTTAAAACACCGGTACATAAATTCTGGTGATCCATTTGGCGGTATCTGGTTCGGCAATACGGTCGGTAATTAGTTGTTGAAAGGGTATGGCCATTGAAACCCGGCGATAGTCCTGAACATACAATTGCAATTGGTTAAAAGCCTGTTTTATGGTACTGTCGCCCCCCTGTATTTGTGTTACTAAAAATTTACCAGGGGGGATTTGCCGTTTAAAAAATGCACCGCTGTCCTGTATGGGTTTATCAACCGGCAAAGCAGCCATTACATGGTATCCCGATGGAAGCGGAGTGATATTTAAAATCGGCGACCCTGTTTGCCCGGCGCCTTGTGATGAACTATAATTTTTTAAGGCAGCCACTAATTTATAAATTTCAGTAACTGTGGGATACGTTCTAAAATTTGAACTGGTGGCTATGACCAGCGTGTCGATAGTGGAGGATTCGGTTATAGGTATACCGTAAATATGCTCGGTTTTTTCGGCAAACGCCTTAAAACGCGAACATATGGCGGCCATATTTTTTTTAATGGCAACAGCCTGCCGGTATCGTTGAATTCTTTTAAATGGGTTCATATCCGAATCAAATGAACATTGCCATTGTACCCTTACCGAATCGCCGGGCAAAGGAAATAATTGAATGGTGCTGTTAACAACTACATCCTCGTGTTGAATACGTACCTCAACGGTATTTAACAATGTTTTTGTTAACTGATAATCGCTGCCCTGGTAACGCAGGCTGGTATGCGCCGTTGTGGTGTTTGGCCACCACTGCTTCCAGGTATCGGTAGTGGCCATATTTCTGTAGGCGCCGTAAATAGTGCAATCGATGGGGGTAATTTGGGTGATGCTGAGTGTAGAAGGAATAAAAAAATAGATGCTTACGGTTGCCGCAATAACAATGAAAGCCGTTACAGATAGCCATTTTCTCATAGTACAAATCAATCGAACAATGTGTATTGCAAAATAAAGAAACCGGTTAATATTTTTTTGAATCTTTAAGGAAATAGTAAATTGAAGATAGCTTTTTTTAATCCCATTGGTATGATTCAAAAATTTGCAGCTTTTGTTGCTGGTTGTAGCATTGTTTTATTTTCATGCCGTTCAGCCGGCGATAAGCCGCCGGGAGATGCTTTATTTCAGTTAATGCCTTCAGCCCAAACCGGTATTGATTTTAACAACCGCGTTACAGATACCAAAGATTTCAACATTTTCAGATACCGCAATTTTTACAATGGGGCCGGTGTGGCTATCGGTGATGTAAACAACGACGGTAAGCCTGATATTTTTTTTACATCTAACCAGCAGCAGAATAAACTGTACATCAACAAAGGCAACTGGCAGTTTGAGGATGTAACGGAAAAGGCGGGTTTGCAAAGTAGTCATCACTGGCATACCGGTGTAACGATGGCCGATGTGAACGGCGATCACTGGCTCGATATTTATGTTTGCAACAGCGGCGATGTGCAGGGCGACGACAAAGCCAATGAACTGTATATAAACCAAAAGAACGGAACGTTTAAAGAACAGGCCCATGAATACGGCTTGGATGATAAAGGACTTTCAACACAGGCTACGTTTTTTGATTACGACAACGATGGCGACCTCGATTGTTTTGTTTTAAACAATAGTACCCGGTCAACCGAAAGTTTTGGTTATGGACGAAGTTTCAGAAATCAGCGCGACCCGAAAAATGGTGACCGGTTGTATCGCAACAATCTCATCTCATCTGCTGCTGATAGCGCACAGGGGGCCGCCAAATTTACTGATGTGAGTGAACAGGCCGGCATATATGGCAGCGAAATTGGCTTTGGACTGGGCATTACTGTAGGCGATTTGAATAACGACGGCTGGCAGGACATATACATATCGAATGATTTTTTTGAAAAAGATTACCTGTATATCAATCAGCAGAATGGCACCTTTAAAGAAGTTATAAATGAAGCCATGGGGCATTTAAGCCAGGGTTCCATGGGTTCGGATGTTGCCGATATCAACAACGATGGATACCTCGATGTGTTTACCACCGAAATGCTTCCCGAGGACGATTACCGGTTAAAGACCATTATTAAGTTTGATGACTATGATGTACTGAATGCCAGGCTGCAAAACGATTACCATCACCAGTTTACCACCAATTGTCTGCAATTAAATAACCATGACGGCACTTTTAGCGAAATAGCGCAACTATCAGGCGTTGATGCCACCGGCTGGAGCTGGGGCGCTCTTTGTTTTGATTTTGATAATGATGGCTGGAAAGATATTTACGTATGCAACGGCATTAACCGCGATTTAACCGATCAGGATTTTTTGGCTTTTTTTGGCAGCGAAGAAGTGCTTACGCAGGTAAGTCAGGGTACGCTCAATTACCTTGACCTGATTGAAAAAATGCCTTCAGTTCCATTGTTGAATTACGCATTTGTAAATCAAAAGAATTTATTGTTTAAGAATCAAACCCGGCAACTGGGCTTTACGATACCCAGCTTTAGTCATGGCGCTTCCTATGCCGACCTGGATAACGATGGCGATCTTGATCTTGTTATCAACAACGAAAACAGCGAAGCATTTGTATATAGAAACAACACAGAGGAAAAACTGCACCGTCATTATCTGAAAATAAAATTAAAGGGCAGTGCATTAAATACTTTTGGAATAGGTGCGCGCGTAACCGCATTTGTTAACGGCAATAAACAGGTGCTGGAACAAATGCCCTGCAGAGGTTTTGAAAGTGCGGTAGAGCCGGTTTTGCTGTTTGGAATGGGTAATAATACCGTTGCAGACAGTATTATTATACAATGGCCCGGTTTAAAAAAGCAGGTAATAAAAAATGTTCCGGCCGATACAATGCTTGTTTGTGATCAGGCCCAGGCTGTAACCGATATTCGGCCGGTTGCTCCAAAAACAACTTCCCTGTATGAGAATGTAACAAGTACCGTAATCAGCGGCTCCATTCAGCACCATGAAAACGACTTTGTAGATTTTGATAAAGAAAGACTGATACCCAAAATGCTTTCGACCGAAGGTCCAAAGCTGGCCACAGCAGATGTAAATGGCGACGGGCTCGAAGATTTTTATGTGGGCGGTGCGATGGGCGATACCGCAAAGATATTTATTCAGCAGGCGAACGGACATTTTATACAGAAAGTTCAACCCGCTTTTATAGCCGATAAATATTTTGAAACGATAGGCGCTACATTTTTTGATGCCGATGATGATGGCGACCAGGATCTTGTAACGGCATCGGGCGGTAACCAGGCAGCGTCCAGTTCGCCTTACCTGTATCCCCGGTTATACCTGAACGATGGTAAGGGAAATTTTACCCGTAGCACCACAGGCTGGCCTGCTGTTGGTATAAATGCTTCCTGCATCAGGGTCGGCGATTTTAATGGCGATGGCCGTAAAGATATTTTTATTGGTGCACGAAGTATACCCGGCAGCTATGGCGTGTTGCCCAACAGCCTGTTATTTGAAAACAACGGCGGTGCACATTTTACAGATGTTACCAATACCGCAGCGCCTGAGTTACTGCACCTGGGTATGGTAACCGATGCGCAATGGGCAGATATTGATAAAGACGGAACAAGCGAACTGATTATTGTGGGCGATTGGATGCCGGTGACTGTTATGAAGCCCGTAAATGGTCAATTGAAGAAAGTGCAGGCCATACCCAATAGTTCGGGTTGGTGGAATTGTGTACAGGCCGTTGATATAGATGATGATGGTGATATAGATATTATTGCCGGCAATAATGGATTAAATTCAAGAATTAAAGCCGATGTGCAGCATCCTGCCAAAATGTATGTGGAAGATTTTGATAAAAACGGGCAAACAGAATGCATACCCGTATATTTTAAAACGGATGGCAAGGCATATCCCTATTTTTTAAAGGGTGAAATAGATATGCAGTTGCCCATGCTCAAAAAGAACTTCCTGCGATTTTCAGAATATGCCGGTAAAAGTATAGAACAGATATTTCCGGGCAATCAGTTGCAACATGCTTCGGTGTTAACTGTGAACAACACTGAATCCTGTGTTTTTATTAACAATGGAAAAGGACAATTTACCATTCAGCCATTGCCGGTAATGGCGCAATTGTCGCCCGTGTTTGGCATACTGGTCACCGATTTAAACGGAGATGGTATAAAAGACCTGTTTATGGCCGGAAATTTTTATAGCCTTAAACCGCAAAGCGGACGCTTCGACGCAAGTTATGGAACAACGCTACTGGCAAACAAACAACACCAGTTCAGCTACATGGAGCCCGCCAAAAGCGGATTATTTATCAATGGCGAAGCGAGAGACATTGTTGATATTCATGCAAAAGGAAATGACTATATAATTGTAGCAATGAACAATGCCCCGCTGTATATTTTCAGAAAGAAAAAATACTGAGCGAAGCCTGCCCGACTATTGGTGGATCGTAGGATCGATTAATGCATCGGGCGTAGTCGGGATGCGAATTAGGATACCTCCTTTTGATGATCAATAATAAACTGAATTATATCTTCAAAAGGAATATTTATTCGTGCAATCGCATCATTAATATCATCGCGGCTAACCTGGGCAGCAAACGAAGGGGTTTTTAGCTTCTTCATTACGCTTTTTACATCCATTCCGTCGTACCGCGCCGGGCGAATCAATGCCGAAGCATGTATAAAGCCCGATAGTTCGTCGAACGCATAAATCATTTTATCCATGGTATTCTGCGGTTCTACCCCAAAGTATTTTGGTCCGTGCGAGGCAATGCAATGAATTACCTCGGGATCAATATTACGGCGTTCCAGTTCTTCAATGATGATGCGACAATGGTCATCGGGATGTTTTTCCCAGTCGGCATCGTGCAGCAGGCCGGCCAGTTCCCATTTACGGGCGGTGAGTTCATCGGCCCCTTCTTTTTCAATGGCCCAGGCTTTCATTACAGCGCCCACCTGCTTCATATGCAGGCGCAGTCGGTCGTTGGGTACCCATTCGTTCAGCAGTTGATGGGCTTCTTCAATAGGCATTAAATTACCGGTATTTGCAGGATCACCGAATGTATTGCGGCCGAGGTTGTGAACAGGCATGATTGGGATGAGTTTTTATTAAAAAGATTTATTTGCGGCGGTATTCGGGTCATTCTTATAATACGGTGCCGGTGCGTAATTCAACCATTTTTTCATTCAATACACGGGCAAGCCACATTACCGGGGAATTTGTTTTGGTTCCATCTACCGTACGGGTTACAGTTCCTGATAAGGCTACCATATCATCTTCGCCGATTAGTGTATCAATAGAGATATGAAAATCAGGGAATCGATTGCGGAT
The DNA here is from genome assembly GCF_059587045.1 of Niastella sp. sgz303648. Lineage (NCBI taxonomy): Bacteria > Pseudomonadati > Bacteroidota > Chitinophagia > Chitinophagales > Chitinophagaceae > Niastella > Niastella sp. sgz303648. The sequence continues at coordinate 66,833 of NZ_JCAPSW010000003.1, read as the reverse complement.
AGTAATAATTGATTGCTTAAGGGCTTCTATGCTTTTAATTTCCGGATGGGCACAATCCACATAGCCGATAGCCAGAATGTCATCAGCCACTTCAATATTTCCCGAATTCCACATATTGAAATATGCTTTAACGATAGCTTTGTTTTTTTCAGAAGACATAGAATAAAGATTTAAATTAATACCGTACTGTTGATATGGCAATTTATTAAAAAACTGCATTGTGTGTAAAAGAAAGGCAACAAGGGGTAGCAAACAGCTTAGTGGCGCTTTCGCTATGCTAACGGCAATATACTTTGAAGCCGTTATTAAAATAGTATTATAAATTAACGGGAGGATTGTTTCTTTTCGGACCTGTTTTTATTGGTTCTTGTCATTCGGGTTTCTTTAATCATTATTTCTAATCCGATGGCATCAAGGAACCTTAGCAAGTTTTTAAAGGTTACGCTTTTGAAGTTGTCAGCTTCGTAGCGTTGAAGCTGTTGTTCTTTTATTCCCAGTTGTTCGGCAAATTCTTTTTGGGTTAAGCCGGATTTGATTTTATACTCAGTAAGTAATGTGGGTAGTTCAGAAAGGGGTCTCTCGTTTGAAGTACCTTTTTTAAAAGATTCATAAAATAAAATTTCCTGTTCTATTTCCTTCTTTGTCATGCACAAAGAGGCAAGCAGAAATTTTTTTCTTAAAGGATTTTTAGCAGAATCATTGGTAAGACGATCTATTCCCTTTTTCAATTCTGCAACCTTCTTTTTAGAAATGGTATATTGACGTTCATTTTCAATCATTGTAATCACTCTTTAAGTTCATACTCTGTTGTCAATGCCTCAACCGGAATGCGAAGCATTTCACTGAATTTTCGGATCATGGTTAAAGAAAGATGCTGCTTGTAGTTCAAAACTTTGCTTATTGTGCCTTTGTCGCCGTATACTTTGGCAAGGTCGGTAAGTTTATAGCCAAAATCTTCCATGCGGATTTTGATCAGTTCAATGGGGTCAACATCAGGCAAGGGCCATTGCTTTTGTTCGTACTGGTTGATAAGAAAAGCTAATAATAATTTTTCCCTGTGTTCCTTCGAACCTTTTTGGGCATTATGGATTTCTTCATAACGGTTGGTTGCCTCTTTGTATTCCTTTTCACTTTATCAACAGCCTGATCCATAAAATAACGATGAATAAACGACGCAGTTCAAAACCAACCCTGGCGGCACACAATGCCGGGTCAGCGTTTCGAACCCTGAAGTGAGTGACACAACAGGCGTTCAATAGCCTTTCTGCGGCCGGTTCCATGAAAATAATTCTTAAAAAATGCCCGTACTGCCTGCTTTTTACGCAGCAATGAAAAATTAATGTCAAAATATTTATTGAAAATCAATTGATTGTGAAGATGCGATAAAAAATAAGTTGCTCAAATGTTTGTTGTGCCCAAAGTAACGGTTTATCTTTGCCGCCCGTTTTTGGTTTACACGTGTTTCGTTGTAAGCAAAGCCGGAAACAGCAAGCGGGATGGCGCAGCTGTTTTATTATTAATCAGCTTAAAAGCTTTTTTTCAATGAGCAAACTTCATTTCACTACCAAACATGCAAATGCGGCTACCGTAAAACGCAACTGGTATGTTGTAGACGGTACCAATCAAACCGTTGGTCGCATGTGTGCTAAAATAGCAGCTGTTCTTCGTGGTAAGAACAAAGCCTATTATACGCCACATGTTGATTGCGGAGACTACATTATTGTAATTAATGCCGACAAGGTAAAATTCACCGGTAACAAAACTGATGAAAAAGAATACCTGACTTTCTCTGGCTATCCTGGTGGCCAGAAATCAGAAACTGCACGCGAATTATTGCGTCGCCGTCCTGAGCAGGTGGTTGAAAGAGCCGTAAAAGGTATGTTGCCTAAAAATCGCCTCGGCCGCAAAATGTTCAAGAAATTATTTGTGTATGCCGGCGACAAACACGAGCATGTTGCACAAAAACCTCAATCTTTAACTTTCTAATTGATTAATCATACATGGAAAAGCAAAAAAATGCCGTAGGTCGTCGTAAAGAAGCTGTGACAAGAATCTGGTTGTCACGCGGAACCGGTAAGATCACCGTTAACGACAAAGACTACAAAGAATATTTTCCTCTCGTATATCTTCAGAATCAGGTTGAATTGCCCTTAAAAAGCATTCAGTCGCTTGATAAATTTGATGTTAAGATCAATGCTGCCGGTGGTGGAATGAAAGGTCAGGCCGAAGCTGCGAAACTGGGTATTGCCCGCGCACTGCTTGAACTAAATGCCGAATACCGTCCTTCATTAAAAGCGGCCGGTGTGCTGAAACGCGATCCGAGATCTGTTGAGCGTAAGAAATTCGGTCACAAAAAAGCTCGTCGCAGCTACCAGTTCAGCAAACGTTAATCCATCTCCGACTCCTCCTCCGCCGGCTGGCGGAGAGGGTTGGGAAAAGATTTCGTTGGTGAGCATTATCAAATTTTCAAATTCTCAAATTTTCAAATTAGTAAAATGGAAAATAACACTTCATTGCAACAGCAGTTACTGGACGCCGGTGTACACTTTGGTCACCTGCGTAAGAAGTGGAACCCAAAAATGTTGCCTTACATTTTTGCTGAAAAGAAAGGCATTCACATCATAGATCTCAATAAAACAACTGAACACCTGACGGAAGCTGCAGCTGCCCTGAAGCAGATTGCACGCAGCGGTAAAAAGATCATGTTTGTTGGTACTAAAAAACAAGCTAAAGAAATTGTTACCGAGTGCGCCCGCAAAGTGAACATGCCTTTTGTTACCGAGCGTTGGCTGGGTGGTATGCTTACCAACTTCAACACCGTTCGTAAGAGCGTTAAGAAGATGCAAAGCATCGACAAATTACTGGTTGACGGCAGTGCCGAGTCACTGACCAAAAAAGAAAAATTAACCCTCGGTCGCGACCGCGATAAAATGGATAAAGTATTAGGCGGTATCAGCCAGCTGGGCCGTGTTCCTGCCGCTTTGTTCATCATCGACATTGGTCATGAGCACATTGCCCTGGCCGAAGCAAAAAGACTGGGCATCACTACTTTTGGTATGGTTGATACCAACTGCGATCCCAATAAAGTTGATTTTGCTATCCCTGCTAATGACGATGCTACAAAATCGATCGCCATTATTACCCAATACATCACTGCTGCAATTGCCGAAGGCTTAGCCGAAAGACAAGCTGCAAAAGACGAGGAAACAGAAGATACGGCAGATGATGAAAAAGAAAAGAAAGCAGCACGAATGCTTGCCGAAGCAGAAGCTGAAGCAGCCCGCGGTCGTGGTGGTAAAGGTGGTGGACGTGGTCACGGTGGTGGCGGACATGGTCATGGCGGCGGTGGCGGACACCGTGGCGGCGGTGGTCGTGGACCTGGTGGTGGCGGCGGCCGCGGACCTGGCGGTGGCGGTGGAAACAGAAGACCTGGCGGAAGATAGGTCCTGAGTATCCTGAGCGTCCTGAGCGTAGTCGAAGGATCGAAGGATCATGGTTTTACACTGAGCGTAGTCGAAGTGTGAAGCGTAGTCGAAGTGAAAGTGTTAATATATGAACCCGGCTCAGGAATAACTATTGATCTGCCGTTGCGTCGCACTCTTGTACTGTAGCGCCCCGGGCAGCAAGGTATAAACAGTGTGTAGGTCTTTGAACAGAATTAATAAAATGAAAATGTTTCGCAAATCATTTGGGTGATTATATTCAGGTTCTTTGCGCAGCCATTTTCAAATTTTCAAATATTTAAATTTTCAAATTATTATGTCGAGTGTTGCAATTACTGCCGCTGATATTAATAAGCTGCGCCAGATGACAGGCGCCGGCATGATGGATTGCCGCAAAGCGTTGACAGAAACCAATGGCGATTTTGAAGCCGCTATTGACTGGCTTCGTAAAAAAGGCGCCAAGGTAGCTGCCCTGCGTGGCGATCGTGAAGCAAAAGAAGGTGTGGTATTGGCTAAAACTACCGCCGATAATAAAACCGGTATTGCAGTTTGTCTTAGCTGCGAAACCGACTTTGTAGGTAAAAACGCCGACTTTGTTGCTTTCGCCCAAAGCATTGTTGATGCTGCGGTTGCAAACAATGTAAAAAGTCTTGACGAGTTGAATGCTGTTGCCATTAACGGCGTAAAAGTAGCCGACCTGGTGAACGATAAACTGGCCAGCATTGGCGAAAAAATTGGTATTACCAAATTTGAGCGCGTTGATGCCGATTTCGTAGCATCGTATATTCACGGAGCTAACCGTATCGGTGTGCTGGTAGGTTTAAATAAACCCGCTGCCGATGCCGGTAAAGATGTGGCTATGCAAATCGCCGCTATGAACCCCGTTGCAGTTGATTCTGATTCAGTTCCTGCTTCAACTATCGAGCGCGAGCGCGCTATCGTTACCGAGCAAATTAAAACCGATCCTAAAATGGCGGGCAAACCCGACGAAATGATCGCTAAAATTGCCGATGGTAAGCTGAATGCGTTCTTCAAAGAAAGCACCCTGATAAACCAGGCTTTCGTAAAAGACAATTCAAAAACTGTGGCTGAATATCTGAAAAGTGTTGATGGCGGTTTAAAAGTTACCGAATTTAAGCGCGTAGCTTTAGGATAAGTCAATAATCGAACTTACATAAATATCAGGGGAAAGCTGTTTAGGCAGTTTTCCCCTTTTTTGTTTGGCATACTTTTTTAATTAGCGGTTGGTAGTTAGCAGTTTGAGAAGTTATTCACATTCGGCATTTCGAACTATGTAATAAATTATCTACACGAGTTATCGAATTTATTGTTGAAATGTGTTGCGCACATCAGGTTGTGATTTGCTTTCAATTTTATAAAGGGAAGCCGGTTTTCGGTTTCTCTTTTTGTTTTAATAAAAAATCCTTTCTTTGCACAGCGTAAAAAAAGGTTTCGGGTGACAAGTCACCATTCACGAAAAAGATTGTATACATGCTACCTAAGTATAAGCGTATTTTGGTAAAACTCTCCGGCGAATCATTGATGGGCGATAAAAGTTTTGGAATGGATCCGTCGATCCTGGCGCAATATGCTCACGACATCAAAGAAGTAGCCGATCTGGGCGTACAGGTGGCCATTGTAATTGGCGGTGGCAATATTTACCGGGGTATGAACGAAGCCGAAACCGGCATAGAACGCGCTCACGGCGATTATATGGGCATGCTGGCCACTGTGATCAATGGAATGGCCATGCAGGCCATGTTGGAGAAAATAGGGGTTTTTACGCGCTTGCAAAGCGCCATCAAAATGGAGCAGATAGCCGAGCCGTACATTCGCCGCCGCGCCATTCGCCACGTTGAAAAAGGAAGGGTGGTGATTTTCGGAGCAGGCACCGGTAACCCGTATTTTACTACCGATACAGCCGGCTCGCTAAGAGCCATCGAAATACAGGCCGATGTAATTTTAAAAGGCACCAGGGTAGATGGCATTTACACAGCCGATCCCGAAAAAGATCCTACTGCCAAAAAATATGATACCATTACTTTCCAGGAATGCATTTCAAAAAACCTGCGTGTAATGGACATGACCGCATTTACACTTTGCATGGAGAATAAATTACCGATCATCGTATTTGATATGAACAAGCCCGGCAATTTGCGCAGAGTGGCTTGTGGTGAAAGGGTGGGAACATTGGTAAAGGCTTGATAACCAACCGGTAAAATTTATTGTAACCACTTTTTGTATTTGTGGAATTAACGCATTAAATTTCCTATGCGAAAAACCACCAGCCAGGGTGGTTTTTTCATTACTACCTTTTCAACAATCCCATGAAAAAATAGTGCAGGAATTCTATATTACTATGTAGTGATGCGGTGTTTATACTAATTCCGAAGCCGTTATGAATCATTTGTTGCCGATCATACTGGGTTACCAGATATATGTAGGCGTTACTGAAATAATAGTCTTTCTGCTGGGCGGTATTGTCCTGGGGTTCTTTATTCACTTCTTTTTTGTAAGCCGTAAAACAATTCCGCTCAGATTACCGCAACCCGAACCGCCTGTTTTATCTGATAAAGCTTTTCAGCATACCGACGAGTGGCGCCTGAAATATTATGAAGAAATGGAGCTGCAGGAAAAAGTGCAGATGCAGTTGCGCCGCGAGCTCGACGAAGTGCGCGAAAACGAAGAACTATTGACTATTGAAGTTGAAGAATTACAAAAAGAAATAAAACGCCTGTATGCCGAACAACCGGCGCCTGTAAAACCTGCCAGTTCGCAGGAAGAACAGTCTGAAGAATATCTTGCCCGCCTGCAAAAAGCACAGGAAAACCTAACCGAACAAAACCAGAATATCGCCCTGCTGCTCGATCAGATTGAACTGCTGAAACAAACTGAATTTAAACACATCGATACCCTCAAGGCCAATGAAGAGCTGATGGCGCAGCTTAATAAAACCCACTCTTTACTGGTCGAAAAAGACAGTCGTATACACGAACTGCAGCAACAGCAATTGCTGGCTGGTGAGCTTGAACAACGCCTGCAAAAAGCATATGAAGAGTTCACTGTGCTGCGCGAAAAATTGTCGAAGGTCGAAAACCTTACCCAGCCGCAAAACCGGCAGTTTGAGTACGACGAATTGCAGCAAAACCATTTTAAACTGATCAGGGAGCACGATGAGGGCAGGCAAAAACATCAGTCGCTGCTCGAAGAAAACCAGCGCCTGTCGCGCCTGCTGGCCGATACCGAAGACAAACTGCGCGAATCGAATTTCCAGCGGCAGCAGTTATTGAAAAAAATTACTTTCCTCGAAGAGCTGAACCACGATCTGCAACAGATTACAGAACATAATAAAAAGCTCGAAAATCAGTTAAAGCGCATGAGCGAAATAGAAGTGCTGCTGGCGCGCGTACAGAATAAATTGCCCGATAAAAGCGAAAATGAACCACCCGAGTAATTGGCAATTGGCAACAGGCAATAAGCAAACGTTCCTACGGACATTTATAAAAGAATGTAACATTGCCAATTGCATATTGCCAATTGCCTATTGGGCTAAAAGTTGCTTAAATTCCGGTTTCAAATAAGCTTCTATTTCCTTAAACGGTATGTACAGATACACATCTCCCAAAGCATAAGCGCCGATGGCATAAGGATTATAATGAAAGCCGATCCCCCTGGTGGTGAGTAAAAAGTTATTACAGGGTGAAATGGTGTCTTCGAAAAGGTATTCTGATAATTTTTCCTCTTTTTTTACATTGAAGGCTGAACGAAATTTTTTCTCCAGCAAAGTATGTAAGGTTTCGCGGCCTGCCAGCGTATCTAACACATCGGTTATATCAAGTTTGCGGTTGTGTACCAGGTCAATGCAGGTATAATTAGTAAAATGATTTGGGTGAGCCCCGCCGCCATCAACATAAGTAAGGCTGGCAAGCGTAAGCAGTTGTGCATTGCGGTAATCAATTTGCACGGTGGTTTCCAGGTCATAGGTTTCAATGCCGTCCTTACTTTTATCGCTATTCAGCAGTTCGTTTTTTTGTTTGATGAATATTTTACCAATTTCTTCCTGACTATTCTTTTCGTCAAATGCTTCGCGTATCGTTTGCTTAATAAGGCCCGTGGCAGGATGAGTAGATGTAGCTGAAGGCCAAACAGCCTGCGCCTCATAAGACAATTCGTTACGAAAATTCTCTTTATCGGATAATTTTTTAGAACCGGATGTCCATATATAATCAAAGGCTAACCCGTTATCATCTTTTTTTTGTGTTATTCTGAATGGCAGCATTTTACCTTTGAACGACCAGGTGCCCGAGAAGGAAGAATCTTTAAACACACCTTCGAGTACTTCTTTCCCATTCTCAGTGCTATGTGTTAGTTTGAGGAAGCGTTTATTATCGATGGAACCTGATATTTCAATGGCCTGTTCGGTGCTGTTGTAGTAATAGCAACCGGTGAAGTTGTCTTTGATGCGGAAAAGGTGAAAAATAACCGGATATTTATCAATAGTGCCGGTAAACTGCATATATCGTGTAATAACAGGGGCAGGGCTACTTTTTTGTGCATAGGTAGTATAAAAGCAAAAAAGCAGCATTAATTGAACAAAGGTCTTTTTCATACGTTTTAAAGGTTCACTTGAATGGATAAAAGGCGGTTAAAAATAATACTGTAAATACGTATGACCAAAATCAGTGCAGGGTAATTAGTGCTCCCATTAACTTTGTATTGAAAAATTAACCAGGTATGCCATCTACTATTGCCGATATACGTAAAGATTATATGTTGCAATCGCTGCTCGAAAAGGATGTGGAAGCCGATGCCATCAGTCAGTTTGATAAGTGGTGGGAAGAAGCGGTTCGCAGCGAAATAACCGAGGTAAATGCCATGACGCTTGCCACCGCATCGGCAGATGGCGTGCCTTCGGCCCGCATTGTATTACTGAAAGGGTACGACAAACGGGGTTTTGTTTTTTATACCAACTACGAAAGCTTTAAAGGAAAAGAGTTGGCCGAAAATCCCCGCGCCTGCTTACTGTTTTTCTGGAAAGAGCTGGAACGGCAGGTGCGTATTACCGGACTTGTTGAAAAGGTAAGCGATGCCGAAAGTGATGCTTATTTTAACAGCAGGCCCGAAGGCAGCCGTATCGGCGCCTGGGTTTCGCCGCAAAGCCAGGTAATTGCCAACAGGCAATGGCTCGAAGAAAGAGAAAAGGGATTGGTAAAAGAGTTTTCCCAAAAGCAGATTACCCGGCCTTCTCACTGGGGCGGATATCGTATAAATCCTATTTGTGTTGAATTCTGGCAGGGCCGTTCGAACCGCTTGCACGACCGGATGCAGTATACGTTGAAGGAAGATGCTACGTGGCTGATTGAGCGGCTGGCGCCCTGAGGGTAGTTGAAAAGTTAATAGGTTAACATGTTAACAGGTAATGCTTCTAACTTATCAACCTGTCAACTTGTTAACCTATAACCTAATTAACTATTTGCTTTTTTTAGCTGCTGCAGCCTTCTTTACCCTTGCAGGGCGGCTTTTTCCGAAAGATCCTTTAAAGGTTTTGCCTTTTTTTGTTTTTTTATCTCCTCTGCCCATGTTATTTGTTTATTAATGTGAATTGTAAAGGTACAAAAATAAAAAAAGCTCCGATACTTCGTACGCAGTAGCGGAGCTTTCATTTGTAGTAATGCAGTAATTATAATTTAGCCTGCAATTCTTTACCAGCTTTGAAACGGGCAACTTTTTTTGCTTTAATCTTTATCACAGCACCGGTTTGAGGATTACGGCCGTTACGTGCTGCTCTTTTAGATACAGAAAAAGTTCCAAAACCTACCAGGGTAACTTTACCACCACCTTTTAATGTTTTGGTTACTGCTTCAATAAAAGAATCAAGAGCAGTATTAGCCTGTGTCTTAGTGATGCCTGAATCATCGGCAATTTTTGCAATTAATTCAGCTTTGTTCATAGTGTGATTTTTTAAGAATTTATGCAGCAACAAATTTAGACGGTTTTTGCATCAAACAAAATTTTTCTGCTGAAAAATTAACATTTGATAAAGTGCTGTAATCCGCTCGGGACAAGGTTTTTAGCAAATTTTACAATTTTATAATACGTTATGTGAATTATTGTTACACGCTGAAATGCAGTACTGATCTATGTTTCATGCAACGCAGGCTGAAATGCTGGCCTGTAAAGGGTTTCGGGGAAATATACAATAAATTTAGCACCGCCGCACGAGCGGTGAAATTAAAATAATATTATCCACACTCAGTCCACAACCTGCATTACCGTGCGGAATGCAATAAAACGGTCGCCCCATTTATCAAAAGCTTTTTGCCTTAATACAGGCGCATACTCTTCGAGATAACGATAGTAGTTATCGAGAGTGGGAGCAAAATATTGTACTACAAACGTCATGCCTTCTGAGTCGTCCTGCTCCAGTAATCTGAACATTTTATAATGCGAAAACTGCCCCGAAGCCATAATATCGGGTATATGTTCCTGCTGCTGCCATTGTATCCACGGCGTTTCAATAGCAGGATCGATTTTTATGGTTATGTTATATACTATCATGGGGAATGGGTAGCTGCTTGTTAATGTAATTCGAGATATACAGGACAGTGATCGCTGTGTTTTATATCGGGAAAAATATCGGCGTTTTTTAAATTGCTGCGCAGCGGCTCTGTAGCATTGATGTAATCGATGCGCCAGCCTTTATTTTGCAACCGTACACTGGGAAAACGCTGGCTCCACCAGCTATAACGGTGTGGTTCGGGGTGAAAAACACGAAATGTATCGACCCACCCGCTGTTATAAAATTTATCCATCCACGCTCTTTCTTCAGGTAAAAATCCCGAAGAGTTTTTATTGCCTTTCGGATCGTGAATATCCATTTCACTATGGGCAATATTGTAATCGCCGCATAATATCAGTTTGGGATATTTCTTTTTTAAATCTTCCAGATAAGTATAAAAATTATTGAGCCAACCGTATTTGTAATCCTGTCGCACATCGCCCGATGTACCCGAGGGAAAATACGCGTTAATAAGACGTATATCACCAAAATCGAGCTGAATAACTCTTCCTTCGTCGTCGCTTACTGCATCCTTGTTGCCATATTCAACGTTATCGGGTTTTATTTTGGTAAAAACAGCAACACCGCTGTACCCTTTTTTTTGTGCACTGAACCAGTAGTCGGCAAAGCCGCATTCGGCAAACAGCTGGCGATTCACATTATCTTTTGTTGCTTTTGTTTCCTGCAGGCAAATAATATCGGCCGGATCGGTTTTTAACCAATCGCAAAAACCTTTGTTCATCGCGGCACGTATGCCATTCACATTATAGCTTATAATGCGCATGATATTCTTTAATTTGGTCGGCAATTTACATTATTGGTATGGAAGCAGCATCAGCAAAGAAAAAGATCGAACCCATCATTCCTCCCAAAGAACATGTTTACCTCGAAGGCCCTAAAAGCCGTAGTTATGAACTGTCGTTTGCCTGGCGGGTATTCAGGCAATTCATAAAAGGATTTCGTACCCTGCATTTTGTTGGTCCATGTATAACCGTGTTCGGATCGGCAAGGTTTAACGAAGATCATCCTTACTATGAAAAAGCGCGCGAGTTTGGAAAACGCATTGCCGCCCTGGGTTTTACTACCATGACAGGCGGCGGACCCGGTGTTATGGAAGCCGCCAACCGGGGGGCTTTTGAAAACGGCGGTAAATCGGTTGGCCTTAACATACGGCTGCCCTTTGAACAAAAACCCAACAAATTCCTGAATAAAAGCATTACGTTCGAGCATTTTTTCGTTCGAAAAGTGCTGCTGGTAAAATATTCCTACGCTTTTATTATTATGCCCGGCGGCTTTGGAACCATGGACGAATTTTTTGAAACCCTTACGCTGGTTCAAACAAAATCTATTACCCAGTTTCCTATTGTATTATTTGGAAAAGATTATTACAGCAGCTTATGGAACTATGCCGAATTTATGGCGCAGCAGGGCACCATCAGCCGCGAGGATATGAAACTGGTATTGCTTACCGATGATATTGACGAAGCCATGCAACATATTCAAACCTACATCAGCCAGAATTTCCAGGTGAGGCCGCGAAAAAGGTTGTGGTGGTTATTTGAAAAAAGATGAAGGCGCAAGACGCAAGGCATAAAGTACAAGTCAAAAGCGACAATTACGTCAGTTAGATTAGTATGAAATTAAAAGGGTCAAATTGAAAGTATTATTCAATTTGACCCTTTTGGCTATTTAACGTATGTGGCTTGCTATTTTATTTTTTTACCAGCCGGTATAGTGATACCAAGGTTCAAAATAAGTTCATAAGTACCAAATGCCTGACGGGCTCTTCCTTTCCATATATGCAGGTGGTCATACCTGGCATAGTCTATTTTATTAGAAAATTCAAGATATACCGTATTGAAGAAGGTGGCTTTTATAGCTCCTTCGATCCCTGTGTTCCAGCCCCCGAATTGAAAATCAGGTTTATTCTTTTGAAAGTTTAAGCTGTTTTCAACGTGTGGGATCACCGGACCAATACCAGCCTTGCCCAGGATGTCGATCTTGATCTTTTCATTGGGCAAATGGTACCATTTCCAGCGTTTTACAATGTTGAACAGTAAAAAGTTGGCGCCGTTATTCAGGTAGTAATAATATCCGTTGGCTGCATTAAAAGCAATAGTGGAATCAACCGGTTTACCATTGCCACCAAGTGTACCGGTAATACGAACGTTTTGATCGGCAAAAATATACTTGGTATGGTCGAAGTTGATTTCAAAGGCCAGGCCTTTTTCTTCGTTAAAGAAGTAGCCGAGGCGGTAGTTGTATTGTGGTATTGTAAGGGCCTTGCCTAATAAGCCTTCATTCCACCCTTCGTGATCATGTGCACGCACGTGATTAAAAAGGTAGTAATTGCCCAGCTCAGGTTGATTTATACGAATGTTACTATGCGTATACCATTCTGTATTATACCCCCAGGAGAAATAAAATTCCCCTTTGCGTTTGGGATGTTTTGATTGAGCTGCTACAAAATAAGGCACAAGATTAACCAAAAATGCTATTGCCATAATAGCATTCCTACGGGAATTACTCATGTTGCTACGGGTTGATCAGGCGTTTTTTTTCACAGGAACGCTGCACAAACGTTTCGCTTGATTTTATATTGTGAAATTAACAATTAAATATTTATCAGGCATCATAGTCAAGCACCGGGCGCAACCATCTTTCAACATCTTCTATCGGCATCTTTTTGCGCTCAGCATAATCAGTTACCTGATCTTTTTGAATTTTACCTAAACCAAAATACTGGCTTTGCGGATTGGCAAAATACCAGCCGCAAATACTCGATGCGGGGTACATGGCCAATGATTCGGTTAGTGTAATACCGGTTGCCTGCTCGCCTCCCAATAAATTAAATAACTTATATTTTTCGGTATGATCAGGGCAGGCCGGATAACCGGGAGCCGGTCTGATACCGCTGTATGCTTCTTTTATTAACTCTTCATTGCTCAGGTGCTCGTCTTTTACATAACCCCAAAACTCTTTGCGCACCCGTTCATGTAGTAATTCGGCAAATGCTTCAGCCAGCCTGTCTGCTAACACCTGTAATGTGATTTTGTTGTAATCGTCGTGGTTTTCTACAAATTTTTTCAGGTGTGGTTCTATTCCTTGTATAGTTACGCTGAAGGCGCCTATGTAATCTGTTTGTGCGGGGTTTTCTTTTGTTAACGGGCCACCCCCAACAGGTTTAATAAAATCGGCTAATGAAAAATTAGGTTGTCCTTCGGCCTTTTTAGATTGCTGACGCAAACACTCAAGGGTTGTTTTTTCTTTTCCGCTTTCATCGTACAGGTACAGGGAATCTTTTCCATTACCCAAAGCAGGCCAAAAGCCTATAACACCCCGCGCCGTTAACCATTTTTCATCAATTATCTTTTTTAATAATTCGTTGGCGTCGTTAAACAGTTTGGTGGCTTCTTTTCCTACTTTTTCATCCTGCAATATAGCGGGGAAACGACCATGTAATTCCCAGGCTATAAAGAAGGGGCCCCAGTCGATGTATTTACTGATCTCATTCAGATCGTAGTTATCAAAAATTCTGGTACCGGTGAACTGTGGGGTAACCGGTGTGAAATTATCCCAGTTAATAGCTACTTTGTTTTTTTGCGCCTGTTCAAAGGAAATGAATTGCTTGGCCGATTTTTTACTGCCGAAATCGTCGCGCAGCTTTTGATATTCTTTGCCAACGCCTTCGAGGTAATCTTTTTTCTGCTCTTTGCTTAATAACGATCCTGCTACAGTTACACTGCGCGAAGCATCGAGTACATGCACCACACCGTTATCGTACTGAGGAGCAATTTTAACTGCCGTGTGCATGCGCGAAGTTGTGGCGCCGCCTATCAGCAAGGGCTGCTTCATGTTGCGCCGTTTCATTTCATGCGCCACGTGCACCATTTCATCGAGCGATGGCGTAATCAAACCGCTTAACCCGATTATATCTACTTTTTCTTTTTGCGCTGTTTCAAGTATTTTATCGGCCGGAACCATTACACCGAGGTCGATAATGTCGTACCCGTTACATCCTAATACTACGCCTACAATGTTTTTACCAATATCATGCACATCGCCCTTTACGGTGGCCAGTAAGATCCTTGCTGCTCCGGCTCCTTCGTCGTTTTGGGTGCCGGCTGCCAGATGCGCCAGGCGCCGTTCTTCTTTTTCTGCTTCAATATACGGGGTGAGGATGGCTACAGACTTTTTCATTACACGAGCGCTTTTCACTACCTGCGGCAGAAACATTTTACCACTGCCAAACAGGTCGCCTACTACGTTCATACCATCCATTAACGGCCCTTCAATTACATCTAATGGTTTGGGATATTTTACCCTTGCTTCTTCGGTATCCTGATCTATATAATCTGTTATACCATTTATCAACGCATGTTTTAACCGCTCTTCAACCAGTCCGCTGCGCCAGGCTTCATTTTTAACTTCGGTTTTATCTTTCGCTTTTACCGTTTCGGCAAACTGTATCAAACGGTCGGTGGCATCGGCACGGCGGTTTTGGATCACATCTTCGCAAAGTTCCCGTAACCCGGGTTCTATTTCATCGTATACAACCAACTGACCGGCATTTACAATACCCATATCCATACCCGCTTTAATGGCATGGTACAGGAAAACCGAGTGCATGGCTTCGCGCACTGTTTCATTGCCACGGAACGAGAAAGAAATATTACTTACACCACCGCTTATTTTGGCCAGCGGCATTTTTTGTTTGATGATGCGGGTAGCCTCGATAAAATCAACCGCGTAATTGTTGTGTTCTTCTATACCGGTAGCTACTGCAAAAATGTTGGGGTCGAAAATAATATCCTGCGGATCGTAGCCAACCTGTTCGGTTAATATTTTATAGGCGCGTTCGCAAATATCTATCCTGCGTTGAAACGTATCGGCCTGGCCTTTTTCGTCGAATGCCATTACCACCACCGAGGCGCCGAAGAGTTTACAAATATTGGCTTCGCGAATAAACTTTTCTTCTCCCTCTTTCATGGAGATGGAGTTCACAATACATTTGCCCTGAACGCACTTTAAACCCGCTTCAATGATCTCGAATTTTGAGCTGTCGATCATGATGGGGATCCTGGCGATATCGGGTTCGCTTTGCACCAGGTTTAAAAAGGTGGTCATGGCTTTTATGCCATCCAGCAAAGCATCGTCCATGTTTACGTCAATAACCTGTGCGCCGCTTTCAACCTGCTGACGCGCTACACTTAATGCTTCTTCATACTTGTTTTCTTTAATTAACCGGGCAAATTTTTTAGAACCGGTTACGTTGGTCCTTTCACCCACGTTAACAAAATTCGTTTCGGGGCGAATAACCAGGGGTTCCAAACCCGAAAGCCGCAAGTATGGTTTTATTGTTGTAGTTGCTGGCATACTTTATTTCTTTTTTGGAAGAACAAAACCAACCGGTTCTCTGGCCTTTGGTTTTGCTTCTTTCACTCTAATTCCTTTAAGATTTTTAAAGATGATTTGTCTTCTTCATCTTTATTTCTACAGTGCCGTTTCCAATACCGGTAAGGTTCTTGGTGTAAACTGCCGAACATGGTCGGCAATATGTTTAATATGATCGGGCGTGGTACCGCAACAGCCACCTACAATATTCACAAACCCTTCGCGCGCCCAGTCTTCGAGAAAGTGAGCTGTTTGTTCGGGTTGCTCATCATATTCACCCATAGCATTGGGTAAACCGGCATTGGGATAAGCCGAGGTATAGCAGGATGCTATCTGGCTTAACTCTTCAATGTGCGGACGCATTTCTGCTGCACCCAGTGCGCAGTTTAAACCAATTGACAGCGGTTTGGCATGCATAACAGATGTATAGAATGCTTCCAGTGTTTGTCCGCTCAGCGTGCGACCCGATGCATCGGTAATAGTTCCGCTGATCATTATGGGCACGGGCTCTTTCGAAATATCTTTGAAATACTTCTTTATGGCATATATGGCTGCTTTCGCATTCAGCGTATCGAAAATGGTTTCTATCAGCAACAGATCAACACCGCCTTCTACCAAACCCTTTACCTGCTCGTAATAGGCACTCATAGCCTCGTCGAATGTAAGCGCCCTGAAACCGGGATTATTTACATCGGGTGAAAGCGACAGGGTTTTGTTAAGCGGGCCAATAGCGCCGGCAACAAAGGCCCCTTCCCGGCCTGATCCATCAGAAGAGGCGAAAAATTCCTGAACTGCTTCTTTGGCCAGTTTAGCGGCTGCAAAATTCAGTTCGTAAGCCAGCTCTTCCATATGATAATCTGCCAGCGATATGCGTTGTGAATTGAAGGTATTGGTTTCAATAATATCGGCACCTGCTTCGAGGTATAGCTTGTGAATGCCTTTGATTATTTGTGGTTGTGTAAGGCAAAGCAGGTCGTTGTTGCCTTTCAAATCACTTGCCCAGTCTTTAAAACGGTCGCCACGATAATCGGCTTCGGTTAATTTGTGCCGCTGTATCATGGTGCCCATAGCGCCATCTATGATAAGGATACGCTCCTGTAAAAGTTGCTGAATTGTTTTCATGCTACCTCCTTTGTTTTATGCACTATAACTATATAGGCCAATTGGTAATTCAGGTGTGCAATTCCTTTCATGGAAAGTGAATTGTACAACCCTGTAAACAGCCCCGAAATGCTGTGATTATATAATGAGCCGAACTTATAAACGTTGGGAAACCGGTGCGAGGGAGTTTCTTGTCGTTTATTAGTTCAGTTGTTATTGCATCCCGACTACGCCCGATGCTGTTAACAGGTCCTTTCCCGCACATGGGACTCTGGACCCGTTAAACGCACAGGTTGAACAATAAACAAATCCGCCTGTGCGGCTGCAAATTTACGGCATGTTGAGGTTAATAGCAAACTTACCTTAATGTGACTTTAGCTCCTGAATTGAGGCTATATCAGTGCTGCACGTATTTTTCAACCGGTAGCCGGTTGGTGATGCTTCTTGCCAGGGTCATTTCATCGGCATATTCCAGTTCACCGCCGAATGCAATTCCGCGGGCTATGGTGGTAATTTTAATGGGTTGGGCCTGCAGCTTTTTCTGAATGTAATAAATGGTGGTATCGCCCTGTATAGTAGGGTTCAGCGCAAAGATGATCTCTTCGGTTTTTTCTTTTTGAATGCGTTGTATAAGAGGTTCTATGGTAAGTTGGTCGGGTCCAATGCCATCGAGGGGCGAAATGATGCCGCCCAGTACATGGTATACGCCGTTAAATTGCTGGGTGCTTTCAATGGCTATTACATCGCGGATGTTTTCAACAACACAAATAAGCTCCTGTTTGCGCATATTATTGGCGCAAATTGAGCATATGTCGGCATCGGCTACATTGAAACAACGCTGGCAAAACTTAATCTGACTGCGCATTTTAAGAATGGCCTCGCCAAACCCTTCCACCGCGGAAGGGTCCTGTTTGATTAAATGAAGCACCAGGCGCAAAGCTGTTTTTTTGCCAATACCCGGTAATTTGGCAAATTCATTCACCGCATTTTCTAATAAGGAAGAAGAAAATTCCATAGTGCAAAGATACCTGATTGCTGTTTAAAGTTTGTGGTTGTTAAGCTGTGGGCAAACCGGATTGTTTTTCGGGAACAACTGCAATTTCAGGCGGCAATTCATGAATAATATGTGCCACATTGAAACTTATCACCAAACGGTTGTTAATGCGTAGCAGCGATTTGTAAATGCAGTTAAATTTTGCAATTTTTGCGCACCAAAAACACCTTTATCGTGAAAAAATTGCAATGTATTTTCGGTTTGCTATTACTGTTTTATACGGTAAACGCTCAAAAGAATTACCAACAGGGCCTGGTTGTATTGTCGAATGGCGATACGCTTCGTGGCTGGATCGATTACCGCAACTGGAAAATAAACCCCGATGTAATTAGTTTTAAAAAAGATTCTTTATCGGATGATCAAAAAAAGTATACTACCGACGACCTGCTTGCATTTCAAATAACCGGCCTTGATATTTACCATAGGGCTGTTGTTATAAAAGATGTGTTACCGGTTGAAGTAGCTTCTTTAGGTGCGCTTAGAGACAGCAGCATAACAGATACCGTTTTTTTAAGAACCATCGTACAGGGCAAGGTATTAAGCTTATATGAACTGTACGACTTTAAACCACATTACTTTATTCAGGATGATGGTGCGGAATATAAGGAGCTGGTGTATAAGCGCTACCTGGTCGAAAATTCTATAGATATTATAACAAGTACCATATATCGCAATCAGTTAACAAAATACGCTCTTGATCACCATGCCGACGATAAACTGATGCGCAAAATTGCACATGCCGACTACACTGAACATAGTTTAGGACCGTTAGTTTCGGCATTGAACAAACTGGCTGGCGATGTTTCGTACGTTTCTGATTATAACAAAAAAAACGATGCAAGCTTTTTTGCAGGAGCAGGAGCCTCGTACGCCGATGTTAAATTTTCGGGAGAAACGGCTTTGGGCGGTATGAATTTCAACAGCACAGTGGTTCCAACGATCACGGCAGGTTTGGATGTTTTTTCGATAAGAAACTTAAAAGACCTGGTATTGCGTATTGAATTGTCGTACAGCTCCGTTAAATTCTCGGGACATAAATTACAACCCGGCGTTATGGTGTGGCCCGACACCGTGGGTTATGTTATTAAGCAAAATAATATTACTCCATCTGTTTCTGTGCTGTACAACCTGATCAGAAAAGAAAGGTTCAGGTATTATATAGGAGCTCAGGTGGGATATAACATTTCGTCGTACCCTACCAATCGTATGACCGTTTACAGGTATACCGGAAACTCAGTAAAAGATGATTATCTCGATTTTGAAAAAGGCTGGATCAGTATACACGTTAAAACCGGTGCAGTGATCAATCGCAGGTGGGAAGTTGGTTTAACCGGTTTAATCGGTGGTGGATTTGTAAACTATAGCAGTCTTAGCTGCCGGCCAACTTTTTATACGCTATGGGTTGGCTACCATTTTAAGAAATAGCAATTCTGAAGTCGGAAATCTGAAGTCAGAAGTCGGAGGTCGGAAGTCCGATCACTGATTTCAAAAGTAAGAAGTGATTGAATACAGGGGTACAGGGGAGCTTCTGACCTCAGACTTCTGACTTCGCCTTTTTACAAATTAATATCAACGATATTGTCCCAGTTGGCTTTTACATTCAATTTACGGCTTATGGGGGTTACTTTTTCGGGTTGCCGGTGTTTACCAAAGAACTCGCCCGCATCCCATACTCCGTTTTTATTTTCATCGTATAATATGCGCAGGTCGTATTCGCCAGGTAAAAATAATTTGGCATTGAACTCACGACTGGTCATGGGGTGCGAAAATTTAACCTGATCGCTTTGTACAAACTGTAACACCGGATTTTTGCTAAGGTCGAGGTTTAATAAACGCAAACGAACCAGGCCGTATTCACTTTGTTTTTTACTGCGAAAAGAAAGCGTATCGATTCTTGCTATTTTGCGGCCAAGCGTATCCTCGGCAAAATCTTTGTCAAATATCAGGTTATAGGCCGTGTTTTCGACCCAGTTATAGGAAAGGGTTACTTTTTTGTTGCTGGTATCTACTGAAAAATGATAACCGGTGACCGGCTCAAATTTTTCGCCGGTTGAAAACTGAACTTTGCTACTATCGAAAGATTTGAGCGGTGTACTAAAGCGTAATTCAAGCTGACCTAACAGGTCTAATTCATTATTGCTAAGGTTGGTTTCGAAGCGCATGCGTTTATCCTGCTGTTCATTCTTTTTTGCGCCGTTATTGCGACCGCCTCCTGTTGGGGCAGGTGCATTTGTTTTGGGCTTATTATCCTTTTCTTCTTCTTTTTCTTCGTAGGCATATAAAGTAACCGGTTCGGGTGATGCGGCAGGTGAAACCCGTTTATCTGAAAAGGCGAACAGCTGACTTTTACTCATGTATTTGTGCTGACCGCCTTCATCTTTCAGGGCGTATAAAGCAAATGAGCCTGCGGGTAAATTGCGAAAGTTAAATAGTCCGTCGTGGTCAACCCGGGCCATATAACGGGGCTTTTCTTTTATTACGGCCGAATCGTCTTCACTGGTATGCAACATAACAATCAGCGTAGAGTCGGTTTTGCCGGTTTCGGCTATGATCACTTTACCTTTTAATTGCAGCGAGTCGAGGTGATCGCCCGTAGTGAACAGATAGGTAAAATTCTTTAATATATTTCCTTCGTTAATGTCTTTAATGGCATTGCCAAAGTTGATGCTATAAGTGGTATTAGGCTGAAGTGTATCTTTTATATTAACCGTAACGGTGCGCAGTTTTGAATCTACCGTTGGATTGATCTTTGGAACGGGGGATACCAACAGGTTTTCCTGAATATTCTCCAGTTGTACGTATTCGTCAAATTCAATTACAATACGCTTTCCCGTAAAGTTTTTTGCCGAATCGGGGGGGCGTATGCCTGCCACTTTCGGTGGTAATGAATCGCGGGGGCCGCCGGTTGGTGGAATGATATTGGCACAACCCATTTGCACCAGGGTAGGCGGAAGGAATGCAAGGATTAAGATAAACGGAGAAACTATTTTTATTAAAGAAGCATACCTCATAAGGCCGCAAACTTAAGTTGTTTATTGGCAATTGTTGCTTCAAAAAGCGTTAAATCGGTGCAATTCGCCGGGTAAGTCATTACCGTTAAATGGATCGCAGGAGTCAAATAAGCAAGTTGCCAGTTGCCAGTTGCCGGTTACCGGTTTCCTGGTACCCGGTAACTGGTAACTGGTTACAAGTTACAGGTTTCAGGTTTCATGGCCCTGGAACCTGGAACCTGCAACATGGGTTACCCCTCTTCGGGTTCTTCTGAAAGCTCGTGTAAGGCGATGGCCAGCTTGTTGGTTTTTACAAAATTGCACCAGTGGCAATCTTCTTTTCCGCAGCCTATATAAAACTCGCGGTTCTGGATCTTTTGCCAAACCGTAACAATCTGCTGCGTAACGGTTGTTATATCGGGGGGCGTTATAATAACTTTTTCCTTACGGTATGCTTTCTTTTTATCGGGTTCAATAAAATCAAATTCGGTACTGATCACCTGCCAGTCGCGGCTTTCGTAATTATCAACCAGAATTTTATAAAACACAGCCTGCCGCCAGTAATCACCTCCGTTGGGCTCTTTTTCATTGGGTTGTTGCAGCTTGGGTTTTGCTTTATCGGGATCGCCGGTTTTATAATCCACTATATTCACCAGCTTGTTATCAAACTCAAGTTTATCGAGCTTACCCTTGAGGGGTACGCCGTTCACAACTACGTTTCGGATATTTCTTTCAACGGCAACGATCCTGTTCCAGCTGTGAATGTATTTGTTGAAATAATTCGTGAGCACTTCGGTACCATATTCGAGCCGGCGGTTAAACTGTTCGCGCGTAAAATTTTCGCGGTGGCGGTGCATATACCAGTTAAAGTCGTCGATAAACTCCTCCTTGCCCGGAAAAACATTGCTGTTCTTTTGCATTTTTTCAAACAGCCGTTGCAAAGCATGGTGTATGGCCGAGCCAAACTCAGTGGCCTCGTTCTTGGGCGATGGTATGCGCAGCAGGTTCTTAAAGTAAAACTCAAGCGGGCATTTTAAATAATTGTTCAACGCGGTTACGTTCATCACAAACCGGTCGAGCAGGGCCGATATAAAATCCTCTTCTATGCGGCCAATTTCAGGGGCCTCTGAGATCGAAAACTGCAATGCCTGAAATTCGGTAAGCACCTCTTCGCTAATAAAAATTTTTTCTACCGGCAAATGATGCTGTTCCTGTATTTCGGCAATAAACATCGAAGGTTCCAGTTCTTTGCCATCGTTTTTGAACCGGCTGTATGAAATGAGCAGATGTTGTTCGGCCCGGGTAATGGCTACATAAAAAAGCCGGCGAAGTTCTTCGGATTCGGAAGCATCTCTGGCTTCTTTCCGGCCTCCATCGAAAGAGATGGCTTCCCCCTGACCTTCCCGACTCGTGGGGAGGGAAACTAAACCATTTGCATGTGTAAACACATTTTCGGGGATCTTGTATCCGCCGCCGGGCTTACGTTTCTTTTCCCAGAAAGAAGCATTGCTTCCTGCTATAAAAACATATTCAAACTCCAGGCCTTTTGAACCGTGTGCCGTAAGCAGGTTTACGCCTTTATCGCTTCCGCTTACCTGCACCAGGGGCAATGGCAATCCTTCTTTTTCCATCAGGTCAAAAATGCCTATAAGCCCCTCGGCCCTTAACAACGGATTGCGATGTGTTTCTTCTTTTACAAAATCGAAGAATGCTGTTAGCACATGCATCATCCACGGCTTTTCGGCACTTTGCATGATGTTGTTCAGGATGCCTGTAAGTCGTATGATATTTTCAATTAAAACCAGCAATGTAACATTGGGTTCAAGCGCAATCAGTTTTTCGAGGGCTTTTATTGCGTTTTGCAAACCGGTGTGCAATCCTTTGCTGAACAAATCGGCAGGCGGAGTATTGGCCTTATCGTATAACAGTCTGCGCAACGAGGTTCTGTTATTGCCAAATTGCCGGTCGGCCACTTCAATGCTTAGTTTGGCAATTTCAACGGGTGGAATATTGAACCAGTCGAAGTGTAAAATTTCAAACAGCATTTCATCACCGCCATAAGGCACATCCAACTCGGCAACTATATATTTAATTATGAGAATAAGTTTTTTGGCAAGCGTTTCTTCGAGCAAATTCAAATGCCGTTTGGTGTAAACAGGTATACCACGAACTTTAAAATACTGGGTTAATTCTTCACCGTATTTGTTTTCGCGGTAAATGATGCCTATGCGGCCGGGCATTACTCCCTGCGCCAGCAGCCGCTGTACCTGCAGGGTGATATCGATCATTTCGTGCCGCTGCGTTTCGTATTCTTTTATTAAAGGCAATGCCTCTAAACGGGCCAGCGACATGAACCGTGGATTGGCCGACTTCAGATTTTTACTAAGCCCCTGAATTTGTTTAACCAGCCTTTCTTCATTGTTATTGATGAGCGTGATGGAAACATCAAGAATGGGTTGGGCCGACCGGTAATTATTGGTCAAAACAACAGTTAACAAGTCGTGCCGGTACGAGCCTGCAAACTGCAACATGTTTTCAACGTTGGCGCCCTGAAAGCGGTAAATACTCTGATCGTCGTCGCCAACCACAAATACGTTGGGCGAATCCCAATAGCTGATCAGCAGCTTAACCAGTTTGTTCTGGGTACCGCTGGTATCCTGATATTCATCTACCAGAATGTATAAGAACTGCTCCTGGTAACGGCTTAACAGGGTGGGGTTTTCTTCAAAAGCCCTGATTACCCAATTGATCATATCATCGAAGTCGTAGCGATTGCGGGTGCGCATGAGTTGCTGAAAACGGTCGAACTCATTTACTGCAGCGCGCAGCTTCTCCATCTTTTCTTTCTCTTCTTCTACCTTATCTTTTTTAAGATCGCCGGCTTTATGTTGTTTGTAAGCTCTTTTATAAACAAACTCATCGCGAGTGGGTAAATCAGCCAGCCAGGCATCGATGCGCTCGTTGATAAAGGCCGGCGTCCATCCCTCGCGTTTCATAGTGCTGAACAGCGACTGCAGGTTATGTATTTCAAAGTATACATCGCCGCGGTAGCGTTTCAGCGGATGATTTTTGGGAAAGGTATCGATGAGGTGTTTGAACAGTTCAATTTTTTCGAGGTCTGATATAGGGTCGAGCGCTGTTTTTTCGAACAACGAAAGGTTCTCCTGAATGATATCGTTACAAAAAGCGTGAAAGGTATAAATGTTTACCCGGTAAGCATCGGGACCTATGAATGACAACAGGCGCTTGCGCATGGCCACTACACCGGCATCGGTATAGGTTAAGCAAAGTATGTTGCGGGGTTGTGAATCTGTTTCGAGTAAGATCTTTCCTATGCGACTGGCGAGTATCTGGGTTTTACCGGTGCCGGGTCCGGCTATTACCATTACGGGGCCTTCAATGGTATCTACCGCAAGCTTTTGTTGATCATTCAGCTTATGGTACTCTTCCATGAATTTTTGGTTCAGCCTTTCCCTGTTCACGCTCATATTTCAAAGATAACAAACAGCATGCTATTCGTTAAAGTACGTGCATATCGTGTGCGTATCTTACTGTTGAAGCAGAAAGTTCTATTGAAGCAGGATGTTGCATGCAGCACGTTTGTATTAAGTAAGAAGATGAAACCAGAAGTCTGAAGTCAGATGTCCGAAGCAAGCGTTATAAAGAAAGAAGGTATTTATAAAATTCGGGTTATTCTGACTTCTGACCTCCGACTTCTGATTTCAGACCTCCGACTTCTTTTATGGAAAACCCACATTTTTTAAGTTAATTGCTGTTTCGTTTTCGTGTGTATGATACACTCATTCCACTAAGGAGAAACTATTAGCGATTGATAATAAGTAGCTTATGCGTTCAAAAGAAAGTGCCGTTTCTAAGATGGAAACGTTCTTTTTTTGGGAATAAAATTATTTTTCTTTCGTTTTAACATTACAGATTTTTATCATAATGAAAAACCAGCACCCATTAAAAATATTTATTCTTGAGGATGATGTGTGGTATGGCTCCATGCTGCAACATTATCTGGCTCTGAACCCTGATTACGAAGTGAAGCGGTTTCACAATTGTAAAGACTTTTTCAACCAGCTTCACGAAAGGCCTGAAGTAGTTACCCTTGATTACTCAATGCCCGATATGGATGGCAGTGAGGTATTGAAAAAGATCAGGGAAACCGACCCGGGCATTCAGGTTATTGTTATATCGGGCCAGGAAGACATAAAAACGGCTATCAACTTATTAAAGAATGGCGCTTTCGATTACATTGTAAAAGACGAAGACGCCAAAGACCGCCTGTGGAACAGTTTGCTGCACCTGAAAGAAATAGATGGCCTGCGCAAAGAAGTAGAACAATTGAAAGAACAGGTGGGTAAAAAGTACGACTATTCAAAGTACCTGATTGGCAAAAGTGCTACGTTCGAAAAGGTGTTCAGCCTTATTGAAAAATCCTGCAAAACCAATATTACAGTTTCAATAACAGGCGAAACCGGTACCGGTAAAGAAATGGTAGCCAAAGCCATTCATTATAATTCTGAAAAAAGCAAAAAGCCTTTTGTGGCGGTAAACGTTGCTGCTATTCCGCGCGAACTGATCGAAAGCGAGTTGTTCGGGCATGAAAAAGGCGCATTTACCGGGGCCATTACGCGACGCATAGGAAAATTTGAAGAAGCACATAACGGCACGCTGTTCCTCGATGAAATTGGTGAACTTGATATTAACCTGCAGGCTAAGTTGTTGCGGGTGTTGCAGGAAAGAGAAATAACGCGTGTAGGCGGCAATGAAGTGGTGCCGGTGAATGTGCGCATTATAGTTGCCACCCATAAAAATTTACTCGAAGAAGTACAGGCCCGCCGTTTCAGGGAAGACCTGTATTACCGTCTTATAGGATTGCCCATACAAATACCGCCGTTAAGAGAGCGAGGCAACGATATTGTTATTCTTGCCAAACATTTTATGGATCAGTTCTGCCGTGAAAACAATACCGAAAAGAAATTGCTGTCGCCCGAAGCCCAGCAAAAGTTGATGCATCATTCTTTTCCCGGTAATGTTCGTGAGTTGCGGTCGGTAATTGAACTGAGTGTAGTAATGGCCGATGGCGATACCATATTGCCCGAGCACATTACCGTAAATGCCAATACCTCGGTAAACGATCTGATGAATAAAGAAAGATCGCTGAAAGAATATGAGCTGCAGATCATTCAGCACTATCTCGACAAATATGATAAAGATGTGTTGCTGGTGGCTAAAAAGCTCGATATTGGTAAGTCGACCATTTACCGTATGATACAGGCTGGCGAATTAAATGCCAGATGACCCGGCGAAAATGAAGTAGCGTTATAATGAAACCGTCGAAGAAAATACAGGAAGAAGGAAGTGATGGTGGCGAAGCGGCCGGCACGCAAATGAACAGTCTGTCCCGCCATGGCGGGAGGCAAACATCATTTTATGAGGATGTACTGATGAATATTCCTGCAGATATTGCCGTGTTCAATACAAAAGGCGAATATCTGTTTATAAATTCCGGTATTATTAAGGATGCGGCAACAAGAGAATGGCTTATTGGAAAAACCGTTGAAGATTATTGCCGCCTGCAACAGAAGCCCCCTGAAATGGCAGCACGCCGGCAGTTGATGATCAATGAAGCCGTTGAAACAAAGCAACTGCAAAAGTGGGAAGAGCGGTTTGAATTTCCCGGCGGTCAGGTTAAATATCATCTGCACCATATTTATCCGGTACAGGATGAAGAAGGCAACGTAAAATTTTGCATCGCTTACAGTATTGAAATCAGTGAACAGAAGCGGGCCGAAGAAAATATTCATTTAAGTGAAAAGAAGTACCGCGATCTGTTTAATTATAGTCAGGCATGGATCTGTACGCATGACCTTACCGGCAAATTGCTTTCTGTAAATCCTGCTGCCTGTTTGGCATTGGATTATACAGCCGGCGAAATGGTTGGTAAAAAGCTATCAGAATTTTTACCCCAGGAAGACAAGCCCCTGTTCGACGTCAACTATCTGCAACTTTTTTTACAAACCGGAAAATCAGAGGGCGTATTCAGAATATTAAGCAAATCGGGCCAGGTAATTTATCTGTTGTACCAGAATTATAAAATGGATGTGCCGGGGATAGATCCTTATGTAATTGGTTTTGCACAGGATATATCGGCACGTATACAGGCCGAAAGAGAACTGAAGCAGGCAAAGAAAATTACCGAAGAGGCGGCGCGGGCCAAAGAAGTTTTTCTGGCCAATATGAGCCACGAAATTCGAACACCCATGAACGGGGTATTGGGCATTGCCGGTTTGCTGGCGAAAACCAATCTCGATGAGCAGCAACGGAACTACCTGCGCCTGATACAGGAATCGGCCAACAATTTATTGCTGCTGGTTAACGATGTACTTGATCTGGAAAAAATTGTTTTGGGTAAACTGCAGTTTGAGCACGTGGTATTTTCGCTTACCGATCGCATTGACCTGTGTTTGCAATCGTTTTTGTACAAGGCCGAAGAACAGGGGATCGGGCTGGTGCACGACAATCAGCTGGGAAGTGATATTGTTGTTTTGGGCGATCCGTACCGGTTAAGCCAGGTAATGAACAATTTGATCAGTAATGCTATAAAGTTTACCGAAGAAGGTGCTGTAACTGTTGAAACCCGGTTATTGGAAAAAAATGATACCGAGGCACGTATTGCCTTTGTTATAAAAGATACAGGCATTGGCATATCTGAAAGCCAGCTTGAATTAATATTTGAGCCTTTTATGCAGGCGCATGTTGCAATTAGCCGAACACATGGTGGAACAGGTTTGGGATTAAGTATTTGCAGGGAACTAATATACATGATGGGCGGAGAATTAAAAGTTCAAAGTGAAGCGGGAAAAGGATCGTCTTTCAGTTTTGAATTACCCTTTGCTATTAGTTCATCTAAACTCAATCAATCAGTGGTGGCACATGATTTAAATTATCAAAGCCTCGGAAGCAGGTACGTTTTGGTGGCCGAGGACGTAGAGTTGAATCAATATCTTGTTAAACACATTATGGAAAGCTGGGGATTTACGGTAGATGTGGTTAACAATGGTCGCGAAGCAGTTGAAATGGTACAAAAGAACAGTTATGACCTGGTATTGATGGATATTCAGATGCCTGAAATGGATGGCATGGAGGCTACCCGTACTATAAGGCAGTTGAAAGATGCTATTAAAGCATCTGTTCCGGTAATTGCGCTTACCGCAAATGCGCTGAAGGGAGATAGTGAAAAATATATTGCTGCCGGTATGAATGATTTTCTTCCCAAGCCATTTAACGAGCAAAAACTTTTTTTAATTATATCCGACAATTTAAAAGCCGGCGCAATTCAGCCGGCAGCTATAGCTATGAATGAACAAAACACCCAGGTAACACAAAACCAGGAGAAGTTATATGATCTTTCCATGGTACAAACTATTTCGGGCGGAGATGTGAGCTTCGTTAAGCGAATGGTGACTTTATTTATTGAAACCATGCCGCCATCGCTGCAGGAGTTGCAACAGGAAACAAAGCAGCAGAACTGGCAAAGCGTGAGCAAACTGGCGCATAAAATGAAAGCTACCATTGACTCGATGGGTATTACCAGTTTGAAAGAAGTGATACGAACGATTGAAGCAAATGGTAAAAAAGGCGAAGAATTAGATAAAATTCCTGCTTTGGTTGAACAGATAGTAGCTGTGGTGCAGGTGTGTGTTGATCAGTTGAAGCAGGCGTATGAATAGTTTATCAGTTAGCAGGTTTACAAGTTGAAAAGTTAACGGAGCTGTATTGCATTAAAAAAGGTTGACAGTTCCCTATCAACCTTTCAACTTTTTAACTTATCAATTCATTAACCCGGGATACGGGAAATATACTTCTCTATTTCTTTAATCTGCCCTACAATTTCCTTTGTCGTCGGCTTCAGCGCTTTGGCTTTGCGGAAGAATTCTTTGGCAGCCCTGAACTCTCTTTTATTCATCATAATATTACACATCTGCAGGTAGGCGGCCGCTTCATTTTCTTTATCGGGCAAGCCTTCGCGAATGGCCTGGCGGATGTATTTTTCGGCCTGTTTAAAATCGTTCTTTTGTAACGAAATCATACCCATTTGCAGCAGGCTGGCCCCTTTTACTTCTTTCATGGGGGTACCCAGGTCGAGCCCTTTTTTCATGTTCTTCTCGGCTGAATCGAAATCCTGTTCCATCATAGCCAGTTGACCTTTGAAGGTAAAATAGGCCGACCGGATGGGTTTATAAAGCAGATTGGGATATTTAACGGCATTGAGCACTTTTTTGGCGCCTTCCACATCACCGTTTTCCATGTGTTCCTGAATAAGACGCAAGGGGCCGATAAAAAAGTGACCGGCGATAAGAATAAGACCTATAAGGTAAGCCGGGAAGGCCGGCCAGAAACCACTGTAGACATTGGCCAGTACGCCCACAGCTATCAACGCCAGTCCCAGATAGAGGCGGTAACGTATAAGCCACGTATAAAACTTCATAATCCTGCAATTTTTAAGGATTGCAAAGATAGGTTAAATCGGTTTGTGGTTTATAGTTTGTGGTAGGGGTGGTTCGAGGCGCGCGTGCCTTGATTAATCTGGTTACCGGGTCGCACTTCAGGTTGGCCGGCTTTATAAGTTCATATTCAGGTATTATGAATTCAATTTCCCTTCCTAATCACTTTTCACCCGCCCATAAGTACATTTTGCCGGACGATAAGTTAAAAACAATTCGTTATAGATATTTTTTTGTGGAGATAGGGTGGAAAATGGTGAACGATAGTTGTTTTTTTGGTGGTTATATGTGAAAAGGATTCGGTATAGATTTTTTTTTAGCGCGTTAGGTGGAAAATGGTGAACGATAGTTGCATTTTTGGTGGTTATATGGGAAAAAGGATTCATTATAGATTTTTTTCGGTGCGTTAGGTTAAAAGCGGTGAACGATAGTTACCTTTTTCCGGGTTATAAATTAAAAAGGGAGCTTTGTAGATACTTTTCCCTGGTTATAGATTAAGAACAGTTAATCTTAGACTTTTTCCCGTGGTGATTAAGTTTAGAACTGTGATCATTTACTACTTTTTATCAAGAGTTAGATTAAATATGATGAATTGTAGGTTTTTTTTCCTGTGATTTGAAAATTTTTGAGCATTTTAAGTTAATTCTCACTAAAAAAAATTTATGGTCGCTGAAAAAGTAACTATCACCCGAAGAAAAGTAGTTATAAAGCCGGAACATGAAACCAAAAACGGCAAAAAAAGTAACTAACGCTGAAGATAATATAGCTATCGATGAAGGAAAAGTACTTATCGTTCAGGAGCTTAAAGCGATAGATGGGAAAAACAAACTATAGATACAAAAAAGTTACTAAAACCGGAAAACAAAGCTATAACAGGGGAAAAAGTAGTTATTACCTGCGAAAAAAAGCTAACCGCGTATAATTATTCTCTAAATACATTGTCTCCCGGAAAATTTTTATGCCTCAACAAGCCCACCACAGTATTTTGACCTGATCCTAAATCAGCAATATTCATGACTCTTAGCTTTTGCAGAAGTAGATAATCAAAGATTTTATGAATGAGATAAATTATCCCAAACTGCAGGAACAATGGCCGTGTTTTATAAAAAGCAATGAGCGACCTGAGCTACATGCTACCCTTAATTCTTATCATCATTGATTTCGATCCAATATCCATCTGGGTCGCGGAAGTAGAGTTGTTTTACTCCATCTACACGGGTGGTAATGGCATTTTTTTCGCCTGCCCAGTTTTCGAACTCAACTCCGTTTTGTTTAAGGGTTGAAGCGAAATCGGTGGTGGAGGTAACGCTGAAGCAAAGGTGCGCATTTTTGTCGTGGGGTGTTTTAGCGGCGGCGCCCGAGATAATGTGAAGGGTTCCGTGGGTGCCGATGCTGAACCAGGTATGGCGGCCGTCGTGGAAGGGTTCGGGAATGGTATCGAGGCCAACAATCTGCTGGTAAAAGCGGGTGCTGATTTTAAGGTCGGTTACGTACAGGGCGATGTGGTTTAGCCGGGGTTTATTTTGAGCCATGGCTGTGAATGAAACAGAGAACAGCGTTATACTTAGAGATAATAAACAGAATGCTTTTTTCATTTGGAACTATTTAAATGTTGGCCGGCGGTCGCGCATGATCGGGATGGTCAGGCAGGTTACCCGGTGAAAATTTTCTTATGGAAGTTAGTAAAACAGTTTAAATAGCAGCAAAGCAAAATTACACGGCCCGGGATGGGCCGTGTAATTACATTCTTTTCAGTAAAAAACTTTAGGGACGATCCCAGAAAGCGGGCGGCTCAATACCAAGGCTTCTTAAATAAACGTAGGCTTGTCCGCGGTGATGAATTTCGTTATCGATAAAATAGAAAATAAAAGATATGCAGGTGCCGGGCCATTGACCAAAAGCCACGTCCTGTTCCTGAAAACGCTCGGGTGAAATGGTGGGCAAAATGTTATTGATGCTGATGGTTGCATCGTCCCAAAGCGCCAGCAGTTCCTGTTTGGTAGTCACTTTTTCAGCGTCGGCCCATTTTTGCCATTTTCCGGTGGCAATACCTTGCAGGCCGGGTACGGCCATGCCGAGAAATTCATAAACCAAATCAGAGAACGGGCGCATGCCGCCGATGGAATAGGTAAAAAGTTTGTCGTCGGGAAACGCTTCGATCATTCTACGGGTGAGGCCGCGATGACCCTGCCAGTGTTTAAGCAAAGCCTGAGGCGTTAAAATAGAGGCGGCAACATTTTGGGTTACTTCTTGCGTTGACATAATTATTATTTTTTAAGTATTGTAATTAGTACAACACAAACCTACCAGGGGGTAGTGACAACAGTATGTCAGCAGGATTCAAAAAAATGAAATTTTTTTTGCGTGGTCATCAAAAGGAGCGGTTTGATATTCTAATAGCAGGATTTTCAGGGGATTTTGGAAAGCTAAGCCGCCTGATTATGGTTTTCTTCTTATTTTTGCCATCCGCCAGGCATAGGGCAAGCCCGTTGCCGCTGGTTTGGTCCCGTAGTTCAATGCCCGCCCGACTGAACGTCGTTCGGGCGGGGATAGAATTTTTGCAGAATATTTTTTAAACTGGTCCCGTAGTTCAATGGATAGAATAGAAGTTTCCTAAACTTTTGATACAGGTTCGATTCCTGTCGGGACTACCATTCATTTGATTTCACCAAATTATTATTCAAACAGGTTACTTGCCTATCTGGATGCTGTGCTAAAAACCTTCACCAGCCATCCATTTCTTAAAAGCGGCCCACCACTCTTCTGTTGAATTGTATACTTCTTTTGTCTTCGTTGCATCAGATACAGGCTGTATTTTTTCATTTCCCGAATAAGGAATAAGCGTAAAGCTGCCAACAGTACCGGTTCGAAAATTTTCGGGCATACTACTGGTGGGCGCAGCTCCGCCTGTGCCTGGTATAAATATAAACATCCCGAGGTCTACTTCATTCGTATTTGGATGATACATAGTTCCCTTAAATAAAAGCCAGTTGTCTGTACCATTGATAGAACAAATAAGGCCTACTGTATTTGATCTGTCCTGTTGGTTTGTCAAATGCCCGCTAATATTTGTTTTGCTGCCTTCGGTACTGATGAAAATATCATCTCCATTATGAACGACTGTCACTAATATGCTGTGTTCGGGTTGATCGGATGCCAGTAGGTGCACCTTTGTTGCTTTTATTTTGAGCAAATATTTTCCTGAAGGCAAAAAGTTTGGGTTTTGGGCAAAGCTGCTGGTCGCAGCTATCAACATAATGGCAAATAAAACAATGCCATTTTTGTACCATTGCTTTTTCATTATTTTTATTTGGGTTTGTGAATAAAGATGGTGATAAAACTATGTTACCCGCCGGAAGGAATCAATCACAAAAAAGTGTGAGATGATCTTCCTGCATGCATGTCTTATGTCGATAAAATGGAAGTTCCGGTTAGCTGTCGTTGCAGATATTGAGTAACACTGAATAAAAAAAGCTTTAAGTCGTTAACTTAAGGCCTTTCAATTTGATTAGGCACTTTAGCCGCCATAAGTCATACCTGTCACCTGGCGGAATATGCCACAGATATTAAGAGTAGCTGGCTGATAGATGAATGCAGAACGGCCTTCCGGAATCTTCAACATAATTACCTCCAATATTGCGATAAGTAGATAGATTTTCACCATGATACAGGAACACGTTGCATCCGGAAAAAGAATCCCGAAGACTCAAAGTCATGCCGTAGATTGAATTGCACCCTACACCTTCCTGTTTTGCATACTGCTGAGTCGCATCACTCGGCAATATCACCCTTTCGATTTCAGCCGGCTAAGGGTTTCGGGAGATATATTTAAATAAGACGCTACGATGCGATTGGGCAGGCGCAGAACTATTTCAGGATTTTCTTCAAGCAATTGCCGGTATCGTTCCGAGGCATCCTGTGTAATAAAACTCATGAGCCTGTTGGTATTAATTACGTATGCGGATTCCAGGTATTGCCGGTAGAATTTTTCCCATTCAGGAATGGTTTTCAGCAACGCATAAAAGTCGTCGCGTGTGATATAGAGCAATGAAGTAGGTTCAAGGGCCTGAGTATATTCCATCGAAGGCTGGCAGGTGATGAAACTGACAAGGGTGGTAGAAAACGCATTTTCAAAGATAATACGACGTGTTACTTCTGAACCGTCTTCTTTAATAAAGAATACCCGCAGGCAGCCTTTCACTACAAAGAACATTCTCCGCGACAGATCTCCTTCGCTCATGAGTATTTCGTATTTTTTAAGGGATAAGGGTTTGTAGAATGACAGGATATGGGATAACTCCTGTTCTGTAACTGAAATCCAGTCGCGGATAAAGGTGCTGAGCTGTTCGTGCATATAGTTTCAAAATTGCTGAAATTAACGCTATAAAGTATTGGTCTTTTGACTTTGGGTTTACCAAATTACTTTGTACTGATTTTACGCAGCGATAATGCTATTATGACTGCGATGGCGGCAGCAAGGGCGCCAAAACAATAAACAGCGTCATAGCCCCATTGTGTTGCGATCCATCCGGCCATTGGGGCTGTTAACCCGAGAGCCAAATCAAAAAAAGCCACATACCCTCCGAGGGCCACTCCCCTGTTTTCGGGTGATAAACGCCTGATGGCCTCCACGCCAAAGGAAGGAAAAACGAGCGAGAAGCCAAACCCGGTCAATGTGGCCCCTGCAAGGGCCTGTTCAGACGAAGAGGCAAACCATAATAAGACCTGTCCTGCTGTTTGCACCAATAAAGAAACCAGCGCTACCCGCGCACCTCCGAACCGGTCGGGTAAATGGGCCAGGAATAAGCGCACAAGAATATAGGCTGCTCCAAATAAAGTCAGGGCCAGCGGCGCGCCGGTCCAGCCTTTTTGCGCAAAGTAAAGCGAGATAAAAGAGGCGAGGCCTCCGAACGCAACGGTTGCAAAAGCTAACCCTGCGCCAGACCTGCCTACCTGCCACATAACGTGGTAAAAAGGGATGCGTTTGTTGCCGCCGGCGGGAACGGGTTCCAGGGATACGATGGCGAGCCAGCCAAGCAGCGGGAAAACGGCCACCGATGTAAATGGCGCCCATTGTCCTGCATGTTCATATAAAAAGGTGCTTAAAGGGGCGCCGCAGGCTACGGCTCCATATATGGCAATGCCTACCCAGGCCATTACCTTGCCGGATTTCTGATGCCCAAGCAGGCCTATGCCCCAGGATAAGGCCCCGGTTATTATGAAACTTTCGCCAACCCCAAGCAATAACCGCCCGAATAGTAAAATACCGAGGCTAATAAGTGGTTGAGCAGAAAAAGCATTTGCTAAAATATAGGTAAGTCCTGCTGTGGCAGAAAGAATCGCGCCGTAATTTACCGCCAGCCGGCTGCCCCTGGTATCGCATAAAGTGCCGGAATAATGCCGGCAGGCGAGGGTAGCGGCAGATTGAATACCGATGACAAGGCCAACTATGAGGTTATTAAAATGAAGTGTCTGGTGTACAAAAGCAGGCAGGGTTCCCAGTGAGATGCCAACAGTAAGACAGCTGAGGAACACGAAGGTGCAAAGAGGGAATAGCCGGGCAAAAGAAATTTCTTTTGTTTTCATTGTGTAGCGTTTTTATAACGGCAAAGCTAGATTCGACTGAAAGTAAAAGGCTTGATGTAAGTCAATAAATGAAGGAGGGAAATTAATTCCCTAATGTTTCGGGGAGTATGCGAAATTTCTTTTTGAACGCAGCCGGTTTTCGTGGCGGTGCCGGGGTGAGCAACAGTAGAGCCTGACGCCCCGACCAGGATCGGGGACGAACATACCATTGCAGCTACTGCTTAAAAGCCTTTAGGTTAAAATGTAAATAACCAGTATTTTATCACCATCATTGTTGTTTGGGTTCAAGTAGTTTAAAAAACTGATCGAGTTGCGGAAGAATGATAATCCTTGTTCTTCGATTCACTGCCCGGTTCTCCGCTGTACTGTTATCTAAAAGAGGGTTGTATTCACCACGGCCTGCCGCAGCCATCTTTGCCGGATCCATGCCATACTGGTTTTGTAAAATGCGTACAACCGATGTAGCTCTTTTTACACTCAGGTCCCAGTTATCGAGTAAAACTCCGCTATGGTAAGGAACTGTATCCGTATGTCCTTCCACCATGAACTCAATTTCGGGGTGCCCCTTGAGCACCGTCGCTACCTTTCCCAGTACTTCCTGTGCCCTAGTCGTTACTTCATACCTGCCGGTTTTAAAAAGCAGTTTGTCTGAAATATCAATGTATACTACTCCTTTGTCAATTTTTATATTGATATCCTCATCTTTCAGATTGCCGATGGCGCCTTTCAGGTTCATCACAAGCACAAGATTCAGCGAATCTTTGCGTGACATAGCTGCCTGCAGGTTCTGAATATAAATGTCTTTGGCGCCGATATTCTCCAAAGATTTTTTTATACTCTCCGCCTGCGAAGATGAAAGCACAGAAATATCCTGGAGTTGTTTCAGCACGGTGGTATTGTTCTCTTTCAGGAATTCTATCTGTTTGTTAAGGTCGCTGATGCGGGTTTCAAGGCTGGCTTTATCACTTTCCACCAAAGCTTTTTGCCGCGTCAATTCGGCTTTGGCATCATTGCAACTGCTGAGGTCACCCTGCAGTTGCGTGTACTTTGTTTGCAGACCTGTGAATTTTTTGTTACTAACGCAGGAAAAAAGTAAAAACGCAGAAGTTAGTATAATGATAAAAGAACTCGGTTTCATACCCTGGCATTTATGTGAAAGGATATTATTTGCTTATGCAAAGCTATCGCAACAGAAGTAGAATAAGAATGACCATAGTCAATGCAGGAGATGGAAATAATCAATCACCGGGCTGGTTAAAAGCCAATGGCACATTATTTATGACGACTCTCATATTCATCATTGACCGCCGTTCCCGAAAATATACTTTCCCTGCATTAACTTTTACAAACTTTTATGCAGTGAAAAAATGTTGTTTCCCTGGTTCATTGAGTTAAAGCATTTATCGATGAAGTCAATTATCAAATATAGCGTTATGTGGGGCATGCTGCAATTACTGGTACTGTTTATGCCTGCATGCAAAACAATCCCTCAACAACGATCGGCAGTGTCGTTACAGGTTTTTTATAACGAGTTGGCTCCTTATGGTCAATGGCTTAATGATCCTGATTATGGCTATGTATGGGTGCCGGCGGCAGATGCGGGATTTCAACCTTATTACACAAACGGGTATTGGATCATGACAGAATATGGACAGATGTGGGTATCTGATTATCCCTGGGGATGGGCGCCGTTCCATTACGGGCGATGGACCTGGTCTGACTTCTATGGCTGGATGTGGATACCCGATACTATTTGGGGACCTGCCTGGGTTTGCTGGCGAAGTGGCGGCGGTTACTATGGATGGGCTCCCCTTATGCCGGGCATCAATGTCAGTATATCGTTCAGTAATTACAACTGCCCGCTAAACTGGTGGATATTTATACCTGAAAGATATATCCATTCACGATCTTTTCACCGGTATCATGAAGGGCACGGAAACAATGATCATATTATCAAAGACACAAAATTTGTACAAAATACATACGTATATAATCAGGTAACCTATGTTGCCGGTCCGAAGGCAGATGATATTAGCAGAGCCACCCATGAAAAGGTGCCTGTTTACCGGATTCATAATAATGACCGTCCCGAAAAAACGAAAGTTGAAGAAAGGATCGTAGATATATACCGGCCTGAATTCCGGGGTGCTGAAGACAAAAATCTGCAATCGGTACCTCCGGGTGTAAAAAACAATGATCATCCACTTATTAAAAAGCCGCAGGTTGATGCAAAAAAAGAAGAAAGGCCGGCAGTTATTCCAGACAACAGGCCAACCCCGTCGCAACCTCCTGTACAACCACCCGTAGTTCCACCGGTGAAGCAACAAAAACCAATACCTGAAAATAAGCCGATTGAAAAACGTGCTGTACCCTTTCCTGCACAGGCAGAAAAACAAAAACCTGTTTTTGAAAAACCAGCCGGAAAACCAGTACAGGTTTCGCCGCCGGCCAAACAACTGAAACCAGTACCCGAAATGAAACCGGTTCAAAAACGTTCTATTCCCTCACCCGAAAAGCCAAAGCCCTTTATGCAAAGATCAGCCAGGCCAGAACGGGTTTCGCCGCCTGCCAAACAACCGGCCCCTTCACCTGTTGCTCCTTCCAAAAAACCAACCAGGAAGGATGATTAAACGAGGATAGTTCTTAATACAAGCTAACCCAATCCGGCTATTTCACAATCAACATCACTAGCCTACATGTACAATGTCATATAGAATTTATTACCTGCAGGTGTTCGCGCACATGCGTATGGATCTTGTGAAATAATTCGCCGTTTGCCCCCAACCCCGGGCTTATCAACAACTTGTTAAAAGAGTATTTTCATAAACTCTTAACGTAAACTGGCCTGATAGTTTCCCTTCAAAGGGGTAATCGTTTTAGTTCTGATATCAAAACCAGTAATTATGAAAATATTTTCAACACTACTTTTAGCATTTGTTTTAATCTTTTCTGCATGTCGAAGTGCACGAAATGTAAGCGAACCTGAGTTTCGCGATGTGGGTGATGTACGGCTCATTGAAACCGGCTTGTTAAAAACAACTGCCGGCGCTAACATGATCTATTATAATCCAAACAATTTCGGAATTCAACTTTCTGCTGCAAGAGGTGATGTGTACATCGACAATGCATATTTCGGAAGCTTTGAACTGAATGAGGAAGTTCAGGTAAAGAAAAGATCCGAATTTGTACTGCCTGTTACGCTTAAAATCGACAATATCAGTGCCATTAAGAACCAGAGCGATATTTACAAAAAGAAAGAAGCATTGGTTCGTATCGAAGGCCGTGCATTTGTAAAGAAATCGGGATTCTCAAAAGAAATTCCCATCAGGTACGAGCAGAAACAGGATATGGATCGGTTAAGGGCTATCGTTACCAAATAGTTGATAATCGCTATAGGGCTCAATGTCATTCCGGTATGCCTTCAGGAAACGAAATTCAGCAACCCGTATAAAATCATGATTTTATGCGGGTTTTTTATAGCCACACAGCAGATTGATTTTCAATTGACTGAAAAATTTATTCAAAAATATTTTTCTGCCTAAATATTTAGGCATAATATTGCCTAAGAAATTAGGCAAAACAAAAATCATGAAAAAACTTACTGCTGCCGAAGAGCAGATCATGCAAACACTATGGAGTTTGGGCGAAGGTGGTTTTATGAAAGATATTCTGGAACACCTGTCGGCTACCAAACCTCATTATAATACCGTTGGCACCTTGTTGAAGATTTTAGTAGAAAAGAAATTTGTAGGTGTAAAAAATCCTAACCGCAACAACTTCTATTATCCGTTAGTAACAAAAGAAGAGTATTCTGCCAGTGGTATAAAATCCATCACCGAAAATTATTTCCAGGGGTCGTACACAAAAGTGGTTTCTTTTCTGGTAGATAAAAAAGAAATGTCGATCGAAGACCTGGAATTTTTGTTGAACCAACTTAAAAAGAAAGGAAATGAATAGCCATACTTTACTGCTCTATGTACTGAAATCAATTTTCATTTCAGGCGTTTTTACGGGCTATTACCAGATAGCCTTACGCAATAAAAGTTTTAATTCCTACAATAGATTTTACCTGCTGCTCAGCATGGCCTGCAGCCTTATCATTCCGCTTTTTAATTTCAACTGGTTCATCATCGAAAAACAGCAAATACCGGTTTCTTCTGCAAATCTGAGCTTTATTTCAACGCAGATCACCGATCATACTTCACCGGCTTTTACCTTGGTGGATATTATCTTTTAC
The DNA here is from genome assembly GCF_059587045.1 of Niastella sp. sgz303648. NCBI lineage: Bacteria > Pseudomonadati > Bacteroidota > Chitinophagia > Chitinophagales > Chitinophagaceae > Niastella > Niastella sp. sgz303648. The sequence goes on along the minus strand of NZ_JCAPSW010000003.1, from coordinate 27,956 downwards.
CTGGCGATCAGTATCAGCCTTTTGCTGATTGCCTTATTTGCCTTTAACATTTTTAAAGTTTATCGACTAAAAAAGAAATCGGCTGTTATGAAAATGAATGGCATTGATTTCATTTATACCAATGTTGACCACGCTCCTTTTTCTTTTTTAAATAATCTTTTCTGGAAGGAGTCCATTTCGCTGGATACAGCACATGGAAAGAAGATATTCAAACACGAGCTTACTCATATACATCAGAAGCATACGTTAGATATCATTTTTTGCCAGATCATTAATGCCATTTTCTGGATGAACCCATTTAACTGGCTTATTCAAAAAGAACTTAAAGCCATTCACGAATTTATTGCAGACAAAGAAGCGGTTGGCAACAACAACGTGGAAGATTTCGTGAAAATGCTTTTACAGGTGCATTACGGAAAACATTTTCTGAACCCTACACACGCATTCTATTATTCATCTATTAAACGCCGATTATTTATGTTAACATCATCAAACAAAACAACATGGGGCCCGGTGCGCAAGCTATTGGTACTACCGGTTACTTTAATAGTGGTTGCAACCCTATCTGTTTCAACCATTGAAAGCAAAGCCAATGCGATTGTTACGCCAATTGTTACCCCTATTATCGACCCGCAACAGCAAGACATCCCTTCTCCAGCACAACAGCCGAACATTTCAACCCATTCCTTTGCCAGGCAAGCGAAAAAAACTGTATTAAAGAACGATACAACGCCTGCGCCCATTAAAGTAATAGGATATGCATTAAAAAATAAACAGGATTCTGTTTCCCGGAGCGGAGAGGTCATCACGTTAACGGCTGATAAAATAATAATTCAATCAACAGCAAACAGGGATAGCACCCAAAAAGCACTTCCAAATGTTTTGTATTACATCAATGATCAACCAGCCACTTCGGATGATGTTAGCAAACTTGGTCCCGACAAGATAAAATTAATTAATGTATTAAAAGGAGAGGCCGCGATAAAAAAATATGTCAATGCCGGCATCAACGGTGCAATTGAAATTTTCACCAAACTGAATTTGTAATAGGAGAAAATTAATATTTAAGGGCCGGTTGCCGCCGGCCCTTTTTTTTGGCGTATGCACGTTAGTGCATAGCTTTGAAATACAATGAAAAATGATGGAATATTATTTGCATCACGTTATTATCTGAAATCTATACCAATTCTTTGGTAACGCACAAACTAAACTCATCAATTTCAAGAGGTGATTCAGCCAGGCCACCAAGTTCGATTTTATCATCAATATTTTTGGCAAAAGCATCTAAAGAATCTGAATGTTTCTTTGTCTATAGGGCTCAAAAATCTCGTCTCCTGAGCCAATTTGCTATATAAAGGAGTAAATAAACTTCCATCCCATTTTCATCACATTCCATCACATTTCTCAAAAAGTGTTTTGGCGATGTTTTAATGTTGCTGAAAAGTAAGAAAGATGAAAATAAGATGGCGGGAACATGAAATGATATTTGTTACCATTTTAACGTGGAAAAAATAACCAGGTAAAAATTTAATAATGAAAAAAACAATCATGTTACTGTTAACCTTCGGGTTAACACAGGCCCTGTTTTGCCAAAAAACAATCTCTCAAAAACTGAACGAATTAATGAATGCTTATTGTAAGGTCAATAAATTTAATGGTTCGGTATTGGTTTCACAAAAAGGTAAGATCCTGCTTGAAAAAGGTTATGGAATAAGAAATGTTCAGGCCAATACAATAAATGACCCTCATAGCATTTTTCAAATCTATTCTGTAACAAAAGCATTTACATCAACAGTAATATTAAAACTGGTAGAACAGAAAAAACTATCATTGTCAGATAAACTGAGCAAATTTTATCCTGAATTTCCAAAAGGCGATAGTATAACCATTGAACATTTGCTTACACATACTTCTGGCATATATGACTATACACGTGGTAACAATATGCCTGACCAAACTGAAAAATCTTTTATAAAATTTATAGAAACCAAACCTCTTGATTTTTCACCCGGTACCGGCTGGAATTACAGTAACTCCGGCTATTGGCTGCTCGGGTTTATTATTAAAAAAATAACAGGGATAACTTATGAAGAGGCTGTAAGGAAATATATTTTTAGCCCTTTACACATGAACGCGAGTGGTTTTGATTTTAAGAACTTATCCGATAAAAATAAAACAACCGGTTATGCAATCTTTTCTGATAATAGGAAAAAAGAAGCTGTTGTGTATGAATCACCGGGGCCATTTGCGGCCGGCGCTATTTATTCTACCGTAGGTGATCTGTATAAATTTCATAAAGGCTTGCAAAACTTTTCAATCATTAAAGAAGCATCTTTAAAAAAGGCGTACACACCATTCAGGAATAATTATGGATATGGTTGGATGATTGGTTCTTTTGAAGGGAAGCAGGTGGTTTCGCATAGTGGTGGAGCGGCAGGTTACAGAAGTAATTTTTTAAGGATTCCCGAAGATGATATTTGTATCATACTGCTGAACAATCATGAAAATGCATTTGTGGATCTGATCACAAAAAATCTTCTTCTTATTCTCTTTGACAAACCCTATAAATTACCTGCTGAAATTAAATTGGCCACTTCTGTATTGGCGCAATTTACAGGGGCTTTTTTGGTTAAGTCATCGTTTACCATGTACATCACTAAAGAAGATGGCAGGCTCGTGGCCCAGGCTTCGAAGCAGCAAAAAACAGTGTTATTGGCAGAAAAGGAAAATTATTTTTTTGCAGAAGAAGCAAATGGCTTCCTGGAGTTTACAAAGGATGAGAATGGAAATTATAATGAACTGGTTATACATCAGGGCGAAAAACAAATGAAGGCTAAAAGGATCTATCCAACATGGGGACTAACAGGAACAGCTACATCAAAAGGATGGGAAGAAAGCATTCCTGATATTCAACTTACCGAAGATTCCCTAAAAAGGGGCCTGTGGGTATTAAAAAATATTGCTTTAAAAAAAGGGCTTATGGTGTTTCGGTTAAATAACGATTGGGGCTATCATTATGGAGATAATGAGAACGATAAAATATTGGATATGTATGGTAAGGATATTGAAGTAGAAGCCGGCACTTATGATATAATACTTGATCTTAGGGATGAAATAGAACCTACATATACCATTTCGAAAAAAAATTAATATCCGGAATAGGGCAGGTTGCCGCCGTCCCTATTTATTACGGCGTATGGCGTCGGCGCATAGCTTTGAAAAACAATGAAAAATGAGGGAATGTTATTTGCAGTAAGTTCTATGTAGGATACAACCTTAATAAGTTTATGATATGGCAACTATAATGGTGCGATATATGGTCAATGACCTCGATGAGGCAGTATCGTTTTACACTAAATACCTCAGGTTTCAGGTAAGGCATCAGGTTAGCCCCAATTTTGCCCTGCTTTCGAAAGACAACCTGCAATTTGTGCTGAGCACTCCGTTCGGACCAGGAGGCGCCGCGAAACCTATGCCGGATGGAAGTAAGGCCGGGCCCGGCGGATGGAACCGGCTCATAATTACTGTGCGCGATCTCGAGGCAGAAATCGGCCGGCTTCGTGAGGCTCATGTGCATTTTCGAAATGAAATCGCAACAGGACCGGGTGGCTCACAAATTTTATTAGATGATCCGTCGGGAAATCCAATCGAACTCTTTCAGCCCGCTGAAGGTGGCGCATCTGATGCATTGAACGATGAAGCAGCGATCCGGGCGCTTGAAGACAAGTTTGCAGCGGCTTTCAACGCCGGAGATATTGACGCGATCATGAAGAACTACATACCTGATAAAAGTCTCGTTGTTTTCGACGTTGTGCCGCGAAAAGAATATCTCGGCGCTGACGCCTATCGCAGGAATTGGGTCGACTTTTTCGCACACTTCAGGGACACGCCGAAAATCGACATTACAGATCTCGGCATCACTGTCGATGGCAATGTCGGGTTCAGTCACAGCATCCAGCACGTGGTAGGTACCGACACCGGGGGCCATTCAATTGATCGCACGGTACGCGTTACCGACGGCTATTCTAAGGTCGGAGGCAACTGGCTGATAGTGCTTGAACATATCTCAGTGCCGGTTGATTTAACGACGGGTAAAGCAGACAACATATAACAATCTGCCGAACCTCTTGTGCTATCGTCCCGGGTCAGGGAATATCTGGATATTTGACAACGCACTTAATCAATTATATTAAACCGGCATCTAAAAAAGGCCTGCAGGAGCGGATCCTGAAGGCCTTCGTGTGTATAGCAATTTTATAATAACCTCACTGCTGCACTGCCCCCGTCACAAAATGATATTTCCCCGATCCTGTTTTAACCACTACATACTGATCATCTTTTCCTGTTACCTGTATTTCTTTTAGCTGCGATATCGGTTTGCCGCCTTCGATTATAGCCTCGGCTGTAGCTGCAGGTATGAATATGTCGGCCTGGGTATTGGCCGGTATCTCAACATCCAGCGTTAACTCACTTCCTTTCATCGACCAACTGATGCCCGCAGTACCATAGTTGGTTTGCAGCGTGGCAGCAGCGCTGGTTAAATTTCCTCCGGGATGCGGTTGTATTTTTATATGCTTATAACCTGCACCGTCTTCGTATGTATCGATGCCGGCAATTACCCGGTACATCCAGTCGCCAATGGCGCCATAGGCATAGTGGTTGAACGAGTTCATATTAGGGGTTTGAAAAGTGCTGTCGGGCTTTTGACCATCCCAACGTTCCCAGATGGTGGTAGCCCCCATTTTAACAGGATACAACCACGACGGATACGTTTCCTGTAACAGTAATTTATATGCGATATCGGTATGGCCAAAGCGGCTTAATACATGACAAAGGTATGGCGTGCCTAAAAAGCCGGTGGTGAGATGGTAGTTATAAGTTTTGATGTTTTGTACCAGCCGCTCTGCGGCCTGGCTACGTAACGAATCGGGTAGCATATCGAACTGAAGGGCCAGCACATACGCTGTTTGGGTGCCCGAAACCAGCCGGCCATTGGGCGTAAGATATTCCCGAACAAAGGCCGCTCTTATTTTTTGCAGCAATGCCTGATAGGTAGCCGCATCTTCGGTTTTTCCCAGCAAAGTAGCTGCTTTAATCAGTAATTCAGTGGAGTGTGCATAGAAGCATTGGGCAATGAGATATTTGTCGGTAACAGCGGCCATGCCATCGTTATCATCAAAAGGCCGGTAAAAAAGCCAGTCGCCAAAGTGAAAACCTGTTTGCCACAGATCGTTCTTACTTTGATTTTGCATATAGTTTACCCAGGCCTTCATGCTGTTATACTGGTTTTCCACGATTCTTTTATCGCCATAGGCCAGGTACATGTTCCAGGGAACAATGGTGCTTACATCGGCCCAGCCTGTAGAGGCTCCCGAATTTGGGCCCAATACATTGGGTATTACGTGAGGCACCAGGCCGTCGGCACGCTGGTCGGCCGCTACATCGTGCATCCATTTGGTAAAGAAATTATTTACACCGAAGTTAAAGGCTGCGGTTCGTGAAAATGCCTGTGCATCACCCGTCCAGCCAAGGCGTTCATCGCGTTGCGGGCAATCGGTAGGTACATCAAGGAAATTGCCGCGTTGTCCCCATTGAATATTATGTTGTAATTGATTGAGCAATGCGTTGGAACAAACAAAACTACCGGTGGGCTGCATATCTGAATACAGCGCTACGGCCGTAAAATTTTCAGGTTTTATTTCGCCGGGGTAACCTTCTACCAATATATACCTGAAACCGAAGAATGTAAAGTGTGGTTCTAATATCCGTTCTTCTTCCCCATCGAGTATATACGTGGCCGTTGCTTTGGCGGCACGCAGGTTATCGGTGTAAAAATTGCCATATTTATCCAGTACTTCAGCATGCTTTATCACGATGGAATTGCCGCTGTTTCCTTTGGCTTTTACCATTACCCATCCTACGAGGTTCTGTCCAAAGTCGAGCACTGTTTTGCCATTGGGCGTGGTAAGCACTTTTACTGGTTTGAATGTTTCGTGCTTTTTCACCGGTTCATTATACGTAGCAATCAGCACGTCTTTTGAATGCCCTGCGATCTGTACCGGACTCCAGGCGGCATCGTTATAAGCTGCTTTTGTCCAGCCTGTTTTTTCCTCACGCAGGTCGATCGTTTCGCCATTATAAATTTCAGCATAGCGGATAGAACCGGTCGAAGACTTCCAGCTTCCATCAGATAAAACCAGGTCTGTTGTGCCGTCGGTATAGGTAATTGCCAGTTGAAAAAGCAGGGATACATCGGTGCCAAACACGTCTTTGTTATTCTCCCAGGCAAGATGGCTGCGGTACCAGCCACTGCCTACCGATACGCCCACTGCGTTTTGTCCGCCTGCCAGCAGCGTGGTAACATCGTATACCTGGTATTGCAGGCGTTTGTTGTAGCTTGTCCAGCCGGGTGTCAGATATGCATCGCCCACACGTTGGCCATTGATCTGTGCCTCGTACATACCGTGTGAAGAAATGTATGCTCTGGCAGATTGTATTTTTTTATTTACAGCAAATGCTTTTCGAAAAAGAATAGCCGGTCGATTGATGGCATCTTCGGTAAAACCGGGCGAAATCCACTGTGCTTTCCAGTTACCGGTTGCTATCAGGGCCGTTTCAAAAGATGCCGGAGTACTCCAGGCTGTTGTGCCTCCGCTGTTGTCCCAAACGCGTACCTGCCATTGATACCTGGTGGCAGGCTGCAATGCATTGCCCGCATAAGGTACCTGCACCGATTGTGATGAGGCTACTTTTCCGCTGTTCCATACTATGTTTTTACCTGAAATTACTTTGATTTCCCAGGCTGATTGCGATGTGTTACGCTGGTTGCTTACGAGTTGCCAGCTAAAACGAGGAGTGGCAACGTCGATTCCGATGGGATTCACCAAATTTTCGGTGAGCAGATGTTGCAGAGTTATCTGACCCACTGCGCTCAAAGTGCTTAATAAAGTGCACAAACCTGCTACAAGCAGTTCTTTTTTCATTGGCCCGCATTTTAAATTTTGGAGGGTCAATGTAAGAAAAACCGGCAACTGTTCATCCTGTATTATCCTGCTTCAATTATAATATTGTTTTATCTGAACGCACGACACATTTGTAACAGGCATATCGTCTGATTTTTTGAGCAGGTATTTCTTTTGAAATTCTAATGCAAAACCGGCGGTTGATATAAGTCCGGCAATGTTTTTGTTTTTGGAACCCGGATAAAAAACGCAAAATGTTGCATTAAATATTTTTATTTGCACTATGATATCTTCTATCCATGATTTTAAGACTCCGTTCTTTATAGGAATAGCCGGTAGTGGTATGAGCGCAATTGCCCAGTACCTCAAGGGAATTGGTAAAAATGTTGCCGGAAGTGACCGCTTTTTCAAACCAGATGAATACAACGAATCAAAAGCTAAACTGGAGGCAGAAGGTATTGCCTGTTTTCTCCAGGATGGGGAGGGTATCACTGCCGCAACCGACCTGGTGGTAGTTTCTACAGCAGTAGAAGATACGGTAGTAGAAGTGCAGAAAGCAAAGCAACTGAATATACCTATTATTAAGCGTTCTGAACTGCTGGCAATGATCGCAGCCAGTAAAAAAACAATTGCTATCGGGGGTACAAGCGGCAAAAGTACTACCACTGCTATGTTGTTTGATATTCTTGAATATGCAGGCCTGCAGCCGAGCATTATCAGCGGGGCAGGATTGGTGAGCATTATCAAACAGGGAAAAATTGGTAATGCCAAAGTTGGTGCAGGCGAGTGGCTGGTAATAGAAGCCGATGAAAGCGATGGCTCCATTGTTCAATATAAGCCCGAGGTTGGATTGTTATTGAATATCGATAAGGATCATAAAGAGATTGAAATACTGCTCGATATTTTTCAAACCTTTAAGGAGAACTCGAAAAAGTTTGTGGTAAACCAGTCGCACCCGCTTGCGAAAAAATTTTCGCAATCTATTGAGCAGGATTTTTCATGGAATGATAGCGATGCCGGGTATAAAGCCACTGATTTTTCACAACAGGGACTGGCTATTTCTTTTAAAATAAATGGGGTACCGTTTAAATTAAATGTTGTTGGCAAACATAATATGGAGAATGCGCTGGCTGCTGCTGCTCTTGCTGCACAGGCTGGCGTGAAGTTGACGACATCCTCAGAATCACTAAGCAAATATGAAGGTATTTACCGCCGCCATCAGGTAATGGGAAATAAGAACGGAGTATGGGTAATAGATGATTTTGCACACAACCCGGTAAAATGCGCAGCTGCCATTCAGGCCTGTCAGCCTATTGCATCGAAGGTTATTGCCTGGTTTCAACCGCATGGATATGGGCCAACAAAATTTCTGCGTAATGATTTCGTACATGAAATTGCCAATGTTCTTCGCCCCGAAGATGAAATATGGATGAGTGAAATTTTTTATGCAGGAGGAACGGCTGTAAAAGATATTTCTGCCAATGATCTTATCAACGATCTGAAAGCATTAAATAAACCGGCTTTCTTTATTGAGAATAGAGAAGATTTTCTGGCCGCTGTCAAACCACATTTAACCAACAACTGCGTATTGCTGTTAATGGGAGCAAGAGATCCGTCGTTAGAGCAGTTTGCAAAAGATATGTGGGATAAACTATAAAATGTTACATTTCGCGCTTATTTCCTTCTCACTGTTTTGTCCATTTCATGTGCAAGTGTTTCTGAAAAAGCATTTGTTTGAGATGGTCATTTATACATCCCCATCGCTCCATCAAAACAATTTCCCTCAAAATTGAAGGTAAATACTCTTCATTTACCGTTAAAACACGGTTATTCTGTTAAGAAAACGCTCCTAAATTTGATTTTGTAGTTAAAAAATACATCTATGAAGGGAGTAATTTCTACATTATTAATGTCATTCATTTTTTTTAAGGCATTAGCTCAGGTTCCATTGTCTTCTTCGTTCAAAAAGGAATTGGAAATTGATTCAATTAAAGATGATACAGTTTATATCAGCAAATCTTCATTAAATAAGAAGATCAGGCAAGCGTTTGGACAGCTTTCCACTGGTCAATCCAACTCTTCTGTTTTATCAAATTATGCTGATGCAGATATTTTAAATGGGAAGCTCGGCTTTAACGGTGCTATGTCTCTCGGCAATCGTGCCTTTTTATCATTAAATGCGAATGCTAAAGTCAATAATTCTGTTTCTGAAATTTTTAATGGCTTTAAATTGAATAATAACACCAGTATTGATTTAAAAATACATGTCAGGTGTTACAGCATGTTTTATTATAGTGAAAAAGATGCTGCTGATTTACAGGAAGCTATTACACAGGCAAAAATCAAACACGACTTTAATAATAGTACAATTCAGTTTGATTCAAATTATACAACTGCATATATTAATGCGAGAAGTGCGGAGATTAACCCTATTAAAACTCAGCTGCGAGGCATCCGTGATTCAATTAATAATCACCTGGTATCTGATGAAAGGCGTCGTGTTTTAACACCCCTTTTTTATAAATTGATACTCGATTCTGCAGAATTAAAGCGAAAAATTGATTCTGCAAACTACTTGGTTAAGGATAAAAAAAGATATGAAAGACTTCGAAAAAAGAATGAAGAGGAGCTTGAAAACGAAATTAAAGAGTTAGAGCTCGCTGCACCCTGGCAATCCATGCATCTCGCATGGTTTACTTTTCGCATTAATCCTTTCAGACAAAAATTCTACCTGTACGATAGTTTGAAGACATTTGACAAACAAGTAACTGATACTTCTTTTGCATCAGCATACTTCGGGGTTGAGGGTAATTATTATTATTGGAATAAACGTTTCTCGTTCTATGGTAATCTTGGTTTTGGGTATCAGCATGATAATAATCTTGATTCTTTAGATTCATACGAATTAGTGGATACACGGGAAGATAAAAACGATGGCAATAGTCGAAAATTTACAAATAAATACAATGCCTATACGGGAAATTATAGAGAGACAAAATCCTGGAAGGCATACATAAATTTATATTTCTTTACAAAAGATAACAAATCAGCATTACATGCATTTGGAGATGCCCGCTTTTGGGAGAATGGTCCCACAGTTACCAATGTTGGTTTAGGATATGTTCTTTCATTCAAGTCACGAAAAGACGATAAAACAATCATTAATGCTGAACCTTATATACAGTGGCTCGATTTAGGAAATCATCTTAATTCGGATAAGACCGGTTTTAGGCGAAATAGCATAGGAATACGCATCGGACTGCCAATCAATCCGATTTCAGGTAAAAAAACATAGCACATGATAGTATCTCCATTACATTCTAATGTTTGGTTATTGGTTTGATCGTTGCCACGGGAACCGCCCAAAACACCTTCTCTTAATTTAGTGCGCCACAGTTCTTCGCCATTGGCGGCAAGAATAGCTGATACGTAACCGTTGCAGCCACTGATAAATATGCCTTTTTTCATAGATGAAGCTTAAAGTAAGACCGAGTTTAAAAAAAAGGTTAATGCGCGATTGCAACCTTTTTTGTGTAAGTCATTTTTGTGGCGGAGCATGGAATATTTTTTTGAAAACACGATGAAAGGTCGAAAAGTTGCGGCCGGTGAAATAACCCATTTACAAATCCTGTTCCACTACATTGTATTCAGCCATATGGCATCTTTCCCCCGGTGGTACATTTTTGGCTGCAACTATTAAAACAACTAATCATGAAAACAAAACTGGTTTGCCCCATAATGGCGGCATGTTTCGTCGTTATGGTTTCCTGTAAAAAAGGAGTAAGTGATAATGAGAGTGCTTTCCAGTCAATGCAATTCTCATCTGAAAAGAAAACAGGAGATATAAATTTCAATCCGGAGAACTTTACCAATAGCACCGTATTGACCAACAGGTATTTCCCATATCAAACACCAGGAAGGATGTACGTTTTTGAAAGCGAAACCCGGGATGGTTTTGAACGGGATGTACTCCAGCGCATTGACGCCGGCAAAGTAATCCAGAGCATAAATGTGGCAGTAATTAGCGATAAGGTTTGGCTAAATGATGTACTGTTAGAAAGCACCCTCGATTGGTATGCCCAGGATAATATGGGTAATGTTTGGTACATGGGGGAAGAAACGGACAATTATAATCCCGATGGTACCATTCGCGATCATGAAGGTTCATGGGAAGCTGGCATAAATGGAGCGATGGCCGGAATTATTATGCTTGCCAATCCACGGCAGGGGATTTCATATCAACAGGAGTTTTCGGCAGGAGTAGCCGAGGATAATGCGAAAGTTGAAGCTATTGGACTCACTGTACGGGTTCCATTAAATACTTATGAGAATTGTTTAAAAACAAAAGAATGGAGCAATCTTGAAAAAGGAGATATTGGGTATAAATTTTATGCGCCGGATGTTGGTATTGTTAAAGAGCAAGGTAAAGGAATTACCTCGGAGCTGGTTGCTATAGAGGAATAAATTTTTGCAGCGACCATACCGCCCGCCAGGCTGAAAGCCTGGCGGTTTTTTTAACTAACTACCTATTCAATCTTTATGTATTTTACCCATATGGTGCGAGTGGAGGGGGCGATTTACTGACAGTTGAATTATGTACCATATTAGTTCATTGATTGTATCAAAAACGAACAGCCGCTGTTGATTTTTATATTGTAATTATCTGTAAATCTTAATTTTAATTACTGGCATATTTTTTAACATAGAATGCTGATATTCATTGCAGAAGGCGCATAAGCACATTAAATTCTATGTTTACCAACTATCTCAAAATCGCCCTGAGAAATTTGCTCAAAAGCAGACTGTACTCTTTTATAAATATTACCTGGCTGGCGGCCGGCATGACCCTTGCCATGATCATCGGTTTATGGATATGGGACGAACTTTCATACGATAAATACAATAAGAACTACGACCGTATAGCCGCAGTGATGCAGCAAACCACCGTTAACGGCGAAGTGAGCACGAACTACCCCTGTCCTATTGCCCTGGCCAATGAATTGCGCAATAGTTATGGAAGCGAATTTAAACATGTTGTTTTATCATGGTGGAACCGCGACCACATCCTTTCTTTTGGTAACTCTAAATTTTGAGCTATTTGCTTAGTGCCTGGATTACATTTGTTATTGCACAATTTCCATTACTGCGTTAATAAACACGTCAATTTCCTCTGTGGTATTATAATAATGTGGCGAGGCGCGAATGGCCCACTCCACCTGTTTTTCATCAAAATCAATCACTGCAAAATTCCGGTAGCTGGGCACTACATTAATTTTTCGCTTTAATAATTCGTTGCAAAGGAATTTAGGTTCCGAACCTTTAACAGTGAAAGTAACCAATCCGCCAACTTCAGGTCCGTGGTCTAAAACTCTTACTTTATTTATCGCAGATAACTCCCGGCGCATATAGCCGGATAGTAATTTTATTTCCTGCCAGATCTTTTCTTCTCCAATTTGCAAACAATATTCAATGGCCTGTTTTGTACCCAATACAAGCGCATAGGCAAACTCCCAATCTTCGTACCGCATGGCATCGGCCCGTGGTTGGTATTTGTCTTTTTCAATCCATTCTGCCCCGCGCATATCAATAAACAAAGGCTCCAGGCCATACGCAAGTGCTTTATCGGAAATGTATAAAAATCCGGTGCCTCTTGGGCCTCTTAAGAATTTTCTGACGGTGACGCTTAAAAAATCGCACTGTAATTCCTGCACATCCAGTTTCATTTGCCCAATAGATTGGCAGGCATCTAAAATATACCAGGTTTTATCTGCATGATTTTTTATATAGCGGCCATAAATTTCTCCGATGCTTTTAACCGGTTGTACCAGACCCGAGTTGGTTGGAATATGCGTGATGGCCAGTAAGCGTGGCTGCAGTTGTGTGAGCTTTTGTTCCAGGTCGTTGAGGTCAACGCCTCCTTCCGGTGCATTTTTTATTCTTACGATTTCAGTTTCAAATCTTTTGCCGCATGAAAGGAATTGGATCTGATTGGAAATAAAATCGTCGTTATCTGTAAGAATGATATCGCCATGTTGAAATGGGATCGACGATAATGCACGCGTATAGGAATCGGTAGCGCTGGAAGTAAAAGCAATATTCGGGGCTTTGCAGTTTATCAGCCGGGCTGCCATTTCGTAAAATTGCTGAATGGCATTTGCCTGCAGGGCAGCAGCCTCATAACCCCCTATTTGAGATTCTAATTTTATATGTTCTAAAATACTTTGCGTTACTACATTGGGCATTAGTGCTGCACCGGCATTGTTAAGATGAATTACATTTTTGCAACCATCTGTATCATTTCTGAATGCAGCAATTTCTGTATTTGAAAAAATTCTATTCATGATTGATATAATTATTTATTCAGGTAAAGCTCCGGATGCTTTATTTTTAAACCCTGAATGCAAAACTACCAAAGGCTGCACGCAGGATTTTTGCAAATAAATTTGATAAGGTATTTTTTTAAGCGATTTTCTAACCCAAAACGACGAAAAAATGCAGGAGCTGGATGAGCACGATAAAATGCTGCTAAGGCATTTACAACAAAACAATAAAATCACGGCCGACGAGTTGGGCGAATTGGTGAATCTGAGTTCAAGCGCAGTACAGCGAAGATTAAAAAGATTAAGGGATGAGAAAATTATTGAAGCAGACGTATCTGTTATTTCGCCATTGGCAGCCGGCATTGGTATTACTTGTGTAGTTGATGTAATATTAGCCGAAGGAAATTCAAAGTCAATAGATAAATTCAAAGCAACCATGCATAAATGTACCGAGGTAATGCAATGCTATTACGTTACAGGTACCTACGACTTTGTACTTATTGTTAATACAAAAGACATGAAGCACTATGAAGAATTTTCAAAAGAATGGTTAATGGACAATGAAAATGTAAAACATTTTTACACCCATGTGGTAATGGACAGAGTGAAAGTGGGCTATGGCGTATCGATATAATCCGGTTTTAACAAATATTAAATATTCTTTATCTCATTATGGTATAGATTTGGCGTTAATCACAACGTAATCCTATTGTATGAAGCATATTTTTCCCCTCGCCCTTGTATTATTGTCTTTGAGTTTTAGAGAAGCCAGGCCCGAACCCGCTGCAGCGCCCGGTCATACACCTGATATCAGCTACGCAACTTCTGATGTAAGTGGAAAAATGGCGAGTGATGTACTGGGGTATGTAAATGATTATCGCCGGAAAAAAAGGCTGCCTGCATTAGTAATGAATAGTATTATAAGTGCCCAGGCCCAAAAGCATAGTGATAACATGGCAGCGCATCGCACCTCATTTGGACATAATGGTTTTCAAAAACGAATGAACAACATATCATCACAGATCGGAGGCATTACTACTACTGCAGAAAATGTGGCGTTTGGCAGCCTTACTGCAAAAGAAGTGGTAGAAAACTGGTTGCAAAGCCCCGGTCACCGCCAGAATATCGAAGGCCCCTATAATCTCACGGGCATTGGCATTACCGCCGACAGCAGGGGCAATTTGTATTTCACTCAAATATTTGCGGGCAAATAAAGCAGTGCACTACGCACGCATAAATACAAAAACCTCCTTGTTTAAGGGAGGAAAAAAAGGATGTTGATGACCGGTAGCATATACAAGTGTATATTAGCTGGCTGCGATATACTCCTGCAGGGTAATTTTACCGCTTATTACCTGTGTATATAAGAAGTTTTTGTCGGTGTTCGATTTTTTAATCTGAGCAACCAGTTCTTTGTCGAAAAACAATGATTTAATAATAGTTATCATAGTTGTATGTTTTTATGTTATTAAACTGTTGTAATAATGGCGTTGAACAACCGGGCAGAAGATCGTTGATGAATTACATTAATCAAAGTAGCAGTGAAATCGTTGAAGGCTAACAACCGGCAGTTAATGCGTGTGCCGTTAAGCGGGATATCTATTTAACAGTACAAAGATATTACGGCTTTTTTATAGGTTTTAATCAACTTAAGGCATATTCTATTATGCCAAAAAAAAGAGAGTTTTTCATGAAACGTTGGTTGTCACTGAGTTTCATGGCTAAAATATATGACGGCCAAAGCGTATTTGAACACGTTTGGGCATACTTAACCGAACAATAGTTATTGGTACTGATGAAATATACCCGTATCAAAGGGCGTCCACCAGCAGGCTTTTTGCCCACAGGCTTTTAAGCCATCGTTGGCCCAGGTATTACAGGTATGAAAAAGATTGTAGTTGCCTTTGGCTTCATAAAAAGCATCGTGATTGTTATAGCGAACGCTGGTAGCAATGGCAATAGCCGTTCCGGCAGTATCAGTTTGCAAACTTTTTTCAATGTAGGTAATCAATCGTTCGTATTGTTCCTTTGCAATAACAAGCTTTACGCAGCGCTTCCCTTCTTTCAGTTTACTGTAGTAAGTGGCATGCATAGCCGATTGGCTTAACCCGAATGCTGCTTTAAAGGCGGTGCTTGCTTTGAGGTCGGCCCAGGTGGGTGTTTCGAGATAAAAGCCTTTGTCGCCCCAGCCAAAAGAGATATAATCAAAGGTGCTATCGGGGCTCAGTGTATTTGAATATGGAATGGTGCGGCTCCAGTCTTTATGCTCGGTTTTTACCGGCAATACCAGGTCGGTATGTACGCCGTTTGTTTTTAAGTATATGCTAATTTGTGGTTGTGTATTGGGCTCGGCCTGAACGGTTAATCGTGATAGGATCCACGCACAGCCGATATACAGGAGTATCAGCAGGATAAAGGTTAATAAAGTAAAACCCGTATATTTTAATACTTTCTTCATCAGGTTATGGGTCAATGGTTTTTCTTTATTCCCTGAAAGGTGAAAAAGTAACCTGCGGCAACCGGCTTTTATAAAGTCGTTAACAGAGTTGCCAGTATAAGTATATTACTTTTTCAAATATCAGTCATGAAAAATAATGCTAATATATTTCAACTATACATACTTGTTGCTATTGTGGATAAATGTATTACCCTATAAGTCGCACATGCGGGGCTCATTAAAACAGGTGAGCACACCTGCAAGCCCGATCAATTGATCATTGCTGTTCCGTTTTGTACAATTTGCGGCCCTGGTGTTGAAATAGTTTTGTGGTGATTAATTGTAGAAACCAAAAAAATAAACACCATGAATTTACCAACAAAAGCAGAAGATGTTCATGCCACACTGGCCAATGCCTTTAATACGGGAGATGCAAACATTGTGATGAGTATGTATGATGTGGCGGGCATAATAGTTCCCGAGCCCGGCAAACCTGTTTCGGGTAAAGAAAAATTTGGGCAGGCAATAAAAGCCATTCTTGCTATTCCCGGCAAAATGGAAATCAAAACCGTGTATTGCCTGCAAACAGGAAACATTGCGGTGGGAAGATCGGAATGGAACATAACAGATAACAATGAAGTGAAGATCAGTGCAAAAGGTATTGAAGTAATGAAACAGCAACCCGATGGCTCATGGAAGATCATAATTGATCATGCATTTGGCGCCGAAAACAACCTGTTTGCTAATTAAGTGGCATTCAAAAAAGTAAAAGTCCTGCAACAAAAATGCAGGCTTTTTTTGTTGATAAAAAAAGCTCAGCTATTGGTAAGCGCAACAGACACCGGAAAAGAAGCAGCCGTGTAATCAGATGGGGTAACGCCTGTAAATGATTTGAAGTCACGTATGAAATGCGACTGATCAAAATATCCGCAATCGTAGGCAATGGAGGTTAAAGAATCCTGCTTTTTGGTTATCAGTTTCAGGCTCAGCTGAAACCGGTTTATTTTATGATAGAATTTTGGCGTAACACCGGTGTATTGTAAAAACAGTTTTTGCAAATAGCGGGGTGTTATTTCATATTTTGAGGCAATGGACTTAATATTTTCGCCCGTTGTATCCTGTTGCAACTCCTGCACTATTTGACCAACCATTGCAATTCTGTTGATATTTTTTTCTGCTGCCATCAACCTGTTCAACAGGTAATTTTCAATCAGCTCAATTCTTTTATTCAATGGTTTCATTTCTATCAGCTGTGCATGCAAAGTGTTTAGTGTATTGCCCAGCAGATCACGGGCATCAGCAACCTGATCGTTAAATTCCCATATTTGTTCCCTGAAAAAGCAGGCTGCTGAATGTGCATAGAATTTTATTCCAAGCATTTGAAGTTTGCCATGTGAACGAACAGGCAATGGCCGCGTAATTTGCCCCCATAATTCAACAGGCGGCGTTTTATGAAATACATCATTCACCGCCGACTCCCAAATACCCTGGCCCAGATTGAATATAACTTCCATGTGTCCACTGGGAAATACAATATCTTCAAGTGCTGTGCAATTATCAGACTCGAAAAAATAATAGCACCTGATGTAAGGCTTTAAACGTTCGCCGGGCGTAATTTCCTGGTACTTCATAATAGGATATACAAATTACAGTATTTTTTTCATCCATTCATTTTACTTATTGCTATTGTTAATTGTTTTCACCGCAGTTTCTATCAACTCATCTTTGCCCAATAATATTCCTTTGATAGTAGGTTTGCATTCAATATCAATTTTAACACCTTTGCGTTGCGCCACGGTGCCATCGGGGTAATAAATACCAAGGCCTGAGAATCTTGTACGAAAACCTCCCGGCAATGCAATCCACTCTGTAAAATTGCCGTCGGCGCCTGCTGAGGTGCTTCCTATGGTAGTGGTTTTGGCGGCAGCCTGCAAACCCATAACGGTGAATTCAGCATGACTTTTACTAAGCGCATTTACCAGTATTACCACTTTCCCTTTGTAGCAGTTGGTATTATCACTTCCAAAAGAACGGTCGGGCAGATATTTAAACACACCAGGATAATTATTATCAGGATAACTCATTCTGCACATTTGAAATTTATTGCACGATAACCGTGCCGTTACATTCATCCATGAATCGTGCGGATAATTGCGTACATCGAAAATGATTCCTTTGGTGTTGGTCAGCGAATCCATCATCATTTGCACATCTTTTGGCAACAACACACCCATATTCACATAGCCGATGTTGCCGTCAATTATTTTCCATGCTTTTGTTTCAGGTTCGATTAACGGCTGATATTTTTCATATCTTTTTATGATAAGTTGCTGCGTTTGTGTTGCTGTTAGTTTAACAACATGGCAAAGGCTGTCGTTCCCGGTAAACAGGTATTGTGACGAAAGGCATTCACCGGCAGCCGCTTCATTGGAAGCATTATTAATAAAAGGTAAATATTTTTTGATGCGCGCTGCAATGGTTTCGCCGTCAACTGAAATTATTACATCGTTCAGCGCAATTCCCTGTTCTTTACATAAAGCCTCATTGAAAATTGATGTTACCACTGCCTTGTCTTCAACAATGCTGCAGTGAAATGCGGTGATGCTATATTTTCCGAAAAAATTTGAAAGAGTGGGCGACCAGGTAAGAGCCGAATGTCCGTCGTTGAGTGCGCCGATCATTTTTATCATACAAACCTGGTATTGCAACGTATCGGCGGCATTATAGAACAAAGGAATAAATTCATTTAATACGGCCGGCCATTTTTGGGTAGTAATATATTTATAGGGCGAAAAGTAGTTTACAATATTCCAGTACCTGAATAACGTAAGCAACCGGTATGGCGCCGAAGGATATTGATATTCCGCCCTGGTATATGACTTTTCGTTGGTTATTTTAATTCCCTGCCCCGGCGCATTGGCAAAATAAAAATTGTTGCCCTGATGGCGGTTGTGTTGAATGTATTTTAATTGAGTGATAACATCCGGCGAAAAGCCGCTGGTTTCCATCCACGATGTGTCGAGGTTGCCAAAGAATTTTTTGGCTGTATCGCTGTCGCAGGTTGGGCAATTGTTCACCGGTGCTAATTCATTCAACCAGGCCGAAACAATATTATCTACAGTTTTTGAATTAATGGCAGTTATAAAAGCAGGCATTTTAGCTATAAGTACACTGTCCCAGTCATACTGGCCTTTGGCAACATTGGGATGATAGTATTTTAAAAGGCCCCAAACTTTGCATAAAGTGCTTAACGAGGTAATTTGAAAAGAAGAAAGTGATTTAATTGCAGGTTTGGGTAACTGATTGCCTTTGGATGCATGTATAAATAACATTAAAAAGACAGGTATCAGTACAATGCGCATTTTGATATTGTTCATCAGGATAAAATTCGGTTACTAATATACGATGAACAATTCTGAAAACGGCGGGGTGCCGCAGGAAAGAATGCCACGCGCAAAGGGGTCCCGCCATGGCGGGACAAAACTTTTTCTTAGCATTCTTAAAGATCGCGAAGCGATCAACTTTGTCCTGCCATGGCGGGAGCGTTTTTGCGAGAAACAAAAATCCTTAACTAAACGACATTGATTGCCCATTGCCTATTTTCTTACCCCCTGGCACAATTTTATATTATCTTTTTTTATGCTTTGCCATGTCAGGTTTTGTATATGCTTAACCCTTCTGTTAATTTCAATCAACAACACTGCTCAACAGGTTGTAACTGATACTTCTACATATAGAACCGTAGTTGCGAACGGTTCCTTTATGCGATCAGCATTTTTTCAACGGTTATGGGGGCGTAATCATCGAATTGAATGGGCCACCCCTGTTCGCGTGCCTGTATTATGGCTCAACAGGGTCGAAGGAGGAATAACACCTTATAAAGCCGGAGGGGGTAACGAAACAAAATCGCTGCGGTTGCGATCTGCCGCCGGCAAAGAATACGCACTTCGTTCCATTAATAAATCAAGAGAAGATGTAGTGCCTGCGACTGCTAAAGGCACTTTTTTGGAAGATATTGTAGATGATGGCATTTCTATGAGCCACCCCTACGGTGCATTTGCTGTTGCTGTTATGTCGCAAAATGCCGGTATTTACCATACCCTGCCAAAGCTGGTATATGTGCCTAAACAGGCTGCGTTAGATACTTTCAATGCTGTGTATGGCGATAAACTTTACCTGTTTGAACAAAAACCCGATGGCGACTGGCGCGAAGCAGATAACCTTGGCAATTTCACCAGCTTTCTCAGCACCAAAGAAGTAATAGAAAAACTGAAAGAAGATCATGGCTCTAAAACAGACCAGCAACAATATTTAAAATCGCGCTTGTTCGATATGCTCATCGGCGACTGGGACCGGCACGAAGGTAACTGGAGCTGGGGTGTAAAAGATTCTTCCAACATAATATGGTATGTGCCGGTACCCCGCGACCGTGACCAGGCATTTTTTGTTCACAACGGATTGCTGATCGATATCGTAATACACGCAGCAAAAGTGCCCTTTATGCAAAACTTCAACTGCCGTGTTAAAGACATTCAGGTGTTGAGTACAGAAACAAAGGATATGGACCGGCTTTTTACCAATGCGCTTACGCTTACCGATTGGATAAATGCTGCAAAATACTTACAGGATGCACTGACCGATACAGTGATATCACAATCTGTTCAGCAATTGCCGCCCGAAGTGTTTGCGGCGGCTGGTAAAGTACTGATTGAAAAATTAAAATCGCGCCGTGATCAACTGGTGCGTTTTGCTACAGAGTATTATATGTTTATTGCCCGCGAAGTAGAAGTGGTTGGAAGCAAAAAGCAGGAATATTTCGACGTTCACACTGCAGGCAACAGTGAAACAGTTGTTACCGTTTACCGCATAAACAAGGAAGGTCATAAAGAAAATACCCCCTGGTATCAAAGAACATTCAATGCCCGCGAAACAAATGAGATACGGTTGTTTGGCATTGGTGGTAATGATGTTTATAATGTAATCGATCATACGCCGGGAATAACCATTCGCATTATTGGAGGCCCTGGTAAAGATTCGGTGCTGCAGAAAGGGCATGCCGTACACGTGTATGATGATGCAGATAATACATTTCAAACTGCATCTGCCAAAATGCATATATCTTCAGATACCTCCATCCACCAATGGAATTATGAATGGTTCAATTATAACAAAAAGGGTTTTTTCCCCATAATTTATTATAGTCGTGAAGATCGCATTTATGCAGGTATTCACTACCGGTACAGAACCTATAAATGGCGCAGAGACCCATTTGCCAGCCAGTATACTGCCGCCCTGCATTACTCCATTTCACAAAATGCGTTTAGTGCATCGGTAGGGGCCTTATACCCGAATATAATTGGTCAATGGAATCTGGGATTAAAGGCAGAGTATGATGCTATACGGTGGACGAACTATTTTGGCACTGGCAACGAAACAAAGTTTGTAACCCGCAGTCTCAACTATAACAGATTGCGTGCCGAAGAATGGTTTGCAGGTGCTAACCTGTATCGCACGTTTGGTAAAAACACAGTGGGCGTGTATGCGTATTATCAAAGGGTAAGAAGCAGAAACGACACCGATCGATATGTGTCGAAAGTGTTTTCGACCACCCCTGCTGTATTTATGCCGGTTCAATATGGAACCTTACAGTTAACTTACTCTTATGTATCTGTTGATGACTCCATAGTGCCCATGAAGGGGTTTAGCTTTATCGTGAACGGTGCGCTGAGCAACAATTTCACCGAGAAGAAATTGTTTCAAAGATATGATGCCAGGCTGCAGGCATATTTTCCGTTTACCAAACGCCTTTCGCTTGCCATACGCGCCGGAGGCGCAACCATTGTGAACGATGATGTGCTGACCAACGGCCGGTATTACCAGCATGCCATCATCGGCGGACCAAAAACCTTACGGGCCTACCGCAGAGAAAGGTTCTGGGGACAAACATCTTTTTACAATAATAATGAACTGCGATTTATTACCCCATTTCATACGCACCTGGTGAATGGCCGAATAGGCCTTGTTGGTTTTTTTGATCAGGGCCGTGTTTGGATGCCCGGCGAAGAGTCGAACAAAATGCATATATCCTACGGACCGGGTTTCATCATCTCGCCTTTTAATAAATTTTCGCTCACCTGCACTTATGGTATTTCGGAAGAGATACGGCTGTTTCAAATACGGTTCGATACGTTGTTGTGAGTGTGTGCTGATTTTTACCATTCAATGGTTAAAATAGTGCATGAAATGCCTTCGCTGAAGTAATGCCGGCAGTTTGTACAGCTACAGAAATTTATAAAACCCTGCGGCAGGGTTTGAACATACCGCTGCTTAAATAACCACCTGGCAAAAGTTACATCTGCCTTTTTAAAATTGATTATTGTCAATTTATTACCTGCTTCTGTGCTTTCTCATGTTTACGAGCTGTTATTTGCTTATTGCTTTTGGATGTTATTATGTAACTGTAGTAACTTATGGTAAAACTACAGTTATGATCATTGTTCACGACATTTTTGTATGCAAGCCCGGCAACGCCTCAAAGCTGGCAAAGTTGTTTAAAGAAGCCATGGCCGATAACGTTGAGCTGGTTAACATTATGACCGATATGACAGGCCAGTATAACCGGGTGGTGATGGTAAGCCAGTATGAAAATTTATCTGCGTACGAGCAAAGCTGGGAGAAGTATAGTAAGGATGCGGAGGCCGTAAAAAAAATGAAAGAGAAAATGGCCGGTTATACCGACATGTATTTAACGGGTTCGCGTGAAGTATACCAGGTATGGTAGCCCCTTACCCAGCCTCTCCCCTGAAGGGGAGAGGAGCACACACACCCTGCTATATAATATATTGCGTATAAACTCAGGGGAAATACCGTGATAACACGGTTGTTCTGCTATCATTAACAATCGATTTTTGTCAAAAATCAGTGTATGCGAAAATCGATTGTTTATGTAGCCTTATGTTTGCTGTTAACGGCATGCGCTACGCTAACCACCACACAAATTAAAAGTGTAAATCAGTTTGCCGAAACGAGTAAGAACTTCTCGGCCTATCCCAGTAAAATATTAAGCGAGTTGTGCGATATACGCCGTCAAAGCGGTGTGTATTTTGCAGCCGGCTTAAGTGACCCCCGCAATATAGTACCCGAATTAGATAGTGTATACAGCGACCTTGTTGGCGATTTCAACGCTACGCAAAAAGTAGATATTACGTTTGAAATTATCGACAAGTATGCCCAGTCGCTTATGCTGTTATCATCCGACAAACATGCTGCCGACCTGGAGCAGCAGGCAAAAACATTTGGCACCGATATCGATTCGCTTATTACCATCTACAATGGAATCAGTGGCACTGCGCCGCTACCTACGGGCATAGGCGGGGCCGTTAAAAAACTTATTGTTTTAGCAGGCACCCAATACATAAAGATCAAACAGGCAAAAGAAATTAAAAAGTTTGTTCCACAGGCAGATGCCCTGATCAATGAAATGACAAAAAACCTTTTGGAGTTTTTACAAACAACCCATTTAAATGCATTGATCGTGGCCATGGAAACCAAAATAAGGGCCGATTTTAAAAACTATTATGGTAATACAGCCAATAAGCCATTTGCCGAGAACAGCTATAACCATTACCTGGGTTTAAAGAAACAGATCGACGAAGTAAAAGAGCTGCGCGATGAAACCGTTGTGGCCACGCAGCAATTACGACAAGCGCATGCGGCACTTTTAACTGAGATACAAACAAAGAAAACGCTGAAGGAAATGAAGGCCGAAGTGAAAGCGCTTGTTGAACAGGTAAAAGACATCAAACAAACCATTCGTGAAATTGATAATTCAAAAACCAACCGCTCATGAACACAGAAATATTAACCACGCTGAAGTTTATACAAAATGCCAAAGAAAAAGTGATTGATGAAAAAAGCAATCCCGATCTTACCGATGCCGAACGTCGCAAGCTCGACCCGCTGATCATACATCTTAATAATATCGAAAGGGCATTGATCAATGAAACCCGCGATGCCATGATCGATGCATTAAACAACGATGCATTGCCATTAAAACAACTGACCGCAGAAATAAAAGCATCTGTAGTAAAACTGCAACGGGTGGCCGGTATTGTTCAGGATGCCGCAGATAAAGTTGAAGCGCTGATAAAGATTATGGGTATTGCTGCAGAGGTGGGGTTGATTTAAAGCAGTTTGTAGTTTGAGGTTTGTAGTTTGTGGTTCTTTAAATTTTAACAGGTTTTGAAGTTTTTAGCTTTATAAAATTCCAGGAAAATTAACCGTGCCAGGGCCCTTCTTTCAAGACGGTAAAGGGCCGTGGCGCGGTTTTCTATTTTAGTAGTTTATCTATTTGATTTTCAATCACGGTTGATAACTCTTCCATTCTTCCGGCGTTATTGTTTACAATATTTCCTTTTTGATCGATTAATATATAATGAGGAACCGCATTTACATTATACGCTTTACAAACAGGATTGGCCGAAAAGCCTTCTGCACGCAGATTAATACCATCTAATTTCAGTTTTGTAATACTTTCTTTCCATTCTTTTTCTTTTGCGTCAACGCATATATTCACAAAAACCACCTCTTTGTTTTTATATTTTTCGTGTATTTGGGATGCGAAATTTTTAATTTCATATAAGCAGGGGCCGCAGGTTGTGCCCCAGAAATCGATATACACCACCTTCCCTTTAAGATTGCTGAGGGACACATTTTTACCGGCTGTATCTTTCAACGTAAAAGCCGGAGCAGGGCCGCCCGGTTTTATTGATATTGGCCGGTTCGTGAAGTATCTGTTTTCTCCTATTCATAGCCAAAGAATTTCTTTATACGCTCCTACCCCAAAATCAATGAATTTTTACAATTCCACCCCCGGCGGCCGGTATAGTTTTGTGGTAAATCAGAAACACATGAAACCATCCTTCTCAAAAATACTGGCAATGACCCTGCTCATTCCCGGTATGACCGGCGCTCAAACAACACAAACGAATTACAAAAACAATAAAAACAAGGAGATGAATATGATAGCTATTGAAACCAACAAAGAAGTTGTACAAAACCTGTACGAACAATGTTTAAATAAGAAGAACCTGTCATTGCTGAATCAGTTTATATCAGACGACTACACCCGCGGACAGGGCAAAAAAGGCGCTGCCGCTTTTGAAGAACCGTTGCTACCCCTGATCAAAGCCTTCCCTGATATTCAGTGGCATATTGAAGACATGGTAAGCGATGGCAACAAAGTAGCCGTACGGTGGAAATGGCAGGGAACGCATATTGCACAATTCACCAATTTTCCTGCAACGGGTAAAACCATTACCAATGAAGGAATGGCGGTGTATGAATTAAAAGATGGAAAGGTTATCAGCACCTATGCACTAACTGATCGGCTGGGTTTTTTACAATCGATCGATGTGTTACCTGCTGATGCATCGCAGCTCAGGAACAAAAAGGCGCCCAAAGATGCCGTAAATTTTATCGACAAATTTGTAGTGCCTGCTGCGGCCATACAGGAGTTCAAAGAAAGAGTGCACGTAAACAGAACCATGATTAAAACCTTACCCGGTTTTATTGAAGATGCAGCATATGAATACACCGACGAAAACGGAAATTTGGTTTGTGTAACCGTAGCATTATGGCAAAGCAAAGAAGCCCTGGCCAAAGCAAAAGAAACAGTGCAGGCCGAGTATAAAAAGCAGGGTTTTGATATGCCGGGGTTTATACAGCGGTTACATATTACTGTAGACAGAGGCGTGTATGCGCAGGTGCAGGATTAATATAATAAAGTGGGCCATCGGCCGGGTGGTGGATGGCTCACTATTTTACTCATAATCCCCTACTTTTGCCCCCTTTATTAGGCAAAACATGAACAAACAACTACAACAATTACAAGCGACAACAGAGCCTCTGCGGCAACAAATTATCAACCATCCTGTATATTCCGTTATTAATGATATCGATGATCTGAAAATTTTCATGCAGTATCATGTGTTTGCAGTGTGGGATTTTATGAGCTTGTTAAAAGCACTACAAAACAACCTCACCTGTACAACGGTTCCCTGGTTTCCCAAAGGATCGGCCGATACCCGATACCTTATAAACGAAATAGTAATTGGTGAAGAAAGTGATGTTGATGCTTTTGGCAACCGCAAAAGCCATTTTGAATTGTACCTCGATGCCATGCACCAATGCGGTGCGGATACCGCGAAAACAGATACTTTTATATCGGTATTACGGCAAACCAACGACCTGAACAGAGCGTTTGTTGCAGCCGGCACGCCTAAAGAAGCCAGGGAGTTTGTAAACTTCACCTTCGATGTCATTGGCAGCAACAAAGCTTATCTGCAATCGGCTATTTTCACCTTTGGCCGGGAAGATCTGATCCCTAACATGTTTTTATCTATCATCAATGATCTGAATAAAAAATTCCCCGATAGCATTTCGGTTTTCAAATATTACCTCGAACGGCATATTGAAGTAGATGGCGATCATCATTCGCACCTCGCACTGCAAATGACCAGTGAACTTTGCGGAACGAATGAGCAATACTGGCACGAGGCGGAGACTGCGATTATTGAATCATTACAAAAACGGATTGAGTTGTGGGATGGGGTGTATAAGGCGATTCAGGCAAAAACGGGTGTGCCGCATTAAAAATTTAAAGCCTCCTGGTTCATCGGGAGGCTTTAAATTAAGTGTAGAAAAGAATCAGGTCACTAATTAAATATTATCTCACTGTAATTGATATTCTGTTGCGAAGTAAGCGTTACTACCGAATTGGCCTGCGTGCTTATATTAAATTTGTACAAGCCGGTATTATTCCACAATCCCATTAATTCATTTATATGTTATTCCGTTAAAATGTATATCTGTCATCGGAAAACTTTATTTTCTGTATTCAGGTTAATGATTAACCGAAAAGATGCTTCATCTTCTATGAGCCAGGTAGCGGGAGTACGCTTGGCCGATACACAACCTATCCACTCATTACTTTCCCATGGCCAGCAATCGGCGGCGCCTCCCCTGATCAAACGGATGCGGGAGTTGCCTTTTGCATTTCGTAAAGGATGAGATCGAAAAAAATCATTGCACCATTCTGACCAAAATAAACAGCTCAAACCGAAGTTGTTCCTTTTTACTGCAGACAGATCTTTATCATAAGTTTGAAACCACTTCGAAAGTTCCTCCTGATTGGGCAGGGAATTGCCAAAACAAAACAGCGTATTGGTATTACCGCGACAAAAGTATTCCCACTGGTATTCACGGGGCAGTTCGGTTTGCAATGTAGTGGCCAGTGTTTGGGCAGTTTCAAATTCACATGCAAAATGGTCATCCGGATAATCTGTGAGGATATAATCATTATGATGTACCAGCATAGTCAGCGCATGCCGGTGCAAAAAAGGCGTTTCAGAAACGAGAAAACTTTCAACCTGCACTTCGCGTACCGGTCGCAATTCGGAGAGCGGCACGGGCAGGGGATCACAAATTTTTCTGGCAGCCTGTTCTTCACTTTTACTGAGGCCCATAGTAAACCTGCCTCCGGGGATGTAAATAAAATTCATTTCAATCGGCGCAAAGCTGAAGCGGGGTAAATTGTAATAGCAGTCGGCAAGAAACGACTCGAAGCGAAGGTCGGGCCGAAATTTTTCGATATAGCGGATCAGGTCCTGTTTTTGTTTCTCGTTTGCCAGTTGGTATTCGGTTAAAGTAAGATTCATTACAAGCAGGTTTTGAATAATGATAAAAAACGAGTGCCGGGGTTTTTGTTTCTGGTTTGTGCCCGCCCGGATGACCCGGTCGGACGGGGTTTATGGTTGCTACCGCGATAAATTGTGTTTCTGGTTTTTGGTTTGAAGTTTATTGTTGCTGCCGCGCTTTGAAAATTCATTATAATCTTTCCGCACCTTAAAGCTGAAACAGGATCAAAATTGCATAGTATGATTCACCGAAAGAACCACAAACTACAAACCTCAAACTATAAACTGCTTTACGCCCTGGCTTCCCGGCTACACCAGGGTACTAACGTGGTTACGCAGGTCAAATCAGGCAAAATGGGTTATGAAAATAGTAAAAATTTTATGAAAAGAGATGGCGCGGTTCGAAAAAATGAATGAGTAATGCTTTGCCAGGTGGTATTGCGTCAAGGCCCGTAGTATCATCTGTAAAGTTTTTTCAATCTTAAGACATACTTTGTTTACCTTTCTTTACCACCTTCTTTACACCTTCTAAGTATTTGGT